>NZ_CGBP01000104.1 GCF_001053095.1 Yersinia similis | reverse complement strand
GCCTGTGCACCCGCAACCGCGTCGGCGCTGCTGTCTCCCGTCAAGCCCCCCGCCAGCCCTGCCGCTAATGTACTTAACGCGCTGATGGTCTGTTTTTCTGTCTCGCTGAGTTCGCTAACCATTTTCCCCGGGTACAACTGCTGCATGATTAAATCAGCCGCTATCTCACCCGTCAAGGCACCTGCGCCTCCCGCCAGCGCGCTATTGCCCTGTAGATGTGCCAGAACAGAACCGACCACCGCATGTGCCGCCAGTCGCGCTTCTTCGTTATCACCCGTGCTTTGCTTAATCACTTCCGCCAGATACGGCGCACTGCCTCCCGCTATCGCTT
>NZ_CGBP01000103.1 GCF_001053095.1 Yersinia similis | reverse complement strand
TCACAGGCGTGGATGATGGCACCGGCGTAGACAACGGCACATCGACCATTGATCTGATCACCCGGGGCGCACTGGTTTCGCAGCAGGGCTACGGGATTAATATCGACACCAATACCGCAGACACCTATGTCACCGTGGGCGGCCTGGTGCACGGCGGCGGCGGCACCGCAATTGGCATCCATCGGCTTGATAACATTCAAAAATCAGCCACGTTAGAGCTGCAATCTGGCTATGCCCTTGAAGGGGCCACGCAGGCACTGGTCTTCAATGGTAATTACGTGGATATGAATGATGCCGCGTTGGATCTGGCCAACAGCCATCTGGTGCTGGGTGGAACAGGAGCCGCCGCGTTCGATCTCGGCCGTATTGATAACCGTGAAGAGGCTATTCTGGATGGCGACCCGAACCGGATCACCGGCTTCGGCACCCTGA
>NZ_CGBP01000102.1 GCF_001053095.1 Yersinia similis | reverse complement strand
GGGGAACCTGCGGTTGGATCACCTCCTTACCTAACGATACGCATTGCGCAGTGCCCACACAGATTGTCTGATAGAAAGTAACGAGCAAATAAAGCCGGGCTGAGAAATTGGTCGGGCTTTAGTACCTTGTTGGGTCTGTAGCTCAGGTGGTTAGAGCGCACCCCTGATAAGGGTGAGGTCGGTGGTTCAAGTCCACTCAGACCCACCAACTCACCATTCCCTGTTGAGTTGCAGCAATAAGGTGATTTGCTTTTTATATGGGGCTATAGCTCAGCTGGGAGAGCGCCTGCCTTGCACGCAGGAGGTCAGCGGTTCGATCCCGCTTAGCTCCACCATATAAAACTATTTCAAAACGTACTGGGGTCGCAAGGCACAGTGTGTTGTGAAATATTGCTCTTTAACAATCTGGAACAAGCTGAAAATTGAAACATTACAGCTGAAATTTACCCCTCCGTAG
>NZ_CGBP01000101.1 GCF_001053095.1 Yersinia similis | reverse complement strand
GGATCGCCGGGTCACGGGAGAGCACTTGACGCACCCAGGCCTCACCCCCTAATCGCTTGATATAGCGGTTATTTAAAATGGTGATCCAATTAACACCGCGAATACTGTGGTTATAATGCTTTTTAGTCGTATGTACAGCGGAGTTCACTTGTAATGGAGGATAACGTCTTGCTAATTCATATTCGATGGAAAAGTAATCATGATAATCCCTCGGCAGGGCCAGACAATAACCACAGTCCCCGCTATCTGGCTCCAGTTGCTGGCATAAGTAAGCCAACCAATCATTGAAACGTGCCATGCCCTGTGCTTCTTTAAGATAGAACCAGGGTAATACCAAACTGAGGTAAGAGTTCTGTTTATCTCCCCCCGCTTCTCGAGAATCCAGATAGTGCATAATGCAACTCGGGGCTTCATGCTTATTTTTCGCATCGCTGATATCCCAACCACCGTAGTCGTAAATACCTTT
>NZ_CGBP01000100.1 GCF_001053095.1 Yersinia similis | reverse complement strand
GATGGTCAAATTAACGCGCTCGAATTAGCAACGCAGATAACACAACTTGCATCGCGCACTACAACTTTAGAGGCTGACGCGTTTACTGCTAGCAAAGTTGTAAATACGGCGTGGACTAATTTAACACTGAAGAATGGGTGGGTGCCTTTTCAAGGCGAGATGGTAGCGTGCCGCAAAGTAAATGGTTTTGCTCAAGTAACAATAACCGCTGGCGGGGGGGCAAATGGAGTGGCAATGTTAACACTACCAGCCGGGTACCGCCCAGCCAGAAGCACTCGCTATCCTGTTGTTTCACGGTCAACATCGGAGCAGTCAGCGTTCGCGGCAATCGAAGCTACTGGTGACGTGTTTATCTACAACGTCAATAATTTTGACTATGTAAGTTTTGCAGCCAACATATCAATAGAATAAGGATGATAATGAAAATTAACATATTAGATGATGATGGTTTTTATATTGAAGATCACATTGAAGG
>NZ_CGBP01000099.1 GCF_001053095.1 Yersinia similis | reverse complement strand
AACAACCCGGTCACCGGTCAAACGGTCGCCTTTACCAGCACCCTCGGAACGCTGGGCAATGTGACTGAGCAGGCCAGCGGCCTCTATACCGCGACCCTGACTGCCGGAGCCGTATCCGGAGTGGCCAGCCTGAGTGTCAGTGTGGGCGGCAATGCGCTGGGCGTGACGCCAGCCACCGTGACCCTGAACGGCGACAGTGGCAACCTGAGCACCACGAACTCCACGTTGGTGGCCGCGCCGGTCAATATCGAAGCCAATGGCAGCGACACCTCGGTGGTGACATTGACACTGCGTGATAACAACAACAACCCGGTCACCGGTCAAACGGTCGCCTTTACCAGCACCCTCGGAACGCTGGGCAATGTGACCGAGCAGGCCAGCGGCTTCTATACCGCGACTCTGACGGCGGGGACCGTATCCGGTGTGGCCAGCCTGAGTGTCAGTGTGGGCGGTAGTGCGCTGGGCGTGACGCCAGCCACCGTGACCCTGAACGGC
>NZ_CGBP01000098.1 GCF_001053095.1 Yersinia similis | reverse complement strand
CCGGGGCTACCTGTTAGCGCCCGTGGTAGTAAAATAAAGCGGCACCGGAGGGGGGATTATTAAACGTAATATGCAGATAAAGTGAATTTGCTTAAATTCTGGGTGGGAGGTTATCCACTACCTAAAAGCCGGGCTATGCCCGGTATAAAATAAAAAATACCGCTCCAAGAAGCGGTATCGATTGATTAATGGCTCTAAATCATTCGAGTGGTGGGAAGGGGCAACTGAGTACCCCCCCTGCAACGCGAAGGATGACGGGTTATTAGCCTTGCAACAGAGTAGAAATCAACTGTGTTGCTGCGCTGGCTTTTTTCAACATCATCACGCTCGATTGCATTAACATCTCGCTCTGCGCGTGGTTTTTCATCTCATCCGCAAAATCGGTATCTTTAATGCTGCCCAGCGCCTGCTGTGTGTTGCTGATCATGTTATCCAGGTTGTTGGAAGACGATTGCAGGCGGTTTTGGTTCGCCCCCAGCGTGGCACGGAAAGCGCCGTAGGC
>NZ_CGBP01000097.1 GCF_001053095.1 Yersinia similis | reverse complement strand
CAAAAAACCGACGGCAGCAACAGCAGCAGTGGCGGCAGTGTTGGCGTCAGTCTGGGCATCAGTGGGGCCAGCAGTGGTCTGAGTATTTTTGCCAACGCCAATAAAGGTCAGGGAAGTGAGCACGGCGACGGCACCTCCTGGACTGAAACGACCCTTGACAGCGGCGGCACGCTGTCGGTGCACAGTGGCCGCGATACCTCACTGGTCGGTGCGCAGGTCAGCGGCGAAACGGTGAAGGTGGAGGTGGGCCGCGACCTGTTGCTGCAAAGCCAGCAGGACAGCGATAACTATGACGCCAAACAACAAAATAGCAGTGTTGGCGGCAGTTTCAGCCCTGGCTCCATGACGGGCAGTATCAGTATCAATGGCAGCCAGGACAAGCTGAACAGCAACTTTGACTCGGTGCAGGAGCAGACCGGTATCTTTGCCGGTTCGGGCGGCTTTGATATCACGGTGGGTGGACACACCCAGCTTGACGGTGCGGTGATTGGCAGCACGGCGACAGCCGATAAAAACACGCTGGATACCGGGACACTGGGCTTCAGTGATATCGATAATCAAGCCGATTTCAAGGTTGAACATCAAAGTGTGGGTATCAGCACCGGGGGGAATATCGGCAGTCAGTTTGTTGGCAATATGGCCAACGGCTTGCTGGTCGGGGCCAATAACGAAGGTCACGCCGACAGCACCACCCATGCGGCCGTTTCTGAAGGTACGATCACGGTGCGTGACACGGATAACCAGCAGCAGAATGTTGATGACCTGAGCCGTGATGTGGAGCAGGCCAACAATGCCCTTTCCCCTATCTTTGATAAAGAGAAAGA
>NZ_CGBP01000096.1 GCF_001053095.1 Yersinia similis | reverse complement strand
CCACTGGCGATATCCAGTAATGACGTCTGGCCGAAAGCGCCATTCGCCCCGAGGATCAACTCACCCGCAGTGACGGTGGTCGTTCCCTCGTAACTGTTATTGCCGTTAGCCAAGGTTAAGGCACCATTTTGCGCATCCACCACCAAACCGCCAACACCGGATAACTCCGCATTCAATTCTCTGTTGGCCGTCAAACCGCTTTCGGTCGCCAGCAACAACGCATTAGCGCCATCGACTAACAACTCCAGCGCACTCAGGGTGTAATTCACATATAGGCCGCTGCCGCCGTTACCGTTACTGCTGGTCAGGCCATAATTATGGATGGCATTCGCCACCGTAGACCCGCCCTGTTGGACAGTAGACTGCACCCCTTGTCCAGGGGAAATAGTGGTGCCATTGATCATCAGCTCCAGATCATTGGCATTGCCGGTCACATTATCGGCATCAATCAGTTGCAGCAGAATGTCACCCCGATCCTGCTCAAGGAGCGATACGTTCGGTGGCGTCACCGGATGTTCATTCTCCCAGTTGTCCGCCCCGGTAATGCTGACCGTCCCGCTGTTCAATGCCAGATCGGTGACGGTGACGACCCCGTTAGCCTGAGATTGCGGCGGCGAACCGTCGAATACCAGCGTACCACCACTCAAATCCAGCCCGTGCAGGGTGCGGTCGGTAGTGCCCACCGTGGTCACACTGTCATCCGACAGTTTTAATGTGGCACTGGCCAGTGCCGCCGCGTTATCCGCACTTAAGGCAAAGGTGGTATTTGTCAGATTGACGATCCCACTAAACGCCCCGCCCACCGTCGAACCAAAATCAAACGCGGTGCTGGCA
>NZ_CGBP01000095.1 GCF_001053095.1 Yersinia similis | reverse complement strand
TTCCAGCGGTCATCAATTTGTTTTATCAAGACCGGCGAGGCCGGTTGATGTTCATCGGCGGACACCGCCAGCTGGCGCAGTAACTCCTCCAGCGGTATCTCCCGGTTCAGCTCGGTCTGCATCTGGTAAACCGCAGTTTTTAGATATGAGATAGTCAGACTGCCCCGAGAACGTTCCTTTTTTAAAATACGTTAACATTTAATTTGCATCGTATTACGATATCTAATAGCATCGTTATACGATGTTAATTCGTTTTTAAAAGTGGCCTTATACTGGAGCATCTTATGACTGACGTGATAGACGAGATGATGCAGACGGAAGAACAGCGCCGGGCATTTGGCCTACGGCTAAAAGAATTACGTAAACAACAACATAAAACACAAAAGGAAGTCGCGACCCGTATTGGCTTGCAACTTTCACAGTACAATAAATATGAATCAGGGATGCATATTCCACCGGCGGATAAATTAATTACGCTGGCTGAGTTACTGGTTACCAGCATTGATTATCTGCTACTTGGCTCGTCTAACGAGACCTCATCGATTAGGAATACGCGCTTATTAGAGCGTTTTAAAGCCTTGTCGCAGTGCCAACCGGAAGAGCAGGAAACAGTAATTAAGTTAATTGATGCGGTGATTGTGAAGCATCGGGTTGAATCGGCTTTACAGCCAGTTGACCCAGAGAAGAAGTGATAACCACGGTATTTTAACACAGGGTTGAGGTGTATCAGCACCTCAGCCCCGCTAACCACGAGCAACTAAGCAGGAGTTACTATGGCTAAGGCACATTCTACGTCAGGAACTGGCATAAATAAAACACCGAAAACAGAGCGTTATTACACGGTGGGATATGTCCCGCAAAGAGGTAAGCGCAACCCGCCGCCCGCTATCAATCTTAAAGGCCGCTGGCTTGAAGC
>NZ_CGBP01000094.1 GCF_001053095.1 Yersinia similis | reverse complement strand
AAAAGTTGGCAAATTAGGCGATGTCGCTAAGTTAGGGAAAGCTGTTGAGCTGGAAAAACTAGACAGCTATCTTGGCACCTATAAAGGTAAAAACGTATTGCTGCAAAACGTCGATGTTGTGAAGATGAATTACATCAAAAGGAGTAACGAAGACCTTTTAGCTTTGCGTCGCACTTTTAATAACTCTGTACGCAGAGATTTTGCTAAAAGCATTGCTAACCATCCTGATGTTGTAGCCAGACTGGATACCTCGCAACGTGAAATGTTAAGCATTGGCAGGATCCCCAAGGATTATCAAGCACACCATAAGTTGCCACTTGAAGATAGTGGAACTAATGATTTCTCAAACCTAGTTCTAATCAAAAGTGCTCCAGAACATCCAGTTTTTACAACAACACAGCGTCGCATCAGTAATAACCTTTCGCCTAAAGGTGAAAATACAGTGCTGTGGCCCGTTCCCAAAGGCGTGATTTATCCGTGAGGTGTGTATGACAAATTTAGAAAAGGCGGTTAATGAGTTTAATCGCATCAGCAAAAGCATGGGATACAACATCAATCCACCTTATACTGGCAAGCTGGAAACTTATGACTTTGGACGAGAGATAAGCCCAGAACAGCCTGATTTCTGGAAGCAATACGGCTCTTTTCTGCGTATTAGCAATGGGTTGTTTGCTGATGGATGCGTATTTTATGGTATGAGTGACGGTGAAGATACTGCTGGGCTGATTGAATTTAACAATGCTCTGAATATTCCCGGCTTTAAAGATGAGACCATGACAAACCTGATTGTTATTGGTGGAAATAACACTGATACGTTTTACTATGATTCGCGCACGGGTAAATGGGAAGCATGTGACCGCATTGGCACAGATCGTGTATGGGAGTCATGTGATAGTCTGGCTGAACTCATTGAGACACAAATTAAAATGTTGGAAAACGGTTAACTTATAAGGGGTCGAAATGACGCTTACAGAAGAACAGAAGGCGCTTTTCGATGCCCTGACGCAATTACAGCG
>NZ_CGBP01000093.1 GCF_001053095.1 Yersinia similis | reverse complement strand
TTGTTGTTGGCGTCGAGGAAGAGGGATGTTTCAGGTGCCAGTGTCTGCTGTTCAAGCCAGTTTCTGATACACCGCGATATAGAGGTAACCGTGACTGCCCAGCGTATCGGCGTCACAGACAAATCCCCCGTGCCGAACCGTAATGCCTTGCTGACGGCGTGGATCCAGCGCCCCGGACAGCAACTGCGATTCCAGTTTGGTTATCAGCGCGGGAAACGCTGCATCAAGAGCCTGAGTGGCTTCAAGGGAAAAGGTGCCGACAATGTGGGCTCTGTCGCTCAGAAAATGCAGATGCGTTCCTTCCTGCACCAGTCTGGCTTCCAAACGTGGCGTAATGTCACGTTTCAGGCCCCATGTTGGGGAAGTAGTCATGTGGTTATTCATGTTAACGGTCTCTGTGGAATAGGATTGAGGGACTCGGTTGGGTACAGCAACATTGGCGGAAAATGCGCACGCCACAGACCCGCAGCCTGGCGAGCCCGCACGATATCGCCCTTGCTCAACATCGGGTCTTGCGCCAGTGCGCTGAACCCGTTACGACCAATTCGCACTAATACATATTTATCAACCAATGCATTAATGGTATCGCCCACTGAAATCCCTTGTTCAATCTGTTGTGCAATCGCCTGTTCATCGTGATAGGGCGTATCGTTGAGGCTCAGGCCGTAGTGGTGCTCCAGCAGGAAAGCGAGCAGTTGTTGATAAATAGCAGGCACGGGTAATGCACCCGCTGTTGTGGGGTGTGGTTTCATGGAGATGTTCTCAATATGGATAATGCGGGATACGTCAGGAAACGAACGGGGGTATCACCAGTCGAATGTGGCGAAACCGGGCAACACATCGCCCAGGGCATCAATATGTAGGTAGGTTAGCCCATGACGTTTCATTAATGTGGTGACCAGACGGCGGCAGGTTTTGGAGAGCCTCAGTCGTTTGAGGCGCAACACCGGGTGGGTCCAGGCATTAAGTCGAATCAGATAGCCTGTGCCGGTAAAATGGATCCATTCGCCATCGCTGAATGCCACCTGACAATGGGATATCCGGTACAGCAGCGCATTGTCG
>NZ_CGBP01000092.1 GCF_001053095.1 Yersinia similis | reverse complement strand
CGCAAAATCGGTATCTTTAATGCTGCCCAGCGCCTGCTGTGTGTTGCTGATCATGTTATCCAGGTTGTTGGAAGAGGATTGCAGGCGGTTCTGGTTCGCCCCCAGCGTGGCACGGAAAGCGCCGTAGGCATCAATCACTTCCGACAACTTTTTATCCGCCTCCATGGCCAGATCTTTATCCGCCAGTCGCATGTTCATGACACCGCCACCTACCAGATTGTTGTTTGCGTAGTCATCCGAGTCTTTTTTTGCGGCTGTATGTGTAGCCTTCAGAGCAGTAACAGCAGCGTCCATTTTGTTGATATCGGTTTGAGAAACAGTAGTAGCACTAAGAATTGTCTCGGTAGGGACGAGAGTACCCTGTGCATCCGTATATTCAGGAATAACAAAGTTTTTCCCTGCTGCGACACCATTTTTAACCGTTAGTTCACCTTGCAATGCTACAAGAGCATCTTCAGCGTCCTTAGCATTCTTTGTTATCGCCTCCAATCTATGGAGTTCTTTTTGCGCTGCCGTACCGCCCGCATCAGCAGTAATTGCCGTCCCCGGCTTGGTCACACTCTCCGTCAGCTCTTCAATCACGCTATTCAGATCTAATTTCAGGCTGGATTCTGCATCGGTGCCGCTTTGGAAGTTCAATTCCTTACGCATTTTGCCATCTTTAGCAAACAGCTTCTCGGAGTTATATTCGGTGTTGTTCAGCGCGTTTTGCAGCTCTTCACCCAGAATGGTAAATTCTTTTTGGATAGCCTCGCGGTCTGCTGCGGAGTTGGTGTCGTTCGCCGCCTGGGTAGCCAGCTTCTTCATGGCGTTCAGGGTTTTGACCGATTCAGCCAAGCCACCATCGGCGATTTGCAGCATAGCGATGGATTCTTGAATGTTCTGCTTAGCCTGGCCCGCACCGTTTAAAAACTTCTCCATACGGTTGGTGATCTGCAAGCCTGCCGCGTTATCCGCTGGTGAGTTAATGCGGAAACCGGTAGACAGGCGCTGTGAGGATTTGGCATTCGCCAGACCCGCATTACTCAGGCTGTTGATAGCTGTTTTAGCAGAAGCATTAGTGTGGATAGACAGTGCCATAAGTTCGATTCTCTTAAATTCCGGGGCTACCTGTTAGCGCCCGTGGTAG
>NZ_CGBP01000091.1 GCF_001053095.1 Yersinia similis | reverse complement strand
AAACGGTTTCACTGGCCATCAAGCGGTGGCGGTTGTCCAAAAAGAGCACCATAAAACACTCCCGCCCCTGAGGACTAAGATGAAGTTGCAGCCAGGCTTTCACTGCCTCGGGTGAGGTCAAGGTGTAGGGCCGGTGTCGGAGTTGGGTTTCCAGTATCGCCAGTGCCTGGCTGATAATCTGTTGCTGGGCAAAAGGCAAGGTGGGGAGTGAAGCACGCATAGGCTGATGTGGCATGGGGGAACTCCTGTTCATCAGTCAATCAAGTCAAAAATAGCCTGGCTTTCAGGGTGTTGTAAGGCATATTCGCGCAATCGGTAAAAATGCTCGGTAATCGCCTCACTTTCAGTGCTGTAGGCACAATGGCTGTAGGTCATCAGGCAGGCGGTGATACCCGCGGCTTCACGACTGACAGTGGCACCATTGCCATTGAGCGCGTTAAACAACACATAGTCTTGCCCCGTGCCCGGCACCATAAATGCCCCACCGTTAGCCAAGGTGTAGAAGTCCCAGAAGTCGCCGTGGTAGTCGTCACACAAGCGGTCCAGCCAACGAAAAACCTGTGGTTCAATCAACGCCCATTTGGGTACCTGACCAAAGTGTTTTGCCCAGAAATGGATGCGTTGCGCATCAGAAACCAGGGTGGCTGTGAGTGTGTTTGTATCTGTATTGATTTGCGTATTCATGAGAAAAATCCTTGTGTCATCATCGGTTAATCACAAAACAGGCCCTACCGGAAAACCGGGGGAACCTGTTTGTGGGGGGGATAAAAGTGAGTAAGTGCTTACCGGGAGGTGTGTTTAGGTACGATTAATTATCAGTCGTGTGATGACCGAGATGCGGTAAAAATCAGTTGCCGTTGGGGGCTATATTGCGCGTAGCCATGGGCATCAAAACAGGCAGGCAAGACATCAGCTCATGGCCTGCTTTAATCGCTCAGCCATCACCCACAGTGCCCGGTTGAGTTTGATATCGCCATCAATGCCATTCACTGCCTGGGTCTGGGTACGTTTGCCTTTGGCGCTGATGCCGGACAAGCCCCCTTTAGTTAAATTTTCTTGCAGGCGCTGGAATACCGTCCATAAATCCGTCTTTTTGTCTTCCCAGCGACGCGGGGTCAGCAGTTGGTTGGCGGTGACCGGATGAGGGTCTTCATAGTAGGCCAGTTCATCATGGGTCAGAGGGCGGTCGCGGCGAACAGA
>NZ_CGBP01000090.1 GCF_001053095.1 Yersinia similis | reverse complement strand
TGTAAGTATCCCAGCTTTAGTTCCACACACTTTTTGAGATTTCCGGTTTCTCAGCCATCAGCCGGTATTCTTCCGGCGTCAGGTTATTCAGGGATTCATGAGGTCGTTCGCTGTTATATTCAGCCAGCCAACGCTCTGTGATTTCCCGTGCTTCATTCAGGGTTCTGAACAGATAAAAATCCAGTATTTCTGTCCGGTACGTCCTGTTAAAACGTTCGATAAACGCGTTCTGTGTTGGCTTACCTGGCTTGATAAATTCCAGCATCACACCATGGTCTTCAGCCCATTGCGCCAGCGCCAGTGATATCAGTTCCGGCCCATTGTCCATCCGCATCTTCAGCGGATATCCACGGTTTGCTACTATCCTGTCCAGCACCCGGACGACACGCTGCGCTGGGATATTTAGGTCAATTTCTATCGCCAGAGCTTCACGGTTAAAATCATCGACAACATTGAAAGTCCGAAAACGTCGGCCACATGTCAGCGCGTCGTGCATAAAATCAATCGACCAACTTTGGTTGAGTGCTTCCGGCGTTGCCAGCGGAGCCGGATTGCGCACCGGCAGGCGTTGTTTACCCTTACGACGAAAATTCAGTTTGAGAAGACAGTAAATCCGGTGGACACGCTTGTGGTTCCAGACGTGCCCCTGCCTGCGAAGTACCTGAAAAAGCTTCTTAAAACCGTAGCGGGGATAGCGCTCAGCGACCTCGGTCAGCCTCTGGATCACCGCTTCATCACGTCGCGTATCCGGTTGATAACGAAACACCGTCCTGCTTAGCGATAACGTCCTGCATGCCTGGCGTATGCTCATCGTAAATTGCGTGGTCAGATAGTTGACGAGCTCACGCTTTATCGCTGGTTTTAAAGCTTTTTTTCGATGACGTCTTTCAGTGCCCGGCATTCCAGACTCAGATCGGCAAACATCTGCTTCAGACGACGATTCTCGTCTTCAAGATCTTTGATCTTTTTTATATCAGCGGCTTCCATCCCGCCATATTTCGCCTTCCAGTTGTAATAGCTGGCTTCAGAAATAGCAGCCTCACGACACACATCTTTGACGGTTCGACCAGCTTCTACAGATTTCAGAACGGCAATGATCTGGTGCTCGGTGAATCGGATCTTACGCATAGCGATCTCCTCAGGTGACATAATCAGTATGTCGGAAGATCTCTAAAAATGAATGGGTCGTTTTGGTGGGATACTTACA
>NZ_CGBP01000089.1 GCF_001053095.1 Yersinia similis | reverse complement strand
AAATCCGTACCAGTTTGCGGTGAATACACTGGGATGGGTGGATCCGCTGGGGTTGACGAATTGGTCCCAGAAACTAAGAGATGCAAATGTAGCACAACCGGGTGGTTTGACTAATGCTCATGGGCATCACATAGTATTTAAAGGTAATTTTGAAGGCGATTCTAGGCAGCCTTTTGTGAATGCGAGTAAATCTATATTATCTAAGTATGATATAGATCCTGTTAATGATATGTCTAATCTTATGTGGGCTTCTAATATTGAAGGAGTTCATACAACTGATAATGCTAAAAAGGTAGCTTTAGGATTAGCAAAAGCGGATCGAGATTTAGACGCTCAAATGGAATCTGGGGAGATAGATAAAAAATGTGCAAAAGGAAAAATGGAATCTCGACTCCAGTCAATTGGTCAGTCAGTTTTTGGAGGATATTAATATGAGTTTTTTTGATACGTCCTTTGAAGGTAAGCTTATTGAAGCTGTTAAAATGGATTTTTTTGATCTTTTAAATAAAGTTGAAAATGAAAATATATATGCAATTAGTTTAGTGGTAGATAGCGATGTGAGTGGGTTTTTTCTGGTTTTTAATACATTGGAGTTTTTAGAGAGAAAAGATTTTGTTTTATCTCAAAATGACAATTTAAAAGAATTTAGAGAATTTATGTCTCCAGAGGAAATTAAGAAAATGTTTGGGGATTATGATGGTGGTTTTAAAAGTACAAAATGGATCCCGACTGAGTGGGGCTATGGGAATAACTCGTTGGAGTACAGTAAGATAAATGTCATTAATAAGGAGTTATCTAAGGTAAGTGAATCATTAAATAATGGATTTATTTTTGAAAAAAAAGTTCATGGGATGATGATATCATCTTTGTTGGCTTTAAAAGAAACGCTTGGATTTGATTTTAATGAGGTTGTCTTCTTTGTCTCTATGTCTGATGATGAGCGAGTAAGAGAAATTGAAAATTCATCAGCTAAAATATTGAATTCGGAAAGTATTTATGATGAATTTATAAATAGGTTTTCTTGATTTTTATATGATGATGCTAAATAATTCGATTTTATCGATGATATTTTAGATTCTGTGAATAATTTTTTTAATTACCTATCGATATATTAAAGGTGATCGTTTAGATAGTCACTGAACTTATCTTGTACCATCATTCGGCTTCCGATAGCGGGCTGCCCGATGCCAGAACTATCCGCTGTGAATATGATCGGGAAGATAATCTACTGCTCTACAACGAGAACGGCTC
>NZ_CGBP01000088.1 GCF_001053095.1 Yersinia similis | reverse complement strand
AATGGTCGATGTGCCGTTGTCTACGCCGGTGCCATCATCCACGCCTGTGATGTAGTTATTGTTATAGAATTGGATAGCATCGTATTCACTGGCGATATTATTGACGTCAATGTTGACCAGGGTATTGCCGTCAATGCTCTGCGTATTAAGGGTAATACCCTCCCCGTTACTGGAGTTAATCTGGCCCGTCACGGTGATATCGGTGGTTGCTGTACCCCGGCTAGCCTCAGTAAAGCTATATATCCCATTCCCCATTGAAGTAATGTCATTGAAGTGGATGAGCGTGGTGGCATCCCCCTGAGAGGAATAGGTTTGGAACGTTACTCCTTGTCCCCATTCCGCAACGAGATGCCCGGTTGCAGTAATGGCAGAAAGAGCTGAACCCGAAGAATTGTAATTGTTGATATCAAGCGATTGACTGCTGGAAGTAATGTTATTCACATTGATGAGCATAGTGGAATTGCCTTCAAAAGTCATTCCCATCACTTTAATCCCGGTACCGTTTTCTGAAGTAATCGTGCCTGAGACATCGAGGTCAAGCAGCATATTTCCAATTTGGTTATAGCCGTTAATATTGAGTGCGTCATACAGAGAATAAACGTTATTCAACTTGATAGCGGTCTCGACGTTCCCCTCATCCGAGTAGGTATTGGCATACAGAGCAGATCCTGAAGTAGCCGTAAGATCACCCGTCAATATAATATCGGTTACAGCCCCATTCGAGCTGCCATTATCGATATAAAGGCCCGCATATTCACCCGTGACATTATTTGCGCGAAATCTAAGGCTCACAAGGCCGCTATTGGTATAATTGTAAATTTTGACAGCTTGACTATTGGCTGAGCTGATATCGCCATCGATATTGATATCGGTCATCACCTCCCCTGAATAATTGCTATTATTAATATCCAAGGCGTCGAGGTCTGTCCTGATACTCTTTGAATTGAAATTAAGGATACTGGTGCCACTATTGGAATAATTCTGGATCGAGGCTCCTGAATATTCGACGTTGATATCGTTGGCAATATCAACATTGGTGATGGCCGTTCCGTACCGTGAATTATTATCGCTTTGGATACCCGCAATACCTGAAATAGCATGGATGTTCAGAGTGATAGTTGAATCATTGTCTGCCAATGAGTAGATTGCAAGGGCAGGAGTGCCATTCAGGCCGCTGGATAACATGCCGGAGAGGTCTACCCGTATGGTCGAATCGTCACTGCTCTGGTTGTCAATGTAAACGCCACTGCCAATT
>NZ_CGBP01000087.1 GCF_001053095.1 Yersinia similis | reverse complement strand
CCCCCAATATAGGCAAAGATCTGACGGATGAACAAAAGACTGAGTTGGGTGGTGTGGGATCAGGAACACCAGGTGGCTGGGAACCGGAAGATGAGGAGAATGCGCGGAATAATGAAGCTAATAGTGCAACTAGCGGTAAGGATTTAAATGCAGAGTTAGTTGGCCGTGAAATTGCTGATGGTCACGCTTTTGAAAAACATGTTATTGAGCAAGGTGAGTTCACTGGACTAGGAATTCGCACAAGAGCGCAATTTGCGCAGCATGTAGAAAATGTTGTAAAAAATCCAACGTCTACAAAAGAATTGAGTGGCGGACGATCTGCTTATTGGGATCAATCTACTGGCACTGTAGTTATTCGTAATCCTAAAGCACCAGATGGCGGAACTGCATTTAGACCCGTAAATGGACGGGGGTATTTTGATAATCTGAGGTAAATAATGGAATTATCAGTAGTGACTAAGCAGCAGGCAGAATTGAGGCTTACAAATGATGAGCTATTGATACTGAATTCGGCTCTTAATGAAATTTGTAATGGAATAGTTATATCAGAGTTTGATACCAGAATAGGAGCAACTCGAGAAGATGTAACATTATTGCTTGAAAAAATAGGTCAAATTTTAGATGCTATGGCTATCTCAACTTGAGATAGGAAAATCCCGGCCTTGGCCTAATGCCGATCAGTTAAGGATCGGTTGAACGATCCTTAAACTGCGGCATTATAACGGCTTCCACAACAGGGAGCCGTTTTCTTATGCCATTTCTCAACAACCTGCTTGATTTTAGTGATCCCCCCCTTATGCCACACCTCTCTGCGCAACTTTTCGCAGAGCTCCTGGCCGGGATTTTGATCTAATAGAAACAGGCTAAAAAACGAGCCTGTTCTTACGCTAAAAGAATCTGCCTCTCAACAGTATCAACTCGAAATGGTCACCCTCGAAGAGCGGTTGCGGGTTTGCCGCAACATCATTTAGTCCGCAAGATCGAGGTCGCCATCGATTTCTAGTTTATCCGCGACGAATTCGCACACCTCTTTGCCACGACAATGGTCGCCCCGCCATTAACCCGTTGTGCTGTTCAAAATGATGCTCCTTGGCTACCTGTTTGGCATTCCCAGTGAACGCAGGCTGGTGCAGGAAATTCAGGTCAATGTCGCCTACCGCGGATTCCTGAGCATGGACCTGAGGGTACAAGGTGCCGAGATGTTGGCCGGTAAAGACATCAATCTGACCGGTAAAAACGTCAGTATTCTGGCGGCGGAGAATCAGCTTACCCAGATCCACACCGTCGAGCAAAAACAGAGC
>NZ_CGBP01000086.1 GCF_001053095.1 Yersinia similis | reverse complement strand
AGAAGATAAAGGAGAAGGATGTTATTTCGCCATCATTGATAACCAATCCTCAGTACGAGATAAGGCTATTGATGATCTGATTCGCCCTTCGTGGCCAGCGGTTCACGATACTGATGATGTTCTTAAGGCTAAAATTGCAAAAGTCAGGCAGCAGATAGCCCCGAAAGTCATCATGGTCATGCCTGATAACTGTACGAATAAACAACAGCAAGCCGCGCTGGCGGCTAAACGCTCGGAAAACGATCGGGAACTGCAGCAATGGGTGGCACAGCAGAGCCTGGCTGAGCTGTGTCGCCGTACCGGTAATTGTTGAGGCAATCCCTTGGGAAGAAAGGAATAGAAAAGTGAGTAAGGATTATCATAAGGTTACAGTAGTATTGATTCTGGGACTGTCTGCGCTGCTCTCCGGCTGTGATAACAAAGACAATGCCGAAGTGAAAGCCATTGCCGGGTTTAAAGACCTGACGGCACCCCGCTTTACCGATGTAGTATCAACACAAGCGGACATTGATAATCAGTGGGTGAAGAAAGACGCTTTTGGAACGCCGCAATACACGGTGATTAAAACCCGCAAATCGCCGGAAGGATGTAAGGCAGGGAATTATTACTATCTTGCCGATATGCGAGAAAAGACGGTTCAGCCGCTGATGGCATCTCTGTGTCTCGCAGACAACATCACCCTGAGCTTTCGCGAGGAAACCGACCGCTATACCAGTGAGAAATATGTCGTCTATTCTCACGACGGCAAGGAAATGGGCAAAGTTTATTTGCCTCAAAATCAGGAGCGCCACCAATGAGCCAATTTGCTAAAGTTTTACCTGTCATCGCCGGTTTAATGCTGTGCCATCTGTCATCCGCTTATGCGGATGAACAACGCTATATCAGCATCCGCAACACCGATACAATTTGGACTCCCGGTAATATCTGTGTATATCAGTTCCGCCTGGATAATGGCGACAGCGGTGTGGGATTCGGCCAACTGGCTGTTTCACTGCGGTTGAAAGACAACGCTGGCAACACGCTGGCGATGGGCACAATGGAAGTCGCCCCCTTTGGTGACAGCAATGCGACCCGCTCTCAGGAAGCATTTCTGGAACATGAATGTGTCGAAAACGTCAGTGCTGTTGAAATCATGAAGGCAACTGAAGAGCGCAGCGGCTATAAGTCTGACCTGCCACTGTCTGTATTCGACCCACAATATTACCAGCCACTGCCGATTTCGGTTGTCGGAAACAAGCCATTGTAATCTGGTTCAGGCTCGTATTTGCCAGACCTCTGCCCTCACGCAACACCGCCACTACA
>NZ_CGBP01000085.1 GCF_001053095.1 Yersinia similis | reverse complement strand
CCCGATTTTTTCTGTTCGAACAGGTGCGATTCGCTCTCGCTCTGCTGCGCCGTGCCGACGGTAAGGCCGAGGGTAGATTCAGTTAAGAAGGGATTTTAGCCAGTAATGTTTTCACAGTCTCGGTATCTTCTGGATGCAGTTGAAGATATTTATCGCATGCTATTTTCACATATTTAAAACCAACCGATTCAGGAACGATAATCTCTCCTTCCCAAACACCGAACATTATCCCTTCAAAGTGACACTCAGGATCGGGATCCTCAAAATCAGGAAAATGACAATATGTTTCATTAACGCCACAACCAATTTTATTTACAAGATAAGGTAACATCCATAGAAATTTATTTTGTAAATTCATTGAGTTAAAGTAATCCTTAACGACCCATTCAGGGTCGTTTTCATAATCAGTGTTTTCAAAGATATATTCATTCATCAGTTAGTCACCGGGAAGAAGTTTTCTACTATTCCTGTTTTTTTATCTAAGTAGACTTGGAACTGAATTCCACCAGCTGATGCTGTATATTCTCGTTGGCCCGAAGCAATAGCAGCCTTATAGCCACTACTTGCAGCCTGCTGTCCCAAATCTAATATTTTTTGATCAGTGAAGACCTTAGGATCATAGATCGTTTTAGTAAACACTTGAGCTTTATATCCTATAACATTACCAGCTCTATCATAGGAAGGTATCTGGTATTTAACTTCATTTATACCTTTAATATTAGATTGAGTTTCGCCAATGACTTTTACCCCTTTATCATTGACTGTTGAATAGAATGCATCCGCATTATGCGTGCCACTAATACCCTTTCTCTGCGAATATCCATCCAATTTCGCTAAATGTTCGGGTTGGGTGATCTTGAAACTAATCCCTTCAGGATAGACAGCTTTCGTCACTGACAAAAACGCTTTCGCAAATACATATTGAACCAGTTTAGCTTCACTGGTCGGCACTCCACTGGCTAGGATTTCCGCCGCTTTCTCTGGCGTCATTTCTCCATTTGCCGTCAACGCACTGACCGGCACCCCGAAGAACTCGCCCCAGGCGATCAATAGGCCTTTAACTGCATCCTGACCTTCCGGCATATCTCCCTGGGCATTTTTGATCAGGGCCGCTGCGATTTCATCCGGTGAAGCTCCACTTTGCAGCATGGAAGCACCGAGCGAGGTTTGCGACATCCCTATGTCTGCCATGCCCTTACCGAAGTCGTTCGGGTTCAGCGAGTTATTCTCTACCGCATTTTTCCCCGCCTGTGCACCCGCAACCGCGTCGGCGCTGCTGTCTCCCGTCAAGCCCCCCGCCAGCCCTGCCG
>NZ_CGBP01000084.1 GCF_001053095.1 Yersinia similis | reverse complement strand
GTTTACCGCCCCAGACCTTTGCGGTGGTGGATTTCACCCTGAGCGAGATGCTCTCCTCGCCGTTTGTGCTCAATGTCGGGCTGGCGAGTGCCGATCCGGCGGTGGATTTTGCGGCGGTATTGGATGAAGACGCCACGCTGTTTATCTGGCGCGAAGGGGTACTGCAACGCAGCGTGACCGGCATGGTCGCCAGCTTTGAACAGGGCGATACCGGTTTTCATCAGACCCGCTACAGCATGGTGATCCGCCCGGCGCTGTGGCGCACCAGCCTGCGGCGCAATGCCCGCATCTTCCAGCAGGCCTCGGTGGAAGAGATCATCACCACCCTGCTGAAAGAGAACGGCATCAACGATTTTGCTTTTGGTTTTCGCCACCCGCACCCGGTGCGCGAGTTCTGCGTGCAATATCAGGAGTCCGATTTTGATTTTATCCAGCGCCTGACGGCAGAAGAGGGGATTTTCTACTACTTCGAGTTCAGCGCCGGGAAAAATACCGTGGTGTATGCCGATGATGTTGGCTCCCTGCCGAAAGGCGCGTCACTGCCCTATAACCCGAATGTGGCGGCGCAGGCGCAGGAACTGAGTATCACCACCTTCACCCGCAGTGCGCAGGTGCGCCCGGCGATGGTGCAACTGAAAGACTACACCTTTAAAAACCCGAACTGGGCCGCGGCCTTCAGTGAACAGTCGGGAGAACTGCAAAACCAGCGACCGGACTACGAGCATTTTGATTTTCCGGGGCGCTTCAAAGATGCCCAGCACGGGCAGGATTTTACCCGCTACCGGCTGGACGCACTGCGCAATGACGCCAATCTGGGGCAGGGGGCGAGCAATGATTTTACCCTCCAGCCGGGGCAGTTGTTCAGCCTGTACAACCACCCGCGTGGTGACCTGAACCACGCCTGGCAGTTGCTCGGCATTCAGCACAGCGGCAAACAGATGCAGGCGCTGGAGCAGGCATCTGGCGATCAGGGCACGGTGCTGTTCAACCACTTCAGTTTTATTCCGCACACCCAGACCTGGCGGCCGACGCCGTTGGCTAAACCGGCGATGGACGGCCCGCAGATCGCCATGGTGGTGGGGCCACCGGGGGAAGAGATTTACTGCGACGAATACGGCCGCATCCGCCTGCAATTTTTATGGGATCGCTACGGGCAGAGCAATGACAACAGCTCCTGTTGGATCCGGGTAACCCAGCCGTGGGCGGGCCAGGGCTGGGGCATGCTGGCCATTCCGCGTATTGGTCAGGAAGTGGTGGTGGATTTTCTGCACGGCGATCCGGATCAACCGATTGTCACGGGGCGGACCTATCACGCCAACAACATCCCGCCGGGGTCGTTACCGGCCAGTAAAACCCAGATGGCGTTCCGCTCAAAAACCCACAAAGGGGAAGG
>NZ_CGBP01000083.1 GCF_001053095.1 Yersinia similis | reverse complement strand
GCTACCGTCGGTTTTTTGCCTATTGGCCGCGCCGGATAACCGCACGTCTCGCGCCGCATCAAGCCGGGTATCGCCCCCGGCTTTAAGCTGGCTGCCGGCGATCAGAATATCGCCGCTGTTTGCCGCATTCCCTCCACCAGTGGCCTTGATGCTCAGGTTATTACCCGCCGTCAGGGCCGAACCGCTCACCTGGGTCTGTTGCTGCTGTTGCTGCGAGGACGATTTTTGTGAGCCTAACGACGCACTGACGCCCACCATTTCAGTGACACCGCCTCCCTGGGCCTGCACCAGTTGCCCGGCCTGCACCGCCTGCCCCCCCGACAGCGCCGCTTTAACCCCTTGTAATCCCGCCAGCCGGCCAGTGTTTTCGTCGCGGGCCGCTTTGGCGGTGGTGACCGCCGTATTGACGGCACTGCCGACCGGTCCGGACAGCGCCACCGTCAGGCCACGCTGTTTGCTCTCGGCAGTATACTGTTGAGAACGGCTATTTTCTGCGGCGCTGATCGCGACATCCGCCCCTGTCAGGGCGAGGTCTTTACCCGCCACCACCTCGCTGCCATGGAGGGTTAACTGATTGCCCGCCTCGAGGCGCACATTGCCCGTCAGGCTGCCCACCGTGCTGCCAATATGGCTCACCGTTTGGGTCTGGTCGGTGGTTTTCTGCCGGGAAGCACCGATAAAGACACCGATACCGCCGGTGCTCATCAGGCCGGATTTTTTCTGCTCGAATAGCTGAGTTCTGCTCTCGCTCTGCTGCGCGGTGCTCACGGTCAGGTTTTCCTGCGCACGCAGGCGAATATCCTTATCGGCCACCACGCTGCTGCCGGCGACCGCGATATTTTGGCTACTGACATCAATGGAACCCGCCGAGAGCATCGAGCCCACTGCCAGCGTCTGGCTCCGGCCCTCTTCGCTGCGGGTGGTGGTGCTGGAGACCAGCCCTTTTTTAGTCCCGGTATGATTGCGCTGCTCGTCATGCTGTTCGGTCTGGGTGGTTAAGGTGACATCGCCACCCGCCGCCAGTTTCAACGCGCCATCCGTTTGCACCGCGCTGGCACTGAGGGTGATATCGTTTGCTGTCTGCAGATTGATATCGCCCGTGGCGTTCAACTGGCTGCCGAGGAGCGTTTCATCATAGAGATTGACCGAGCTGGTATGGCGCTGGCTCGAGGATCCACCGGTAACAGACAGGCTGTCAGTGGCCGCGCTGAGAGTGATATTCTGCGCCTGCACATCGATGGTACCGGCATTCACCCGCGCCCCCACGGCGGTCAGATTGTCTACGTTGGCGCTTAGCGCACCACCGACCTTCACCTCGCTGCCCAGATGGCGGAGAGAGCCACTGGTCGCACTGCCACCGCCATACTGCGCACTGATCTGGTCGCTACGTTGCACCGTGCTGAGAAGCCAGTCGCCACCGGT
>NZ_CGBP01000082.1 GCF_001053095.1 Yersinia similis | reverse complement strand
GCGGCCAATAGGCAAAAAACCGACGGTAGCAACAGCAGCCGTGGCGGTAGCGTTGGCGTCAGTGTGGGGGGCAGCGGTCTGAGCGTCTTTGCCAATGCCAACAAGGGGCAGGGGAATGAGCGCGGTGACGGCACCTTCTGGACGGAAACCACCGTCGACAGTGGCGGGATGTTCTCGTTGCGCAGCGGTCGCGATACGGCCCTGACCGGCGCGCAGGTCAGCGCTGAAACGGTCAAGGCCGATGTGGGGCGTAATCTTACTCTGCAAAGCCAGCAGGACCGCGATAATTATGATGCGAAGCAGAGCCGTGTTAGCGGCGGTATCAGTGTCCCGGTGGCGGGGGGCGGTGCCGCGGTCAACCTGAGCATGAGCCGTGACAGGTTATCCAGTCAGTATGACTCGGTGCAGGCGCAGACGGGTATTTTTGCCGGTTCTGGCGGTGTTGATATCCGGGTGGGGGAGCACACCCAACTGGATGGCGCGGTGATTGCCAGCACGGCGGCAGCCGATAAAAACACGCTGGATACCGGCACACTGGGCTTCAGTGATATCAAAAATAAAGCGGTATTCACGGTGGAGCATCAGGGCGGCAGCCTGAGCACCGGTGGCCCGGTGGGGTCAGACCTGCTGAGTAATCTGGGCGGTATGGTGCTCGCGGGGCTGGGCAATGGCGGATATGCCGAAGGCACCACGCAGGCGGCAGTGAGTGAGGGCACGATTACCGTTCGCAACACGGAGAATCAACAGCAGAATGTTGATGACCTGAGCCGGGACACCGGGAATGCCAACGGCAGTATCGGGCCGATTTTTGATAAAGAGAAAGAGCAGAACCGGCTGAAAGAAGTGCAGCTGATTGGCGAGATAGGCGGTCAGGCGTTAGATATTGCCTCCACGCAGGGCAAGATAATTGCCACTCACGCGGCAAACGACAAGATGAAGGCGGTGAAGCCGGAAGATATCGTCGCGGCAGAAAAACAGTGGGAGAAAGCCCATCCGGGCAAGGCGGCCACGGCAGAGGACATCAACCAGCAGATTTACCAGACGGCATATAATCAGGCATTTAACGAGTCAGGATTTGGGACAGGCGGCCCGGTGCAACGCGGGATGCAGGCGGCGACAGCCGCCGTGCAGGGGCTGGCCGGCGGGAATATGGGTGCGGCCCTGACGGGTGCCAGTGCGCCGTATCTGGCGGGGGTGATTAAGCAAAGTACAGGCGATAATCCGGCGGCCAACACAATGGCACACGCGGTATTGGGCGCGGTGACCGCCTATGCCAGCGGCAACAATGCGCTGGCGGGTGCGGCTGGCGCGGCCACGGCGGAGTTGATGGCCCCCACGATTATCAGCGCGCTGGGCTGGGACAAGAACACACTCACCGAAGGTCAGAAACAGGCCGTCAGCGCACTGAGTACATTAGCCGCCGGGCTGGCCGGTGG
>NZ_CGBP01000081.1 GCF_001053095.1 Yersinia similis | reverse complement strand
TTATTAAACGTAATATGCAGATAAAGTGAATTTGCTTAAATTCTGGGCTGGGGTTATCTACTGCCTAAAAGCCGGGCTATGCCCGGTATAAGATAAAAAAATACCGCTCCGGGAAGCGGTATCGATTGATTAATGGCTCTGAATCATTCGAGTGGCGGGAAGGGGTAAGAGAATGACAAATGGGTCAGAAACCGGATCAGATTTCGGTTGTTATTCGCTCAGAGGCCACCTGAACCCAGCCGCCTCAACCGAGCAGGAGGGCTAGCCGGCCCTCCTGCACCTACGGCTTGCGCGAAATATTGCCCTGCGGGTAAACCGCCTGCGTCTTTCGGGCTGACGAGCCACCGCGGTGGGCATCCTGCCCAAGCGCGCTTTTCGCGGGATTATTCGTCCCATCCATGGGACTCACCCCCTTCGGGGCCGCTGCAAGCAGCGTTCAAATCTGTTCCCGACAGATTTGTCCATGCCCGCTCACTCTACCCTCTCTCCTTGTCGGCAATATTCCTGATTGCGCTCAACATCAAAATCAAAACCCTATCTGTAAGTTTTGGTTTTATCTTTTGATATTAAAAACACATTTGAGCTAAATCATTCGAGTGGCGGGCAGGGGGCAACTGAGTAACCCCCCCTGCAACGCGAAGGATGACGGGTTATTAGCCTTGCAACAGAGTAGAAATCAACTGTGTTGCTGCGCTGGCTTTTTTCAACATCATCACGCTCGATTGCATTAACATCTCGCTCTGCGCGTGGTTTTTCATCTCATCCGCAAAATCGGTATCTTTAATGCTGCCCAGCGCCTGTGCAGTGTTGCTGATCATGTTATCCAGGTTATTGGAAGAGGATTGCAGGCGGTTTTGGTTCGCCCCCAACGTGGCACGGAAAGCGCCGTAGGCGTCAATCACGTCTGACAGCTTTTTATCGGCCATCATCGCCAGATCTTTATCCAGTAGTTTCATATTCATCACACCGTTACCGGTCGCATAGTTGACGGCGTAGTCGGTTGAAGCTTTATCTGCTTTGGTATGTTCTTTGGTTAACACATCAACAGCGCCAGCAATGTCATCGAGGTCGTCTTGAGTTAGCGTGTCAGTTGTATCAATATCCCTTGTGTTGATAGTTTTACCTGCCGCATTCGTATAAGTAGGGATGGTCACTTTTGCTCCTGGCCTATCACCTACGCTCTTATTAGCACCTAAATCTCTTACTGCTTTATCAGCAGCGTCTTTTGCTGCCTTAGCAGCTGTTGTTATCGCCTCCAATCTATGGAGTTCTTTTTGCGCTGGCGTACCATTCGCATCAGCAGTAATTGCCGTCCCCTGCTTGGTCACACTCTCCGTCAGCTCTTCAATCACGCTATTCAGATCTAATTTCAGGCTGGATTCTGCATCGGTGCCGCTCTGGAAGTTCAATTCCTTACGCATTTTGCCATCTTTAGCAAACAGCTTCTCGGAGTTATAT
>NZ_CGBP01000080.1 GCF_001053095.1 Yersinia similis | reverse complement strand
CGAATGGAGAATGAGCGGCTAGCAGAGCAGGAGCGGCAGCGAGTTGAAGGCACCAAACAGCAAGTATCGGAAGCATCATGTGCTCAACAGGCCTCAGCCTGGCAAAATCGTTTCACGTTACCGGCGCTTCAGCCGTCAGGATCAGCTCAATACAGCTTTGCAGCGTCGGGAATGAGTGCTGTTGCGTTATCCCCGCGAGAAGCCGCCAAATTACACAATTCATTTCTGGCGGCACAGGAGCAACTCAGTGCGATAGCGACCACTTCGGCATCAGGTCCGGTGGCGGCGATGATTGCTCTGGAGGTCTACCAGACTAAAGTGGGAGAAAGCTCCGAACGGCCACCGGGTTGGAATGTTAATCCGAAATTTGTAGGCAGTATCTCGCTGAGTGCAATGGGGTTATCTGCGACAGAATCATTGGTATCACAGGGTGAAATGGCTCTGCCAGTGCGAATGCGGATCATTGACGCTAAAGATTGGATAGGTTGCACGGAGATATATGCGGTAAAAACGGGCGTGGCAGGTGTATTGCCGAAGGTCAAAGTTGGTGCAGCGCAGTACGATGAATCAACCGGCGTTTATACTTTCACTACCGACAGCACGCCGCCCCGCACGCTGATTTTTACCCCGGCACAGCCACCAGGAGCGGAAACCCGCCCGATATTAGCCCCACCGGGCAGCGCGCCGGCCACCCTGCAGCACACGGGTGAAATGATCATAAAACCGGTAATAACACCGACTATACTTCCACTACCGCAGTTATATGCGCATGATTTCCACGATTACATTATCTGGTTCCCGGCAGATTCCGGGCTGGAGCCAGTGTATGTTTATTTAAAAAGTCCTCGTGATGAGCCGGGTGTGGTAACCGGTCGTGGTGAGCGAATTACGGGGATCTGGCTGGTAGATGCGGGTAAAGATATGGGGGCACCCATTCCCGCTCAGATTGCCGATAAATTACGTGGCAGGCGGTTTAGTAATTTTGGTAGATTTAGGGCGGCGTTTTGGAAGGTAGTTGGGGAAGACCCAAATTTAGTTAAATATTTTAAATCGGGTAATCTAGGAAATATTAAAAATGGTAAAGCACCATCTCCTAAAGAACGTGAGCAAGTAGGCAGACGAGTAAAGTATGAACTTCATCATCTGAAGCCTATTAGTAAAAATGGTGCTGTTTACAACATTGAAAATATTAGAGTATTAACTCCGAAAAGGCATATAGATATTCATAAAGGAGTAGAATAATATGAAAGATAAAAGTATTTGTGATTACACTGAGTCTGAATTTTTAGAATTAGTAAAGAAGCTTTTTAATGTGGAAAAAACGACTGAAGAAGAAGATATTAACAATCTTATTGAGTTTAAAAGATTATGTGAGCATCCCGCTGGTTCTGACCTTATCTTCTATCCAGATGATAATAGAGAAGACAGCCCAGAGGGTGTAGTGAAGGAAGTAAAAAAATGGCGAGCTGAAAATGGTAAG
>NZ_CGBP01000079.1 GCF_001053095.1 Yersinia similis | reverse complement strand
GAAACCAGTGCGCCCCGGGTGATCAGATCAATGGTCGATGTGCCGTTGTCCACGCCGGTAACCGAGTTATGGAGGTAAATAGCATCGTATTCACTGGCAATATTATTGACGTCAATGTTGACCAGGGTATTGCCGTCAATGCTCTGCGTATTAAGGGTAATACCCTCCCCGTCACTGGCGTTAATCTGGCCCGTCACGGTGAGATCGGTGGTTGAATCCCCCTCATTCGCCATGGTGTATATATCTACACTATTGCCCACAGTGGTGATGTCATTCAAATTGATGACAGCAGTGGCATCCCCCAGAGTGGAGGCAGTATTGATAATGGCTCCTTGTCCTTGTTCAGAGAGGAGATGCCCACTCGCAGTAATGTCAGAAAAGGCGGCGCCTAAATAGCTATAGTTGCTAACACTGAGCGATTGGCTGCCGGAATTAATATTATTCGCATTGATTATTATGGTGGAGTTACCTTCAGAAGTTCCCCCCATCATTAAAATTCCGGTACCGTTTTCTGAAGTAACCGTTCCTGAGACATCGAGGTCAAGCAGTATATTTCCAATTTGGTTATAGCCGTTAATATTGAGTGCGTCATACAGAGAATAAACGTTATTCAACTTGATAGCGGTCTCGACGTTCCCCTCATCCGCGTAGGCATCGGCATACAGAGCAGATCCTGAAGTAGACGTAAGATCACCCGTCAATATAATATCGGTTACAGCCCCATTCGAGCTGCTATTAACGATATAAATGCCAGCATATCCAGTGACATTATTTGCGCGAAATCTAAGGCTCACAAGGCCGCTATAGGTATAATTGTAAATCTTGGCAGCTTGACCATAGGCTGAACTGATATCGCCATCGATATTGATATCGGCCATCACCTCCCCTGAATAAGTGCTATTATTAATATCCAGGGCGTCGAAGTCTGTAGTGATACTCTTTGAATTGAAATTAAGTATGCTGGTGCCACTATTGGAATGATTCATGATCGAGACTCCTGAATATTCGACGTTGATATCGCCAGTAATATCAACCTTGGTGATGGCCGCTCCATTTTGTGAATAATTATCACTGTAGATGCCTGAGGCACCTGAAATAGCATGGATGTTCAGGGTAATAGTTGAATCATTGTCTGCCAATGAGTAGATTGCAAGGGCAGGAGTACCATTCAGGCCGCTGGATAACATGCCGGAGAGGTCTACCTGTATGGTCGAATCGTCACTGCTCTGGTTGTCAATGTAAACGCCACTGCCAATTGAACCGTTGGCCTGAACGTTAGTGGATGTCGATTGCCCAATCATCGACGTATCATTCTGGATAGACAAAGAATAGGCACCAGCGGTATCAAGCGCAGAACTGTTGGTGTCGAGGTAACTGATGGCACCAGAGCCGATTAATGAGAGCGCAGGATCTATATCTCCAGGCTCTGTGATGCCAAAACCGGGCAGGGTCTCAACCACGATATCCGTTCCGTTCAGGGATATCCCCGCGTTATTTTCACCTTCGCAAACATAGGTTCCCACCCCGGAGCTACTGCACGTCGCCCGTGCGGTTTGTGGCAAGGTAAGGGTGGAGAACGCAACAATAATCGCCAATGTAATGGGATTAATCGCGGCTGCTGGAACACGGCTGAAGAGGTGTTGAT
>NZ_CGBP01000078.1 GCF_001053095.1 Yersinia similis | reverse complement strand
TGATGCGCTTACCGGCAGTGCCGCCCACCGCATCCCCAATCCCCCCGGCCATCTCGGTCATCTGAGCGCCACTCACGGTTGGGGCGGCCTCCGGCGAGACGATATGGGTCGGCGTCACCGTGCCGGTCTTGTCCGCGGCTTTATTATTATTAGCTTTATCATGAGCAAACATCGCGTTGCTGTCTCCTGGAGGTTAACGGGCAGAGTTCGTCTGCTGCGTTAAGTGGTGATAACGGCTGAGTAAGGCGTTCCAGCGGTCATCAATTTGTTTTATCAAGACCGGCGAGGCCGGTTGATGTTCATCGGCGGATACCGCCAACTGGCGCAGTAACTCCTCCAGCGGTATCTCCCGGTTCAGTTCGGTCTGCATCTGGTATATACCCAAAATAATTCGAGTTGCAGGAAGGCGGCAACTGAGTAAATCCCCGGGAGCTTACACAAGTAAGTGACTGGGGTGAGCGAAGGCGGCCAACGCACATGCGGCTTGAAGTATGACGGGTATACCGCCGTTTTTAAGTAGGAGATAATCAGACTGCCCCGAGAACGTTCCTGTTCGAGTAATTTTTCAGACAGCGCATGCAAGCGCTGCTGGAGCTGAAAATAGCTGCTGTCGGCAGCGTTCAAAACGATAACACTGCTTCAGTGGAAGGGCATTTCAGTAATGACCAAGAAACATGTCAAGGTCATTATTGACCTATGTATAGGTGACAATATTTATTCATTTAAAATAAACGCCAAAAAATCCATCACGTGAAAAACAACTTAACGGTATTGATTTTTTCATGACTGATTTTGGTAAACATCTTGATGCCTTACGTAAAACAAAGAAGTTCACGCAACAATAATTCGCTAATCTATTAGATATTCATCTCTGAATGGCTGGATGTTGGCAACAGGAGCAAGTTAAGCCCCCGGTTCGATTACATCACAAAATCGGCCCAGCTCAGCTGGCGTTAGATATTGCAGTACCACTTCTAAAGGCAGGTTATCTCGATAATCTTTCAAAATAACAAAAGGTCATTATTGACCTTTAATTTAAAAGTCATTATGCTCTGTTTAAAAGGTGATTTGAGAAGACCGTTTATCATGTGGAACAAACAACTTACCTGGCCTTGTTTATTCATGACTGATTTTGGTAAACGCCTTGCCGCCTTGCGTAAAACAAGGCAACTCACACAACAAGAACTCGCTAACCTACTGGATATTCAGCCCCGCATGGTTGGACGTTGGGAGCAAGAGCAGGTTAAACCCCAGTTCGATTACATCATCAAACTGGCTCAAGCTCTTGAAGTCAGTATTGACTACCTTCTATTAGGTGAAAAGGGGACACACTCCCCTGTATTTGACATTAAAAACAAGCGATTAAAGGAATTATGTAAGCAGGCTGATGGACTAAAATCAGAAGATCAGGACATGATTTGTCATTTTCTGGATATGGCTATCACGCAAGAAAAAGTAAAGCAGGCAATTAAAACAACACGTTGATATTTAACGCGGCAATCACAGGGGGCAACCTGTAACTGCCGCTAACCACAATAACTATCGGAGTAGTTAATCATGGCTAAGCACGATTCTAAGTCAGTAGCCGCTGTAAATAAAGCAGTTAAAACAGAGCGTTATTACACGGTGGGATAT
>NZ_CGBP01000077.1 GCF_001053095.1 Yersinia similis | reverse complement strand
ATGGCGATTCGAACCGGATCACCGGTTTCGGCACCCTGACCAAAACCAACAACAGCATCTGGACGCTAACCGGCTCCAATATGGCTGATGGTGACGCCAATGCCTTCCTGTCTGCCAATATCGCCGGGGGGATTTTGGTGCTGGATAACGCCACGCTGGGCCTGACGCCGGTCACCGGGGCACTCACGAGCGCCGCATTAAACCGCCTCAGTGCCGCTGATATCGCCGCCGACCCGACGCTGGTGGCCACTGAAACCGGTGCATTAACCCTGGGCGAAGGTGGCGCGCTGTCCTCGCTTGGTGACTCTGTTCTGAGCGGTAACCTTATTAGTGCCGGCGGGATCCTGCTGTCAAACAGCTATACCGGCGGCAATGGAGCCGCTACGGATGATCGGTTGACCGTGACCGGGACTTATTTTGGTGAAAGTAACGGTTCCGGCGAAGGTGCCTGGCTGGCACTTGATACGGTGCTGGGCGATGACGATTCTGCCACCGACCGGTTAGTGATCAACGGCGATGCCACCGGCACCACCTCGGTTCGGGTGAACAATGCGGGCGGCCTGGGCGATAAAACCCTCAATGGCATCAACCTGATCACCGTGGACGGTCTGGCGCAGGATGACACCTTCCTGCTGGCCGGGGACTATGTCACCACGGATGGCTATCAGGCGGTGGTGGGCGGGGCGTATGCCTACACCTTGCAGGCCGACGGGGAAGCCACCACGGCGGGCCGCAACTGGTATCTCTCTTCAGAACTGATGCTAACCGAGGGCGTTCGCTATCAGGCGGGCGTGCCGTTGTATGAACAATATCCGCAGGTGCTGGCCGCCCTGAATACCCTGCCGACGCTGCAACAGCGTGTCGGTAACCGTTACGGGGCACCGGGCGCGCTGGCAGCACTAAATTTTGACGATAATCAATGGGCCTGGGGCCGTATCGAAGGGAGCCGTCAGGTCACTGACCCGGCCCGCTCCACCAGCGGTGCACAGCGTGAGATTGATGTGTGGAAGTTGCAGACCGGCATTGATGTGCCGTTGTATCAGAGCCAGGGCGGTTCACTGCTGACCGGCGGGGTGAACTTCTCCTACGGTAAAGCCAAAGCAGATATCAACGCGTTCTTTGGTGATGGCAGCATTAATAGCTCGGGTTACGGTCTTGGCACCAGCCTGACCTGGTATGGCAATAACGGCGTGTATGTGGATGGCCAGTTACAGACCATGTGGTTTGACAGTGATTTAAGCTCCAGCACCGCGGGGCATGCCTTGATCAGCGGGAATAATGGCCGTGGGTATACCTCGGCGGTAGAAACGGGTAAACGTTATGCTCTGGGTAACGGGGTGTCGCTGACCCCGCAGATGCAGGTGAGCTATTCACGGGTGGATTTCGATACCTTCCGCGATACGTTTGATAGCGAAGTTTCACTGCAAGAGGGTGATAGCCTGCGGGGGCGTATCGGTGTTTCCCTGGATAAGGAAACGGCCTGGAGCGCGAAAGACGGCAGCACCCGCCGCTCACACATTTACAGCCATCTCGATCTGCACAATGAGTTCCTCAACGGCAGTAAAGTGCAGGTTTCGGGTATTGAGTTCGCTACCCGGGATGAGCGCCAGTCAGTAGGTTTAGGCGCGGGCGGCACGTATGAATGGCAGAATGGGCGCTATGCAATTTACGGCAATGTCAATCTGCTGGGCGCTACGCGGAATGTCAGTGACAACTATACGGTTGGCGGCACAATAGGCGCACGGGTTAGCTGGTAAGTTGTT
>NZ_CGBP01000076.1 GCF_001053095.1 Yersinia similis | reverse complement strand
TTTATTTTCTCATCTTGGGAGATGTTTCCACGATTACATTATCTGGTTCCCGGCAGATTCCGGGCTGGAGCCAGTGTATTTTTACCTTAATAGTCCTTATGGTAAAACGACATACAAGGCATTTTGGTGAATTAGAGGATAATAAATTAATGTTCGAGAGGTTGGAGAAAATTCTCACAAACAAACTCACCGCTACCGATATTGATAAGCGCTTCTATACTCATGAAATCAGAGAGCTAGAACGATATCGTATGCTAGGAATACCGGATGATGTCAATGATAAATCTGTTTGGAATGATGCTCATACAGCAACTCTGGAAGATTTTAAAATTAATGAAAAAACTCAGCCATTATATACTTCAGAAGCTGAAGATGCATATATCAAAGCAGAGTTAAAAAATTCGTTAGGGAGTAAATAATGTCAATCATGGAAAAGATAATTCAAAATGAAACAGTAGAAGATGTTCTGTTAGCTTTTACTCCTAATACAGCCTATCAAGGTATTGAGAGGATGTATGTAAGATATCGTTTTAATATAGTCTCTAACCGAGAACTTTTATTTACTTATCAGAGGCTAATAAAAGAAGCCAAGTTGGCTGAGGATGAAAAGGGCCATACATTAAAAGGCCCGAATTGGAAAGAGCCGAAATTCGTGACCGACAAAAAATACGGTGTTGAATAATAAAAAATATGCTTCAGTTAACGTCCAGTCAATGAGTGTATTGTTGGGCATTTTTCTTATTTTATAATAATCTTAATGTGAAAATATATTCATGATGAGAATTATAAGGGGGATGTATTTAGGCTGGTTTGATAAAAAAGAAGTTTTTCTCAGCTACTTAACACTTAATAATATGACTGTCAGATCTAATTTTATTATCCAGACTAATGGTGGGTTATTATTTAAATAGTAAAAAAATATTCAGTTATAATATGATTTTTTGGCGACTTTTATGTTTATTTAAAACTCACCCATGGTGAGCGAATTACGGGGATCTGGCTGGTAGATGCGGGTAAAGATATGGGGGCACCCATTCCCGCTCAGATTGCCGATAAATTACGTGGCAGGCGGTTTAGTAATTTTGGTAGATTTAGGGCGGCGTTTTGGCGAGAGGTGGCGAATGATCCTGAGTTGGTTGGTCAGTTTATTATTAGTAATCGCGAGCGTATGAGTGTAGGTAAGGCCCCTAAAGCTAAAAAAATTGATTCTGGTGGTAAGCGTATACCATTTGAAATCCATCATGTTAAATTTATTAAAGATAATGGCGAAGTATACAATATAGACAATTTGAGAATTTTAACTCCAAAACTACATATAGAACTTCATTCAAAAAATAAAGGTAAGCAATGAAACTAAAAAATAGTATTTCTGAATATACGGAAGAAGAATTTATTGATTTTTTAAAGGAGATATTTAAAGAAAATATTGCGGACACAGATGCTCGACTAGATGAATTATTAGAACACTTTGAGTGTGTTACGGAACATCCAGAAGGCACTGATCTTATATATTACCCACTGTCAGATTATGAATGTACACCAAGGCAGATACTTGAAAAAGTAAAAAAATGGCGAGCTGAAAATGGTAAGCCCGGTTTCAAAAAATAAATAAAACATATAATCCAAACCGCCTTCTGGGGGTTTGGATTTGTAAATGTAATTAGTAACGTAAATATTAATTCAATAATTTATTTTCTCATCTTGGGAGATGTTTCCACGATTACATTATCTGGTTCCCGGC
>NZ_CGBP01000075.1 GCF_001053095.1 Yersinia similis | reverse complement strand
GTTGTATTGAATGAGGGCAGCATGTGGCAGCAGAGTTTTATTAACAATATGAGTTAGCCGGACGCTTACCAATAGATAGCTCTGATTGAGTTACTAATCAGAGCTACTGAGTACCTGTTTGACTGCCTACCAAACCTGATAAGCCGAATACTCAATGTTTGGTACTGTTGAGACTGTAATTTTCCGGTACCCATAAACTATGGATAGAACTCTCGTAACATCGTCTCTTTGCTTAAGGTGAATATTAACAAGTCACTTTCCTTAAATACTCCCTCTTTAATCAAGCGATTCTTTAAAGGTTCGAATCGTTTATCATTAGCGAAAAAAAGTGCAGTCAAGTAATCGGAGTCAATCGATTGTTGTTGTTCTGAGAGGTGAATAACCTGCCTGTAGCATTCATCATCTCTTTTCCCTAATCTTTCTTTTACCATGCACTCAGTCAATAAGTCAGTTCGGGTGAAATGCTTTTTGTTGAGTATCTCAAGTTCTTGTAGCCCTTCTGCATAGTATCTATCAGCAAGTAGGCTATTTGTGTACATTTTTCTGACATTAATGTTTTCTGGGTTTTCATCTAACAGATTTTTAAACTGTTTGAAAATTTCACTTTTTTCACTATCTTCAGATGTTATTAATTTCTGCACAAGTAGAACCGCTTCCTGCGTGGGGTCATCTGCAGGCAGACTCTCATTAAAAATAGGAAGAGAAAAAACGGGTATACACAGGAATAAATAAAATATTGCTACAGATAATTTAACTGATTTTTTCATAATAAATTATCCTAAAATTTATTTAATGTGATTTGTCTGGTCAAACTGCCAGGGAATGGCCTGATTATTCCGGTATATCCTGTATGTAAAAAATACCCAGCTTCTATATCTAAGACGGGGAGTATGTTTTTCTTACAAGGTATTAAAAATGAACTGCTGCCGATAAGAACTTCATCATGACGGAGAATAAAAGATTCCCCGCTACTCTCTAAAACATATTTTTTATTATCTATATTGTTTTTTATTGTACACCAGGGAACAATTTTACCGGAACCATAAGCCTTAGCAGCATTACAGACCAGCGATGCTGATAAATACATTTTCTTTCCTTCTTTAACATTATCTTCAGTTACATTAATAGATAATGAGAAAGAGGCGTGTACAGCACCAACACCTTCAGCTCGCATGTCGGCCCATCGAGAAAAATAGAATGATTTTGTCGACATTTTTATTCCTTTTTAATCTTTCAGTAATGCCCGGGTAGGGCATATAAATTATACAGCCAGCGATTGTGGTACCCAATTTTTGCTGCATCCTCAACCGGCGTAATGTTTTTCTCTATGCAAAATTTCAGATCAACAAATCTTTAGAAGGGAATGTACATTAATGATTATTGGAGTACGAATTAGTTTTAACAATAAGTTAGAGAAAACAAAATAATCTGAAAAATCACACAGTTGTTGGGAAAATTCCTTAAGTCCCATTCTGGAGAATGTCGGTTCTTTCGGTGTAATCCGTCATTGAGAGAAATTTTCCCGAACTAATTTGAGACCTTTTTTCTGACCAATCTGCAATTCTGGCCTGCGGCTTAAAGCTATTAATTTTTAGTCAAATATCGGTCCTATTCCGTAAAATCGATCATGACGTAATACACTGATTTTTAAATTAATTATTTAATGCTTATTTTAGGAGATTTAACGCTAACGTATTGGTGTTTATGCATTTGGCGTAGAATTTAAAATCCCTCGGCTTATGGCTGTGCG
>NZ_CGBP01000074.1 GCF_001053095.1 Yersinia similis | reverse complement strand
TGACGGTTCGCCGCCGCAATCTCAGGCTAACGGGGTCGTCACCGTCACCGATCTGGCACTGAACAGCGGGACGGTCAGCATTACCGGCGCGGGCAACTGGGAGAATGAATCTCCGGTGACGCCACCGAACGTGTCGCTCCTTGAGCAGGATCGGGGCGGTATTCTGCTGGAGCTGATTAATGCCGTAAATGTGACCGGCAATGCCAACGATTTGGATCTGATGGTTGATGGCACGGCCATTACCTCTGGTACGCAAGGGGTGGAATCTGCCATCCAGCAGGGCGGTAGCACGGTGGCGAATGCCATCCATAATTATGGCCTGACCAGCAGTAACAGCAATGGCGGCAGCGGCCTGTATGTGAATTACACCCTGACGGCGCTGGAGTTGTTAGTCGATGGCGCTAATGCGTTGTTGCTGGCGACCGAAAGCGGTTTGACGGCAAACAGAATACTGAATGCGGAGTTATTTGGTGTCGGCGGTTTGGTGGTGGATGCCCAAAATGGTGCCTTAACCTTGGCTAACGGCAATAACAGTTACGAGGGAACGACCACCGTCAATTTCGGTGAGTTGATCCTCGGGGCGAATGGCGCTTTCGGCCAGACGTCATTACTGGATATCGCCAGTGGGGCCAGTGCCAATATTAATGGCTACAACCAGACCGTGGGAGCGGTGACCAATACCGGTACGGTAACGTTGGGCAGCGGTGGAGTATTAACCAGCGGCCTGCTGACCAATTCCGGGGCCATTGATTTAACCGGGGGCGCGCTCAACTTGAGCGCTGGCGGGACGTCTACCGTGGCCGGCGGCTTAACCGGTGCCGGAACCCTGAATATTAACGGCGGTAATTTGGCGGTCAGTGCCGCCAACAGTGGCTTGAGTGGGCAGACCCATATTGCCGATGTGGCCTCTGCGACACTGACAGGGACGGGGACTTTGGGTACCAGCGCCGTCGAGGTCTTGGGTACGCTGAACCTGAACGGTGCCAATGCGGCCATGACCAACGTACTCAGTGGCGGCGGGGTGATTAATACCAACGCGGCGGTCACGCTGAGTGGGAATAACAGCTTTAGCGGCGCACATCAGATCGGTGCTAATGGCGCACTGACCGTGGGTCAGGCCAATAATCTGGGGGCCAGCAGCGCTACAGTTAATCTGGGTACCCTCACTTCTCATCTGGTCTTGAATGGCGTCAGCGAGAGCATTGCCAACGTTCTGAGTGGCGTGGTGGGTTCAACAGTCGATATTATCGGCGGAGCAGATACCGCACTGACGGCCAATAACAGCAACTTCCTCGGCCAGTATGCCTTGGCGGGTAGCAGCAAACTGACGGTTTCGTCAACGAACAATCTGGGGGCGTCATCCAGCGTGGCGCTGGCAGGGGCGGGCGATACCCTGTCGCTGAGCGGTTTTAACGGCACCTTTGGCAACAGCGTCACCGGCAACGGTGTACTGCAAGTGACCGATGATGCAGAGGTCACCCTGACCGGCAGTAACGTGAGCAATACGGTGAAGGTCGATATCGCTGATGCGACATTGAACCTGGACAACATTGCACTGTTCGACCATGTACTGACCGGGAACGGCACACTGAATGTGGTGAAGAACCTTGCCAGCACCGCGTTTGATTTTGGTTCGACGGTGGGCGGGGCGTTTAGTGGGATCGTCAATCTGACAAATACCACTTTTGCTTTAAGTGCGGATAACGCGGCGGCACTGGCTAATGCCACATTAAAACTGTCAGATGACAGTGTGACCACCGTAGGCACTACTGACCGCACCCTGCACGGGCTGGATTTAAATGGC
>NZ_CGBP01000073.1 GCF_001053095.1 Yersinia similis | reverse complement strand
CGCGGTTGCGGGTGCACAGGCGGGGAAAAATGCGGTAGAGAATAACTATCTGAGTGCCACGGAAGCATTGTCATTTGATCAGGAACTACAAACCTGTACAGCCAAAGGCAACTGTGATGCGGTTCGTGAAAAATATGGAAAACTCAGCGAAGAAAATAGCGAGAAATTAAAAGCTGTTTGTCAGGAAAGGCCATTGACTTGTGAGGTTTATTACAAGGAGGTTATTCAAGGTGGAATAGCTACGACAGAAAGACCGGACTGGCTATATAAGTCGATGAGTACAGATGAGGCTAAAGCCTTCGTTCAGCAGGTTAACGGTCAAGATTTAGCGCTGATCGATACAACTTCTGAATCGTGGATGAAATTTGCGGCATTTGCATCAGATCCAGAAAATCAGGCAGCGGTTTTATCTTTGGGGGTTGCGGGAAAAAATCTAATTCAGTTAGCACAAAATAGTTTAGCTACTAAATCTTTACTCAAAGAAATGACGGCTCAGGGTATTAAATATTCACCTGAAAATATTGTCAGCGTGGCAAGGGATTCAAGTGGCAAAATTATCTTTCTTGAAACCGGTAGTCCTACAGCAGGGTTACAACATATTATAAAGGAACATGGAAGCCAATTTTCTCAACTAGGTGTTTCGGAAGCACAAATTCCAAGTGTGGTAATGAAAGCTGTAACACAAGGAAAAGTAGTTGGTTATCAAGGTTCTGGTACTGGTCGCCCGATTTATGAAACTATTATCAATGGTCAGAAATATAACATCGCAGTTACTGTTGGAAGTAATGGATATATTGTAGGTGCGAACTTGAGAGGTGTAGTGAAATGAAGAAAATAAAATTAATGGCTGATTATGGGTGTTATCCACTATGGGGAACAACGCCTGATGATTTTGGGGATATAGCACCTGGTTTATTACCTATATCTACAGACCTCCAAGAAAGCCTTCAGCGATGGGCAGATCGGTTTGAGGCAATACTTAATATTGATGATCCTGCATCTTCAGGTTTTAAAAATGAATTGGAAGAAGAGACTTTTATAAAAGATGGGTATTTGTTAGCTCAGCGGTTACGTGATGAACTTGGTAGTGAATATGAGATTATTTATCAGTAACGAGAGCTGAAAAGGTTGGCACAATAGCCCCAGATATTTACACTGGGGCTATTTTCTGTCAGAAATCACTATTAGTCTGAATAATCAGCCGCCCGTGCTCAATGGCCAAGGTGACCGGCGTATCTGTCCCAAACTCGGCTTCTTTCAGCCAGTTGCCTTTAAGATGCAGACTAGGTGTGCGGCTGTAGTAAGTAGTCATTTTAGTGGCGCACTTTGCATGCTGGATGCTGACATACCCGACTTTATAACGACGTTGCGCTTTAGAAATAACCGCTTCTGAAATAGAATCCTGCTCAGTCATGATTAACTCCCAAATAGTTAGTGGTGGTTAGCGGTAATCACGGGTTCCAGCCTGTTATTACCGCGCTAAATCTCGTCTTCGTTACTCTTCTTTAACCGTCTTCCTGGATGAATCCCAGCGTCGTGACTGGCACTTCATGATCAGACTCTCCAGCACTTCGCGGACGATCGCCTGTTCGTTCTCAGGCAACTGGCTGACGGCTTCAAACTGCAACGTTAATATATCTGTTGGTCCACGTTCATGTTCATCAAACAGCAGGTAATCGGTACTGACATACAGCGTGGTAGCTATCTTCTTCAGTGCATCCAGTGACGGCATGGCCTGGCCGTTCTGGTACTTCTTCCAGTTGTTAACATGCAAACCAATAGCATCAACCATTGCCTGCTGGGACACACCCAGCTTGACGGTGCGGTGATTGGCAGCACGGCG
>NZ_CGBP01000072.1 GCF_001053095.1 Yersinia similis | reverse complement strand
TTGACAGTTTTTATAATCTGAAAAGGCGGCATTATCGGCTGAGAAATATCTCGCCGGATGAATACGAACGACGACTACAACAATGTGCCTAAATCGGTGTCCGGTTTTACTTGACCATTACATCTCAGGAGAAGTATTACACTATCAAACTGACTAATGCAGCACTGACTAATATCCATATAGATTATCCTCATTCATTGACTCATGCCGGCATGCAACCGGAAGAGCATGTATCCGTTCGTTATGAAAGTATTATCTGGCAGCACCATGTCGCTGGAACATCAGGTTATAGCATTTGGAATGACCGCGTTTTATAAGGATTATCTTATGAATGAGATTAATGCTATATCCACCAAAATAATAGACTCTTTTGAGCCTAAAAGTACTTCTGGCAGTATACTCTCTGGAATAATGTCAGTTCCGGAAGATATGTATTATCTGGCATATGGATTTCTGGATACCGAACATAGAAGCGAAAACGCTAATGATTATTATCGACTAGCGACCTTCATAAAAGAGGGTGATATCGACAGTGCGATAGTGAATTTGGTAGAGGCTATTGCCAGAGATTTTATTGAGAGGCTTCCAGAGGATAAGAAAGACGCGTTGTTAAATAGTATCTATGCGAAAACTGGTGCGCGTTTTGCTACCACAACAACGCTCATGTATTTGTTAACTTCGCAGATGAATAGTTCAATAGCGAGATACCCTAAGTTAAAAGCGTCTTTGAGAATTCTTCGTGGTGCGGCAATTAATTCAATATTGACTATCGGTGCATTGGCTCACCGTTCAGCTTATGATTCCAGAGAGTTGAGAGAGAAAAACCCAAGGTTGTATTGGCGGTTACGTTCTATGGGTGATCTGGATATATTGTATTTTTTAATCAAAGATCATGTGTCTGGCTACGTTGATGCGAGCAGTATACAAGAGCAGGGGCGAGATGAAGATTACAGGAGGGTTATAGATAATGTCATCAACCAGCTCAATAGTTAAAAAAATCATAGTCGGTTTTTTATATTATCTTTCTTACATGGTGGCTAATGCTATTGCGTTAGTTGCGTTAATATTAATGGTCGCATCATTTTTCTATTTTGATCGTTGGTACATTGCCATATTAGCTTGTATCGGTATTTTTGGCGTTTACCATTTTATATTGTATCTGTTCCCGCAAAAGCCAGATTAATGGCTACTTAGCAAGCCACTCCAACGCCAGATCCCCAATCCACTCACTATCGCCGTCAGTGAAGCCTAACAACTGGCGGCGTTCGTATTTCACTGTTGGCCCGTTCTTTGTGACTTTATCCCGCAAACCGTAATGATGGACTCTAACCATATTATTGATCTTGCCGCTGAACGTAACAGCGGCCTCGTCGGTGCTGGATTCGGTTTTGATAAAACGGGCGGTGCGCAGTTTGGTAAACATCTTGCGTTTGATGCGGCCTTGCTTATCGCGGCGCTTTTTCTTACGCGGAACAAAGGGTGAGCCATCCGGGTTCTGTTGCGCCTGAATGTGCTTTTGTTGGCGTCGGCGTAGCTCTTTAGCGACCTGACGCATAAACGCGCCGCGCGCCTGTGGGGCCAATTGTGCCAATAATGTCTGATCTTGTCGTGGATCACAAAATCAGGACACCTTCGTAGCCTTTTTCCACTGATCTTCGTATTCACAGGGCGGTAATCCACCATTGTGCCGATGGGGGCGTACTGTCGGGAACGCCTTACGTTTATTTATTGCTAAGTGGGTCACATTGTTCAGTGACATTGGAAGGATCACCGACGAAGGTATTTAAACAATATGTTTATTTTTTTGATTATTAATACATAATACTGAATTATCTCATTAGAAAAGGGAATTCATTAAATGATTTATAACAAGCAATCTGCTGATGCTGTACTAAATAACTGCGCCGAATAGTAGATCACTGAGGGAACTCAATCC
>NZ_CGBP01000071.1 GCF_001053095.1 Yersinia similis | reverse complement strand
AGCCAGCCAGACGAATAATTATTTATCACATGCGAGGTTTTTATGTTGGTTCAGTTAGTTCAGTTGGTTCAATACGTAAAGATGTTTGTTTTATAAGGAATTTAATTTCCATTTTGAACCAACACTGAACCAACAAACGGGGCTTTTGAACCAACATTTGAGACTAAAAACTGTGAGAGGTCTTCACTGACTGGCTAAGAATTATACAGCGCACCCACTGAACCAACACGAAAATAGCGTTTGTTGGTTCAAAAAGGGCATTTGTTGGTTCAGAGATTCATATTTTCCCTTTTAAAAACAAACATCTTTACAAATTGAACCAACTGAACCGACTGAACCAACATACTTTTGCTTATATATACAAAAAACTACCCACTCAAATCCATAATTAACTGTTAAATAGCTATTCGAAAGTTAACTACAGGCACTACTTAGGTGCTTTCTCTTGGCTGGTTTTGTGTCTATTGGTCAATGCGCGTTTGATGAGACGGAAAAAATAAATAATATCAAATGGATATAGCATCCATTTTGCATCGGATATATGTCGGTATATACTCGTTATGCTTTAAGTTGCATTCACATTTTTTCACCTTCCTGCAACTTGAATTATTTTGAGTATAAGACCTTCATAAGCATCCATTTCTGGTTATTCCCTCAGTTGCGTTAAAAGTAAGGCCCCGGCCTGATGAGGGTGATTAGCAGTCGTTACAACGAAAAGGAATTTACTATGTCAGAAACATCTCGACCAATCCCACAGGCATTAGGTTTCCCCTACACGGTATTCAGAACTAAAAAACGCATGGATGATTACAGTGCCGATGATATGCGATGTGGCGATCTGAGCGAAACGCAGTTAAAAACAGATTTTAATCTACATAATATTTCAAGCAAGGTTAATCCGTACACGCTGACGTTGTTCAAGCAGCTAAAACCCACGGCTCATGGTTATGGTTATGCGGCTGATAGAGCGTTGGAAAGCGAGAAGGTCACTCGACAGGAATGTGTCAGGATCCTCTTTGATGAATTTCGCTACGAATCACGAATCTTTGCTTTGCACGGCCCGTATAAGAACGTTATCGAAAAAATGATCAACCATATGCAAAATGGTAACGGTATACCGTTTAGGGATTTGTCGTTAAATACGGCATTGAGAGCGCAAATTATTAACGATAAATCAGCCGAAAATAGTTCATTGCTGAGAATAAAACAGGTATTAACAGACAATATCGATTGGAAAAATAATTTGTATCCGGCAGAGAAATTAACGGATATAACAGAAACTATCCTTGGTGGCATACTTCCAAAATTCGATAGATTGCAGGATAGGGTTAATGGGTTAGGTATTACTGTACATGATATATACGCAGCACATATCACGATAAGATCGTTACAGATTAATAATGGCCACTACCGCGCCGTTGTCCATTATAATGTTCAGGATCACTTTGGACTGGACAGAAAAGATATTATTAAATTTAGGAATTACCGTATATTTCGTATCTGGTTTGTACTTCAGCGATTCACCCAGCTTGGTTATAAACCATTCATGACCAATATGGAAGCAACAGTAGAAATTATTGGGGGGCGCAATGAAAGCAAAAAGTAAAAAAATACTCGGTGTATTATTACTAACTGGTGGCGTTCTGTTGGGTTATTCCCTCTGGTTGTCACTACGTCCGGTGGAAATTGTCGCCGTTCATCAGAGACATCATTTTAGTGATGTTTTGGTGAAGGATTTCCCTACTACTGATCAAGGGAAAATAAGCTGGTGGCTGGAAAAAAAAGAGATGTTGAAATCTGAGTATAACATTCCAAAACCAGCATCTTATGGTAATTTTAGTATAACTTTTTGGGATTTCTCTGAAGGGTATAAAGAAGATGAATACGATAGGCTGTGCTTCGATGATATGAAAACAGATAAAAACTGTATAGATAAAAATGCTGTTTTTACCGTTAATAATGACAGTGAGAATAGGATAATTTTTACCGCTTATAATGGAAAATACCTACTAAAAGAAAATGGTGAAATAGTCAAATTTGAATATAAGTAGAATCATTTTGGGTATTCGGATTATGAGGTGTTTTTCACTGTATGGCACCCATACATCAACAGAGAGTAAGGTTTACTCGCTATCGTGTTAATGAGAAAATGTTATACCGGTT
>NZ_CGBP01000070.1 GCF_001053095.1 Yersinia similis | reverse complement strand
AACTCATATTGTTAATAAAACTCTGCTGCCACATGCTGCCCTCATTCAATACAACGAATCGGAGGTGAAATATGGCAAAACGGTATTCTCACAGTGAGCGGCAACAATATCTCGACGCCTGGAAACAGAGTGGATTAACCAAACAGCACTATTGTCAGCAACACGATTTGAACCCTGCCACCTTCTATTATTGGCTTAAGCATCATCGCGATGACGCTACCGTGACCGTTCCCGCCGCCTTTATTCCTGCGCGCCGAGTGATACCTGCGAATAATGACGCCGACACCGTGACGCTCAACCTCCCCAACGGCTGTTCAGTCAGGTGCCTTCCCGCTCAGTTGCGGGCCGTGATGCAGGCCTTGTCCCTGTGTTAACGCCGCAGCCTGTCTGGCTGGCACGGGAGCCGGTCGATATGCGCCGGGGCATCGATACCCTGACGCAATACATTACCGACCACCTGCACCAACCCTGGCAGGGAGAAGCCGCCTTTGTCTTTTGCAATAAAGCGCGCTCGCGCATCAAGGTTCTGCGTTGGGACAAGCACGGCGTCTGGCTGTGTCTGCGTCGTCTTCATCAGGGCCATTTTGTCTGGCCCCGACACGGTGATATTGCCTGGACGCTGTCACCCGAACAGGCCGACTGGTTGATGAAAGGCATTGACTGGCAGCGGGTGGATGGTCTGGATTTAACCGGCTGGAAATAACAAAAAATAGTGATTAATACATTGATTATTAATCATAATCCAGTTCCGTGTTGATAAAATGGTCGCATGAATATCGATGCCTTGCTGACCTCAAAAGACCCCGATGAACTGCGCACTCTGGCGTTGAAATTACTCGCGGACCTTGAGCAGCAGACGCAGCGAAACCAGACTCAGGCCGGTTATATCCAGCAACTGGAAGAAGCACTGAAAAACGCCCGTCAGTGGCGCTTTGGGCGTAAAAGCGAAGCCTTCCAGGGGGAACAACGCGGGTTGTTCGACGAAGACATCGAGGCCGATGCCGCTGATATCGGGCAGCAACTGGCCACGCTGTTACCTGAGCCGAAAGCAACAAAAACGCAGGTGGCCAAACGCCAGCCCCTGCCGCCTGAACTGCCCCGGGAAGAAGTCCGTCTGGCCCCGGCGTCCGATAGCTGCTCAGACTGTGGGCACACCCTGCGCTTCATCCGCGATGAAATCAGCGAACGGCTGGAATATGTTCCGGCTCGTTTCATCGTCCATCGCCATGTCCGCCCGCAGTTCAGTTGTGAACACTGTGAAACGGTGGTCAGCCAGCCCCTGCCGGCACAGCTGATTGAAAAAGGTCTACCCGGTCCGGGTCTGCTGGCACAGGTGGTGTGTGCCAAAAGCCTTGACCATCTGCCGCTCTACCGTCAGCAGGTGATATATCAGCGTAGCGGTGTCGACCTGCCTCGCAGTACCTTGGCGGGCTGGTTCGGTGCGGTGGGTGCCGCCCTGAAACCGTTGGCCCAGGCACTGCATCAGGACCTGTTGCAACACCCGGTCCTGCAGGCCGACGAAACGCCGCTCTCTATCCTCGACCCCGGCAAGGGCAAAACCCAACGCGGTTATCTGTGGGCTTATACCACCGCGCTGGGGGCTGACCGGTCAATCGTGCTTTATGACTGCCAACCGGGGCGCAGTGGTCAGTATGCCCGCGATGTGCTTGCGGGCTGGCGCGGTACTCTGGTGGTGGACGGTTATGCTGGTTATCAGGCGTTGTTCGACAGCGGGCAAGCGCTTGAAGCGGGATGTTGGGCGCACGCCCGGCGCAAGTTCTTCGAGCTGTTTACGGCCAACAAAAGCCCGGTGGCCAAGGTTGCGTTAGACACAATCCGTGAGCTTTATAAGCTTGAGCGTAAAATCAAACCTCGGTCGGCGGATAAAAAACGCCAATGGCGACAGCGATACGCCAAACCCCGGCTGGACGCCTTCCATCAATGGCTGTTGTTGCAACAAACGCAAACAGCTCCCAACTCGGGGCTGCGCAAGGCGCTGGACTACACCTTGAAACGCTGGCCGGCGTTGCTGCGCTACCTGGACGATGGCCGCGTACCCATCGACAATAACCGCACTGAAAACTGTATCCGTCCGGTGGCCGCAGGCCGCAAAAACTGGCTTTTTGCCGGGTCGTTGCGTGCCGGGCAACGGATGGCGGCTATCCTGAGTCTGCTGGAAACCGCCAAACTAAACGGCCACGACCCGTATATCTGGTTGCGCGATGTGCTAACCCGTTTACCCACCTGGCCGAACAGTCGGCTCAGCGAGCTATCACCCTACGCCGAAAACAGCTTCAGTTAATATCTGCCAGCTTATTACATTATTTAAATCACACAACGCGAGTTCGCCGCTCGGTTACTGTGT
>NZ_CGBP01000069.1 GCF_001053095.1 Yersinia similis | reverse complement strand
GCCCCGTCAGGGGGATATCTGGCGTAAATTCAGCTTTGATCCTGCCGGTGAACTGAGCACGGCCACCGACTTCATCCGGGGTGAGCAGCAGTACCGTTATGATGCGGAAGGGCGGCTGACTGACAGCCGGGAGCGTCATCAGTTATCCGTTGCGGAAGATTTTGCTTACGACAATGCGGATAACCTGCTGAACCTGAGGAAACTGCCGTTTGATACGGTCGATCCACTGTACGATACACCGGTCGCCAACAACCGTTTGACGCAATGGCAGCATTACCGTTTTGAGTATGATGCCTGGGGAAACATCACCACGCGGCATGCCGGTGGTCGGATGCAACATTTTGCCTATGACGATGATAACCGGCTGCTGCGGGCCTGGGGAACCGGGCCGTTAGGGGAGCATGACAGCCACTATCGGTATGATGCGCTGGGGCGGCGTATCCACAAATCGGTGACGATAAAGCGCGGCGCAGAAAAAACCACCCGTCAGACCGATTTTATCTGGCAGGGACTGCGGTTGTTGCAGGAGCAACATACGGACGGCAACGCGACCTATATTTACGACCCGAACGAAAGTTATACGCCGCTGGCGCGGGTCGATCAGCGTCATGGCGAGACAGAAAGTCAGGTGTATTATTTTCATACGGATATCAACGGTACCCCGCTGGATGTCACGGACGGAGAGGGTAAGCACCGTTGGTCAGGGAAATACCACGCCTGGGGCAAAGTTACCCGGCAGAATGTCAGCGATCCAAGGCAAAGCACGGTCAGCCGGTTCGCGCAGCCGCTGCGTTATCCGGGGCAATACAGTGATGACGAGACGGGTTTGCACTACAATACGTTCAGGTACTATGACCCGGAGATAGGGCGATTTAGCACGCAGGACCCGATAGGGCTTGCGGGGGGGATAAATCTTTATCAGTATGGGCCAAATCCGCTGGGTTGGGTGGATCCGCTGGGGTTGGCACCTAAAGCACCTTTATCTTTGCCTGAGGGCTATAAAGGCAGAATTGATCGTTTTAATATTGGCCACGGAACCTCATTTGAGGTCCATGTATATATGCCGAACGGAAAAGAGGTCGGTATTTATGGTCCCGAGGGGTTCTTTAATAAGCATGGAACAGTGGCTAGTGAAGTTAAAGTGCCTAAGACTGTTTCTGATACGCTAAATGGTATTGCTGTTGATGAACTAAGAAAGTCAGGACAACTGCCCCAAAAAGGGACCCCAGGAAGTAGGCAAGCAGTTAGAAATTATACTGATAAGATCAGAGAAATTGGCCATTCAGGATGCTAATCATATGAAAGTAATAAAATTTATTGAAAATAATGATGGTTTTACAATGGATAGCTCTGCCTATCCTGATTATGTAAATAGTATCAAGACTCATGTTCCGAAGAATGCTTTACAGTTTATGGAAGCAAGTTGGCACTATGATCATCGAGATCCTAAATGCCCACATGATGCAAAGATAGAAAGTTTATGTATTAGAGAACGTAATTTTGCTGATTTCAGAGTTACAGATATTGATATTTTATTATTGGGGGCATACGGTAATAGAATGTCTTTATTTTATTCAGAGGTTTATAGCTACAATATAGATAAAAAAAAATGTGAATGGCCAACTGATGATTATTCCCATGGTGATTGGCTTGTCGATGAAATTAGTTTATCAGACGATGGGCTTCTAATTCATAAAATAATACTGACCGATGCCGTTATTAGTATTAAGTCTAAGGATGTGAAATATAATATAGTGTGAATGAGATAATAAACTGAGGTCGGAGTAGCTAGCCTCAGTTTATTTTTATCATGGTGTAAGGTTGTAATTATTCTGGTTATATGCTCTAACAATAAAGTTGAAATAATAAAATTAATGATGACATTAAAATATTTCCAGTTATTTTTAAAATAAATATCGTGGATAAATAACTACTGAAGAGTTTACGCGCCTAAATAGCCATTATAAAGTGACATAGAGTCAATAGGTTAAATCTAAATCTGGAAGTTAAATTATTATCGGAGAGTTTTATGTATCCAGTAAAAATTGGTCATGTATTCAATGTGGTTATTAGTATCACACCAAGTAATTCTCACGCTCAATGAACGTACCAATGTTCCTGTCATGTATTTTTGCTGACTTTGAGTATACGAGAGTCTTGCAGTTCAGTCGTTTCAACCGATTGCGAATATTCAAGTTTTCATGCTCAATCCGCTGCATCACCTGGCTGCCCTGACACTGCCCGACGGGCAGATGCTGTCATGGTTGCGTTACGGTGCGGGCCATGTCAGTGCCATTCGTCATGGTGATACGCTTATTTCCGAGTTCAGCCGGGATAACCTTCATCGGGAAGTGAGCCGGACCCAGGGTATTTTGACGCAGTATCGTGATTATGACGCGATGGGGCGGCGGTTGTGGCAATCGGCGGGTTCTGATGCGCCGACAGTGGCGGCCGATCTGCTGCCCCGTCAGGGGGATATCTGGCGTAAATT
>NZ_CGBP01000068.1 GCF_001053095.1 Yersinia similis | reverse complement strand
GCAGGCGGGGAAAAATGCGGTAGAGAATAATTATCTTCATGAAGAAGAAAGCCGCCGTTTTGATAAAGAGTTGGCCGAGTGTAAGGTCAACGGAGGGGACTGCGGTGCAGTCATTCAGAAGTATTTGAACATTAGCAATAAGAATAGTGCCAAATTGGAGGAAAAATGCAAAGGAGGCGGTATTACTTGTGTGACTTATGAAGAAATTATTCAAGTAAATACGAATGTTGCGCTTGATGAGGGATCATTACAAATTCGATTGTCAGAGAAACTAAAAGATCCCGACGCCATCAAAATAGTACAGTATTTGAATGGTAAGGATTTGCAGTTTTTGAAGGATAATATTACTACTTCTAACAGAGTTGCCGCTGTCGCTTTAGATCCAACTTCATGGCCTGTAATGGTCTTTGGTGCAAAGGCGATGATTCAGGGGGCAAAAGGTAAAGAACAGCTACTTGCAGCAGGCGTCACCAGTGGTGTAAATGCAGCTATTCAATATGGTACAACAGGAGAAGTGAGGTTATCTGATGTAATTGGCGCAGGTGTTATCGGCGCTATCACAGCAGGAAAAAGTTATAACCCAACCGTTACTTGGAATGCAGTAGGCGGCTATTACACAGCAGAAATCAAAGGAGATGATCCTTTCTTGAATGCAATAATAAGTAAAGGCGGAGCCAGTGTAGGATATGCGATCGGTAATACTATCAAGGTTCCATTCAATAAAATTTTTAATCCTGTGTCAAAAGAATATGAATGGCAACCTATAGGTATTTGGACGATTACAAGGCCTGCATCAAAAAGTGCCATTCCTTCTACCATGGGTAATTTAGGGGGGTCAACTGCATCAGGTTTATTTAATAGTGGTATCGGAAGCGCTATGGAAAATAAGGAGAAACAAGGTGAAAATAAATAAAACTAAATCGTTCATTGTCATGTTGTATTTATCTTGTTCTTTTTTTCTGGCAGTGTTTCTAATGTGTATGATTTTTCAGGTACTTGGTTATTGGGTTGGTGGTGGAAAAGAAATTTTTCATTTCATTAGCGATAATATTGGAATGTATCTAAAAATCAGTACGTCAGGATTTCTTGCAGGTTTTATGTTTTGGTTATTTGGTATTCGTTAGTTACCCGATAAGAACGATCCCATATGTTGAGCTGGAATTTTTGGGTTGTAGAGAATAATGCGCTGAGCCTGGTTCTCAAAGGGTGTGGCATTGCTGCACCGTAGCGAAGCAAGTTCTGGAAATCGGCGTTAAAGCGGGTATTACAGGTGTTGTCGCCAAAGAGATCGCAGACAAAATATCGGAAGACGATCTGGATCATCTTGTTACTCTGAAGATGATGGGTAATGATGAAGTTACCGAAAAATATCTGAATTCACTTCAGGATAAGTATGTTCCTGCTCATACCGGTGGTGATCAAATAGCTGGGTTAGGTCCTTCCAATACTGGGGGGGATCAAATAGCGGATAATTTGCTAAGTCATACCGGTAGCGACCAATCTACAGGCCAGAGTGCTACTAATACCGGTAATATAGACGGTAAGTCAGATACTGGCGGAAATAGTACTGTAACGCCAATCCCTGATGGGCCGAATAAAGATGATTTGGCTTATCTGCAATCAGGAAATAAAATTGAAACAACACTTAAACCTGAAAAGAATTGGGAAAGTACTCGAAATAAAGCATTAGATATTGTTGGTGATTTAGGAGCAGACTCTAAACCTGTTATTGGACGGTTAGAGATAAATGCTGGGAGTGGAAAAGTTATTGGGCGTCAATCCAACGATGGGAAAGTAGGCTGGCGAGTTGATGATGATCCTGAAAAAGGTACTCATATTAATGTATGGGATTATTCTCAAGGTAAAGGACCGGGCAAGGAAATAAAACAGGTCGTACCATTTGAGGGTAATGAACAATCTTTTGAAACGATATTGAGACAGTTAAACAGGTAGAGAAAATGACTTTATTTGAAGAGTGTAAAGAAGCACTTAGTGCTGATTTTATTATAGTTAAAGGGCGGCTTCAGAAGGATGCTATTGATATTTTTAATAAATATCCTTTAGTAAACGGTAATATCTCTTGGTCAGAGATTGAATATTCAGACTATGAAGACATTAATCATCTGTTGAATGCAAACTCTATAGAAAACGATAATGTATTCGTTTTTGTAGATGATGTTAGTATTCCTATTTTTAGATCAAATTTAAACTTGCTTTCTGAAAATATCCACGATGTTACGGCGCTGTCCCCAAAATTATTTATTTTTAACAATGATGTAATATTACAGCCTTTGTTTCCAACTGAAATGTTCCGCTTAGGCATAAATTCTAAGAAAGAACATGTCTAAAAATAATAAGAAAAATCCCACAGGTAGTGAACTACACCTCAAAATATTTGATGTATGGCGTTTGATGAAATATTTTAATATAAACAATAGTTAGAGTTAAAAGATGTATTGGAAAAATGGTTATAGCAGGAGATTTACAATCTGTTTTGGGTAAAATTTTTACACTTAAAAACTAGTATTAAGATCCCAGCTTCACTCTGGGATCATCGGTGGCGATACCCGGCTTGATGCGGCGCGTGACGTGCGGTTACTCGGTGCGGCCAATAGGCAAAAAACCGACGGCAGC
>NZ_CGBP01000067.1 GCF_001053095.1 Yersinia similis | reverse complement strand
CCCCCAATATAGGCAAAGATCTGACGGATGAACAAAAGACTGAGTTGGGTGGTGTGGGATCAGGAACACCAGGTGGCTTTGAGCCTGAAAAACCTAAAACAGATTATAAATCTGATCTTCAAAAAGGTGATCAGATAGATTTGAGCACGTTTAATCAACGTAAGGCCATTTCTGGTAGCAAAGGGGAGTTTATTGACCCTAAAACTGGCTGGAGAATTTCGCCGGATAGAGCAGGAAATAATTCACATGGTGGAAGTGCTTGGAAGTTGTTGGATAAAAATGGTAACAGAGTTGCTACGTTAGACCAAAATGGGAATGTGCTAAGAAAATGAGTTATTTAACGGATATTGTAAATAAAGTTGATTTTGATGATAACGTTGCGATACAAGAATTTTTTATTATGTTCAATGTATCGAATTTCGATCATTATTTAACTTTTGATGAATATAGTGATGAAAGTTTAGTTTGTTACTCTGACATCAAAAATGATCCGGTAAAACAGGCTTGCTTTGATGATATTGAAAATAAATTCATTGAGTTGTATGAGGGTTTATATCAGCTATCAGAAAGTAATGTTACTATTTTAATTAATGGAGAGAAAAGAGAAAGAGTATCAATTGGAGAATATAAAGAGGCATTATCTGAGGCTATGAAAGAAAATCCTTTATGTGGTTTTTTATTTTCTAACTTAGGATTGTATATCATGACAGGATATGATCTAACTCACTCTTTTTACATTCTAAAAAATAAAATTAATTTATTAGATGAAATAAATGACATGATAAGAAAAGCAGGTTTGTTTATTCTTGAATAGTGATACAAGTAAAGCCCGTCCAAAGCCGGGATTCCTGATTCTAAGCCCTAGAAATCCCTTCGTCCCTCCGCTTCAACTGGTGTGATTCGGGGGCGGCGGCAAGCTCCAGTAGCTCTGCCTCAGTGACTCCGGACTCGGTGAGCCAGTCGTCACCGATAATCTACTGAAATATAATGAAGTTAAAGGTCAGTTAGGTATTTCGAAGGAAATGTTGCCGAGCGAAATCCCCAGCACCGGGGGGAATATCGGCAGTCAGTTTGTTGGCAATATGGCCAACGGCTTGCTGGTCGGGGCCAATAACGAAGGTCACGCCGACAGCACCACCCATGCGGCCGTTTCTGAAGCTATGAGAGCGGCTCTTTTAGATATCAGGGTTTTTATGATGTCTATTTATGGGGTTTTTTATCAATCAGTTGAAGATATTGACTTTTTTATCAGAGAGACAAAAGAATTTCCTTTCCCTGAAGACTATCAAGTTCCTGAACATTATAACTATCGTAGAGAATAATGCGTTGGGTCTGGCTCTGAAGGGATGTGGTATCGCTGCACCCTGCCGAAGTCTGATAGCGAAGCAAGTTCTGGAGATCGGTGTTAAAGCGGGTATTACGGGTATTGTCGCCAAAGAGATTGCAGACAAGATATCGGAAGACGATCTGGATCATCTTGTTATGCTGACGATGATGGGCAATGATGAAATCACCGAAAAATACCTGAATTCGCTTCAGGATAAATATGCTCCTGCTCATACCGGTAATGATCAATCTACAGGTCAGGGTGCTACTAATACTGGTAATACTGATGGCAAGCCGGATGCGGGTGGGAGTAGTACTGTAACACCGATCCCTGAAGGGGCGAATAAAGATGATTTGGCTTATCTCGCGCTGAAAGGAAAAGAAGCTCAGGAAGCTGCAAAAAATTTAGGATTTGATCGCAGGATTTCACCTCAAAAAGCACCATTTAATTCACATGGACAGCCTGTTTATTTCGATGGGAAAAATTATATAACCCCTGATATTGATAGTCATAACGTTACTAACGGCTGGAAAATGTTTGATCGTAAAGGTGACAGGATTGGTACTTATGATAGCAATCTAAATAGGATTAAGGATTAATTTATGTTCGGAATTTTCCCTGAAAATGAACCGCTAGAAATGGATGGCGAGTTAGTTCAAGTAGCCAAGATTGTTATTGATGATTTTTGGGAACCCTTGCAATTGCCCTTGTCGTATTGGGAGTTGAAAGACTACAAGCGTAGTTGGCTAGCATCTATTGAAAAGGGTTTGCATAGTAAAAACCATGCTGCATTAGCGGTTTCAATGTATGACCCGGAACAAACAAATTTTATTTTTGTTTGGGTGATGTATTTTCAAGATGATATTGTTTTTTTGCAAAATAAAGTACTTTTCCTCGAGGATCACCCCTCCTTTACCATCGAGAACATCAATGATTTTATAACGCCAAGAATTACTCATACTGAAGACGGTCATAAAATTTCAGAGTGGCGTACGGATTTGAACAGCATCATGATTTTTTGTAATAGTTTGACAGAATAACGTTTATTTACCCCGGTCTTCGCCGGGGTTCTTTCTTTTAAGCTCTAAAAACTCCCACTTCCCGCTGCTGCAACCAAATAACACCGGGTGCAGGGGTGACTTCCAGTTGCTCAGCATCGGTGATGGACTCAATGAGGCAATCTCCACCGATAATCACCTCGCTGTTATCCCACCCCCAATCCGTACCAAAGTCGTGGCGGAGCTGGCTGGCCTCGCACAGTACTTTCTAGGTCGCCTTATCAATGACGGCGGTCACCCTGCGAGCCAGTGCGGTACAAACCGATGGCGCGTTGACGCTGGCGGCGGGCGGGGATGTGCTCCTGACCACCCAGACCGAGCAGCATGACGAACAGCGCAATCATACCGGTCTCAGCAAAGGGCTGGCATCCAGCACCCTGACACGCACCGAAGACAGTCTTAGCCAGACACTGGCGGTGGGCTCGATGCTCTCGGCGGGATCTATTGATGTCAGCGGTAAAAATATCGCGGTGATGGGCAGCAACGTGGTGGCCGACCAGGATATCAGCCTGCGTGCGCAGGAGAACATTACCGTCGGCACGGCGCAGCAGAGCGAGAGCGAATCGCACCTGTTCGAACAGAAAAAATCGGG
>NZ_CGBP01000066.1 GCF_001053095.1 Yersinia similis | reverse complement strand
TGCTCATTATATCTCTAACAAAGTGTCCGGAATGATTAGACCATTACAAGAACCCTCACTGTTCGTTCGATAAAAATCGAAAAGACACTCAAGACTTTCATTTTCAGAGATAGAGATACCCAGCAAAGGCGATGATTTATCAATGGGTTTTCTAAAAACTATTGGATGATGATGGGAGTTTTGAGCACGAGATATCATATGTTGCAATGCATAAATGAAGATTTGATCCTGATGTGTTGATTGCGACTTATTGCCAATAGAATCTAATGAACCGCAGCCAGCGGATATTAAACCTTGTTTCGCACCTTGCAACGTTAAATAAATAGAGTTGGCCATTTTAAAAATCCTTTTAATAATTTAAATAGTGTAACCATTAGACATTACAGGATTGAATCATTATTTTCACCTGCCGAATTACAGAATGCACGATTGCTTACCCCTTTATTAACCTTTTAGGCTGTAAATAAAGGCTATCACATTTATTGAATCCATTAATTTCTTGTGCCATCCCTCACACAAAACCCATCACATGCCGCGCGCGCCCGTAGGCGGCAAACTGGCCGCATGAATATCCTTATTGCTGGTCTTAAACGCCTGTTGGCTAACATTATCCGTATTGGCATCGTCTCAGACGTCGATCTTGCTAACGGATTATGTCGGGTCAAAATGGGTAACCTGGAAACCGATTGGCTTAATTGGTTAACCCTGCGCGCCGGGCGGGTGCGTTTTTGGTCTGCGCCATCGCCGGGTGAGCAAGTTATGGTGATCAGTATCGGCGGTGAACTCACCACCGGTTTTGTGCTGCCCGCTGTTTTCTCTGATGCCAATCCCGCCCCGTCACAATCCGCCGACGCTATCGTGATCACCTTCCCTGATGGTGCCCGTTTTGAGTACGAGCCAGAAACCAGTCACCTGGCCGTAACCGGAATAGCAACAGCGGTGATTGAGGCTGGCGAATCGATCCATGCTACCGCCCCCAACATGACCTGTACCGCCTCGGTCAAAATCACACTGGACACACCCGAAGTGGAATGTACCAACAACCTGACGACAGCCACCTTAAATGTGAAAAGCGGCGGCCAGATGAGCGGCGACATCAGGCATTCCGGCGGTCAGTTTTCATCTAATGGCGTGATCGTTGATAACCACAGCCACGGCGGTGTTGAGCGCGGTGGCGCTGATACGACAGGGACAAAATGACAACCTATAAATATAGCGGCATGAACCGCAACAGCGGCTTGAACATCGACGATATTGATCATATTCGCCAGTCAATCAGTGACATTCTGGCCACACCACAAGGCACACGGGTGATGCGCCGCGATTATGGCTCACTGTTATCAACCTTGATCGACCAGCCGCAAAATCCCGCCTTACGTCTAAAAATGATGGCCGCTGTTTATGGCGCTGTGATGCGTTGGGAGCCGCGCGTTACGCTGAATGCCATCAGTATTACCACGCTGAGCAACGGCAAGATGATTGTTGATTTAACCGGTAGCCGCACCGACAGCGACAGCCGGTTGAGTTTGGCTGTGCTAATAGGAGGTCAATAATGCCGACCATCGACTTAAGTCAGTTACCGGCACCGCAGGTGATTGAATCACTGGATTTTGAAAGCCTGCTTGCATTGCGTAAAGAAGATTTTATTGCCTTATATCCGTCCGGGCAGCAAGCCGCGGTGAGATTAACGCTGTCATTTGAATCTGAACCCATCGTGAAGTTATTGCAAGAAACCGCTTACCGCGAGCTGCTGTTGCGCCAGCGAGTGAATGAAGGGGCGCAAGCGGTGATGGTGGCCTACGCAAATGGCAGTGATTTAGACCACCTCGGCGCAAACAATGGCATTGAGCGACTGACCATCACCGCAGCCAATCCAGACGCCATCCCACCCACTGCCGCCGTGATGGAGTCTGACGACGATTTCCGGGTACGCATCCCGCAAGCCTTTGAGGGCTTGAGCGTCGCCGGGCCAACCGGTGCGTATGAGTATCATGCCCGCAGTGCCGATGGCCGGATTGCTGACGCCTCCGCCATTAGCCCATCCCCCGCTTGCGTTACCGTCACCGTGCTTTCACGTGAGGGAAATGGTACCGCGGCACAGTATTTATTGGATAAGGTTTTCTCGGCACTAAACGATGAGAACGTGCGCCCGGTGGCGGATCGATTAACCGTCAATTCTGCCACCATCGTGGAGTATCAGATTGACGCCACGCTCTATTTTTATCCGGGGCCGGAAGCTGAGCCGATCCGCGCCGCAGCCGAAGCCCGATTACAAAGCTATATCAGCACCCAGCGCCGCTTAGGGCGTGATATTCGTCTGTCGGCTATTTATGCTGCGCTGCATGTTGAAGGTGTGCAGCGGGTACGGAAAATAGTCGTTGGCTTCAACTTAAATGTTTTCCCACCATCAATATCCGCCATAACCGGTGTAATAACGCCGTGGCGAAAATGGCAGTTTTTAGCAATGGTCGCCGCTTGCTCAGGCAATAGATGTGCAACCGCCCGTGGCATTTCGCCGCGCATTGTTGTGATATCGATAGCAGACATAGTGAGTGATTTCCGGCGGGCATAAAAAAAGCCCCACTAAAAAGTGAGGCTTGGCATCTTTGGGTAATTTAGCGCGTTAATTCTCTGATATCAACGTAATGAGAAATTAAATACATTTGAGGATTGTCTGAATCTCTTGCCACTCTAGTTTAATCATGTGAGGTAACAATATATGCTGATGAAGAGCAAATGGGCTTTAAGCAATAATTAACACGATAACAAGGATGTACTATGGATACAGTTGAAGAGCTGGGCGGGACGTACTTTTATGCAGGTCGTTCAAATTTAACCGCCAGCGGATTGCTATTTATGATTTTTTTTGAAAAAACTGTAGATCAATTTGGTTTAGGCATGGCTGATTTTGGTGCTGCAGCCGCGATCTTGTCAGGTAGAAATAATCTTCCCACTCGACCTAAGCCTATAAGTGCAATGAAGGGCACTTCATATGCCTCCAAAGCAGCAAGAGGCGTATTTAAGAAATCACAATTCCCCTTTGGTATTCAATTACCTACATGGATAGGTGGGTATACACCTTGGACAGCAAAGCGGAGGATGGTCTCTAATATTGGAACATTTGTAGGTCGTTCTATTCCCCTGCTTGGCCTTATCATTATTGCTGCTGACGTATCAGAAATCACTTATAGAGCAATACGTGATTACAACACTATAGCCAGGGGTAACGACAAAATATGGTAAATAGTATTGAACAGTGTATTTATGAACTTGTTAGGCGCCATGATGGCGCTTATCTGTTTAAGAGTAAGCAGCCAGTATTAACGCCAGAAACGGACCTTGATACTGATCTTCGTATGGAGGAAGAAGAAGCTGAGGAACTCATGAATGATTTTTTTTCAACATTCAATATCCCAAAAGATAAGTTTAATATTAAAATCTATTATCCAGATGAACCTTTCTCATGGAATCCATTCAAAAAAACAGCGCCCATACCTGTTCCAGATTTCACCATAGGGATGCTTATTGAGTCCGCCAAGGCTGGTCGCTGGTTGTATGACTGAAATAGGCTGGGCTTAATTGCCCAGTTTTGCTTTGGTTAAAACCACCGGCAATTTTATGTTATCTGGAGAAACGGGCCACATGATATCCGGCGCTGTACTCACATCAATATCATCAAGCGTTATACGATATGACTTCCATAATTTCAACTCTGCTGCTCTATCTTGCCCCGCCTCAATCCGGTCTTTTAGAATCTCTATTCTATCGCTTGCATCACTTATCAGCTTTGATTTTTTGAGTTTCGCTTGAGCAACAAATTCCGCTTTCTGATCTGCAATGTCTGTAGCTGAAGGTCCGCTAGTCTCTACCCACTGCCCACATGTCCATTCTCCTGCGTCTGGGTCTATATCTGCGTTTTGATATTGCGCTTTGTAATAGCCATCACTAACTAAATCTGAGGTCCAGTTTTTGGGTAAATATCCTTCAATGTGATCTTCAATATAAAAACCA
>NZ_CGBP01000065.1 GCF_001053095.1 Yersinia similis | reverse complement strand
AAGTTATTACAACACAGTACGCCCCCATCGGCACAATGGTGGATTACCGCCCTGTGAATACGAAGAGCAGTGGAAAAAGGCTACGAAGGTGTCCTGATTTTGTGATCCACTACACGCACGAATGACAACAAAGAATCCAGCTCTGGCCGCTGAGTGTCTTTACCCGATGCTTTATCGACGAAGACTTTATCCACCTGAGTTTGATCCAGTTGACGTTCTGGGTTCTGGTCAAAGCTACTTACCCGGATATAGCCAATACGTTGACCTTTCATAAGCCTCCAATACTGAATGTGTCAGAAAAGAATCTATGACCTTTAATTACTTGTGTCAATAAATATGCAGAGTAACTTTATTCTGACAGTTTTTCATTATCCGGCCTGACGTCAGGTTAGGGTATACACCAATTTGACATGAGCAGGAAATCATCCTGGAATAATACGCTTCCTAATATTTCCGTTTTGGAATCACCCTAAATTCCAATTAGCTGCCCTGCAGCACTAACACTTTTAATTCAATAGTTATTTTATGAAAGCTTCCAATTACAGCCCATGGTATAGAAGTGACTTGAATCTCTCCAGAATAAGGTTACCCATGTTTGTATCTAGATCAGGCAGTACTCTAAACGCTATTTTCGGCATGAATGAGCAAGGTAAGCCGGAAGCAACATCCAAGAGTGACCCACAAGGAGTAACCTTGTCCGACGCTCAGAAACTGGCAGTTAAAAACAGCAAGTTCTTCGAGGCAGGTGCCAGCATGTCGCTTCTAGACCAGCCAGGCAAGATGGGCCATGTATTCGACCAGCACGCAAAACAATTAGCAGGACTGTTGCGCCACATTCTGGACGGACAGAGTGAAGCCGCCAACCACACCGTTCATTTTCAGGGCCGACAACAAACACTGGGTGCGGTACTTCAGGCAGCAATCAAACCGCTGTCGAGGGAGTCCGACCAGATAGGCCGGCAGATGGACAGTATCCAGGATTTTCAGCCCTGGATACTGGACACCCTGAACACACCGCGGCAAGGCCTCGCCGATGGTTCCCTCAAGCAAGGGTACCCAGAACTGTTGACCAAGATTCGCACCTTGAGCGCGTTCGGTACCACGGTGTGGCAGTTGATGAACCCGGTAGAAAACCAGGCCAAACCGGAACTGTACTCTCAGCATAAACAAGCCAATGCCGACGCTTGCGCTGCGCTGCTACGTGAGGTCGGTCTGTCCTTGCAGGCGGACGATTTCGACGCTCGCTTCAAGGAATTCTCCGGCAAAACCCGCACACCAGGTTTCGACAATCCATTGAGCCGCGCACGCAGCGAGCGCATGCCTATGGTGGCGACCGACGAAGACGGCGCGCGCGCGGTGAACGGGATATACGAGGACGCAGCCAAGTATGGACTAGGCTTTGGTCAGGTGGTACAGCGCACTGTTGGCGGCGTGGACGATGCGGCTTTGCGTCAGACCTTGGGCGACCGAAACCAAAACATTAACGCGATAGCGCGCTCAGGTGCGCCGATCGCCGACCTGAGCCGCCCGTTCACCATGTCCGAGGAGGACATGGGGGCGGTTCCGGAGGCCTATGCTCAGCTTGGCATGGCTCAGATGCTGGAGCAGCGCTCGATGACGCACGGCACAGGTATCAACCGCTGGCAGCCGTTTGGTACGTTTGCGTTGGAAAGCAATCAGCAGGGCCTTCCTTCCGCCGGCGCTCAATCTGGCGGCACCTGCGATATCTTACTGGCACTCAACACCCTGGGTGGAGAACGGATTTACGGCAACCCCGACTTGGCCCTGCCAGCGGGCTTGGGGATAGCTGCTTTCATGAACTTCGGCGGCTATCACACCTTTGCCGAGACTTTCCCTATCGCTGAGGCCGCCGCCGCCAACCGTCCTTATGTACCCACTAATTTGGCAGGAGTTAACCAACCGGATCTATACGAGCGGATACATGCATCCGCAGAAAAGTATTGCCCGGAAGGCTGCGAGCAGGTGGGGAATTACCTGAATGCACACAAAGAAACACAGGTTCCGCTACAGGCGCAACACCCCGACCTTGACCTGAGCACCCGAGTGCATGATGTCGAGTTCCACGGTTCCCCTGAGATGATAGAAAACTGGCGTCTAATGTGAGCTAGCGGTTCTGGACTGCATGTCCAGTGGGAGTAATTTTGAGCAGCTACAACTACTGAACGGTATGAGTGACTAGTGATAGTGCGAAAAATGTACTTAGCGTACCTTTCCGTACGATTGGGCTTCAGACCCCTTTTAAGTGGATACTTACAGCTACGCTCGTTACTGGGCCTATCCATGTGGCTCGCCTCTGCGAGGCCGTTGCAAGCAGCATTCCTACAATTCGAATTACTTTGGGTATACAAGTAATTACTAGTACGAATTTAATTCATTAATATAATAGAACTATGTTGATGGACTAGGCTTGATGTTAAGTCATTGGCTTGACGATAAGTAATAGACTTGATGACAAACAAATAGCAAACAGAGTGGTGTAAAGTGCCGCACAACGTGTGGATGTAACAGATAGACCAAGCCACATAAGTTATAACATTCACAAGGAGAAATCATGACCTATCAACAGGCTGGGCGTGTCGCCGTCATCAAACGAATTGTAGGATGGCTCGTTTTTATTCCAGCGCTGCTGTCAACACTGATCTCAATTATCAATTTTGTCTATTTATATAGCCAAAAAGGGGCAGGGATTAATGCGGTCATGTTGGATTTTATCCATGTTATGACCGATATGGCGCGCTTTAATACACCTTTTTTGAATATTTTTTGGTATAACTCGCCAGTCCCTAATTTAGAGCAGGGGTTGTCTACGGGAAATATTATGTTTTTCATTATTTACATGCTTATTTTTGTCGGCCTATCATTACAGGCCTCCGGTGCTCGGATGTCCCGGCAAGTACGACATATTCGGGAAGGTATTGAAGATCAGATGATTTTAGAGCGAGCCAAAGGCAATGAAGGCCATAGCCGTGAGCAACTAGAAGAAAAGATAGTATTGCCGCATCACACCATCTTTTTGCAATTTTTCACGTTATATATCCTGCCATTGGTTATCGGCGTGCTCGGCTATTTTGTGATTAAGTTACTTGGGATTATGATTCAGGGATAAGCGGTTTGCTTGACATAAAAGCCAACACCACTGCGCTGGCTTTTTTCATTTATTGCTGGAAAAAATAGCGTAGTGCAAAGAGTATTTTGCATCAACTTTTTGGCAGCAACGGCAAGTTTGCCGTTAAAGCTAAAACTGTTCGGGATGCAACAAATTATCGACGGCTTTTTGCGCATTGATCCAGTGCTTGCCACCAAAAAGATTACTACGGTTCAATAAGTAATAGAGCTGATAAATAGGTTGGCGCTCAATAAAACCGATAGGTAGTGGCCAGATACTTTGATAACCATCATAAATTTGTGCAGGTAATGTGGGGTAGAGTGGCAACATAGAGAGATCACATTCCCTATCTCCCCAGTAACACGCAGGATCAAAAATAACAGGCCCATTGCTGCTGGCAGCACAGTTTGCTGGCCATAAATCACCATGTAGCAATGATGGCTGTGGCTGGTGGTTTTGCAAGTGCTCCTGAACCGCGCCGGTTATGTCATCAATATCACCAAATGACATCCCTTTCTCGGCGGCGAGTTGCAGTTGCCAGCCTATACGTTGTTCAGCAAAAAATTGCGCCCAGCGACGTTGCCAGCTATTAGGTTGTGGGGTGGTGGCTAAATCATTGTCAAAATCCAGCCCGAACTGTAGTTGCTCGCTCCATTGGTGCAAATGGGCTAATTGCTGCCCCAAACAATAAGCATTGTGGGCATCCAACGGTTTCAGTGGAATATATTCAAGCAATAGGAAACTGTAATCACGATCACTGCCGACCCCATACACTTCCGGTACTTGCACTGTTTTACTGCGGGCTAATAACGAGAGCTGATCAGACTCCGCAGTAAATATTGACAGCATCTCGCGGGTATCGCACTTAACGAAAACCTCTTTTTCCCCGTAACTGAGACGCCAGGCTTTATGAATATCCCCACCGGATAATTCAGTTCTTTCCCGAATCTCGGCGGGACCGAGGCATTCACTTAACAGACGATTCACTGCTTGCCACATGATTTGTAAGTATCCCAGCTTTAGTTCCACACACTTTTTGAGATTTCCGG
>NZ_CGBP01000064.1 GCF_001053095.1 Yersinia similis | reverse complement strand
CGGAACTATCAGCGAACGGGTGGAAAGCCACGGCCAACGAAGTCGCCAATGAAGGTGAGGCCTTCTGTATCCGAGCTGCCGGTACCGAAAGCATTCGGCACGATTAACAGCAAGGCTGCGGGCCGGCTGCTTGCTGCGGGTGGTGTGTATAACCAGAACCCGGAAATGTTTGCTGATACTGCTCAAAAACTGGGTGGCGATGCGGCAAAAGGGTTTGATCAGGTGCTGAATGAAAACACTGCTGGCGCTATGCTCGTTGCGGGTATTTTACTTGGTGCCAAGAGAGGTAATCCAGTATCTAAACTGGAAAAACTAAAGAGTATTTCTGCGAAAAAAAGGGAAAGTATCGGTAGGCATAGTGCTACTAGTTCTTTGCAAAGTTCAAAGCTAAACGATTATTACCGACAGGCTGAAAAGTATGGGCAAGGTGGTATCAAAGAATTAGAAAATGGACGTTTTAGGTTTTATGGCACAATGACACCAGCAAGAACTAGTGGAGAAATGGCAGGTGCTAGACTTGTTAGAGAATGGGACCCTAAGTCAGGTCAGACAAGAACATGGTATGAGACGGTAGATCATTCTGGAAATATAAGGAGCGTTGCCCCTAAACCAGTAGTCAATGACAAGAATCACCGTATTTTTGATACAAACGGTAATTATCAAGGGAGAAGATAAAATGTCAGTAGACCAGCCATCAAGAGCAAATATTAGAGAAAAAATCGTTCAGTTAATATCAGGGGAACTTGACCGGGCAAGCGCCTCTGAATGGGCGTTTGAAATAATTGATGATGATCACATTCGAGTAAGCGATCAGGTTGTTTGGAAGATACTTCAATGCTTGGGGGGGGCAGATTTACCTACAACTGACAGGGAGTATTTATATGAAAAAGAAGACTTTAATTGCTGGCTCAACGAAATTGACTCACATGAGTAATTGAGGCTTGGTAGAGCAGCCAGCTTGTTAGACAGGAGTTCTACGATGGGCATAGTTATTTTAGAATTCGCTAAATCATTTATTAATGAAAGAGTGTCAGCGCAGGTTTTTGCGAATGCTTATATTGAGCTTTGGAGGATAGAGCGTGACCAGCATATATCTCTTAAAGACGATGAAAAATTGAGCGAATGTTTATCAAGCATATTTTGTTTGGCCGATCTCTATAATCCCGACTCAGACAGAGAGGAATATGAACTTGACGATAAGCAACTATATGAACAAGTTCTACAGCTCATCAATAAACTAAATCAGGACGCTCTAAATAAATAGCATATTGACTATTTTGCTCAGAAAGGCCCACGCCATAAGGTTCAAGCCCTTTCATTGGCTGGCGGTCACACGTTAATCGATGGTAAGAAATGGTAAGGTTTACTCGCTATCGTGTTAATGAGAAAATGTTATACCGGTTAAATCTTAAGGGGGCGAAATGACGCTTACAGAAGAACAGAAGGCGCTTTTCGATGCCCTGACGCAATTACAGCGCAGATTCGTTACCGCGCTGCTAGAGGGTGCCAATCAAACCGAGGCATACCGAAGGGCTGGCGGTAAAGCTAAAGGCGATGGTGAGCGTTCCAAAGCCAGCCAGTTAGTAACAAATAGTAACGTTCAAGCCTTCCTCCAGTCCGTACAGCACGAAACAGTTAACGAGGCCATCATGACCTACACGGAAGCGATGGAACGACTAACATTGATGGGGCGCACGACAATTCATGACATCGCCACGTTTGGCAATTATCAGATTGGTGAAGACGAGGACGGGCAACCGGTCTTTCAGGCGTCGTGGAAATTTAAGGACTCCAAGAATATTAAGCCCGAACACCTGGCCGCTGTCGCTGAATTATCCACTGGCAAGGATGGTTTGAAACTTAAGCTGCATGATCCGAAGATTGCCATCAAGCAACTGGCTGAAATGTGTGGATGGGAAGCACCGAAGAAAGCCGAATTGACCGGCGCGAACGGTGGCCCGATCCAAACGTCAAATCTAACCCCGGATGAAGCCGCAGAGGCCTACCGTAAAATGATGGGCTGATTTGGGTAAATCCACAGAGGCGACGATAAATGATTAAGCCGGGTGAGGTTATTATGTTGAGCCATAACATTATTGAAATGACCCTTATCAACGCAGCCAGGCGGCAAGGGGTGGATCTGAACAACAAGGATTTGCTGGATATACGCACTAAGGTAGCGGCGACACTGGCAGCTAAAGAACGTCACCGCCAGAGGATGAGTGCGCCAGCTTACCAGTGGACGAAGCCAGCACCTCGTAGGTAGCCACCAAAGGCAACATCTAATCAATCCGTACCACTTCCCCCTCAATGGCTTCACGCTTGCCACCATCATCCCGCATAATCACACAGGAGCCAGGCAAGCCATAACGCGAGACGTTACACCACACGCCGCGCCCGCCGCCTGATTGTGTCCTGTTCTGCCGTTGCTCATAGCTCGTTATCTTTTCCAGCAAGCCAGTCTTGACCATTGATTCCAGCGTTCGCCGGGTAGACTCAACATAGTGACTATTATCGAATGCCCCTGTACCGAACAGCATGTATGCCAAACCGGATACATCGAGGGGAGGTGCGCCAATCTCACCCGTTACCCATTCGAGGTTGTCCGGTTCGTAGAAACTCAATATCTCTTTTTTGCGGCTGGTCATTCTCATGGCGGGATAATTCCTTAATGTGGGATACATGTATCATACAATAAGGTTTTCGGTATTCATCATAGAGAATGGTTGATATGTTGTTAACCAGCACAGTGAAGTCCAAAATGACGCAGCAGGTATAATATGCAAGAACATCACCAACCATTTGAAGAAATTAAGCAACTTGATGCTGATGGCATCGAATACTGGTCAGCTAGAGATCTAGCAAAAACATTGGATTACTCAGAATATAGGCACTTCACCCCCGTTATTGATAAAGCAAAAGAGGCTTGTTCCAAGAGCGGGCACAATATTGAAGACCATTTCGAGGACGTCCTCGATATGGTCAAAATTGGTTCAGGAGCAAGCAGAAAGCTCAAAGACATAAAGTTATCAAGGTACGCTTGCTATCTAGCCGTACAGAACGGCGATCCAACCAAGCCAGTTATAGCCGCAGGGCAAACATACTTTGCGATGCAAACACGCAGGCAAGAGCTTGCCGATGATGAAACTTTCAAGCGGTTAAGAGAAGATGAAAAGCGGCTGTTTCTCAGAAATGAGCTAAAAGAACATAACAAACAGTTAGTCGAGGTAGCACAAAAGGCCGGTGTCGAAACCGGATTAGATTTTGCCATATTCCAAAATCATGGTTATCAAGGGTTGTATGGTGGCTTAGACCAGAAAGCAATCCACCAGCGAAAGGGATTAAAAAAGAGCCAAAAAATCTTAGATCACATGGGGTCAACGGAACTAGCGGCAAACCTATTTAGAGCAACCCAAGCGGAAGAGAAGTTAATCAGAGATCAGGTTAATTCGAAACAGCAGGCAAACCAAACGCATTTCGATGTAGGCAGGAAAGTAAGGCAGACAATCAAAGAGCTTGGGGGGACAATGCCAGAAAATCTCTCAGCACCAGAGCAGAGTATCAAACAGATTGAAACTGCCTCCAAAAAGTTGAACAAAAAATAGCCTTAACGATGGAGCACTCTGTTTTAGCGTGTACACATGGGTGTACCTAATGAAAAATCGCATTATCACAAACCCATATACTACAAGACCTAGAGCCACCTACTCTACAAACAGATTCAAAGCCAGACAGCCCGCAGATTGGACTGACCCCATTAAGTTGGACAGTTTGTATCAAGTGGCTAATAAGGCCTGGGTTCGGTATTCCACCGGACTCAGGCCTTTCAGGCTCAGGCTGATACGTTCATGGTTGTAATAATGGATATATTCGTCAATGCCCTGTTTTAGCTCATTGATACTGTTGTACTTCATCAGATAAAAACACACCGACTTTAGCGTACTAAAAAAACTTTCAGCCATCGCATTATCCAGGCAATTGCCTTTCCTCGACATACTTTGGACCACTCCCTTAGCTCTCAGTTTTCCCTGATAAGCCGCCATCTGATACTGCCAGCCCTGATCTGAATGAAGCAAAGGGGTATCGCCTGTATTCAGCCGGAGGAACGCCTTCTCCAGCATAGCGTTTACCAGTCCCATTGTAAGTATCCCAGCTTTAGTTCCACACACTTTTTGAGATTTCCGGTTTCTCAGCCA
>NZ_CGBP01000063.1 GCF_001053095.1 Yersinia similis | reverse complement strand
GATAAATAAGATAGCGTTTTTGCTGGCCTTTCATACACCAGTCAGCACCGATTTTAGGATTGAGATTGAGATTGAGATCGATATCCACTTCATCTTCATAAAATACCGGAATCAGTTTAGTGCGTCTGAACTTTTTGCGCAGGAGTGCCTTGCTTGATTGATCTTGGCAATGGACATGGAACGAATGCTCGCCAAGATCGATACCGATGAGCGTAACGTTTTGCATGATGATCCCTTCCAAAGAAAACACCCTGTCAGCTTACCGCTCACAGGGTGGGGGTGACCATCTTATTAACCGCCTCCTAAGAAGCGGTTTCATCAGTGAATAGAAGCAGTCATACCCAAGAGGTATCGCTTATTCGCCTGGATTACGGCTACGACCGCGAGACGATGGGCCTGCCGGGCGGCGTTGACCATCAGCCTGGCTGCGTGGGCGGCTGTTGCGGCTATCACCGCGACCTGCTGCACCGCCTCCATTCTGCGGACGACCCGCACTGCTACCACGGCCCATGCCCGGACGTTGTGCGCCACGGCCCTGACGGCCATTTTGAATCGGATCGGCTTTAATGCTTAGATCCGGCTCATAACCATCAAGTGCGATACGTGGAATTTCACGTTTTAATAAACGCTCAATATCACGCAGCAGTTTATGTTCATCGACACAAACCAGTGAAATCGCTTCCCCGGTTCGTTCCGCGCGGCCAGTACGGCCAATACGGTGAACGTAATCTTCCGGAACGTTTGGCAATTCATAGTTAACCACGTGTGGTAACTGGTCGATATCCAGACCACGGGCAGCGATATCCGTCGCCACCAGCACACGGATTTTACCGTCTTTAAAATCAGCCAGTGCACGAGTACGTGCGCCCTGACTCTTATTACCGTGGATCGCCGCCGCAGTAATACCGTCTTTATTCAACTGTTCAGCTAAATGGTTCGCGCCATGCTTCGTGCGGTTAAACACCAGCACTTGCTGCCAGTTACCTTCACCAATCATCTGAGACAACAACTCACGCTTACGGTTTTTATCGACAAAGTGAACGCTTTGGGCGATCTGCTCTGACGCCGTATTACGGCAAGCAACTTCAACAGAGGCTGGGTTGTGCAACAATTTGCTGGCCAGCCCTTTAATCTCATCAGAGAAGGTGGCAGAGAACAGCAAATTCTGACGTTTAGCCGGTAATTTGGCTAATACACGGCGGATATCGTGAATAAAGCCCATATCCAACATACGGTCCGCTTCGTCCAAGACCAAAATTTCAATTTTGGACAAATCAACCGCGTTTTGATGTTCCAGATCCAGTAAACGGCCAGGTGTCGCGACTAAAATATCGACGCCACCACGCAATATCACCATCATAGTCGTGCAATTGCATCAGTAACTGCACAAGATAAGGCGGGAGTTCATGCTCTGCCAGCACGACTGAAAGCCGCTTAATCACTGCGGTACCAATCGGCATGCTGATGCCAAATTCCAACAAAAAAGCATGCATCTGGTTGGTGGTTTTGACCTTACCCCTGATGAGTGATTCTCTGACACGATGTAGCGCTCTCATCGCCTGCTGAACCTCGGTTCTCGGCTGCACAAAACGCATGGAAGGTCGTGATGCAGCTTCGTATATGGCTTCGGCATCAACGAAATCGTTCTTGTTGCTTTTAACAAACGGACGGACAAACTGCGGAGAAATAAGTTTTGCCTCATGGCCTAAATCAGCGATGCGGCGAGCCATCATGAAGTGCGCACCAGCACAGGCTTCCATGACAAAAGTAGTCGACGGGTGAGAGGCTAAAAACTCCATCAGTTTAGTGCGTGTGAACTTTTTGCGCAGAAGTGCCTTGCCTGATTGATTGACTGATCTTGACAATGGACATGGACATGGAACGAATGCTCGCCAAGATCGATACCGATGAGCGTAACGTTTTGCATGATGATCCCTTCCAAAGAAAACACCCTGTCAGCTTACCGCTCACAAGGTGGGAGTGACCATCTTATTAACCGCTCTGTTGGCGGCTTCAAACACAATACCGATTAATGGAATGGATAGTTTGCTGGAATGAGACGGCGTTTATCTGGCCGTACTCGTACCGGAAGAACCATCTTGGCCGCTAGCGCCACCTCGACCGCCTGATCCTCCACTTCCCCCTCCCCATCCAGCATCACCACCGCGACCACCATTTCCAGAACCATCTCCATTTCCCCCTCGTCCCCCATTTCCCCCGTTATTACCTCCCGAACCACCATGCCCGCCGTTTCCATTACTGTCGGTTCCTGCATTTCCTCCGTTTCCACCATTACCACTATTAGATCCATCCCCCCCCATTACCCCCATTACCATTTGCTGCATATACAGCTGTAGGCACTGTAGATAAAATAGTTGTTATGAGTGGTAAAGAACACATGGAAAATAGAGACGACATTAAGACGTAATTAACTATTCTCATATTTACCTCTGACTTTATTATTAAGTAAGACCACTGTTACCTGCATTACCGCCATCCCCACCTTGTCCTCCTGAAGAATTGCTGCCACTACCTCCATTACCACCAACCCCACCATTTCCACCTGAGGAGCCGCGTCCACCAGAGTTGCCCCCATTTCCTCCGGCTCCACCATGAGAGTTTTGACCAGAACCTGCGTTGCCGCCATGACCTCCGTTTCCTCCGCCTACTCCATTTCCCCCATTTCCTCCGGCTCCACCATCCCCAACCGTTTTTATCAAGTTATGGGAATATATATTTAATACTGCTTCTGAAGATAAAGAGATGCCTAATAGAACAGTGAATATTAATTTACTTAATAAATATTTATCCATTCCCTCCATTCCCTCCATTCCCGCCGGAGTCACCATTGGTAGCACCATTGCCGCCATTACCACCATTTCCACCCGAAGCATTATTCGCTGCGCCATTCCCCCCATTTCCACCCGAGCCATTATTAATATGTAGAGTGCCTTGACCGCCGTTCCCTCCATTTTTACAATTTGAGTCTGGTAATCCATCAAGGCCATTCTCACCTGGCTTACCGTCCAATGCAGAGCAGTTAATCGATTTGACTATATTCTGCATAGCTGATGCTGATAAGCATAATAAACAGGATAAACTTAACAATAATAATGTTTTCGAACTGATAATTGCATTCATAGTGCCTCCATATTAATTGCGTCGATATTTTACTCATCTTACAATATTAGGCTTGGCCACTTCCGTTACCATTACCTGTCCCATTATTACTTCCACTACCATTACCACTGCCGCTTCCACTTCCAGAATTTCCCCCATCACCACCACGGCCTCCTGCGCCACCATTGGAATTACGCCCCCCACCTCCATTGCCACCGTTGCCTCCTGAGCCGCCATTGGCTGTAACAAGTTCATGTGAATATACTGAATTCGATTTTATGTCAGATTTAATTTTGTTCTCTTGATTAACTTGTGATGAGGCGATTGATATCGTGGAAAATGATATTAAAGATAATGTTATTAATAGGGTTTTTTTATTCATATAATATACCTTGGATTATAAGTTATCCCTCGCCTTAATATGCAGAGGCCGGAGCAATATACTCTCGAATAACCACATTAACCGAGAAACACTAAAATAAAAAGATTAATTATAAATAAATTTATTTTATATGGGTTTTTATAATCAATATTAATTAACCATTAAATAATGTATTTTAAACAAATTATTAATGAGGAGGTTTATAATTTAATTTAACCATTTATATATAATTGAATTCCCTCAAGCTATTGCCCCCCCTCTATCATAAAATGTTTTTACTATTTTGGTAAACATGTATGTTTCTCAAGTAATAAATAGCTTTTCATACTACCTCTACACCCTTGCTTCTCCAGGCAGGTTTCCGGGGAAAGGTGAAGCCACCGCCATAAATTGCTTCATTTTTATCAGTAATTACCACGTATAACGACATTGATAGTTACGAGTGATGGTTTCGTGCAGTGATAACCAAAGCAACTCTATTTTATTTAACCATGGTGAATATGTCTGTAAAAACAACAACTTAAACTTTTGGTTTTCCTGTAACCAGTCTTCTACTTTACGGCTTTTGTGTATGACATAATCCTCCAGGATTAATGTGATAATTTCAGCTCGCCGACAGGTTGGCCTCAGTTTTTCCAACATATTGATAAATAAGATAGCGTTTTTGCTGGCCTTTCATACACCAGTCA
>NZ_CGBP01000062.1 GCF_001053095.1 Yersinia similis | reverse complement strand
CATAGGTAAAAATTGGAGGCATCCCGCAAACCTCGCTTGTAATGGCCCGCATGAAGTTGCAAGAACTCAAACTAATCAGAAGTGAAGGGCGCTGTCCGGCGTCTGAGCTGAAAGATGAGAAGCAACGATTATTAGAAGAGAGTCAAAAACCGAAAGCGGCAGTGCTGACAGTTGAAGGGTTGGTTGAGCTGTACCTGACTGAACGGATAGAAGACCGTAAAAGTAATGACGGAAAAATCATTCCAGGAGCGCGCAAAAAGAAAGGGCAAAAGGAGGTGCGGCGTACATTGGAAAATGATGCAGTTGCCAAACTAGGTGCGCGTGTTGCAGCAGAAATCACCCGTAAAGATATCGTCGAACTGGTTAATGGAGTGATTGAACGAGGTGCCAAAGTTCAAGCAGGAAATCTGTTGCGTGAACTATCCTCTGCCTATGAATTTGCAATTGGCTTAGGCCGCTTCGATGACAACTTTGCTAACCCGGCACTGTTAGCTAAATCCAGTCTACGCCAGACCAACATCAAACTGACCTGTGAACGTGGCACTCGAATACTGAGTGAGAAGGAATTAGCTAAATTCCTCCATTGGCTTCCTGGCTCAGCTTATACGCCAACGATCAAAAACGTGCTTCGGCTGACGCTCTGGACTGGGTGTAGAACAGGTGAGGTCTGCAATATGGCTTGGGAGGATGTTGATCTAAATAAGGGCACTATTCATCTACGAGAAACCAAGACAGGGGTAGAGCGCTATGTTCAGTTATCCGATCAGGCTATCGACTTTCTTAAAATTCTGCGCCTCAACTCCGATAAATATTTGTTCCCTTCCCAAGCTACCAAAAAACCAATTCAACAGAAGTACCTGACCGAAAATTCATGGCGTTTACGTGAAAGCGGTCAAATGCTTGATATACCTCATTGGACGCCTCACGATCTGCGTCGTACAGTGCGTACAGTGCGTACAGGGCTATCTCGTTTGCAATGTCCTAATGAGGTTGCAGAGGCTGTGCTGGGGCATACACGTGGAGGTGTTGAGGGGATCTACAACCTGTATAAGTATGATGCTGAATGCAGAAAATGGTTGCAGTTGTGGGCTGATTATATAAATAGCTTACAAAGAATTATACCCTAAATGCTTAAAAGCTATTATGGTATTTATAATTTTTCTACATTTGTATTTATGAAGAATCATAAAGTATATTTCTTAAGGATAATGTAAATGAATAGATCTGTTTATTTTGATTTGTGTGAAAGACGGTTGTCTTTATTATGCTATAGTGTTGAGATTAGAGGTAAACTGAATATACTTAATTTCAACCTTCATTGTGAGGATTTTTATGTTTACTTCTTTAATTTATTGTTTGGATATAGTTTAGAAAACACTAATCAACAAAGTAATAATTTCGAAGGAATAGATTTAATTGACCAGAATAATAAGATAGTTTTACAGGTATCCGCAACAGCTACAAAAGCTAAGATAGACTCAGCCTTAACAAAAAATCTAAGTGTGTATAAAGGTCATCAGTTTAAATTTATCTCGATAGCTAAAGATGCCAGTGAGTTAAGAAGTAAAATATATAAAAACCCACATGCTTTGGTTTTTGCACCAATTGATGATATTCACGATGTCAAGACTTTGTTGAATTTCATTTTGCATTTGGATATTTCTAAACAAAAAGAGGTTTATGGGTTTTTACGAAGGGAGTTAGAAGATGAATCTAGTAATAGCCTTAGTGAAACTAATATCGCCGCAATAATAAATGCCCTTGCGAAGGAGGATTTTACTATTGTCGATAGTGTAGATCACCCTAAAGCATTTGATGTGGAGAAGAAAATTGTGTTCAATAATCTAAATGCTGCTGAATACATTATTGAAGACTACAAAATTCATCATAGCAAGGTTTCCCATATATACTCAGAATTTGACCAAATGGGAAAAAATGTTAGCGTATCAGTTCTAGCTTCATTCCGTAGTTGTTTTAGTAAGTTAAGTATGAACTACTCGGGAGATGAACTTTTCTTTAAAGTAATTGAGAGTTCGATTGAAATTGTTAAAAAAAGTGCGAATTTCTCACATATTCCCTTAGAAGAATTAGAACTTTGTGTTAGCATATTAGCAGTGGATGCGTTTATACGCTGTCGAATTTTCAAAGATCCAAATGGAGTGAATGATGTTACTACCGAAAGACATTCATCCTAAAGATTGCCTCTATTATAACGGTGGTTTTATTATTGATGTGCTTAAAAGTTTCGGTGAGTTAGAGTTAATTGAATTATTTTGTGAAACAGTAAAGACAACAGAAATGTCAATATCTATTTTTATTTTATCATTAGATTGGTTATTTCTTATAGGTATAGTTGAGTTAAATTCAAACGGGAATTTAGAGTATGTTCATAAAATCTCTCCGGATAACTAACAAAGATGGTGTTGTTAGATTAATATCATTTCGTTCTGGTTTGAATTTAATTGTTGATGAAACACCAATAGAACCAACTAAAGTCACAGGTAACAATGTTGGCAAAACAACTGTATTGATGTTAGTCGATTTTTGCTTGGGTGCAGATGCTAAGGCTATATATACGGATCCTGAAACAAAGAAAGGAGAGTATACCCTAGTTAAAGATTTTTTAATGGATAAAGAAGTTGTAATTACGCTGACTCTTGTTGATGATCTTCGTGATCCATTATCCAGAACTGTCGTAATTGATAGGAACTTTCTACAGCGTAAAAAATCGATTAGGCAGATAAATGGTAAGCAAAAAACGGCTGACGAATTTGAAGAAACATTGACAAACATGTTAATTCCTAACCATTATGGAAATAAGCCAACATTTTCACAAATCATATCAAATAATATAAGATATAAAGAATTAAGTATTACAAATACCTTGCGGACACTTAATTCATTTACTCGTGATGATGAGTATGAAACTCTGCATCTTTTTCTTCTGGGATGTGATTTTGAGAAAGGAGCTACTAAACAAAATTTACTTGCTAGTATACGCATGGAGACTACTTTTAAAAATAGGCTGGAATCAAAGCAGACTCGTACGGCATATGAAGCATCGCTAGCTTTACTACTTAGTGAAATCGAATATCTAGATTTTAAAAAATCTACATTTTACATAAATCCGAATTTTGAAAATGATCTTAATGCTCTTGATAGTATAAAATATCATATAAGTCTCACTGGCTCTAAAATAAGTAAACTTAAGTTAAGAAAAGAACTTATAATGGATGCAGTTGAGGATATTCAAAGTGGTATAATGGATATTGATACAAATCAGTTAAAAGGTTTGTACCACGAAGTAAACACTAAAATAACAAATGTTCATAAAAGTTTTGAGTCCTTGCTTGAATTTCACAATAAAATGGTTGAGGAAAAAGTTAGATATATTTCCAAGGAATTGCCTGAGTTATTATCAGGAATTCAAGTGGAGAAAAATAAATTGTCTGATATTATTTTAAAAGAAAAAGAATTAGTTGCTAATATTAATAAAAGTGGTTCTCTCGATGAGCTAGAAGGATTAGTTAATGAATTAAATATAAAGCATAGAAAAAAAGGTGAGTTTGAGACAATAATAAATCAAATTGAGCAAAGTGAAAAAAGTATTGAAAATCTTAATAAAAAAATCACTACTATTAATGATAAACTATTCTCAAATGAGTTTGAAACTGAAGTTCAGACACAGATAAACAAGTTTAATAAGTATTTCTCATCTATATCTCAAGAGTTGTATGATGAACAATATGCTCTTAAGTTTGATAAGGTTACAAATAAAACGGGGCAGAAAATATACAAGTTTAGTTCTTTCAATACCAACTTTAGCTCAGGGAAAAAACAAGGTGAGATAGTTTGCTTCGATATTGCCTACCTCTTATTTGCAGATGAAGAGAATATTCCATGCCTACACTTTCTATTGAATGACAAAAAAGAATTAATGCATGGGAATCAGCTAGTAAAAATTGCCAATCTTGTTGAAAGGCATAAGTCTCAAGTTCAATATATCGTATCAATATTGAAAGATAAGCTTCCATTAGAACTCAATGATGAGAGAAATTTCATTGTGAAACTCTCTCAACAAGAAAAGTTATTCAGAATTGAAAATAGTTAAAGATAGAAAATAGTTTGTGTGCAACAACCTGAAATTTTATGCAACGAAGCAGTTAAATAGATCGTTGATCGTAAATGTATCGCAATCTGACTTTACAACAAACCTACACACTGTATGCAGGTAGGTATAAAAGTAAATACAGTATATTTTCTGGCGGAATATTTAGACTTAGCTATGCGAAGCTGTAAATTGATATAAAATTTAACCAGCACCTATATAAAACAGAGGTCTGCCATTAATAAATCAAAGATCACAGGGTTGAGCGTGATGTACACCAGACGCACCCAGTAGCAAAGCGATAAACCCAGCGCCCCCTAAAACTACAGTAACCGAGCGGCGAACTCGCGTTGTGTGATTTAAATCATGTAATAAGCTG
>NZ_CGBP01000061.1 GCF_001053095.1 Yersinia similis | reverse complement strand
CAGGCGGGGAAAAATGCGGTAGAGAATAACTTTTTATCAGCAACAAAAAATGAAAAGCTAATGAAAGCACTTGATGACCAAAAGGAAGGTAAAAACCTACTGCAAGCGTCTCAAAATATCGTCTATCTCACTAATGAAGATAAAGCGAGCAATGTTTTACTTGAGCAATATCGCAATGGTCAATTGAATGAAAGTCAAAAGCAAGATTTAGCTAACGTACTCAATCAATATGGATATGAATTACAAACGGTTTATGGTTTTACAGAGCAAGAAGCTACTGTCGCTATTCAAAATTTAGTTAAAGGTGGTGCGTTTGTGGCTTCAGCCGCGGATGCCAAAACTTATAATGAAGCATTAAGCTACTTAAAAATGTATAGCGTACAGTCAGGGCAAGCCGCTGTTGGTGTTGACGCATTAATTGCCTTACCTGGGGCACCCGGTTCAATAATTCGAGGCACATTTGTGGCAGGTGGTGCTTATCAAACAGGAAAGGGTATTGGTCAAGTTATTGACGGGAAATATGCTGAAGGTGGTAAAAATATAGCTCTTGGATCTTTAGCTGTTTTCGGTGGAGTCGCAGGGAGTAAAGTTGTTGATAAGCCAGGTGGTGGAATTATTTCACCAAAAAGTAGTATTTGGCAGACAGGAAAGATTGGTAACACAATAGCCAAATCAGACGGTTTATTGACTGGGCATGTTACAAAAACAACTCCTCAAATGACAAAAGAAAATATCCGCTCACTCAATAGAGAAAATGAGAGTGCGCAGATACTGGCTAAATCAGGGTTCCATGTAGAGCAAAACCCTATCGTTTCAGGAAGAAAAGATCCTGACTATAAGATTAATGGGGAAATTTTTGATAATTATGCACCTAAGTCTGGTCGTGTTAGAAATATATGGACTGAAGTAAAAGGGAAAATTGATAAACGACAAACTAATAATGTGGTGATTAATATGTCTGATACTAAAGTCTCTGCTCCTGAATTACAGTATCAACTTACAAAATGGCCAATAATGGGGTTAGATAAAGTCATTATTATTGATAAATCAGGCAATGCAACTCGCGTGAAATGAGGAATTATGTCCATAGATTTAAGATGCTACACGACATTATCTGTCAATGAACTACAAAAAAAACTGGATGTGTTTTTGGCTAAATATCCTGAGATATTTCCAGAACACTATATTTTATATAAAGCTAGTACACTAGGACCATTTGATAAAGAAATTTCGAATGAGTTTGGTTTAGATCCTGAATCTTATTTTTATATTAGTGTTTCCAATAAAATGCTTGAAATATGTACAAATGAAATAGCTAGGTTAGTCAAAGATGAATTAGGTGAAGACCATGTAATTGTTCTACATAATGGTGAAGATTTAATCTAAAAATGAGATCCCAGCTCTACACTGGGATCTGCCAAAGGGCTGGTCTCCAGCACCACCACCCGCAGCTTAAAGCCGGGGGCGATACCCGAACGTCCAGGTTGGTTGAGTAGCCTTGGTGCTGATGTGATGAGCGGCGAGGAAGCCAAAGTCTATGTTCAGCAGTGGAATGGGCAGGATCTGTCGAAGATAGATGTCAATAGCCCAGGGTGGACAAAGTTTGCGGCCTTTGCATCAGATCCGGAGAATCAGGTAGCGGTTGCGTCACTGGGGATGCTGGGGAAGGATTTGACCAAAGCAGCACTCTCCTATATGGGGCGTAATACCGCCACCAGCACTGTCAGTGCCGCAGCCGTGGGCATGAAATGGGGTCAGGGTAATATGAAGCAGGGGATGCCGTGGGAAGATTATGTTGGGAAAACTTTGCCAGCAAATGCGCGGTTACCGCAGAATTTCAGGACATTTGACTATTACGATGTATCAACGAAAACAGCGGTGAGTGCTAAATCACTGGATACTCAGACGATGGCGAAGTTGTCTAATCCCAATCAGGTTTACAGCTCGATAAAAGGAAATGTTGATGTTGTGGCAAAATTTAAAGAATATTCTCTTTCAAGAAAAACTATCGACTCTTCAATGATTACCAATCGAGAAATTAAATTAGCTGTTCCCGCCAATACAACTTCAGCTCAATGGACAGAGATAAACCGAGCTATTGAGTATGGGAAAGGGCAAGGCGTTAAGGTTACTGTGACACAGGTGAAATGATGACATTTAATAAAGATCAAGACTATTGGACTCGCTGCTATTGCACCAATGAATTTTTGCTTATTGAAACTCAATCAGGGCTGGGTATGGTCGCTGCGGATAATCTCTTTCCACCTCATTTATTACCACCAGATATAGATAATCAGAGTATTGGTGAGACTATCTTACAAGCATTGTCAGATAGTCGTACATTGAAAGTCAAAGAATGTGAAACATTCTTTGACTTTGAAAAAGGTAAAGAAGAATACGCTGCCTGGGTAGCCATGTTGATGGAAAAATATGGCTATAAAACTAAAAAATCCTTATTTAAAAACATGAAAAACTGCGGTATTCATTGTTTTAATGGTGTTATAACGATCTCACCGACTCGCCATGAAAAACTGGAAGGTTGGGGTAGAGAAAAAGGTGATGGTATTGAGGATGTTATTCTCTCTGTAGACAGTTCCCCAACTGAAATAGGTGCAGGATTGCGGCTGGCATTGAGTCGCTGTAAAGGTTAAACAGAAAATCCTAGTTAGTTGGCCGGGGCTTTTGTTTTTACATCTTGAAAGCTCCAACCTCCCACTGCTAATAATCAGTTCGTCCTTATCCCGAGCAAATTTGTACCAAGGTCGTGATAGTGCTGGCTGGCGGGAATCTGGGTGCGGCCCTGACGGGTGCCAGTGCGCTGTATCTGGCGGGGGTGATTAAGCAAAGTACGGGCGATAATCCGGCGGCCAACACAATGGCACACGCGGTATTGGGCGCGGTGACCGCCTATGCCAGCGGCAACAATGCGCTGGCGGGTGCGGCTGGCGCGGCCACGGCGGAGTTGATGGCCCCCACGATTATCAGCGCGCTGGGCTGGGACAAGAACACACTCACCGAAGGTCAGAAACAGGCCGTCAGCGCACTGAGTACATTAGCCGCCGGGCTGGCCGGTGGCCTGACAGGTGACAGCACCGCGGATGCGCTAGCCGGGGGGCAGGCGGGGAAAAATGCGGTAGAGAATAATGCGCTGAGTGCGACTGACGAGAAAAAACGTCAGGATGCGAAGTGGTCATTGCCGTACTTGGAAGGTGACAAGAAGGCTCAAGCAGAGAAGTTAATCAGTGACTTGAATGCGAAGGACAAGGCATTTGATGCTGCGCTGAAATCAGCTTGTCAGGGTCTGTCCTCGGTGGCCTGCCAGGGAATACGGCAAGAGCTGGCAACAATGGGCAAAAGTTATGATGAGCAGATGGATGGGCAGTACATCGGTACAATGGCCAGCGTTTACCAGGAAGGTGCGGGTAAAGTTGACAGTCTGATCTGGCAGTATGCGACGGAAGATGTAAAAGCCCAGAAATCGAAAGACATCCAAACCATAGCCAGTAATTGGGGAGTCAGCGTAGAGACGGCTTCGACGTTGTATACCGGAATGGCAATAACCCATACCACGGCGGCGATTGGTGGTGCGGTGTACGGGATGTATGGAGTGAAAGGAGAGACTGTGCCCGTAGTGAAAGGGTCAACGGTTTATCTTGAAGGGATGAGTTTCCGCATTGATCAACCCGCTCATTTATCAGCTGTAGATGGCTTTACGCAAAAGAGCGGAATTTCAGGTGGTCATAATGCCAATGCATTTTATGATGCGATATAAACAATATAATGTAAAAATCGTGAGTGAAACACCTACCGGTGTGAAGGGTATTACCGAGGTTAAGTATCAAATTCCTACCAAAGATCGTTCAGGAAATCTTACCGGAGAGTACAAAGCAACGCCTGAAACAAAAACTGTTTATGATCCTAATATTTTCACTGACTAGAAAATATTAGACCTTGGGCAGCAAGCTGCGGTTAAAGGCTATAAAGATGCAATGGCAAGTAAAAGTGGGCAAGCCAGTGCAACTGTCGATGGTGTGAGTTTCAGAATATATGTAGATAAAACTACTGGGACAGTACGAAATTTTCATCCTAACTGAGGTTAATAATGAGAAAAGAATTATTTAGTCAAAAGGATGTCAATGATGGGCTAAATTTAGTCATCGTGTCCTATTTTGACAGGATGTATGAAGATGATAGGTTTTTAGAAGTCATTAAATATATTTCAAAAAAAATCGGATTTAATACCGATGGTGCTTACTGTAATTTTCCTGATATGAATAGTTATGATGAAAGTGAACATTTTGAAGGAGTTGAATTTGCAGTAGGTTATCCGTATTCAGAGGCAGATATCGTCATCGTCAATGAGGAAACCTGTTTTAAATATGTTCGTTTATCCTGTGAAAAATATCTTCATCGGCACCCTGAAGATACGGATAAAGTTAACAAATTGCTGGCTAATATCCCTGCCTGAATATAAATCCCGCCCTCAGTGGCGGGATTTTACTTTATTAGTCAGCCTGTTACCCTTCGTTCGCCAGCCGGATAATTGTAAGTATCCCTGCGCGTAAAATAGTTGATTCAGACGGTAGTCCGTTATCCATCCGCATCTTCAGCGGATACCCACGGTTTGCTACTACTCAGCACGCTGAACAGCGATATTGACCTGACCAGCGCGCGACTCAATGCCACGGATCTGCAACTGGACAGCGGCCGCGATGTGATCCTGCGTACCGCCAGTGATCAGTACAGCAGCGGTAACGGCGCAGTGCAGCGGACACAAACGATCCTCGGGCCGCTGGCGAG
>NZ_CGBP01000060.1 GCF_001053095.1 Yersinia similis | reverse complement strand
TGATGAAATTTTTGCGGAACTACGGAACTACGGAACTACGGAACTACGGAACTACGGGTATATGATGTAAATGGAGAGGCACGATAAAGAACTTGTATTTATATTTAAAGTGTTATTTAGATGATGACTTGTCTGCTTATTCTATGACTTGGCGCGCTAAATAACTGAATTTTTATTAAGGGGGTGATTTACATGCGGGAAGCCCTTTAAATATAATTATGACTGATTTAAATAAATGATGAATATTTATAGACAGAAATTAGATGAAGAAATTTTAGCTTTAGATAATGTTGAGAGTTTAAGTGTTATTTTTAATGCTTTTAAACAATACTGTGGCGACTTGGTCGCTACCGGAACGGGTATATCAATAAAGGGGGTTGATGGAGCACCTGATTGGTATGGATATGAACGTGTGATTTGGGACTCAAGTTATGTATTACTAGAACCTATTTTTAAAAAATATCGTGGAGAAAATGCCCTTCTCGATGGTATCTCTTCAATGTGTACTGAAAAAAACATGGTTAGGGGTGTCAGTCTTTTGTGATGTTATTAGGTAAGTATGGTAGTACAAAATATTCACCTATTTTAGCTAAGCTGATAGATGATCCAGAGATTGCTATTTATTCAATTGAAGCATTAACAAAATTGAAAGATCTCTCTCAATTTGAAAAAATAAAAAAACTGTCAGAATGCACCAAAATCACCCCAATAAGGAGCTATGCAAGAAAATATATAAAAAACTTAGTAATAATAAATAGATATATATTTCATAATGAACTTAATATTTTAGTGGGTTAAAGATTTAATCAAAAAAATCAAGATATATAAGTGTTCACATAAATATATTATTTTATGGCGTGCAGGTATAGGCTCAAAGTTGGATATTTTAGAGGGGGTTAAAATTAGGGGGTATGGTGGTATTCGCAGGAAAGGTGGCCCTCTTGCCAATAATTGTTATTAAATAAAACTATTTTAAAATAGTGTGTTTTTTATATTTTTCTTGAAAACCGGAGAGATCTGTAGATAGATCCTTCCGGTAGTTTCTATTATACAAGTTTAGCTTTAATAACTATCTGCCCAGAAATTACGCTAATATCCAGTAATTGACCAGCTAAACCGCTCAGTACAAGCCATTCTCCTGCCAGATACAGTCCACCATTATCTCGCACCCAGTCAATGCCTTCATCAGTGCTTTCTTCCAACGATATCATTAGCTCGGTGATATTGGTTTCATCAGGAATTGGTGAAACCATCAATCCATTACGATATAACTTAATTTTGAATAATGTCTCGGGAATAAACCCCACCGCTTTGAGATTTTCTCGGGAAATAAATAATTCAGGAATAGTATTATCATGATAAGAAGAAATGCTGAGGCTCATAATGAGTTCCCTATATTTATCCCTCCGGGATACTGTCTTATCCATTGTACAGCTGCCTGTTCGTCAAACGGTGCAATACTCAATTCTTTCAGGCAATACCAGAACTCCCGAATATCTTGCACTGTAATGACAATACAGCCAGGCATAATTCGTAGTTTGAGTGACTGGCCAGTGTTAAACCCAGCTTCACGGAGCCACTTACCGCTGAGATTAATCGCAGGTGTATTTGGGGTGCTTTTATTTATCCGATAGCCCACTTGGCTATAACGTTCGGGTTGAGAGATTTTGTAAATGGTGGTTCTTGGCTTAGAATGTGTGTTAGCCATAGTCAACTCCTACTTAGTTGCTTGTGGTTAGCGGCTTTATCGTGCGTCAACATGGTAAGGCCGCGTCTGTTTACTCTTATTCTTCACTACTGCCAATCACCGTATCTAACATATCCGAGACAAACTTCTGCTTGGTTTTAGGTAACTGGCTAATAATTTTAATCTGTTGTTCCAGCCGGGAAGCTGGACCGCGTTTACCTGTTCTTTTAGCTGCGGGTAAACCCAGTAATTCATCTAAGGTTTGGTTCAATATCTGCGTTAGCTGTGGAAGCAAAGCGACTGAAATCTTTAGCCTTCCCCCTTCATAATGCGCCATTGTCTGTTGGGCGATACCGAGTTGGTCGGCTAATTGTTGTTGTGTTAGCTGCTGCTTTTTACGAGCTTTGGCAATACGTATGCCTAATTGTTTAATAAAAATTTCGTCTTTAGTATTCATGGCATCAAGTTGCTGTCGGGTTAACGTTGCCATGATGATAACCTTGTTTTAAATGACTCAGCTAAATTTACTCCATTATGGAGTTTTATTCAATGTGGTTATTTACCCTTTTTAGACTGTGCTGTTTTTTTTATCAGTAATGTGATGTAGCTCGTATTTAGAATGAAAATTGTAATTACCAGAAATATTGTTAGGCTGAAATTATCATAATAAAACTTTTTTTGTATTACTTAATGACATTATAAATACTCTAATTTGAGGTGTTTAATAATTGAGTTATTTATATTATTTGTCTATTGACGGGGGGGTAAAATAATCGGGATATTGAGCGTTTCCCTGAATTGAAGTTAACCAGTTAGCTCTGCGAACATGCCGGAGTGAAAAATCAGCGCGGTGAAGTGTGGCAACTCAAGCGTAACGCCGAAGGGCGGTTAATCGAAGAAGTGGATTACTGGGGGCAGAGCCGCCGTTATCAGTACAATGCGGTCGGGCATTTAACTGGCAGTCACGACCCGTTAGGGCAGATATTGACGGTTACCTGCGATAAATTAGGGCGCATCACCGAGAAACAGATCGACGGCGATGAGCAGGCGTGGGAGCGCTACGAGTATAACGTTCAGGGCCAGCTTATCGGGGCGGTGAACCCGGCGGTGACAGTGACGCGGCGCTATAATCAGGACGGCCAGTTAACGCAGGAAATTCAGCAGCAACCGCAGGTCAGTGCGACGGTGGAATATGGCTATAATGCCGCCGGTCAGCAGGCTGAACAGCGCCATCTGTTGCAATATGCCGATGAGGACGACATTCAGGTACAGCAACGGATCCGCTACGGTTACGATGTACTGGGGCAGTGTATCAGCCAGCAGATCGACGACCACACGCCGATGGCGTTCAGCTACGACAATATTGGCCGGTTAACCGAACAACGGCTGACGCCGAGCCTGTCGCACCATCTCAGTTACAGCGCCGCCGGGCAACTGGCGGGTTACCAGACGCGGCGTAAGGGCGTGGCCTGGAGTGAAACCGACTACTTCTATGACCCGCACGGCAACCTGACGCAGCGGCAGGACAGCCGGCAGGGCAGTGAGCGTTATCACTACGATGTGCTGGGGCAGATTGTTGGCTATCAGGATCCGCTGGGGACGCTGCATCGCTACCGTTATGATGCCTGCGGTGACCGGTTCAGCACGGTGGCTGACAATGCGGAAGGGCGGCACACGCAGCACGATAATGGCACCGCCTACCAGCTCGACAAGGCGGGCCAGTTGGTATCGCGCACCGACCGGTTTAGCCAGTTAGCCCTGCGCTGGAATACCGTTGGTCGGCTGGCAGGGATCAAAAATGAGCATCATGATCACACTTATACTTACGATGCATTAGGGCGCAGGGTAGGCAAACGGCACCTTCAACGGCCGACCAAACTGCTTGATGGTCTGCGGGTGATCGATAAAAACACCCCCTCGCGCGGCGAACCGGTGTGGCAGGATGAAACCTGGTTTATGTGGGACGGTGACGTGATGGTGGGCGAGTTGCAGCGTGAAGTTGCCCCCCGGGTGGTGACGCCGGAAACCTGGGACAAACCGGATGGCATCGTCTACAGCGGCCAGTTTTACGTGTATCAGCCAGACAGTTTCGAACCCCGCGCCATGCAGCGTTACCAGCAGGTTGCGGAGGCTGAAGATGGCGAAATCGCACCATTATGTGAAGAGCAGATTTATTTTTACCAGAATGACCCGAACGGCATGCCGATCCGCCTGCAGGATGGCGAAGGCGAAGTGGTGTGGGAAGCGCAGTTCACCCCGTTCGGGCAACTGAGTGTCACGGGTACCAGCCAACTGCGCCAGCCGCTGCGCATGCAGGGCCAATATTACGACACGGAAAGCGGTTTACATTATAACCGCTACCGTTATTATGATCCGGCCTGCGGTGTCTTTATCAGCCAGGACCCAATAGGGCTAAAAGGCGGATTAAATCCGTACCAGTTTGCGGTGAATACACTGGGATGGGTGGATCCGCTGGGGTTGACGGGTATTATTTATTTAAGAACGGATCGTAGATCTGGTCGAGAATATATAGGTAAATCAAAGAATCAACAAACTTATGAAAAACGTAAAAAGGCACATGATAGAAAAGCAAAGAAAAATGATCCAACACATCAAGGATATAATTTTGTCGAATTAGAGCAATCCATAATAGGGGCCGATCCGCTAGCAAAAGCTGAAGAAGATTGGATTCGTGCAGGTGAGGGGCCAACTGGAGCTAATGGAGCAGGCTTGGAAAATGAACGTCATGAAATGAATGATGATCGCTATGCTAACAATGGGGGATGCATGAAAAAATGATTAAGAAAAAGAAAAAAAACAATCCAATATTATATAATTTATATGCAATTCCTTTGGTTGATGGTTCGTGGACATTAGGGCATATATGCTATCTCGTCGAAGGTATCGAAGAAGGTTATTATTCAGTAACATGTGGTTTTTTTAATCATAGATTCTCTACATTTGAAGAACTGATAGAGAGACAAAATGAATTGTCTCTTTCCAAGCCAGTTTTTGTTTTTACTATTGCAGATGATCCATTTAAGAAAAAATGGAAGTTAATAGGAAATAGAAAAGTTGAGTACAAAAATGTTAATGTAGAAGAGCACATTACAGGAACGTGGGGGTGGTATGACAAAGAAGAAAAGGACACCCATTGGGTATTGGAAATGTATTTCGGTATTTATCCATGGGATAGTTTTTATGATAAAATTTTCATGGATAACCTATTAATTCCTGGGCAGAAAAAACCGCCATTTGCCCGAGATAAAAGTTCATTTTCTGAGATTGAACTAAAAAGTATCGGGTTATAGCTTTCGGTATCTATGTATTTATTGATATCTTGTTGGTTTTCATAACTTCTTGTTTATTTTAAGTTAATGATGCTGTGTGTGGAGTATTTAAAACCGGGATAGCCCCAAAGATTTCCGGTTTTTTATATTTATTAAACCTAGATCTTTAATTGTTCTAAAAATTAGAGTCACTCAAAGTGGTCAAGTGTTAGCCATTTATAAAAAATAAAAATATTCTAGGAAAGTAAAAATCTATGATTGATGAAAAAAAAGTGCGGGAACAACAAGAAATACTTTGTAAAAAATATAACTCACCTTGTTTCTTTTGTTCAGGTGATGAAGTTATAGGTGTTGCAATAAATTCGCTTATGAAACAGCTTATATATGGAGTGCGACACACTGGAGAGAATGGCTCTTGTGGATGGTATCTATGGGGCGGTGACTATTCTGATGACGAGAGCTTCTTCCAACCAATTCATTTTTCACATATAGATGATATTGTTCCAAGTTTTATTTTAAAATATCTTGCATTGGCTCCAGGGTTTAAATTTATTTCTGATGAACACGATTATGAAGATGTTTGGTATGAAGGTTGATGAAATTTTTGCGGAACTACGGAACTACGGAACTACGGAAC
>NZ_CGBP01000059.1 GCF_001053095.1 Yersinia similis | reverse complement strand
GCCAAAGGCGGCGAAGGGCTGTTTATGCATGCGCAGAAAGATATGACGACCATGGTGCTGAATGATCGCAAAACCGATGTGACTCAGGACCATTCAGAGCACATTGGGCAAGACCAGTCCGTGACGGTTGTGCGTAACCAAAGTAATACGATCCAAAATGATCGCCGGGTGGAGGTGACTCGCGATCAACAAACCGAAGTGGGCAATGATTACCAGCTAGTAGTTAAAGGTGAAAAGAAAGAGTTTGTGACGAAAATTCGTTACACCGAAGTGCATGAAGACGAAACGCTCACGGTGACGAAAAGTATTAAAATCCATGCCAAACAAGGTGATATCAGCATATCAACCCCGAATGCCGGAATGACGATCACCCATGACGGTGCCATTATTCTGCAAGGGAAATACATTCGTTTAGCGGCCGATATGATCGATCTTAATCCAGAGGAGTAGCAGGGATGCCAGAAAATAACATCAACACTTACTGTATTCAGGAAGGAACGCTGGAATGTCCAGAGGGTTTCACTGACCGTACGGTGAACCTCTTTATGAAAGGTAAACCGGGCGCTGCTTTTGCCCTGAATATCGCCCGCGATGTCCCCGAGGCCCATGAAGTCCTGAGTGACTACGTACAACGCCAGATTGGCATATTAAAAGATAACCTTAAAAAGTATGAAGTCAAAAAGCACCAGCAGATTGACGTCGGGGCGCAACACATCCCCGGAGAATATGTTGAAGCCACTTATATGGCTGAAACCCGAAGGGTGTGGCAGAGACAGGTCGCGATTCAGGTAGGTGACCATATGATGATTTTTACGGCCACGAATGCCTCGCCGTTTAACCCGCAACAGCAGGCTACCTGGGAGCAGTGGATCCACAGCTTTGCGCCGTGGGCCAGGGAGGCCGGCCATGTTTGAAGCGGCCCGTGTTGATGACAAGCTTTATCATTCCAGTGCCTTAGCGGGTTTTATTATTGGCTCCATTATTGGTGCCGCCGTGATTTTTGCGGCCGCGGCTTACGCCGCCTCCATTGTTCTCACCGGCGGGGCGACGCTGGTCGCTACCGGCTTTATTGTGGGTATGGGGGTGACCACGCTGGGCGTCGTTGCCGGTGGGTTAATACGCTCCGTGGGCGAAAAAATAGGGAGCATGTGCCATCACGATGTCGGACAAATTACGACAGGGTCCAAAAACGTTAAAGTGAACAGTAAACGGGCGGCGCATGTCGAGCTCAGTACCGTGGCCTGTAAAGATGACTCCGCCATTCAGCGCATGGCCGAAGGTTCGTCAAATATCTTTATTAACAGTAAAGCCGCCGTTCGTCTGGAAGATAAAACGACCTGTGATGCGGTTGTCGATTCCGCTTCCAGCAATGTGACGTTTGGTGGGGGGCGCGTTCAGTATCTCGATATTAAACGCGAGATTTCTGATGAAATGCGTGATTTGTCAGAGAAGCTGTTTATTGTCGCCGGGCTGGCGGGCGGCATATTTGGGGCGGCAAAACAGGCGGGGTGTTTCGGCCTTAAATGCCTGAGCAAGATTGCGTTGGGTGAGATGGCCGGGGCGGCTGCCGGGTATGGGTTGGAAAAAGGGGTTGGGGCCATCGCCGGTTATTTCGGTTACCCGGTTGATGTGATCAGTGGACAGAAATTGCTGACAGGTGAGGGCGATGATACCGATTTTATTCTGCCGGGTATCTTCCCGCTGCACTGGAGCCGGATTTATCGCAGTGAAAATCACCATGTCGGGGCGCTGGGACAAGGCTGGTCTCTGGTATGGGAGCGTTCATTACGCAAAGAAGATGACAGCATTGTTTATCAGAATGATGAAGGTCGGGAGATTGTCTTTCCCCTGATTAAACGTGGAGAGCGCTATTTCTCCCCCACGGAGCATATCTGGCTGGCACGTACCGAGCGTGATACCTATGCCATCAGCAGCCCGTTTGAAACCTGTTTTATTTTTGAGGCCTTTTCTGAGGCTGGCGTCGCGAAATTAGCCAGCCTCGAAGATCTCAATGGTCATGCCCTGTATTTCTTTTATGACGATATCGGGCAACTGAAAAAAATATCGACCACCAGCGGCTATGGGGTGTATTGCCAGTATGAAAAAGGGCGTCTGGTGTCCGTTGCCTGTGTTAAGGGCGGTACGCCGGGCACACTGGTCCGCTACCAGTATAATGAACAGCACCAGTTGGTTAGCGTCACTAACCGTGAGGGGCAAATCACCCGCCAGTTTGGTTACCATGGCCATCTGATCAATAAACTGGCGGATGTCAGGGGGCTGGAGTGCCGTTACACATGGGCTGATATCGGCGGAACCCCGCGAATTACGCACAGTGCCACCAATCTGGGGGAGCAGTGGCAGTTTGATTATGATATCGACAATCAACAGACCACCCTGACGGACCTCAATACCGGGCAGACCGCCTGCTGGGGATATAACGCCCAACATTTAATTACCGACTATCGGGATTTTGATGGCGGGAAATATGCATTTGACTACAACGACCTCAATATGCCGGTACGCGTTGTGCTGGCAGGCGAGAGAACGCTCGTTCTGGTTTACGATGCACTGGCGCGCCCGATCCAGATCACCGATCCGCTAAAACGTGAAACCCACATTGATTATCACCGTAACAGTCTGCGGGTGGTGCGCCGTCAGTACCCTGACGGGCAGGTCTGGAAGGGGGAATATGACCGTACCGGCCGTTTGCTGAAAGAGAACGCGCCGGATGGCGGGGTGACGCTTTATCATTATCCAGGGGCCTCATCCCTTCCTGAACGCATAACCAATGCCGTAGGGGCGCAGACACACCTTGGTTGGGAAAGGCACGGGCAACTGACGGAGCACACCGACTGCTCGGGTAAACTGACCCGCTACGAATATGATATCGATGGCCATCTGCTGACGGTCATCGATGCTGAAAACCATTCAACACATTACAGCTACAACCGTCTCGGGCAGCCCACCGGGGTCAGGTACGCCGATGGCCGCAAAGAGCAGTTGCGGTATAACGCTCAGGGGCTGGTTGAACAGTTTACCGATCCTGTCGGGCGGCAGTTGCACTGGCGTTATAACCTGCGGGGTCAGCCGGTCAGCTTTACTGATCGTCTGCAACGGGAATACCGTTACCGCTATGACTGCCATGGGCAGATGATTGAGCTGGATAATGCCAATGGGGGCCAGTATCACTTCCGGTGGAGCAGCGGCGGGCAATTGGTGGAAGAGCAGTATCCCGATAACCTTGTCCGGCGTTATCGCTATGGGGAGAGCGGGATGCTGATGGCGCTGGAGACCACCGCGCCCACGGTTGACGATCTTACCGTCTCCCGGCAGGTCAGTTTTGACTATGATGCGGGCGGGCGAATGACGCAGCGCCTGACGGGCATGAGTGCGACCCGGTATGACTGGGACATCATGGACCGTTTATTGCTGGCCGAGCGTGTGCCAACGGCGGTGGGCGAACAGGCGGGGATCGTCGGTAATGGTGTTCGTTTGGCGTATGACAAGGCCGGGCATTTACTGACGGAAAGCGGTGACCTGGGTGCGGTGACGTATCAGTGGGATCCGCTGCATCATCTGGCCGCCCTGACGCTGCCCGATGGTCAGACGCTGTCATGGTTGCGTTACGGTGCGGGCCATGTCAGTGCCATTCGTCATGGTGATACGCTTATTTCCGAGTTCAGCCGGGATAACCTTCATCGGGAAGTGAGCCGGACCCAGGGTATTTTGACGCAGTATCGTGATTATGACGCGATGGGGCGGCGGTTGTGGCAATCGGCGGGTTCTGATGCGCCGACAGTGGCGGCCGATCTGCTGCCCCGTCAGGGGGATATCTGGCGTAAATTTAGCTTTGACACTGCCGGTGAACTGAGCATGGCCACCGATTTTATCCGGGGTGAGCAGCAGTACCGTTATGATGCGGAAGGGCGGCTGACTGACAGCCGGGAGCGTCATCAGTTATCCGTTGCGGAAGATTTTGCTTACGACAATGCGGATAACCTGCTGAACCTGAGGAAACTGCCGTTTGATACGGTCGATCCACTGTACGATACACCGGTCGCCAACAACCGTTTGACGCAATGGCAGCATTACCGTTTTGAGTATGATGCCTGGGGAAACATCACCACGCGGCATGCCGGTGGTCGGATGCAACATTTTGCCTATGACGATGATAACCGGCTGCTGCGGGCCTGGGGAACCGGGCCGTTAGGGGAGCATGACAGCCACTATCGGTATGATGCGCTGGGGCGGCGTATCCACAAATCGGTGACGATAAAGCGCGGCGCAGAAAAAACCACCCGTCAGACCGATTTTATCTGGCAGGGACTGCGGTTGTTGCAGGAGCAACATACGGACGGCAACGCGACCTATATTTACGACCCGAACGAAAGTTATACGCCGCTGGCGCGGGTCGATCAGCGTCATGGCGAGACAGAAAGTCAGGTGTATTATTTTCATACGGATATCAACGGTACCCCGCTGGATGTCACGGACGGAGAGGGTAAGCACCGTTGGTCAGGGAAATACCACGCCTGGGGCAAAGTTACCCGGCAGAATGTCAGCGATCCAAGGCAAAGCACGGTCAGCCGGTTCGCGCAGCCGCTGCGTTATCCGGGGCAATACAGTGATGACGAGACGGGTTTGCACTACAATACGTTCAGGTACTATGACCCGGAGATAGGGCGATTTAGCACGCAGGACCCGATAGGGCTTGCGGGGGGGATAAATCTTTATCAGTATGGGCCAAATCCGTTAACGTGGATCGATCCTTGGGGCTTGACTCCTTGGGAATTTGGCAAGTTCAACGAATGGTTTAATGCTGCATCAGTGCAGGATGTTATAAATAATAAAACGTCAGTATCCTCTGCCTTAAGAGGTAGCGGCGGAAAACATGAATTATTCCCAGTTTCGTTGGCTGCTAAAGCCAAAGAGTTAGGTTTTACTGCTGAGGAATTAAAAAAATACGCTGTAAATACAGATAGAATTACATTTACTAATGTAAGCGATTCTAAAGGGATTCCTGTTCCAGATGGAGGGCACCATGGCAGTCGAGCTGGTAGGCATTTCCATAACAAGTTAATTGCTGAGTTGGAAGGTGCAACATCTAAAGCTGATGCCAAGAAGATAATAGCTAGGCATCATAAAGGTCACATGAAATTAAGTGGGTGTTAAATATGGAAAATAAAGTTCATGTTTGGATTGGAACTAATCTTTCTTCAGAGGAAGATTATATGAAATACTTTGAGTTGGATTATTCTGTTGAGGGGGATTTCAATAATCCTAATTATAAGTTGTGTGAATTTTGCAAAGACATAGGTACTCAATGGTATGATAGTGACTTCATTGGTATTATGCCGAGGCATGAACAAGAAGTATCTTTAGATGAAATATTGCTTGATGCAGCTGTCGATCAAGATGAATTTTCATTGGTGAAAAGTGAATGTGATAAGTTGGGTATTAAAAAGGCCAATGCAATATTTTGGTATCAAGACCCTGATTTAGTGATTAAAAAGCCAATTAAAGATCAATATAATGGGTTGAGATATATTGGTTTATTTAGCGGTGACTAATGGTTTTTATAAAAGCCGGGAATCTCTCTTGGATCTCCCCGGCTATTTTTATTAGTTGCTACACCAATACATTACCCTGCTGCCCCCGAACAATCACCTTACCCGCCATCACGCTAATCGCCAGCGGTTGCGCGGTTAAGCCTGTTTGCGTGAGCCATTCTCCGGACAGAGACAGTTCACCATT
>NZ_CGBP01000058.1 GCF_001053095.1 Yersinia similis | reverse complement strand
GTTTTGGTCAGGGTGCCGAAACCGGTGATCCGGTTCGAATCGCCATCCAGAATAGCCTCTTCGCGGTTATCAATACGGCCGAGATCGAACGCGGCGGCTCCTGTTCCACCCAGCACCAGATGGCTGTTGGCCAGATCCAGCGCGGCATCATTCATATCCGCGTAACTGCCATTGAATACCAGTGCCTGCGTGGCCCCTTCAAGGGCATAGCCAGATTGCAGCTCTAACGTGGCTGATTTTTGAATGTTATCAAGCCGATGGATGCCAATTGCGGTGCCGCCGCCGCCGTGCACCAGGCCGCCCACGGTGACATAGGTGTCTGCGGTATTGGTGTCGATATTAATCCCGTAGCCCTGCTGCGAAACCAGTGCGCCCCGGGTGGTTAAATCAATGGTCGATGTGTCGTTGTCCACGCCGGTAACCGAGTTATGGAGGTAAATAGCATCGTATTCACTGGCAATATTATTGACGTCAACGTTGACCAGAGTGCTGCCGTCAGTGGCCAGTGCATGAAGGGTAATACCCTCCCCGTCACTGGCGTTAATCTGGCCCGTCACGGTGAGATCGGTGGTTGAATCCCCCTCATTCGCCGCGGTGTATATCTCTATACTACTGCCCACGGCGGTGATGTCATTTAAATTGATGACAGTGGTGGCCTTCCCCTGATTGGAGGTAGTATTGATAATGGCTCCTTGTCCATGTTCAGAGAGGAGATGCCCACTCGCAGTAATGTCAGAAAAGGCAGCGCCTAAATAGCTATAGTTGCTAACACTGAGCGATTGGCTGCCGGAATTAATATTATTCGCATTGATTATTATGGTGGAGTTACCTTCAGAAGTTCCCCCCATCATTAAAATTCCGGTACCATATTCGTTAACAATATCGCCTGAAATATCAAGGTCAAACCGCATATCGCCATTGACGGTATTCGCACTCAAACTAAGCGCTTCGTAGTAAGAATAGATGTTATTTAACTTGATAGATGCACCGCTGTCGCCCCCTTCCACATAGGAATTGAACACGAAACCCGCCCCTGAAGTAGACGTAATATCCCCCGTCAACAGGATATCGGTTATCACTGAGCTATTACGGCTATCATTGCTGATATAAAGGCCAGCATATTCACCCGTGATATGGTTCGCCCGAAGCCTAAAGCTTGAAGGACCATCATAAGCACTATTATAAAAAGTGGCAGCTTGGCTATTGGCTGAACTGATATCGCCATCGATATTGATATCGGTTATCACTGCCCCTGAATAATTAGTATTATAAACATTCAAGCCATCGAGTTCTGTACGGATATTTTTTGAGTTGAAACTAATTATGCTGGTCTCTCCATTGCCCGTGTTGTTAATAGAGGCACCCGAATACTCAACGTTAATATCGTTGGCGATGTTGATATTAGTGGTGACTATTCCACTGCGTGAATCATTGTAGCTTTGGAGACCCATAGAACCAGACAGAGCATCGAGATTCAATGTGAACGCAGAATTACCCTCAGCCGATGAATGGATTGAAAGGGCAGCAGAGCCATTTAGGTTACCGGATAACGTGCCTGAGAGATCTATCTGTATAGTCGCATCAGCGCCACTGCGGTTGTTAATGTTGATACCGTTACCAATAGAACTGTTGGACTGAATGTTAATGGACGTCGATTGCCCAGTCATCGAGGTATCATTCTGGATATACAAAGAATCGGTACCGGTGGTATCAAGCGCAGACCTGTTGGTATCAAGGTAGCTGATGGCACCAGAACCAATTAACGAGAGCGCAGGTTCCGCCCCTCCAGGCTCTGTTATGCCAAAACCTGGCCGGGTCTCAACGGCAATATCCGTGCCATTCAAGATGATCCCGGCGTTATTTTCACCTTCGCAAACATAGGTTCCCACCCCGGAGCTACTGCACGTCGCCCGTGCGGTTTGTGGCAAGGTAAGGGTGGAGAACGCAACAATAATCGCCAATGTAATGGGATTAATCGCGGCTGCAGGAACACGGCTGAAGAGGTGTTGATGCCCAGCGTCCGGTTGCGCGGGTGAGGTAGAAATAAGCTCTCTGAATTGTATATGCATAAATTTACTCTATTAATTGTCTGTATTTATCGCAGACATGACATATCGCTGGGGATTGCTGAAATTGCATAATTCAGACATAAATAGAGTCCAGAAGGAGAAATATTCCCTCTAACATTATCTCAATATCATCAGCAAACATGGGGGTGGAATACGCTCTATCGATTGTTGAGTCACTAAAGTGAAGTGACCATTTATTATAGGGTTGATAGTAATAGAAATAGAAAAAACAAGAGTTAAGACTCATCCTGTTATTTGTAGGAAAATTCCTATTCCATAAAATTCAATCAAATGGATATGTTTTCTTGTCAAGAAAATAATGAATGATACTGTTAGTCATTATCTTTTCGGCAAGATGAGATCAATATAAAAGTAAGACTCGCTGACAGGTTAACGATAGTGCTACTCAACCGAGCCAGCAGGCCAAACAGGTACCTGGTAGCCCTGATTAACAGCTTCAATCAGGGGCCAGTAGGGATATCAGGCAATTCAACGCGTTTTCAGCTATCCTATACTAGCTACGCGAAACGGATCTTGGCTAATTCCCACCGTTGATTGAATAAAGAATAACCACCCCGCTGACGCCAGACCGTAGAAGCCCACATTTGGGGTGCAGTCCAATTAGAGGCTTAAATTTACGGGTAATATTATTTACTCTTCAAGATACCGACCACCTATCTTGTAAGTATCCCACCAAAACGGCCCATTCATTTTTAGAGATCTTCCGACATACTGATTATGTTACCGGAGGAGATTGTAAGCACCGCCCGTTTTATCAAAACCGAATCCAGCACCGACGAGGCCGCTGTTACGTTCAGCGGCAAGATCAATAATATGGTTAGAGTCCATCATTACGGTTTGCGGGATAAAGTCACAAAGAACGGGCCAACAGTGAAATACGAACGCCGCCAGTTGTTAGGCTTCACTGACGGCGATAGTGAGTGGATTGGGGATCTGGCGTTGGAGTGGCTTGCTAAGTAATTATTATCTATAAGTAATTTATTTTTTTATTATATAAAAAATCATTTTCGTAATTACATATGAAAGAATAAAAGCGAGGATGCCCATTTCATAAAATAGTGCTATTAGAATATTCGTGTTCAGAAAATTAAAATAACTGATAGCGTCACCGAACTGGTCGCTTGACAACACAAAAACCAGCACTTCTGGAATAGCCAAGAACAATACAACAAATAAAACAAGAAAAGTCCCAAATTTAGCCAGTCGCATCGTAAAACTCCATTGTAGTATTTAAAATCCATAATTATTACGTATAGTACACAATTATTAACAATCAATGGAGTGCTGTTTAATGAATAATTCCGTTTCTTTAAAAGAAAAAATAAATGCAGACAGGGTATTATCACTATCACTAGATCGCGGGATAAAAGGAACCATAAAATCTGTAAAAGGAACAATTGAGAGTGTATACAGTGGTGCTGAAAGAGTCAGTTGGTATACATCCTGTTTCTTTTAAAAGTATGCAAGCGAATGCCAAGAGATAAAATCGGAAGACAAAAGAGTAATGAAGGCAATATCAGAAATATATAAAAGATCTGATGTTATCTATGACATGATAAAACTTTATATCGATTATGTTCTTGAAAAGAATACACCCCGTGAAAATATGCGCAGCACTACTTATTATTCCTCTAAATTAGGTGCGAAGCTTTCAGTTACAACAGCCACTAAGAAGGCAATGGCTGACTCTATAGCTAAAACAGTATCTGAATCAATATCTATGTCCAATATAGTGAGAACAGAAATAAACAGAAAAGGTTTATTTTTAATCACGAGTATCGATTTATATGGTAAGGTTCAAAAATCCGCAATGGCAGCAAGAAGATTGCAAATAATTGAACCGGGATACTATAATTCATTGCGCGCCAATAACATAGAGATGTTATACATATATATCGGCCCTATCATTTCCAAGGCATCCAGAAGAATACATTCAAATTCAACATTTGATGAAGTTGTGAATATACTTAATGATATGGGTCGATAGTGAAGAATATATTCTTCAACATATTATTCTCAACAGTTCCATTTATTGTTTTGTTTTCGGTATTTTATTTAGAGTTTTTTCCTAATCATTTTGGCAAACTAACATTACTAACAATAGTAATTGTATTTTTTGTGTCATGTAAAATAATGCCTGATAAATATATTTGAAGTAAAATCTATGAGGTAGCTGTTTTACAGCTACCATTTGAAAACTCCATACAATAACCCGCTATTATTTTCTTATTCTCGCCTTAGATCTCTTGTGCCATCCCTCATACAAAACCCATCACATGCCGCGCGCGCCCGTAGGCGGCACACTGGCCGCATGAATATCCTTATTGCTGGCCTTAAACGCCTGTTGGCTATAAGGCGTAGTACCCTCGGTTAAATCTAAAAACCACTGACCACGCTATAATTCAAAGCGGGTTTTCACCGCCTGAGCGACCGCCTCCGGAGAGTCAATCAGGAAAGATCACCCTGACCGAATGTGTAATCGCCGCTCTCGTCCTCTCTGCGGTACCTCATATCGGCCCCCCGGTATCGCCGCCACCCGTTTGCACACTGCTGTGCTTGTGAGATTTGACACTGATGCCACCAGCCGTGACATCATTAGTGACGGTAATCGGCCCAAGCATATTTGCACTGCCGCCACTCTCGCCCATGCCCTGGCTAAGGGTGCCGTTTATTGTCACCGCCCCATTTAGTACAATAGTTGGCGAAGTGATTTCGGTACCGCCCTGCGCATTCGCTATCAGCTTGCCGGATGTCTGCACGGTGACGGTGTGGTCTGTGGGGTCAATTTCAACATATGCCCCGCTATCATCACTGCGGAACTACGCGGCGCTGCTGCTGATACCGCTGATTTTCTTTGCCTGTGACTGGAGGCCAATGATCGCGAACGCATCAGATAAATCATGCTGACGGGAGTCTACTGGTTCCTGAACACCGCCGTTCTGCCACCAGAAATCTATGCAGCGATCGGAGAATATCAGCAGGCACTCGTCTCCAGCTTTGACCGGGAATGTCAGTGTGCACCCACCGCCGCGTGGAAAATTACAGGGACGTCTACCAAGAGAGGTAAGTCTGCTGATTCACTATCTCCAGACATTCCAGAATCATTACCTTTGATGGCGAGTAAAACGGTGCAGGTTACGGCGTCAGCATCGAATGATTGAATAATCCCTGGCATAGCAACTCTTAGCTGGGTAGCGATAGAATCAGCAATTGCTTGCGCAGCTTGCTGTTCACCACCGATTTGGGATTGAGTAGGGATTGGCATAAAAACTCCATAAAAAAACCCGCCAGGAAGCGGGTTTGGTTGATCGTTACAGTGGTTAAGTTCTAATTTGTGAGCCTCTTCAGCTCTTGCGCTACAGCATGCACATCATGAATTCCCTGCGCCGCTTCTACCACAAAGTCAGCGAAACCCTCTGTCGGAATTATGGGTGCACCATTCATATCCAGAAATACCATTGCTGATGCAACAGAAGTTCTTTTATTTGCATCATTGAAGCCATGCCCTCGAGCTATTGAAAGCAACAGCGACGCGGCCAGCACAAACAAATCACTTTCACCTTGGTATGCATGAAGGTTTTCAACGCGGGCCACCATTCCTTCAACAAGACCAATATCTCTGTATCCTGCCAGCCCACCATAAGACTCTAACTGACTGTCGTGGATGGCTATGACCTGCTCAACAGATAAGAAAAAAATCATTTATCTGCAAGTTCCTTGAACAAGGCCTGATTCTTTGGCTTGCCCATCACCCGAGCAAGAGACGCATCAAATTTAGCCTGCTGTAACTCTGCAAACTGCTCAGCAGTGATGACCACCATATCAGGAGCTGAACGGCGGGTAATCCTCACGGGCTGATTAACGGCGGTATCTAGTACGCTGGAAAATTTCTGACGAGCATCGGAAAAGGTCAGGGTGATCATCGGGGGGCTCCTTGGACTGTTTCAAATTACTATCAATTTAATTGTACAACTAAGTTGATAGTAAAACCAGATCAAGCCGATATAAGATCGTTAAAAAGCACAATTGAGTGTACTATTTAACCTTCACGCAGTCATAAGTCGCATACTGGCGCAGCGCATCCATGCTGGCTTGTAGCCATTGCGCGTTATTGTTTTACAGCGATGATTACGCGTGACG
>NZ_CGBP01000057.1 GCF_001053095.1 Yersinia similis | reverse complement strand
CCTGAACTCATTATCGACAAACCAGATATTATTAATGCAGGATTTACGCCCGGCGCAGCATTTAAAATACAACCATATCGGAATGGCCTGATAATAACCTTAATCGCCAATGAGATCGCAACTCAACAGGTACTTAATGAGATTGAAAACGATCACCATATTGGCATGGACTGGATACAGGATAATGGTGAACTGTCTCTGTCCGGAGAATGGCTCACGCAAACAGGCTTAACCGCGCAACCGCTGGCGATTAGCGTGATGGCGGGTAAGGTGATTATTCGGGGGCTGCAGGGTAATATGTTGGTGTAGCAACTGATAAAAATAACTGGAAAGATCCAAAAAGGATCTTTCCAGTCTTTATCAGAAATGAATTTAACTAGCTAATTCACGACTCGCTGACTTACCGAACACCTTATCATTTACAAGTTTGTTTAAAACAGCATTAGCGGATGATAGATTTTTATGGTGTGTAATAAAGGAAAAAGCAGCCTCTTTTATTAAAATGTACTCGTCACTTTTTAATAAATTAAAGAAAAAGTCAACATCATCATCAGAAACTGACATCAAGTCCATTGTATTAATAGCATTAATCTTTACATCATCGTCTTCATCTTCTCTGCCTATGACTTCAAGCAAACGTTTCTTAATCTCTTCATCGTTATAACCCCCTTTATATAATCCTAAAACTTTAAGAACCTCGATTCGTAAAACTTCATCATTAGAGGTTTCACATGCGATTTCCAAAAAGAATAATGCCAAATTTAAACTTAAAGCACCATCGAAGTTCCGAACATATTCAATGCGTTCATCTTCATCTAATGCCAGGTAAGTATTTATAATTTCTGCATCACGTTCCATAATCACCTCAATCCAAGAATAATTTTGATGAAAGCTTAGTAATATCATCAGGCATATCTAAAATTTGACGAGATACACTAGGAGCATTACCTCCAATAATAGAATTCTCTCGACTCAAACCAATTCGAGAAACATCACTTGGTAACCCCCCGGCCCTCATATCTGGCTCATGCAACCAAACTTTTCCTTCCCCTGCAGAACCGAGCCCTCTAACATACCCTCGCCCTTCTTTTTCCAATGCAGAGTTATAATTATTAATCCGTTTCTTTAACCCAGCCATTCCTTCCGTTTTCAAGATTTTATTGAATGCTCTTATCTGGCCTCTAATTTGTCGACGAAGCTCAGGGATATTGGTAACTTTCCCTGGTTTTTGACGGTGACGATATTCGACCGTCCCACATTTCAACCCCCACGGATCAACCCACCCCAGCGGATTCGGTGCATAAGCATAAAGATTTATCCCCCCCGCCAACCCAATAGGGTCGGGTTGGGTGAAACGCCCCATCACCGGGTCATAATACCTGAATGTGTTGTAGTGCAACCCCGTCTCTCTGTCAAGGTATTGGCCCTGAAGCTTCAGGTTCTGCGCCACCACAACATACTGTTTATTTTCCTCATGTTGCGTATTGCCCCACAGGCTGGCATGGCCCCGCCACACTATCGCGCCCGTTTCATCGGTCAGCTCTTCCGGCATCCCGTTCAGGTGGTTGTGGTAGTAAAATACCTCCGTCGAATGATGGACTTTTCCCGTATCCGCCTCTTCATAATGGAAGGTATCCACCCGCGCCAGCGGCGCATAACTCCCCGCCCGGTAGGTATACAGAACCGCGTTCTTGGGTTTATTTCCGCTGCATTCTCCGCACAGGGTCATCCCGTTCCAGAAGAAGCGGATCACCTCCGGCTCCGGCACTGCGCCCTCGTGACCCTGACGGTGCAACACTTTTTCTGTCCGCCGTCCCAGCGCATCATAGCCGTATTCCACCCGTGTAAACTCCGGGTGGTTATCAAACCGCACCCGAACCACACGGTGATCACTGTTGTACTCAAAAAACTGCCGGAGCCGCTTACGCTCATGGGTCCGCTCCGCCATCCGCCCAAAACCATCGTACTGGTAACGGTACCCCGCAAATTGTGTCACCCGGTTATTGTTCGCCACCGGCAAGGTACGATCCAGTAAATTCGCCGCCGCATCGTACAGATAATCCCGGCTGTCGTGACCCTGCACTTTGGCCGTTATCTGGCCCGCCTGATCATAATGGTACTGCTCCGCGTCCCGGGGCCCGTAGTGGAACGGCCGGTCGCTGTGACCGTAGTTCACCACCCGTTCGATCAGGTTATCATTCGCATCATAGCCATAACGTTTATCGATAACCGGCGCAAAGACGCTGGCCCGCACGCCCAAACGGGTGATATTGGCGACAATGCGCCCACTGGCATCGTATTCCGTCTGCTGCTGCAACGCCCCCTGAGTACGGCGCACCTCCCGGTGCAGCCTGTCGCGCTCATACTCCGCCAGCACCTGAATATCCTCACCGTCCACCAGATTGGTCTGCTGTAAATGCCCGCTCCCGTAGTAGAGGTGCCGCAGAGCACGCCCGTCCGGCAGCACCGTCTTCAGCAGATTGCCAACCGGATCATAGTGATGCCGGTAATCGCCCCCCAGATTGCGCTCCTCCGTGAGCTGCCCCAGCGTGTTATAGCTGAACGCCAGCGTATCCAGGACCACCGGCTCCCGTTGCTCAATTTGGGCCTGTGCCCATTCGGCACGGGTAAAACGGGTGACCGTAAGGGCGCTCTTGCCGTACCGGTACTCCGTCCGGCAGTCATGCGTCATTCTGGCCCGCAACCGGCCCGTCTGGTCACGCTCGAAGGCGGTGAACAGCGGCGACGTCTGCAATGCGGGTATCGCCGCATCGGGGTAATGGGTCAGCGCGATCACCGCGCCTGATGCATTATACTGGTACTGTTTGCACTGCCCGCTCAGGTCATATTCCGCCGTCAGACGGTGCAATGCATCGTACTCGAACCGGTAGGCTTCCCCCTTCTCATTCAGCAGGCAGACAAGGTGGCCCAGCGTATCGTATTGAAAACGCACACGTTGCTGACGGCCATCCCCGCGCTCGGTGACCTGCCCGCGCGCATTGCGGGCAAAGGTGGTGATATCCCCCGCCGGACTGACTATCTTTGCCAGTTGCCCGGCGGGATCGTACTGGAACTGCGGCGCACGGCCATCCGGCAGGATCTGTTTCTCCAGTAACCCGGTGGCCGAGAAGTGGTAGTGGGTCATCGCCCCGCTGGCGTCCGTGAGGGACTGCAACTGGCCCCATTCGTCATACGCCACCCGCGTCATATAACCGGAACAGTCGGTCTGACGGATCAACTGCCCGCGCGGGTTATACGCATAGTGGCTCTCATTGCCGCAGGCATCCACCTGCCGGATCAGGTTACCCTGTGTATCGTAATCATAGCGGGTGACCTGTTCGGCGGGATCGATCGTGGCGATCAGATCGCCCCGCGCACTGTACTGGTAATACCAGGTGCCGCCGTTGGGTAAAATCTGTGAGCACGGAAGGGCAAAATCCTCATCCCACCCGGTCAGGAATTTTTCATCCTCCGGATCCACGCTGGCACTGAGATTCCCCCGCGCGTCATACTCAAAACGGTAAACTCCACCCTGCGGATCGGTCGCCGCGCACAACTGACGCAGGTCGTTCCACTCAAACTGCCAGCGGTGGCCGTAAACATCCGTGTGGGCGGTGATTTGATGTTGGTTGTTCCAGTAACGCACACTGGTACCGACCCCGCGCTGGTTAACCCGTAAGATCTGCTGCGCCAGATCGTACTCCAGTTGATATGCCTCCAGACACTGCTCGCCCGCCATCAGCCAGTGCTCAGCGACATACCCCTGCTGAACCGGATCGCCCTCGTCACGCAGCGCTTCTGGCACCGTCAGCCACTGCCAGCGATAATGGGCCTGTAACCCGGTCGCAAACTGGTGCTGCGTCATCAGATGGTGGTCTGGATCATAGGCAAAGCGGCGGGTGATACGCCCGTCGGCATCCTGCACCGCCACCAGTTCCCCGGCGGGATTGTAATGATATTCCACCAACAGGCGCTCATGTTGCTCATCGCTGATCTGGCTGACCTGCTGCAACCGGTGCGGATGATCCGGGTGATAACGCAGCCGGACGGATACCGCGTGGCTGTCATCATAGATATGGCTCAGTTGCCCGTCAGGGGTATACCGGTAGGTCAGGCTGTTTTCATGGCGATCCAGGGTTTTCTCCAGCCGTAACCGGTTAATACCGTGGGGATCCGCTTCAAACAGCTCGTAATCACCTTCCGGGGTTTCAAGCAGAAAAATATTGTTCAGGCTGCGGTACATGCGAAAGCCTTCATCGACATAATAGAAGGCACTGCCCAACGCCATGATCCCCAGCGACAGATCCCGCCCGGTACGATCGGTGTAAATCACCTCATCTTCACCGGGGAAGCGCAGGGAGGGTTCAAGGCGCACAGCGACATCAAAAGCTAATGACCAGCCGCGCCCCAGCACACTGTCATGTGCATTGCGGCTGTTATAGATCCGCTGCCAGTACAAGGGGTATTGGCCCTGTAACACAAAATCGCGATCTTCTTCGCCGGATAACACTTTGGCTCCGGTCGCCGCATGCACCGGATTGGCAACCGCTGATACCGCCTGCCCGATGGCACCGCCCACCACCGCGCCCAACCCCGCACCGACCGTTTCCATCACCAGGGTACAGCCCACCGTACTCAGGCACTTGCGGACGCCTCCGGTAAGCAACGTCCGCGCGCCAGCAGCCAGCAGCCCCACACCGGCAGAGCCTATCACCTGCCCGAGCAGATCCATCACCGGGTTTTTACCGCTTTTGATGTCCCGCACCACCACGCTGCCACCGCCAATACGCACCCGGGGGCTGCCATGCGTATGGTCGATCACCGCTTCACAGGTACTGCGATCCCCATTGCGACTGGCGGGTTGGCTGTTGATCAGGACTTTCTTCGAACCTTCCGCCAGGTAGAGTGGCCCCCCGAAGGCATGCCATTTGGTACAGGCAATTTTGTCATCGTCCTTCGGGGTCGCCAACGGATCTTTCGCGGCGGCTACCGGGGCCACAATGCCCTCCCACACCCCTTCAAAGAACCCTTTTTGGGGCTCATTGCCGGGAGGCGGGGACGGGGGAACAGGGGCCGCTTTATTTTCACTGAAAAGAGATTTCACCAGCGATCCGGCGGCCATCGCCATACCCGGCCCACTGAGCATAAAGGCTTTTTGGGCCACGCCTTCCGCAATCGCCAGCGCTTTATTTTTCGGCGGATTTTGCCGCTCATCTTCGATTAATGCGTAGAGGCGGTCATGGGGAATACTCCCGGCGGCACGGGCGGCGGGTTTGCTTTTGGTATGGACATTCTCCGACCCGGTGACAATGGTCGCATCCAGTGACGTCCCTCCCAGCAGTTCACCGATACCATCAGAAACAGCATCAATCGCGTCCCCTAAAATAAAGCCGCCCGCCACGCCAGCCGCCAGCCCGACAGCCAGCGCAGCCCCCCCGGTGGCCGCCGTGGCCGCCACTGCGGCGATACCGATAGCGGTGTAAATCGCCCCTTTCACAATCCCGCTCACTAAATCGGCCCAAATGGAGGTATGCGCCAAGGTGTCCGCTTCTTTTGCTGCCAGAAAATCCCCTGCCATGGTGTTGTCCCTTAAAAATCAGTGTAGCGTGAGGCTGTTGATCATCTTCTGCCAGTGGGCCAGATCGTCTGCGGTAAAGGCCCGGGGTTGTGAATACGCCATGACCAGTAAATGCCCCTGCGCGGCGGTGAATAACAGGCACTGACGCATTTTTTGCCCTTTTTGATCGAACTCGCAGTGTGTCTGGTACGACACCCGCTGCGCATCAGGGCTGTTAACGCTGACAACTTTCTTGTCATCAAGCAGAAAGTTTTTCATGGCGCGTTTTAATTGCACCATTTGTTGATCGTAGTAACCGTCCAGTGACTGCCCCGGTTTTAAACGGGCACGGGTGATCACCAACGCCGACTGCAATGCATTGAATTTGATTATGTTAACGCTCTCGTCTTCGGCACCTTCCGGCAAATCCAGGCAACCTTCATAGATCGGGTATTTCATCTCTCTTTCCCTGTTCAGCATGTATTATTGGGTCGCAGGCGGGAAAGCCGCCTTGACCGCAGCGGCAATCGCTTCCGCACTGGGGCCCGCCTGTGTGCCCGGTCCGCCACCGTCCATATTCAGGTCCAGTACGCCCCCCGTCGTAACCTGACCTGCGGCCGAGCCATAAAAGTTAAAGTTGTTGCAAATCAAACTGATATTGCCATTGGTATCAAGCTCGATCACTGCCGCACCGCACACCAGCCGTATTCCTGTGGCTGAGGAGAGTACCAGCGGGCCTTGCACCGCCTCTTCTCTGCTGCCCCCAATCACCGTAACTTGATCCCCCTGTATCGCCACACTGTGATTGGCACTCACCGTGGTGTTGTGGTTTTGCAGTACAGTGATGGTCTGATCTTTCGCCACCGTCTCGGTGTGATCCGCCAGCACCGTCGTGGTGCGATCATTCAGCACCATGGTCGTCATATCTTTCTGCGCATGCATAAACAGCCCTTCGCCGCCTTTGGC
>NZ_CGBP01000056.1 GCF_001053095.1 Yersinia similis | reverse complement strand
CGGTGGTGCGCTAAGCGCCAACGTAGACAATCTGACCGCCGTGGGGGCGCGGGTGAATCGGTAAGTGACAACTATGCTGACACTGAGGGCTGTCGGAATTTGCTAAACGCCCCGAATAATAATTTCCGACAGCAAAAAACTAGTTGTAAACTATTTATTTGAATTTCAGAAAGTACAAGGCTATTAAAAACATTATTATTTAATTCATGATTTAATTGATATCGAAACAACTTTTGTTGGTATGGAGAAAAAACCGATTAACTACAAGCGTTAGCTGACCACGTTTGACAGTAAATCATATGGTATTCATTCATGTTCACACAAGACTCACGACTTGGTGTTGTCACGCCAGCCCAACCCGTCTGAAACGTACAGTAATGGGCTGCATTACTTCCTCCTGCCTGAGTCTGGTAAGGTGCTACGGGAATTTTAGTTGATGGAAATACAGAATTACTGCCATTGATAACTTCAACTCTGTCGTCAGCCCAATCGATTTAAGTTTAATAGTGGAAGATGGTGTTAAATTAAAACCTGCAATGTATAAATAAATAATTATAATATTAATGTATCAGGTTGGTATTATATCCTCAATAAAATGTAACTAAATGTAATATATGAATTCGTCCCTCACTACAATCCAGATTAACTATATGAATAGTGACTGGAATAATCAAATAAGGCTAATTTTAAAGCACTATTGAAATAAATGTTGATATCATGTTACTAATTATATTGTGCTCAAACATAAGAAATCCTTCTGTGTATGATCGCTTATATAAATTTAGGAGAAAACATGCACCAATCAGAGATCAAGCTAACCAAGAGACTTAAGATAAAACGTGTTGATGTAAACAAGGTTAAAGAACAGCAGAAAAAAGTATTGGAATGTGGTGCGGCAACGTGTGGTGGTGGTAGTAACTAATTCTCTTCTCAACGTGGCGATATTATTATCGCCACTTATTAGAAATTGGATAGAAATAATGATAATGGATGCACAAGTAAAAAGGTTGCTTCACGGCTGTGCAGGAATGAATTCGGTTCGCATGATGACTGGTTCATTTCATGTTTTTTATCTATTTTCTTTGGGGGTTTCAGTTTCACAAATTGCTATGCTACAAATGATATTTAGCGTAGCAGTATTTTTATTTGAACTTCCAACGGGAATATTAGGTGATAAACTTGGTGTAAAAAAAAACGTAATAATCTCATGTGGTTTTTATGCAGCCTTTTTCCCACTCTGTACCTATGCTCCGGATATGTCTTTGCTGATACTTGCAGAGATCTGCTACGCGCTTGGTGCCTGTTTTATATCAGGTGCAGATAGTACCTGGATAAAGGGACTTGTAGATAATCTTTCAAAGAAAGCTGATGTTGCCTATCACCACTATATTTCTTATGTCAGAGAAATTAATGCGCTGCTGAATTCTATATCAGGAGCAATCGGAGTTTTAATCGTGGTGGTGCTTGATAGCTTCAGTAGTGTTTATTATTTATGTGGAGTTCTATTTATTTTACTGATGTTGCTATTCAGTACAGTCAACTCAGTTGAGGATAAAATTGATGTTGCTGTAATAAAAGAAAAGTTTAGTGTCTATAAGCATATCAGAGAGTCACTTCGTTTGCTTTTTTCCACGAAAGTTGGTGTCTATTATATTTTGATATGCGGTTTTGTCGTAGGAGCCATTCAGCCAGTTTACCATTTCTGGCAACCATTTATTCTTGAGCAAACTGGGTTAATAGACAATACGGATAAAAAAAATGAGATCATCATCTTAGGCATTTGTTTCTTCTCATACTCTTTTACAAAATACCTTTTTAATAGATATCTCCGGAAAGTGATTTTTAACCACTATCAACCTATGACCATTATCTTGGCTACTACAATGCTAGCAGCATGCACTATGCTACTTCTGCTTATAATAAAAGGCACCTGGACGCCAATTATTATATTTACTTTATTCCATTGTTTCTTTTCTGTACCAATGAGTCAATTTGATTCTGAGTATTTTAAGTATCTTGATAAGAAAAATTCCAATACTGTTTTATCTATAATTAGCTTGATAGCAAGAATTTTTGGCATTGTCTCATTGGGTATCATCGGGTTATTGTCCAGTAGTTTTGGTCTAACTTCGGCTTTTGCATTTTCTCTTTGTTGTATCATTGGAATTATACCCATCACAATTATGTGGACACTATACAACCGCAACTCTTCAAAAAATGAAAAAATATTATTGGAGGAATTTAAGTGAGAATACAATTAAATCGAGCACTTCCTTTGACATATGATAAGAGCAATAAAAAAATAGTTGCAGGACAGACTTTCCATGACCTAATCGAAATAGACGATTCACCTGATTTTCTTTATGAGTTGCTAACAGATTTAAATGTGGAAACTGAATTAAGCATAATCCTGAATAAATACAAAATAGTAGCAGAAGAGTCCTCATACGATATCAATGAGATCATTGAAAATCTTCTTGAGGAAAAAATAATTATTCATGTCTGGCAACCCGACCGTTATGATAGACATCGTTTATTTTTCGAACTATCAAAAGATAATCATGAAACCACGATGTCAGCTCTTTCTCTGGCAACCGTTGGCATTATGGGGACTGGTGGTATTGGGTCTAATGTTGCAATACTACTAGCAGCGGCTGGGGTTGGCAAACTCAAGATAAGTGATGGTGATCTAATTGAAGAGTCTAACCTTACCCGTGCGACTATATTTAAAGAAGATCAGATAGGAAGCTTAAAGGTAGCGTCGCTGAAAGAAAATATTTCAGAACGAAATAAAATATGTGGGGTAGAGGTTCTCCCATTATTACTGAATGAAGAAAATATGGATAAATTTAACGCATTTTTTTCAGAGTGCGATATTATCGTGTTATCAGCAGATCCTAATAATGTTTTTGAACTTATTAGTATTTTTCATGATAATAATAACATCCCAATTGTCAATGCGGGATACTTAGGAAGGCTTGGCCTGATCGGGCCAATGATGGATGCTACTTCCAATCCGGGATTTAAGGAGTTATTTACTCGAGATTGTGAAGAAAATCGAACTGGAAAAATACTCATTAATCGCCGATATCAGGCACCATCTTATGGCCCACTAAATTATATGGTTTCATCAATCTGTTCGCATGAAGTAATACGCTATCTTGCCACAAGGAAAAGTTGTGTTTGGCAAAAAAGATTACTAATAAATCCTGACACCTATGAAACACTATTTTATGACTATAAAATAACAGAAGATAATATTGAGATGAAGTGCGATACACTCAAGCCGGGTGATGAGACAGTTTTTAATAAAATCGCAGGGTATTATAGAGAGCATCGTGACACATCAAGCACGAATAAAACTGTTCTTGACAAGAGTGTTGCACGAATCCTGATAGAAAATAAATATAATTCAGTTCTTGATGTTGGTTGTGGTATTGGTACGTATTGTAGGATGTTGGACGGTAAATCTAGTTATATTGTCGGTCTCGATATTAACAGTTCTATGCTTTCAACAGCCAGGGAGTTAGGCGGTTCAATTGAATATAGCAATGGCGAATTTATGAACTATCATGATAATCATTCCTTTGACCTTGTCATATTTTCTCTGGTTCTCGACCATGTAGAAAACTTTGTAGATTATATCCTAAAAGCAAAAAGTCTCTTGCATAAAGGTGGGAGTATCGTATGCATAATTCCTAATCCTGTTAAAGATTCATGTTTAAGTAACGAAGGTAAATATATGGAGGTCACTAACTATTTTCATGAAGGAGTTCAGAGAAAAAATCGTTACGATGTCAATGACGAGATCTTATGCGAAGTTTTATCATTTAAGCGAACATTACCGACCTATCTAAATGCATTTTTAACTTCAGGTTTTACATTACATTCTATTGAAGAACCGAGACATCCTGATAGTAACCATCGTGCACATCACATTCCTTATTTTACGATTTTAGAGTTCCGCTATGAACATTGATAAAATATTTGAAAATCCATCTAATTTAAGGTCATTCGAATTTAATAATGATGTTTGTAAAGTGTTCGATGATATGGTTTCCCGCAGCGTTCCGGGCTATCACAACATTCAGGATATTATCTCTTTGACTTATGATGAATTCTCTCAGAATAGGGTTTTTATTGATGTAGGTTGTTCTACAGGCACAACCATCGCAAAAATCCTGTCTGAAAACCAAGTAAATTACTGTTATGGAATTGATATCTCAGAAAGTATGCTAGCAATAGCACAAGAAAAATGTGGTGAACATGAAAGTCTGGTCACCTTTAAGAACTGTAATTTACTTAATGGTACTGATAATGTAATAAACTCAGAAAAAGTTCCAGATTTCATAATACTTAACCTCGTTTTACAGTTTATTAGACCACCAGAAAGAAAGAAATTCATTACCAATATAAAATCGCTATGCTCAAGTTCAACCTTGATGCTCGTTTTTGAAAAGATTATTTTCAATGACGCCGAAATTAATATGAAATACATAGATAGTTACCTAAAATGGAAAGGTAAGAATGGCTATTCTGAATCCGAAGTTTCTAATAAACGTAAAGCACTAGAAAATAAACTCATCCCATATCTTCATGAGGAAAACATTGAACTATTTAAATCCTCTGGATTTAATTCTGTCGAAATATGTTTTTCATTCCTTAATTTTAGAGGGTATTTATGTCGATGCTGATCGCTGATATCTATAATGATACACTTTATTATCCTCTAAGTGTATCAGAGTATATTGTATTCTTCTGTGCTTCTGAGCGAAATGCCAGAGTTTATAAAAAGCTGAGATCAAATCCGCAAGATATTATCGATTCCCTTGCGAAAACTATTAGTCAAGAATTAAAGTTCGAACCGCCAGCGCCTTACCTGACTGTATCTGATATTAGGGTGATTAATGATAATGTTAACAATTTACACGCCAATATTGACCAGATTTTTTCTAATGTCTGGTGCCCGTTCGCGGATAGAAGAAAGCACTGGTTTCATTCTTTCACGCGACTTGCTAGTGAACCGAGTTCAGAAGAGTCCATCAGTGTAGTGCTTTCACATTTTCTTGAAAATTATCATGTACTGGAAATGGAGGGCCTCTATATGTTAATCGATAATGCTGATGTGGCAACAGACCGTGATCTATCTCGTCAGACACTATTATTTTTTGAGCTAATTCGCCAGCAGTTAAATCCAAAAGTTCTTGATGGTATTCAGCAGAGAAACTGGCGTTTCAGACTTGGCGAAGAAGAGCTTTATCTACTCGTATTTTCAAACCATTATCCAAAGAACCATTCCCGCTATATCCCAGTAAAAAACAGTATTGCCTTCTTGATCCAACCAGACCGGGTTTTCGATAAATTCGCCAATGCAGAAACGATGTTGATCAAACAAAACGTCAGACAACAAATAAGAACCATCTATTGTTTACAGGGGGTCGAATACAATTATTCGTTATCAGAATCTAACGATCATAAAAGAAAATTTGTTAAGTCAACGGATTTACAATCAATAATTAAATGGTGGGATTTTTGATGATACCAATAACTGAAAGTACAAGTATTGATTTTGACACAATATCTTATCCAGATTTTTTGGGGGTTCTGGGAGTTGATAATACGCCTCCTGGTGGGATGTTTACTCTTGACTACTGGATAGAAAAATCAAGAATAAATTCGAACACATATTTACTCGATTTGGCATGCTCAACAGGATTTTCGGCTCGTAATATTGTGCATAAAACAGGATGTAGTGCCGAAGGCATCGATATTTCTGCCCGTTCAATAGAGTCTGCTAATCAACTTGCCGTTCAGGGCAATATTGCTGAGTGTGTTCACTTTTCTGTAGGGAATGCTGAATCGGTCTCATTTACTGATAATACTTTCACGCATATCACTGCAGGTTGTTGTTTTGGATTCATTTCTGATAAACCAGCGGCGCTCATCGAAGTCCAACGGGTTTTAAAACAGGATGGATTTCTCTGTATTTCTCCATTTTTTTACGAATCAGAGCCTGATAATGAACTTCTTTCATTAGTTGAACAATATATTGGCTATCGACCCGATATTAAGAGAGATTACAGTTATTGGTTCAATTTCTTTAATCAGCACTTTACTCTATTGCATGAAGAATTATTCGATCTTCCAGTTTACAGTGATGATGAGATCGAAAAAAACGTTAATATTTCTATCTGTAGCAAACCGGTGTTTAACATACTGAGTAGAGAGAAGCAGCAACTTGCTTTTGACCGTTACTATAATACCCGGCTGTTGTTGAACGAGCATGCAAAATATCAGTCCGTTGCTTTGTGGGTGATGAGAGTTAAAAAATGACACTGTCGACGATAGATTTATTTAATCTCAGTGAAAACGAAGATTATGTTTATATTCTAGATCTTGACGCGATGACTCAGTTCGTTCGCGAATTTAGAGGGATATGGGATAAACAATTCCCTCACGTAATTTTTGCCTATTCGTTTAAAAGTAATAATATTGCTTCCGTCACACAACTGATGTTTAGAGAGGGTTTTTCTGCTGAAGTTGTCTCTCTGCATGAATTAAAGCTTGCGATTAATGATGGATTTTTTGGAACCAATATTTTTTTTGATGGCCCGGTTAAATTGGATAACGAGATTGAGTTTGCGCTATCAAATAACGTTAATATTCAGTGTGATAATATAACTGAAATAGAAAGAGTATTAGCGCTTGCTGCTAACACTAATGCTGAACCTCACATTTCATTACGCCTAAGTTCCGACTATCGTGGCCAAGGACTATCGCGCTTCGGTATGGATAAAGACGAGTGGAATGAGGCCATCGCTTTACTCACTACTCATGGCATTTTGTGCAACGGGATTCATGTCCATTCTGGATCTAATCTTAGTTCATGCCAGGGTATTGTTGACACGCTTGAGTCTTTTCAAGATGAAATAGGTGCTCTCAAAAACCATCTTCGTTTCATTGATATCGGTGGAGGCTACCCTGCATCAACTTGTGGTTCTGATACAGCATCAATCCTTGAACAATATTCGGTCAAGATAGCTTTACAGCTACGGAGGTTAGGAATTGATTTTCACAAGACCCCCCTTATACTGGAGCCTGGCCGTGCATTAACAGAAGATTTTGGCTATCTAGTGACTAGAATCGTTTTTGCAAAATGTCGTTATTCCACTAATGTGATCACCACCGCGGTGCCCGGAACAAACATAAGGTCTGCTCAGTATCACAACCATCGTAAGGTATTGATTATTCCAGAACGCCCTGTTAATTGTGAACACAGCGTTGCAGATGTTTACGGTTCAAACTGCTATGAAAACGATATCATTGCAAAAAATGTACCGGTCCCGTTTGACCTTTCACTCGATGATAAAATAGCTATTTTTTCCTGTGGTGCTTATGACATCATGAATTCTAGTGACTGGATTCGGAAACGACCGCCAATAATCGTAATTTCGAACGGTAAGACTTACTATGAACATTACCGATTTGCCGGGTGAGTATCTTAATGGGAAGAAAATTCACCTCTTGGTTCCTGACCTTAGTAGAAGCCAGGAAATGTATCAATTGATTGTGAATTTTTCAAACTTACACCGCGAGTTTCTAACTTGGGCTGATGATAACTCCAGTGAAGAAACTGTCTTTAGCAATATGAGTATTGCCAGTAAGAATTTCTCTGAGGATCGGGATGAGTATAAGTTTCTGATTATCAACAACCATACTAATCAACTTGTTGGCTGCATTAGCTTGTTTATTCGTCATGCTCAGATACCCTATTTTGAAATAGGGTATTGGCTGTCTACTCAAGCTATGGGGTATGGATTTATTACAGAGGCCTGCATTCTGGTTCGAGACCTGGCCTACCACCACTTGAAATCAAAACGTTTAGAAATCAGGATGGCACGCAGAAATATTCGCAGTAGTAAGCTGGCTGAACGCTGCGGATTCTATTGTGAAGCAATATTGAAAAATAACCGAATTGATGGTTTCGGATGCTTAGATGATACCTGTATCTATATTTATTCTAAGTAAATCTGTGTGATTCATAGTCATCATTTCAATTAACTCTTCCCCCGATCAGTCTGAATACGTTGTATTGGAAACAGCCTCTCCTCAGTAACACAGTAACCGAGCGGCGAACTCGCGTTGTGTGATTTAAATAATGTAATAAGCTGG
>NZ_CGBP01000055.1 GCF_001053095.1 Yersinia similis | reverse complement strand
CAACCCCAGCGGATCCACCCATCCCAGTGTATTCACTGCAAACTGGTACGGATTTAATCCGCCTTTTAGCCCTATTGGGTCCTGGCTGATAAAGACACCGCAGGCCGGATCATAATAACGGTAGCGGTTATAATGTAAACCGCTTTCCGTGTCGTAATATTGGCCCTGCATGCGCAGCGGCTGGCGCAGTTGGCTGGTACCCGTGACACTCAGTTGCCCGAACGGGGTGAACTGCGCTTCCCACACCACTTCGCCTTCGCCATCCTGCAGGCGGATCGGCATGCCGTTCGGGTCATTCTGGTAAAAATAAATCTGCTCTTCACATAATGGTGCGATTTCGCCATCTTCAGCCTCCGCAACCTGCTGGTAACGCTGCATGGCGCGGGGTTCGAAACTGTCTGGCTGATACACGTAAAACTGGCCGCTGTAGACGATGCCATCCGGTTTGTCCCAGGTTTCCGGCGTCACCACCCGGGGGGCAACTTCACGCTGCAACTCGCCCACCATCACGTCACCGTCCCACATAAACCAGGTTTCATCCTGCCACACCGGTTCGCCGCGCGAGGGGGTGTTTTTATCGATCACCCGCAGACCATCAAGCAGTTTGGTCGGCCGTTGAAGGTGCCGTTTGCCTACCCTGCGCCCTAATGCATCGTAAGTATAAGTGTGATCATGATGCTCATTTTTGATCCCTGCCAGCCGACCAACGGTATTCCAGCGCAGGGCTAACTGGCTAAACCGGTCGGTGCGCGATACCAACTGGCCCGCCTTGTCGAGCTGGTAGGCGGTGCCATTATCGTGCTGCGTGTGCCGCCCTTCCGCATTGTCAGCCACCGTGCTGAACCGGTCACCGCAGGCATCATAACGGTAGCGATGCAGCGTCCCCAGCGGATCCTGATAGCCAACAATCTGCCCCAGCACATCGTAGTGATAACGCTCACTGCCCTGCCGGCTGTCCTGCCGCTGCGTCAGGTTGCCGTGCGGGTCATAGAAGTAGTCGGTTTCACTCCAGGCCACGCCCTTACGCCGCGTCTGGTAACCCGCCAGTTGCCCGGCGGCGCTGTAACTGAGATGGTGCGACAGGCTCGGCGTCAGCCGTTGTTCGGTTAACCGGCCAATATTGTCGTAGCTGAACGCCATCGGCGTGTGGTCGTCGATCTGCTGGCTGATACACTGCCCCAGTACATCGTAACCGTAGCGGATCCGTTGCTGTACCTGAATGTCGTCCTCATCGGCATATTGCAACAGATGGCGCTGTTCAGCCTGCTGACCGGCGGCATTATAGCCATATTCCACCGTCGCACTGACCTGCGGTTGCTGCTGAATTTCCTGCGTTAACTGGCCGTCCTGATTATAGCGCCGCGTCACTGTCACCGCCGGGTTCACCGCCCCGATAAGCTGGCCCTGAACGTTATACTCGTAGCGCTCCCACGCCTGCTCATCGCCGTCGATCTGTTTCTCGGTGATGCGCCCTAATTTATCGCAGGTAACCGTCAATATCTGCCCTAACGGGTCGTGACTGCCAGTTAAATGCCCGACCGCATTGTACTGATAACGGCGGCTCTGCCCCCAGTAATCCACTTCTTCGATTAACCGCCCTTCGGCGTTACGCTTGAGTTGCCACACTTCACCGCGCTGATTTTTTACCCCAATCAACTGTTCTTCGGTGTCGTACCGGTACTCGGTCAGGCTGCCATCCGGATCGGTACGGCTTTGCAACCGGCCCTGACCAAAATAGCCAAAGCGGGTGATACGTGAGCCGTTCTCGTTGTAGAGCAGTAGATTATCTTCCCGATCATATTCACAGCGGATGGTTCTGGCATCGGGCAGCGTACAGCCCGTCAGCCGCTGTTTTTTATCGTACTGATAGCGGGTGATATCGCCATTGGCCGCCACTTTTTTCCGCAGATTACCGCTAAAATCATGCTCAAATGACGTCGTGTTACCCCGCGCATCGGTAATGACCTGCAAAAAACCCCAGGCATCATAGGCCAGTTCCGTGCGCTGCTGGCTGGCATCCACCACTGCCACCAGTTGCCCAAGGTCATCATAGGTAAAATGGGTGGTGATTTTGCCCGGCGTGGTCTGCGAAATCACCTTGCCCTGTGCATCCCAGCTCTGCCGCCAGAGCCGACCACCGGGATCGGTAATACACACCGGTTTATGCTCGTCGTTATACTGGGTTCTGACACAGCTGCGGTCGGCAAAGGTCTCTTCTGTCAGGTTGGCGTATTGGTCATACCCCCAGCCGTGGGTATTGCCCGCCGGGTCAATCTCGGCGATGGTCCGGCACTGCTCATCGTATTGATAACTGTAAACACCGCCGAGTGGCGTAACACGGGCAAACGGCAGCCCCCGCTCGTCATAGCGCAGTAAGGTGGTGTGGCCCAATGAATCGGTGATATGGGTTTCCTGATAGACCCGATCATAATGAAAACGGTAATCAAACAGCCCGTCATCGCCCCAGGCGTGATCGACCCGATTGAGGCCATCACTGTGAAGCTGATAGCGGTAGTAGAACGACAGCCCGTTGCGGTCGGTGTGGCGCACCATCTGGCTGTCAGCGGTATACTCAAACTGGTAGGGATGGTTGTCAGCATCCAGCGTGGCAATCAGGTTACCTTCGCCATCGTGGCGGTAGCCAATCAGAAAACGCTGTTTCTGGCTAGACTTGTTCACTAAAACTAAGTCATTCACCAGGACTAAGCCGTTTAGCATCCCGCTGACTGGCGCGTCCTCATCCTGAATGACATGCACTTCACGCCCCGAAAGCAACCCTTGTGTCAGTTCGATCAACGCCAGCAACTGTTGATTGCCCTGCCGTTTGAATTGCCAGCCATTACCATAGCGATCAGCCATTCTCAGGATAGGCAACGTCAGACGATCCGCCGCCGTAAACGGGATCACGGTGCTTTCCCAGTCATTGGGCAAAGTGAAGAAATACTCTTCCTCGCGGCGGGTGCGTAGGACCAACTGGTTACCCAAACGATACAGGGCATGCCCCTGCTGCCAATCATATACCCGCTCATCCCAGCCTTGCTCTATTGGCATCAGCGAGAAGACCGTTTCATGATCCGGGAAGCGGGCCACCACACCGAGTTCGCCCTGATCGACCAACACTTCCAGCCGAATATCTGCCGGGCACTGCCAGCGTTGGCCAATGACACCGGCCACCGCGTTCTGGCTACCGTAATAGCGATCCCACACCAGCGGGAAGCGCCCTTCCACCACAAAATCGTTCTGCTCAACCACCACTTCGCCGGTAATCGAGTTGACCGGCTCCGCATCCAGAATAGTGCATTTCAGGAAGCCTGATTTTAATCCCAGTTTTTCGGCCAGTTTCTTCGCCAATTTGGAGCCACGAAATATCTTGAACAGCCCCATCATTAAGGCGAGAAGGTTAAGGACTGGCATCCCGCCCACCACCACCGGGCGGCCCATCGGGATCGGCAACATGACGGAGGTGGGTAACGACAGGCTCTTGCGTTGGGTATGGGCTGCATTTTTAGGCGTAGAGGGCAGGCCGACAAACCAGCAACTCATGGCGGGCAGCGCCATATAAGACAGCGGATCGCCGTTGGCCATAACGGTTTTGCTGCCCATAAAGGATTCGGAATCTTTACTGGGGATTAACGGCGCGAACAGGGTGCCGAGGGGAAAATGCAGCCCCGGAATATGAAACGTGTGAGTTCCTACGGTGCTGCGCAACGTGCCATTGATTTTCACCGGTCGGTTAGAACCACCACCACCGCCAATATTGCCCCCCAGCTTATCGATAAGACCCGCTTTCAATCCGGATAGCTGATCTTTGGCATCTTTTAATGCCAGCCCGGTTTTTACTACCGGGTTATTCGCCGCGGCTTCCAGCGCATTGCCCGCTTTACTGACCAGCGCCATACCCGCCGCCAACAGTTCAGGGTTGTCCTCCATTACATCAGCCGCCGCCTCAGCAACAAAGCTGAAAACAATTGAGCCGACCACCGATTTAACACCGTTAACGCACTCGCGTAAATCCAGCACAAATCCCACATGGGGATGGGGAATCGGGATCGGGGCAGGTGAGGGAGGAATAATGACCGTATGGACATCCAGCCCAATGACCGGATCAAAATGTTTTACCGCTGGCATTGCCATTATCGCTCCCTGATTAGCCTACGGCTAACGTTATATTTCTTTGATCAACCGGAGTGATAATATCCAGCCATTCATCACCATATAGCGCAGAAAGAATAGTGCGCAGCTCATCGTCATAATTCTCCCAGCGCCCATAATGTTGATGCATCCAATAAGCCGCGACGCAAAGGCTACTGTTAGTTTTTATATCATCGTCCAACGGTAATCCGATTTTTAACGCATTTAATCCGGCATTCCAGGCCAGCGTAAAATTATTATCTTCCCACCAGCAATAAGCCCCCATACGCCAGGCTTCAATCGTTAATACCGCATCGGTGGCAGCCTCGGTATAAGGCGAAATACTTTCATAGCATTGTGCTGCCATGGCATATTCTTTTTGGCTGAAATAAACACTGGCTTCACCAAATAACGCATTTGCAACCAACTTATTGCCCGCAGGATGGTCCGCTATTATGGCATTCTCACCTTCTTGCACCGCTGATTGATAAGCGCTTAACGCTCGTGGGAAATCCTGCCATTTTAATTGTGCAGCTCCCACTAATAAGTAAATCACCACGCTTTGATCGAACCAGCCCTCTTTTTGTGAAATATTCAACGCCTGCTTTTGTAAACGCGCCAAACGTGAAGGGTCATTCAATGGGATCGTTTCCGTCAGGGCAATAAATAAGCGACGAAAATCAGCGCCAGGTCCCCGCTCCGTGGATTCCTCAACCATTTCACCCGGCGCACCTGCCATATGATAAACGCCGTTAATCAGTTGAATATTTTCAGGTGCCACCTGTGATAATGATTGAATAGCGTCTGAAAGCTCACCGTAAAGAACCAAACGAAGGCGCTCGGCAAGCCATGGCTCAAGACAGAGATCAGCGGTTAATGTTAAAAGCCATTCAGCAAAGCGCGGTTCGGAAAAAATAATATTGGGCCTGAATACCCAAACAAACCCTGGGAAAACATCGGGATGATGCTGAATAAGGCTTGTCGCGATACTAAATAGCACCTGATGAGAACCCGGTGAGATAAATTCAGGGGGTTGCCAATCGGCAGTAATTCCAGCCGCCGCTGACCCCTCACGCCGTTGATGATAAAAATGAATAATGTGCTTTATTATCGCATCAGTAAATTGCTCTGCCGTTTCAAAAACATCATCAAATTGAATAACCGCACAGGCATTCTCTTCCTGCACCTGAAAATAGGTTTTAAGCAAAGGCTCATCGGCTTCATTCGCCTGCCATAATAATAATTTCGCCTTTTGATTTCCGGCAAACTTTAACCAGTCATCATGCGCCTGCATAAAACGACGCTCAATAGGATTACTTACCCCTTGGGTTTCCATACCGAATATCCTTCCTGACAATATGTTAAGGATTTAATTTTAGAATGCCACCTTCCACGATATTTTCTGAATCACCGCAGGATGTCACTGTTTTAGCTTTTATCGTATGTGTCGTCGATGCCGCGGAGGTGATATTAACTCCAGTAATTTTTATATTACCGGCTTCATCCATAACAATACTGGAGGCACCACACTGCAATGTAATACTGGTGCCAGCGGTGATCGTGATCGTGTCACCGACGGTTAATTTATCGTGACCCCCAACGGTGGTGGTATTATCGCCGCCAATCTTGGATTTTTTGTAACCCTCGATAGTATTTTTTTGATACCCGCCCACCGTCAGTGTTTGGTTAGCTCCAATAGTATTTTTTTGTGAGCCGACCACATCATATTCCTGATCCAGATCTATCTTGGTTTTCTGTTTGCCAGATATCAGTAACCGATCATCTGCTTTTACCGTCGTTTGTTGTTCTGCTGCCACGTCAATGATGCGATCTTTAGTCACATCAATGCGTTGTGTCCCAGTGACGGTAATGGTTTGGTCTTGGGTGATATCCATGGTCTGATTACCCGAAACCGTCACCGCTTGATCTTTGGTCACTGTTTCAGTGTGATTGCCTGAAACCGTGGTCGAACGGTCATTCAACACCGTGGTATTCATGTCCCTCTGTGCCCGCATCGACAGCTCTTGCTTGCCGTCTTGATCCTCAAAACGCAACTCGTTATAGCCTTCGCCTTTATGGGTTTTCGACTGTAGCGCCATCTGCGTTTTCGCCCCAGGCAATGCTGAAGGAGGGAGGTTATTGGCATGATAAGTGCGCCCGGTGACAATCGGTTGATCCGGGTCACCGTGCAGAAAATCTACCACCACTTCCTGGCCGATACGTGGGATCGCCAGCATGCCCCAGCCCTGGCCAGCCCACGGCTGGGTGACGCGGATCCAACATGAACTTTGATCGTTACTTTGACCATAACGGTCCCACTGGAATTGCAATCGGATGCGGCCATACTCGTCGCAGTAAATTTCTTCGCTCGGTGGCCCCACGACCATCGCGATTTGTGGGCCATCGGTTACCGGTTTTGGCAGCGGTGTTGGCCGCCAGGTTTGCGTCGGTGGAATAAAGCTGAACTGGTTAAACAACACCGTGCCCTGATCGCCAGATTCTTGTTCCAGTGCCTGCATCTGTTTACCCGTGTGCAGAATGCTGACTATCTGCCAGGCATGATTTAAATCGGCACGCGGGTGGGCAGTCAGGCTAAATAATTGCCCCGGTTGCAAGGTAAACTCGTTACTTTCCCCCTGCCCCCTATTCGCATCGTTGCGCAGTGCCTCCAGCCGGTAACGGGTAAAGTCCTTGCCATGTTGTTCATCTTTGAAACGCCCTGGGAAGTCAAAATGCTCGTAATCCGGCCTCTGATTCTGCAACTCGCGCGCTTGTTCACTGAACTCGGCCGCCCATTTGGGATTTTTGAAGGTGTAGTCTTTTAACTGTACCATCGCCGGGCGTACTTGCGCGCTGCGGGTAAAGGTGGTGATGCTCAGTTCCTGCGCCTGTGCCGCCACATTCGGGTTATACGGCAGTGATGCCCCTTTCGGCAGGGAGCCAACATCATCGGCATACACCACGGTGTTTTTGCCCGTGCTGAATTCGAAGTAGTAGAAAATGCCCTCTTCTGCTGTCAGGCGCTGGATAAAATCAAAATCCGACTCTTGATATTGCACGCAGAACTCACGTGCTGGATGTGGATTACGGAAACCAAAGGCAAAATCATTAATGCCATTCTCTTTCAACAGCCTAGAAATGATGGTCTCAACCGATTCCAACTGGAAAATTCGTGAGTTGCGGCGCAAAGAAGTACGCCACAGCGCGGGGCGGATCACCATACTGTAGCGGGTCTGGTGAAACCCGGTATTGCCCTGCTCAAAGCTGGCAATCATGCCAGTAATGCTGCGCTGTAAAATACCTTCGCGCCAGATAGACAACGTGGCGTCTTCATCCAATACCGTAGAAAAATCCACTGCGGGATCGGCACTGGCCAAGCCAACATGTAACACAAAAGGTGAGGAGAACGCCTCGTTTAATGAAAAATCTACGACGGCAAATGTCTGAGGCGGTAAACCGGCAGCGGTCAGCGTAAATTGTAGACCGGAAGGTGCGTTAATTGCCGCAGAAATGGCTGCTGTATCCGTTGAAACCGAGTTAACTTCACTACGTTCTTTTACTTTGGCTTTATTACTGTCAGCAAACATATCTGATCCATCCTGGAAGTTAATGTGTAAACTCGGCTACCGCATCAGTGAGAAATAACGGATTAAACTCGCACTCTAGAGATTATTTATCAGCGACCGGATTTATTAATATCTTGAAGTCGGTTAACGGCGTTAATTAATATATTCAGCATAAGACAATCAAGAAAAGTCTTATATCATTCTGATTGGGTTAATCCTATCGTCTCCGATTCTTAAGGTGAAAGTCCATAGCCATTTATTAAAATTAATCTTACCTGTGACAAACACCTCAATATTAATATGATCACAAAAAACAATACGCACTAAGAAATTTATTACGTATAAAAACAAAAGATTAGCCGGCAGGGGTGGGATTTTAAATAATTTAAGGGCAGAGAATAGATAGAGTTAGAGTTAACAATAAAGTGTAAAATATTAATTATGCAAATATTATAATTTTTTATTCTGCGTCTGTTTTTCCTGCTCGTAATAGTGACATTATTTTACTGGCGATTTCCTTCTTTTAGGCAGGTCCTGAATATTAGGTTATTTATTAGGGTATCAGCACCCTCACTGCATACTGATACCCTTTACACATAAAAACAACTTACCAGCTAACCCGTGCGCCTATTGTGCCGCCAACCGTATAGTTGTCACTG
>NZ_CGBP01000054.1 GCF_001053095.1 Yersinia similis | reverse complement strand
GGGTCATAAGGCAGGGGCGCGAACCGACTCAGGCCGTAAGCGTTCAGAAACCCTTCCGTCTGCTCTATAACCTGCTGGTGCTCTTTGTTGCCGGTACCAAATTCTTTTATCCAGGCATTGAAATTATGCTGTATCGCATCCCGGCACTCTTGCTCATCCCAACCCGTGACCACCCGCCCAAACAGCAATGCCGCTTCAAGTACTGCAAAACGGGCCGCTACACGGTGAACCTGTTCCCCATAATCAGCCGGTATCAATGAGCGCCAACGGCTTTCTGCCTCTCTAACAGCGGCTACAGCCTGTTGCTGGTGGTCTGCAAGGTGCTTAATCCAGTAACGTCCTGCGGCCCCGTAGTTGTGCTGATAGGCATCTTTCAGCGCATCAGCGTGGGCTTTGCCGTTGGGGGTTTCATGGTGCTGGTGTGCCTTCTCCAGTGGGATATTCAGCAAGCGAACCAGTTGACCGGCTTTCACCTTGCGCCCTGAGCTGGCGATAAAGGTTTCAATGTCCATTTCCCCGGTACTGAGTGCGATAGTGCGCCAGCGTTTTAAGTCACGATTGCCGCCTTCTTTGGCCCCCTGGAGCTTGCCAACACCGTTAAACAACGTATAGGCAGACTTAGCCACGCTATCAGGATCAGCACCTTGCCCTACCTCATCCAGTGGCATCAGGCCGTCATTGTGGGCGGCGGCTTCATTGGCAATACCGAGCGCCGTTCCGAACCAGGTCAAACGCAGGGCATCCGGTTCACCGTATAGGCTGCTGGCAATATTGGCGGTGGTGGTTTTTCCCGAACTGGATTGTTCATAGAAGTGAATGCCGAACCCGTCAGCACCGGCAAGGCCAATCAGCGGCGCGGCAAGTGCGGCACCAATCCCCGCCATCATTGACGGATTGCCCCGCGCCAGCCTTGCCACCGAATCACACCAACTCTCCGGCGTACCTTTCACTGTGTACCCGGCAGCGGCAGCACTGCGACCATTGAACAGAACCGGTTTTTCAGGTGTCCCGATGATTTCACCGTCCGGCATGATATACGCTCCGCACTGCCAGCCGGTAGCCTGAGCCACACGCCATATCTCACGGGAACCGCTACGCTGTAGCCAGTCGGCCAATGTTGCCCTAAGTGCGGTTTTCGTAGTCACGTTCACCCCACCCGCCTTTAGCGTGCGCCAGCCCTCACGCTCACCAATATCAGCCAGAGGAATTGCCGCTGTAGTCGGTATATCTTCACCTATCGGTAGCCAGCGAATAATCAGGTATTGGTCTTTATCATCCCTGCCAGTGCCGATCACCTCTAAGGGCGAACATAACCAGCTTTCATTGTTGATAATCTCGCCGCTGTCTTTGTCCACCTTCGGCGTGATCCAATAAACGCCGTCTTTCCTGCTAATAATGTGAGGCTTGAGCGGGTCAGTCTGTTGACGGTCTGTTTTACCGCCCTCTATCGTCTTGAGTTGAGCGGCGATTTCTACCGTTTTCGGTTGATACAGTGATTCAGTAAAAGCGTGTGCGGCGGCTTCCGTGCCATTTTGTTGGCGGTAGTCGTCCCAGTCGGCTTTATGGTGAGTCGGTGGTGTGGCTACCCAACCAGAGACGCAAATAGCGGCTTTTACAGCAGAGATAACACCAATATTCAGTTTGGGCTTACCTTTTTCGTCACATTCCCCCGGCTCGTGCCAGTCGTTATCTGCGGCAATGATGATTTTTGCCAGTGGCCACCGTTCACGACAGACCTTCGCAACGTGAATAAGGTTGCCCTCATCCAACGCGGCCAGTACTACCCCATCATCCAGTAACGAAACGGTAACGCCGGTAGCGTAACCCTCGGCGATCAGCACAGTTAGAGGCTGTCCGTTACCTGCTGGCGATTGGAGTCTTACCGGAATAAACGAACCCTTTTTTGTGGTACCCGCTAATAACCGTTTCGAGCCGTCATCAGCCTTAATCACCTGTGCGCCGGTTGTGGTGCCGTCCATCGTTTGCAGTACCAGCAACAGAGAGCCGTCACTGAGCAAGGCCTTGGAGGGGCTTGGAAGTCCCTTATTGAGAAGGTATTGAGATTCACCCGATACTGTTTTAGCCACCAGCGCCGCCACCTTGTCAGCTATAGCGATATTGGATTGAGGCTTATCTCTGGCTGGCTTCGGCTCTGGCAAGGGCAGCGCCATCACACCCGCGACCATTTCCGCCGCTGAACGGGCGTCACACTGGTTAACCTTCATCACTAAATCCAGCCCGGTACCCGCGCCACAATGTGAGCAATGGTAGGTTCCACGACCCTCCCGATCATCAAATCGATAGCGGGTTTTACCGCTACAACTTGGACACTCACCCTCGCTACGATTGGTTGGAATATCCAGATACTGGAAAATAGCTTCCCAATGGCCTTTAGCTTTAACTCGGACATCATTAATAAAGTTATCCTTTATCATTTGGGAAGGCCCTCACGCCGCCAAATTTCAAACTGCGCATTTTGTGCATTATCGTTTAGCGCCTCGGCAATTCTTGGCAGGTACATCAAGGCGTTACCAAGTGCACGTAGATCGGCAGATGCTATTTCATCGCTATAATTCTCGGCACCCTGCAACCAGAAAGCCATGCTCCCCATAGCCGTCATACCGGAAAGAATGCCCCGAAAAGCGTCTTCACTCTCGTTATGTAAATCTTTCAACGTATCAGTATCTAACTCTCTATAATCACTTCTTATCAGGCGGTCGTAGATGTCAGCCATGGTTAATTACTCCCGATAAAAGTGAATTCAGCAGTAAATCGCGCTAACGGAATAACGCAGGGTGCGGGATATCCATCACGGTTAAAGGTGACTCGGTTAAAGGCAACGGCTACCACTGTGATATGTAAGCCGTGGCTGTCTTTATAACGGTCATTAGGTAAAGGCTCACGCATGCTTACCATCCTCATTCATCTCCATGACAAAAATAGCTACCGGAGCCGCTAAGTCGCTAGCCAATCCCAATAAGGTTTTTTTATCGGCACCGTCCAGTGAGTCCAGTATGTAGCTCAACGTCATAAGCAAGGTACTTAGCTGATCGGCTTTTCGAGCTACCAGGTCAAGTGTGATTTGATCAGACATGACGCACCTCCCGTATTGCGCCAACTTCCAACATATCCGCCAGATTTTTTGCACGTTCAGCCGCCACGGCTATTAACGATTCAATAAAGCAAGTAGTGCTATCATCACCATTTAGCGAAAGTTGATATGCGCATGCCAGTAAATCAGCAGTCATAACAGCGTGAGTCTGTGGATCTAAGGGGAGCTGGTAGGTTCTACGGGTTAAGTTATGCATGGCACACCTTACTGAGCGGCAGACGTCCAGCGAATACCAAAACGAATCTACCAGCCAGTAGAGAACGGGCTTCCCACTCACTGGTCGCGCTAATTTGTTCGCGGTGGGGGTGGGCCTGAGGATTGGCACGGACAACGGCCAAAAACAGAAAGGTGAAGCGCTGCGGCGCTGTGGTATTATTTTTCATAGCTGCCTCGATAGACTGATTATCTGTGGTGGCTAGCCCTCGCTCAGTACTGGTAATACTGTTCGGGGGCGTTTCTTTTCTGTGCTCCACCGTGCTAAGGTGTACACCTATAAAGAGCAACCATAACGCTATAGGTGTACACATGTCAATAAGAGATAGCCAGTCACGGGGGGCGGGTAAATCTCCCCCTTTCCATATGCGAATCACTCCAGAGTTAAAAGAACAGTTTGAAGCCGCCGCCGCTGCCGCTGGCGTGAGTCTGGCTAACTGGCTAAAGACGTTAGGTAGAAAGGAATTAGAACGCTTAGGTATCGAACCAAAAGGTTGATACATATACCTCCAAAGGGCCGTATTAGAAGTGCTGCCCTTTTTTATTATGAAAAAATCAGTTCTACGGCTATAAACACAAGCCAAAGTGAACATTTTTTTCTGGTCTACAAAGAGGTTAATCATGGCTACCACTCCACCAGCAACAAAATAGACTGATACTTAGAATATTACCGCTGTCGTTTTCAGGCTGAGTTTGACCCCGGCCATTTAAGGCCAGTAACTTTCTCATACTCATTTTTCCTTTAAACTATTGCGGGTTCTTTTGGATATAAATCAAGAATGACGTTTATTTCACCCTGTGTTAATTGCTGGTGGCCTTTAATAATTGCGTTACGATTAACCAAATCAATAATGCACATAACGTCACGTCGGCTATTAATCCGGTAGCGATAATGATTGCCTATACCGTCATTATTTATTTCGTTGATTCGCTCAAGTTGAATATTCAATAACCGTTCAATTTCAGTTGCATAATTCCGTCCGGAGGAAAGGTGGCAATAACGTAATATTTCGTTTTCAGTAAATCCATTAACACCAGAACTCAGCATATAAAGCCGTGCGCGGTGCTTCTTTGGTATTTTTCTTGACATATTTCACCTCACGCAGACTGACGAACTGATGCCAAGTAGGAATCGAGATCGACTTTCAGATAGATGGTTTTTTTTCGGCCTACCTTATAGAAAGGAATTTTTACCCGGCCTGAACTGTGCCAGTTAGCCAATGTGCGGGGACTAATACCGATGTAATCCGCTGCCTCTGGACGAGTCATTTTTTCTTTCGGAGATGGTAGTTCGTTCATAGTGCTTCACCGTGTTAGTTAGGTAACGACAGTGATAACTATGGGGTAACAAAATGCTGATGAACACCCAGTATAACCGGCTATGCGGGGTGCGTAACCGGCTATGCCCCCTCAGAAAGAATAAGGGTGAAGCTGGTATATACTTTCGGTTTAGGCGGCTGAATACCTTTCTCTTTAATCCATTCACCGAGACGATCAATACTTACCCGTCCACTAAAATGTTTATGTAGATTTTTACACATGGCACCCTTGCTTGCTCCTGGATATCTTTTCCATGTCAATATCGCTATACGAATCGCTTCCGCATAATGGGGATTTCTGGGTTTCTTAGCATTATTTCGCTGCCTTTCATTGAACGTTTTAGATGAAATAATACTTTCTATTTCTGGGTACATTACCTCCCTGAGTGAATCGGCATATACATCTTCAAATAAAGTCTTCGCCATATCTTTACACCCTTGACTCTCAAGGAATAACGCAGAAGTAAATTTCTTTTCAAGGTCTGGCCGAAGACGTGTTCCATATTTTTCAGCAAATTGGAAAGCTGCAAGCTCCCCCCATTTATCCTTTATCTCATTATGAGTATCAGCATATTCATCATCTAAACTAAATACTCGGCCATCTTCATAATCATCCCTGTCAATGGTCAAAATCCGGGCTATTTCTCTCAAATCCCCGCGGCTAATATTCGATGTATCGAAGGCCCCTTTGGATTCATTCCTAATAATTGAATCAATTGCTTTCAAGTAATGATTCATGCCTTGCACTCTCTTTCATCATTATTAAAATACATAAAAAGCATTCTGCGCTTGTCCTCATCAGTCATAGCACTCATAACCGCCAGTAACTGAGTATCTAGATTGCCCGTTTTCTCTACTATTCCGGCATGCTCCAGAATAGCGTGCTCAATTTTCTTGGCTGGTTCCTGCAATTCATCAGCAGAGAAATGTAAATATCCTTGGGTAACATCCGCACTACGCAATGTCCGATGATTCATCAGCCGTTTTAGGATATAAGAGCCAACACCCACCAGCTCCGCCACACTTCCGAAAGTACGCCGAGCATCATGACAGGTAAATTCAATCGGGGATTCCGCGCCATTCTTGGCGGTGTCCGCACTTATTCGGCTTATAACTCGTCGCGGCTCCTTAATAATGCCGCCCTTAGCTCCGGGGAACACATACAGCTCCTTATCGCGGCGCAAAGTTTTACGACGCTGAAATATGGCATGGAGAGTGCCCGTTATCGGTAATTCCAGCGGATCACCGTTCTTTGTTTCATCTATCCAAAAATAATGGCCACTTAAATTTATTCGACTCCATTCTAGGCCGAACACCTCAGAACGGCGCAGCCCGGTAAATAGCGCAACATCCAACGCGTCACATACAGCAACCGAAAAATCATCCCTCATGCTGGTGGATTGCTCCCGGATATAGGCAACAGAAGCCAGCCAGCGAGAAAGCTCATTATTGCGTATACGACTCGTTTTTCTTGTGGTTCCATGCCATTTTCGTTTACTGCTCAATACCATAGTAGGCGGATCAGGTAATAGCCTCACCCCTTCCGTATTCCGGTAGTGGTCATGTGCATATCGATACACGGCTCGCAGTACTCGCGCCCACAAATCAGACTGGGCTTTACTGCCTGACGCAACACCGGAACGCTGTGGTGCCTTACCAAACCATACCGCACCTTCGGTAATTGCCTTGTGTCGATTCTCTACCTGGTCACGATCAATCGAGGCTAAGGGCTTTTTTAGCCAATCACCGGAAAAATTAGTCAGGATACCTAAATACTGTTTGGAGGTAGCGTTCTTTATTCTGGAACCTCGTGATTTTATATACTGAGAAAACGCCGCTTCGAGTGAAACATTTCTATGTGTATCTTCGCGGCGGGTATCGTTCGGATTCTTTCCAGTACGCACCAGTTGCCCAAGGTGATCGGTTGCCATTTCTCTGGCCTGATCCACGGTTAACTCTGGAAATTTCCCCAGAGTTACGCGTATGAATTTACTATCCCGATACCGAGCAACACAGAAAGATTTCACCCCCGTAGGGGTAATACGGAGGCGTAAACCTTGCACAACACTGTCAGCAAACTCTAACCGTTTGATTGGGTCAGGCATGATTGCAAGAAGTGCGGCCTTCGTGAATCTTATGATTTCCAATCTATCCCCCACCCCGGGGATATGCCGGGGATATTTCATATAGGTAATTATGGGTAATTCTAGGTCATAATAGGCGGATAGGCGTAGTAATAAATTACTGATTTTTCTACAACAAGTAATAATAGTGATTTATATCACTCAAAACTCATAATCGCTTGGTCACTGGTTCAAGTCCAGTAGGGGCCACCAAATAAAACAAGGAGTTAGATGAGAAATCGTCTGACTCCTTTTTCGTTTTATCTGAATCGGGTCAGGTAACGGGTCAGGTAAGGAATTACCTCCCTGCCCTATTCATCTCTCTGCCAACATCCCCGGATAGTGCTTCGCCACGATATCATTCATTTTTTCTGTCAGATCGTACCGCTTAAAAGTGATGTGCGCAGTTCCCTTCTGAAAGTAACGAATGCTGAAGAATTCATCTTCGTAAACGTCCTTAGCCGGATTATCCCGGATATGCTCCATCAATCGGGTAGAGATATCGCCACGATTGTCGGGAATAGGTTTACTATCCAGCAGATAAAGCATTCGTTCCAAATCCGCCAACTGGTCTCGCCGGTAACCCTGGTTCAGGGTAAAGCCCCATTGGTTGCAACTGACTAGGTTGCTAATGATTATTTTTTTGCCAAATTGGCATGGACTGTTGGTTTTATAGTGCCAAGACAACCCTTTGAATAAATTGATGACTCCGCGTTCAAATACCTCGTCTTTCTGCTGGTGAAGTTGCTCAAAGGTACTGAGTATGTTGGCTTCGCTGACGGCAGGAATATTATCTCCCTCAAGGTTTCTGTACCACTGGTCACGGGCTTGGGCATCCATCAGGCTCAGCATCCCTGATTTTTTCATCAGGTCTCGCCATATACCGCGATCGAGATTGCAGGTAATCACTTTCATGGCTGTTTCTGCTTTCTCCATGAACCAGCAGCCAGTACGGAAGTCTTGCCGCATGGCCCAGTCCTTTGCAATTCCACCGCCGATGCTGCTGGTAATGGCTGAAATATCCTCAAGCTGGTGGATAAGCGCGTCAATCTGCACCAGTGCGGTATTACGCACGGTGATGATACGTTCAATGCTGGTGGAGCAAATCACATCGGTGTGGCCGGTTAGAACCTGCGGCTCGTCGATAACTGCGCTGAGTGAAGTAGACATCGTAGGAACTCCATAAAAGCAAAACGCCAACTCTTGTTGTTGGCGTCGAGGAAGAGGGATGTTTCAGGTGCCAGTGTCTGCCGTTCAAGACAGTTCCTGATACACCGCGATATAGAGGTAACCGTGACTGCCCAGCGTATCCGCTTCACAGACAAATTCTCCATGCCGAACCGTAATGCCTTGCTGACGGCGAGGGTCAAGCTGACCGGACAGCAACTGCGACTCCAGTTTGGTTATCAGCGCTGGGAATGCCACATCAAGAGCCTGAGCGGCTTGAGGGGAAAAGGTGCCGACAATGTGGGCTCTGTCGCTCAGAAAATGCAGATGCGTTCCCTCCTGAACCAGTCGGGCCCCCAACCGCGGCGTAATATCACGTTTCAGGCCCCATGTTGGGGAAGTAGTCATGTGGTTATTCATGTTAACGGTCTCTGTGGAATAGGATTGAGGGACTCGGTTGGGTACAGCAATGTGGGTGGAAAATGAGCCCGCCACAGGCCAGCAGCCTGGCGAGCCCGCACGATATCGCCCTTGCTCAACATCGGGTCTTGCGCCAGTGCGCTGAACCCGTTACGACCAATTCGCACTAAGGCATATTTCTCAACCAGTGTGTTGATGGTGTCGCCGACTGAAATCCCTTGTTCTATCTGTTGTGTAATCACCTGTTCATCGTGATAAGGCGTATCGTTGAGGCTCAGGCCATAGTGGTGTTCCAGCAGGAAAGCGAGCAGTTGTTGATAAATAACAGGCACGGGCAATGCGCCTGGTGAGGTGGGTCGTGGTTTCATGGGGATGTTCTCATGGTGGATAATTTGGGATTAAGTCAGGAGATGAGCGCTGTTACCGCGTCGTTTGGGGCAGTCTTGTATCACCAGTCGAATGTGGCGAAACTGGGCAACACATCGCCCAGAGCATCAATATGCAGGTAGGTTAGCCCATGGCGTTTCATTAATGTGGTGACCAGACGGCGGCAGGCTTTGGAGAGGCCCAACTGCCTGAGCCGCAATACCGGATGGTTCCAGGCATTAAGTCGAATCAGATAGCCTGTGCCGGTAAAATGGATCCATTCGCCATCGC
>NZ_CGBP01000053.1 GCF_001053095.1 Yersinia similis | reverse complement strand
CTGGCTGCTGGCTGCAAAATGAGCGTTGATCCGTTTCCCTGTCAAATGCCAAGGGGCATAGAGGCAACCACCAGCACCCTCAGCCGCATTGATACCCGGTCGCAGCTGGTTTTACCAGCTTGAATTTACCGGTGGCACATGAGCGCATACGAGAAGTGAACACCGGCCACGGTGAGTTTGGTTCTCTTGGCGCAATAATATATCTGGAGTAATGATGACTCACCATGAATATATGACATTGCTGGAAAAGCGCGTGCCTGAATTTACCTTCACCGACAATAACGATGTGGTGGTGACCCGGTTGGGGCTGTCGATTACGCTATTTTTTAAACAGGGATACACCCTGGAAAAACGAGAAAAAATACTGGCGTGTTTCCGCCGTTTCCGAGAGGAGTTTGGCACTCATTTACGTTTTCATGCCCATGAATTTAACGGGATGACAAAATACAGCCCGGAAAATATCACCAAAGTAGAAAATAGCATCCTGAAGAAAGGTATTTACGATTACGGTGGTTGGGATATCAGCGATGCGAAAAATAAGCATGAAGCCCCGAGTTGCATTATGCACTATCTGGATTCTGGCGATGATGACGACGGCGAAAACTCTTATCTTGGTTTAGTTCTACCCTGGCATTATCTTAAAGAAGTTCAGGGTATGGCACGATTCAATGATTGGTTGACTTACTTATGCCAGCAACTGGAGCCAGATAGCGGGGACTGCGGTTATTGTCTGTGTTTGCCACAAGATTATGATGATTATTGTCCTATCGAATATGAGCTAGCCAGACGTTATCCAGCGTTACAAGTAAATGCAAACGCCTTTGCTGCCGCAAGGCATTATAACCACAGTATTCGCGGTGTTAATTGGATCACCATTTTAAATAACCGCTATATCAAGCGATTAGGGGGGGAGGCCTGGGTGCGTCAAGTGCTCTCCCGTGACCCGGCGATCCACATTGAAAACTATGCCAATGGGCTGTTAATTCGTGCCGGTCAATATCCGGATTTGACCCCGCAGACAGAAGGGCTATCCGCCCACTATCTGGCGGTTAATCAACTGATCCGCCCAATACGCATAAAACCCGTGGAAGGCCATTCCCTGCATTTTTATGGTGTTAATCAGTTTGATGAACAATCCACGGTGGCCTGGTACGCCCGATACGATCTTTCGAGTGCCGGTATAGAAGAGACCTGGTGGGAGCTGGATCATGAGGCAGAAGATTTCAGGAATGTTCCGAGCTCACCGCCATGAGAACGGTAATCGAAGGGAAGAAAGTCATTCTGGTAGGGGATAGCACCACCACTGGCGGTAAGGGAAATTTAAGCGGCCTAATTAAACCGTTTCAACACTATTGGTATTCTAATCACTACGAAGAGTAAACGAAGGCTAATTTCATTTTCACTTAGATCACTATTTAAAATATGCGCGGGAATGAACTGCTTTTATCAATAGCCTCTTTAATACTGAGGCTATTTTATCGTAAATATAATATTTTATCTCAAGGTTTATTGTCTAAATTGATTTTTTTCAATAATATATCTTATATCTAAGACGTGGAATGAACGCTTTGCTTGGGGGCGTAACTTGAACCCCAATGAAAATCAACTTACTGTAATAATTGTATTTTATTATTAATTTAGTGTAAATCTCTATATCTTTATTTGATTTAAAAAATTGAATTTAGCTAAAGTTACTTATGTAATAGTTTCATTTTTATGTTTTATTCACGTCTGTCTGTGGTTATTTTTCCCATCATATGATTATTTTTATTAACTATAAAATTATTAGGAATAACGTCATTATGATTATCGTGGCGTAACGTAATGATTATTTTTATGTACCCCAAGCTATTGGGGAAGGGAACTCCTCATGTCGCATTTTTATTATTCTATATTAGTGGCTGGCGTATTATTGAAAATAGTGGCTATTCCAGATGCCAGTTATGGCGCGGAATTAGCGCCCGTTCAACAAAGTATTCACCAACAGGAGCGGCAACGGGCACTTGAAGAGCGCCTGGCTCCGCCGACGCCGGATGTGCGCTTATCTGCGCCCTCGGCCTTTTTTAGCCATATTATTTTTCCGCTGGAGACCCCCTGCTTTGTTATTAATCGTATAAAAATCAGTGGGGCCGAGCCATTGCCCCGTTGGTTGCCGTTGCAACGCATTGCCGATCAAGCGCAAGGCCAGTGTCTGGGGGCCAAGGGCATTAACCTGCTAATGAGCCAGATGCAAAACCGTTTGGTCGAACACGGCTATGTGACTACCCGTGTGCTGGCCCCGCAGCAGGATTTAAACAGCGGCACGCTGGCGCTAAACGTCGTGCCCGGCAAAATACGCGTTGTGGAACTGACGCCAGACAGTAATAGGTATGTCACGTTATTCAGTGCTTTTCCTGCCCGTGCCGGGACGCTGTTGGATTTACGTGATATTGAACAAGGCTTGGAAAATCTACAGCGTGTCCCCACGGTGCAAGCCAGCATGGAGTTGATCCCAGGCTCTTCCCCCGGTGAGACGGATATCATTCTGAACTGGCAACAACGAAAAATGTGGCGGCTGGCAGCCTCACTGGATGACGCGGGTACCCGCAGCACTGGCCGCTATCAAGGGGGGGCGACGTTGTTTCTGGATAACCCGCTTTCTCTGAGTGATCTGTTTTATGTCTCTGTTGGTGGCGCACTGCAACGCCGTGGCGATAAAGGCACGAATAATCTGACCGGCCATTACTCATTGCCATTCGGTTACTGGACCGCAGGCATGACCGCCAGCCGTTATGACTATTACCAGGCCGTTGCGGGCCTGAATGGCGATATCAACTACCGAGGTGAAAGTGAGAACGTGGCGTTCCAACTCAGCCGGTTGTTGCACCGTAATGCCAGCCAGAAAACCACCTTTACCTACGATGTGCTAACCCGTTCGTCGAAAAACTATATCAACGATACCGAAGTAGAAGTACAGCGCCGTCGCACCTCGGTCTGGCGGATTGGGCTACAACACCGCCACTTTATCTCGCAGGCGATTTTGGATGCCGGTATCAGTTATCAGCGCGGCACCCGCTGGTTTGGTGCCATGCCCGCGCAGGAAGAGTATTTCGGCGAAGCCACCGCCCTGAGCAAAATTCTGCGATTGAATGCGCAACTGGATATTCCTTTTGCGGTTATGGCGCAAAACCTCCATTACAACCTGCAATATCAGCGCCAAAGTACCAACACGCCACTGACGCCACAGGATCAGTTCTCCATTGGTGGCCGCTGGTCGGTGCGCGGTTTTAATGGTGAGCGCACGCTGATTGCCGATAGCGGCTGGTGGGTGCGCAATGATATCGGCTGGTATCTGCCGCTACCGGGGCATGAACTGTATGTCGGTGTGGATTACGGCGAAGTCGGTGGTCGTAGTGGCCCTTATCTGTTGGGCCGCCATTTGGCGGGCAGTGCCGTCGGGGTACGTGGCAACGTACTGAATACCCGCTATGACCTGTTTGCGGGGAAACCGCTCTCTAAACCTAATGGTTTCAAAACCGATTCGCTGGCGGTGGGTTTTAACCTGAATTGGCAGTACTGATGCGCCCGATTAACTTTAATTAACTTAACTTTAATTAACCCTACTTAACTCTCTGGGATGAGCCATGAATAAAAACCTGTACCGTATCGTTTTTAATCAAGCGCGAGGCATGTTGATGGTGGTCGCCGATATTGCTGCCTCCGGTCGGGCTGCATCGTCGCCATCGTCAGGTGTTGGGCATACTCAGCGCCGCCGGGTCAGTGCCTTATCACCATTGAGTTTTAGTCTGTTAATGGCCTTGGGTTGCATCTCGTTATCCGCTCAGGCCGCAATTGTGGCGGATGGCAGTGCGCCGGGTAATCAGCAGCCGACCATTATCAGCAGCGCCAACGGCACCCCTCAGGTTAATATCCAAACCCCCAGTAGCGGCGGTGTCTCGCGCAACGCTTACCGCCAGTTTGATGTCGATAATCGCGGGGTGATCCTCAATAACGGCCGCGGTGTCAACCAGACCCAGATTGCCGGATTGGTTGATGGTAATCCGTGGCTGGCGCGGGGCGAAGCCAGCGTGATCCTCAACGAAGTCAACAGTCGCGACCCAAGTCAGCTCAACGGCTATATCGAAGTGGCCGGACGTAAAGCGCAGGTGGTGATCGCTAACCCAGCAGGCATTACCTGCGAGGGCTGTGGTTTTATCAACGCCAACCGCGCAACCCTTACCACCGGTCAGGCGCAGCTCAATAACGGCCAACTCACCGGCTACGATGTTGAACGGGGTGAAATTGTTATTCAGGGAAAGGGCCTGGACAGCCGCGGTCAGGATCATACCGATCTGATCGCCCGTTCCGTTAAAGTAAATGCGGGCATCTGGGCCAATGAACTGAATATCACTACCGGGCGCAATCAGGTTGATGCTGCACACCAGAATATCAATACCAACGCCGCCGATGGCCGCCCTCGTCCTGCCGTGGCGGTCGATGTGGCTAATTTGGGGGGGATGTACGCCGGTAAAATCCGCCTAATCGGTACTGAAACCGGTGTTGGCGTGCACAATGCGGGCGAGATAGGAGCTTCTGCAGGTGATATCGTGATTACGGCCGACGGTATGCTGGTGAACAGCGGCCAGATCAGCAGTGCTCAACAGCTGGCGGTGAATACCCCCTCAGGCATAGAGAATAGCGGTGTGCTCTATGGGAAGGGCAATACCCAACTGACCACAGCGGGTAAACTGAGCAACAGTGGCACGGTCGCGGCGGCGGGCGACACCTTGATCCGCGCGGCAGAGGTTAACAGCAGCCGCAACTCTGTCTTGGGTGCTGGCATTAAATCCGATAACAGTGCCATTACCCATGGCACCCTTGATATTAAAGCCCGTGGGCAGCTAACCGCCCAAGGGAAAAATACTAGCGGCACGGCGCAGACATTTAATGCGAACCGTATTGATCTCAGCGGTAGCCAAACTCAGAGCGGTGATCTGACGTTCACCACCGAAGGTGGCGACATCGATTTGACAGGGGCTAACCTGTTCGCCAATCGTCGCCTGTCTGTTTCGACCCCTTTTCTGCTACGCACCGGTAAAGCTAACTTGTTCGCGGAGCAAATCGCGCTCGACGCACAAGCGCTCGCTAATGTGGGGGGCGTGATAAAGCAAACCGGGATGACCGACTTCAACTTGAATCTACCGGGTTATATTGATAACCGTGGTGGCTCTCTCCTCACCCGCGGCAACTTTTTGCTGCAAGCTGAACACTTGACCAGTAATAGCCAGAGTTTACTGGGTGCTGGCATACAGAGTGATGGCAAACTGGCCCAGCGTGGTGAACTCAATGTCACCACGCGGCACGCCTTGATTGCTCAAGGGAAAACGCTAGCCGCAGGCACTCTGGCACTCTCCGGCAGCCAGCTTGATCTTACTGATAGCCTGACACAAGCCAAGGATATGCGGCTGACAACCACAGGAGGCGATATTGCGTTAACCGGTGCCACGGTGATGGCAGCTAACACGTTGTTTGCGGATACCCGCCAGATCCTGCGCAGTGATAAGGCTTACCTCACCGCTGATCAAATCAATCTCACCGCCGATTCCCTCTCTAACGTTGAGGGGCGGGTCGTCCAAAAAGGCAGCGGTGATTTTAGGCTGGATCTCCCCGGCTATCTGGACAATCGGGGCGGTGTGCTGCTCAGCAAAGGCAATCTGGTACTGCAAGCCGAACGCCTGACCAGCAATAGCCAGAGTTTGCTCGGCGCAGGGATACAAGCCGATGGCAGTAAGGCCAGCAAAGGGGATTTACAGGCCAATACCACGCAAGCATTGATTGCTCAGGGGCAGAATGTCGCTGCGGGCGCCATGACATTATCCGGTAGCCGCGTTGACCTCACTGGCAGCCAGACGCACGCCAGCAATATCATGATCACCGCCCGTGACGGTGATGTTACGACCCGCGAAGCGGCCTTGATCACCCCCGGCACTCTCTCGATGACTGCGGTAGCCAACCCTGAACAAACCCTGAATAACCGCGGCGGGAAATTACATGCCGATAATATCCAACTCAATCTGGCCAAACTGGAGAACAGCAACGGGGAAATTGCGGCAGCGACCGACCTGTGGCTACGTCTACAAAGCGATTTCATTCATCAGGCAGGCACGCGTTTAACGGCAGGGCGTGATCTGCTCTTTAACAGCCGTGGCGCATTGATTAACCAATATAAACTGGAAGCCGGGCGGGATATGCAACTCACCGCGCTCAGTATCCGCAATACCAGTGCTGATCGTAATACTAATGCTGATAATAGCAGCCTGCTGGCCGGGCGAGGCTTGTCACTGAGCACCGATAGCCTGTTTAACCGTGGGGCTATCTATACCACCGGTGTCGGGCAATTTACCGTCAACGGCAATACAGAGAACATCGGTGAAATTTACACCGAACAGCAACTGACCTTCACCGCCACCGGCAATCTGGCTAACCGCGGCGTGATGCAAACTCGTGGAGATATGCAGCTATCGGCTCAGGGTGACTTCAATAACAGTGGCATGCTGTACAGCGCAGGTGACCAGATGCGGCTGTCCATCGCCGGTAACCTGACCAACGAGGGCAAGCTGCACGCCGCCAACGGGGAAATACGCCTATTGACCGAGGGTGATCTGGATAACCGCGGTAGCCTTTATGGCGCAGGGAACAGCGAAATCACCACGCAGGGGGATGCCGTTAATACTGGCTCGGTTTATACCCAGGGCGCGCTACAGTGGCTGACAAAGGGCAGTGTACGCAACAGCGCTTCCATCGCCGCACTTGGGGATCTCCAACTGCGGGCTAACGACTTACTTAGCGACAATCAATCCCTAATGGCGGCGGGATTGAAGGCCGACGGTAGCCGGAGCGACAGCGGTAATCTGGCGGTCAGCACAGAGCAAGCCTTGATAGCGCAAGGGCAAAATATTGCCGCAGGGTCGCTGGCGTTGGCGGGTAGCCAGATTGATCTCACCGGCAGCCAGACTCAGGCCTGCGCCATCAGCCTCACGGCAAAATCGGGTGATATCACATTAACGAGCGCCGTGATTAAAGCCGCCACTCAGTTATTAGTGACCCAGCTAGCCGCGACACGATCATCATTTATACCGCCATCATCTATACCTCCATCCTCAACACGATCATCCTCAACACGATCATCATCAACACAAGCATCATCAACACAAGCATCGGCCAGTCCCAGCGTCTTGCTGCGTACCGATAAGGCGAGTTTGATAGCCGATCAGGTCACGTTCGATGTGCAAGCGCTCTCCAATCTCGGCGGCGTAATCGCGCAAACGGGGGCCACCGATTTCAACCTGAATCTACCGGGTTATTTAGATAACCGTGGTGGCACAATCTTCTCCAAAGGCAACGTGGCCATACAGGCGCAGGGCCTTGATAGCGACAGCGGTAGCCTGTTAGGCGCGGGTGTGCAAAGTGATGGCAAGCTGACGAACGCCGGTGATCTGGTGGTGACGGTCCGTCAGGACTTAATCGCGCACGGGCAAAGCCTTGCCGCCGGTGCCATGACGTTAACCGGCAGCGGGGTTGATCTCACCGGCAGCCAGACGCAAGCCCGCGGAATAACCATCACCGCCAACAAGGGGGATGTCAGCACCCAGCGCGCCAATATTCTCTCCCTTGGCTCGCTGGCTATCAATGCGGGCGCAAATGCAGGGCAAACCCTCAATAACCAAGGCGGCGCACTTCAGGCGAATAACATCGCGTTAAACCTTGGCCAACTGGATAACCGCACAGGCAAGATAGCGGCCAGCCAGGACCTGACTCTGGGGTTACAGCGTGACTTCAACATTCTGGCCGACTCTACCCTTCAGGCCGGGCGTGATTTCTCCTTTACCACCCACGGCGCTTTAACCAATGACGGGCAGTTGTTGGCGGGGCGCAAACTGAGCACCCGTTCGAACAGTTTACTGAATAACGGCAATATCCGTGCGGTGCAAGCCGATCTCCGTGCATCTGGCGCACTGACTAATTGCGGGGAAATATTAACCCGCGGTGGGCTAAGTACTGATGCCAACACCTTGTTTAATAGCGGCACCCTCATCGGTGCCACCGCCACGCTTAACGCGCGGGAACGCATCACTAACTCGGGTCCTAACGCCCTGATCGGTGCAACGGATAAAAACGGCACATTAGCGCTGTTGGCACCGGTAATTGAAAACAGTGATACCGTCACGCGCACCGATACCGCACCGACCACCACCCTGTTAGGCATGGGTAAGGTTATTCTGGCTGGCGGGCAAGATAATAGTGGCAATTACTCGTCTGCGGCCCAGGTGCTCAACCTTTCCGGCCTGATTGAATCCGGAAACGATCTGCTGGTTTACGCCAAGACGCTGACCAATCGCCGTCAGATTTTAACGGCCACGACAGACTTTATCGTGGGTGACACCGTAAAGGGGGCGGCTTACTGGACGGCAGAAAACCCCGATATTCCGGGGGGGCGTTATACTCAACCCCCTGCCGGTGGTCCAATGAACAGTGATTATATCGGCACGAACTACACCTCGACTGTTGCCTATAACCGCATCGATCAAATCAGCCCGGAAGCGCAATTGCTCGCGGGTGGCAATTTGACGCCTCAGGTGGGCACGCTGGAAAACAACTGGAGTAAAGTGAGTGCGCAAGGCGTGATCGATCTTACGGGGGTCACGCTGCAACAAGATGACTGGGGGATCCAACAACGTCTGGTTGAGCAGACCACCTCCAGCGGTGAGTATCGCTACCGGACCTATAAAGGTAAGTTGTGGGGTATCGCCTGGGGGCCGGAAATGAAGCTGCGCCCGAACAACCAATATGCCTCGAGCATCACGGCCAAAACCCTGACTGGCAGCGGCACGGTGATAAACAATACGGTGATAAACAATGGGGCAGCACCCGGCGCGATTGTCGCCCCACGTGATCGCGACAGCACGGGCAAGAATATCGCCGTCGAGTTCAACGGGATCTCCCTGACGCTCCCGCGCAGCGGGCTGTATCAGCTCAAGACCGATAAAGGTGACTATGCCCCCGGCCCGGAAGCGGCGTTATCTCTCGCGAATATCAGCCCCCCTTCCTCTCTCGATGCCACGGGCCAGCGTGGGGTTCCTCCCCCGTCTGACGATCTCAACCGAACCGGCCTTGTTACCCCAGATCGGGCGGTCAGCGGCGGCTATCTGGTGGAGACCCATCCGGCGTTTGCCAGCCTGAATAACTGGAAAGGGTCGGACCTCTATTTGCAGCAACTGAGCCGCGATCCTTCGGTGATACACAAACGGCTGGGGGATAACGCCTATGAACAGCGGCTGTTACGGGATCAGGTGCTGGCGTTGACGGGGAGAACGGTGGCCAGTGATTACCGTAGCGAACAGGCACAGTTCGAGCAGCTCTTTGCCGCCGGCGTCCAGTACAGCAAAGCGTTCAATTTGGCACTGGGTACGCGCCTCAGTGCGGAGCAGATGGCAACCTTAACCCACAATATCGTGCTGATGGAGAACCGTGACGTCGCCGGGCAAACCGTATTAGTCCCCGTGGTCTATCTGGCGGGGGTTAAACCGGGCGATCTACGTGCTAACGGGGCATTGATTGCGGCGGAGAATATCAGCCTGACCGAGGTACAGGGGTTCGCCAATGCGGGGGCGATCAGCGCCACCAATAACCTGCAAATCAGCATGGCGAAAGACATCACCCTGAACAACCGTGGCGGCTTGCTTCAGGCGGGTAATCACCTGCAACTCAGCACGCTGAACAGCGATATTGACCTGACCAGCGCGCGACTCAATGCCACGG
>NZ_CGBP01000052.1 GCF_001053095.1 Yersinia similis | reverse complement strand
CGTTGTAGGTAGGCAGCCAGCAAACGAGTCCCGATGAGCTTACATTAGTAAGTGATTCGGGTGAGTGCGCGCAGCTAACACCCCTACAACGTCAAGGCCGAAGGGGGTCATTGAGTTGCTGGATACGTATACCCACTCTGGAAACCTAATGGAATATCCAGCCCCCAGAACAGATACAGCATCAGGGTCAATACCACCGTTAACCCTAGCGTATAAGGCAGCATCATGGCGCATAACGTCCCGACGCCGGTCGTCGAGCAATACTGACGGCAATACATAATGATCAGCGGATAGAAGGCAAACATCGGTGTCGAAATATTCACTGTTGAGCTAACGCGGAAGCTGGCTTGGGTCAACTCAGGCGAAATCCCTACTGCCATCAGCATCGGAACCAATATCGGTGCCAGAATGGACCATTTGGATGACGCTGACGTAATAATAATATCCAGCGCACAAGATAGCAGGATCACACCTAAAATCGTGAAACCTGCGGGCATCGCCAGCGTACGCAGGAAGTCCGCACCAGAAATCGCCATTAACGTGCCAATATTAGAGTGGCTGAATGAATAGAGGAACTGGGCGCAGAAGAAGCTAAAGACCAAGAATGACACCAGTGAACGGGTAATGTTTTCCATGCTAGCAGTAACATCTTTGGTACTTTTAAAGGTGCCAGAACTGAAACCATAGATCAGGCCTGGAATAGCAAACATAAAGAACAGCAGTGGCACAATCGCTTGCATAATCGGTGCATCAGGGCGGGTCAGGCTGCCATCCGGTGAACGTAATAAGGAGTTTTCCGGATAGAGTGCTGCGGCCAGGCCGATCAACATCAGCAGCATAACCAGCCCTGCCCGTTTAAACGCCTTACTCTCCTGCGGAGTGACCTTCTGTAACTCATTATTGCTATGTAACCCACTGAGATCGCTATTTAGTGGCATCGATTTAAGCAGACGAGGCTCCACAATTTTATCGGTGATAAACCAGCACACCAAAATCACGCCAAAGGTGCTACCAAAACTGAGGAAGTAGTTACACAACACATTGACGTTATAGCTTGGGTCAATAATGTGCGCGGCCCCTTGGGTGAAGCCCTGCATAATCGGGTCGATAATCGATGGCGTATAGCTGGCAGAGAATCCCCCAGCTAACCCAGCGAAAGCGGCGGCAATACCGGCTAATGGGTGACGCCCACTGGCATAGAACATCATCGCGGCGACAGGCATCAGGATCACATAAGCCGAATCAGAGGCGACATGGCTAACCACACCGATAAAGACGACCGCTGGCGTTAAAATACGCTGTGGAGTGACGTTGAGCATTTTTTTCAACATCACCTGAATAAAGCCACTGCCCTCGGCAATACCAATCCCCAAAGTAGCAACAATGGTGATCGCCAGTGGTGGGAAGTTAATAAAGTTTTTGACCATAGTGGTAATAAAGGTCACCAGTTCAACCGGAGCCAACATATTGGTAACTTTAATCTGCTCACCGGTCAGAGGGTGGAAATAATCAAAGTTGATAAACGATAATCCAAAGGAGAGTGCCCAGCACACCCCCAGTGCATAAATAAATAGCATGGTGATGTCTGGCATAGCATTACCGATACGCTCAATTGCGTTCAATATGCCGGTCTGCCGATCGTTCTGCGGTTTTACATCTGACATATTCTGTCCTTTCCCTTGTAAAAATGTCATGGCTAAAACGAACAGGAGATACTGATGATTTCCTGCCTCAGTAGAGGTACTGCGTGGATGTAAGAGAAGATAGAACCAATGGATAATGGAAAATCAGCTGATAAATCCGTTAATGAATAGCAATATCTCGCGAATAATCCATTTATACCCGTCGCCCTTCAAACTGCAGGGGTGCTGACTGCCCTTGCTCATCCCAGTCACTTAGTTATCTAAGCTCCTGGAAATTTGCTCGGCTGCCGCCTACCTGCATCTCGACGTAACTTGGGTATAGTAACTCAATGAATAATATAATATTTTAGCGATAATTTTTTATAATAAAAATCCTAAACCGTCAATTTAAATTAATTAACCTTATCATCATCAATAAATATTAAATCTGTCATTTAGACCAATTAAATATATTATACTCCATAAAAATTAACACACGCGGATATAGAAACCATTTAATGATTAATTATCGATATATTAAACTAAAAAATAATTGGATTTATTACTGCTATCTGGGGGCCATCACTGCCAATCCCTTCACTTCATTGACCTCGTCGGCAACCCACAAGCCCGTTCGGATAAACTGACTCAGACCGCCAGTAAGCTAAAAATACCAGTAGTAGACCTTATGCCCCCCCTGTTATTTATCAGCCAAAATAACGCCTCTAAGACTGATTAATGGAGCGACTTTAATACAATGTTATCAAATATAACCTCGCACGTGTCAATGCCGAAGATAGATCCAGACCGTGAAATCCATGCTGACCGGGCAGCAGCAACAGCCTTAACTCCGGCTGACTATCATGCAATATGGGAAAAGTGGGCAAGCGAGGCAATACCTGGTGCTAACGAACAGCGGGACCAGGCAGTAGCAAGAATGAAAGAGTGTTTGGAAAATAATGCCGAAGACCTCGAACTCGATGAACTTGGTTTGACCTCATTACCCGAAATATGGCCCGCCTCGCTGTTAGTTTTAGATTTAGGCGATAATGCACTCACACAATTCCCCCAAAATTTACCCGAAGGGATGGAGGATTTAACTCTTTCATACAATAATCAGTTACAAGAATGGCCAGATTCGCTCCCTTCATCTCTGAAAGAGCTTTGTATCACACATTGTGGCTTCACTACGTTGGGAAGTTTACCGCCTAATCTGCAAGAATTGAGAGCGAGTTATAATCAGATAAACACGCTACCCGATACGTGGCCCGCCTCGCTGTCCTCTTTAGATTTAAGCGACAATGTACTCACACAATTCCCCCAAAATTTGCCCGAGGGTTTGGATTATTTGGATGTTTCCAGCAATCGTCAGTTACAAGAATGGCCAGATTCGCTCCCTTCATCTCTGAAAGAGCTTTGTATCACACATTGTGGCTTCACTACGTTGGGAAGTTTACCGCCTAATCTGCAAGAATTGAGAGCGAGTTATAATCAGATAAACACGCTACCCGATACGTGGCCTGCCTCGCTGTTAGTTTTAGATTTAGGCGATAATGCACTCACACAATTCCCCCAAAATTTACCCGAAGGGATGGAGAATTTAGCTCTTTCATACAATCTTCAGTTACAACAAGGCACAAGTTCACTCCCCTCGTCGCTGAAATTCCTCGATATCGCACGTTGTGGATTCACTGAGCTTTCTGAAGCTATAACCAGTTTACCTCTAACGTGTCAAATTAATATGGGACAGTGGGGGAGTTCGGGATATACCCGTCTTATTCCTGAAAATGTACGTGCGCTACTACAGGATCGGGAGCGGGAGCGGGAGGTATGGGTGGAGTTGGGGCTGGATATACGGCTGGCACAAGAAGCCCAGCAGGAACGTCCATCCCCCATTAACAAACTCAGTGACGTCATTGCCACCTGGCTACCCGCGGAGCAACAAGACAAACTGGCAGAAGGTTAGACAACCATTGAGCAAGAAGACAATGCTCCCGCATTTCAGACTGCTGACAAACCCCGATGACTCAATCTTGAACGGTGAGGATAGGCAGAGGAGTAAAGCGTCCGCGCCAGGGAGGGCGCGGTTCTAGCCCCCAGGGAAGGGGCATGGTTGTTGCAACTGGCTGGTTCGCCTACGCTACGTGAGCAGACCTTTCTTATCGCTCAGGAATCAACCGAGACCTGTGATGACCGCGTTGCCCTAACGTATAACCATATGCAAAAGGCGGTCATGGCCCATGAAGTTGAAAAAGGGGAGTATGACACACAGTTGCCTGAACTGATGGCGCGTGGTCGGGAGCTGTTCCGGCTGGAACAACTTGAGAATATTGCCCGCACTGGCTATCACAATGGTCCCCATGGAAAAGCGTGGTGCAACGTATTGAGCCTGAACGTTATGCTGCTGCGGTCGAAAAGCAGCACCACGCACTGGAGAATATTTACCCAGATAAACTGGCGGCTGAATTGGCCGCCAACGGGATGACGGGCGATGTGGATGCCAACCGCATTGTCGGCAAAAGAATCATGGATGACATCATGAGGAAGATCGACATGGCCCTGACTCTTGAGGTTCTCTCCGACAAAAACGCACTCTCCTTATTAGATAGTCAGTGGAATATCTAATCTCGCCTTAATACTGTACGGCCCGTTACCCCATAAAAAACGGCGCATATTTTGCTCTGCAATATGCGCCGCAGATAGGTCATTCATCTCCCCACTCCCCCCGCTCTTTTGGCTAATTCAGGCCAGTAAATTAGCTGAAAATACCAGTAGTAGACCTTATGTATCCCCTGTTATTTATCCGCCAAAATAACGCCTCTAAGACTTATTAAGGGAGCTGTTTTAATACAATGAATCTACCAAATATAACCTCGCACATGTCAATGTCGAACATAGGACCAGACCGTGAAATCCATTCTGACCGGGCAGCAGCAACAGCCTTAACTTCGGCTGACTATCATGCAATATGGGAAAAGTGGGCAAGCGAGGCGATAACGGGTGCTGATGAACAGCGGGGCCTGGCAGTGGCGAGAATGAAAGAGTGCCTGGAAAACAGTGCCGATAACCTCGAACTCTATGGGCTTGATTTGACCTCATTACCAGACATTCTGCCGCCGTGTAACGAGCTGGATCTCATGGGCAATAATTTAACTGAGTTGTCAGCAACACTGCCAGACAACCTGCAAAAACTGAATGCTTCTTTTAATCAACTGCGTACATTACCGAATACATTACCGGCCTCGCTGTTATCTCTAAATGTGTACAGAAATGAACTGGAACGGCTCCCTGAGCCGCTACCTGAAGGGCTGAAAGAATTAGACGTTGGTAATAATGAGTCACTGCAACTCCCAAACCGCTGGCCCTCGGTTCTGGAGTCTCTTGATATTGCAAACTGTAACTTAGCTGAACTGCCTACACTGCCGAACAGTTTGAAAAAACTGGAGGCGTATGGTAATCAACTGCGCACATTGCCCGAGACATTGCCAATATCGCTGTTAAGTTTAAATGTAGCCGCTAATCAACTCACACAACTCCCCGAAACATTGCCCGCCCTTCTGTCATCTTTACTGATACCGAGCAATAGGCTCACAGCACTACCGGAAAATTTACCTCGTAGCTTAAGGTGTATCAGCGCTGAATATAATCAATTACCCCAACTTTCCGACCTGGCCCGTCTGCACCCAAATTGTGAAATTATCTTATAAGGTAATCCTCTTTGCAAAAAGCAGTCATGAATCATGAGGAAGATCGACATGGCCCTGACTCTTGAGGTTCTCTCCGACAAAAATGCACTCTCCTTATTAGATAGTCAGTGGAATATCTAATCTCGCCTTAATACTGTACGGCCTGTTATCCCATAAAAAACGGTGCATATTCTGTCCTGCAATATGCGCCGTAGATAGGTCATTCATCTCCCCCCTCCCCCCGCTCTTTTGGCTAATTCAGGCCAGTAAATTAGCTGAAAATACCAGTAGTAGACCTTATGTATCCCCTGTTATTTATCCGCCAAAATAACGCCTCTAAGACTTATTAAGGGAGCTGTTTTAATACAATGAATCTACCAAATATAACCTCGAACACGCCAATGCCGAACATAGGGCCAGACCGTGAAATCCATTCTGACCGGGCAGCAGCAACAGCCTTAACTCAGGCTGACTATTATGCAATATGGGAAAAGTGGGAAAATGATCCAAGAACTGTTGCTGGTGAACAACGGGGCCAGGCCGTAGCGAGAATGAAAGAGTGTTTGGATAACAATGCCGATAGACTCAATCTGCATAACCTTGATTTGACGTCATTGCCAGATACCCTACCACCGTGTAACGAACTGTACATATCGAACAATAACATCACTGAGTTGCCTACTTTGCCAAACAACCTGCAAAGGTTGATGGCAATCTGTAATCAACTGCGTACATTACCCGATACATTACCTGAACATCTATTATCTCTATATGTGACCTCGAATAAACTCGAACGGCTCCCCGAGAACCTGCCAGAGAGTCTCGAGACATTAAATGTTAGCGATAATCCGTCACTGCAATTCCCAAACAACTGGCCTTCGAATCTGAAGTATCTTAACATTGCAGACTGTGAATTAACTGAACTGCCTACACTGCCGAACACCTTGACAGAACTGTATGCGGATTATAATCAACTGCGCACATTGCCCGATACATTGCCGACATCACTATTAACGCTAAGTGTGACCAGTAATCAATTCACACAACTCCCTGAGACATTGCCTGCCTCTCTGTCATTTTTAATGGTATTGTGCAATAGCCTCACCGCACTACCGGAAAATTTACCTCGTAGCTTAAGCTGTATCAGCGCTGAATATAATCAATTTTCCCAACTTCCCGACCTGGCACGTCTGCCCCAAAACTGCGAACTTCTCTTGGAAGGTAACCCTCTTTCTGCCGGAGCACTGCAGGAACTACAGCATATCCAAACTGACCCGCATTATCAGGGTCCACAGATTTACTACCCCGCATCAAAACAGGGATAGTAAGATGACGGGCGATGAAGATGCTAACCGCGATTCTGGCAAAAAAATCTTCAATGAGATAATGGGGGAGATCGATATGGCCCTGACTCATGAGGTTCTCTCTGCCAAAGGAGCCATCTCCTTATTAGATAGTCAGTGGAATATCTAATCTCGCCTTAATACTGTACGGCCCGTTACCCCATAAAAAACGGCGCATATTCTGTCCTGCAATATGCGCCGTTGATCACCATCATGTCGTTAGTCGTTAATTACCTGACGATAAAATCAGAAATTATATTTAACGCCTAACACCACGCTGGTTTCGCTGTAGCCTTTATTACCCACTTGCTGGCCGATATTGCCCCAAAGATTCAGTTGGTTATTTATCTGCCCATCAACGCCCAGTTTCAGCTCCGCAATATTTGCCGTCCCGGCTTGTTTCACCGTGACACCGTCTAATGTCGTGCCAAAATCTTTGGTATTATGGATCCAATTGGCTTCAACAAAAGGCTTAAATGCCGGGCCACTGGCTTTGGCTTTATCACTTGGATTGATAAAGGCCTTCGCCCCGAGTCGCGTCTGGATATTGCCATTACCGTCACCAGAGATAACCGTACCATTGGTTTCTGTATGGTCATCAGCTTTTACGCCCATCCACACCATCTGTGCTTTTGGCTGAATAAAGTAGCTCTGGTTAACACTTTCGCCAACCTTGAAGGCATAGCCCCCTTCGACTGATGCGGTAAAGCCTTTTGAGTCATATTTCTCAGTGGCTAAATCCTGCCCGCTAACGCGGTTGTCAAACCAACTGTATTGCACCCAAGAATCAACATACACGCCAGTGTCATCGGTATTGTCGGCAAGCCATGAACCATAGATCCCCACGCTGTAGCCATCCACCGAGCCAGTAGAACGGTAGCCGGCAACCTGTGCCACGGTAGAACTGCTGCTATTGGCATAGCCCGCCATCACCCCAACACGCCACAGGTCCTGCGCATTGCGGCTCCATTGCGCCACATCGCCACCAAGTTGCATCACATAACGGTTGTCCTGAGTTTGCAACTCACCGCTATCGTCACGGGAGCGATTATGGCTACCTTCGTTACGCAGCCACAGGCTGGTGGTCTTCTGCTCACCGGTAAAGACATCGGTATACAGCGTCTCACCCATTCTATCCGCCAAACTGGTAACGAACATATTGTTGGCTGCCGCCAGGTTAGCAGTGTAGCTCGCCGGTTCAGGGCGGCGGTCGTCTGCCTGAGTACGCAGATACCAGTTACCGTCATCTGGAGTGCTGGCCCCACCTTGATACAAGAAGTACTCATAAGCGCCGCCAACAGCCCGCCCGTTCAGGATAAACTGCCCGGCAGAATCACCACCGACATCGATAATTTTGATGCCTTCAAAGGTCCGCGCCCCAACTCCCCCAATATTGTTTACCGTGACATAACTTTGCCCTGCGGTATTCCCGGTAATAACCAGTCTATCCGTTACCGATGTATCTCCGGCCAGGATAGTATTGAAGGTGATCATCCCCTCATCACCGGTATAATTACCATCAATGGTGAAGGTGCCAAAATCCCCGCCCGTTAAGGCATTTGGCATAATCAGGTCGCCATGGTTTTCAACATTACCGGTCACCTGACCATATCCCCCTAAGGAGCCGTTAGCGGTAATCAGTACGTTACTGGTCAGATTTGCCATATTCGATGCGACGGATACCAGCAATGCATCCTCTTGCAGGGACTCTTCCACCGAAAGTAAGTGGGTAACCGCCGAACTGCCCAATTGCAGTAAACCCTCTTCAATCGTGGTGAGATCCGCACTGACGGTATCACCCTCAATTTTTACCGTTCCGCTGCCACGCTTCACCAAGGTACCTGTACCGCTGATGGCATTGGTTAAGTCCCAGACTGAACCGGTATCCAGGATCAACGCACCGCTATTGGCGATGCTGCTGCCACCTAAATGCTCGGCACTATTGGCAATGAGAATACTCCCGGCCTGATTAGTAAACAGACCAGAGTAACCGCTGTTATCACCGGCCAATTGAACACTGGCATTGTTACTTAGTAATACCTCGCCATCACTACCGGTCAAAGCGTTAAACAGTGTCCCGATGGTATTATCCAGATGCAGTGTGCCGTTGTTATTAATGGTGCCGTTCCCTAGCCCCTGCGCCTGAGACAGGTGTGCCACCGCGCCATTGGCAATATCAGTACTACCAGTAAAGCCAGCGTTACCATAAGAGACATTCAGCAAACCACCACTCAGTACCAATTCGCCGCCGCCAGTCAATGCACCATCAATTTGGCCTCCCCCCGTTACGGTTAACTTACCGTCGTTGAGATCCAGTGTACTGCCCCCTTCGGTGGCTAACTCACCCACCACCTGCTGGGTACCGTTGAGATCAACATGAGTGGCGGTACTCATCGCCAGCAAGGAGGTTTGCCCCAGTGCTGAATCGGCATCCAGACGTAAATTACCTGAAGAGACCCAAGTGGTACCGGTATAGCTATTGGTGCTATTAGATAAGGATGCCGTGCTGCCATCATTAGCAGACGCAAAGGCCAGATCACCGCTCCCCGTGATTTGAGCTGAAAGATCGTTAGATTGAGTCCCGTTATTCGCCAAGGTGGCGGTCAATACCAACGCATCACTGCCCGAGCTTAACAGCTCTAACGCGGTCAGACCGTAATTGACATACAGGCCATCATAACCCTCGCCAGTGGTCATACCGTAATTAAACGAACCAGTGGCGGCTGGAGAGGCACTGCCGGCGTTATGGATCCCCTGATAAGTGATCGCGTTTATCGGATCACCATTCTCATCCGTCAACATCAACTCATGGCCTGTCCCTGTCGCCGTCCCGGTTGCCAGAGTGACAATGATTTCGCCTTCATCCAGTTCCATCACCGATAGCCCATCCAGACTTGGTGCCAGATTGTTCGGCAAATTAACCCGAACTTCACCGCCCCCCGTAGTATCGATACTATTAGCCGCAATCGTCCCATCTGAAGTGATAATGCCTGAATTATCAACAATATCGTTAAACAGCAACGTGCCACCATTCATCGCTAATGCGCCGATATTCTGCACACCGTTACCCACCGAGGTCAGGTTACCGCTGGATAATTTCAACGTGGCCTGGGCCAATGCCGTGGTGTTATTACCGCTTAAATCAAAAGTAGCATTGTTCAGGTTGACCGTGCCGGTGAAGGCCCCGCCCACGGTTGTACCAAAGTCAAACGCGGTGCTGGCATCGTTTTTCGCCACATTCAGCAAGCCGTTACCGGTCAATGCATGATTAAACAGAGCAATATCGTCCAGATTCAGCGTC
>NZ_CGBP01000051.1 GCF_001053095.1 Yersinia similis | reverse complement strand
GAAGCCTGAAAAGTGAATGGCTGCCTGTAGGGGGCTATATGGATGTCCATCATGCGGTACGTGTAATGGTGCAGGATCTGCTGACAGAAAGTCTGGAGAAGCGGTTCGGTAATGCACTGATGGTCCCGCATCCAGTAGAATGGCTGACCGATAACGGCAGTTGCTATATAGCCGATGCCACGCGTGCGTTTGCCAGTTCACTGGGGTTCATAGTGTGTACCACACCAGTACGTAGCCCGGAAAGTAACGGCATGGCAGAATCGTTCGTAAAGACGTTCAAGCGGGATTACGTCTACGTAAATGACCTGCTGGATGCAGTATCAGTGATGGAAAAAATGGCAGAATGGATGGAGGACTATAATAACCTGCATCCGCATAAGGGGCTGAATATGAAATCTCCACGCGAATATCGCGATGCTATGTTAGCAGTTAATTAGCTGTGTCTGTTTTAGCAGGGGTAACTCCAGCTAGCGTATCTTCAAAGGTATATATTATATCTGTTTCAATTATAGGATAGTCAAAATGCATTTATTATTATGAGATTTTTCTCTTAATGAGGTATGTAACATGATGACTTCCAACTCCTTATTTTATACGCTGTTGGTTATCAACAGGAACTGGCTGATAGGTGGACAATATGTTGAAAATTGGGCAGTTAGCTAAACTCGCTGATGTAACGCCGGATACTATCCGTTACTACGAAAAGCAGGGAATGATGGACCACGGTGAACGAACTGATGGTGGCTACCGGCTGTATACTGATCAGGATCTCCGGCGCTTACGGTTTATCCGCTACGCCAAGCAACTAGGCTTTACATTGGATACTATCGCAGAATTATTGTCGATCCGGATAGATCCTGAGCATCATACCTGCCAGGAGTCCAAGTCTATTGTAGATTCACGGCTTAGTGATGTGGAAGGTAAGATCAGAGAATTAGAGAGAATGCGTGACTCCCTAAAAAGACTCAGCGATGCTTGTTGTGGCACTAGCCATGCGACGACATACTGCTCAATATTGGAAGCTTTGGAGCAGGGAGCAACAGAAGAGTTAATTAAGATATAAATTTCTCTACAGATGGTTTAAATCGACAGCGGACCACAGTATCATGTTCAGAATTTATCCATTAGTACCATTACTGCGAGGTAGTACCATGACAACATATCGCCATACCAAGGGAAAAATTAAAGATAATGCACTGGAAGCTCTACTCCATGACCCACTATTCAGACAGCGTATTGAGAAAAATAGTAAAGGTAAAGGAAGCTATCAGCGTAAAGAGAAATATGCAAAAGGTAGTAACTGGGAGGCCAGTAGTAAGCAATCAATAGATTCTTTACTACTGGTCTTCTGATTTAAAAGAAATAAAAAGCTATCTTCTTGGACTTAATCCAAATATCAGTTTTTGCTCCGCTGTTTGGGGTAACTCATTCCGATAGCTCTTAAATTTAGCCAAACTGAAATTATTTTGTGTGCTGCGCTTTTAATAAATCGCGAATCTCAGCTAATAGTATCTCTTCAGTCGTTGGTGTTGGCGGTGTTGCAGGTTCTTCTTCCGCTTTTTCACGACGTAGCTTATTCATCAACTTAACCGCGGAGAATATAGCGAGGGCTACAATAACAAAATCAAAAATGCTTTGAATAAATGTCCCATAATTCATTACTACCGCGGGTATAGACCCTTCAGCGGCTCGTAATACAAAATGGAATTGTTTAAAATCTACCCCACCTAGCAATAGCCCGAGTGGCGGCATGATAATATCGGCAACGAGTGAAGAGACAATTCTGCCGAATGCCGCACCAATAATCACACCAACAGCTAAGTCGACCACATTGCCACGCATGGCAAATTCACGAAATTCTTTCATAAAGCTCATAGCCAACACCCCATCAATAAATGAATGACTTAATTCTAGCTAACTAATACCTATTATCACTAAAATTATAGGGAAATTTTAATTATTTCCTCATGAGTATGGTTTTTTATAAGGACGCCAGAAATTAATGGTTATTAGTTATAGGAAAAATGGGCTTGGTTGGAACAAACGTTCCACATCGGGTACAAATTTTTTGTGGGTAATGAACATTATTACATGGTCCCCTTGCTTAATTATGGAGTTACTGTTTGCAATAATAACCTCATCACCACGAACGATAGCTCCAATAGTTGTTCCTGGTGGTAACTTTATATCTTCAACCATTCGGCCGACAACTTTTGAAGTGCTTTCATCACCATGAGCAATAGCTTCTATTGCCTCTGCAACGCCACGTCTCAGCGAGGATACACTGACGATATCTGCTTTACGGACATGACCTAATAGTGCTGAAATAGTAGCTTGTTGTGGTGATATAACAATATCAATAACGCTTCCTTGAACCAAATCGACGTAAGCACTGCGTTGGATAAGTACCATCGCTTTTTTTGCACCCATCCGTTTTGCCAGCATAGCTGACATAATATTGGCTTCATCATCGTTTGTAATGGCGATAAAGACATCAACCTGTTCAATATGTTCTTCTGCGAGTAATTCTTGGTCTGATGCATCACCATAAAATACGATGGTATCGTGTAGCATTTCAGCTAATTCAGCAGCCCGCTGTTGGTCACGTTCAATTAACTTTACGCTGTAGTCTTTTTCCAGACGTAGTGCCAGACCTGCACCGACATTACCACCACCGACAATCATAATGCGTTTATACGGTTTTTCCAGACGCTGTAACTCACTCATTACCGCTCGTATATGTTGAGAGGCGGCTACAAAAAAGACTTCATCGCCAGCTTCAATAATTGTTGATCCCTGTGGACGGATTGGCCGATCTTGGCGGAATATCGCCGCGACTCTAGTATCAATATGTGGCATATGTTCGCGTAAGGATGACAATGCATTCCCTACCAATGGGCCGCCATAGTAGGCTTTAACTGCTGCGATGCTAACCTTACCTTCAGCAAAGTTAACGACCTGCAGTGCTCCAGGGTATTCGATTAACTTATAGATATAGTCAATAACTAGTTGTTCAGGTGAGATTAAATGGTCAATCGGCACGGCTTCTGGCAGAAAGAGTTTATCTGCTTCACGTATATATTCAGTTGATCGAATGCGAGCAATACGATTTGGTGTATTGAATAATGAGTAAGCGATTTGGCAGGCAATCATATTTGTTTCATCAGAATTAGTTACGGCTACCAGCATATCGGCATCCTCAGCTCCTGCCTCCCGTAGAACTCTAGGGTGTGAGCCATACCCTTGTACTACACGTAAATCAAACTTATCCTGCAGTTGGCGCAGTCGACCAGAGTCGATATCGACTACAGTGATATCGTTATTTTCACCCACTAAGTTTTCTGCCAGGGTCCCGCCAACTTGCCCTGCCCCAAGAATAATTATTTTCATAGCATTCTCTGTTTCACACTGAAATTCGGTTTTGAGGCATAGCAAAAGCCACAGACTATTTTTTGATTATCTTGGCGTAGAAGAAACCATCACCGTCCTCAGGATGTGGAAGGTTTTGTTTACCAGGCGCCGCTGTAGTACCGGTTTCGGTCAACTGTGCTTCGGGATGCCGTTGTAGGAAAGCGGCAATCTGCTGTTGGTTTTCTTCCGGTAATATTGAACAAGTAGCATAAACCAGTACTCCACCATGTTTCAGTTTAGGCCAAATAGCCTCAATGATTTCTGATTGTAGTTGGGCCAATTCGGAAATATCTCGGTCCCGGCGCAGCCATTTTATATCTGGATGGCGGCGAATAACACCAGTTGCAGAACAAGGTGCGTCCAATAGAATACGATCAAATTGCTGGTCACCGCACCATGTGTCAGGTGTTCGACCATCACCAACACGGACTACGGCTTGTAATTGCAGGCGTTGTAAGTTTTCTTTAACCCGACTCAGTCGTTGTTCATCAATATCTACGGCCAATACATGAGCCTGTGGTGCGGCTTCCAGAATATGAGTGGTTTTACCTCCTGGGGCTGCACATAAATCAAGGATCTGCTCACCATTCTGGGGATCGAGTAGGTCAACACAACCTTGAGCCGAAGCATCTTGTACGGTTACCCAACCAAGTTCAAAGCCAGGTAGATGATTGACGGCACAAGGGGTGATAAGGCGCACAGCATCACGATAAATAGGGTGAGGCTCCGCATTAATATCAGCCTGTGTTAACAGTTCGAGGTATTCACTACGAGAATGATGCAGGCGATTTACACGTAACCACATGGGCGGTTTTTGGTTATTGGCATCCAAAATTTGCTGCCACTGTGCTGGATAGGCTTGTTTAATACGGGCCAACAACCAACTGGGATGCAGATAGTGGCTATCGTTATTTACAGCACGTTCCAGTAATTCCACGTGTTGACGCTGAAATTGGCGTAATACACCATTGATAAGCCCTTTTAATTGTGGACGTTTCAGTACTGTTGCGCCTTCGACCGTTTCAGCCAACGCCGCATGTGGCGGGATCCGAGTGTAAATCAACTGATAGAGCCCAACCATAATCAGGTAATGAAAAACACGTTGTTTACCCGTCATCGGGCGAGCCATAAGTTGTTGAATACACCACTCTAGCTGTGGCAAGGCTCGCAGAGTGCCAAAACACAGTTCCTGCAGCAATGCGCGATCTTTATCGGAAATATTTTTTTGTAATTCAGGTAAAACGGTACTGAGCGATTGGCCCTGATCCAATACCTGACTAATTGCTTTAGCAGCGATACTGCGGAGATTATATGTATTTTTCATAACCAAAAAAGCTGACAAACGTCAGCAAATAAAGGGAGAAATAGCCCAATGACGAAGTATTGGGCGATGAAAGGTATTGTTGGAACCGAACGATTACACTAGTTGACTACCTGGCATAAACCATTCTCGCCGAGAGTTTAATAAGTCAGCGGCTGACATTACTTTTTTCCCTGCGGGCTGGAGTTGTATGATATTCAAAACGCCATCAGCAGTTGCAACTTGGATACCATGCTTATCTGCATGGATAATGGTACCTGGTTCTGTATCCTCGGCAGCAGGGAGTATCTGCGCTTGCCAAACTTTGATTGGCTGTTCATCAACAATAAAATAGCTGACAGGCCAAGGGTTAAATGCACGAATACAGCGTTCTAACTGAGTTGCAGAAAGTGTCCAATCTAATTTGGCCTCCTCTTTACTCAGCTTCTCCGCATAGGTTGCTTGTGTTTCATTTTGAACTTCTGCTAGGGCAGTGCCTTCGGCTAGCTGTTGTAATGTTATCAACAGCCCTTGAGGCCCCAATTGTGCCAATTTATCATACAGCGTCGCACTGGTATCTTCTGGCTGAATGTCACATTCAATTTTATGCAGCATATCACCGGTATCTAATCCGATATCCATCTGCATGATAGTAATACCCGTTTTTTCGTCACCCGCCCATACTGAACGTTGGATCGGTGCTGCACCACGCCAACGTGGGAGTAACGAACCATGAACATTGATGCAGCCTAAACGTGGCATCGCTAACACCGCCGCGGGTAGTATTAAGCCATAAGCCACTACGACCATGATGTCAGCATTGAGGTCGGCAACTAAATGTTGGTTCTCTTCAGGTCTTAATGATTTAGGCTGAAAAACAGGGATGCCGTGGTGTTCTGCCAATATTTTAACTGGGCTTGGGGTGAGTTTATTGCCTCGGCCAACTGGGCGGTCTGGTTGAGTGAACACACCAACAATCTTATGTTGAGAAGAGAGCAACGCGCCTAAATGGCGCGCTGCAAAATCAGGAGTTCCGGCAAAAATAATCCGCAAAGAATCAGACACGTTAGTTTCCTGCGTTAGAAAAGTTTAGTTGGCGCGGGCATTGAGCTTAGCCATTTTCTCCAGCTTTTGGCGGATACGCTGACGCTTGAGTGGTGACAGATAATCGACAAACAGTTTGCCAATCAAATGATCCATTTCATGCTGGATACAAATAGCCAATAAACCATCAGTTTCTAGTTCAAATGGCTTACCATCTCGATCCAGCGCCCTGATTTTGACCTTTTCAGCCCGAGGGATCAGTGCTCGTTGCTCAGGAATGGATAAACAGCCTTCTTCAATACCCGTTTCACCGCTTTTTTCCAAAAGTTCTGGGTTTATCAACACCAAGCGTTGATCACGGTTTTCTGATATATCAATGACAATAATTTGTTGGTGAACATCCACTTGGGTTGCGGCAAGCCCAATGCCTTCCTCTGCGTACATAGTCTCGAACATGTCGTCCACAATACGCTGGATTTCACCATTGACTTCTTTTACCGGCGCTGCAATTTTGCGCAGCCGCTCGTCTGGGTAATGTAATATTTTTAATACTGACATAAATATCTAGATCTGCGTCCGAGTAGTGAATGATATTCAATCTCTATTCTAGACATTTCTTGCTCTAATTGACAGCATCGTCTACCAATTGAACGAATTGGTGTCAACATAGGAAAGCAAGTCAGGGAGGCGGTATGTTAGCAGCAGAACTATGGCTACGGATGACTCAGGTTAAAGGGATTGGGGTCGTGAAACGCAGTGCGTTGGCCAAGCGATTACTTGCCAGTGGTGATATCCATCCGGGGAGGTTGGCTGCCTACGGGTTAGACTCACAACAGTGTTATCAGTTTGCTCAATTGTCACCTCGTTATATTGCAGACACGCTAGAGTGGCTGAGTGCTCCTAACCATCATTTACTCACTTATGGTGAGCCTGGGTATCCACCTCATTTAGTTCATATTGCCGCGGCACCGTTAGTTCTCTTTATTTCCGGCGAACTTGATGTTCTCTATCGCCCACAGATCGCAATGGTTGGTAGCCGCCATTTCAGCCACTATGGTGAGCAGTGGGGGAGATATTTTGCCTCAGAACTGGCTCGTACAGGGTTAGTTATCACTAGTGGTTTAGCTGTGGGAATAGACGGAATTTGTCATCAGGCAGCTCTGAATGTTCAAGGGAGAACGATTGCTGTGCTAGGGAGTGGGTTGGAGAACATATATCCACAGCGGCACAGCCGTTTGGCTAAAGAGATTGAATATCAAGGTGGTGCTTTGGTTTCTGAATTTTTAACGACAGCGTTACCTATTGCTGCTCATTTCCCTAGAAGAAATCGAATTATCAGCGGGCTAAGTGACGCAGTGTTAGTCGTTGAGGCCACTTTAAAAAGTGGCTCTTTGATTACCGCTCGTTATGCGATGGACCAAGGAAGAGATGTGTTCGCACTACCGGGGCCATTAGGCAGTGCTAGCAGCGAAGGAACACATTGGCTCATTCAGCAAGGCGCTTACTTGGCAACGTCTGTTAAAGACGTCTCAGAGCAGATCAATGGTTCTTTGCAATGGTTATCATTGCCAGAGGAAGTAATTATTTCTTCACCGAAGGAGCAAGTTGAATTGCCATTTGCTGATGTGTTGGCTAACGTAGGGGATGAGGTGACACCTGTTGATGTTGTCGCCGAACGTGCCGGCCAACCTGTGCAAGACATTGCCAGCAAATTGCTCGAGCTGGAGTTAGCAGGGTGGATCGCAGCTGTACCCGGCGGCTATGTCCGAATAAGGAGGGCAGGCCATGTTCGACGTTCTAATTTACTTATTTGAAACTTACATGCACAGCGAATCGGAAATGCTTGTCGATCAGGACAAGATTACCGACGATCTTGCTGATGCTGGTTTCTACCGTGAGGATATCAACAACGCCCTGAACTGGTTAGAGGTTCTCGCTGACCTACAGGAAGGGCAGAAAGCCCCTTATCTCTATACCGCTGATCCACAAGCTTTACGCATCTATACTGTGGAAGAGTGTCGGCGTCTGGGGGCCACTTGCCGTGGTTTTATCCTATTCCTTGAACAAATTCAGGTATTACAGTTTGATACTCGTGAGATGGTGATTGATCGTATCATGGCGCTGGACTCCCCCGAGATTGATCTTGAAGATCTTAAATGGGTTGTGCTGATGGTGTTGTTCAATATACCGGGTTATGAAAATGCCTATAAGCAGATGGAAGAGCTGCTCTTTGAAGTCAATGATGGTTATTTACACTAAGTAGTAAGATCGCGGGCTAATGGCTGATATAGAAGGCGTTATGACGAAGAAAGTTATCACTAAGGATAATGGCTCCTGTCCTGATTGCGGTGCAGGATTGGTGATTCGCAGTGGGGGGCATGGTCCATTCCTTGGTTGTTCACATTATCCAGATTGCCAGTATATACGCCCACTAAAAGCGCAGACTGACGGCCATGTTGTGAAAATTCTGGAAGGGCAACCTTGTCCTGTGTGTAGCTCTGATATGGTGCTACGTCAAGGCCGCTTCGGGATGTTCATTGGTTGCAGCCAATACCCGCAGTGTGATCATACAGAAGTTATAGATAAACCTGATGAGACGTCTATTGATTGCCCACAGTGTGGTCAAGGGAAACTGTTACAACGCAAGTCTCGGTTTGGGAAAATTTTCCATGCCTGTAATCGCTACCCCGACTGCCAATTTACGCTCAATCAACCGCCAATTGTAGGAGAGTGTGGTTATTGCCACTACCCACTGTTAATAGAAAAGAGAACGGCACGGGGTATCAAATATATCTGTGCCAGTAAGTTATGTGGGAAGGCTGTAGCCAGTGAATAATAGTATGAATCAACAAGTAAACAATTTTGCTCTGACGGATATAGTGCGGGCATTGAGGCAAGAAGAGGTTATCGCTTATCCAACAGAGGCAGTTTTTGGTTTAGGATGCGATCCCGATAGTGAAAAAGCGGTTAATACTTTGCTAGCGTTAAAACAGCGGCCATGGCAGAAAGGTTTGATCTTGGTTGCCGCTAATTATGCTCAGTTAGAGCCTTATATTAATGATTCAATGCTTAACGAAATACAACGAGAAACCCTCTTTTCTACTTGGCCGGGGCCGATAACGTGGGTGATACCTGCCCGAGTAGAAACGCCGCAATGGCTAACAGGCTGTTTTGACTCATTGGCGGTGAGAGTGAGCAATCACCCACTTGTACAGCAGCTTTGTGCGGAATATGGTAAGCCGCTAGTGTCAACTAGTGCTAATTTAAGTGGGTACGAGCCATGTCGTACGGAAGAAGAAGTCAGATTACAGTTTGGCCCTTCATTACCGGTGCTATCCGGTCAAGTTGGTGGTCGTTTGAATCCATCTGAAATCAGAGATGCCTTAACGGGTAAGCGGTTTCGCCAAGGGTAGGATATTGTATGGATCAGAAGTTCGCAGTATTTGGTAATCCTATTAGTCATAGTAAATCGCCGAGGATCCATACGCTTTTTTCCGAGCAAACAGGCATTGAACATCGATATGGTACGGTATTAGCTCTTCCTGAAGCCTTTGAGAACACATTAGCCTCTTTTTTTGCTGATGGTGCCCAGGGCGCGAACATTACAACACCGTTTAAAGAACGTGCATATGATCAATGTGATGAATTAACCGACCGTGCATCTCTGGCAGGGGCTGTTAATACGATTAAGCGTCTGGACGATGGACGCTTATTGGGTGATAACACCGATGGTATTGGTTTGCTCAGTGACCTTGCACGACAGAACTTGATCCTAACAACCGATCGTATTTTGTTGGTTGGGGCTGGTGGCGCTGCCCGAGGAGTGATCCTTCCTCTACTTTCTTATGGGTGTACTGTGGTTGTTACCAACCGGACACATACCCGGGCGCAGCAACTGGCCAAAGTATTTCACCATCTTGGTGATATTGATGCTTGTGAAATGTCGGTGTTGGCTGGGCAACGATTCGATTTGGTTATAAATGCGACGGCATCTGGTATTCATGGCGAGGTTCCGGGCTTACCAACAGAGATCCTTACTTCCCAAACACGTTGTTACGATATGTTCTACCAGGCGGGAGCCACACCATTCTTGGCTTGGGCGCAACGATTGGGTTTAACAGGTTATGCTGATGGTTTAGGAATGCTGGTAGGACAAGCAGCACATGCTTTCAAACTTTGGCACGGTGTGATGCCTGAAATTACGCCAGTATTAGCCCAGCTACGTAATGAGTTAGGTAAATAGAAATACACATCAAGGATACAGGGATGTTATCTCTCTCCCCTGTATCTCATTCGGTTATTTGGACTCTGCCAGATAGTCATCTTTCCAGCGAACGTAGTTGCCAGCAGAGTAAAGCAGACCTTCTAACTCTATGGGGGTTAATGGGCGTATTTGCTTCGCTGGGCTGCCCACATAAAGATAGCCACTAACCAAGCGCTTACCTGGAGCAATAAGACTACCTGCACCAATCATTACATCATCTTCTATTATTGCTCCATCTAATAGAATAGATCCCATACCCACTAATACTCTGTTACCAATGGTACAGCCATGTAGCATTGCTTTATGACCAACAGTCACGTCTTCACCAATGATTAATGGATACCCTTCAGGATTATGCTCAGATTGATGGGTAACATGCAGCACACTACCGTCTTGGATATTTGAACGTGCCTCAATGATGACGTGATTAACATCGCCACGAATGGCGACTAATGGCCAGACACTGACATCATCACCTAAAATAACATTGCCAATGACAACACTCGATCTATCGATCATGACTCGTTTACCTAAAGTCGGTGAATAATGAAGATAAGGGCGGATAGAGTCGCACATAATAATAACCTCTTAATAAGATCACGTTTTACCGGCAATACTAGCCTTTGCTGATGGAATTACAACCAATCGGCCATTAGGATCGTCGTTAAAATACGACGGATCGACCAAGATCTGTCCGTAAGGGGTGAAAAGTATTCAAACAGTAGAAAAAGATGAAAAAAGAGTTGTGCAAAAAAATCGACACCCTATAATGCGCATCCATCGAGACGGCACACAACGAATCAAGTAGTTGAGTG
>NZ_CGBP01000050.1 GCF_001053095.1 Yersinia similis | reverse complement strand
ACACAAGACGGGTGAGCAGATACCAATAATGCTGGATGCTTCTGGTATGCCAGTAGTTTTACCTAATGAGTTTATCCTTGCCAGACGATCCCTTAGTACCAATACATTGGTTCGGAATCTGAGAGAGTTGTCAGTGCTTTATCGTTGGTTGGATAAATCAAATTGTGACCTATCTGCGAAATTATTGGCTCAAAACTCATTCAACGAAGCGGAATTAAAAGGTAGTTTGGTCGAAGCGTTAAGAATTGATCAGGTCAATGGAAAGATAAGTACTGTAGCACCGAACACCTTCAATCAACGGTTAACAACTATCCGACAATTTCTTAGTTGGTGCATGGACGTACTAATAAGTCAGTTACCCTTGTCTTCCTTGAATTATGAGCGCTTGAGGGAGAGAAAGTCATTTTTACTAAAAACGCTAGATGATAGCTTTATGTCTGCCACACCAATAAGAACAAGCCTTCGTAAAGGACTAAATGAGGCTGAAGTTGATTTTCTCCTTGAGATATTGCGTCCCGATGGCGAGCAAGGTTTTGGACGAGATTCTGCTGTAAAGTTCAGAAATTATATATCTGTGGGGTTGATGCTATTTTGTGGTTTAAGACCGGGAGAGCTGCTTAGTCTCAGAGTGGAGGATGTCGAAATTGGTGCGATTTCAGCGATAAAAATTGAGCGTAGATCGCCAGACCCACTGGATTTAAGACGACCCAGACCTCAAATAAAACGTAATGGTCGAGTGATTCCGATTGAGAATAGGCAGTTTGCATTTTCTTTGAATGAGTACATTGTTACTTGGCGCGAAATGCTTGAAAGTAAAAGCCAAAACGAATCAGACTATTTAATCTTGAGTGATGAGGGTGTGCCTTTGTCGCAATCCTCAATTACACAGTTTTTTCAGTTGTTGCGCTCGCAATACGCTGACTATCTTCCTGATAACTTAACGGCCAAGTCTCTCAGGCATACATTTTCATCCCGGCTTGAGAGAGTGTTGCGTGTATCAGGAATGGATGAACAGCGCAGAAGAGAAGCGCTAGCCTTGCTGCGTGGCGATAGTAGTTTGGATTCACAAGATATTTACATAGCCCAAGAAGTGGAAGAGCAGGCGATCAAGTCATTGAAGCGGTACCAGGCTGAAATTATGTCAGAGAGGTAGCCTTAGTGAAGACAAGATTATCGAAACCACAGGCTGTCTGGCAGTCTTGGCCTGAGGTCGAGAGGCTAATTACCCGTGAAGGAAAGGAAGTCGATATATCCGGAGATACTTGGAGGTTACCGTATTCTTCGCGGGATAATTCAACCCTGATTTTCAAAAAGATAATTAACTCCGAAATAAGAGAAGCACTCAAGGACCATGTTGCTGATCGGCTAAAACGAGTATCAACCCATGCGGGCTATGCAGCATATCAGGATGTCTGGAGGGAAGTTCTTCGACATTGGGGACACCCGGTATCTAAAGTTGATACGGAGTCGCATCTAATAGACCTTTTTGAATCCGCTATCAATCGTGCTCGGTCACGAAAAAAGTTGTGGTCAATGTATAGACCGATTCAGTGGTATATCTGGAGCGCGGACAACAATCCAGAATATGGATTTTCCGAAATTTATGCACAAGAACTTGAGTCTCTAGAGCTACCAGGAAATCCGAAAGGTGAAGCTGTTCGGATGGAAGATCCCGAAAGTGGTCCCCTGCACAAGTCTCTTGAGTTACCTCTCTTAATTAATGCCCTCAAATTGGATGAGGTGCAATCATTAGAGTATTTGCAGCAGAAAGTTGTCGTTGCCTTATCCGTAGCGTTTGGGCGCAACCCGGCTAACCTAATATTTCTACGAGAGTCTGATTTTGAGCAGTTAGCTCCCGGAGGTGCGGACCCATGCTACATCATTCGCATGCCGAGGATTAAAAAGCGATTTGTGAACCCAAGAGACGATCTTTTGGATGAATATCTCGACCCACATTTTGGTTCTATGATTGAGCAGCTGATCGAAATCAGTAAGTTGGTGCCGTTGAGCTATGCGGATAGGGCCTTTGCTAATCCGGAAGAGCGACCATTGCTAATTAACAGGAATGGAAATAAAGCGGCCATTTTATCCAAAGACGTTGATAACGCATTTAACCTGACAAGTAGCGATATATCACGTTTACTCAATGCGTTCGTAAAACGCCACAATATTATCTCTCCGCGTACTGGCGAATTAATACGAGTAACGCCAAGGCGGCTGCGCTATACCTTGGCAACAGGTTTGGCTGCCGAAGGAATCAGTAAGCGTGAGCTGGCCAGAATACTGGATCATACTGATACCCAGCATGTGAATGTCTATTTTGAGATAGCCGGCAGAATAGTTGAACACCTCGATAAAGCCACGGCGAAAGGATTCTCGAAATACCTCAATTTCTTCAAAGGTAAACTGATCGAAGCTGATGAAGATGCTGTCAATGGTGAGCGAGATGACAAGCACCTGACTTTTGTAGATGAGCAAAATCCCGCAGATCAATCTGATATTGGAGTATGTGGTGAATCCAGCGTCTGCCACCTTGATCCGCCTTACTCATGCTATTTGTGCCCCAAATTTCAGCCTTATCGGCATGCTGACCATGAGCATGTATTGGAATGTCTGCTGGCTGGTCGCGAAGAGCGTTTAAAAAAGTACGAGAATGCCCGGCTTGGCATACAGCTGGATGAGGTGATCGCGGCGGTCGCTCAAGTGGCTATGCTCTGTGAAGAAGGGGGGTACAATGTCTGATGGTCGCTCTAATCGTAAGGCCAAGGTAATCCCTTTCATTGATAGACTTGAGCGTGACAGGAAGGCAAACCTCCGGGCATTAGTCAGTAAAGCAAAGCTAATGAGGCCGGAAGGGTTCGAGTCGGTTGTTTGGGATGACCCTGTGTGGCAAGTCAATGCTGGCCGCTTGGTCAAGCTCACAGGCAAAAACTCGAAAACAGCATCGCTTGCTTTTTTAATTTCTCCAAAGCTTGGCTCTGATCCTTTGAGTGATAGCTGGGAGACGATTGCTAAGGCATTATTTGTTCTCCGATTTCACAGGAAACATCAATCAGCTCCCAATCAGCGTAATTTCATTACAGCCATTGGGTATGTCTCATATTCTGCTAAACAGTTGGGGCAGGATCTGGCTAGGCTCACAGCAGAAGCACTGGATAATGCATGTGAATTAATTTCAACACATTACAGCGAAGCTACTGCCTATAACCTTCACAAGCATGTTGCAGAGTTCGGTGCGCACTGTGATGCGAATGGTTTATGTAGGGTTTTATTGCATTACAAATACGTCAAGATGAAGCGTCCAACTAGCACGGGAGGACTCAATCATAAAAGGTTGGATGATCCTGAAGTTCTGGAAACGAAATCGGACAAACTTGTCGAGCCTGCTGTGTTTCGAGTTATCGGCGAGCTTTATTTAAATGTTCCCAAAGATCATAAATACCGATTCTATATTCTGATGTTGGCTCTGTTTACTTGTACTGGGCGTCGATTCAGTGAAGTTTCATTGATGCCCAATCAACAACTGTCTTTTGATGATAAGGGTAATGCCTATATTGAATATTTTCCGAGAAAAGCCAGCCGAGGTGATACGTTCACGCCAAAGCGTAGGCTCTACTTGCCTACAGAAGTGATCTCGATCGTCGGTGACGTGCTTGTTGAGTTGGCAGACATCACTGAACAGGCGCGTTCAACAGCGAAAGAAATGTACGAGGTCGGTGGGCCAGACTTGAGGTTTTTGGCTACCATGCCTGAAGATAAAAGACTATATGCTGCTGATTTAACAGAAATGGGTATAAGTCATTCGGTGCTGGTTTCTACGGGTTGGCTCAGGAAGAAAAACCTTGCTTGGCTAGATCGTGGTGCCTTGACCAAGCAGGGGGGGAAGCCTGGCAACCCCATTTACTACACCGATAAAGCGGGTATGAAAAAATATTGTTTTCGTGATTTCTCCGACGCATTCCTATCAGTCTTGCACACTGATCAGTTTGGCAAAGAATACTATTTAAAAGATCTTTTATTCATCCGTACGCTCGGGCTTTCCAGTGGAACCTACGCCCACTGGCTGGCGACAAGCTGTAGTCAGTCAATGTTCACCACCTTCCTCCGCTATTTCCCTGCTCTTGCAGCGGAATACGCATCCAGCAGTATCGAGGTAGACTTCACCAGTCACCACTTCCGTCACACGCTCAATACCCTGCTTGACGAGGGCGGGTTAAGTGATCTGCTGCAAACTGAATGGTTTGGTCGAACAAACCCAAGAGACACCAAAGCATATCAGCATACATCCCGTGAAAAACGAACGCTGATGCTTCGTGAAGACATCAAAAAAGGCTTGGTTGGGGGCCAGTTAGCTGAGCAAATCAAAGTGGTTCCGGTGGAAGTCCAGGATGCCATTCTCAAAGCACGAATTCAGGCTGTGCATGATGTAGGTACGGGTATCTGCATTCACAATTTCTCTCAAACACCCTGCGAACGACATTTGCAGTGTTCGGCGGACTGCAAAGACTACGTGTGGGCAAAAGACGATAAAGGCCGACTGGACGAGCAGAAGCGCCAATATGCCCTTACCGCACTAGCACGAAAAAATGCTGAAAAGCAGCTGAGTAGCAATAAGCCGAAAAAGAGCGCTGACTGGCTGGTTCACAACGATAAAAAACTCAAAACGCTGGCTGCACAACTGGCTGATAACGGGGTGGAGCACTTCGACCCCGAGCAATATTTAAACGAGGTAGAGCATGGTTAAGCGCTTCAGACGTATGTCCGGCAGTGACATCAATATAATCGTTGCCGATCTAGATCGTTGGGCGTTGGGCGAGCTTGGCTCAAAACTCACGTGGGCTGTACTGGAAGAACGCTTTGGCTTTAGCCGTCAGTCGCTCCAGGCCAAATCTGAGATCAAAGCAGCTTATGACAACGCCAAACGAGCACTGTCGGGCGGTATGGTGAAAACCAAAGAGCAGGCAACTAAAGAAGCGGAAAAGCTTCAGGTACAGGTGGATCGCCTTAAGGCAGAGCTGGAGTCCTACAAGCTCAAAGAAGATCAATGGCTGCGCCGCTGGCAGCAAATTGCCTTTCACGTGCGGCAGAAAGGTATACAGATGGCCAGTGTGGATAAAGCCCCGCCAGAAGGGGCTGGTCTGCCCTCTAATACTGAAACTGCGAAAATCCTCCGGTCGTTTGACAAAGAAATTCCACCTTCAGGGAGAATATAAGATGAGTTTAGAAATAAAGAAACAAAGCAACCCGTTTTCTACTGGTGGTGGTGGAGTTAATTTCGAAACAAGAGTTCAAGCAGCTTTCGCACTATCCTTATTGACTAAATCTTGTGTTCCTTGTTTGAGTAACTATATGAGGGCTAAAGAATTAAAGTTTCAGAACAAGTATGATGGTGTAAATACTGATGATTTTGTATTGATTGCTACTGATAAATCAAGTAATGAGAGTAAGGTTTTTGCTCAGATTAAGCATGAAATAACTATTAGTAGCTCAACAAATTCAGTGTTTGCTGAAGTTATAAATAGTGCTTGGGCTGACTTTAAAAGTGTGGGTTTCGATGCAGAAAGAGATTCTATCGCGTTAATAACAGGAAATTTAGCCAAGATTGATGTTAACAATACTTTGCCTTTACTTGAATGGGCTAAGTTTTCATCGAGCTCAGCGGACTTTGTAAAGAAATCTAAAACCAAAGGATTCACCAGTAAAGCAAAACTAGAAAGGTTAGAAATATTTAGAGATCAACTTACTTATGCTAACAATGGAGTGGCTATCTCAGAAGATGAATTATGGTCATTCTTAAAATCGTTTCAGATATTACCTTTTGACTTAGACGCAGAACATTCAATCGTAGCAAACTTACTTTGTTCATTGATTCAGTGTTACTCAGACGAATTACCTTTTCTAGTCTTAGCTAGACTTGTTACCTGCGTTCAAAGTTTCAATCAGAATGCGGGAGTTTTAACTCAAAATAATATACCAGAAGACGTTAAGGTTTTATTTAGGAAGTCAAGTGACATACCTTTCGAGAATGACTTGATAAAGTTTTACGAACGAAGTCAGCATATTTTTGACGGTATATCGACAACTATAAATGCATTTCATGTTGATAGGGCGGAACAATTGTCAGCAATATCTAACTGTTACATGGATAGTGAATTTGTATTTGTTACCGGCGAAAGAGGGGCTGGAAAATCAGGCGTTGTTAAAGACTTTATCGCAACAAAAAATATAGATGTTCCAGTCTTTTACTTAAGAGCTGAAGATTTAGATAAAAATCATTTAAATGAAGTCTTCACTTCCATGGGAATTACCTCTTCCCTGGGAGAAATTGAAAGTCATTTCTCATTGCTTCAAGAAAAGGTGCTCGTAATAGAGTCCCTAGAAAAAGTGTTAGAACTAAATTTTCCAAATACTTTTGTTGAGCTATTGCAGTACATAAAAAAACAGTCAGGTTGGACTATTATTGCTACAGGCCGAGATTATGCTTATCAACAACTCGCGTTTAATTTCCTACAGCCTTGCTCTATAAAATTTAGCAGCGTGAATATTGAAGGGCTTGAAGATAGTCAAGTCGAGCAAGTTTGCGAGCATATTCCGGAGCTAAAATCTCTAGTATCTAATAACTCCTTAGTAGAATTACTAAGAATACCGTTTTTTATTGAGATTGCTGTAAGAGCCATAAAAAATGGCGCTCAATTTGGGACTGGAGATACTGAGGAAGACTTTAGGGATACAGTGTGGCGGACTGTCGTTGCAAAAGAAGCTGATAGAAAGTCAGGGATGCCAGATAGAAGAAGAGCAACCTTTATTCAAATAGCAATAGAGCGAGCTAAAAAGATGCTTTTTGGTGTCAGAGCAAGCGGTTTTGACCCGGAAGTAATCGCAAAGTTGGAAGAAGATCATTTGATCTACAGAGATCAAAAATCATCTAGTGTAAGTCCTATGCATGACGTTTTAGAAGATTGGGCTTTAGAGGAGTTCATCGATAGAGAGTATTTTGATAATTCTCATAATGTTGCGAGCTTTTTGTTAAATATAGGAAATGAACCGGCGATAAGTAGGGCATTTAGATTATGGTTGTATAGGAAACTAAAATTTGATGATACGACTAATGAATTCGTAGAAGATTTATTATCTTCGGAATATATAGAGAGCTATTGGAAGGACGAGGCTATTTCTGCAATTATGCAGCATAACTCCCCTGGAATATTTCTCAATTCACTTAAGCGCCAGCTTCTTAAAGATGATTGTGCTCTTTTGACCCGGTTTTGTTTTATTCTCAGAATAACGTGTCAAAGACCAATATCTCTATACAACGGGCTACTGGTAAAAGATAAAAAATCGGGATTGCTAAAATCTCTCTTTCTACAACCATATGGAGAAGGTTGGGAAGCACTATTCCATTTTGTTTATGAGGAAAAAGATAATTTGAGTAACTCTGTGCTTACTCAAATTATTGAATTGATAGATGAGTGGACTGGTCTCGTTAATATATATGATGAATTGCCAAAAGCGTCTGAAAAGGTAGGTTTTTTAAGTTTATGGTTTCTTGAAAAGGTTAAAGATTCATATCGCGGCGAGGGACAAAGAAAAAAAATATTAAATGCTTTATTAAAAGTTTCAACAGTCATTAAAGATGATTTTGATGAATTGATGAAACAGGACGTTTTTATCTCCAAGATAAAGCCTAGACGATTAAATTATGTTGATGAACTGAGTCGTCTAGCCCTTATAGGTTTCAATGTTCCTATGTTGTGTAAGCATTATCCTGACTTCGTAGTTAAACTTTCAATGCATGAGTGGCTGTTGGAAAAAGCCGAAGAGGATGAGTATGGCTACGGTTCATATCGAGTAGACGTAGAAGAATCATTTGGGCTCGATACAGAACGAGATTTTTTTCCTGCAAGCGGCGCCAAAGGCCCTTTCAAGTATCTTCTTCAATTTAAGCCAAGGCTAGGCTTAGACTTCATTATTAGACTATGTAATTTGACGGCACAAAAGTATTCAGAATCGGAATTTGCTAAACCTCAAGATAATGAAGAAGACACTATTTACGCCTACGAAACAGTAGCTAAACAAGTCGACATAACTCTCAATGATGACACAGTAGTGAAACAGTATGCGTCTCCTCACCTTTGGAAGGGCTATAGAGGAAAGTCTACGTTACCTTACTTATTACAGTGTGCTCTTATGGCATTAGAGAACTGGTTAGTTGAGTACGTTGACAACAGTGGCGAGAATAATGAAATAGATTGGATTTTTGATTATATTCTTCGCTCTAGTAATTCAGTAATGCCTACATCTGTTTTATCTTCTGTGGCAACAGGCTTCCCTAATAAAGTAGGAAAATCCGCCTTCCCCTTACTTAAAACAGCGGCTTTATACCATTTGGATTTGATTCGAATGACACAAGAAATGGGCGGAAATGAAATGCATTTCTTTGGTCTTGATAGGGATGTATTGTCGAAAATATACATTGAAGAGAGAAGAGAAGCTGCACTTAGACCGTGGAGAAAAGAGTCATTAGAAACTTTATTAACAAGACTTCAGTTTGTAGATGCGCTAAGGGATGAAGCTTTAAAAATTGTCGATGAATTGAAAAGTGAAGCAACTGCTAGTAATGAAAAAAAACTTCGTTATATGGTACATCGAGTTGATACAAGAACTTGGGAAGTAGTTGAAGACAAAGAAAATGATCGAATATTGCTTCAAAGCTCATCAGAGCTTCCAGAAGATCTAAAGCAAGATCAGCAAGAGTTTAATGAAAAACATGCAATTGATAATACCGTAACTAGTTTAAATTTATGGGGGAGGAAACTATTCGAAGATAAATTACTTGAAGAAAAATACTTTCCTTCATATCAGGATGCGCTAATAGCTGCTAAGGGGGTGCTCAACGCCCTCCAAAAAGGCGAAGTTCACAACTTTGCCGATATGGCAATTGGTACAATAACAACTGTTGCTGCGGTTTGTGTTCGCGATGCTCTTTTAGACTTGAGTGATGAAGATCAAGAGTGGTGCTTGGGAATTATCCTAGAGTCAATATTTATGCATGCAGGCAATATGAATGGGACAACAGCACATGATAAGACTGATTATTATGGCTCTGGAGCGTGTGCTTTTGTCTTACCTAAGTTATTTGATTTAGATCTCGATTCAGAACAAATAGAACATTTGAAGTTTGCTTTAGCTACAGCGTTAACACATGAGAATCTTAATGTTAGTGCTTATGCTGCTAAGGGGGTAAGGGAATTTCTTTGGTCTAGAGACGCTGAATTAGCCTCTCGTTGTATAGGTGGAATAGTTGAGTATGCCAGAATCCGAAGCGAAGATAGTGAGGCACGTAGATTTTATCATTTACAAGGTGATGAATTGCAAGTCGCTCTCGAAAAATGGAATGGTCTTTTAACAACTTTTCGCAAAGATTTGGTTGATGGAAAGTTTAAACTCTCAGTTAACGATATTTCTTTGGAAAGCCACTGCTCGTGGTTTCTTCATCTACCTATATTAATGGTTCCGTACTGTTCTACGGATGAGATGCAGATTCAGTTGGTTAATAAGTTAGTGGGTTTTGTATTTGATTCTGAATATCAAAACTATCGTTCAAATGGTGATGAAAAAATAAATCATGAAATAAAAAAACAGATGCAAGATTGTCTTTCTGAACATGTTGTTTATTCAAGAAATAATAATTTCATACCCTTTAAAGATTTGTTGGTATTAGGATGTTCACAAGCCCCTAGCTTCATTTATTTGTTAACACTCTCATATCACGTCGCTGTAGAAAAGGAAGGTGATTATGATGCTATATGGGCACTTTGGAGTTTGTTAGCACCAGAAGCACACAAGATAGCTTTGAATGATGTTAATGATCATTATACTGGTTTGCAAAATGATTTAAATCGGCTACTACGTGGAATGATGTATGCGGATTGTTCTTGGCAAGGGCATGAAAATGAAGAAAAAGATATGGAACGAGGTGCTGAATATTTGCTCGGTTTTGCAAGGCAATCTGCACATAATAGCCATGTGTTTGAAGCCTTATCCTCGTTGATTTATAATTTCTACAACGTATTCTTTGACGAAGGTATTCTGATTTTAGCTGAGCATTACAGTGCCAATCGACATATTATAGCGAAGCAAGTGAATACAGCATTCTATATAGAAATGGTAGTTGGAAGATTTTTGCAGATAGAAAATCGCGGAACTCTTAGTAGAAGAATGTACGATATATGTCTGCGTCTCTTAACAGGAATTGTAGAAACTGGCTCTGCTAGAGCTTATTACTTACGTGAGGAATTGATTCGTTCTCGAAAGATTTCCGCTTAAAGAATGAACGATGACAACTTTTTACAAAAGATGATGAATAAGCTGAGTATGAAGAGACTATTCTTCAATTTTTTATTAATGTGTAGCTACCCCAAACAGCAATACCTTATCCTCGGGAGGTAATCTCTCAGGGGCTCCTCCATAACCACAGGAGATAGGCATGGCCAACTGGGTATTCTAAGTTCTGGTCGGCATTTTGTTGATTAGGTGCTATCGCTGAAAAGTGTCAAGATGCTATCTTTACGCTTAGCGGCTAACACCCCCATAGTTCTTACCCAAATCGTTAACAATATTTGGTTTTAACTTGATAAATTTGGCTTTCGTTACGATAAAAGTAAATGTTTTTAATGGGTTGAGTGGATTTTTGCATGCTTTATGTGAACTGCCATTTTAAGGCTAGTTTTAAATATCTGGTTAGTTTTAAACGTCAAATTAGTTTTAAACGTCAAATTAGTCTTAAACGTCCGCGCCACGGATGGCGCGGTTCTAGCACCTAGGGATGCTATTTTTATGCAGGAAAAACGGCGTCTTTACTTATTGCCGGTTCTCTCCGTGGTAGGCGCTTTGTCATCAACCTCGTTATTTCTATTTTAGATAAAAAACTTCATTTCAGATAAAAAACTTTATTCCAGATAAAAGACTTCGCGCAGAGCCTGGCTCACTGGGCTGTTATCCGGGTGACTTGGCATGACATCAGCCATGTGTTGCCACCAGCGTTGGCACTCGGGGGTTTGAGCCACCGCATTCCAGCGTTCTTCTGATTCAATTTCGACAACGCCAAACAGTAAATTGCGAGTCTCATCGAGGAAAATCGAATAGTGGTGAGCGCCATGCGCTTTCAGTACACTCTCCAGCTCCGGCCAGATTGGCGTGTGCCGTCGCTGATATTCAGCATGGGCATCCGGATTCACTGTCATAACAAACGCTTTGCGTATCATCATATTCCCTCCCTTAAAGTGCCTGTAAGTACAGTGTGCGAATTTGTTCCCGATCTGCAGAACGTGGGTTACAAGGAGCACAAGGGTCAGCCAACGCTTTATCTAACCAACCTTCAATATCACTTTCCTCAATACCTAAGGCGGAGAACCCAGCAGGAATACCAACTTGCAGCGATAACTGACGAATAGCCGTTATCGCCTGATTGTAAGTATCCCAGCTTTAGTTCCACACACTTTTTGAGATTTCCGGTTTCTCAGCCATCAGCC
>NZ_CGBP01000049.1 GCF_001053095.1 Yersinia similis | reverse complement strand
GCTTGCTCTTCTACTGAAACAATCGCATTTTTCCACTCAAATCCTGCTTTACTCAGCATCTGCATTCCCCTCTACCAGCCACAAGCCAGTTGTGAATCTTCATCCGACATGAAAGGTTCGCACGAACTGGCGCAACCTTCGTTATTTTCTTCATCATCAAGCGGTTGCAATGGTTCAGATAAATCAAAAGTGGCTATCAAATCTCTAACGCTACGATACCCGTCCGGAACCGCAATACTCCTGGCTATATATTCGTTAAGCGCCTGAGTGGTGGCAGGGGTTTCAGGCATCAGTGCGATAGCAGCGTGATAGCAATCAAAAGATAGGTCTGGATGTTCATGGTCTGGAACCCAGCAATCATCTGCAATGAAGGCTTTCAGCGCCGCATTCTCGCCAACCAGCTGCTGTACCTGCGCAATAGTGTCACCCGCAACAGCACCGGTAATACCCAAAGCCTCGGCAATCAGAGTGCAGGTGTTCAGTGCGGCATTACGTTCATTTTCAATTTCTACTATGCTATTTCTGGCATCGGTATAACCCTCTAATACCATGGGCAATAGTGCTGATTCAGCCAGCAGAGCATTAAATTTAGGATGTATGGCCACGTGGTCAGCATCTGGATCTTGGAAATTATAGATTAGGGTCTCATAAGCGCCGATGAAGCGCCCAAATCCACCATAGCCCTGCACCAGTGAATCCCATGCAATGGCAATAAATGCGCGTTCTTCATCACTGACATCTTGATCGTTAAGGCGCTCCAGAAATTGCTCAGATGATTCCCTGTTCCAGCGATCCTCTACTGCTTCAGTGGCGTGAAAGAGTTGCCACAGAGATTTCACTTCATCTTCACTGGGCCTTGCCATTGTTACCGATATTGTTTGACTCATTATTTTGTCCTCGCCATTAATACACTATCAACTGGTAGGCATTCGTATTCATGTAACAGACGAGTAGAAACAGGCCGTACATCATGATTGAGTAGCCCCAGTTAGCTCATTGAGCCGAGCCGCGAATACAGCACGGATCTGGATTGGCGTCATTGGTACTATTGCAATATCAGCCAGAGGGATACCCTCCAGCATCGGCCATTCCTTACCGTCATCGATGTCAAGCTCTTCGCGTTCGGTGGCCAGCATAATCAGATCGCAGTAATGAACGACTGAGGACATTTCAGCGGGAAGCCCAAATTTTTCACGGATCGCCATATCAATTCGATGCTCAATAACTTTGTAATCGGGCAGCAGACGTTTAAGAGGGGAGGGGATATCTCTGCAATACGCTTCGCTTGCATCATGCAGCAGAGCTTCGAGGGCGAATTCTTCCGGCACAATCTGGCTCATTAACCAGCAGTGTTGGGCCACAGAATAGAATACGGGTATTTGCCCCGCGAAACGGCAGTCATTGGATAAGCCCTGAATAATATCTTTATCGCAAATACTATTCGCGACCGGTTTTAAATAATCGAACGTCAGCCCTGAATAAGTAGTAATACAAGTCATAATATACTCCACACGGTTTTTAGGTAATACCCCGCCAAATACCCCATTGCTGGGATATTTGAAGTGATACTCTTTAATTGAGGTTTAATTAATTACGCTTTGAACTTTCCAATAAAGGTTTCAACTTCGACGCCTTTAAATTTATTTGTAAGCAGTTCCAAAAATTCAACAGCTATTTTTTCTTCTTCTGCTTCCAATTGAACAATGCGTAATACTAAAACGGGAACATTGCCACCAGTAAGAATGCTATAGCGCAATTTAAAGCGGCGCTCCCCTAACCCTTCATAGGGAACACATTTAAATTCAAATGCGGCAGGCATAGCGTCTTTACTTTTAGCTTCAACACTTTCCATTACCGATCGTTTCGCGCTGAAGTCCTGGTCTTCATGATCGGCTGAACTGGTTTGTTCAATGGTAATGCGGCGAACGGCACCCACGGTTTTCTTTATATCCAGCACTACACCATCAGCATCAAAGGCCAGTAAGAACTCACGGTAATCTTCCAGCCATTCAGCGAGTTCTTTTTGCGCCTGTTTGCGGCCATTAATATTAAGCAGTTCGCGGAATGGCGCGGTTTTCTTGAGTGACAGACTGGCAGTGTTATCGGCATGACCGGGATATTCCAGCGTGCCTATATTAAAGATAGTTTCTGCGCGCATTTCATCGGCATCAATAAAACAGCGAACACCGTCACCCGCATAGCCAGATGAGTATTTCACGTATTCATCAATACTGCTGGTTTCCATCGCACCACGAAAGCGGTAACGCTCCAGGTTAAATTGCTCAAGACTTTTAACGGAAACACCAGCAGGTAATGCGATGGTATCGCAAGCCGTGGAAGATAATTGCTTTTCAATTATTGAAGTTAAAACCATGTCGCGAATTTCAGTGATAGCTGACGAATCTAATTGTTGAGACATATAAAGTCCTTAAGAATTAAAATAATTATACTTTTGTGTGATGAGTAATTAATTAACGGTTTTTAATTTTCCGTCAGTCTCACCTTTAATGGTGAATAGCTGACCCTGATCTTCCTGCATAATTGCCAGCTTGCCGCCTTTGCCAACATACATCGGTGTTTCGGTCGTATCTTCTTCGGAGGATTTACCGCGTGGCGTTGGGGTGGTGAATTTCAGTTTATGGGAGATCATCACTCGCTTTTCTTCCATTGAATTACTCATGCGAGATAAAACAAATTCAATGCTAACTTTGCCCTTGTCTCCATTATTCAGAACACCTAACGCGGCAGCGTTTAAAGCGGCAGATATTTTGTTTTCGAAAATACCAGCATCCAACTCCCCAAGAAACTCGGGTACCACAGTTTTTCGTTCTTCACTCATTGGGATGATCCTTATTAAGCAGCGTAAGCTGCAGGTTATTCACTCCACACACAGAGAAGAGCACAGATATCAATGCGCTTCTCTGTGCAAAAAATGGCGGCTGGCCAATCTGGTGTTGGCAGGCGCAGCCGCTAAAGACACAGCACAGCAATGGAACAAGGTTGTGATTTCCGGCGCTTATTTCCGGCTGCTGCAATTGCGCAGGCCAGCTCTTTGGCAAACCACAATCGGCTGAGCACTACATTTGACCACCTTGCCCCGCTTGGCTTGAACGCGGTTTTCCGACCTAACTACCCCGTCGGTAACTTGCATCAGAGGCTGCTATGACACATATCCGGTGTAATGCTCATGCGATTGTGTGTCGGTCTTTCCCGACTGTCATCGGCCCAACTGTTACACCCGTATTTCTCGCGCTCTCCCTCGCCGTCACGAGGAGCGGATTGCCCTAATTATTAGGTCACCGGTTAAGGGATACGCCGCCGCAACCCATCAATTCACTACAACGGTAAGAGCATTGCCGGTGTCTGAATCGAACAGACCATTTACTTGCCCATCACCAGATAATAAAAATCTATCTGGCGTCTGGAATTGAACCGGACTCAATGCCTTGCTCGTCAATGCTCTTACCTGTTGTGTGATCCGTAACGTGGATCAAACGGCCTTTTAAGTCTTACGAGGCATTCTCTACGCCCCGCACTGCTAAACCCAGTGCTCACCAATTAGTCTGTATTGATGTCTCACATCCGTTCTATTTGCCAGTAGCTCATCAAGCTTACTTAGCGCTACAGGCTCAGGCAGTCCTTTGCTTATTGTTTTCCACTTACCCTTCCCGATCCTTCTCTGTATCACAAATGTTCGAGAGCTCATTACTCACCCCACATTCCCTATTTAGCGAATCATCCCGATCTTCATGCGCCTCGAGCGGCTACTTCGTGGGCGTCCTGCCTGTTCGCTGTTGATGGATTTAATATAAAATAACTTATTTAAAATCGCAAGTTAAAATATAAATAAACTTAGTTTTTTGTTTGTGAAGCAACCCGTAAGGCTGCTTAGATGGAGGGGCTACAGCTCGAATTGGACGCCTTTCACGACACCAATGATTTCGCAGGATTCAGTGATCGCAATACTGTCATATCTTGAATTCAGAGGAGTTAAGTAGCGATTCGGACCATCGATAACTAATTTTTTAACTGTCATCACATTCTTAGGGTTTGGGCTTGAGTTATCAGATATAACAGCAACAACAATTTTGCCGTTTTCTGGCTCCACTAAAGGGTCCACTACTACTGTAGAGCCGCGCGGAATACTTGGGCTTCCGTGAGGGTTAACCATGGTGTCATCATCAATAATAAAACCAAATGACAGCGGAGAGACATTGAGGAACGTGGTGGTTTTCTTTACGCTAGTTGGCATTTCATTTGCTCCACTTGTGGTAAAAGCCATTGCTTCTTCCCACGACAGTAAAGGTATGAATTGCATAGCGTTTGGTGCTGGCGCAACTGATCCCGCCGCTTGACCATATAATAAGTAGTTTTCTGTTGTACGAAGAGCCCTTGCTAATTTACTTAACGCCATCCCTCCCGGTTGATTTAAGTCTTTCTCCCAATAACCAACGGTTACGCCGGAGACACCAACGGCTTTGCCGAGCACAACTTGGGTGTAATTTTGTTCCTTTCTTAATTTCTTAATGCGCTGCCCAAGCGTATCCACGGAGTTTCCCTTTTATTGATATAGCTAACTTATTTTAGTTTTTATTGATGTAAATAAAATTATCCATTAATATCTAAGTTAACTTATAAAAAAGGAGGCCTTATGACCGTTGATGAGTTAACTGATTTTTTTGGTTCAAACAAAAAAGCCGCTGATTTTTATGGTGTAACACCCGAAGCCATCTCCATGTGGGGAAAGCGAAGGGGTCGGCTAATCCCAAAAGGGAGGGCGATTGAAGCAGATCATGGCACGCATGGCGCATTGAAGTACAACCCAGCACTTTACAAAAAGCCTACGGCACCTGCGGCCTAAATCAAACCACTGGAAAAAATAAGGAGCCGTGGGAATGAAAAATCAAGATCCGAAGTGGCAAGCAGAGAAGCAACCGGCTTGGCTGGTGGCTGCAATCAAAAAGACCATTACTAGCTTGCCGGGCGGGTATGCCGAGGCCGCTGAGTGGCTCGGGGTGACACAGAACGCAATCTTCAATCGCCTGCGCACTGACGGCGATCAGATTTTCCCAATTGGTTGGGTAATGGTACTAGAGAAAGCCGCGAGCAATGCCTATGTAACCGATGCCTGGTCAAAGGAAAGGGGGGGCTATCACGTTCCGTTTGTTGAAGTGGATACAGATAACGAAGAGATAGGGATCAAGCTGGCTGAGCTGGTGGGGCGGCTGGGTGATCTGGTTAATGCTTATCGTCAGTACATCATTGACGGTGTCGTTAGTCAGCAGGAGTGGCACGACCTTAACGATATCGCGTATGCCTTTAGGGTCACGCTGATGCAGTTCTTGACGCTGGTATCGAGAGTCTATTGCGAGCCCGAAAGGGGTGACGCCCCCGTGTGCGGCACAGGGGCGTCGGGTGCATTAACTAAACGTGTGGAGTAATTAACGCATGAACATTGTAACTGCTAATCGACTAATTCCGCAACTGCGCTGCTTACCAGCCGCTGGGCCTGAGCCCTTTCGTTATTTGATGAGAGTACACGCCAACTGGATACCCGTCACCTCCAATGTTTTAGCACAAATTGTAGACACATTCCGGTACCCGGCGCTACCAGCGCCAAGGGCGGGTTGATATGCCTGATAAAATTCAAATACTTGATCGTTATTTTACTGATAAGCGAGGCGTTCGTGTTCGCGTCATTAAGTTTGATCGCGGCACTGGCGAAGTTATCTATCGTCGTGATGACTACGAGCATGACTGCTCTAAGCCGATCAGGCGTTTTAGAAAAGAATTCAACGAGGTAGTTATATGAGCCGGATATTTGATGTTATTCAGGCTCTGTCCGGGCAGAAGAATGTCATTGTTATTCCTGCGCCTTATTTGGATTTTTTCAAAGGTGATCAGCAGGCCCACATGTTAGCTGCAATTTTGAACCAGTTGGTTTATTGGTCTGGCATACCATCCAGCCTCAGCGATGGTTGGTTTTATAAGAGCTATGACGAATTAGCAGGAGAGATCAGAGGCGTTACTGCTGATCAGGTTCGCAAGGCAACAAGCAAGCTGATCAGTAACTATCTTCCCGGTGTTATTGAGACGGCCACACGTAAGGTAAGCGGCACACCGAAAAAGCATTATCGTCTTGATGGTGACGTGTTAATTGCCAAGATATTCCCGCCCTCAGTGGAAGTGGCAGTATTGCCGAATGGAAACGGCGGTATTGCCGAATCCATTCGGCAGAAAAGCCAAATGGAAACGGCAGAAAAGCCAAATGGAAACGGCGATGTAGCCGAATCTTATCTCTATACAGATCATTACTTACAGATCAATAAACCCTCTTCGTTGCAGAATTCTGACGAATCCGGCAACAAGGCAAAAAGTGATTTTTTATCTACTCACCCAGACGCCGCGATATACACCCCATCAGGAAAATCATGGGGAACTGCCAAGGATCTGGACGCAGCCAAATGGATATTTGCCAAAATCCGCATTGTGAATGCAGCGGCTAAAGAACCGAATTGGGTGGAGTGGTCGAATGATGTACGCCTGATGCACGAACAGGATGACCGCTCTCATCGCGAGATCTGCGAATTATTTAAGTGGGCAAATACTGATTCATTCTGGGCGGCCAATATCTTAAGCCCTCGCAAACTCCGCGTTAAATGGGATGAACTGGTGATGCGCAGTCAGGCAAAAGTAGCTGTTGCGCCAGTTATCGACAATAGCGAACGCGACTCAGCTTATAAGCGTTTTATTTCAGGTACCGGACAAGATGTTAAGCGCAGTGAGTTAGAAATCAAGGTTGGCTTAGAAGCTAGCAAAGTTGGCGTGCGTTCTATGGGGGCCAGTTTTGCGGTTGTTCGCTGGAATGCTCTCTGGAAAGAATGCAGTCAGCGCGTGAGCGGGGAGGTAGCAGCATGATTATCAGTAACGTTAAAGTTATGTCGTTAGTGGCAATGTTCCAGCAAATACAGCGTTGGTGGCGTATTCGTGAGTTACGTAAACACTGGACTGATGATCAGCAGTTACTGAAAATTGCGAAAAAACGTGGCTGGTTTTTAGTGCTGGATACTTTTTCATTTGAAAGTAACTACCGGATGCTGCGTCTATTTTCCAATCATCTGAATCGTGTGGGGGGGGGCTGGCATGATTGATTTTACCAATACCGAATATGCTCAATCATTGGCGGCGCTTAAGTCGGCTGAATCTCATTTGCTGAAACAGGTTGGCGATCAGTGGCGCACCCCCGATCCTTTGTTCTGGGGCATTAATCAGATGCTTGGCCCGCTGGTTTTGGATTTGTTCAGTGATGGCGAAAACAGTAAATGCCCCGACTACTACACAGCAGAAGATAACGCACTGGTACAAAACTGGGCTGAGCGAGTGAAAGAGCTTAAAGGCGCTGCGTTCGGCAATCCGCCATATTCTCGCGCTAAACAGCATGAGGGTGAATACATCACGGGCATGACCCACATCATGCAGCATACAGCGGAAATGCGTGAAGCCGGTGGCCGTTATGTTTTCCTGATTAAAGTCGCCACGTCAGAGAGTTGGTGGCCAGAGCAAGCCGATCATATAGCGTTTATTCGTGGTCGCGTGGGTTTCGACCTCCCACACTGGTTTATTCCGGCAGATGATAAACAGGTACCGAGCGGTGCATTCTTCGCTGGCGCCATAGCGATATTTGATAAGTCGTGGCGCGGGCCAGCAACGAGTTATGTCTCGCTGGATCAGCTTATGACTACTGGCGCGGCATTCTTAGCGCAGATCCGCAGAGAGGCCGAACGCCTGGTACCACAAAACCAACTGCAAAATATTCCTGAAGTTGTTCCAGTACCGGATAGCGGGGTGGCGGCTTGAAACTCACCCTGCCATTTCCACCCTCAGTAAACAGCTACTGGCGCGCCCCGACTAAGGGGCCGTTAGCGGGTCGCCATCTTATCAGCGTCAAGGGTCGTCAGTTCCGATCTGAGGCTTTGGCTTGCATTCTTGAACAATTACGGCGAATGCCGAAAGCTATTACCGATCCAGTTGCAGTCTCTATCGTTTTTTACCCTCCAAATCTCATTCGGCGGGATCTTGATAATTTTCTGAAAGCGCCACTGGATGCCCTGACTCACGCGGGTGTGTGGGCCGATGATAGCCAGGTGAAAAAGCTTTTGATTGAGTGGGGGCCAGTCATTAAGGGCGGCAAGTGCGAAATTTTAATAGCTGAATTATTGGGGCCGCAATGAATACCTTACTGACTATCGATGGGCATCCAATACGCCAATTTTTTGGTGATTTGTACTGTTTGAACGATCTGCATAAGGCGTCGGGTGGCTAGTTGAAAGCTTGAGCGCGCCAAAACGGGCGAGCGCAAAATCCCGCCAATCGAGCAATTTTATATACATCAATGAGGTGAATAAAAAAATGGTGCTCTCTATGGTTGTGTTAATGTACAGTGTTTGTGCAGTTATTCACCTCTCCAATTGTGCGGACATTGGATTGGAGAGGCTTAAGAACGCTAATGTGTGGAGTATAAACGTATGACAACTGTCGTAGGCATCCCCGTATCTAAATCTGTTGTGACCATGAGCAGCCGTGAAATTGCGGTACTGACTGGTAGCAATCATTCTGATGTTCGCCGTTCGATTGAACGCCTTTCAGACACTAATCTATTGTCTCAGCCATTGGCTGACACTCCCTACATCAACGAACAAAACCGTCAAACCTATTACGAATATCATTTGAATAAGCGTGATTCACTGGTAGTTGTTGTTCGGCTTTCACCTGAGTTTACTGCTGTGGTGGTCGATCGCTGGCAGGAGTTAGAGCATAAGTCGCAGGTTCCTCAGTCACTACCCGAAGCATTGCGTCTCGCTGCAGATCTGGCAGAAGAAAAGCAGCAACTTGAAAATCAGCTTTCGATTGCCGCGCCAAAGGTCGAATTTGTCGATCGCTACGTTCAGGCAACCGGTTCTATGGTATTCCGTAATGTATGCAAGTTATTGAAAGCCAGAGAAACCGACTTCCGGCTGTTCCTGATTGAGAATCGCATCATGTACCGTCTGGCTGGTGGGCTAACTCCATATCAGCAGCATATTGATTTGGAACGTTTTGAAGTTAAGACCGGCACCAACACTGTTAATAATCACGCATTCACCCAGGCCAGATTCACCCCTAAAGGCGTTAAGTGGATTGGTGGGCTGTGGACAGAACATCTTGCAAAGAAAGGTGCCGCATGAGGGCGCTATTAACTCCATTTATTCAGCGTGAGCTGGGTATTGTCATCTTGAGACCGGGGAATGATGTTCTGCCGTTTATGCAAGGTCGCTTGCTTGTGGCTACTGAGCCGGAGGAGTTTAAATCGCTCCCTACTGGCATGCTGCCCGTAGCTAACCAGCAATTAGCTAATGATCCGCGACTATTGCCATTCTTTGAGCATGAAAGAGTCATCCGCGCCGCTGGTGGCCCTCGAGTGCTTGAGTCGTGGGTCGAGCGACTGAAAGAGTGCCAGTGGCACGATCCGGATGACACACACGTCCGCAACCTCACCACTTTACGTTATGACAAGCGATCAATCCGCCTGTGCTGGCATCATGACAATAAGCTGAGAGAGCATACATTACCCCGACTCAATCAACTTGCGACTAATAATCTCGTAGCGTGGATTGTAGAAACCGTTCGTGACTACTTCCGTTTTCCTGAAGGTCACCAGCTAACATTGCCAGAGATGTGCTGGTGGGCGGTGCTTAACGAGGTTTATAACCTGCTGCCGGATGCCATTGCTCGCTCTTCTCTGCATATGCCACCAGCTGTGATCGAAACCGGCGGCACAAAAGAGAGTGATATCACCTGGTCGCCAGCGCCACAAGAAGTGGTCGCCAACAAGGTAGCGAAAGCCAAATCGTCAGCCGAAGTAGCCGTTAAGTCAGTTTTAATCTTGAAAGTTGATCCTGAATCTCCAGAGAGTCAAATGCTCATCCCCAAACTGCGCCGTTGGGAAAATAAGAAATATGTGCGGTGGGTTAAGTCAGAGCCTTGTTGCGTCTGCGGGGATGGCTGCTGTGACCCACATCATATTATCGGGCACGGGAAGGGCGGCATGGGAACAAAGGCCAACGACCTTAAAACTATCCCGCTTTGTAGAATTCATCACGACGAAATACATGGCTCGGCAGGTGTAAAAGCGTGGGAAGCAAAGCACGGTAGTCAGATAGATTTATGGGAAAAAATTATAGATCGTGCATTTGCACTGGGTGTATTGGCCTGATGGCCTTAATTGCGTGGAGTAAAACCATGAATTCAGTAAGCGGTATGCGGACCGGTTACAGCAGTTTGGAGACGTTAGCATGAGAGATATATCTATAGTATTAGAGCGTTGGGGTGGCTGGGCTGCCAGTGATAACAGCGGGGTAGATTACTCTCATATTGCTGCGGGTTTTAAAGGTTTATTGCCATCAAAATCACCGAACAGACTTTCATGCTGTGACGATGATGGAATCATCATTGATAACTGCATTGCGAAATTGAAGAAGATAAAACCTGATGAGTATGAACTTGTTGTTTTACATTACTTATATAATGTATCTCTTAGAGCAATAGCCCGTAAGCGCAAGTGTTCTGATGGAACAGTCAGGAAAGAAATGCAAACAGCTCAGGGTTTTATTCTCGGTATTCTATATATGCTAGATGTAAAATTAGATATTTAATATCATAATGGCTGGCTATGTTGTCAGCCTTATATTGATTATTGTTTTAACATTACTTTAATGTTTTCTCGTATTAATATTAGTGAGTTAAGCATAAAGCAAATGGTAAGCATTGCAAGCCAAATACAAAATATTGAGGCTGGAGAGTAATTTGCAAGTCCAACAGTGAACTGAGAAATTGCTGTGATAATTGCAAGCCATATAGATAAGTTTAGAAAACACGAAAGCCTATCTAAAGGTAGATATAATTCTTTTTCTTTGATGTCTTCAACTTTAATGTTTTTAGAATCAGCAAAAATATTTTTATAAGACTCCGTAGAAAATAGTTTGTCTTTTAAACTAACAATAACAAATGTATGTAATGATAAAAGGAAAGAACCCACAGATATAAATCCAGAAAAAAGATACCCTCTAAGGTTTTTTTGATAAAAATCATAAAAGGGCTGATTGCAGTCTATATCACCATTATAAATAAGATGCGTCGAAATCAAAAAACACACAGAAACAAGGAAAAGCACAGTAAACTGTACTTTTAGCCCCTTATTTATATGTGCTTTAATTAAATTCACGTTTATCTTTCCCCGTAAGTATCTGCTCCTTAATTATAGCAACAATGGCGTTTTCTGTGTAGTTATCATTAGTTAAGCCATCAACATTATTTGCTAGTTGGTCGAAGTCGTATGTTTCGAAAAAAGTTGGGCAATTAAAGAAATCAACAATTTTTTCTTGGTTGTTATAGTTTGTAGCAACAACTTTCCCTTTAGTTATCCCAGGCAATCCTTTAAGAACGCCATTTACACGCCTTGCAATAGGCGATGTTTTCTTTCTTTCTGTTGGGTCTATATTAAAAGTTATATCTACATTTTTAGAATATGATTCTGTTGCAATCATTTCTGATTGCTTAAAGTCTATTGCACTAAACCTAAAAGTAGCAGACTTTATCTCTTTAAAAGCAGAGAGGATTGTCTCAAGATTACTCTTATTTAAAATAATAGAAAAACTAGGCCTTATATTATATTTTTTATGTGTTTTTTTATGTCTTTCTTGCTCGGCTTTTCTCCAAGAGATTTAATTTCATCGCTCTCGAGTTTACGTATATATTCGTTGGAATTGGTTTGAAGTTGTGAAAAAAGAGTATTTAAAGTACATGAACCATGATAATACAAATAAAGACCTTTCATGGTTTCTTTTTTTAGGCAAAAGAAGTTGAAGTTAACTAACTTTTCATCTCCTTTTAAGTCTTCGACTTTCACAACGAACTGACCATTTTTTACTGTAGATTTACAGTTTTTCTTTTGGTTTTTAAAGGTGAGAACAAGGCCAGTATAGAACTCGTCATCATCAGAAATAAGAATCTTTCTCACGTAATCTAAGCGCCTGATTTCATTGTCTGAGTGTGAAATTAAATGATTTAAAATTTGCTCAGATGTGATGTGTGGATTCTCGTTTTCAATTGAAAAACCAATGCTTTTAACTTGCATAAAATTTATAACTCCATGTTCACTTATCCGACTCTGAGAGCTTGAGTTTGCTAACAGTCTTGTTGTGTAACAAGATAATACAAGAATAATTGTTAAGAAACACTAACGCGTACGCAAAAACTCATATAGTGTGATAAGAGTGGTTGATTTGATGCCTCTTATCATTTTTTTCTTGTATTTTCTCCGATTTTTGATCTTTGCATCATTACTGAAACGTAACCTGTGTTAATCGATCTATTCCATTTCTTTAAAGGAGTGATAAATGGCACAGTGTTCCGGATGTGATGCTTCACTAGGTGACTCATTAATTGTTTAGGAAGATAGGACTATTTATAAAAGCTGTCCGTCCTGCTCAGAAAGAGATGGTCACCATGTTTTCTATCGTTACGATGATTTCGGAATGAGAGATATGGGTGATGGACGTTATATAGTGCAATCATGGTGTCCTGACTGCCGATTTAAAGAACCACCGATACTACAAGTTAGTTTTGAATGTAAATAAGCTCAATTTGATGAATCTAGCCCTGGACTAATAGCTGGGGCTTTTGCATTTTGTAGGTATGTGCTGACGCCTTAACCGTAACCGACTTTATTTTTTATGCTTTTCAATTTTCAAGGGGTCTCTCTTTGCGGAATATCAAGCCGCCTTAATTGCTGGATTAACGATTAAGTATGAAGTGCCATGCTCATCTTCCATTTCTACAGCATCGAAGCCGAGGTGAGCAGCCACACGACCCGCAGGCGCTGCAACTCCCAGCTTAGGTCGCCAGCGCCACCGTCAAAAGCATTGCTTCGTGGCGAGAGTATGTCTGCGAAATCTTCACAATCACTGTCATTATCCCACATGATGCGATCCGCTATTTCCGCTACATCATCAATGTTGAGTTCAGCACGAAGGAAGGCGTACACCTCTTCCGTTCTGTTATCTAAGTCGCGTGATGATGCTATTTTTTCATCGTTGATTTCATAAGTATAAACAAAGCCGCAACCGTGGCTTGAAGCTGAATCCATGCTGTCAGAGGCAAAGATACCGTCATACAGGTTCTCGCTACCATTCACTTGGGTGAATTGTCCTATCTGCATGACTGGAGCGGTGCTGCTGTAAGAGCCGTGGAATAATTTCATGTGGCGTTCCTTTCTTTTGGTTGTCTCGCTTCAATGAATATATTATGTACCTATTAGGTACATTGGTCAAGTGTTATTTTAACGCAACAACCATTTGTTAAGCATTCCATTGTTCTTGATAAACATTAGCATTTTCATGCAGGACATAGCGGCTGCAGGTATTGAGTTTTCTCCTGTAGCGTACTTGTAGTAAGTGCGGTATGGCACATCGATGGCTTTTGCTGTTTCGGTAATGCTTAACCCGATCTCATTTTGCATAAAAAGGAAATCTTTAAACGTAGTCAGCTTGTCCCAGATTTCATCACGCGTCATGCACTGCAAGTCAATAATAGTGTCATAGTTATCTATTATTTCGTCGTTTGGAGTGTTTGCGTAGTCAATGTTTTGTTTTTCTGCGAACGGCTTCAGTATTTTGTCTTCAATGATGCTGTGTATGAAATTATCAAGATCATCAATAGTGTCGAACTTGACTGTGTTGCACTCTTTAGTAATTAGCGCCTTAACTGCCATAATTTCTTCATTTGTTATTTTCATGTTGGCTTCCTTTTTAGTAATTATTATCTGCTTCAATGAATATACTATGTACCTGATAGGTACGTAAATCAAGTGTTCTATATCACAAATATTAAACAGGGCTGCACTTATGCGTTAAGTAACTCCGCGCATAAGCATATCGTTAGCATCACCAATATGGTGCCCTCACCAGTGAGGGCCTCTCCCGTTTTAGCTCATCAGTCACCCAATCAACTCCACACACACTTAACTGACGAGTGGCTGTGCTGGTGGGCTAAATTCCTAAAAACAACACCCGACAATGCCGGGAGTATATTCCCCGCTGGGGAGGTGGTATGAGAATGCATAACGAACCGCATACATGGAATGACTGGGGCGAACTACTTTATGCCTGGTGGCGGGGTGACGTTCCACTGGGTGGCGTATTGCTATCTGTGGTGATGGCAGGGTTACGAGTGGCATATACCGGTGGTGGCTGGAAGAAAACCTTATTAGAGGGGCTGACTTGTGGCGCACTGACATTAACCGCTGTTAGTGCGCTTGAGTATTTAGATCTCCCTCAGCAACTCACGCTGGCAGTCGGTGGCTTAATTGGCTTCATTGGCGTTGAACAAATCCGTGCCTTTGCTCTCCGCATTGTCGGCAACCGCATTGGTGGCAATGACGACACTAACCCCTAGGTATAAATCATGACGAAATTCAGATTCAGCCAGCGCAGTGATAATAACCTCAAGAGTGTTAACGCTGACTTAGTGAAAGTGGTGCGCCGCGCCCTTGAGCTTTCGGCTGTTGATTTCGGCGTTATCGAAGGAGTCCGCACAGTAGAACGGCAGCGCGAACTCTTCAACG
>NZ_CGBP01000048.1 GCF_001053095.1 Yersinia similis | reverse complement strand
ATTCAGAACGGAATATCGTCGTCAAAATCCATTGGTGGCTCATTACCGCCTTGTGGTGCGGCTGGAGCAGGTTGTGCCGGACGTGAAGCCTGACCGCCACTGAATTGATTACCACCCTGAGGCTGCTGAGGCTGACCCCAACCGCCTTGTGTACCGCCGTCTTGTGGCGCTGCGCCCCCCCCTGCAGGAGCACCACCGCCCTGACGGCCCCCTAGCATTTGCATAGTACCACCAACGTTAACCACAACTTCTGTGGTGTAACGTTCCTGGCCGCTTTGATCTTGCCACTTACGGGTTTGCAGTGCGCCTTCAATATAAACCTGAGAACCTTTACGCAGATATTCACCAGCCACTTCGGCAAGTTTTCCGAACAACACCACGCGGTGCCATTCTGTTTTTTCTTTTTGCTCGCCGGTTTGCTTATCACGCCAGCTTTCAGATGTGGCCAGGGTGATATTGGCAACAGCGCCGCCGTTCGGCATATAGCGGACTTCCGGGTCTTGGCCCAAATTCCCGACCAAAATCACTTTGTTTACGCCTCTGCTGGCCATGTGAACTCTCCTGATGAAATAAATTTTATAAAGTATAAACCAGTAAGTTTAACATGCTAACTGTTAAACAACACGGATGATCATAACTGCGAAATATATTGCAGTTCTATCGCAACATCTACCTAAATTACAACCAAACACTGGATATCCATTCAGGTTTTTTTGTGTCATAATTGCCCGTTTCGTACCGGCGTTGTCCTTTTTTAGTGTTGCGAAGTGTACCTATGTATTGCGCATGGCACTTAATGTTTTTAAGAAAAACAGGCAACTATATTCTAAATAATTGGAGTTGCGGGTAGGCGGCAAGTGAGCAAATCCCGATGAGTCTACTTATTTTAAGGTCAACGACCAGTAAGTGATTCGGGTGAGTGAGCGCAGCTAACAACCCTGCAGCTTCAAGTACGAAGAGGGTTACTCAAAGTAATTGGAGTTGCAGGTAGGCAGCAAGCGAGCAAATCCCGATGAACTTACATTAGTAAGTGATTCGGGTGAGTGAGCGCAGCTAACAACCCTGCAACTTCAAGTACGAAGAGTAAAAAAAGGCACGCTGAGAGGCTCAGTTCAATCCGGGAAGAGTTTGAATGGATAATATTGAAGTTCGGGGCGCTCGCACCCACAATCTTAAGAATATCAACCTGATTATCCCGCGCGACAAACTGATTGTTGTCACCGGCCTATCAGGTTCAGGCAAATCCTCACTGGCTTTTGATACCTTGTATGCCGAAGGCCAACGCCGTTATGTTGAGTCTCTCTCCGCCTATGCACGCCAATTTCTGTCACTGATGGAAAAACCGGATGTTGACCATATTGAAGGCCTGTCTCCGGCTATCTCTATCGAGCAAAAATCAACCTCCCATAACCCACGGTCAACTGTCGGTACTATCACTGAAATCCATGATTACCTGCGCTTGCTGTTCGCGCGAGTCGGCGAACCGCGCTGTCCTGATCATGATGTCCCATTAGCGGCGCAAACAGTCAGCCAAATGGTTGATAACGTGATAAGCCAGCCGGAAGGCCGCCGTCTGATGCTGCTGGCACCGGTGGTAAAAGATCGCAAAGGTGAACACACTAAAATACTGGAAAATCTGGCCGCTCAAGGTTACATCCGGGCGCGGATCGATGGCGAGGTTTGTGATCTGTCTGATCCGCCCAAATTAGAGCTGCAAAAGAAACACACCATTGAAGTGGTGGTTGACCGTTTCAAGGTACGCGAAGATCTGGCGCAACGTTTGGCAGAATCATTTGAAACCGCACTGGCGTTATCCGGCGGTACCGCCGTGGTAGCCGATATGGACGATCCGCATGTGGAGGAGTTGTTATTTTCCGCTAACTTTGCCTGCCCGATTTGCGGTTACAGCATGAGCGAGTTGGAACCACGCCTGTTCTCCTTTAACAACCCGGCGGGTGCCTGCCCAACGTGTGATGGCTTGGGTGTCCAGCAGTTTTTTGATCCAGACCGCGTGCTGCAAAACCCGGAGCTTTCCTTGGCAGGCGGAGCGATCCGCGGCTGGGATCGCCGTAACTTCTATTACTTCCAGATGCTGCGTTCACTGGCCGAGCATTATAAGTTTGATATCGAAGCGCCGTTTAACTCACTGGACAGTGCCGTCCAGCAAGCCGTGCTATACGGTTCAGGCAAAGATACCATCGAGTTCAAGTACATTAATGATCGCGGTGATACTACCGTTCGCCGCCACCCTTTTGAGGGGGTGTTGCACAATATGGAACGCCGTTATAAAGAGACGGAATCCAGTGCGGTGCGCGAAGAGTTAGCCAAATTTATCAGCAACCGCTCCTGTGCGTCATGCAGCGGTACCCGTCTGCGCAGAGAGGCTCGTTATGTCTTCGTGGAAAACACCACCCTGCCAGAGATTTCTGAACTGAGCATCGGCCACGCACTGAGTTTCTTCCAGAATATGAAGCTCAGTGGTCAGCGTGCACAAATCGCTGAAAAGATACTGAAAGAAATTGGCGATCGTCTGAAGTTCCTGGTTAACGTCGGGCTGAATTATCTGTCTTTATCCCGATCTGCCGAAACCCTGTCCGGTGGCGAAGCACAGCGTATCCGTCTGGCTAGCCAGATTGGCGCGGGTTTGGTCGGCGTTATGTATGTGCTGGATGAGCCGTCTATCGGTTTACATCAGCGCGATAACGAACGCTTGCTGGAGACATTGATTCACCTACGTAATCTGGGTAACACCGTGATTGTGGTGGAACATGATGAAGATGCCATCCGGGCCGCAGATCATGTGATTGATATCGGCCCTGGGGCCGGCGTGCACGGGGGTGAAGTTGTCGCCGAAGGAACGGTAGATGACATCATGGCCGCACCGGCGTCACTCACGGGCCAGTTCCTCAGCGGTAAGCGGAGCATCGCCATCCCAGAGAAACGGGTCAGTGCTGATCCGAGCAAAGTCTTAAAGCTGATAGGGGCTACGGGCAATAACCTGAAAGATGTCACTCTGACGCTGCCTGTCGGGCTATTCAGTTGCATCACCGGGGTCTCCGGCTCGGGGAAATCGACGCTGATCAACGATACTTTATACAGTATTGCTCAACGCCAATTGAACGGCGCGACCATCACTGAACCTGCGCCATACCGCGAGATCCAAGGGCTAGAGCACTTCGATAAAGTCATCGATATTGATCAAAGCCCGATTGGCCGTACGCCGCGTTCTAACCCAGCCACCTATACCGGCATCTTTACCCCCATTCGCGAGTTATTTGCCGGAGTGCCGGAATCACGCACCCGCGGCTATACACCAGGCCGTTTCAGTTTTAACGTCAAAGGTGGGCGCTGTGAAGCCTGTCAGGGCGATGGGGTGATTAAAGTAGAAATGCATTTCCTGCCTGATATTTATGTTCCTTGTGATCACTGTAAAGGTAAGCGTTATAACCGTGAAACACTGGAAGTAAAATATAAAGGTAAAAGTATTCACGAAGTTCTGGCGATGACCATTGAAGAGGCCCGCGAGTTCTTTGATGCCGTACCTGCTCTGGCACGTAAGCTGCAAACCCTGATAGATGTTGGCCTGTCTTATATTTGTCTGGGCCAATCAGCCACAACGTTATCTGGTGGGGAAGCACAACGGGTGAAACTATCGCGCGAACTGTCAAAACGCGGTACCGGCCAGACATTGTATATTCTGGATGAGCCGACTACCGGCCTGCATTTTGCCGATATTCAGCAACTGCTGGCGGTATTGCATCAGTTACGGGATCAGGGCAATACCATCGTGGTGATTGAACACAATCTGGATGTGATTAAGACGGCAGATTGGATTGTCGATCTCGGGCCTGAAGGCGGCAGTGGTGGCGGTGAAATTTTGGTCTCCGGCACACCAGAAACGGTAGCAGAATGCGCGGCATCGCATACGGCACGGTTCCTTAAGCCGATGTTGCAACGTAAGCAACAAACCGTTTAATGAACCACTCTGGGGCAATCAATGTATTGCTCCAGAGGGTATTACCTTCAGCTTTTTTATCATCAAACTATTTATCCTTAAAATCATTGGAGTTACTGGTGGGAAGCCAGATCCTGCCGCCTCTGCTCCGACAATCCTTGTAAGACCAATTGGTAAGAATGGTCGATCAGCGAATAAAACTGTGAATTAGGTAACTTTCCATCCAGAAACACCGTGTTCCAGTGCGTTTTATTCAAGTGCTCACTCGGCACAATCTCTGGGTGCTGCTCTCGTAAACGTTCTGCCAGTTTGGGGCTGCTTTTCAGTGAAATCGATGGGCGTCCCCCAATATTCCCCACCATTGCAAACATCACATCAGCAACTTTTATTTGATTCGTCTGCCATTGTTCATGTTCGCACTGCTCTGCCCCCGGTTTAGATAGGCAGTATTCCAATAATGCCGAATGATTCATTGAGTTATCTCCTGTCATAAGCTACGCCATGCAGCTAAAAGATGCATAAAAGTTCATTTCATCGGATACCGCTTACACTGAAGGCGAACTTGCGCCTATATATACCCGTCATACTTCAAGTTACATGTGCGTTGGCTGTCTTCGTTCCCCCCAGTTGCCGCCTTCCTGAAACTCGAATTATTTTGGGTATAAAGAATTTACTATGATCAATAGAGGGTAATATGGCATATATCACCCCCACTTATCAGTATATTCTGTAATCAATGGACAGCCATCAACTGGGGGCCAAACAGGAAGAATAAGAGGCTAACTCGCTGAAAATAGTTAAAAAAACAAAAAATATAGATTTACTGGTTTCGTGTCAGCCATGGCGGGAACCAGCAAGCAGTAAAAATGTAGCGGCCCCTCTATGGGCGATATCAACATTTTACTGCCTGTTTATTTTATTGTGGCAAACCGTTTGCCCGCCATTAAAGACTGAACGTTACTGCACTGCCGCAAAAGCGGCCGCAACCCGCTCAACATTCTGGTGATTGACTCCCGCCATACACATTCTTCCGCTGGCAATCAGATACACACCAAACTCTTCACGTAAGCGATCTACCTGTTCCTCACTAAAGCCGGTGTAACTGAACATACCGCGCTGTTGTAATAGATAGTCAAAATTGCGCTCTGGCAACGAGGCTTTTAAAGCTTCCACCAGCGTGCGGCGCATATCAAGGATCCGTAGGCGCATCTGCTCCACTTCTGCCTGCCATTGCGCGCGCAATACAGTGTCATTTAGGACTTTCGATACCACCTGCGCACCAAAGTTTGGCGGGCTGGAATAGTTACGGCGCACTGTCGCTTTCAACTGGCCCAATACTCGCCCCGCCGCCTCTTCACTTTCACATACCACAGACAAACCACCAACCCGCTCGTTATAGAGCGAGAAGATTTTAGAGAAGGAGTTGCTGATAAGGCATGGCAATTCAGCCGCTGCCATAGCACGGATAGCATAGGCGTCTTCATTCAGCCCAGCCCCAAAGCCTTGGTACGCTATATCCAGGAACGGGATCAATTCACGCTCTTTTGCCACGTCAATGAGGCGATCCCATTGAGCATTGATCAGATCGGAACCGGTTGGGTTGTGGCAGCAAGGATGTAACAACACGATGCTTCTGGCGGGTAATTGCTGCAATGTTGCCAGCATCTGGTCAAACTTCACCGCCAGTTTATCATTATCAAAATACGGATAGATGTTCACTTTAAAACCTGCGCCGCTAAAAATAGCCACGTGGTTTTCCCAGGTAGGATCGCTGACCCACACCTGTGAATCAGGGAAATAGTGATTAAGGAAATCAGCACCGACTTTCAACGCACCAGAACCGCCCACGGTCTGTATTGTCGCCACCCGTTGCTGAACCAGCATTGGATGGTCGTGACCAAATAATAATTGCTGGATAGCAGTGCGGTAAGATTGCAGACCCTCCATCGGTAAATAAACTGGTGTCCCATGAGGCTGAGCACTCAATTGCGCTTCGGCAGCATCCACAGCCTGCATTTGCGGAATTTCACCTTGTTCATTGTAATAAAGCCCAATACTCAGATTCACCTTATGTACCCGGTTATCAGCTTTAAAACTTTCCATCAGTGAAAGGATGGGGTCACCTGCGTAGGCGTCAACATTCTGGAACACGGTGCTGCTCTCCTCAATTAATAATAATTCTATACCCTCAATCATCCGAGTGGCAGGAAGGCGGCAACAGCGCGCCCCCAAGTGCTTACATGAGTAAGTGACTAGGGGAACGCAGACAGCCAGCACACCTGCAATTTGAAATATGACGGGTATATGGGAATGGGTTGCTCTTGCAGCTTACCTTATTCCCCTAGATATTCCATCGCTACGCGGGAGGTCAGATTAGTGATCAATTCATACGCGCTGATACCGGTGCAGGCAGCCACACGCTCAACAGGTAATTCAGCTCCCCACATCAGGGCTTCATCGCCCACCTTATCTGTACTTTCCGGGCCAAGATCAATGGATATCATGTCCATCGATACCCGACCAACGATGCTGACTTCACGGCCATTAAGCCACACCGGCGTCCCTGAAGGGGCGCTACGTGGGTAGCCATCACCATAGCCTATCGCTATCACACCTAAACGCGTATCGCGCTCACTGACCCAGGTGCCGCCATACCCTACCGACTCACCCGCTTTATGTTCACGCACCGCAATCAGACTGGATTTCAGTGTCATGGCGGGCAATAAACCAAAATCACGGCCATAGGGCGCATCAAACGGCGAAACCCCATACAGCACAATCCCTGGGCGAACCCAATCACGGTGCGCTTGTGGCCACCGCAGAATACCGCCCGAGGCAGCAATAGATTGTTTCCCAGGTTTACCTGCAGCAAACGCATCAAAACACGCCAGTTGCTGTTGCGTGGTCGCCACTTCTGGTTCATCGGCACGGCTAAAGTGGCTCATGATATTGACCGGCTGGACGACATTGCGACATGCGCTCAAGCGCTGATAAAACGCTTCGGCCTGATCTGGGCGGACCCCTAAACGGTGCATCCCCGTATCCAACTTCATCCAGACATTAATCGGGGCAGAAAGCGTGGCTGCCTCCAGGGCCGCTAGCTGTTCCAGACTGTGAACCGCGGTTTCAATGCGGTTAGCCACCAATACCGGCAGGTCTTCTGCGTCAAAGAACCCTTCCAGCAGCAAAATAGGTTTAACTATTCCACCAGCACGCAACATCAGTGCCTCGCTAATGCGGGCCACGCCATAACAATCAGCATCCTGTAATGCGTGTGCGGCGGCTAATAACCCGTGGCCATAAGCATTTGCTTTCACAACAGCCACCAACCGGCTTTGCGGCGCCAGACGCCGAATCTGTTGTAAGTTATGTCGCAGAGCATGGCGGTCGATGACTGCTGTTGCCGCTTTCATTTCTTATCCTTAATAATTGATATTTGATTGGTGTTGCAGGTAGACCGCGCTCACCTCGGCTGCGTCAAGTTCCCAGGGGATACTCACTACTCGTCGTCATATTGCGGCCCCGCATAGTTGTCAAAACGTGACCACTGACCGTTAAATTTCAGACGAACGGAACCGATCGGGCCATTACGCTGTTTACCCAAAATAATTTGTGCTATCCCTTTCTCATCACTGTTTTCGTGATAAACCTCATCACGGTAAATAAACATGATTAAGTCAGCATCCTGCTCAATCGATCCAGATTCACGCAAGTCGGAGTTGACCGGGCGCTTATCAGCACGCTGCTCCAAACTACGGTTAAGCTGAGATAACGCGACTACCGGCACTTGCAGCTCTTTCGCCAAGGCTTTCAGTGAGCGTGAAATTTCCGCAATTTCGAGCGTACGGTTATCCGACAAGGACGGCACCCGCATTAATTGCAGGTAGTCGATCATGATCAGGCTCAAACCCCCGTGTTCACGGAAGATACGCCGCGCACGGGAACGGACCTCGGTTGGTGTCAGACCCGAGGAGTCATCGATGTACATATTGCGTTTTTCCATCAATATGCCCATGGTGCTGGAAATACGCGCCCAATCCTCATCATCTAACTGCCCGGTACGGATACGGGTCTGATCGACATGTGACAAGGACGCCAGCATACGCATCATGATCTGATCGCCGGGCATCTCCAGACTGAAGATCAACACCGGTTTGTCCTGCATCATCGCCGCGTTTTCACACAGGTTCATCGCAAAGGTGGTTTTCCCCATTGATGGACGGGCCGCCACAATGATCAGATCGGATTTTTGTAGCCCAGCGGTCTTTTTATCGAGATCAGTAAAGCCCGTTGAAACGCCAGTAACGCCATCGTGTGGGCGCTGATACAGTTGTTCAATACGGGCGACGGTATCTTCCAAAATGCGATCAACGCTTTTAGGACCTTCATCTTTACTGGCGCGGCTTTCCGCGATTTGGAAAACTTTGGATTCCGCCAAGTCCAACAGATCTTCACTGCTGCGCCCTTGGGGATCGTAGCCGGCATCGGCGATCTCATTCGCCACAGAGATCATTTCACGTACTACGGCACGTTCACGCACGATATCGGCATAAGCGCCGATATTCGCCGCACTTGGTGTGTTTTTGGATAACTCGGCCAGATAGGCAAAGCCCCCCACCGAGTCTAAATCGCCTTTTTGCTCTAACGATTCGGACAAGGTGATCAAGTCGATTGGCTTGCTGTTTTCCAACAAGCGCTGCATTTCAGTAAAGATCCGGCGATGCGGGCGGCTGAAAAAGTCATTGCTGGCGACACGCTCTGACACGTTATCCCAACGTTCGTTATCCAGCATCAAACCGCCCAACACGGACTGTTCCGCCTCCAGCGAATGCGGCGGGAGCTTCAGCCCTTCCATCTGGCGGTCTCGTGGCTCGGTCATCTTGTTGGTTGGTTTTTTCGCTGCCATGAAGAGTGTTCTTTACCTTTATTATTGCAAATAGAAAAAGGACGAATAGAAAAAGTGCGACTAAAAAATATAACGGCCTAGTATACGCGATGATATCCGAAGGGGTAATTATATAGCCACGGAATTCCAGATTACATATTGGCATGAGTCATGACTTGGCACCGAGTCACGAACCCTGTAGGGTTAAAATCTATTCATACCAAAAATTATTGACGTTGCAGGTAGGTGGCAAGCGCACGAGTCCCGATAAGCTGACGCCAGTCGGTGAACCAGGTGAGTGAACAGAGCGGCTCCTGTGACCTCAAGTAAGAAGGCTATACCTCGAGGAACTGACATGGCAAAGCATATTCAATTTACCACCACGGGCGGACCAGATGTATTGCAATATCTTGAATTTACCCCCTCAGACCCTGCCCCCCATGAAGTCCAGGTCGAAAATAAAGCTATTGGTATCAATTATATCGATACTTATGTCCGCAGCGGGCTTTATCCTCCTGCGCACTTGCCCAGTGGCTTAGGTACAGAAGCGGCCGGTATCGTCAGTAAAGTGGGATCTGCGGTCAGTTCCGTGAAGGTCGGTGATCGGGTGGTGTATGCCCAATCCGCTCTCGGTGCTTACAGTGAAGTACATAATGTTCCGGCAGATAAAATCGCCTTACTGCCTGAGCAGCTCTCTTTTGAACAAGCTGCAGCCTCGTTTTTGAAAGGGCTGACCGCCTATTACTTATTGCGCCAAACCCACGAGATTAAACCGGGGGAAGTATTCCTGTTCCACGCTGCGGCGGGCGGGGTTGGGCTGATTGTCTGCCAATGGGCCAAAGCACTGGGTGCCAAATTGATCGGCACGGTGGGATCCGATGCGAAAGCCCAATTGGCGAAAGCGGCTGGGGCCTGGGCGACCATCAACTACCGGACAGAAGATATTGCTCAGCGGGTGGCCAAACTGACCAATGGCGAGAAAGTGGGTGTCGTGTATGACTCGGTTGGGAAAAGCACGTGGGAAGCCTCGCTTGATAGCCTAAAACGCCGGGGCCTGCTTGTTAGCTTTGGTAATGCCTCTGGACCGGTAACGGGTGTCAACCTTGGTATTCTAAACCAGAAGGGGGGGATCTATGTCACCCGCCCTTCACTGAATGTCTATGTCGCCAACCGGCAAGAACTGGAAAGCGCCAGCCAGCAGCTCTTCTCAATGATTACCAGTGGGGCGATTAATGTTGATGTCGCCCAAGCGCAGCGATTCCCGCTGCGTGACGCACAGCGCGCCCATGAAACACTTGAGAGCCGCCAGACGACAGGTTCCAGCTTGCTGATCCCGTAAGTTTAGGTTACAGAAAAACAGAGGGCCCCGATTAAGGAGCCCTTTGTCATTACACTTTCTTTGATGCATATGTAGGGGTACAGCAAGAATTCTGTCAGAGCGATGTTCGCTTAAGAGCGATGTTCACTTAAAAGCGATGTTCACTTAAAAGCGATGTCCACTTAATTGAACGTGCCGCTTATACGGCTATTTTTATCTCTAACAGGGATGAAAGTATGATACCAAGCGGTATCGGGTAGCATCCTAGCAAGCTGATCAGGGAAAAAATACGCTTTCTCCCACAATTCTGCCTACTAATATTTCAGGCTGTGATCGCTGCCGCAAGAAAGCGAAATAGACCCAAAAAATTCTGCGTGGCCGTTAAGCTGCGTATTATTAGTAACGCCGTATCACAGGTTTTTGCATTGACCGCCAAATCCAGGCCACCACCACGGCCAGAATCAACCACGGTAATAGCTTAATCATCATCACAAATAACCCGCCTAGCATCATAAAGACCGCCGCTACCAGCAGTGCAGCCAAGATCCCAAGCAAAGAAATACCGGTGACCATCAGCACAATAAAAAAACCGATCACAAAGAAAATTTCTAACATGGTGTCCCCTTAATGGTGGTTCATCGCCTAATACGGCAGCAAAAAAAGAAACTATCTATGTGGGGTATTACAAGAAACGTGCCAATGCAGCAGTAAAAATAATTCATTGAATTTATTGTAAATATAATAAATAGCCTAACAAGAAAGAGAATGAAAATAGTCAATTTAGCTAACTTTTAGCGAATTTACTCTTTCATATACTAAGAGCAATTAGAGTCATCGTCAGGCAGCAAGCAAATGAATGAATCCCGAATCACTTACGCCAGTCAATAATTCGGGTGACCCATCTGCCGGAAGCATATTTGAATACGGCATACAGCGGCCTCGCAGAGGTAAAATTCATAGATAAACCAAGTAGCGAGCACCGCTCCCCCTACGGCTTAGAGTACGAAGGGGATACCAGCGCCAAAGCCTCCTCCACAACAGAAACTCCCGCTCCGGGCTTATGGGCATTTTCGCTTAGATGCCGACGCCATTGACGCGCACCGGGGATCCCTTGGAAAATACCCAGAATATGGCGGGTTATGTGGCCCAAATAGGCCCCTTGTGACAATTCCTGCTCAATATAAGGATACAGAGCCTCAATAGCTTTAACGCTATCAACCACTGGCGCGTTAGGATCAAACAACTCGCGGTCTACTTGTGTCAAAATCCCCGGATTCTGATAGGCTTCACGGCCCATCATCACGCCATCAAGGTGCTTGAGGTGCTCTTTGGCTTCAGCCAATGTTTTCACCCCCCCATTAATGGCGATAGTCAAAGCTGGGAAATCACGCTTAAGCTGATAAACACGCTCATAATCCAATGGCGGCACTTCGCGGTTCTCTTTCGGGCTTAGCCCTGAGAGCCAGGCTTTACGGGCATGAATAGTGAACATTTCACATTCGCCACGTTCTGCGACGGTTTGTACGAACTCGCATAGAAACGCATAACTGTCCAGTTGGTCAATCCCGATACGGGTTTTTACCGTCACTGGAATGGCTACCGCATCGCGCATAGCTTTAATGCAATCGGCAACCAGATCGGCCTCACCCATTAAACAAGCACCAAAGCGGCCATTCTGTACCCGGTCTGAGGGACAACCCACATTTAGATTGATTTCGTTATAACCGCGTTGTTCAGCCAACTTGGCACAGTGTGCCAATGCCTGTGGATCGCTGCCACCTAATTGCAGAGCGACCGGATGGTCCTGTTCGCTATAAGCCAGATAATCGGCTTTACCGTGGATAATCGCACCAGTGGTCACCATTTCGGTATACAACAGAGCTTGCTTAGTCAGCAGGCGGTGAAAATAACGGCAGTGACGATCCGTCCAATCCAACATTGGCGCAACGGAGAAGCGTTGTAGGGGGTATTGCGGCTTGGTGGCCGGCGTACTGGAGAAAGTCTGAGCTTCGTGCATTTACGGTGATTTCATCAGTTATTACTGCATTAATTTCCCCCAGATGTTGCTCACTGAGCGAACCATGTCAAGGGGATGGAACTGCTGATTATACCATAGAACCCTACAACGACAGCTGATGTGATCGTTAAACAGTAACGTCACGTTATTCCTGTAAAATTGTGATCTCATAGCGCCATTTCCCTCCCCCCTATCGGCGATTACAGGTAAACATGATAAAATCACGTTCAATTCTAAAGCTGCGGGATGAATATGATGAACCCTATCAATCAGGAAAAGCTGCTTGCACAAGCTGAAAGCCTGTGCCAACAACGAAACGTCCGGCTGACCCCGCAACGTCTTGAAGTATTACGTCTAATGGCGCAACAGCCCGGTGCAATCAGCGCTTATGATCTGCTGGATCTACTACGAGTCGCTGAGCCACAAGCTAAACCGCCTACCGTTTATCGCGCACTGGATTTTTTATTGGAGCAAGGGTTTATTCACCGTGTTGAATCAGCCAATAGCTATGTTCTATGCCACCACTTTGAAGAACCCACGCATACTTCTGCCTTGTTTATCTGTGATCGCTGCAAGATTGTGACAGAGCGCCCTACCGTTGGTATTGAAGAGGCATTAGCACAGTTAGCGAAACAGTCAGGTTTTACACTGCGCCATAGCGTGGTGGAAGCACACGGTTTATGTACTGAATGTGGGGTAGTTGAAGCCTGTGAAAGCCACGATGATTGTGAGCATGACCACTCTATCGTAATCAAAAAGAAGTAATATTTTGATTAATAAGAAGTCATATCGTGATTAAGATGAGATAGAACCTCGATTGCAAAAAGCAAAAAGATAATCATAAAACAGAGCCGTACCTCAACAGGCACGGCTTATTATTCTGGGAGGAGAATCGCTCACTCAGATCAGATCCAGTCCCCGTTACGGATAACACCGACGGCCAAACCTTCAATAGTAAAGCTCTGTTCACGCAGATCAACAACGATAGGCTGAAACTCACTGTTTTCTGGTAAGAGATGCACGATATTACCTTGCTTTTTCAAACGTTTTACCGTGACTTCATCATCAATGCGCGCGACGACAACTTGCCCATTACGCACATCCTGCGTTTTATGTACCGCCAACAAGTCACCATCTAGAATACCGATATCTCTCATCGACATCCCATTGACCCTCAGCAGAAAATCCGCACCTGGCTTGAACAGGGATGGGTCAACTTTGTAATGCCCTTCAATATGTTGCTGTGCCAGCAATGGCTCACCTGCGGCAACCCGGCCAATCAGTGGCAGGCCCTCTTCTTCTTCCATCAGCAAACGAATGCCACGGGAAGCTCCTGAGACAATTTCAATCACACCTTTACGGGCCAGCGCTTTTAAATGCTCTTCAGCAGCGTTAGGAGAGCGGAACCCCAGACGCTGCGCAATCTCGGCACGGGTCGGTGGCATACCTGTTTGCGATAGGTGATCGCGGACCAGGTCATAAACCTCTTGCTGTCTGGTAGTTAGTGCTTTCATTCCGCCCCCTGTTTGTTTATACAGTTTTGCTGTGAGTATATACAGCTAAGCGGGTATTGGGAACCAAAGAGTGAATAAAAACAGGGATTAATAACTGCTCATTTTAACAGCATTCTTAGCATCATTAGCGAGCGACATGCTGCCAGAGTACTGTTATCCATACGAATAGCGCCATCAATATGGTCAAAAAAACAGCAGCAGACCCCATGTCTTTTGCCCGTCCAGAAAGCTCATGAAATTCACTACCGATCCTATCAACTACCGCTTCAATCGCACTGTTAATGACTTCAACAATGATCACCAGAACAACGCTGCAAATTAATAAAATGCGCGCTATGGCACCCACATCCAACCAGAAGGCCAGTATGATAGCGATGATGGCGGCAATGGTTTCTTGACGGAAAGCCGCTTCATTGTTCCAGGCGGCGGTTAACCCCTTCACCGTATAACCCGCTGCTTTATAGATCCGGGTGAGTCCTGTTGATTGATTCGCCATGATTGATTTGCCTTTATCTTATGTTAATCGTGATTTTTGCCATTTTCTGTTGTCTCATCATCTCCACAGATCTCAAAACCAGTTTCTGGTATCCTTGCGACGAATTGCTAACAAGAGGCTCCAAGTCGTTATGTCAGGTTGGCGTAAAATATATTATAAGTTACTGAATTTACCACTCAAATTGTTGGTAAAAAGTAAGGTTATTCCTGCAGATCCGGTCTCTGAGCTAGGGCTAGACCCTTCTCGTCCTATTCTGTACGTTTTACCTTACAATTCTAAGGCTGATTTGCTGACGTTACGGGCACAGTGCCTGGCGCAAGATCTGCCCGATCCATTGATTCCATTGGAAATCGATGGCGTGCAATTGCCCAGCCATGTGTTTATCGAAAACGGGCCAAGAGTCTTTCGCTACTATGTTCCTAAACAAGAATCGGTGAAGCTATTCCACGATTATCTGGATTTACATCGTAATAACCCGGCGCTAGATATTCAAATGTTACCGGTTTCCGTGATGTTTGGCCGTTCTCCTGGGCGCGAAGGCCACGGTACACCACATCTGCGGGTGCTTAACGGTGTACAGAAATTCTTTGCCGTATTGTGGTTGGGGCGCGACAGCTTTGTGCGTTTTTCTACCACCGTATCACTACGTCGAATGGCCAGTGAACACGGTACCGATAAAACCATCGCCCATAAACTGGCACGTGTGGCGCGGATGCACTTCTCTCGTCAACGTTTGGCAGCGGTAGGTCCGAGTTTACCTGCCCGTCAGGATCTGTTTAAGAAACTCCTGGCCTCTAAGGCTATCGAGAAAGCTGTCGCTGACGAGGCGCGGTCGAAAAAAATCTCCCATGAAAAAGCCCAGCAAAACGCCATAACCCTGATGGAAGAGATTGCGGCTGATTTCTCCTATGAAGCCGTACGGTTGTCTGATCGAGTACTTAGTTGGACGTGGAACCGTTTGTATCAGGGGATTAACGTTCATAATGCAGAGCGGGTCCGGCAATTGGCGCAAGATGGCCATGAAATCGTCTATGTACCTTGTCATCGCAGCCATATGGATTATCTGCTGCTCTCCTATGTGCTCTATCATCAGGGGCTGGTCCCACCGCATATTGCCGCGGGGATTAACCTCAACTTCTGGCCTGCCGGGCCAATCTTCCGCCGTTTAGGGGCGTTCTTTATTCGCCGTACCTTTAAAGGCAACAAACTCTACTCAACGGTGTTCCGTGAATATCTGGGTGAACTCTTTACCCGTGGCTATTCCGTTGAATACTTTGTTGAAGGAGGGCGTTCGCGGACTGGCCGCCTGCTGGAGCCAAAAACCGGCACCTTATCGATGACTATTCAGGCTATGTTACGTGGTGGCACCCGCCCTATCACGTTGGTACCGATTTACATCGGCTACGAGCATGTGATGGAAGTGGGGACTTACGCCAAAGAGCTGCGCGGCGCGATAAAAGAAAAAGAGAGCCTGTTACAGATGCTACGTGGCTTACGTAAGTTGCGTAATCTCGGCCAGGGCTATGTGAACTTTGGCGAACCCCTGCCATTGACGACCTATCTTAATACCAATGTGCCACAGTGGCGGGATGCTATCGATCCGATTGAAGTACAGCGCCCAAGTTGGCTAACACCAGCAGTGAATGATTTGGCTAATCAGATTATGGTCCGAATCAATAATGCGGCGGCAGCAAATGCCATGAATCTCTGTTCAACGGCGTTACTCGCCTCACGTCAGCGTTCACTAACCCGCGAGCAGCTACTTGAGCAACTTGATTGCTACCTGCAATTAATGCGCAATGCGCCCTATGCAAAAGATACTACCGTGCCGGATAAAACACCGGAAGAGTTGCTTAATCACGCCTTGAATATGAATAAGTTTGAGGTGGAAAAAGACACGATCGGTGACATCATCATCCTGCCACGGGAACAGGCCGTGCTGACGACCTATTATCGCAATAATATTCAGCACTTACTGATATTGCCATCGCTGATTGCCAGTATGGTCATGTACCACCGTCGTATTACCCGGACGGAATTACTGTACAAAATCAGCATGATCTATCCAATGCTAAAAGCTGAGCTGTTCCTACATTACAGCAAAGAGCAGCTACCAAAGACACTGGATACACTAATCGATGAGCTGGCTCGTCAGCAGTTGATTTGTGATAAAGGCAGTGAGCTGGTGCTGAATCCGGCACGTATTCGCCCACTGCAACTACTGGCCGCTGGTGTGCGGGAAACGCTGCAACGCTACGCGATCACACTTTCACTCCTCAGCGCTAACCCCAGTATCAACCGTGGGGCGTTGGAGAAAGAGAGCCGTATTATGGCGCAGCGTTTGTCGGTTCTGCATGGTATTAATGCGCCGGAATTCTTTGATAAAGCCGTTTTCTCAACGCTGGTTGCGACCTTGCGTGAAGAAGGCTATATCAGTGATAGCGGTGATGCCATTCAGGAACATACGCTGGAAGTTTACAATATGCTAAGTGCGTTGATGACCCCGGAAGTGAAGCTGACTATCGAAAGCGTCAGTATGCCAGCAGAGACCAGTAATCAGCTAGAAGCACCAGAGACACCAGAGACACCAGAGACACCAGAGCCTGAGGGTAAAACGGAAGCCTAATGCCTTAGTGTCATCAATAAAAATGGCCGGAATCATTATCCGGCCATTTTTTTACCGTAATCTTAATGAGAACTCTGCGCTTATACCCAATAATTGCTAACACCCAGTAAAAACGGGTTACCAATAACTGATCAATATCCCGAGAAACAAAACCAGCCCCACGTAATTATTGTTCAAAAACGCACGAAAACACGGCTCACGCTCACGCTGGGCGATCATTTTCTGTTGATGAACAAACAGTGCTCCGGCGAGAAGAATTGACCAATAAAATGCGCCGCCCAGATTCATTAGCCATCCAATCGCCACCATTAATAATAACGTCACCAGTTGCAGCAAGCCGATAATCAATTTGTCATGTTGGCCAAACAGAATTGCCGTAGATTTAACCCCAATTCTTAGGTCATCGTCACGATCAACCATGGCGTATTGAGTGTCATAGGCCACGGTCCAGCAGATATTTGCCAGCAACAGTAACCAGCAGACCAGCGGCAAGCTTTCGCTGACGGCGGCAAACCCCATCGGAATAGACCAACCAAATGCTGCGCCTAGCACCACCTGCGGCAGATGAGTCACCCGCTTCATAAATGGATAGACCCAGGCCAGTGCCAATGCTGCCAATGACAGCCATATCGTCATACTATTGAGGGTCAATACCAAACCAAAAGAGAGCAAGATCAATACCACAAATAGAATTTTGCTCTCTTTCTCACTGATAGTGCCGCTGGGCAGTGGCCGGGATGCGGTGCGTTTTACAAAACCATCAATATGGCGGTCAGCATAATCATTGACGACACACCCTGCCGCACGCATGAAAAAGACCCCCAGTACAAAAACGACCAGTATTTTGGCCTCGGGGATGCCTCTTCCTGCTAACCACAATGCCCACAATGTTGGCCACAGTAGCAGCAGTGAGCCAATCGGTTTGTCGATACGCATCAAACGGCAATAAGCCTGCCATTTGCTATGAACAGTACTTCCCTTCAATTGATCAGTCTCCAAAATCTAACGACGGAATCAGCCAGCTGAAACCTGATATACCCTTTTCATCTTGAGTGTGGCAGGGAGATTAACGGTATTCACTTACTGCCTACCAGTGACGCCAGATTCATTGGGTATAGAGCTACAATGGGTATAAAGCGGCGACGCCGGTAAAAAAACCTCAGTCAATAACAGTGGATTGCCCGAAAGGCGTAACAAAGACCGCCTGGCCCATAGATTATCCTGCCGACCGACGTGAATATAGTCCCGGGTTAGGGCGTCACCACTGAATAAGTAACGCCCCAGCGGTAATGTGCCTAAATCCACCAGCGCCCTATCCGGGCCAGACAGTGTCTCCTCAGGGATAACCGTGCGCCCCAGTAGCCAGGGCACATTGTCACCAAACAAGACAATCTCCCTTAGCCAATAGCGTTGACTAACGGGCAAATGTTCAGCCTCTTCCCCTAGCGCATCACGCGTAATAAAGCATTCACGTTGCGGTTCGACATGAACACGCTGACAATGCTGCTCAAAACGCCGAGTCATCGAACCCAGCTCCATCAGCCAGTCTGCGATGTCCACAGGAAGTTCAAGGTGCTCGGTAGCACACCATTGGATAGGTTTTAAAATTGATGCATCACCGGTAAGCATGCGGAACGCTCCCTGCCGAGGATAAAACAGCCACCCCCGCAATTGGTAAACAGAACGCTATTGTAGCGCAGAATAGGTATCCGGCGACACGGGCAGTCGCATCTGATTACCATAACCACAACAGAGGATTACCCCAAACAGGCTCCAATAATAGATCAGCAATATGCAGCTTAAATCAGAGGAAAATATAGGGTGTCATGCTCAGATAAAACCAGATGTCTGGCTAGAGATATCAGAGGTTATAAATACCAGAGGTTATTGACAACGTGTCGATGGCGGAGAAGATAGCCAGTAAGTAAAGACGCCGTATTTCCTACAGAACTTAGATTATAGGTAACGCATCAATAATCTCTCACTACGATAAGCCATAAATACGACAAATCATCATTATAATTAACGTTATTAACACATACCAATACAAAACCATCCATTTGATTAACCAGTCTCATTGCAAGTAATTAAAATGTCATGGCAATTAATATCAGTTGTTAGCCCCCCATTAAAACAACCTCCATCGGGCCTATTAATTTCAAAAAAAAATAACAAGAAAATTCCTACAAAAAATCAGCCGGGTCTTATTCTTATTTATTCACCTTCATTTATTATTCATCTTAAGAAACAATAACTTCATTTTAGTGACTCAACAACCGACAGAACCCAAGTCACGCCTCATGTTTGCTGATGATATTGAGATAATGCAAAAGGAGATATTTATCCTCCCGTACTCTGCCTGTGTCTGAATTATGCGATTTCAGCAACCCCAGTGATATGCCATGTCTGCGATAAATTCAGGCAATTAATAGAGTACATTTATGCATATACAATTCAGAGAGCCTATTTCTACCTCACCCGCGCAACCGGATGCAGGGCATCAACACCTCTTCAGCCGTGTTCCAGCAGCCGCGATTAATCCCATTACATTGGCG
>NZ_CGBP01000047.1 GCF_001053095.1 Yersinia similis | reverse complement strand
AAGGCAAGCGATCATGAGAAAAGGCGCGTTATCAGTGAGAGTGGAATCCGCATTACTGCAATTAAAAAAGATATCAGTGCTGACGAATGCGCTACTCGCTCTGTTCCTGTTGCCGCTGCTGAGCGCTTGCGGAACCACGCAAATAAAATACGTTCAGGTGCCACAGGTACCGATACCAACAGGCTTACTTTCTGACTGCATCCCTCCAGAGATACCTGAGATATTAACTTGGGGTAACAGCCTATTGCTGAATGACACCTTGCTGACGGTAATAGAGCAGTGCAACGCAGATAAGGCGAGCATTCGGCAAATCGAACAATCACGCATCGTGAGCAAGTAATGGCTTGGTATCCCGCATGGCATATCACTTGGCAGAGGTTCAGGTACTGGCGTGAACAGATAGGATTTGAGTCAGCTTATTCCAAGCTAAAGACGGAGTGTCAACATGGCGAAAATATTGGCATACAAAATAAGTATTAAGTGGTGGGTAATTCCATATCTGCACACTTTAAATATTTTCTGTTTCATCTTCGCAACCGAGCCAAACATTGACGCCATTGGTGAATTCATCGTGAAGCATGGCGTCAAGACAGAGATTGTTTAACCCCACTGGAGGTTGATCATTATCTTGGCGGCTCGGAAAGACGAGAAGTAGCAGAGCAACTCTGTGAAGACGTGGCAAAGCTGCGAACAAAGAACATGAAGGCTCAGTTTAACGACTGGGCCTTTTTTATTGGCAGTAAATCACCGCGCATTCTCCGCGCAAATACCAAGAGTCTTTTTCGGGATGTGAGGCAGAGATAGGACGGTGGCTTTCATCGTGCCGCTCTTGGGCTGTCCATATCTGGAGAACTGACTCATATCCCAAAAAGGAAATACGATGCAATACCCAACCGTAGTAGTAAACGGAGTTTCCGTTCGAGTTGATAACGAAGGCCGTTATAACCTCAATGATTTGCATGCGGCAGCGGTGCTAAAAGGCGAGGCAAATGAATCTCAGCGCCCAAGCTTATTTAACTTAGAGAGCCACTTTCACAACAGCTCTCAATCAACTAAAAGCATTCTGCTATTAGATATGTAATAGCGGACAAAAACGACAATTCGCTGATAATTATCACTACTATCACTGATGAGTAATACACAGTCGTTGTCATGCACCAATTCTTAAATTTAATCCACATTGCGTCATCCTTTTTGTTTGACAAAAGAATGACAGTCAATTCATAGGGATGGAAATTGGTTGTACAGATCAATAAACGATTATTGATCGTTTAAAACGATCGTTATCGAATGAAAGTGCTGTATTTATAAAACTCTGCAAAAGGTGCTTATAAAGTGCCTTTGACAGAATCTTATAGAGGTTTCAGATTTTAGCCATTCAACAAATTACGGGGTTTTACCCCAAATCAAAAATCCAACTAGCAGGAAACTCTAAATGAAGACCATTGAGATTAAAGTCAACGTTGATACAGCCCCGATTGATAGCTTGATTGCTAGGCTGGAGCGAGCTGTTGAATTACAGAAGCAGTTAAGCCACCAGTCAGGGGAGGACCCTGCTGCTCTGTCAAAGGCTTTGCGTTCAGCAGAGGAAAACATCAGTCTACTCAACAACCGTGACTCATTCATCAGGTAAGCCATGAAAGAGCCAAGGGTATACGGTAGCCGATGGGCTAAAGCTCGGGCGGCTTTCCTGCGTGATAATCCCCTGTGCGTGATGTGCAAGCAGCAGGGACGGATAGAGGCCGCAACAGTTGTTGACCACATCGAACCGCACAAGCTGAAAGAAGCCTTGATGTCCGGTAACATAGTACAGATAGCTAAGGCTCAGAAGCTATTCTGGGACAGAAAGAACTGGCAAGCCATCTGCACCCCACACCACGACTCAACTAAACAGCGCATGGAGAAAAGCGGTGTTGTAATCGGCTGTGATGATAGTGGCATACCCACAGATCCCAACTCGCATTGGAACAAACCATAAAAATCACCCATCAATGCAAATGAGAATTATTACTATATGAATGATGAGAATGACTCTCAATATCGCAAATGAGAATGACTCTCAACAGAGGGGGGGGTGAAAAGTTCGGAAGGATGACCTCAAAAGACCGCTCCCAACCCTTTTATTTAACACTAACCCGATTTTTTCAGTTTTATTAGGTAATTGAAATGGCAGAAAAACGAACCCGCTCGGACAGTTCTACCGCGGCGATTCAGGCCATGAAAAATGCCAGTGAGGATACTATTCCTCCACCGGCGCATGCTGGTCTGGAGAAAAAAGCCGAACCTTTTTGGCACGATAATATTCGCTCGAAAGCCCTCGACAGTTGGACGCCCGCCGATCTTCTCGCTGCTGCTGAATTGGCGAACAATCAGGTTTACGTGATTGAACTCCGCAAGGTGTTGAGGCGTGAAGAGCGCAAGCGCGGCGAAGAACGCGAAGAGGGCTTGATAAAGGGATACCGCAAAGAAATTATTGAATTGCAGCGAACTATTTTGGCTCAGCGCCGCGATCTGCAAATTCATTCTCATGCGACAAATGGGGAAAGCCGCGACCAAAAAAACCGCAATAAAAATGATGCAGATGCCCGAAAAGCCCGGGGGAATATTGAAGGTGACGGCGATAACTTGCTCGCATTTCCAAAACACGGATAGGAGGCAGCATGACGCGAGGCGAACGCGTAATAGCGTTCATTGAACGTTATTGCATAGTGCCTGAAGGTAAGTTGATCGGTCAGCCGATGAAATTGGATACGTTTCAGATTGAGTTCCTGCTTGCCATCTACGATAACCCTCAAGGCACAGATAAAGCCTATCTGAGTATTGCGCGAAAGAATGGCAAGACAGGGCTGATTGCCGGCATCTTGTTGGCTCACCTCGTAGGGCCAGAAGCGGAACAAAACTCACAGATTGTCAGTGGTGCGATGAGTCGCGAACAGGCATCCATTGTTTTTGAGCTTGCGGTGAAAATGATAGGGCTTAACCCAGCCCTACAAGAAATCACTCATGTTATCCCCAGCAGCAAGCAGATCATCGGCATCGTTTGTAATGTCCGCTATAAAGCGCTGGCAGCAGAAGGGAAAACCTCTCATGGACTGTCACCTATTTTAGCCATTCTCGATGAGGTCGGGCAGATTGTCGGCCCACAGGATGCGTTCATTGATGCCATAGTAACGGCGCAGGGGGCGCATGAAGATCCGTTGCTGATTGCGATAAGCACGCAGGCTTCGAATGATGCTGACCTGTTCAGTATCTGGCTGGATGACGCGAAGAATTCTAAAGATCCACACATTGTCTCGCATGTCTATGAGGCTCATAAAGACGCGGATATCTCTGATCCAAAAACGTGGAAATCGGCTAATCCTGCGCTGGGTACATTCCGATCGCTAAAAGATATGAAACGTCTGGCTGAAATGGCCGCACGAATGCCCAGCTCTGAGAATACCTTCCGCAACCTTAACCTGAATCAGCGGGTTTCTACGGTATCACCGTTTATCTCTCGTAGCGTTTGGGAGTCCTGCGGCGCTAAACCGCAGCCAATTACTGGCGTGTGTTATGCCGGATTGGATATGTCAGAAAGTAAGGACTTAACTGCGTTGGTGATCATCGGGCAATCAGACGATGGCATATGGAACGTACACCCCTATTTCTGGACACCAAAACAAACGTTACTTGATCGGGCTAAAAAGGACCGGGTGCCTTATGACGTTTGGGTCAAACAGGGCTGGCTTAGAACAACGCCTGGCTCATTCGTGGATTATGACTTTGTGGTTAAAGATATTGCGCAAATTATCAGTGACTTTGACATTAGCGCGATTGCATTTGACCGCTGGCGTATTGAAATCCTTAAAAAAGCGGCTGACCTTATCGGTCTGACGTTGCCATTAGTGCAATTCGGGCAGGGGTTTAAAGATATGGCCCCCGCACTGGATACGCTCGAAGCCGCTTTATTGAATGGAAAAATGCGCCACGGTATGCACCCGGTGCTGACGATGTGCGCCGGTAATGCGGTGGTAGTCAAAGATGCCGCCTCTAACCGAAAGATAGACAAGTCGAAAGCAACAGGCCGCATGGATGGCATGGTGGCACTCGCGATGGCAACCGGTGCAGCTGGTGGGGATGTGGCTGAAGATAATGGCGACATTGATGATTTTCTTAACAGACCGTTGAGCATGTGATGGCAGATAAAACTAATTACAGTATTGACCTACGAACCAACAATGGTTGGTGGGCGCGTGCTCAGTCGTGGTTTGTCGGCGGGCGTCTGGTTACGCCGGATCAGGGATCACAAATAGGGCCAGTATCAGCGGGTGGCTCCGTAGGCGACTCTGTTATCACCGATGAACGGGTGCTGCAAATCTCAACCGCATGGCGTTGTGTCAACCTGATATCGTCTTTGACCGCTTGCCTTCCACTGGATGTTTTCGAAACAGACAATAGTGGCAATAGAGGTAAAGTGGGGCTGGATAATCCTCTGGCCCGCCTGCTCCGATATTCCCCCAACCAGTACATGACCGCTCAGGAATTCCGTGAGTCCATGACCATGCAACTCTGCTTTTATGGTAATGCGTATGCACTGATTGAGCGAAATAGCGCAGGGGACATCATCAGCCTGATGCCACTGAATGCGGTGAATATGGATGTCAAACTGGTTGGAAAACGGATTGTGTACCGCTACAGGCGTGACAGCGAATATGCAGATTTCGCCCAGAAAGAAATCTTTCACCTTAAAGGCTTTGGTTTTAACGGGCTAGTGGGGATGTCTCCGATTGCCTTCGCGACCAAAACTGCCGGCGTTGCGGTGGCCATGGAAGACCAACAGCGGGAGTTCTACGCGAACGGGGCCAAATCACCGAAAATCCTCTCAACAGGCGAACGTATTTTAAGCGCCGCACAACGGGCGCAAACGGAAGAAAACTTCAAAGAGATAGCGGGTGGGCCGGTTAAAAAACGGCTCTGGATACTTGAAGCCGGTTTTCAGGCTCATGATATTGGTGTCAGCCCGCAAGATGCTGAGACGATGGCCTCGCGTAAGTTTCAGGTCAGTGAGATTGCTCGCTTCTTTGGCGTTCCACCCCATTTGGTGGGTGATGTTGAGAAATCAACCAGTTGGGGAACCGGCATTGAGCAGCAAAATCTCGGTTTTCTCCAATATACCCTGTCTCCGTATTTAACCCGATGGGAGCAATCTATTTGGCGTTGGATCGTGAATCCTGCCGATATTGCTAAATTCCATGCAGAACACAATCTTGATGGGCTGCTGCGCGGTGATTCAGCCGCTCGCGCTACGTTTATGACCACACTGGTCAACAGTGGGCAGCGAACGGTGAACGAAATGCGGCGACTCGATAATTTACCGCCACTGGAGGGGGGCGATGTTGCCACCCGGCAATCTCAAAATATACCCATCACCGACTTAGCCAATTAAAGCCTCGCCAAAAGCGGGGCTTAGTTATTTATAGGGGCTGCCAATGTTAGGCATACAAAAAACGCTCGCCTTTGATCAGGCGGAAATCAAATTTAGTGGCGATGGTACTCAGGGCATTTTTGAGGGCTACGCCTCGGTATTCAACAACACTGATTCAGACGGCGACATCATTTTACCGGGAGCCTTTAAAAACGTGCTGGCTGGTCAGTCTCGCAAGGTTGCGATGTTTTACAACCACCGGACATGGGAACTGCCAGTAGGTAAATGGGAGCAGCTTGAAGAGGACAGTAAAGGGCTACTGGTGCGCGGTCAGCTGACGCCGGGCCACAGTGGAGCAGAAGACCTCAAAGCCGCCATGAAGCACGGCACGGTCGAGGGTATGTCTGTCGGTTTTAGTGCGTCAAAAGACGATTACAGCATCGGCACATCCGGCCGCATTTTTAAGAATGTTACCGCGTTGCGCGAAATCAGTATTTGCACATTTCCCGCTAACGAGTTGGCTGGGGTGTCATCCCTGAAAAGCCTTGAAGGTGTGGAAAGTATCAGGGATGCGGAACACTGGCTGAGGGATTCAGTTGGGCTTTCCAAATCAGAGGCACAGGGCTTCATTGCCCGTATTAAGTCCGCAGTTCGGAGTGAGTCCGAAGGCGCTGACAAAGATATCTCCGCGCTTGTCGAGCGCATCAAATCTTTCCCACTCCAATTAGGAAAACAATATGACCGAATTAGCTGAAATTCAGAAAGCGATTGAAGATTCTCACAAAAACGTTTCAGAACTCTTCGCCGCTCAAAAGCAGGAAATTGAATCCACTGGCAAGGTATCCAAGCAACTGCAAGATGATTTAATCAAAGTACAGGATGAGCTAAAAAAATCCGGTACCCGCCTGTTTGATCTGGAACAGAAGTTATCCGCAGGGCCAGAAAATCCGGGCGAGACAAAATCATTTGCTGAACGAGCATCAGAAGATCTGGTGAAATCGTGGAACGGCAGCAAGGGCAGCTTTGACGCCAAAACGTTCAACAAGTCTCTGGGTAGTTCTGCCGCCTCAGCCGGTGCGCTGATCCAGCCAATGCAGGTGCCGGGTATTATTATGCCGGGACTGCGTCGCCTGGTTATCCGTGATCTGCTGGCTCAGGGCCGCATTTCCAGTAACTCACTGGAATATGTGCGTGAAGAAGTGTTCACCAATAACGCTGCACCAGTGGCTGAGAAAGCACTGAAACCCGAGTCTGATATTACTTTCAGCAAACAGACTGCCAACGTTAAAACCGTGGCGCACTGGATTCAGGCATCCCGTCAGGTGATGGACGATGCACCTATGCTGCAATCCTATGTGAATGACCGCCTGATGTATGGGCTGGCACTCAAAGAGGAATACCAGCTACTGAATGGTGATGGTACTGGCGATAATCTGGAGGGCATCAACAACGTAGCCACCGACTACGACACGACCTTGAACGTGACCGGTGACACCCGTGCTGACCTGATTGCTCACGCTATTTTCCAAGTGACTGAATCAGAATTTAGCGCCTCAGGTATCATTCTGAACCCGCGTGACTGGCATGGAATTGCATTGCTGAAAGATAACGAAGGTCGTTATATCTTCGGCGGGCCACAGGCGTTCACCAGCAACGTGATGTGGGGTTTGCCGGTTATTCCAACCCGCGCACAGGATCAGGGCACCTTTACCGTGGGCGGTTTTGATATGGCGTCTCAAGTGTGGGATCGCATGGATGCCAGCATTGAAGTCAGCCGCGAAGACCGCGATAACTTCGTTAAAAATATGCTAACGATCCTGTGTGAAGAGCGCCTGGCGCTGGCACATTACCGGCCAACTGCACTGATTAAAGGTGCTTTTGAGTCTGTGGTCGCAGGTAAATCCAGCAAATAACCGGGGAGGGGGCGGACCAGCCGCCCTGATTAGCAATGGACATAAAAGTCACTGACGCCGTGCCCATTGATGAGCTGCGCGAGCACATAGAGTTTGATGGGACTGACCGCGACACGCTGATCACCCGCTACGCTCAGGGAGCACTGGATTACTGCCTTAAATGGTGTGATGAACCGGCATGGACAAATGCTGACGATATTCCCGCACCAGTGATTAATGCCATGCTGCTTGTTTTTGCAGACCAGTTCGAACATCGACTTTCTCAGACCGAAGTACAGTTGTACGCCAATGCGAGCGCAGAAAACCTGATGTGGCTTTATCGTAACTGGAGTAATAAGACGAAAGGGGAACCCTGATGGAACCTGGACGATTCAGGCATCGAATAACACTTCAAGTGTTCAGGGAAATTGGTCGTTTAGACTCGGGACAGCCAGATCAGCAATGGGTTGATATTGCAACCGTATCCGCCGAAGTCAAAGCCATTTCAGGTCGAGAGTTAATAGCCTCAGGTGCTGAATTGTCGGAGGCAACCGTCAGGATTTGGATGCGTTACAGATCTGATGTTGATACGGCGGCTCGCATTCTTTTCCGTGGTGACATTCATGAGATTCAGGCTGTATTACCTGATGTCCGGCTTACCCGTTTAGAGTTGTTGTGTAAGCAAGGGGTAAAAACGTGATTGATATGCATCTCGATTTCTCCGGCATGCTGGATCTGGATAAAGAGCTGGCATTACTCGGTAAGGCTGAAAGCCGTGGCGTACTGCGGCAGGCCGTCCGTGCGGGAGCCGCCGTTATTCAGGTCGAAGCACAAAACCGCGCGCCAGAGCGTACAGGGAAGTTAAAGCGCAATATCATTATTGCCAACGGTAAAGGGAGTGCGACCGAAGCAACGGCCGGTATTCGGGTCAAGGGGGCCAACCCATCGGGTACCAGCAGCGACAGCACCAAGAAGGCGATCAGTAAGAGCAATTCATTTTACTGGCGCTTTATTGAACTTGGCACGCCAAAGCTCCCTGCCGTTCCCTTCATCCGCCCGGCATTTGATTCTAAGGCAGACGCCGCTGCACAGGCTGCGATTGTCCGCGCAATTCAGGCCATTGACGAGGTATTATCAAAATGACCGAGGCTGATGTTTACCCCCTGCTCAAGCATTTGACTGGTGGGCAGGTATATCCCTATGTTGCCCCTCAAAAACCTGATGGCAGTGGCCCGGCAATATCCCCGCCGTGGGTGGTTTTCATTCTACCAGCCAGCATGACTGGTGATGTTCTTGATGGACAGGACGCAACAGCATCGATGCTTCAGATTGATGTCTATGCCAGAACTATTGATGAAGCCCGCGCCATTCGCTGTGAGGTGAGAACGCTTATTGAGCCACTTTCACCGGTTCAGATGAATGAGATCACTAACTTCGAGCCGGAAACGTCCCTTTTTCGCGCCATGCTTGAAGTCCAGGTGTGGGAATAAACCCAAAAAAATCAATCAACCACCTCCGGGTGGTTTTTTTATGTCTGGAGAAAGTATGACTAGTATTTATGAAAAAACGCAGGGTACAAAAATTTACGTTTCTTCCGGTGTTACTACGCAACCAAATTCCACGAATGCAATATGGTTATCAGCTGCTTGTGCCACTAAAGAGATTAGCTTTACTGGCGGGCAAAAGGCAGATATCGATGTCACTACACTATGTTCTGAAGAGCAAGAAGTAACGAACGGACTGCCCGCGCCGTCAGAAATGACAATATCACGCAACTGGAGTCCGAACGAAGAGGCGCAGTATTCATTGAACGAAGCTTACGACACAGACACATTACGCTCGATAAAAGTTATTTTCCCGAGCGGCAGTGGCTACGCTTATCTTGCCGAGGTGCGTCAGAATAGTTGGAGTGCAGGCACCTCTGGCGTGGTCTCTGCATCATTCACACTGCGGATCAAGGGCAGGCCAGTTCGTATCGCCGCGACTGATGTTCCCGTTACCGGCGTCACGTTAAGTAAATCGACTGCCGCCATTGATGTTGGTGATACAGGCGTATTAATCCCGACATTTTTACCGGCTAACGCAACAAATAAAACCGGTACCTTTAGTTCGTCAGCACCTGCAATTGTGAGTGTTGACCCAATAACCGGACAGTATGAAGGGCTGGATGCTGGTGTTGCGATTGTCACGTTTGCTGCAGCTGATGGCGACTTTACTGCAACGTGTGATTTCACTGTTACCGAGGCTGCATAATTATGACTAAAAAGGACTTGCGTTCAATAGCGACAGCCCCACTCGCGGGCTTTCGGCATGAAACTGTAACTGTCGCGGAATGGGGGGGGGTTGTTGTCATGCTTCGCGAGCCCTCCGCCCCGGCGTGGATGCGCTCTATTTCTCACATTAAAACGGAGGAGGAGCCAGGGGATGTATCTGACATTGAAACTAGAATCACCAGCAATACAATGGCTGACGTGGTGCTGTTTGTTGATGTCCTGCTCGACGAGGCTGGTGCTAGGGTATTCAGTGACAAAGATGCAGATACACTCATTTGTAGTTATGGCCCTGTTCACTCCCGCTTACTGCGCCAGGCGCTGGCATTAAGCAAGAGTGACATAGAGGATGCGGAAAAAAAGTAAAATCGCCGGGTATGGCCTTTTTGATGGCGCTCGCGCTCAGACTAGGCCGAACTCTTCACGAGTTACAAGCAACAATGACGGCGAGTGAACTGGCGATGTGGATCGAGTACGATGCTATCAGTCCCATCAGTGATCGGCGTGGGGATTTTCAAACAGCTCAGATAGCCAGCGCAATTTATCAGTCACGTGGTCACGATGTCAGCATGGAAGAGATGTTATTGCAATGGCAACCCGCCGCACCACAGGAAAAAGATGAAACCGAGAGGCTTGAGGCGTTCTTTGAATCCATTATGGAGTAAGCTGAATACTGGATTTTAATTACAGTCAAGGATAACTTGTGAGGAAAATAGCTTTATTGGCACTAAGCGCAGCTCTTGCTGGCTGCGCCACTAGTCCTGTAGCAACAAAAGATGCAAAGATGATTCCAGGCCATCAAATATTAAATGCGAGCATCACGCAATCAAAAGAAAATACAGGGAAGGTAATTATAAAGAGAGACTCGGGCTTTGTGGGTAGCGTTTGCTTGACGAGAATATTTGTTGATGGAAATGAAGTGGCAGACTTAAATACCTCAGAAATGGTCATAGTCTACCCAGAATATGGAGAGCATATTTTTAGCGCATGGCCAAAAGGGATATGCGGCGGCGGTATGAGTGAGCAGTCTGGAAATGTAACCGAGGGTCGGGCGTTAATGTATCGGATAGGCTACGGAACAAATGGAGACTTTGGGCTGCATCCCACAGCGTTTTAATTTTAAATAAGACAAGAGCCGCTCAGTTCATCCAATGATGCGGCTTTTTTTATGTCTAAAGGAAAACAAATGGCTAGCACTTTGCGTGAGCTGATTATTAAAATCTCAGCCAATTCATCTTCATATCAATCTGAAATTGCCCGCGCATCGCGCATGGGCTCAGAGTATTACAAAACAATGCAAGGTGGCTCACGCAAAGCAGAAGCTGCTACACGCCAAAGCAGGCAGGCATTAAGTGAATTAAATAGCGAGCTGGTAACAGTTAAAGAGTCCGCTAGCGGGATGATCAGCATGTTTGCTGGAGCCTTCGCCATTGGCAGTCTGATCAGTACCGCAGATCAGTACGGACAATTATCATCACGTATTAAAATAGCAACCGGCTCACAAGAAGAATATAACAATGTTCAGCAGCGACTGATGGAGATCAGCGATAGGACATATAAAAGTATTGAAGAGCAATCAGAGCTGTATATCCGTACCTCAAATTCAATGAAAGAGTTGGGGTTTTCAACAGAAGGTACCCTTGATTTTATTGATTCAATATCTAGCTCGTTAACGACTAATGCAGCAAGCGCAGAAAAAGGGCAAAGCGCAATTGATGCATTATCAAAATCAATGGTTAAAGGCACGGTATCTGGCGTTCAGTGGAACACAATTATGGCCGTTATGCCGACAATTGCTGGTGACATAGCGCGATATCTTGGCATTACGGAAATAGAAGTTAAAAAGCTAGCAACAAGCAGCAAACTATCAATGGATACGTTCGCTAAAGCCACTATTGCTGCAAAAAATCGCAATGCTGAACTTGCAGAGGCTATGCCGACCTCGGTCGGTGATGCAATTACTAAATTGTCGAATCACTGGAAGAGATACATCGGCGATACCAATACAGCCATGGGTGTGACTGCATCAATGTCGGGCATTATTTCACGTGCGGCGAACAATATTGATGTGCTTGCCATTGCTGGCGCCGCCGTTGTCGGCGTTGGGATGGCGCGCTATTTTGGCGGCATGGCAAGCAGCTTGACAAGCACAACAAAGACATTCATCACTGCGACTCAGTCACAGTTGGCATTGGCTGTTGCTCAGCGCGAAGGAATTCAGGCTTCACTTGTCCAAATTCGAACCGAAAGAGAGTCTGCTGTCGTAGCCCAACAATCACTTGTCGCACAGCTTCAGTTAGCGCAAACAGAGAAAACCCGCGCCGCCATTCGCGCTCAATTAGCAGTCAACTCTGCCGCTGTTGTCGCCGCAACTCGTGCCGAAATCGCTGCAACTGATGCTCTTGCCGCCGCCAAAAGCAGGCTGAGTATTGCGGCCGGGTTGGCGAGTAAAGCGCTCGCGCTGGTGGGTGGGCCGGTGGGTGCGGCAATGATTGCTGCCGGAGCTTTATTTTATTTTTACGAGAAGTCAGAGCAAGCAAAGCGGTCAGCAACAGAGCTAGCGGGCGGAGTTGGCGGGCTTATCGATAAAATGCGGGAGATGGGAAATGTTCAATTAGCAGCCGAACTCGGCAAGCTGAATAACTCATTGCCGGCACTTTCTTCTGTTGTCGCTGATGCTCAAAAAAACTACGACAAAGCGACCAGGGCGATTGAGCGAAATCGCCGCCAAATATATCACTGGGGTGAAGATTCAGTGTTTGGTAAGCGAGCCGCTGAAGAATTGAATATTTCACTAAACAATCAGGCGATAGCACTCAAAGATCTGTCCGACGCACAGGACAGCAAAAGTCGAGCCGTAAATGCAGCTAACGTTTTAAGCGCCCAATTAAACGGGACCCTTAAAGAGGGCGTTGGCATTCTTAAGCTTGAGCAGGTGGAGGTAGGTGTTGCAGCAGGAATGATGGCTCACTTTACTAATTCTATAAATGTCGCTACTCAAGCAAAGACTGCGTTCAACTCAGCTACTCTGAGCACCCAAACCAGTGAAGAATTACAAAAAGCACAGAAAATACAGGACGATAAACTTGCAATCTTAAAACTATCCGGCAGGGCACAAGCGGAAGAAATTGCAAGGCAGGAGGCTGAGCGCCAGAAAATCACCAACTCAGCGGAGGTATCAAAGTTCGTTAGGGGTGAGCTTAGGAATTACGATCAGACCGAGCAGAACAAGGCAGATGAGCAAGCAAAAAGTAAAGCGGCAAGTGCAACTAAGGCGACAGAGAGCGCCACAAAAGCATATGAGCAGGCTATCTCAAATCTGAATAAAGAGATTCGGGTAGAGACCGTTCGGCTGAGTGAGGGTGATGCAGCTGCTGCATTATTTGCGGCATCAATCGAAACCAGCGCTAAATATACTGACATTCAACGATCTGAATTAGAGCGGCTCAACAAGACACTGACTGAATCAAAGCAGCGATGGGAAGATCATAATGCCGCTATTGCGTCAGATCCTTACCGCACCGCCGCAGAATCTCAGCGTAAATCACTGGAGCAACTGCAACGACAGGAGCAGGGTGGTGAAATACAAAGTGCACGAGAACTTTATCAACGTAAAGAAAAAATTCATTACGATTACCTGAGTGCGCTCGCCAGCGCTAATCAGGACTACGCAGTCAGTAGTAGCGCTGAATTGGCTGGCGCGGTGGACCCTGTCGTTAATCTGCAAAATCAGCTAGCCAGGCAAAAAGCATTATATGAAACATATTATGCTAATGAAGTGATCAGTAAGCAGCGTTTCGAAGAGCTAATGGTTGCCGCAACTAATCAATCAGCCAAGCAGCAAGAAAATGCCGCTATTGAGCTTTATCGCAGTCAGTCAGACCTTCACACGCTGCAAATGGACCTCATTTCTAATGTTGGTGATCGTACCGCAAACATGGTGACGGGTGTGCTAAGTGGTCAGCAGTCATTTAGCGAAGCTATGAATAACATGGCCAACACCATCATGGATACAGTAGTGAAAGCCTTTATTCAGGCCCAAACGCAGGCTCTAATGTTTCAGATGGTGTCGGGGGTGAGTAGCAGCTTCGGTGGCGGGGCTAGCTCTGGTGCAGCAAACAACGCCTTTTCTGGCGGCTCATTTTCCGGATTGTCATTTAATGCAAAGGGCGGTGTCTATGATTCGCCGAGCCTAAGCGCCTATAGCGGGCAAGTTGTTAGCTCTCCCACGCTATTTGCTTTTGCCAAAGGTGCCGGGGTCATGGGTGAAGCGGGACCCGAAGCCATTATGCCGTTAACTCGGGCCGCCGACGGTTCGCTGGGTGTTCGCTCAGTATCAGCCAGACAGCCGGATATTGACGCATTGTCAGGAGGTGGTGACGTGGGCGTAACGCAGACTAATCATTTTAATTTCACAATCAACGGCAGTGGCGATCAGGCATTGATCCAGGCAATGGAAACCGCGGCAAAAAATGGGGCTGCGCAGGCCAAGGCTGAGTTGCTCAAAGATTTACGAACAAACGGCCCAGCAAGACGCACATTAGGAGTGTAATCAAATGGCTGAAATACTTGAGTGGCCAGCCATTCTAGTACCCAATGAAATGAGTCTCCAGATGCTGTCAAACTCAAAAATCTTTCAGTCACCCTTCTCTGGCTCATCTCAAACAGCATCATTCCCCGGTTCACGCTGGAGCATATCCGTGACGTTTAATAATCGAAAAGATAGAGACGCTCGAGCGCTTGAGGCACTGATTGCAGAGCTGGATGGTGTGGCGGGTCGAGTGCGTCTGTGGGATTTCGCCAGGGGCGGGCGCGCACCCGTGGGGACACCGATTGTCAGTGTAGCCGAGCAGCGGGGAAAACTGTTAAGTACCCGCGGCTGGTTGCCAGAGCGGCTGGTATTGCAGCGAGGGGATTACATCACAGTGAATGATGAACTGAAAAAGGTCACGCAGGACGTACGCAGCGACATCAGCGGCCAGGCGGTCATTCGCATCTCACCTCAGTTGCGCTGGCCACCGGTAGCCGGCGCGCCAATTGAGTGCCGAAAACCAACGGGGGTATTCAGGCTGTCAGATGAGAACCAAGGGAACTTTTCGCGGGTTCCCGGTATATTTCACAGCGTGACATTGCAATTTGTGGAGGCTTTTTAATGCTTTATCATCCCTTCTCAGACTCGATGATTGATTTTCTTTCACGACAAAATGTTACGACAGTCACTGCATTTCGACTTGATCTCATTACCGGTGTTGTTTGCGGACACACAGGCGTAGGCCCGCTGGTTATCGACGGGGAAACCTACTTGGGGGTTGGCGCGTTCGGGCAGGTTGAAGAGGTGACAGAGCAAAATGGGACATCCCCATCGCAACTTCAACTACAGGTTTCCGGATTTGAAACGGCCTTAACAGCCACTTTTTTGAATGAGCGCTGCCGGGGTCGGTCAGCTAAAGTTATTTTAGTTGCTATCGACGATAACGGACAGGTAGGGGCAGCTGATTTAATCTATAGCGGCGAGATAGCGACATCAAATATTGAGAGCGGCAAGCAGAACGCCATATCAGTTAATCTCACAAATCGCTTTGAGCGCTGGCAAATGGCTCTACCCAACCGTTTTAATAATGAATCTCATCTTGCGCGAGCACCAGGCGATCACTTCTTCCGCTATGTCGCTCAAATGGCTGATCGGTCCATCTACTGGGGCAGCAAGAAAGATGCGCCTGTATTTGTGTATAAATAAACAGGATAAATATGCGCTATCCAGATTGGCAAAAAAGACTTGCACAAGTATTGAGGGCCGCTTCCGAGCGGCCTTTTTCGTGGGGCGAGCATGACTGCTGCCTGTTTGCAGCGGATTGTGCGCTTGCAGTGTGCGGCATAGATCCTTTGGCTGATTATCGGGGCCAGTACAACTCGGCATTATCTGCCCGCAAAGCGCTGTTGCGCGGGCATGGCAGCATCAACGCCATCTTTGATGCCGTCTTTGAGCGAGTGCCTGTTAAGTTGGCGCAGCGAGGGGATATTGTCGTATTCACTGCGGATCAGGGGCCAACAGCCGGCGTGATATGGAACGGGCAGATTTGGTCTACAGCAGAGCACGGCGCAGGACCGACAAATGTAATAGCAGAAACGGCATGGGGGGCGCATGGGTAAAGTTATAGTGTCCCTGGCTGGAGCCGCGATGATGGCCGTAGGAGCTATGACTGGCAACTATTATTTAATTGCCGCAGGCATGGCAATGAATACTGCCAACCAATTGCTGGCTAAAAAACCTAAAATTGATACATATCGTGATCAGTCCGAGCGCAAGCAAATGCTCCGCTCTGCTGTCGCACCCGAAAATGTAGTTGTTGGTAAAACAGTCACTTCCGGACTGCTAATGTTTGCTGAAGAGGAGGCGGGAGAGCAGGATGATGGGGAATGGATACACATGGTTATTGTCCTTGCCGGACATCCAATCGAGCGCATTGATCGGATATGGCTGGGCGATGATCTGATAACTACGTTTGAGGATTTTGCGACGTGGGAACTTCATAACGCCCGAACAACGTGTGACCCGTTTATGCTTGAAAATTGCCCTTCATGGAAAGAGGACATGATCGGGGAGGGGTTGTCCTGGCTACGAGTCTCCCTTAAGTTTAACGCTGAGAAATTCCCGTATGGTTTACCGAATGTCAAAGCGGAGGTGTGGGGTAAGCGCTTGTATGACCCGCGCACAGGCGTGACAGAATGGAGTAATAACCTTGCGCTGGGCGTACTTGATTATTACCGCTCCGTGCTGAAAGTGCCTGACGCGGAAATCAACTGGGAGCAATTCAAGCAGGCCGCCAACATCTGTTCTGAGATGGTTGTGACTCCGGAGGGAGACTACGAGCCGCGCTACACAATGAACGGTAGCTTTGATCTGTCAGAAACCCCAGCAGCAATGCTCGACGCTATGCACATTTGCTGTGCTGGCGAACCGACTTACATCGCCGGTCAACACGGAATTCTTGTTGGCGCTTACTACGGCCCTGCATTAATGACGCTCAACGAACATCAGATGGCTGATTCTGTGCAGATCACAACTGAAACATCGTTACGTGATGCAACTAATGCGATCTATGGCACCTTCGTTGATCGTGATCAGCAGTCAACGAAAACCGACTTCCCCCCGATCAGAGTAGATGAATGGATTGTCGAGGACGGGTTAGAAATCAAAGAGGATATTGATTTACGCTTTGTCGATACACCCTATCAAGCACAGCGCGTGGCCAATATTCTGTTACGCCGCAAGCGCGCCGGGCGCGTCATTGTCGCAAAGACCAATCTAAGTGGCTACGCATACCGGCCCGGACGCGTCATTGAGCTTGACATGGAGAGCATTGGCGTTTTCAAGTCAGAGAACCGGATCACTGGCTGGAAATTTAGTATGGACGGCGGGGCAGAAATTACTCTCCAAGAGGAGTCAGCCGAGTTTTACGATGATGCAATTGGCGAACCGTTCACCCGCCCGCCGTTCACGCAACTACCGACGAATGGCCCGGCATCACCCGTTGGCCTGCAGCTGCTGAATGAAACTGTAGGCGATATTGTGCAGGGCGTACTGGTATGGACCAATATCGGCAGTATTTCTTATAACAACATCACAATTTATCACTCAGACGGAACGGTGGTATTTACCGCGCAGGTGCCCGGCAGCAGTTTGCAACTGAGCGGATTACCAAGTGGTCCCTATATGGCGCAGGTTCGGGCGGTGAGTGTCATTGGTGTTCAGTCAGCGCCAGCGGGTATCTCATTTGTTATCGAACCGCCACCGGTGCCGGTTGGTGTTGATGTGACAGCCGGGAACTGGTCACTGATATTAATCCCACGATTTAATGGCATTACCACAATCGGCACATTGTGCGAGTTCTGGTACTACACAGAAGATATTCCGATTGATGAGGTGACGACGCGGGCTAAGTTTGTCGGTACCGGTGTCAGCATGTCTCACTCAGGACTGATGCAGAACACCACTTATTTTTATTGGGTGCGGGGAATAAATAGTTACGGTAAATCGGCATTCTTTAAAGTTGAAACTAAAACTACACATGATCCGAGTTCAATTATCGAGCTATTGGACGGCGAGATCGGTGCTGAGCAGTTGCGTGATGAACTGCGTAAGCCACTGGAAGAAACTATTGATATGTGGACTGCAAAAGTCGGCAATGAACATATTGCAGGTGGCATCGGTCTAACGATTGAAGTTGATGATGACGGCAAAGAGAGAATTAAATGCATTGTTGATGCTGACATATTTGCTGTCGTTAATCGCAGTGCTAATACCAATATAAATCCCTTTGTTGTTAAAGATGGCACGATATATATAAACCATCTAATGGCCGATAATGCAGAGTTCGGGGCGATAATATCGAAATATATTAATGTGCAACATCTTGTTGGTACACTAATTGAAGGTTCAACAATTAACGGAAGTCAAATAAACGGCACAAATATTTATGGCTCGACAATCACGGGCACAACAATGAATGCTAATACGATAAACGGCGGCAGTATTAATATTGCGAATTTGTTTAAAGTGGACGGAAATGGAAATATTATTATGCAGGCCACGCCGGATTCTATCGGAATGAAAATAACAAATCAGACAATCACTGTTTATCGCGGACCGGGCGATAGAGCGCTTGCGCTGGGATGGGTCGAGGGATAGTTATATGGGTTTTTATGGCTTACAAATACGTCCGAATGATGGCGGCTCCGCAATAAACATCACAAGTGGAGCGCGGGCCGCCAGTTATTTGGGTGAGTTCACGCCGTCATTTCTCAATGATGACGGATCTTCCGTTGTTCAAGTGCCCAATGTCACTCCCGGAGCACAAATGTTTGTGCTCCCCATAAGCACTGCAATTGTTTATCAGTCGCCCGGCTCGGCGGTTGCGAGCACTCTTGCAGCACGATCAATATCGATAAATGGCAGCATTGTTCACACTCAATTAAGAAACTTTAATCCATATTACGATAAAGGAAGGCGTCCGGTAAAATTCCGCTGCATGCAGGTAATGAGCGCATCATCTGTGGGCGGTAACTACGGACTGGCTTTATATGATGCAACGAATTATGCAGAAATTAATGATGCATCGATCAGCGGAGCCTGCGTCTATCGCGGCATCGTGCAAATTGCGCCGAATTGGCAGGTGCCGGGCAACGTACCCTTCCGAGAAAGTTGTACAGTATTTGCACACTGGGATAGCGGTGATGTTACGCTTGATTTTGATGAAACAACAAAAACAATATCAGGGTGGCGCAGGGGTGGGACTATCGGCGTCAATCAAGTAGACATCAATATCACTGCGTATATCTGCATTTTTTCCAATGGCGCGCCACAAATTCCACCACGTTACGGTCTCGCTATCTGGAATCGGGCTGGACAATGCACATTTTCATCTGATAGCGCCCCGCTGTTATTGCGCGGGACGGTGGGCATTCAATATGTGCCCGGCTACTACAGCGCGGCCCCCGCAGGCGTCGGGCGAATGATGGTCCCGCTTTGCAGGCTGGGAGTGCATGAACTGAGAAGCAGTACAAATGTTATGAATTATTTCGCGGGTATGCGAATGAGCGGCAATGCTGTCACTGCATTTCTTGGGCGATTAAATACGAACTATATTGCAACTGATTACTGGATCGACTTCGCAATTACAACACTCCCCCTCCCCGTCATTGATGCCAACGATTATTTCTAACTAAGGACTCTCATGAGCATTAAAATTTCTGGTGTTCTGCCAGGACCAACCGGTGAACCGGCTGCGCATATTGGCATCACATTACGTGCGGTTAAAACCTCTTTAACTGTGATAACGACTCTTGAATCAAATTCAATAACTGGCGCAGATGGCTCTTACTCGCTCAACGTCGAACCCGGACAATATGACGTGCTACTGTGGGTTGATGGCATCAATACGCGCAACGTCGGAACTATTACTGTTTACAGCGATTCGCTGGCTGGGACACTAAATAACTTTCTAACAGCCTTACGAGAAGAAGACGGTACGCCTGAAATTATTCGCCAACTCGAACAATTACGTGCAGAAGCACTGCAGGCTGCGTTAGAAGCCAGCGAGTCAAAAGATGAAGCAATACGGCAGGCAGGTATTGCGACAGACGCTGCAATGAGTGCAGCGCAGGAAGCGACCGATCTCATTACAGCGGCAGTAAAAGATGACGCAGACAGAGCTGAGGCTGCACGAGATAGAGCAGAAACAGCTAAATCAGATGTTGATTCTCTCGCCCTGCTTGTTGTTGAGCATCACACAGAAATAGAGCGGCTAGCAACAGAGGCAAGAGACAGCGCCGCGCTTGCCGCAAACAGCTCTGACAGTGCATCGCAAGCCGCGACAGAGAGCAGCAGTAGCAAAGATGCAGCTGCACTTAGTGCGAACTCAGCATTATCTGCAGCAGAATTAGCGGGTATTTCAGCCACGGCAGCGGCTGACGATAAAGCAGAGGCTAATGGATTTCGAGATGAAGCTGAAGAATTTGCGGCACAAGCAAAAGCATCAGCAGATAGCATTGATATGTCTGCGCTTGAGTCTCTGATTAATGAAAAAGCGAGCACAGATCAACTTACAACTGAACTCGCAAAAAAAATGGATATTGCTGGCGGTGAATTCACTGGCCCGATATTAATGTCTCGTGATGCAACAGAGCCGTTAGAGCCAGTCACTCTGCAACAGCTTGAACAAGCTGGAGGCGAGTTCCTACTAAGTGTCAAATGGCACATGAGCCGAAATTACATTCCCGAGGGCTGGGCACCGTTGGACGGTATAATTTTAGACAGAGCACTATGGCCGGATGCTTGGTCTGAAATTAATGGTGGTACTAAATATCCATTAGTCGCGGATGACTCGTGGTTATTCTACAAAGACTGGCGATCTAGTTTCTCTATCGGCGATGGTAGCACTACATTCAGAATTCCAGATCTCAATGGTAAGTTTGAAGACTCAATTGGTGCCGTAGTTCTTAAGGGTGATGGTAAGAATTCATTTGGCGAAATGGGTAGAATCCAAGGCGATGCTATTCGAAATATAACTGGCGATTTTGGCTCACTAGGTGGGCAGCTTAACAATGCCTATGGCATTGTTATCGGAGCAAAAAATGGGGTATTTGTAGGCCATGGCGATAGCGGGAGGCCCACATCTGCAAATATCGGGCAACCTGCTCTGGGTTCAGAATTTGTAGCTTTCGATGCTTCACGAGTAGTGCCAACCGCAGTTGAAAACCGCGTAGTTAACGCCACTGGTTGCTACATAATTAAACTCGCTGGTTCAGCGCTCAATGAGGGTCAAATTAACGCGCTCGAATTAGCAACGCAGATAACACAACTGGCATCGCGCACTACAAGCTTAGAGGCTGACGCGTTTACTGCTAGCAAAGTTGTAAATACGGCGTGGACTA
>NZ_CGBP01000046.1 GCF_001053095.1 Yersinia similis | reverse complement strand
CAGCCCTTTCAGCCAAATTAGCTGATTACGCGTTGCAAGCCGTTGGCGGCGTAGTCGATTCTACCGCTAACGCTCTCAATGACGCATCCGCATCAACTGACAAAAATCCAGAATTAACTCACGCTCAAACTGTTGCTGGTGCATTAAATGATTACGCCCTACAAGCCGTTGGCGACGTAGGTGATGCTTTCCCACTCCCCAAGGGCATGGTCGAGACTTTAACCTCGCCCGAAAAGACCGAGCAAACTACTGCAACCCCAGACGGTGCACCTAAATCAACCCACTTAGCGGTAAAACCAGAAAGCGCCGTAATCAGCAGCGCCAAAACAACCGCACCAAAACGCCATACTTTAGTGCATACCCCCGAAAGCGGTAGCTACATTGCCAATATTGCAATGGCAAGAAACCTGTTTACCACTCGTTTAGAAGATCGCACCGGTCATTATCAATATAAAGATATCTTTACTGGGCAATGGCACCCTACCAGCATGTGGATGCATACCCAAGGCGGTAGAAGCCAGTTTGGTAATACCGTTGATCAATTGAATATCAAAGGGAACTACTACTCTGTTCAACTTGGTGGTGATATTGCTCAATGGGCAACCAATGAGCAAGACCGTGGGCGCATTGGCGTGCTGGCAGGGTTAGGCAAAGCCACTAGCCACAGCCACTCTAAGGTGACAAGTTATCATTCACGCGGTTCCGTTGATGGCTACAACCTTGGCGTATACGCAACTTGGTTCGCCGATCAGCAAAACAATACCGGCGTCTATATTGACACTCTGGCGCAGTATAGCTGGTTTAACAACGCCGTTAATGGGCAAGGTAAAGCAGAAGAAAAGTATAAATCATCGGGTTTCACTGCCTCTGTCGAGAGCGGCTATACCTTTAATTTAGCGAATAGCGATCAACTGAGCTATTTCATCCAACCCAACGCCCAAATTACCTGGGCAGGTATCAATGCACAAACACATAAAACAGCCGACGGAGCCGTGGTCAGTTACCGCGATAATGGGTATTTAATCACTCGCGTCGGTGCTAAAGCGTATCTACAAACGCATGATACCCTGAATACAAAATTCACCCCTTTTATTGCCGTAAACTGGATTCACCAAAATCAAAATACCGGCACCATAATTTCAGGCCAAGGTATTGATAATAAGCTCCAAAATAGCACTGAGTTCAAAATCGGTGTTGAAAGCCAAATTGACCAGCAACTGCATATTTGGGCAAATATAAATCATCAAATGGGGCGTTATAATTATACCGATACCAACGCTCTGGTTGGCGTAAAATATCACTTCTAATATCAATTTATAAAACGATACCTGTGCTTATGGTGCAGGTATCGACAAACCACTAACCCCGATGACACAATCTTAAACGGTGAGGATAAGCCGGGAGTAAAACGTCCATGCCGAGGAGCGCGCCGCTCGGTACCCAATTTTGTTTAATCCCCTGTTCAGGCTATCATCGTCAGATGATTGATTTCTATCACTGTCGCTCTTAACTTAGGCAGAGCATTAATTTAGCCAGCGTATTAATTTAACCAGAGTAGCTCCTTTTATGTCGGTATTGACCTATCTGCAAGGTTACCCAGAACACTTGCAAACTCAAGTGCGCCAGTTAATCACTGAACAACGGTTGGGGAATGTCTTACGCCAACGTTATCCACAACCCCATGATTACAATACGGATAAAACGCTGTATCACTACACGATTGAATTGAAGAACCAGTATCTGCGTAATGCGCAACCACTGAGCAAAGTCGCCTATGACAATAAAATTCAAGTGATGAAGCATGCGCTAGGTCTGCACACCGCCATCTCTCGCGTGCAAGGGGGGAAATTAAAGTCCAAGGCGGAGATTCGGGTGGCTACGGTGTTTAAAAACGCCCCGGAGGCCTTCTTAAAAATGATTGTGGTCCACGAACTGGCACACCTGAAAGAAAAAGATCACAACAAAGCGTTCTATAATCTGTGTTGCCATATGGAACCGCAATATCATCAGCTAGAGTTTGATACCCGCCTCTATCTGACTCATTTAGATTTGTTTGGCTCGATTTATGAGTATTAGCTTGTTCAAAATATCCGTAAAATCATTGTACTTGCAGTTAATCCGCTGCGGCGTCAAATACGAAGGGGATAACTCAATACAACCAAACCATGACTCTACGGGGCGTAATAATCTGACAGTTCTACCGGTTTTTCTTCTACGTGCTTTTCTTCTATAGGAATGGAGTTAACGATATGATTCGCTTCGCTGTTATTGGCACCAATTGGATCACCGCACGCTTTATCGATGCTGCCCACGAAAGTGGCAAAATGAAACTGGTGGCCGTTTACTCCCGCAAGCTGGACCAGGCTCAGACTTTTGGCGATGATTATCACGTCGCTGATTGCTTTGATAATTTGGAAGCCTTAGCCACGAGTGATTTGATTGATGCAGTGTATATCGCCAGCCCGAATGCCTTGCATTATTCTCAAGCCAAGCTCTTCCTTAGCCATAAAAAGCACGTTATTTGCGAAAAGTCGCTGGCATCGAATCTGGCAGAGGTAGAGTCTCTGATCGCTTGCGCCCACCAGCATCAGGTGGTGCTCTTTGAGGCCTTTAAAACGGCTTACCTACCCAACTTTATACAACTACAGCAATCGCTACCGCGTGTGGGGAAATTGCGTAAAGCTTTTATTAACTTTTGCCAATATTCCTCTCGTTATCAGCGCTATCTGAACGGCGAAAACCCCAATACCTTTAATCCAGCCTTTTCTAATGGTTCAATCATGGATATTGGCTATTACTGTCTGGCCAGCGCCCTGGCGTTATGGGGAGAACCAAAATCGGTGTGGGCAAGCGCAAGTTTACTCCCAAGCGGTGTCGATGCTCACGGCACGGTCAGTCTGAATTACGGTGATTTTGATGTCATCATCATCCACTCAAAAGTCAGCCAATCGGACATTCCCAGTGAAATTCAGGGAGAAGATGGCTCGCTGGTCATTGAAAGTATTTCTGAGTGCTTATCCGTGGCCTTCACACCAAGAGGAAGCCATTCACAAGACCTGACGCAACCACAGCATATTAATACCATGCTGTATGAAGCGGAGGCTTTTGCCCGTTTGGTGGAGAATAATCAGGTGGATCACGATGGCTTACAACTGTCATTACTGACATCACGCATTCAAACAGAAATCCGCCGCCAGACGGGCGTTATCTTCCCGGCAGATACTCAACAACCCGCCGCGAGTTAATATTTCGTTTAAAGACTGTTTGTAGATCTCGATGCAAAACAGCAACCAACAAATAAGAGGTTGCAATAAAGCAAGCGGTTAATAAAGCGTCTAATAACTTCTACACTACAATCTATCGATCGGGGCTACCATAGCCCCACATTTATTTTGTATATATCTTTTTTCACCAAATGTTATTACGATCACATCAATGTGAATTAAATGTTACGTAATATTGATCCATATTAGATTTTTTTGATTGTCTCTTTCCTGCTCAATAGATTCCCTTATACTGTCGAAGCAAACACACCCAGTTACAAATAATACCAAGTTACAGGTGTGAACAATAAACGCTCAGCCTCGTTCCGGCTTGAGCGCTATACCCAAAGCCATTGGCGTTGCAGCCAGGTAATAAAAAGCGTGTCCTGTATTACTGGCTTATATCAGTGATTCAGGTATGGAGAGCAGCTACACCGCTGTAACTTCAGGTAATGAAGGGTATAAACGGGCAGAACATATTAAATTCCACTTGGGAAGAGGCATTGCTAGAAGCTATGGAAAATACACAGTCTGGATTTATACGATTTATCGTCAACGGTAGTTTAGTTAAACAAATACTGGTCGGTTTAGTTGCCGGTATTATTTTAGCATTGGTATCCACTCCTGCAGCAATGGCGGTAGGGCTACTTGGTTCGCTGTTCGTGGGCGCATTAAAAGCCGTTGCGCCAGTTTTAGTATTAATGTTGGTAATGGCATCCATCGCCAACCATAAGAAAGGCCAAAAAACCAGTATTCGCCCTATTCTGTTCCTATATGTATTAGGGACATTCTCTGCGGCACTGGTTGCCGTTGTCGTCAGTTTTATCCATCCATCAACCCTTATTTTGGCCTCTGAGAGTGCTGATATCACCCCACCAAGTGGGATTGTTGAGGTGCTACAAGGTTTGCTAAACAGCATAATCGCTAACCCTATCCATGCGCTGCTCAATGCTAACTACATTGGTATCCTGGCTTGGGCTGTGGGCTTAGGTATTGCCTTGCGTCATGCCGCCGACACCACCAAAGCATTGATTAATGATATGTCCAATGCCGTCACTTTGGTGGTCCGTGTCGTTATCCGTTTTGCACCGTTGGGTATTTTTGGTTTGGTCGCTTCCACTATCGCTGCCACTGGCTTCGGTGCCTTACAGCTTTATGCGCAACTGTTAGTGGTATTGATTGGCTGTATGCTACTGGTGGCATTAGTGGTCAACCCACTGATTGTTTACTGGAAGATTCGCCGTAATCCTTATCCATTGGTGTTTGCTTGCCTGCGTGAAAGTGGTGTTACCGCCTTCTTTACCCGCAGTTCAGCGGCAAACATTCCGGTGAATATGGAAATGTGTAAGAAAATGAACCTGAATGAAGACACCTATTCGATCTCCATTCCATTAGGTGCCACCATCAATATGGCCGGTGCGGCGATCACCATCACCGTGCTGACACTGGCCGCAGTTCATACACTAGGTATTACCGTTGACCTGCCAACAGCCCTGCTGTTGAGTGTGGTTGCTGCGGTCTGTGCCTGTGGTGCATCCGGTGTTGCCGGTGGCTCTCTGTTACTGATCCCACTGGCTTGCAGCATGTTCGGTATTCCAAACGATGTGGCAATGCAAGTGGTTGGCGTCGGCTTCATTATTGGCGTCTTGCAGGATTCAGCTGAAACCGCGCTGAACTCTTCAACCGATGTGTTGTTTACTGCAGCGGTCTGTCAGGCTGAGGATGCCAAACTGGCTAATCCTGACCCACTGACAGCGGGTAAGTCAGTCTAAATACCCGGTTTTACCTACGCGTAATGCCAGTCAGTTAAGTCTGACTGGCATTTTTTTGTTATCAAATCAGGCCTTTTTCTCAATCTCAAAAGGATCTATTCCCTGCAATTGCAGACGACGGAACCGAATAATATTAAAGCCATTCAGTAGTAAGAAGCTCCCTTCAATCAATGAACCGCCAATCGATCCCAACCAGACGTTATGAATAAACCAGCAAGCGGTGGATACCCACATCACACTACGGGTCGTTAGTCCGCTGGTGCGGAACAGCGCCCAAGTGCTGATCACCGTGCCAAAAATCGGCAATATCTCTATGGCATGTTTCATACGCCATATACCCAAAACCAGTGTCAGGATGATGAATACCACCATCACTATGCTACTGCGAGTCTTGGTGGAAATCAGCGTACGCAACGAATTCAGCAGCGCGCTACTCCCGGCAGCACTGGCCCCCATTAGGAAGAAATGGCAGCCGATAATGGCGCTGTAAACGGAAAGTTGCTGTTTAAAACGCCGCTCATCACGGTTGAAGAACATGGTGATACCGACAAAAAATGCCAGTACGCCAACGGCTTGAGCAAACCAATAAAAGGTCATGGCAGGAGAGTCCTGGTGTACGGTTCCCCGTACTGAGTCTTTACAAATTAATAAGCAAACGGCGCACTCCCCCTTGCGACGTCAAGCATGAAGGGAGAGTGCGTTTCCATAAAAAACAGAACACTGTTTCATATTAAAGAATTGACACAATATTTACAAGGTTACACCGCTCTTAAAAATAGCTAATTCACGGAAATCATTCACTTCATTACGGGCAGGTTTACCATCAGCAATCTCAACAATCAGATCAACAAACTCGTTCAGTAAGGTATCCATTGAGATGCCATGGATCAGCTTACCCGCATCAAAATCGATCCAATGTGGCTTTTTCACCGCCAGCTCACTGTTAGTTGCCAGCTTCACCGTTGGTACAAAACCCCCGTATGGTGTGCCACGGCCAGTACTGAACAACACCATATGGCAGCCGGCACCTGCTAATGCGCTGGTCGCAACCGCATCATTGCCCGGCGCACTAAGCAAATTCAGTCCTGGGTGCTGTAAACGCTCACCATACTTCAGCACATCAACCACTTGGCTCTGACCCGCTTTCTGTGTACAGCCGAGAGATTTCTCTTCCAGCGTGGTGATCCCCCCCGCTTTATTGCCCGGTGATGGGTTTTCATAAATCGGCTGGTCGTGCGCAATAAAGTACTGTTTGAAGTCATTGACCATGCTGACCGTTTTTTCAAACGTGGCTTCATCACGGCAACGGCTCATCAGAATACGTTCTGCGCCAAACATTTCCGGCACTTCGGTCAGTACCGATGTTCCACCGTTGGCAATCACATAGTCAGAGAAACGTCCCAGTAATGGATTGGCTGTAATACCAGACAGCCCATCAGACCCCCCACATTCCAGGCCAAACTTCAGTTCACTTAACTGGCCGGGTTCCCGGCGATCATGACGCATGACCTGATACAGTGCATGTAAATGCTCTAAACCAGCTTCAACTTCATCATCCTGCTGCTGGCAAACCATAAAGCGCACGCGCTCTTCATCAATCTTGCCCAGCGTCGTTTGAAAAACGTCCACCTGATTGTTTTCACAACCTAAGCCAATAACCAGTACCGCCCCCGCATTCGGGTGACGCACCATATTTTGCAGCATAGTGCGGGTATTTTCATGATCCTGTCCCAGTTGCGAGCAGCCAAATGGATGGCTGAACAAATAAACGCCATCAATCCCTTCAGCATCCTGCGTTTCTTTCAGGAAACGTTGCTGGATCTGACGGGCAATGCCATTGACGCAACCCACCGTTGGAATGATCCATAACTCATTGCGGATCCCCACCTCACCATTTTCCCGACGATAAATTTGCACGTCACGATCGGCCATTTGTGGTGGCAGGGAACTGAACTCTGGCTGATATTCATACTCATCCAAATCGCTCAGATTAGTTTTGGCATTCTGTGAATGAATATGCTCGCCTGGTTGGATCAAGGTCAATGCATGGCCGATAGGCAAACCATACTTGACGATCATTTGCCCCGGTTCGATAGCGGTTAACGCAAATTTATGACCACGAACCACGGGCTGAGCCAACTTGACGCTAAGCTCACCGTTCTCGATCCGCTCATCTGCAGCAAGATCTTGCAGAGCAACGGCAACATTATCCAGCGGATGAATCTTTATAATATTTTGCATAGTTAAACCTTTAGCTATATGCCGCGACCGCCGCTCTCATACCACGGCTAAGGATGGTTTGCAGTTGCTCTGTCACCTGATTAGCCAATTGAGGCACCGCGGTCAAATCCTGCCCCCAATGGTTAGCATCAGAAAGCACGCTGTTAACCAATTCAGCCAACGCGATATCACCGTGCTTGACACCATTCCACAGTGTTGAATAGCGCTCCAGCCAGTGGGCGTCATCCTGTAACGGGTAGGTTTGGCCCTCACGTTCACCACGGTAAAAGGCGATAAGTGCCGCCAGTGCAAAGGTCAGGCGTGGGGGTAATTGGCCTTTTTGCTGCTGATAGGTCAGTAATTGCGGCAAGATCCGGGTGCGGAATTTTGTCATGCCATTCAAGGCAATCGACAGCAATTGGTGCTGAATAAACGGGTTACGGAAACGGCTCAGTACCGCTTGAGAAAACGACAACAACTCGTCTTCGGGCAGATCCAATACCGGAACAATTTCTTCGGTAATGGTTTTTTCTACAAAACTGCTGATCTGCGTATCATCCATCGTCTGGCCGACCGTATCCAGACCAGACAAGTAGGCAACGGGGACCAGCGCGGTATGTGCGCCATTCAAGATAGCCACTTTGCGTTCTTTATAAGGTTTGATGTCATCAACAATACGTACATTCAGATCTAACTGATCTAAACGCAGTTCTTGTGCCAACCCTTGTGGCCCTTGGATCACAAACAGATAGAAGTATTCCGCGGTATCCAGGAAACTGTCCTGATACCCCAACTCTGTTTGTAACGCCGTCACTTCATCGCGTGGATAGCCGGTCACAATGCGGTCAACTAATGTCGAACAGAAGGTATTATTTTCCGTCAGCCATTGGGTGAAGGCGGCTGGCAACTGCCAATGACGGGCATAACGCAGCACCAGTTCACGTAATGCTTCACCGTTATAATCAATCAGTTCACAAGGCAATAGCACCCAGCCTTTATCTGCTGCACCGTCAAAATGCTCAAAACGCTCAAATAATAGACGAGTCAATTTAGCAGGGAAAGAACTTGGCGGCGCATCGCTGAATTGATCAGCGTCATTCCAGGCAATACCCGCTTCCGTGGTGTTGGAGAACATAAAGCGAATATTGGCATCACGCGCCAGCGCCAGGTAGTCATCAAACTGACGATAAATATTGATTTCACGGTTTACAGAGCGGATCAGGCGGGATTCACGCACCGCCTCCCCCTGCTCGTTCAAACCACGGATCACGGCAGTATATAAGCCATCCTGCGTACTAAGCGACGGTGGAAAATCGGTATCAATCGGGCGGATCACCACGATCCCTGCGTTCAGATCGGTATGTTCATTCAGTAAATCAATCTGCCAGTCCACAAAGGCGCGCAGAAAATTACCTTCACCAAATTGAATGATTTTGTCAGGGTGGCTACGGCCAGGAAAGTCACGACGGTTCAGCGTTTGCATCAGGGTTCACCTTAATAACGCATTCAGCTTTGGACAGTTCATCACTGACAGTCCGTGCTTTGCAGGCAGTCCGTTCTTTGCAGATCGATATCTACCGCAGTGCAGCCAGGCGTTAAATAAACAATACGTTAGAGTTATATGGAGCCTACTATTGGCCCCGTTATTAAAATTGATTTATCCCCCTCATACTTCAAGCTGCATGGATGCTGCCGTTAGCTGCCATCCTGCAACTCGAATGGCTTAGGGGATATTGATGATTAAATCTGCTTGAGTGATTAAATTTTCTTGAGTGATTAAAGCTCGATGGCGAAATATTGCTGTGCGTTATCGAAGCAAATGTTTTTCACCATAGCCCCCAGCAACGCAATATCTGCTGGTGCTTCACCGTCAGCGACCCAGCGGCCAATCATCTGGCAAAGAATGCGACGGAAATATTCATGGCGGGTATAAGACAAGAAGCTACGGCTATCAGTGAGCATTCCGACAAAGCGGCTTAATAGACCAAGCTGAGCAAGTTGGGTCATCTGGCGCTGCATACCGTCTTTTTGGTCGTTAAACCACCAGCCGGAACCAAACTGCATTTTTCCTGCGTCACCTTCGCCCTGGAAGTTGCCGACCATGGTACCGATCACTTCGTTATCACGCGGGTTCAGGCAGTAAAGGATAGTTTTTGGCAGGGCATTGCGCAGACCCTGTGCATCTAACAGCCGAGACAGCGGCTGCGCCAGCGGTTGGTCATTGATGGAGTCAAAGCCGATATCCGGCCCCACCAGGTTAAACATGCGGCTGTTATTATTACGTAGCGCACCAATGTGATACTGCTGTACCCATTCACGACGATGATATTCACCAGACAAGAACAGCAACACCGCAGTTTTAAACTGTGCAATTTCTTCTGTACTTGGCTGATTGCCTGCCAGACGGCGTGCCAAAATAGCATCCAGTGTGGCTTCATCAGCTTCACCGTACACCACCACATCCAACGCATGGTCAGAGACTTTACAACCGTGGGCAGCAAAGTGATCCATCCGCTTGTTCAATGCTACGCACAGATCAGTAAAACGGCTGATTGAGGTATCCGCAGCCACTTCAAGTCGCTGCATATAGTCGTTAAAACCCACAGCTTCAATATTGAAGGCTTTGTCTGGACGCCAGCTTGGTAACACTTTGATGTTAAAACTACCATCAGCGGCAATCGCTTTATGGTGGCGCAGATCATCAATTGGGTCGTCAGTGGTCCCAACCATTTTGACATTCATCTGCTGCATAATTCCGCGCGCAGAGAAGCGGTCCTGAGCCAATAATTCGTTGCCACGCTGCCAAATTTCTTCAGATGTTGCAGGAGACAATAACTTACCGGTAATGCCAAATGGGCGGCGCAATTCAAGATGCGTCCAATGATACAACGGGTTACCGATAGTGTGAGGAACCGTCGCAGCCCAAGCATCGAATTTCTCACGATCGCTGGCATCTCCGGTGCACAGACGCTCTGCAACACCGTTGGTCCGCATGGCACGCCATTTATAGTGATCACCTTTCAACCAGATGTCATACATGTTCTTAAAACGGTAGTTTTCGGCGATCTGTTCTGGCGGCAAATGGCAGTGATAATCATAGATCGGCTGATCTTTTGCATAGTCATGATAGAGACGGCGGGCGAACTCGGTGTCCAGCAAAAAGTCTTCGGTCAAAAACTGCGACATTATGGATTCCTCAGATGAGTACATCTCAGAGTACGGCTTTCTGTTATCGCGAAGTTATCACACCAATTCAATCTATCGTCCAGCATTTTTTATAGATATTGATCGCAAAAACCTAACAAAAAGAACAAATACTCAACATTTATAGTCTCTCTAGTCCCTTGCAGCACTAGGTTTGACAGGTTCTATTATTCCCTAAATTAAACGCATCTTTTGTGATGTCACTCAACTTTTAAATCTGTATGACAAGTTATTGTTGCGTCGCCTTCAACTATCTCATCCGCTTTGTTTTACCCAGAGTGCTGATTTGGTCCGAATGGGCCCATGCCTATAGATATAGGTCGCCAAAGTCATTGAAATTATAACGAGGGAGTAAACGAGTCAGTCCTATAAAGCTGACTCATACCAGAGTAATACGGAAAAGTGATACAGGGGAGTGAGAGCGGCTAACACCGCGACAGTATCAAATAAATAAAAAAGAGAGACGGAAAGAGAGCTACAGGTCGTCGCTAATGGAACACATCGGAAACTTATCACTTACTGTAAACGGCTTAAGACCGAAGTGATATCGGGCAACAGCATTCTGACTGATCTTATCTCTGGGTTATAGAATGCCGCGCCACTCGACCCTAAAAGGAGCATCAGGTACCACCGCATGCGCAGCATTGCCGGATTGGGCCAAATTGTGCCATGGAACGCCACCATAAACTGCGTTTCATTGCAGTCATCTTAGACTGGGAGAAAGTTACACATGATGCGTAAAATTAAAGGGTTACGCTGGTACATGATCGCATTAGTCACCGTCGGTACCATATTAGGTTACTTAACACGTAATGCCATTGCTGTTGCCGCGCCGACACTGCAAGAACAGTTACATATCACTACCCAGCAATATTCTTATATTATCGCTGCTTATTCAGCCGCTTATACCCTAATGCAACCAGTAGCCGGTTATGTATTGGACGTTATGGGTACCAAAGTGGGCTATGCCATGTTTGCCGTTATGTGGGCCATATTTTGTATGAGTACCGCCTTGGCCAGCAGTTGGGGTGGATTAGCTATCGCCCGTGGTGCGGTCGGTATGGCAGAGGCTGCTATGATCCCTGCGGGCCTGAAAGCCAGTAGTGAATGGTTCCCGGCCAAAGAGCGTTCTATTGCGGTAGGCTACTTTAACGTTGGCTCCTCCATCGGCGGTATGATAGCCCCCCCTCTAGTGGTCTGGGCTATCGTGATGCACAGTTGGCAGATGGCGTTCATCATTACCGGTGTACTCAGCCTGATTTGGGCAATTGCCTGGTTAATCCTCTACAAACACCCGAAAGATCAAAAAAGACTAACTGACGAAGAACGTGAGTACATCCTCAGCGGTCAAGAAGCACGGCACTCCACTGCTAACGCCAAAAAGATGTCTGCGATGCAGATTATCCGCAACCGTCAGTTCTGGGGTATTGCCATCCCGCGTTTCCTGGCAGAACCCGCTTGGGGGACGTTCAACGCATGGATTCCCCTATTCATGTTTAAAGCTTATGGTTTTAACCTGAAAGAGATAGCCATGTTTGCCTGGATGCCAATGCTGTTTGCCGATGTAGGCTGCATTCTGGGTGGCTACCTGCCACCACTGTTCCAAAAATACTTTAAGGTTAACCTGATTGTTTCCCGTAAGTTAGTCGTCACTATGGGTGGGGTATTGATGATTGGGCCTGGGACTATCGGCCTATTCACCAGCCCTTATGCGGCTATCGCGCTGCTGTGTATCGGGGGCTTTGCTCACCAAGCACTGTCAGGGGCGCTGATTACATTATCTTCTGACGTTTTTGGGCGTAACGAAGTCGCAACCGCCAACGGCCTGACCGGGATGGCGGCCTGGACTGCCAGTACGCTGTTCGCTCTGGTGGTAGGGGCATTAGCCGATACCATGGGCTTCAGCCCACTGTTTGCTGCACTGGCGGTATTTGATTTACTGGCCGTCGTGGTTATCTGGACCGTGTTACAAGATCGCCCGGTAGATGAACCAACGAACGCCACGGTTCAACAGCCTTCGGTTGGACAAAACTGACATTGAGGTTATTGACAAAGTGCCCGCGACGGAGAGAACAGGCAGATCGTAAAGACGCCGTAAATACATCCATGTAGGCTCGAGCCGCGCCATCCTTGGCGCGGACTCTTTACTCCTCTGCCTATCCTCACCGTTCAAGATCGCGTCATCGGGGTTTGTCAGCAGTCTGACATTAATATCTGTGATTAAATGACCTGCTAACATAAAAGCTCGGTAAATTTATCGGGCTTTTATTTCTCCTGTCATCCGCAATCTGCGGTACATTCTACATCGCAACGGTGATAGCAATAACTAGAACACAATAGGGATAAGTGGTATAACAAATCCTATTGTATCTCCTTCGAGATGCCATACCTTCCAGACAAAATGAGCAGCAAAATTTGCCGCCTCGATTGATCGCAAGAGCCTTAATCATGGAATTCACAGAAACCAGACGGTTGTACCAGCAGTTAGCTGCAGAGTTAAAACAGCGTATCGAAGCGGGTGTTTATCCTGTTGGTGATAAATTACCAGCGGAACGCTACATTTCCGAAGAAATGAACGTCAGCCGAACCGTAGTTCGTGAAGCGATTATCATGCTGGAAGTAGAAGGTTATGTAGAAGTCCGCAAAGGCTCCGGCATCCATGTGATGTCTAATCAGCAAAAGCATTTAGTCATGCCCAATCAGGGGATTGAATTTGATACCGCAGGCCCCTTTGAGCTATTGCAGGCACGCCAACTGATTGAAAGTAATATTGCTGAATTTGCCGCCACACAGGTCACACGGCAAGATATTGTGCAATTGATTGAAATTCAAAAGCATGCGCGTCAGGAAGATCGTTTCCGTGACTCTCAATGGGATCTGAAATTCCACGTACAAGTCGCTCTCGCCACCCAAAATACAGCGATGGCAACCATTGTCGAAAAAATGTGGAGCCAGCGTGTACATAATCCTTACTGGATTAAACTGCATGAGCACATTGATGATGTCTCGATCGAAAGCTGGTGCGAAGATCACGACAAGATCCTTGAAGCGTTAATGCGCAAAGATCCTTACGCCAGTAAACTCGCCATGTGGCAACATCTGGAAAATACTAAACAGATGCTATTCCGTGCCACTACCGATGATTTTGAATTCAATGTCGATCGCTACCTGTTTACAGAAAACCCGGTTGTGCATCTCGATAACCTAATGAACAACAGCAAAGTACCTGTCAGCAGCAAAAACTAATCCTCATCTAATGATGGGTAATCAGGGAGGAGAAACCGGCATTATTCTTTCTCTCCCCCTGTGTAATTACTCCGCTTTAGGTCAGTAAATGTCGAATTCTGTCAACCAACGTAAGCATCACGCCTGTTTTTAAACCATTGCTTAATTAATACTCAGTGTATATCTATATTTCCCTGTTTCATATCTCGCTATTTTGCTAAAGTGACAACACTTTTTTATCTGGTTGCTTTGGGAGCGAAACGCAAATACATGCGCTGCTTGTTTGCTCTGTTTATTACAGTGTCTTGCTGGGCCAATATGGTCTCTGGCAATATGCTATTGCCTCCCCATTCGACCCCATCCGGCGTAGCTTTATCTGCGTTGAGCGCCGCTTATTCTGACAGTAACTGCGCCAGCCATTCCCTTTCATCGTCTCACGCGCTTTCAGCTAAGCTACGTCTACAAAATAAAGCCGTACATCCGCAATTGCGTCTGGTCGGGGTACCGGTCAAAAAAACGGCCATCAAAAATAGACTGAGTCCGGCTCAATTTACCGGTTCTGCGAATCTTTCTTTACTAAATAACACCTGGCCAGCAGCTTATTTTGCCATCTCACGCAGCCGCCGGGCGGATGAAATTTATAAACAACCACGGCAATCGCTGTCACTAGTCAACTATTCCAACTGGATATTCCATGCCGCAACACAGCAAAATCGTGTAGGCGGTTGGAAAGAGAGCAATACTCAATATAGCGGGATGCTTACCTATCACAATTATGACGCGATGGTTTTTATGCTTTCATAGCATCAGTATAGCCATCGCATCAATGTAGCCTAGTATCAATGTAGCCTAATATCACGACGGTTATAGTTCGACATTGCACAGTACCGACGCTGTCATCACGAGAAGCAAAGTTACCTCTTATATATCGGCGAATTGGTCTATTTGGCTTACATTTCAGCACATTTTTAACACCATCGCTTAAACACGAAAAGCCATCAGATCTCTTCGCAAGATCGTGTTTATAAACTAACGTACTTACCCATACGTATACAAACAATGACGTTTTAGGAATACCAGATGGATATCATTAAAGAACTCTTACATGCTCTATGGGCTCAAGACTATGAGACACTGGCGAACCCATCGCTGGTGTGGGCCATCTATCTACTGCTGTTTGTGATACTTTTTTTGGAGAATGGTCTGCTTCCTGCTGCCTTTTTACCTGGTGATAGCCTGCTGATTCTGGTCGGGGTGCTGATCGCCAAAGGCGCGATGAGTTTTCCAGTAACCCTAGTGGTATTGACCACGGCAGCAAGCCTTGGGTGTTGGGTAAGTTATATTCAGGGCCGATGGCTGGGGAATACGAAAGTTGTACAGGGGTGGCTGTCCCATCTGCCAGCCCATTACCATCAACGCGCTCACAATCTGTTTCACCGCCATGGGTTATCCGCCCTACTGGTTGGCCGTTTTCTGGCATTCGTTCGCACCTTATTGCCAACCATTGCCGGTCTTTCAGGCTTAGACAACGCCCGCTTCCAGTTCTTTAACTGGGTGAGTGGGTTACTCTGGGTATTGATCTTGACCACCATGGGCTTCGCCTTTGGCAAGACACCGGTATTCCTGAGATATGAAGATGAAGTGATGTTCGTCCTGATGTTACTGCCGCTGGCGCTGCTGGTGATCGGTTTGTTTGGTTCTTTGTACGTGCTGTGGCGTAAAAAAAATGTGACGCCCGCTAAAGTCAGCCATGACAATAAGAAAGGTAAGTCAGAGTGATCAACTTTAGGGGCCGTTTTGGCCGCCCGCTCTGGCACTATCTGGTACTGCCGGTGGTCCTCTTACTGCTGGCAGTGATCTTATTAACACCAATGATCGTGCAGACGGAAAGTACGTTGAAAATTCGGCCAAACCAGCAAGGGCTTTCATTACCAGATGGCTTTTATCTGTATCAACATCTGAACGGCCGTGGGATTCACATCAAAAGTATTATCCCGGAGAATGACAGCCTGGTGGTAAGCCTGGAGTTCCCCGAGCAACAGATGCAAGCTATTGAAGTTTTGCAGGATGTCTTACCCGCGGGCTATGCGATTGTCGCCAGTGAGTCGAAAAAACGTCACCGCCTACTGCCCGTATTCAGAAGTAGTCAACAAAACCCAGGATAATCAACGCTACGGGGAGCCTACTCCCCGTATCAAACTCATTCCTCTCACCACTTTCTTCCGCTGATATCTGATTAATCTATAAAAAATCCCATGGTAAACTTGGGTATCATATAATTCAGCGCTATGCTTAATCATTCACGGCAATCTGCTTCGCCTCTGAAGTTACCGATCAGGTGGCATGACTATCGGGCACTCATGCGCTTTGCTGTAAAAGGACACAATACAATGTTGTTACGTCGATCTCTCCTGTTAGCTTTACCACTTATCACATTTTGTGGCTTCGCTAGCGCAGCCTCTGATAATGAATGCGATATAAAAGCTAAAGAAATCCAACAGCAGATAGATTATGCCAAGCAGCATGGCAATACCCGCCGCGCCGCAGGGCTGGAAACCGCCTTAAAAGAAGTGAAGATTCATTGTACTGAGGAAAGTTTGCAAGCCGAACGGCAGAAAAAAATCAGACAAAAACAGTACAACGTGACAGAGCGCCAACAAGAGCTAAAAGAAGCTCAGCAAAAAGGTGAAGCGAGCAAAATTACCAAGCAACAGAAAAAGTTAGCCAAAGCACAAGCCGAGCTACAACAAGCACAGGCCCAACAACACTAATCAGTGTAAAACGCTGAGTTATTGTTATTTTTTGGTTTTTAATGCTAGGTAAAGATCGGTAATCTGGTTAAATTTTCTAAAGATTTGCCTATCAACCTCATAAAAAATCCGCTATGTTATATATTCACCTCGGTTATGCTTAAGGAGTAATCATATGCCACAAGATAAAACCTCTGAACATTTACGTGCTGAACTTAAATCATTGGCAGATACGTTGGAAGAAGTGTTGCAATCTTCAACCGATAAACCAAAAGCTGAGTTGGATAAGCTCCGTGCTAAGGCAGAAAGCGCATTGAAAGATACCCGAGTACGTCTGAGCGAGACGAGTGATAAAATTGCAGCCCAAACCAAAGAGATCGCAGATAAAGCAGATAACTACGTACATGACAATCCATGGACTGGAGTAGGTATCGGTGCTGCTGTTGGCGTGGTGTTAGGCGTTCTGTTATCTCGCCGTTAATTATGGCAGAGCAACCTCGCACTCAGGGCCCCGCTAAAGGGGTCCTTGATACTGTCCATCGCATCGCCACTATCGTGGTTGGCATGGTTGAAACCCGTGTTCGGCTGGCAGTTATTGAATTGGAAGAGGAAAAGGCAACATTGGTTCAGTTGCTGATGATGGCGGGTATTACTCTGCTATTAACCGCTTTCGGTTTAATGAGTTTGTTGGTTTTGGTCATTTGGGCGATTGATCCAGCCTACCGCTTAGTGGCTTTGGGCACGACGACTGCCGTGTTACTGGTACTGGCACTGATCGGTGTTATCTGGACACTCACTAAAGTGCGTCATTCTACGTTGCTGGGTTCAACCCGTAAGCAGTTAGAAACTGACCGCGAGTTACTGGAGAAAGACCATTGAGCCGCCGCCAACTAGCATTGGAAAAAGAAGCATTACTGCGTGAGATCCAGCAACAACGTCTGGATCTCGCGGACAGTGCTGCCCGTTGGGTTGAAGTTACCGCGCCCTTCGATCGTGGCTGGGCACAGATTGTCAGTATGCGAAAATATTTGATAGCAGGCGGTAGCCTGGTGGCATTATACAGTGTTCGCCACCCCAGTAAGTTGCTCCGCTGGTCACGACGTGCAGTTAGCACGTGGAGTACCGTCCAACTGTTTCGCCGCACTTTTTTATCGCGCTAATCCCCTCCCCACATCCTTACCCTGCAAAGCATAAGTCTTATTGTTCATCGACTTAAGATATTTTCTGTTGGCTTTTATCCACTGTTATTTCAGTTTTTTTGATGAAAAACGACAGTTTTACTTGCTAACAACCTATCAACTTCTCAACTAACATTATCTCATCAACTCAGGCAACTTGTAGGTAACACACCCAGCGGGCCAACACACATGCAGCTTGAAGTATTACGGGTATAAACCTCTTTTGCTAACAGTTAATGCTCATAAATGTTAGCCATTAATCAACACCGTCTTTGGAGAAGTTACCGATGAACAAATTACAAGATACTGGCCTGTTGGTCGCTCGCATTCTAATGCCAATCATCTTTATTGTGGCCGGTTACGGCAAAATGGGCGATGCCTATGCCGGGACCCAACAATATATGCAAGCGATGGCTGTTCCTGGCTTTTTCCTGCCACTGACCATTTTATTGGAATTTGGTGGTGGTCTGGCTATTCTGTTTGGTTTCCTGACCCGCACCACCTCGCTGTTCATTGCCGGGTTCACTCTGCTGACCGCGCTTATCTTCCACACTGACTTTACGGATAGCACTAACCAACTGATGTTCATGAAGAACCTAAGCATCACAGGCGGTTTCTTGGTATTGGCTATTGCTGGCTCAGGTGGTTTTAGCATCGACCGCCTACTGGGTAAAAAGTGGTAATCAGGGCTTAATCGCAATAATACATAATAGTTAATATCAGCCACGCCCTATCCATCCGGTAGGGTGTTGTTTTCTAGGGGGGATTTCATGGGGCAACTCATCAATGGCGTCTGGAAAGACGTTTGGTACGACACCCAATCTACCGGTGGCCATTTCAAACGCTCAACTGCCCAGTTCCGTAATTGGGTGACCACTGATGGGCAAGCGGGTTCACAGGGTAAAGGCGGTTTTAACGCCGAAGCCCACCGTTACCATCTCTATGTTTCCCTCGCCTGTCCGTGGGCGCACCGCGCTTTACTGATGCGGACCTTGAAAGGCCTTGAATCGCTGATTTCTGTTTCCGTCGTGCACCCATTGATGCAAGAGAATGGCTGGACCTTTAGTAGCGACTTTCCGGCAGCGACAGGCGATGCACTTTATCACCTCGATTACCTGTATCAACTCTATCTGCGCGCCGCACCGGACTACAGTGGACGCGTGACGGTACCGGTGTTATGGGATAAACAACAACACACCATGGTGAGTAATGAATCCGCAGATATCATTCGGATGTTCAACAGTGCATTTGATGATGTTGGTGCGAAAGTGGGAGATTATTACCCCACTGCGTTACGTAACAATATTGATGACATCAATGGCTGGGTTTACGATCAAGTCAATAACGGTGTGTATAAAGCAGGGTTTGCGACCACTCAGGAAGCTTATGACGAGGCCGTGGGCACGTTATTCAGTGCATTAGACAGACTTGAACAGATTCTGGAGCAACATCGTTATCTGACCGGCAATCAGCTAACGGAAGCTGATTTACGGTTATGGACTACGCTAGTGCGTTTTGACCCGGTGTATGTGACGCATTTCAAATGTGATAAACGGCGCATCAGCGATTACCCGAATTTATATGGCTTCCTACGGGATATTTACCAGATGCCCGGTATTGCCGAAACAGTTGATTTTGCGCATATTCGTACTCACTATTACCGCAGCCACGGTACCATCAATCCTTACGGGATTATCTCTATCGGCCCGCAGCAAAACTTGCTGGAGCCACATGATAGAGCGAATCGCTTTGTATAAGAATCGATTTGTATAATTAGCAAGCTAGCCGCCCTTTACCCCAAGGCCAAGGGCGTAGCAAGCGAAAATCGTTTGGGCGCAACCTAACCCCAAAATCCACACGCGCAGTAGCCAATCACTTACCCAACAGTTTCGGGATCTCGCGCAAACACCAAGACTTAGCCTCCCCCATACTGTCACGCCGCCACGCCATAATAATATCGGCCTCACGGCTGTATTCCGGCCCGATCACCCGCAACCGGCCTGCGGCAATGTCTTTTTCCACCATCTCATAAGGCATGGTCGCCACACCCAACCCAGCTAATAATGCCCGCCGTTTATCTTCAATCGTACTGACGGTCAGGCGCTGTTGTTTATCCAATAATTGCACCGTAATGACTGGCCGCTCCCGCGCAGTATCAGCCACGGCAATCCCCCGATATTTTACCCGAGTCAGCTCTGAGAGCGGTTCTGGCTCCTGATGAATAGGATGGTCTGGGCTGGCAACGTATACACTGGTCACTTTGTACAACTTACGGCTATTAATCTCAGAAGAGGCGCGAAAGTGCATATCTGGGGCAATAACGATATCGGCCCGCCCCTGTTCCAGCCGCTCCCATGCGCCAGCCAGCACCTCGGTGAGGATTGATACCTGTGTATTGGCTTTAAGCGCTAATTTATCAATCAACGGAAACAATTTCCATGCAGGAGATAACGCCTCGCTGACAATGGTGATATGAGTTTCCCAGCCACGCGCCAGTGCTTCAGCATCGGTGGTTAATTTATCTGCCGCTTCCAGCAATACCCGCCCACGCTCCAGCAACATCCGCCCGACATTGGTAAATTTGGTTCGATGTCCTGAACGATCGAACAACACCACATCAAGCTCTTCCTCAAGTTTTTGCATGGTATAGCTGAGGGCGGAAGGGACCCTGCCCAATTCATCAGCTGCCGCAGCAAAACTGCCACGACGGTCAATAGCATCCATGACGCGTAACGCCTCTAGCGTTAATGCCCGATCTCTGGCCATTATCTTTCTCAATCAGGAAATTTGAATATGCCGACCAGATTAACTGGCTAACAATCCAACGTCCAGACGCTTACCATCTGTTTATCAATTAATACCATCAATAATGTGCCTAATAGATTTCAATATTCAGGAAGGCGACCAACGAATGACAAATTGGTCGAGAACCGGTTTAAACGCTGCTTGCCGCAATCTCGCAAAGGCGAACCGATGGATAGGCCGACAGACTCCCGCCTGTGGCTTGAAAGATAGCAGGTATAAGAGGTAATCATCGTCATGATCACATGCAGAACAGCAGAACAGTGCGGGCAGGCTGACTTTGGTTGGCTTCAGGCGCGTTATACCTTCTCTTTCGGCCACTATTTCGATCCTACGTTATTAGGCTACGCCTCGTTGCGGGTCCTAAACCAAGAAGTATTAGCACCCGGTGCCGCATTCCAACCACGGACTTATCCGCAAGTTGATATTCTCAACCTGATTTTACAAGGCGAAGCAGAATATCGGGATAGTCTGGGGAATCATGTGCACGTCAAAACAGGCGATTTTCTTCTGTTTTCGCCCCAGCAGGGGAGCAGTTACAGTGAACACAATCTGAGTACCAATAAATCATTAACCCGTATTCAGCTATGGCTTAATGCCTGTCCTGAACGGGAAAGTGTCCCAATGCAGCACCAAAGATTAAGCACTCATTCTGTGCAGTTGCTAGCCTCACCAGCCGGTGAGCAAGGTAGCCTACAGCTACGCCAGCAAATGTGGATACATCACCTGGCATTAGCTGCTGGAGAACAGCAAAAAATGCCACTACACGGCCACAGAGCATATTTACAGTCGATTCATGGGACAGTAGAAGTCGCTGGCCCGCAAACGGGTACATCACAGCGCCTAACCTGTGGTGACGGGGCCTTTGTGGAAGAAGAGCAACACCTGGTGATTAAAGCGATAACCCCACTGCGCGCCCTCTTGATTGATTTACCGGTTTAGTTCTCTCGCCGTTGCCTAAATACCGATGTATTCGCCGCACCCTATCGTGCAAAGCAAAAAACCCGCCGAAGCGGGGTTTTGTGGCATGAGTGGCGTTGACCGGTAAGCCGCTTTCTTTTATGAAAAGTGTCGTGGACAGTCATTCCCCTCGCGCCCTATCCTGCAAAGCAAAAACCCGCCGAA
>NZ_CGBP01000045.1 GCF_001053095.1 Yersinia similis | reverse complement strand
TGGCGCTTTGCTTCTGTTGCCGCTATCTCTTCACTGATCCTGCGATCTCGCGCGGCCTTTTCTGCTGCTTCTGCGGTTAAACGTGCATTCTCAACTCGCTGCGGCTCTGTGATCTTTGCTGTCTCCAGATCGGCATTAACACGCTGTTGCTGTATTAAGAGGCCCATTTCTTCCATTTTTAACTTGGCAATAGATTGATTAATAACATCTATCTCTCCTTGTTTAGCCTGCGCTAATTTCCTCAGCCCGTGAACTTCGTGGAGGTATTTAAATTTTTTATTGCCATGTATACGAATAAGGTATTCACGTTGATGCCATGCCTGCCCTTCTTCTTGCCTCAGTAACGTCAGCTTACTTTCCAGTAAGATAATATGTGCCGCTGTTTCTGCGACTTGGCTATCCGTCAATGTTTTCTGTAACGTCATTTCCTTTATAAATGAGCCAAACGGTTTCTTCTGCACTCTATTTCGTTCAGCCACTTCTCGCTCGGTTTTGGCTATTTCGTATGTGTTGTATGCCTCCTGCCGAATCTCATGCGTACTGGTTATTCGAATAACAGAAAGATAAATCGGCTCAACATCTACACTGTCCGGAAAAACAATGATTGCATCATGAGTATGACGCCCCTCCGGGAGACTAAACTCCCTGACAGGCGTACTCTCAATCGGGGTGACGGTGGGTTTTCCGGTAGGGGCTACGAGTTTTGCTTCATTCTCGGATGCGATTGTATCAACCACACTAATATGCATCGGGGTGATACCCGGAACCGCAACAGTAAAGACATTGGGCCTAATCGTCGCGATAGCCTTAACCACGGGAATTCGTTGTATTGCAACGGGAGTTTTGTGTAAAACCGCGTGTTGCACTCCCGCGTCAGTCACATCACTTATCCGTACATTAACCGCAACATCCGTGGCTACTTGTAATGCCTCTTTTGGCGTGTCTGTCACCCTATTGGCAGGCAGAGCTGGTGTGGTGAAGTAATGTCCTATAGGTGGATCCAGGGCGATTTTTGACGGCATCATACCCAAAACTGCAACCCCGATAGGACTGGTGCGCATCGCCCAGGCCCCCACACGCGATAAATTGGTTTCCAGGAATGACATCACGGAATGCCTGGTTAAGGTTATTCCCCAAACATTATCAATTAATGTTATCACTGCGGGCATACCGCCTACGGCCATATAAGCCTGCATTTCTGGTGTTTTCAGTAGATCAACCTTAGGTTTGTTGACCGCCTTATGGGAGGAGTGACGATCCCCCCCACCATTATTTCCGCGTCCACCGCCCCAATGAACACCGCTAGGCCGACTCCCGCTCACGGTCATACTGTCTGAGCGACTCGATTCATTTCCATTTCTCATACGTTATTTCCTTATTTAATTTTCATCTCTACCAATAATATTATTCATAACTATATTTAACTGCTCACACCTCCAAACATTGATTTATTATCAAATTAATTTTTTATACATCTCCAATGAGATATTTTATTGCGTGATACATAATTAAATAAAATTTTCTGCGATTTTTAACTGGCGACTTATTTCACGCCATTGCATTTTTACAATAGATAAATAGAATATTTACATTACCCCAAAATATAACAAAGAAGAGTAAGTTACCGTTTTCCTTGGGAGACGCTCTGCAAATAACTAACGGTAGCAGCAATAAAAAGACCGCCACCAATTAAAAATTTTATTTTCCTCAGATGTGACTCATCCCATTTAGGGAAATTAAAAACGATATTCTATGCGATGTGTTTAACCACGATTAACACCTTACAAGAGTTTTTTCGGGCCGTGATAGGATTATTTTAATAATTTTTTATCACTATAAAATGCAGTTAATCTGGCGGAGCGAACCTAAAAATTCAGGTTCGTAATAAAGCATGGGATGTGGTCGGATTGCTTGCTGGATAAGCCTATCGCCCCCGTTGGAATACCTAATATTCTTACCCCACCCTGGGGTTTCGGCAATTATACTTTACGTATTGCCTGCTAAAGTGCATATAAAAAATCCCCCCTTTTTACAGGGAGGCTCAATATAAAATCACAAACTAAAGTCGGTTATTAGCCAGCAACAGCAATACGCTTCATATCTGTCATGTAGCCACGCAGTTTATGACCAACGGCTTCGATTGGGTGATTGCGAATGGCTTCATTCACATCACGCAGTTGTGCATTATCTACCGCCGAACCTGGGATACTTTTACCCAGGTCACCGGCTTGCAGGGAATCCATAAACTTCTCTTTCAGCAACGGCACCGCTGCATTAGCAAACAAGTAGTTACCGTATTCTGCGGTATCAGAGATAACCACGTTCATTTCATACAGACGCTTACGGGCGATAGTGTTGGCAATCAACGGCAGCTCGTGCAGAGATTCGTAGTAAGCAGACTCTTCAATAATGCCGGAATCCACCATGGTTTCGAATGCCAGCTCAACTCCCGCTTTTACCATAGCGATCATCAGTACGCCGTGGTCAAAATATTCCTGCTCAGAGATCTTGCCTTCAAACTGCGGCGCATTTTCAAAAGCCGTTCTGCCGGTCTCTTCACGCCAGTTCAACAACTTAACGTCATCGTTAGCCCAGTCAGCCATCATGCCGCTGGAGAACGCACCAGAAATAATGTCGTCCATGTGTTTCTGGAACAATGGCGCCATAATTTCTTTCAACTGTTCAGATAATGCATACGCACGCAGTTTGGCTGGATTAGACAAACGGTCCATCATCAGCGTGATCCCGCCTTGTTTCAGCGCTTCGGTGATGGTTTCCCAGCCGAATTGAATCAGTTTTTCAGCGTAAGCAGCATCAGTACCCTCTGAAACCAACTTGTCGAAACATAACAGTGAACCCGCCTGCAACATACCACACAGGATAGTTTGCTCGCCCATCAGGTCAGATTTCACTTCGGCAACAAAAGAAGATTCCAGTACACCCGCACGGTGACCACCAGTGGCCGCGGCCCAGGCTTTAGCAATCGCCATGCCTTCGCCTTTAGGGTCGTTTTCTGGATGAACCGCAATCAGCGTCGGCACACCAAAACCACGTTTGTACTCTTCACGAACTTCGGTACCAGGGCATTTCGGCGCAACCATCACCACGGTGATGTCTTTACGCACTTGCTCACCCACTTCAACAATGTTGAAACCATGCGAGTAACCCAGTGCTGCGCCCTCTTTCATCAGAGGCTGAACCGCCTTAACCACGGCAGAATGCTGCTTGTCTGGCGTCAGGTTAACCACCAGATCCGCTTGTGGGATCAATTCTTCGTAAGTGCCTACTTTAAAACCATTTTCGGTCGCTTTACGCCATGAAGCACGCTTCTCGGCAATCGCTTCTTTACGCAGGGCATAAGCGACATCCAGGCCGGAGTCACGCATGTTCAACCCTTGGTTCAGGCCCTGTGCGCCACAACCGACAATCACCACTTTTTTGCCTTTCAGGTAGCCGGCTTCATCGGCAAATTCGTCACGTGCCATAAAGCGACACTTACCTAATTGCGCCAACTGCTGACGCAGGTTCAATGTGTTGAAATAGTTAGCCATGGTATTACTCCGTTCGTGTTTTATGTGGTGATTGCAGCCAGTGACGTTGAGTCCTGTCAGCGCCGTTTTTACTACAGCGAATGACTATTTTGATGGCTGCAAATTAATGTTGTGTTTTGCGTTATACGTTGTGTTTTTTTCACATCCCCTGTCTGAGCTGGGGATTCATCTTGGATTCACTATATGACAGGAAACACATTGCGGAAATTGATATATTAACAATGTGATATTGCAGTTTCTGCAATACACCCGATTTCTTATGCAATACACTACATCATCTCAACCAAGAGGCTGTCTGTGATGGATTTACGTGACCTGAAAGTATTTCTGCATCTGGCTGAAAGCCGCCATTTTGGGCGCTCGGCCAAAGCTATGCACGTCAGTCCCTCTACGCTTTCCCGCCAGATCCAGCGGCTGGAAGAGACTATCGGCCAGCCCCTGTTTTTACGCGATAACCGCACCGTGCAATTAACCGATGCGGGTAACCAATTAAAGGCGTTTGCCCAACAAACCCTCTTACAATATCAACAGTTGCTCCATGCATTGGGCCAGCACGGTCCTTCCCTAAGCGGTGAACTGCGCTTATTTTGCTCCGTCACCGCCGCTTACAGCCACTTGCCGCCGATTCTGGACCGCTTTCGCGCACGCCATCCGTTGGTTGAAATTAAACTCACCACGGGTGATGCCGCCGATGCAGTCAATAAAGTGCAATCCAATGAGGCTGATTTGGGGATCGCTGGTCGCCCTGAAGTACTCCCCACCAGCGTGGCCTTTACCCAGATTGGTGAAATCCCATTAGTATTGATTGCCCCTGCACTGCCGTGTGCGGTGCGTTCGCAAGTGGCGGTTGAAAAACCGGATTGGGCGACGATCCCATTTATCTTGCCGGAACACGGGCCGTCACGAAAACGTATCGATTTATGGTTCCGTCGCCAGCGTATAACTAACCCATTGATTTATGCCACGGTGTCCGGCCATGAAGCGATTGTTTCCATGGTGGCATTGGGTTGCGGTGTCGCCCTGATCCCGTCGGTAGTGGTGGATAACAGCCCGGAGCCAGTCCGTAACCGTATTTCTCTGCTAGATGATGTCTCGTTAGTCGAGCCATTTGAGTTGGGGGTTTGTGTACCGAAAAAACGGCTCCAAGAGCCGTTGATTGATGCATTTTGGGGATTGTTATAATTATAGCGTGTCTTGATTTTTTCTACGTTTATTGAAAAGACAAATAAATAATACAACCATACTTAATCCATTAGTTGAGAGAGAAAGTCGTCGTTTAATTAAAAAATCATTACCACGTAATCCCCGAATCGCTTACCCCCTTCCTACAACCCAAGTGATCTAGGCATACACGTTTGTAGGAAAGTTTTGAATATTCTATAAATGAAGGGATTACTCTTGCATTGGAACGCTGTAAATAGAAAACTGCACGGTCTTTATAAAAATTATCCCGCCGAGTGGCCTGCGGCCTGATAAGGGATATTGGAAGCCGTTAACAACATAAAAGGAATTTATATTATGTCAGAAACCACCAAATCAACGGTACAGGCGTTATATTTTCCCTGTACTGTATTTAAAACCCAAAAACGTATGGATGATTACGGTGCCGATGATATGCGGTGTGGTGATCTAAGCGCAACACAGTTAAAAACAGATTTTAATCTGCATAATATTTCAAGCAAGGTTAACCCGTACACGCTAACGTTGTTCCAACAGCTAAAGCCCATGCCTTATGGTTATGCTTATGATAAAAATCCTGAGAGCAAAAAGATAACACGGCAGGAATGTGTCAGGATCCTCTTTAATGAATTTCGCCACGAATCACGAAGTTTTGCTTTTTATGGCCCATATAAACACCTGATCGAAAAAATGATCGACCATATGCAGAATGGCAACGGCACACCGTTTCGGGATCTGTCTTTAGATGCCGCATTGAAAGAGCAAATACTGAGTGATAGGACTGAAAATAGTTCACTACAGATTATCAAAGATGCTTTCAGTGAAAAAATTGATTGGAAAAATAAGTTGTATCGGGCAGAAAAAAAAGAAGATATCAGAATCGCTATCCTTGATAGTAAACTTCCAAAATTTGATAGATTTCAGGATAACTTTAATGGAATGGGGATCACTGTTCACGATACCTGGGCCACGGATATCACGATAAAATCATTGCAGGTCGCCAATGACCGTTATCGTGCGATGGTGCATTACAAAATACAGGATCACTTCGGGCTGGATAATAATGATATTAAGAATACCAAGTTTAACCGGTTCCATTTCTTCCGCATATGGTTTGTCCTCCAACGGTTCAACCAGTTTGGTTTCAAGCCATTTATGACTAATATGGAAGCCACAATTGAGATTACCGGGGGCCGTAATGAAAGCAAAAAGTAAAAAAATCATCTGCGCGCTATTACTGCTTGGCAGCATTTTACTGGGTTATTTCTTCTGGTTATCGCTGCGCCCGGTGGAAATTGTCGCTGTTCATAAGGACGGGAATTTTAGTGCTGTTTTAGTGAGAGATTTTCCTTTTACTGACAAAGGTAAAATAAATTGGTGGTTAGAAAATAAAAGTAGATTAAAAGACAAATACAATATTCCTAACCCTGCCCCTGATGGCTTTTTTTCTATCACTTTTTGGGATTTTGGTGATGGCTATAAAGAGGAAGGGAAATACGATAGACGATGTTTTGAGGATATGAAAACTGATAAGAATTGTATAGATAAAAATTCAGTTTTCTCTGTAAGGCGCATCAATAATGACCGTATATTATTTATTACTTATGAGGGACGATACTCACTAAATGATAACGGCAAGATAATTAAAATCAAGCGCGAGTGAGATTACCGGGGGCCGTAATGAAAGCAAAAAGTAAAAAGACTCTCTGTGCGCTATTACTGATTAGCAGCATTTTTCTAGGTTATTTCTTTTGGGTGTCACGGCATCCGGTGGAAATTATCTCCGTTCATCAGAGAAATAATTACAGTGATGTTTTAGTGAGAAATTTTCCTTTCACTGATAAAGGTAAAATAAACTGGTGGCTAGAAAATAGGGATATACTGAAAGCCAAATACAGCATTCCAAAACCTGCATCAGATGGTTTTTACACCGTAATATTTTGGGATTTTGGTGACGGTTATAAAGAGGAAGGAAAATATGACAGATTATGTTTTTATAATATGAAATCCAGTAAGAACTGCATTGATAAAAACTCACTTATCATTATAAGTAATAACAAAAATAACGTAATGTCTTTTACTTTTGATAGTGGCATATATCAGTTAAAAAATGGCGAAATCGTTAAAATGAAACGCGAATAAAATTTCATCTCTTATATAATTTGATCATCTGAACAGCGGAAGTGATATACCCGTCAGACGCCAAGCTGCATATGTGCTAATTGCTTTCGTTCACCTCTGCAGCTTAAAGTACGACGGGTATGCATCGCGATTAACCCGCTAAAAAGAACTTAAACGCCGGGTTATCCGTTTCATCGTGGCAATAGTAGCCCAGAGCCGCTAAGCGCTCTTCAAATTGCGGTTCGGTAGCCGACAACTCAAATGCCGCCAATACCCGGCCAAAATCTGTGCCATGGCTGCGGTAGTGGAACAGAGAAATATTCCAGTGAGTGCCCAACGTATGCAGGAATTTCAGTAAAGCGCCAGGTGACTCGGGGAATTCAAAGCTGAACAGACGCTCACGCAGTGGTTTCGAGGGCCGCCCACCAACCATATAACGCACATGCAGTTTCGCCATTTCGTCATCAGATAAATCGACCACCTGATAACCTTTGTCCTGCAATTCAGCAAGAATTTCAACCCGCTCAGCATAACCACGAGTCAAACGTACCCCAACAAAAATGCAGGCGTTTTCAGCATCGGCGTAACGGTAGTTAAATTCCGTTACCGCACGGCCACCCAGTAATTCACAGAAACGCAGGAAACTGCCCTTTTGCTCTGGAATAGTCACCGCCAGCAGGGCTTCACGCTGCTCACCTAACTCGCAACGCTCTGACACATAACGCAAACCATGGAAGTTCACGTTTGCACCAGAAAGCACATGTGCCAGACGCTCGCCCTGAATATTATGCTGCTGCACATATTTTTTCAGGCCCGCCAACGCCAACGCACCAGAAGGCTCAGCAATGGCGCGAACATCCTCAAACAGATCTTTGACTGCGGCACAGATAGCATCGCTGTCAACGGTGATCACATCGTCCAGATATTCCTGACACAGGCGGAAAGGCTCGTCACCGATACGCTTAACTGCCACGCCCTCGGCAAACAGCCCGACACGCGCCAAATCGACCGGCTGCCCCGCATCCAGCGCGGCCCGCAAACAGGCAGAATCCTCGGCTTCAACACCAATCACTTTAATCTGTGGCATCAATTGCTTGATAAGCACCGCCACACCGGCCACCAGCCCACCGCCGCCCACTGGGACAAAAACCCGATCAAGATGGGCATCTTGTTGCAGTAACTCCATCGCCAGCGTCCCCTGCCCGGCAATCACCGCCGGATGGTCAAACGGTGGCACAAAGGTGTAGCCCTGCTCTTGAGCAAGCGCGATAGCTTTGGTTTTGGCTTCATCAAAATTAGCGCCAAACAGCAGTACCTCGCCGCCAAAAGCACGTACCGCATCAACTTTAATATCTGCAGTAGCAACGGGCATGACGATCAGCGCTTTAATCCCCATTTTATGGGCAGAAAGCGCCACGCCTTGAGCATGGTTACCCGCAGAAGCCGTGACGACGCCACAGGCTTTCTGCTCTTCCGTTAGGCTGGAGATCATCGCGTAAGCACCGCGCAACTTAAAGCTGTGCACCGGCTGCCGATCTTCACGCTTCACTAAAACGGTATTACCCACGCGCGAGGAGATTTTCTCCATCACTTGTAACGGGGTGACTTGCGCCACCTCATACACCGGCGCACGTAATATCGCCCGCAGATATTCTGCCCCACAGGGGGCAGCAGATAAGGGTTGCGAAACTGCCATGGGTGTTTAGCCTCCCAGCTTACTTTTATCGCGCACCGCGCCTTTATCGGCGCTGGTTGCTAACATCGCGTAAGCGCGTAAGGCATAAGAGACCTGACGTTCACGGCCCTTCGGTGACCATGCCGCATCGCCATGCGCTTCTTCAGTTTCACGGCGAGCAGCCAGTTCAGCTTCGCTAACATCCAGGACAATGCCACGGTTCGGAATATCGATATTGATGAAATCGCCATCTTGTACCAAACCAATCAACCCACCACTGGCGGCTTCTGGAGACACATGGCCGATAGACAAACCGGATGTCCCGCCAGAGAAACGGCCATCGGTCAGTAAGGCGCAACTCTTGCCCAACCCCATGGATTTCAGATAAGTGGTCGGATAGAGCATTTCCTGCATACCCGGCCCACCTTTTGGCCCTTCATAACGGATAACAACCACATCACCCGCCACAACTTTACCACCGAGGATCGCCTCTACCGCATCATCCTGGCTCTCAAATACTTTCGCCGGGCCACGGAACGTCAGGCTGTCTTTATCGACACCCGCAGTTTTAACAATACAGCCGTCTGCCGCGATATTACCGTACAACACCGCTAAACCACCGTCCTGGCTGTAGGCATGTTCACGGGTACGGATACAACCCTCTTCGCGATCGGTATCCAGTGACGGATAACGGCAATCCTGTGAGAACGCTTTAGTGGTACGAATACCGGCTGGGCCTGCGGCGTACATCTGCTTCACGCCTTCATCCTGGGTCAACATCACGTCATAGGCTTCCAGCGTTTGTGTCAGATTCAGCCCCAACACGTTACTGACATCGCGGTTAAGCAGACCAGCGCGATCCAACTCACCTAAAATACCAATGACCCCCCCCGCACGGTGCACATCTTCCATATGGTATTTCTGAGTGCTCGGGGCCACTTTGCACAAATGTGGAATTTTACGGGAGAGGCGATCGATATCGGTCATGCTGAAATCAATTTCACCTTCCTGCGCCGCCGCCAGCAAATGCAATACGGTATTCGTGGAACCGCCCATGGCGATATCCAATATCATGGCGTTTTCAAAGGCCGCTTTATTCGCGATGTTGCGTGGCAAGGCGCTGACGTCATCTTGTTCATAATAACGTTTGGTCAAGGCAACAATGTGTTTACCCGCATCCAAGAACAGTTGCTTACGGTCAGCGTGGGTTGCCAACAATGAACCGTTACCCGGCAACGCCAGACCCAGCGCTTCATTCAGGCAGTTCATTGAGTTAGCCGTAAACATACCGGAGCAAGAACCACAGGTCGGGCAAGCAGAACGCTCAATCTGGGCGCTCTCTTCATCGCTCACATTAGGATTCGCGCCCTGAATCATGGCATCGATCAAATCCAGCTTGATGATTTTATCTGACAGCTTGGTCTTACCAGCTTCCATCGGGCCACCAGACACAAAGATCACCGGAATATTCAGGCGCAGAGACGCCATCAGCATCCCTGGGGTAATTTTGTCGCAGTTAGAGATACACACCATGGCATCCGCACAGTGGGCATTAACCATGTACTCAACGGAATCGGCGATCAATTCACGCGATGGCAGAGAGTAGAGCATGCCACCGTGGCCCATCGCGATACCATCATCCACTGCAATGGTGTTGAACTCTTTAGCCACACCGCCAGAGGCTGCAATTTGCTCCGCGACCAGCTTGCCTAAATCGCGCAAATGTACGTGGCCCGGTACAAATTGGGTAAAGGAGTTAACGACCGCAATAATCGGTTTGCCGAAGTCATCATCGGTCATACCGGTTGCGCGCCACAGTGCGCGGGCGCCGGCCATATTACGGCCATGGGTGGTGGTATGGGAACGGTACTTAGGCATTGTCTCTTCACTCCGCGTTTTTATTTTGCAAATCAATGTGTGTCGCAAATAGATTGCGTGTTGCAGATGTCTTTTATGCGAACCACCTACTGACGATTTCTGTTGTACTCAAAGAACCTGAAGTTGCAGCCAGCTAACAAGCGAATGGCACAGCTAACACCGCTGCAACGACAAGTACGCAGGGTATTTTATGGATTAACCTGATCCAGCCAGCCCCATTTGTCCTCGGTTTCACCGGTAAACAAGCCGAAGAACGCTTGTTGAATTTTGGCCGTGATCGGGCCACGTTTGCCAATACCAACCTGAATACCATCCACGCTGCGTACCGGGGTAATTTCGGCTGCAGTACCGGACATAAACACTTCATCGGCCAGATAGAGAGACTCACGTGACAACACTTGCTCACGCACTTCCAGCCCCATATCTTTCGCCAGCTTGATAATGGCATCACGGGTGATACCCGGCAGGGCAGACGAGGTAAATGGTGGTGTGAACAGGATGCCATCTTTTACTTCGAACAGGTTCTCACCGGCACCTTCAGACAGGTAACCATGAACATCCAGCGCAATCCCTTCCTGATAGCCGTGGCGACGTGCTTCACTGCCCACCAGCAAGGATGAAAGGTAGTTACCGCCTGCTTTCGCCGCCGTTGGGATGGTATTTGGTGCAACACGGTTCCATGATGACACCATCGCATCAATGCCTTGCTCCAAGGCTTCTGCACCCAGATAAGCACCCCATGGGAAAGCGGCGATGATCACATCAGTGTTATAACCCTCCGGTGGATTCACACCCATGCCAACATCACCAATAAAGACTAACGGGCGGATATAAGCACTGGTCAGATTATTTTTGCGCAGCGTGGCACGGCAAGCTTCCATCAGTTCATCCACTGACTGGGAGACGGGCATACGATAAATTTTAGCGGAATCATGCAAACGCTGCATATGCTCACGGTGACGGAAAACCACCGGGCCTTTATGGGATTCGTAGCAACGAACACCTTCGAAGACTGACGTTCCGTAGTGTAACGCGTGAGACATCACATGAACTTTAGCCTCTGCCCACGGAACCATTTCGCCGTTAAACCAAATGTAATCAGCTTTCTTCGTCATTCTTTTCTTTCCTTGTGGCGCATCAGGCGCGTATCTGTAATGTATTAGGTTGCAGGATCTCGACACAGGCGACATCCATCAGCTTACTCAACTGAGAAGACAGCAGATCGACAGGGCGCTGGCTGGCAACGGTCAATTCTATATTAACATTCTCAGCATCAATCATTGGTGACATATTCATAGCACAGACCTGAAAGCCGCGGTGCCGCACAACGCGCAAGACACGCTCTAACATTTCAGGGCGGAAGCGGGCTTGGATCGAGAGTTGATGTTGTATCATGAGATTTTCTCCAGCATGGTTTCATTACCTGCGCCTGGCGGCACTAACGGCCAAACGTTCTCGAGTTCGTCGATGGAAACCTGGAGCAGATAAGGGCCTTCGCTATTAAACAGCACATCCAGAGCGGCATCGACTTGGTCTTTACGGGTGATACGTTGGCCGGGGATATCAAAAGCGCTGGCCAGAGTGATAAAATCGGGGTTATCAGAAAGATTGGTTTCGCTATAACGCCCATCGAAGAATAATTGCTGCCACTGCCGAACCATCCCCAACCGCTGGTTATCCAATAAAACGATTTTCAGCGGCAACTGTTTTCGTTTTATCGTGCCCAACTCCTGCACATTCATCATAAAGGAGCCATCGCCAGAGACACAGATAACCATATCATCAGGGCGGGCCATCTGAGCACCTACCGCGGCGGGCACTCCGAAGCCCATGGTCCCCAACCCGCTGGAAGTGATGAAATTCTCCGGGCGGGTAAAGTTCATATGCTGTGCAGTCCACATCTGGTGCTGGCCCACATCCGTAGTCACTACCGTTTCAGGGGCTTTGCGCTCAGAGATCTGCTTCAGTAATAACGGGGCATAAATCGCCTGGCCAGGGTGGTCATAACGCCAGTAATGTTGCTGTTTCAGCGCCATCACTTCATCACGCCACGGTTGAATATTTAACGGCTGTTGTAAGGCAGGCAACAACACGTTTAGATTGCCCTGTAATGCCACATGAACCTGACGCAGTTTACCCAGCTCAGCCGGGTCAATATCCATATGAATAACTTTTGCTTTCGATGCAAACGTATTCAACTTACCGGTTACGCGGTCATCAAACCGTGCACCAACCGCTACCAATAAATCACAATCCTGTACGGCAAAATTCGCCGCTTTAGTACCGTGCATACCCAGCATACCCAGATAACAAGGGTGCTCGATATCTGGCGCACCCAGCCCTTTCAGGGTAGCAACCGCCGGGATCCCTGTCATAGCGATAAAATCACGTAAGGCAGGTACCGCCTGCGCCATGCCGACACCCCCCCCAACATACAGCATCGGTTTCTGTGCGTTCGCCAGCATATCCCAAGCTTGTTGTAACTCAGCGGCAGAATCAACGGAATGCTCTTCAACTGGCTTCAAGTGTGGAGTTAACTCCCCCACCGCCAACTGGATATCTTTGGGAATATCAATTAACACCGGCCCAGGACGGCCACTGGTAGCAATAGCAAACGCTTCAGCCATAATCTCTGGCAACGCATCCAATGACTCAACCAAGAAACTGTGCTTGGTGCAGGCCAGTGATAGCCCCAGCACATCGATCTCCTGAAATGCATCAGTACCGATTAAGGCCGATCCAACCTGACCGGTGATAGCTATCACCGGCACAGAGTCCAGTAAAGCATCCGCCAGACCGGTGATCAGGTTAGTCGCTCCGGGACCAGAAGTGGCGATACACACCCCAACTTTGCCGGTTGCACGTGCATAACCGATAGCAGCAATGGCAGCACCTTGCTCATGGCGGCAGAGTAAATGTTCAACACCACCATCATACAACGCATCATAGACAGGCATGATCGCCCCGCCTGGATAGCCAAATACCGTATCAACGCCCTGCGCACGCAACGCCTGAACCACCCACTGAGCACCATTCATAGTTATTTCCCCGACCTTTTCCGAGAGGAACAGGATTTTATTCTGCTGTGCATTTTATGCTCCCCACGTCCTTTAACTTGCCAATAAAAAAACCCCCGGACCTTTCGGTGCGGGGGTTCTCTTGAGATTAAGGCTTGATTTTTATGCCTTTCTTCGTCCAAGTGCAGCCCCGCACGGTGGGATAATAATCACCACCACGCTAATTAGGACTAGGTTAATCACTTGAAAAATTGCTTTCATAATTAGGTTGTTCATCTATCTAGTGTCGAACGAATACCTACAGAGTTATCACAGTTATTGGTTGCCTGACAATATTTATTTAACTTATTATTTTGTGAACATACACGCAAAATGCCATAAACATTTTAATTATCAATCAGTAAAACCCATGTCCGCCGTTCGGTCTTTTTTGCGCACCCCATCGCAGTTTTTAATTTTGATGTGTTTATTGCAACGAAACTTCTCGTGAACTTCCGCAGATTGAACATCTTTTTGTGTACTGAAGGGAAGCATGAGGCACTCTATTTGGGTTCTCATGTATCGCCATACTGAGAACATAAAAATAAAAACACCCCACGGAGCAGTATCGTGCGTCAGGACGCATGACGGCAAAGGAAAGCATAATGTCACTGGCAACCATTCATACTCGCGCAACATTGGGCATTCAAGCCCCTCCTGTCGCGGTAGAAGTTCATATCAGCAATGGATTACCCGGATTGATATTGGTCGGCTTACCCGAAACAACGGTCAAAGAAGCACGAGATCGGGTTCGTAGCGCATTAATTAACAGCGGTTTTAATTTTCCCGCTAAGCGGATCACCGTCAGCTTGGCACCGGCAGACTTGCCAAAAGAAGGTGGTCGCTATGACCTTCCCATTGCTTTAGCCATCTTAGCGGCTTCAGAACAGATCTCTGCGGATAAATTAGCGCACTATGAGTTCCTGGGTGAATTAGCCCTATCCGGCGCGTTAAGGCGCGTTAGCGGCGCAATTCCAGCAGCACTCGCCTGTAGCAAAGCTAACCGTCAGTTAATCCTTCCCACTGCCAATGGTCTTGAAATTGGCCTAATCCCACAAGGTAACTCCTGGGTCGCAGATCATTTATTAGCGGTATGTGGTTTCTTGCAAGGCGAAAATACCCTCGCACAGGGCCAGCCCTTCGAACCGGTGCCCTCATCGGATAACCACCTTGATTTACACGACATCATTGGTCAATCACAGGCTAAACGTGCGTTAGAAATCGCGGCGGCAGGTGGGCATAACTTACTGTTGCTCGGGCCACCGGGTACCGGTAAAACGATGCTGGCAACCCGCCTAACCGGGTTATTGCCTCCTCTGACCGATCAGGAAGCATTGGAAGCAGCGGCGATCACCGGATTACTTCATAGCAACGAACTACCAACCCAATGGCGTTGCCGGGCCTTTCGTGCCCCACACCATAGCGCATCGATGGCAGCGCTGATTGGCGGCGGTTCCATACCCCGCCCCGGTGAGATATCACTGGCCCATAACGGTGTGTTATTTCTTGATGAACTACCTGAATTTGAACGCCGGGTGCTGGATTCACTGCGCGAACCGTTGGAATCTGGCGAAATTATTATCTCGCGCGCAGCAGCCAAAATCTGTTTTCCAGCTAAAGTGCAACTTATTGCAGCGATGAATCCCAGCCCCAGTGGCCACTATCAAGGTGTTCATAACCGCACACCGCCACAGCAAATTTTGCGCTATCTAGCCAAATTGTCCGGGCCATTTCTCGATAGATTCGATTTATCGATAGAAGTGCCATTACTGCCAGCCGGTATGCTGGGTGCGCAGAAAAATCAGGGGGAGAGTAGCACAACAGTCAAGCAACGAGTGTTACAGGCCAGACAGAGGCAAATGGACCGGGCGGGGAAGATAAATACGCAGCTCACCAGCAAAGAGGTGGCTGAGTTTTGTTATTTAGCACCTGAAGATGCCGCGTTTCTCGAGCAGGTTTTACTGACGCTCGGCCTATCAGTACGTGCCTGGCACCATATTTTGAAAGTGGCACGAACCATTGCCGACTTGGCACAAGAAGAGGCTATCCAAAAATGTCATCTTTCAGAGGCACTGAGCTATCGCTGTATGGATCGCCTGCTGTTGCAGTTACACAAAAGCCTGATGTAACAAAGGGGGCCAAAGCCCCCCAATACTTAACTAACCACCGACAGGTAAACGAATCCCGATGAGCTTACATCAGTAAGTGATTCGGGTGAGTGCACGCAGCTAACTCTCTTACAGCACCAAGTACGCAGGGTTTATCCAAAGTAATTGGAGTTGCAGGTAGGCAGCCAGTAAACGAATCCCGATGAGCTTACATCAGTAAGTGATTCGGGTGAGTGCACGCAGCTAACAACCCTGCAGCTTCAAGTACGCAGGGGGATTAATCGTCGCTATCGGTATAATCCTCCACAGCATCCATCTGCGGCTTACCGCCAGACAGGGTATGGAAACGTTTAGGCTGACGAGTCCGGATCACATACTTGGACCAGACCTTTTCCTCGGCACTGACCGGTTCACGCTCGCCACGGCAAACAGCAACGAACAGTTGCTCTTCTTCCGTTACTGGCTCACGTTTACCTGAGTCAAGCTCATTGAAAGCGTAGCCATGGCGCTCTAGTAATTGCGCCTCTTTAATGGTGAAATCGCCGTGACGCGAGAACCCGCGAGGATAATGTTTATTATCAAAAAAACGATTGGTCGTGATGAAGCTATCCGCCATCTGACACGCTCCTAATTCTCTCATGGTCGTGCTGTTTATGGCGCGGAGTATTAGATAGGCTTGACATCGTGTAAAACAAAACATTTAAATCCTAACGATAAAAAAAATTGGAGATGGTGTGGATACCGAATTACTGAAAACCTTTTTAGAGGTCAGTAGAACTCGTCACTTTGGGCGCGCAGCGGAATCTCTGTACTTAACGCAGTCGGCGATAAGTTTCCGCATCCGTCAGTTGGAAAATCAATTAGGTGCAAACTTATTCACTCGGCATCGTAATAATATTCGGCTCACTCCTGCGGGTGAACGGCTGGTTCCGTACGCAGAAATGCTGCTGAATACCTGGCAATTAGCCAAAAAAGAAGTCATACATTCGCTACAACACACTGAGTTATCCATAGGTGTAACCGCATCCCTTTGGGAGGCGTACCTCACTCCATGGTTGCAACAGTTATATGAACAACGAGAGGAACTGCGTCTTGAAGCGCGCATTGCGCTGAGAAACTCACTGGTGAAGCAGTTGCACGAACGGCAACTGGATTTGCTGATCACGACAGAACCGCCCAAAATGGATGAACTGGCCAGCTTGCTATTAGGCCATTTTTCACTGCGGCTTTATTCGTCGATCTCCCTTGATTTACCAAAAGAAGATGACACCCCGAACGAGCATAAAAATGCAAGTGAAGTGCCTTATATCAAACTTGAATGGGGGGCTGATTTCCATCAGCAGGAAAACCGGTTGCTTGATAGTGAACAGGCACCAATCCTCACAACGACCTCTGCCCATTTAACCCGCCAGTTGCTTGAGACGACTGGCGGTTGCGCTTTCCTGCCTGAACATTGGCAAAAAGAGTACCCACAGCTTGTCATTCATCCTGATATTCCACCGATCGTGCGGCCACTGTATGCCGTTTGGCTGCAAAACAGTGACCAGCAAGCATTGATCAGACAACTCTTAAAAACCCCCATGAATAACGCTACCCAGAGCGTTACACGGGAGTAAGCGGCGATGACTGAGGGCGTGATCTACGGTTGAGATAAAAAGCGCTCATCGCTTTCTGAATCACGATAAAGCTAAAGAGCAAAATACCAATCACAATTTTGGTCCACCACGAACTGAGTGTGCCGTCGAAAGTAATATAGCTCTGTATCAGGCCCTGAATTAACACACCGAACAACGTACCAAATACCGTGCCGATACCGCCCGCCAGTAATGTGCCACCAATGACAACTGCAGCAATAGCATCTAACTCAACACCACTGGCTGCCAACGCATAGCCCGCAGACGTGTAGAGAGAGAAAACAATGCCTGATAATGCAGCCAATGTACTGGATAGCATATAAATTTTAATCGTCGTTCTCCTGACCGGGACACCCATCAACCCCGCAGAGACGCTGTTACCGCCAATCGCATAGACATTATGACCAAAGCGTGTGTGATGGGCCAGAAGGATGCCAAAGGCCACAACCATTAGCATAATAAATGCTAACAACGTAAATCGCCCACCACCAGGAACACGCCAGGCATAATTAGCCAAAGTTTCATATATAGGGTGATTAATAGGCAGCGACTCTTCAGAAACGATAAAACTCATACCACGGATAAAAAACATCCCTGCCAGAGTAATGATAAACGCTGGAAGTTTCAGGGAGTCAATAATCCACCCCATCAACGCACCAAACATTGCGCCCATAACTAAGACGACAGCAAAGGCATAGGCTGGGTGAATACCATAGGTACCAATTAACTTAGCCAGCAGCACACCGGTAAAAGCAATAACCGAGCCGACAGATAAATCGATCCCACCCGATAAAATAACGAAAGTCATGCCAACAGCCACAATGCCAAGAAAAGCATTATCAGTCAGTAAATCACACCATACTCGTGAGGACGAGAAACTGGGAAACTGACTCAGACAGAAAGCATATCCCAGAATAAAAACGGCGATAGTAATCAGCAAGGGAACATTACGCTTTAACATTATTTTCGCCTCTGGAAGAGATGGCTCAATGAGATCATGGGGGATTGCACAACTAATACGGCCAGCACGACAACGGCTTTAAGCACCAAATTAAACTCTGGCTGATAACCAGAAAGTAAAATCCCAGTATTCATACCCTGAATAATTAAAGCGCCGATAACGGAAAGTAGTAGATTAAAACGTCCGCCCATCAACGATGCACCACCGATAACCACCGCCAATATCGCGTCCAACTCCAGCCATAAACCCGCATTGTTCGCGTCAGCACCACGAATATCCGCGGTCACAATAATACCCGCCACCGCAGCACACACCCCACAAATCACATAAACGGCGATCAGCACTAAACGGGTACTCACTCCTGCATTCCGAGCAGATCGTAAGTTGATACCAACTGACTCAATGAACAACCCAAGCGCCGTTTTACGGGTTAGCAACCACACGAGAATTAACATGCTACATGCGATAACCACTGACATGGGTAAATACATCAGCGTACTGCTACCAAGCGTTGCCAAACCGCCACTATCAAAAGTAACAATCTGCCCTTCAGTAATAAGCTGAGCGATTCCACGCCCGGCGACCATTAACATCAGCGTGGCAACAATTGGCTGAATTTGTAATACCGCCACTAAGAAACCATTCCACAAGCCGCATAGCGCCCCAACAGCGAGTGACAGCGCTAACACCGTCATGAACGGGTATCCCGCACTGGTCAACGTCGCGGCAGTTGCTCCGGCGATAGCCATGACCGCACCGACCGATAAATCAATGCCACCCGTCGCAATGACTAATGTCATTCCCAGCGCCAATAAAGCAACGGGGGCACCACGATTTAAAATATCAATAATACTGCCAAACAGCCGGCCATCCTGAATATGGATAGAGAAGAAATGCGGTGCGACCAAACTATCAATCAATAAAATAACTGCCAGTGCGCCAAATTGTGTCGCACCTTTCGGCAAAACCCATTTCACTTTGCGCGGTCGTTGTGTCATTGACAGGCTCCTATTTCCCATGAAACCACCCCTTATTGCACCGCGATCGCCTGCATAATGGCAGGAACGGAAATCTCATCGTGATTGAGTTGAGCAACATGCCGACGATCACGAAGAACAATGACCCGATCAGCGTAACCCGCCAATTCTTCTAGTTCGGAAGAAATAATTAACAGCGCCAACCCTTCATCACACAGTTTTTCGATCAACCGAATAATTTCGGCGTGAGCACCTACATCGATACCACGGGTCGGTTCATCTAAAATTAAAAATCTAGGTTTAGTGGCAAGCCAGCGGGCAAGTAATACTTTTTGTTGGTTTCCACCGGAGAGGTATTGAATTTGCTGCTCAGGGCCTGGGGTACGAATACCCAGTTGCTGGATAAAATCTTCTGCAATTTGTGTCTGTTCACGCATAGAAAGGGGCCTCAGCCACCCACGCTGCGCTTGTAAGGCTAAAATGATGTTTTCCCGTACGGTTGCCACACCAACGATACCATCTGTTTTGCGATCTTCTGGACAGTAGCCAAAACCAAATTTTGATGCCTTACGTGGTGTTCTAATTTTAACAGGCTTGCCTTGTATTTTGGCTTCCCCAGCATCAGGTGTCGTTATGCCAAAAATTAGCTGTGCTGTTTCAGTTCGTCCCGAACCTAATAACCCAGCCAACCCGACAATTTCACCAGGAAAAACAGACAAATCAAAATTATCTACCACACCCCGTCGGCCATAGTTTTTAAACTCAACCAATGGATTATTATTAGTAACACTGTGTTCGCCACGTTTCAGTAATTGCTCATCAAAACTATGCCCCAGCATCATTTGCACTAACTCAATCCGGGGAAGTTCTGCCACAGTTTTGGTACCGACGAGCTTGCCATTTCGCAAAACTGTAATGCGATCACTGATTCGATAAACCTGATCGAGAAAATGGGTCACAAAAACCATACCGATACCCTGGTCCCGTAGCTGGCACAAGATATCCAGTAACATACTGACTTCTTTAGCATCTAAACTTGCCGTAGGCTCATCCAGGATCAGCACCTTCGCGGAAAGGTCAACAGCGCGGGCGATTGCTACAATCTGTTGTATTGCAATAGAGAAATTAGCCAAAGGCTGCTGAACATCTAACGTTAAACCATAACCCGTCAGCAATTTTGCTGCTTGCTGATTCATTTTATTGTGATCAATTAGCCCCCAACGTAGCGGCTCACGGCCAATAAATAAATTCGCAGCAACAGATATATTCGGCAGTAAATTGACCTCTTGATAGACAGTACCAATACCCATAAGTTGGGCATCCGCGGTATCAATAGGGCAAATAGCCTTACCGTCCAACAGCACCTCACCGGCGGATCGTTTATAAACCCCGGTTAACGCTTTTATTAATGTCGATTTTCCTGCGCCATTCTCTCCTAATAACGCAACAACCTCACCGCGCTGCAGAGAAAAATCTACGGAGTCCAATGCCTTAACACCAGGAAACTCAACAGATAAGCCACGGACTTCTAACAATATTTCCATCAGATGTACCCACGTTCAAAAACAACTCAGATATTGACCAAATACAGGTGATAAAAGCAGGCGGGGCAAGCCCCGCCATCTGAATCAATAACCAAGACTTTTCTTCAACTCATATTCCTGTTTAGCCGTATCTGGCTGGAGCAAGCGGGACTCTGTCTGAATAAATTTAGGTGGCTGAGTACCGTCCTTCTTGAGCACAATTAATGCATCTAAAGCAGGGCCGGCCATATTAGGCGTTAACTCAACGGTAGCGTTTGCTTCACCACTACTCATTGCTTTGAAAATATCAGGAACACCATCGATGGAAACGATTTTAATATCTGAACCAGGTTTTAAACCTGCTTCTTTAATTGCCTGAATGGCTCCAATCGCCATATCGTCATTATGCGCATAGACCGCGCAAATATTTTTACCGTTTTGCTCCGCTTTAATGAAACTTTCCATAACTTCTTTGCCTTTACTGCGCGTGAAATCTCCTGACTGAGAACGGATTATCTTCACACCAGGTGCCGAAGCTATCCCGTCAGCAAAGCCTTTCTTGCGGTTAATTGCCACACTTGAACCAACAGTGCCTTGTAATTCAACAACATTACAGGGTTTTCCTGCGACATCTTTCAATAGCCACTCACCCGCAACTTTCCCCTCATATACGCTGTCAGAGGCAACTGCCGCCGTATACAAAGAAGGATCATTCACCTCAATCATACGGTCAAGCAGGAATACCGGTATCTTGGCTTCTTTCGCTTCCTGTAAGACTGGCGTCCAACCGGTAGCGACTACAGGTGCGATAAAGATCGCATCAACACCTTGAGCAATAAAAGATCTCACGGCTTTTATTTGGTTTTCTTGCTTTTGTTGAGCATCCGCGATCTTGAGTGTTATCCCGCGCTTTTCCGCTTCTTGTTTCGCAACCTTGGTTTCCGCAGAGCGCCAACCGGATTCTGAACCAATTTGAGAAAAACCGACAACTAACGGAACTGCCTGAACTGCACTACACATTGCCGCTGTTACAGCTGCTGCTAACAGTAAACGCCTGTACATATTTCTCTCCTCACTTCATTTGTCATCGTCAAGCCGCTGACTCATTACCATTCCTGAGAATAGCTAAGATGATCATTCAGACTGGTTTTCACCCTGAATTTCGGCCAATTTGCGAATAATGTTGTGCTAAAAGCACATACTATTTTTTAAGGTGAGCTTCCTAGATAGCTAAAATGTTAACTAGTTTTAGTACAATTGGTGAAAGTAATAATGAGCGGCGTCACACCACAGAATAACAATCATTTCGTACATAGATTCAGCCAAATAGACATATGTTGGGAACGTTACCATTTACATATTTATAAGAAACCAACAAATAAAGATGACTAATAAGAGAAGTTATAAACGATAGAAGACATCATTTTTATCAGTAAATAAAATGAAAATATGAATATTATCGCCCCGGAATAACACCAATAACCGGCTCGCTCCCGAACTAGAATACCAACATACTGCAACCCGGTTAGTAAAGGCGGTTGTACCGATGAAAAGTCATAATTCTTGCCAAAGAGACAGAATACTTGGGTTCTAGAACCGCCTTAACTGAGCGAATCAATAGCAAGAATGTCCAGAAAACTGAGCATATTAGATGCCATGTCTTATATGTGACGTAATAAATACAACGGGGTGACAACCACAAGTCGATCACGTGAACAGAGGGCTTTCTTGCCTCGTAGTAGCAAGTACCACAATAAATCGGTACAGCGTCCCGCCTCAAGCGCCAGGAGGCTCTACATGGGGGCTTATAGCACAACTCTACAACGTCTACTCAAGCGATCTGGGCATGCGTATTAGGCTGAATCTGTGTACTACTGAGGTGATATTTGGGATGACCAAAATATTATAAAAATCGTTAAATTATAATGAGGAAAGAGAATAGAGAAAGGTATTAAGCCAATGAGGAAAGGGCATCAATTTTTATAGGGCTCAAAATAAAAAACCCCTCGCTTTCGCGAAGGGTTTTTTATCTGGCAGGGGCGGAGAGACTCGAACTCCCAACACCCGGTTTTGGAGACCGGTGCTCTACCAATTGAACTACGCCCCTAATTAGGGTGGCGGAACGGACGGGGCTCGAACCCGCGACCCCCTGCGTGACAGGCAGG
>NZ_CGBP01000044.1 GCF_001053095.1 Yersinia similis | reverse complement strand
GAGTCAACTGCGCCGCCAACGGCTTGCAACGCGTAATCAGCTAATTTGGCTGAAAGGGCTGTGGCCTTGGCGCGCTTTGGGTCTGGAACGGTTAATTCAGGTGTATTAGTTGGGGCGTTAGTCCCGGGTTGAGTGAAGGAGTCAACTGCGCCGCCAACGGCTTGCAACGCGTAGCCAGCTAATTTGGCTGAAAGGGCTGCGGCCTTGTCTGATTTTAGGGCCAACATCTCTGGAAGTTCCGTTTCGGGAACACTGTCTGACGAGTAATCGGTAATGTCACTGCTCAAATACCAGTTTTTGCTGAGTTCGTCCTTACCACGGCCTAAACGGTATTCATAAGCACCCGCTGTAATACGACCAACCTGACTGAACTCCCCATCTGATATCCCTCTCACCTCGATCAATTGGATACCTGAATCTGTTTTATTCCCTTCACCGTTTACATTAATGACTTTGACGTGGGTATGACCCCCCGTATTCCCTTTAATCAGCACATGGTCAGTGACGGAATCGTCCCCCGCTAACTGGCTATGAAAAATCAAGGTGCCGTTATTACTGAAATAATTCCCATCAATGATTAATTGATTACCTATTTTTCCATTATTATTTAAATCATGTTTCCCTGATTCCAATATATCTAAATGATGGATGTTAGAATCGCCTAGCATATTCCATATGCTATGTTCACCAATAACGACACTACTGCCCTGTACGGTGGTGTTGAGTATACTTTTTTCTAAAATGAGACGTGTATCTGGCTGGCCATTAATTGGGCTGCCAAAGAAATTAGTGTTGGACAGTTTTAGTTTACCTGCATTGATAGTTGTCTCGCCGGAATAGACATAATTGGCGACCCAAGAGTCACCCGAGCCAGATAAGGTTAATGTGGTTAATGGGTTTTCTTTAGTTAATGAACCCTGGCCGTCTATAATGGCTTGAATAACAATATCATTATCACTGTTGAAAATAAGTTGACCATGGTTATCAATTAAATGACCAGTAGTTTCTACGGTTGCGGTAGAGACAAATTCAGTTTTACCTTCCAGTGTGACATCGCTATCTAAGGTTAATGTTCCCGCGATTTGAGTGTTTTTCAGTGTCGGACCCTGCGACTCACTGTAAACAATCAGTTCTCCTCCTTTGGTTACATGAGTCTCTTCTGCACGGCTATCGCCCGAAACACGGAGAATACCATTAGCGCTTACAGTGGTATTTTTGGTGCTCGCATTTTGGTATAACCGCATAATGCTTTTTTTTTCGATATCTGAGCTGATCGTTGTCTCGGTAGCGCTTGCATCGTCATTTAGCTCTAGTCTTCCTCCAGAAAGAATCGTATTTATATTGGCTTTACTGCGATCAGATAGCGTAAAAAAACCATCCACAACTGAGGTTATATTGGCTGTGCTTTCATCTTTTAATGTAAAAATACTGCCAGTATTAACGGCCGTGTGCTCTGCGCTGGCACTGTCAGTGAGTGTTAAACTGTTACCCTCATTTATTATGGCATTTACCACATTCTGCTTTTTATTGAGGGTTGATTTCCCCACAACGATACCTTCATGGGCTGGTGCTGCTATAACTGACGAACTGCTGAATATAAAGAGAGTAGCAGCGATAAATGTAGCGATAGGGCTTTTGTTTTTACTTAAAAAATCGGTCTCTTTGTGGTTTTTAAGGTTTTTTGATATGTTTTTTTGTGATTTATTTGAGTTTTTCATGATTGAAAGTTTACTAATCCGTGTATGTGTCCAAATTAACAAATAACGTATTGTTATGGTTTTTGGATTTGAGTTTATTAATTGATGGCTGTGATGTTTTATTACGGCAGTTTTTGCCGAAACAGATTGTATTATAAGTTTCATTAAATCTTATAATTTTTTATTTTTATTGATGTGAACTATTTTTTAATATAAATAATTAGTATGTTTATTTTTATCCTATTTTTTATTTGTATTTTATTATGGAAACTTCCCCAATAATGTGAGTTACAGGGGGGAGCCAACACACATACTACTTGCAGTATGATGGGGATGTACCCGTCGTCCTTCAAGATACAGGGGGGCTAGCTGCCCTTGCTCACCCCAGTTACTCGGTTGCCGCCTACCTGCTCCTCGAAGTAACTTGGGTATAGTAGGATATTCTGAGACTAAAAGAGTAAAATCAGCACGTGCGGTGTGGGGTGGCGCTTGCCACACGCGCGTTTAAAACGCATTAAAGCAAAAAAACATTTTACTGATCGCCCATTTTAGGGGATAAACAGCCCAAATTTATTATTCAGGAGCGGTGATGAGCCAACTCGATCTGGGAACGCAAAGCCTTGAGCTTGAGCGTTTTCCGCCACAAGAAAATTCCAATACCCTTCAGGCGTGGGAAGCGGCAGATGAATATCTGTTACAACACATTGATTTAAGCCAAATTGATGGTCGCCCGGTGCTGGTGTTTAACGATCAGTTTGGTACGCTGGCCTGTGCTTTACACGCTTTTCGCCCGTTCAGTTCCAGCGACTCTTATATGAGTCAGTTGGCGACGGCGCATAATTTGCGTTTAAACCATTTAGATGAAGATGCAGTAACATTACTGAGCAGCGTCGATGACTTACCCGATGCGCCTAAGCTGGTGGTCATTAAGATCCCGAAAGCCTTAGCACTGCTAGAACATCAATTACGTGCTTTGCGTCGCGTCGTGGCACCAGATACGGTGATCATTGCCGGTGCAAAATCCCGCGATGTGCACAACTCCACGTTGCAATTGTTTGAAAAGATCTTGGGGCCAACCAAAACGACGCTGGCCTGGAAAAAAGCGCGGCTGATTCACTGTGAGGTTGCTGATATTCCATTGGCTGACGCGTCGGAAACCATCGATTGGCCACTGCCTAACACTGACTATATTATCCATAACCACGCTAACGTTTTCTCTCGTAATAATCTGGATATTGGCGCGCGTTTCTTTATGGAAATCTTGCCTTATGATGTCACTGGTAAAATTGCGGATTTAGGCTGTGGGAATGGTGTCGTCGGGTTAATCGCACTGGAGCAAAACCCGCTAGCTGAAATGCTGTTTGTTGATGAATCCTATATGGCGGTGGCATCCAGTGAATTGAACATCACCGTTAACCGCCCACAAGACTTGTCGCGCTGTGAATTTATGGTGAGCCATGGCTTGGCAGGAGTGGCGCGTGAAAGTCTGCAATTGGTGTTATGCAACCCACCGTTCCACCAACAACATGCGGTCAGTGACCATGTCGCCTGGCAGATGTTCTGTGATGCCAAGCGTTGTCTGAAAGCGGGTGGCGAGTTGATGATCGTGGGTAACCGCCATCTGGATTACTTCCATAAGCTCAAACGGTTGTTTGGCAACTGCGAAACACTGGATTCAAATCAGAAATTTATGGTGCTGAAATCAGTTAAGCAGGTCTCCTCTCGCTCTGAAGGCGGTGGTTCCGGTAGCCTCGATATGTCATATAGCGATTTCTAACCGGTGTTTCACAGGGTGGGGTTTTCGCCGCACCCTGTGGTTATTCTCGGTCTTATTGCTATTCTCGGTCTTATTGCTATTCTCGGCCTTGTTGCTACTATCTACCTTGTTGTTACTATCTACCTTGTTGCTACTATCTACCTTGTTGCTACTATCTACCTTGTTACGGCTCTCTACCTTGCTTGTCGTTCCATTCCATTTTTCTCTTGGCTAAATGGCTAGCGCCAGCCGGGTGCCCTGATCAATGGCGCGGCGGGCATCCAGCTCAACAGCCTTATCCGCGCCACCAATCAAATAGACTGTTTTACCCATATCCAGTAAGGGCTGATGAAGTTCCCGTCGTGGCTCCTGCCCGGCACAAATAATAATGGTATCGACAGGCAGACAACTGGCCTGCTCCGCACGAGTGATATGTAACCCTTCATCATCAATAGCCTCGTAATTGACACTGTTAAGCATCTTTACGCCGCGCATTGCCAAGCTGGTGCGGTGGATCCAACCAGTGGTTTTACCCAGACCTTCGCCGACTTTGCTGGCTTTACGTTGTAATAGGAAAATCTGCCGTGGAGATGGGGGGACTTTAGCCCCTACTGGTGATAGCCCCCCCCGATGGGCTAAATCTTGATCAATACCCCATTCGGTACTGAAGGCTGCGCTATCGAGACTGGGACTATCACCGGACTGGCTGAGATATTCCGCAGTATCAAAACCAATTCCACCAGCGCCAATAATTGCCACGCGCTGACCAACCGGTTTTTTATCGCGTAAGACATCCAGATAGGTGAGTACTTTTGGGTGTTCAATCCCTTTGATACAGGGTAAGCGTGGTTGAATACCACAGGCGAGGATCACTTCATCAAACTCAGCCAACTGCTTTACCTGCACCGGGGTATTCAATTGTAGGATTACGCCATTCAGCACTAATTGACGACGGAAATAGCGTAGGGTTTCGTAAAACTCCTCTTTGCCGGGGATCTGTTTGGCAATATTAAATTGGCCGCCGATATCTGCGGCAGCATCAAATAATGTCACCTGATGACCGCGACGGGCAGCGGTTACCGCAAAAGCCAGCCCCGCAGGCCCGGCACCAACCACCGCTAACCGCTTTGGTGCGTCTGTGGGTAACTCGGGCATTTCGGTTTCACGGCAAGCGCGGGGATTGACCAAGCATGAGGTGAGTTTGCCGTCAAAAATCTGGTCCAAACAGGCCTGATTACAACCAATACAGGTGTTAATCTCATCCGCTCGGCCCTGTGCGGCTTTTTGTACAAAAGCCGCATCAGCCAGGAATGGCCGGGCCATTGACACCATATCTGCACAGCCATCGGCCAGCACTTGCTCTGCGACGGTGGGGTCATTAATCCGGTTAGTGGTGATCAGTGGGATATTCACTTTCCCCATCAACTTGCGGGTCACCCAACTGAATCCGGCCCGTGGCACCATCGTGGCAATGGTGGGTATACGTGCCTCATGCCAGCCGATACCGGTATTGATCACTGTTGCCCCTGCTTGTTCAACCGCCTGCGCCAGTTGCTCGATTTCTGCCCAGTTGGAGCCTTCCTCCACCAGATCGAGCATTGATAAACGGTAAATTAGAATAAAGTCGTGTCCCGTGGCCTGACGGACGGCGCGCACGATTTCCACTGCAAAACGCATTCGGTGCGCAAAATCACCGCCCCATTCATCACTGCGCTGATTAGTTCGGGCGGTGAGAAACTGGTTAATCAGATAACCTTCGGAACCCATGATTTCGACACCGTCGTAACCGGCTTGCCTGGCTAACTGCGCACAGTGGGCGAAATCAGCAATAGTTTGTAGGATCTCTTCATGGCTCAACGCCTGTGGCACAAAAGGGCTGATAGGGGCTTGTAACGCAGAAGGGGCCACCGGGTGTTTCTGGTAGCTGTAACGGCCCGCATGGAGAATTTGTAGCGCGATTTTCCCCCCAGCTTGATGAACCGCCTCTGTCACGACTTGGTGATGGGGGATTTGCGCGGCGTCATTCAGTACTGATGCGCCCTGATACACCACACCTTTCATATTGGGGGCAATACCGCCAGTCACAATCAGGCCGACACCGCCTGCTGCGCGTTCGGCATAAAATGCCGCCAGACGTTGCGGGCCATCGGGTAACTCCTCCAAGCCAGTATGCATAGAACCCATTAAGATACGATTTTTCAGTGTGGTAAAGCCAAGGTCAAGCGGGGTGAACAGGTGAGGGTAAGCTACCATTGCAGTCTCCATCAGGCATACAACCAACCGTTATTGTTATATCTCCGCCGCCCTAACTGGATTCAGCAAGTGGTCGGATGAGATTTTTTATTCAAATTTAGACGGTGGTGTGCCAGTTGGGAAATCGTAGTGTGCTGATTGTGATAGCCGTCATGAATATGACATTGATTGAGCGTGGCGGTATCGCAAGTACGATACCGCCGGGAAAGTGATTAGCTACGTTTAAATAGACTAGCGACCATAAAGCAACTGAACGAACTGAACAGCATTTCAATCCCCACGAGTGTGGTAACCATGGTGATTGACATCAATGGCCCGGCGCTGATCAAAAGGTAGGTGATCACCAGATCCAGCACCCCAAGTAAAACTTGTAGCCATGCTCCCGGTCTTTTCAGATCCTTAAAGCCGTTGATCAACCGGAGCACCCCACCAAAAGCAAAGAGTACCGCAAGTACCACGGCCAGACTGATCATTCCTATCGCAGGATTGGTAATGAATACATAACCCATCACGATATATGCCACACCTAGCAAAATACCGGCCACCATTGGCCAAAAATTATCTGAGCGGTTGGTAATCATGCCGACTATCATCGCAATACCACTGAGTAGCAGCAGAATTCCAATGACCATACTGAGCGCTGCACCTGAAGCTAACGGGTTAATAAGACAGAAAATTCCGCCAAGCAGCAGTAAAACAGCAACAACCCGCATAAAGATCCGTTGCTTTTTTAACGCGCTTTCATCGAGGTTCGTTAGGTATTTTTGATCGATATTAAGCATTATTGATACTCCTGAATTATCTGAACTATATTACCGATAACTATAGTAAGTATAATCCGACAGCTGGATATATAAATTACATTTATATTACCTGACTGATTACCCAGTGGAATATTTACGGTACGTTGGATGTAAAAATAACCTTACTATGACATGAGTAACCGCACTTAATATTATGGGGGCCGACTTTATTAGACCAGATCAGAACAATGCTAGACCAGATCAGAACAATACTAGGCCAGATCAGAACAATGACGGGGTTTTCTGGGGGGGCTGGTTAATTTTTACTCCCCTGCTGCTCACCGTTTAAGATCGTGTCATCGGGTTTTGTCAGCAGTCTATAACCATGGGTTGGATGTTTTTTATACACAGAATAAACGCATGAAGGCTTTTTCTAATGCGGGACTGGCAGCTCCCAGAGTTTCGAACTCTCGGCTACGACGATCTGCTAATAGTTCAGGGTGAGGCAGATCGACAAAGTGGTTTTCTTGCGCCAGAAGCTCACAGAATGCCGCCCAAAGTGCACTGTTCGCGGTAAACGGGCCAGAAACGACCACCCGAGAAGGGAAGAAAATTCGGCATAGATTAGCCAGTGAGACCGTCAGATGTTTTAACGCTGTTTGTATTTCGGGTATGGCTAATAGATCAATCTGTTGTAATCGGCTAGCGACCCTATCTTCATCATCACCCACGCTGAAATTGTCCCCCAATAACAGAGGCCCTAATGCCCAGAGTGCCGATATGGTTTCCAGACATCCCTGCCGGCCACAGTAGCAAGAAGCGTGATGATCGGGTAAATGCCAGTGGCCTATTTCACCGAAACTGCTACCACCGGAAGCCAAGCGCCCGGCTGAGATAAATGCTGTACCAACTCCATAACCCCAGTGCAGCAGTAGGGTGCTGTCTTGGCTATGTGCAAAACGGGCATACAGTTCTGCATCCATCGTGCGAGAGATAAATACCGGACAATCCAGTTGAGGGAATAAATTGGCTAACTTCATGTTTTTCATGCGGGGCCAACGCGCGGCAAAGACCCATTTTACCTCATGGATATCCACCAGACCGGGTAACGAGAAGCAGACGCCAACAATTTCTGTCGTTTGGGGGGTACGCTGAATGACCCGTTCCACCAGTTGATTGAGTAGTTCGGCTAACTTTTGATTATCACAATCACCGGGAGCCTGGATCTGTTCATGGCACAATACTTGTCCGGCCAGATTGATATTTATCACATGCAGAGATTGACTGGAAACCTGGCACACCAATGCCGCCAGACGGTGGGGGTTGGCAACCAGTGTCAGCAATGGCCGCCCTCGACCACTGTGCGAGGCACTGGTTTCGGTGAGCAGGCGTAGCTCCAGTAGCTCACCGACCAGCACGGAAACACTGGTAGAACGGATTGACAGTAACTGAGCCAGATCTCGGCGGGAAGAAGCCTGACCATTTAGGACCGCTGTAAAAATACGCATTTTGTCGTTACTCTCCATCCAACTGGATGAGAATAAAGAAGAAAAAGGAATATCGATAAACATATAAGCGGCTACACCCTAGCGTTACAGTCAACCCATGTTGAGCCAGATTGCTGATGATTGATCTAAAGTGGCGATTATACTGTAACTTTATCAGGCCATTGCACTTTTCAGGCAAGACTGCGCTAATCAACGAAAAAAGCTATAGTGCCCCCCTATATCAGCCAGAACTGGCATAAGGGGGATAGGTTAACGATGTATCGTCAGTTTTTTGGCTTTCTGGACAGCAAATAGCGTGATCATGCAGCAAACCATCAAGTAAAACACCACATAAGTCGGCTCTCCTCCACCCAGTGTTACCAGCGCCGCGGCAATAAATGGTGTCGGCCCAGCCACAAGCATGCTGTTCAATTCCCGTGATAGCGCCATACCTGAGAAGCGGTACTCCGTGGGGAATAAGTTCGCCATAAAGGCCCCTTGAGCACCCGATGTCGCCCCGTGTCCTATGGCATAGGCAATACTCATGCCTAATGTCGCGATAAAGAGATTACGGGTATCTAGCATCCAGAACAGTGGGAAGGCAAAGAGGAATAGGAAGATAGCGCCAAATGAGAACACACGTACCGGACCAAGGCGATCTGCTAGCTTGCCCATGAGGGGGGTGGCGATAGTATTGGCTGTCACGGCGAACATCAGGGCGATCAATCCATCACTTTTTTCCATTCCTAGCGTATTCGCCATATAACTTAGGCTGAATACACTGAGCACATAACCATTAGCCTGATGCCCGGTTACGCTGAGAAAGGCATATATCAATTCTTTCGGACTATTCTTTATTAAAGCGCTCAGAGGAACTTTATCTTTCTTATTTTTATGCTCAGCCTTAGCCATTGCATCAACATATTCAGGTGTTTCATCCAGATTTTTACGGATATAAATAGCAACAACAAACAGCAGGGATGAAAATAGGAAGGGAATACGCCAGCCCCAGCCAATAAAAGCCTCATCTGGTAATTGGCTCACCAGTAAAAAAGCCCCGGTTGCCAGCAAAATAGCTACGCCTGTTGAGGCACTGATCAACGACGTATAAAAAGCGCGCTCTTTCGGTGGAACATATTCGGCAACAAACGTTTGTGCGCCAGCTAATTCAGCTCCGGCCCCAAAACCTTGTAATAAACGTAATACCACTAATATTATTGATGCCCAAACGCCTATATCAAAATAAGTCGGTAATAAGCCGAGAGCCAGAGTTGCTGCCCCCATCAGCGTTATTGAGAGAATAAGAGCAGGCTTACGGCCATATTTATCCCCGATATGGGAGATAATTACGCCTCCGAGTGGCCGGGCCATAAATCCAACCGCAAAGGTGGCAAAAGCCGCTAATATGGCTGCCGAAGGTGATAATGAGGGGAAAAATAATCTATTAATCACTAAGCTGGCCGCCGCGCCATATAACGAATAGTCATACCATTCGATGATGGTGCCGGCGATACTGGCTGTCATGACTTTACGCACCGATTTTTTACTAACGGTCGTGCGTGAGTCCACCCCCTTCGGGCTAGACACTGCTAAACTATCCAGGTTGCTCATAATTTCTACACCTTTATTGATAAGTACAGGGCGTCTCTCCCGATGTTGCTGGGGTATAGGTTCTTTGTTGTGTGCCAACAGAAACTTCGCTGACAGCCAGATTGTCGTTCCAGACAACCTTGCTCTCTGCCAAGTTAATACCGTGGTAGACCAATACTGAGGCCAGTAAACGACGTGGATTGTCAGAGGACATCGTAATCGCTTGTTCAAAACTCACATCTGCCCAAGCCACGACATTACGCACAGCGGCGTCCATCGTCAGACTGGAGCCTGCCAGATAATGAGAACCGGGTACGCGTACGGTGCCATCTTCTGTTCGTTCTACTTGCATACCGGCAAATGCATAGAATCCAGCGTATTTTTGAGCCGCAGCAGACACCGCATCAGTCACCAGAATCGAGCGTTCGATCCCTTTTGCCCGTAACAAGACTTTCAGGACATGGGGAGAAATATGCACACCATCGGCGATAAAACCCGCCATTAGCGCATCATTGGACAGTTGAGCAAATATGGGGTTATCCAGTTTGTGTAACTGATGTGGCAGGCCATTGCCTAAGTGGGTCGACATGCAGGCCCCAAACTGAGCGACCCGTTGTACGTCCGCCAGTTGTGCGGCAGAGTGACCAATCGACAGTAACTTCCCTTTCTGGCTGAGTTGATGCGTAAAGCTCCCGTCCAGATCCAGTTCAGGCGCATAGGTGATCAACAGTATCGGGCGGGATAATCCTGCTTCCAGCTCAAGGATCAAACCGGCATCCGGTGAACGCATCACTTGTGAAGGATGGCAGCCGCAATAACCTTCCGCCGGGTTGAGAAACGGCCCTTCAAGATGGTAACCGGGGATCATTAACCGCCCTAAAAAGCTATTGTTCACCGCGTTATCCAAAATGGCAAAACGTTTAGCTAATGTATCGATATCCGCAGAAATCAACGTGGGTAAACAGGTCGTTACCCCTGTAGCCAGCATTGCCTCCAACGCTCTGTCTAACGATGCCGCGTTCAGATTATCGCTATCATTAAAGTCGATACCGGCAAAACCATTAATCTGCAGATCACAGAGTCCATGAGTCATGTACATAGTGACTTTCCTTAGTGAGGCTGTAGCTTGGCGGCAGATTGCTGATCGAGAAAAATAGTACAATCAGGGTGTTGTTGTAGAATTGACGCTGGGATCATATTGCTTACCGGTTGTTCCAGAACGGCTTGTACCGCGTCAGCTTTACGGGTATCTGGCACAGATAGGATGATTTTTTTCGATTTGATGATTTGTCGGATACTCATCGAAATCGCTTGTTGTGGTACTTCATCTATTGAATCAAACCATCCTTCGCCCAGTTGTTGCTGACGACAGCCTTGATCCAGTTTGACCAATAGATAAGGTTGCTCTGTCTCAACGTCAGCGGGAGGATCGTTAAAGGCCAGATGTGCGTTCTCACCTATTCCTGCAAAACAGAGATCAACCGGATGCTGGCGAATACATTGGCTCAGCCGGGATAATTCTGCCTGTAAATCACCGGCAGAGCCGTTGACGGCGATAAATTCCAGTAATGGTACAGATAGGCGGTCGATCAACCGCTGCTGTAAGTAACCGCGGAAACTGGCACGATGTTTGGGATCCAAACCGACATATTCATCTAGATGAAACACTCGCACGCGTGACCAATCGATATCACGGATACCCACGAGATGATCCAACATTTCAAACTGGCTGGCACCTGTTGCCACAATAATGGTGACCTCAGGTTGTTGTGATAGTGCCGTTCGCAAAATTGTTGCACCCATTTCTGCGGCTGCAACGCCAAGTGACTGTTTGTCAGCAAGTATTTCCACTTTAATCATGATGACGTCCTTCTTCTGAGTAATAGGGTAGTGAATGCTTATCCAGCACCGCCCGGCAATAAATTGGCAATGATTTCTCGCTGGCAGTGGTTACAGCGGATGTAGGTTGATTTGCCACCTGCACCGTAAAAAGACAGCGTTATTTTTGCACTTAACTGATATATAAAACAAATTACAAACTAACTGGTTTTTAAATTTATATTTATAATTAATTAATATTAAATGTTTTTTTTAAACTACATAATGAATATAGATCAATCAATGACATTTAAGAACGTATGTGTTTTTAATTAAAGGAATTTGATCACCATCAAGAAAATTGTGCAATAAAACCGCATTATCAAATGATAAATGCAACATTGAGTGGTAAATAACCTTACTGGAGGGAAGATTTTTTAGAACGCTTTCTACTTATGGGGGGGTGTTGCCATGGCTTTTAGCGCAAAATTATGTGATAAATTCCCATCGAACGGCATAGGATCTGCGGCTAATGTGAATAGGCCTTCGCTTCACGGTAATCGCGTGGCGAATGTCAGCCTTACTGTGTTATTCAATGGCTTGTATTTCACTCAAGCCATTGAATAAAATGGTGTTTGTTTTTTATTAGAAACGAGATGAACGATCAATTAGCGACAAGTTGAACCACCACCAACCGCCCGCCTTCCTCTGTGGAGAGGACTAACTGCGCACCATCAGTGAGCGCCAATTTCTCCCCAATGCCGATCGTTTTTTTATCGGGTAGTGACATCAGCCCAGTAATCCCTTCATTGACTAGCCACCATTGATCGTTATGGAAAACAAAATAGCCCACCCGTTTTTTTTGCGCTTCGGATGTGCGCTCGTTCGGCGCAATGAGTCTGTTAACGTGCCACGCATAAAGTGACTGACCATTCCAGACCATCAGGCGATGATCATCGGGCCGGTAACTGCCCGCTTTTCGTGATGAGTACAAATTCAGAATAGGCAGTTTTCCCTTGAAAGCGGTTCCACAATACGGGCAAACCGGCTTAGTTTTCCCTGCGAAGACATACCACTTTTGTTCACAAGTGGTGTTTTGACACGGCTGGATGAGGTCAACCGTTTTAACCAAGGCGGTTTCCCATTCGTCGGCGGTCGGGCGTTTGGATGGTTCATGCAGACCATCGATGAATGCTTTCTCAAACAACTGTGTCAGATAGGGACCCATAATGGTGTAGGGGACTTTCTGCGGATCCGCCCAAGGAAGAGAGGACGGCCTTACTTGGTTGAGTTTAACGGCATTACTGCGATCGGTTGGATGCTCGATAAAAAGCGCTCTTTCCCCCATAGCCAGTGACTCATCACGGACTTCATCATCCATGTCATGTATTTTTCCGCCGCGAAGCGGGTGACGGTAAAATAGGTACATGTAGATAAGCACCGAGAGCGCATGTCGGTCAGTCGTTATGTTCGGTAAAATTCGTTGGGGATCTTCTTTCGGCAGATGGCTGGTTTTCACCACCTCTGGCGCAATAAAATCAGGCGTTCCTACCACGTCTGGAGGGAATTTACCCGGTACCACCAACCCGTCAACATCAATGATACAGGCATGCCCCTGCTCTGGATCGATGAGAACGTTTTTGTAACTCAGATCGCTATGACATAGACCCGCCGCGTGCATCCGCCTGACGGCTCTCGCCAGCAGTAGGCACACCTTGAGGTAGTTCAGAATATTGCCGCGCTCACGTGGATCCAGAAATTTATTCTGATTATTGGCGCTGGCGAACCATTTGCCTTCTTTCTCTCGCCCTTTTATGCCAAGAAAATCATTATTTTTAGAACCGTACTTAAAGAAAAAATGATTTTGGTAGGTGGGAACCACAATCCCAATTTTTCCATTGTGCTCAACGACACGGGTGGGCCAGCAAAATAAATCTTTCCAGTACTCCCCACCTGACTGCTCGAAAATATTCTGCCGGTAGCGACCGGTGATCATATCGATGCGCTCTTTCGCCTGATCATTCTGTGGTTTTTTATAAAAGGCCACGACATAAGATTTATCGGGAGAGAAGTACACATCCTTCATTGAGCCTGAGCCGATGATCTCGTCAACGTACTGGATGGTTTCGCCATCTTTTGTCGTACAGGTAACAATATTCGCCATAATTACTCACCAGCAATAAAATTCAGTCCGATCACCACGAAACGACAATTGTCCGATCGTCATGGTTGCCTGGAGAGAAAAAGTTTAGCCATTCCGCTAACTGTTCAGCCGCTTGCGGATTATCGCTCAGACAGGGGGAGATCTCTGCAATCAGCGCATCCCATTTTTGCGGATTTTGCAGACCATTATCCGTTTCAAACCGGGGGTCTGACACGCCATCGGTCATCAGGACCAAATGAGAGATACCCGTCCATTTTCCGATACTGACCCTTTTACTGAATTCCGGATCACCAACGGCATCGACATCAAGAAAACGTGTTTGACCCGCATATTCGCCACTGTCTGGTGTGCCAAGAATGCGTACTTTTCCAACCGGGCCATAGGCCGCAATGGCCCCGTCCCCCATCCAGAAGGCGGCGGCGAAAAGCTCAGTACCGGTACGAAACGAGACCGTTGCCAACAGCGTGGTTGAGTATGACTTTACGGTCTCTTCCGCGATCAAAGATTCATTTTTAATATTGTTGATAGCAATGACTGAGGCGTGGTGAAACTGCCGAATAAAGGTCTCCCCGACAACTCGCTGGTTCTCGGGGGCCCAGTTTATAATCCGCTCTTTTAATTCGCGCCCTTTATCGCCGCTCAGTTGGGCAGACAGATAGTGACCCACCGTTTCCGTGACAATTTGCGAGCCTTTGCGGGAATTTTTGGCACTTCCGGCACCATCAGCCACTAGCATGATGTTCCAGCCGGTATCGCGATTACTGGAGATAAAGAAATCATCATCCCGGAATGACCCCACATGTTCATGTGAGCGCCCTCTGCGGCTAGCCGCCGCAATATTGACACCTGGCGCGCTGATCAGCTTGTGATCCACATTCTCTTTGAAATAGCGATCATCAGCGGGAGGCTCAAGGATTTTCCATAAACTGCGCGGATCCGGGTTCACGATAAAAAGCACCTTGGTTGAAAAGTAGGGGGCTGAATGGCAGGACCACGTCACCGTTACCTCAATATCGCCACTTTCCGTTGGGGTGCCTGAAAGCGAAGAGGTCGCTTGATCGAAGATAAGACCAATGTCCTTTGCAAAAGACACGTCCAGAATTTCAGCTTTGGCCCCGTTATCGAGTGAGATATCGACGTCAGAATGAAAAGGGGTGCCGACACGGGCATTGGCGATATTAATTTTTGCTTTCGGCTGAGTGTATTGAGGGGGGCAGTTGGCTGGATTGGGCATACCCACGGGAATCTGACCCGGTCTGAGCGGTTTGGTGCCCGCAGCCGGTGAGGCTGCATTGGCATGCTGCTCAAACGGGGAAAACAGCATCGCTTGCCATGATTCTTCTTCGACCGGCACCTTATGGTGTATTTCAATGGGAGATAACACGTCAACGGGAGGTAATACGTCAGCGGGAGGATTCGGTTCCAGTGTTTTAGCGGATAATGTTTTAGCGGATAACGTTTCGGCTAACAGAAGCCGCTCGTTCTGCTGGTTAGGCTCTTTTACGATATTTTCCTCGCTCCCAATCGCTTCATGAGTTTTCTCTTGCGACAAAGAGGCTGACTGCTGGCGATCATCGGTTGCCGTTGTTGGTTGCTCGCGCGTTTCTCCTACGAACTGTGAGTTCTTAATCTCAGTGGCAATAATATCCGTTGCAATAATATCCGCGGCGACAGCAATCACCCGCTCAGGCGGGCAGGTTACCGCTTCACTGTCAGCCAGAGCGATACGGTCAGCCAGAGCGATACGGTCAGCCAGATTGATATGGTCAATCGGTACCGAGATAGCCTGCATGGCAAAAGCGTCAGCCTTGGCGCTGACTTTGGTGAGAAGATCATTGAGTAGGGACCGGATCGCGGTATCTTGCTTGAGTGCCGCTAACTCAGTATCTGGGAGAACAACTCCGGCCTCGTCCAGTAGTAAACTCAATACCTTTTGGTGCAAATCGTCTTGGCGTAAATCGTCTTGATGCAGATTATCGTTAATATCCATTAGCCTCTTCCTCGGATAACATCGAAGTCAGATCCGCCCTCATCCACATTAAAGGTCAGCCCTCTATCACACCACGGGCAGATGACATCATCCGCGCCATTGATGCAGAGCAATTTACCGCAGTTACACATGGCAAATGCACTGCCGTTACCGCAATGTGGGCAACCAGGAGTGCCATGCAGTTCGCTAGTATTCACCTGCTGCAATGACGCAGATTCATCACTCCAGGCAAAATAATCCTCATCAATCGGCAGGCACCCCGCAAGGTTAAATCCGTTAATGTTGAGTTTGAAATTGAGTGAGGAAAGGTTAACCGCTGGGCGTTCATATTTAATGATATAGGGCCGACGGGATTTGCTACAGCGGCCAATCAGTGTGACGCAGTTTTCATCATAGGCTCTGGCGACATCATCTTTTGCTAGCTTGACGATGTAGTCGGTTTGATTCAACAGTGGAGGGGATTCCTCGCCCACGCTGCGGCTGTGTGCTGAGACCGACGCGGTGATCCACTTAATAAACTGAGTGAAATCGCCCTCTTGGGTATCATTGAATAGCAGCACGTTCTCTGTCAGTTGCCGGAGGATGTTCAGATCCGCAGAAAGGCCAAGCCCAATGGCTATCAGGTTAACTTTACGGGCGTAATGCGTTTTCCAGCGCGTTATCTCGGCGGCGGTATCATCCGTTGGACGGCCATCGGTCAACAGATAGACCACGGGTTTCCAGTCGCCTTTACGTTCTTCCGTGGTTTTTCTGACCTGAGTATCAATCTGGCGGGTTAACTCCTGCAGAGCCGCCCCCAGGCTGGTTCCTCCCCCAATGGGCAGTCGAGGTGGATAAAATGAGACAACCTCTACCAGAGGAACGATGGTTTTAGCGACCCCGGCAAAGGCAATGACAGAAATCCAGGCGGTCTCAAGCGCGTGAGGATCTTTTTTAAGGTCATTGATGATCATTTGCAGACCATCGTTCATTTTCTTCAGATTTTCCCCGATCATAGATTCTGAACAATCCAGAACAAAGAAAATAGGCAGTCTTCTCATGGTACCTCGTCAGGCTTAGGTTTTTTCAATGTGTGCCAGTTGGCTACCGATGCGACAAAAGACAAAAAAATAAGGCAAAGCGCCGTGAATGAGAGCTTTGCCTTTAACTTACAGTACCAATTGAATTTCTGGGGGCGGTGGCGGTAGGTTATCCTGACCGGTGTTGATACCCGCACTTGAGCTTCCTGCGGCGACGCTTGCTGAAACCCACTTGAAGAAACCAGAAAATGCGGTTGAATCCAGCGTTTCAAGCGCCACGACCTGAGAGGTCAGTTGCTTGAGGTGTTCATGTTTAGCTTTCGGCCCTACCGCACAGGCGATAATTGAACCAAACGCCCGCTTTTTAACCTCCTTGATTGCCTCGCCGTAAGCGTAGACATCTGAAGGGGAACCATCAGTCATGAGAAACACCAGAGGACGCCAGTCGCCTTTCTGATCGCCATCAGATCGTTGAATATCGCGATCAACACAATGGATCAGGCATTCAAGTGCTGCACCGGTGAATGTGCCTCCCGCGCTGGGGACAGTAATATCGGTGAACTGGAAATTCTCCAGTGCCGTCAAGGGGATATACTCCCGAGCTTCGTTATCGTAAGTAATGATAGAGATATGAACGCTTTCAAGCGCGTAAGGGTCTTGACGCAGTGCGCTCATCATCGCCTGAATACCGACATTGACGGCATGGATGGATTCACCGCGCATTGACCCAGAGGTATCAATCAGCAAATAAACGGGTAGCCTTCTCATATCATAGATAGTTCTTAAGATGAGTGACAAAAGTGTCAGAATCAGAAGGCTCACCAATGGCATTCAGTTTCCAGCCTGTACTTTCACGGACCAGTTCAGCAAATAGCATTGAACACTGTTGATTAAAGGCGGGGCCACCGGAGAGGTTGAAGCGAGCCATTTCAATATTCTTGGCATCTACGGCTCTGATGAAGGCATTCTGTACCTTGCCAAAATGCTGTTGCAGTTTGCTGCCATTATAAATCTGTACGATGAATACAATTTTTTCGTATTTAGGATCAAGAGTATTCAGTTTAACGATGATTTGCTCATCATCGCCATCCCCAGCGCCCGTTCTGTTATCGCCGGTCAGCCAGATTTGCCCAGACTTATGGCGAAGGCTATTGAAGAAGATGATATCGCCATTAACCAGACTGGGTTTGCCATTTTCTATATTACCTAAGTCAGTCACTTTCCCTTGGGCGTTACACAAGAATGCGATGACATCAAGGTCATACTCTTCCTCTTTCTTACCAAACAGGCTGCCCAGAATACCCTTTTTCTCTTCGTTGATATCCCAGCCAAGACCGATGGTGACTGAGGAGAGATCATATTCATTTTTACGTAGGCTAACGCCTTGTCCTTTATGCAAACTGACCGACATAGAATTTCCTTATTTATTTTTATAGAGTAGTGTTTTTATAGATCAATGTTTTTATAGGGTAATGCTTTTATAGATCAATGTTTTTATAAGGTAATGTTTTTATAGGGCAAGGTTATAAGACAACATTCACTTCCGGTGGTGGTGGTGGTAAGTCATCAAGGCCGATAACCTCTTTTTTACCTGACTCAACTTTCTGGCTTCCCACGGAGATACTGGCCGATACCCATTTAAAGAAGGCTTTAATTGAACTGGAGTCAGCGGTATCTAACTGAAGAACAATTTCAGTGATTTCCTGTAAGACCTTGGTTTCCACCGCATGTCCTGCCGCACAGGCAACCACAACGCCCGTTCTTGCGGCTTTAAAATCGCTAAGGCCTTTACGCCAATCATCTGTCGGCGAGCCATCCGTCATGATAAAGACCAGTGGCCGCCAGTCACCTTTGGTATCCGCGGTCGTTTTTTGAACTTCATTGCCAATACATTTTGCGGTGAGTGCCAGTGCGTCACCCAGTGCGGTGGTGCCATTTGCCACCAGCTCAGGCAATTTGAAATTCAAAAGGTCAGTTAGTGGAACAGCCTGACGGGCAGAAGAATCAAAAGTAATAACGGACACATAGGCGGTTTCAAGGGCATAAGGATCTTGTCTTAGTGTGGACAACAGCATTTGAACCCCATTCTTGACCGCCTCAATAGGCTCGCCTGTCATGGAACCTGAGGTATCAAGCAACAGGTAAACCGGTAGTCTTCTCATCTGATTCCCCTACTATATGTAATGGTAAAGTTTTTTACATCATAAGCGATAAAGTTTTTACAGCATAGTTGATCTGGTTGTTATCTCAACAGAAGGGGAAATAGGTTAGACATTTGAATGACGAGTTTCAGAACATGGTATAGGGGATTTTTGGGGCCATTTTTGGCTCACGAGACTTAATGAGAAACAACGCATTTTTGAGTTGCTTATTTTTCGCAACAACCGGGTATTTAGTGACGGGAAAGCTGACTTCAGAATAATCCCCTATTTTTACAAGGATTCTAACGGAACCCACCTTTACTTCCAGGAAGTAAAAACAATAATATGTCCTTTCCAATACCCATAGACATTAAAGGTTTATCAGGCAGTAACGCTACCCATTTAGTCGCATTTTCAATTTAAGGAAAAACGGATGTTGAATATGGATAAAGAGGCGACGGGGCTGCGGTTTACGCTGAATGTCGGTGGCCTGCCCCCTGAAACTTTCGCCGTGGCGAGTTTTACCCTACATGAACAATTCTCCACCTTATTTGCGCTTGATCTTGAGGTCGCCAGTGCTAACCCCAATGTGGGGTTCGGTGACGTACTGGACAATATCGCCACACTGACCATTTGGCGCGGTACGGCGGTACAGCGTATCGTCAATGGTATCGTGAGCGAGATGGAACAAGGGGATACCGGTTTTCATCGTACTCGTTATCGCCTCTCGGTACGCCCGGCGCTTTGGCGTGCCGGATTAGTCAGAAATTCACGCATTTTTCAGCAGCAGAATATTCAGGATATTCTGGATACGTTATTGAAAGAACATCAGATCAATGACTATGCCTTTGCGTTTCGTTACACGCACGCCGTTCGTGAGTTTTGTGTTCAATATCAAGAAAGTGATCTGGATTTTATTCAACGTATGGCTGCGGAAGAGGGGTTGTATTACTTCTTTGAGCATCTGGACGGTAAACATACATTGGTATTTGCTGATGATTGCGCGGCCTTGAATGACGGCCCTACGCTGCCTTATTACCCCAACAAGCAAGCCCAATTAGATGAGTGGTGTGTTACCACTTTTCGCCGCCGGGAAAGTTTGCGTCCTTCTGATGTGCTGCTAAAAGATTACACCTTTAAAAATCCTCATTGGGCCGCGGAGTCCAGCGACTATGCACGCGATCTGGAGCACCAATCCGCAAAATACCGTCATTATGATTATCCGGGGCGTTATAAAGATACCCAACCGGGAAAGCATTTTGCGCAGTGGCGGGTTCAGGCGTTACGTAACGATGCGCATCAGGGAGAGGGGGCGACTAACTGCCCGGCCCTTCAGCCGGGGGTGCGTTTTACACTGATAAACCATCCGTTGGCGACGCATAACACGCGCTGGCAAATCACCGGTATCACGCATACCGGGCAACAGCCGCAAGTGCTGGAAGAAGAATCCGGTGAACAGGGGACGACATTGGCTGGTCAGTTTGCCTTTATTCCACGGAACCAGACCTGGCGGCCACTTTCGCTGCCCAAGCCCTGTATCGATGGCCCCCAAATCGCCATTGTCACTGGCCCCCCCGGTGAAGAGATCTATTGTGATGAATATGGCCGGGTCAGGGTGCGTTTTCTGTGGGATTTATCCGGTAAAAAAGATGACAGCAGCTCCTGTTGGGTACGGGTATCGCATCCCTGGGCCGGTAAGGGCTGGGGAATGTCGGCGGTCCCCCGTATCGGCCATGAAGTGATTGTCGAGTTTCTAAACGGAGACCCCGATCAGCCGGTGATTATCGGAAGAACCTACCACGCCAGTAATCTGCCCCCTGGTAACTTACCGGGAACAAAAACCCAGATGTCGATCCGTTCAAAAACCCATAAAGGCGATGGGTTTAATGAACTGCGTTTTGAGGATGAGAAGGATAAAGAGGAAGTTTATATTCATGCGCAGCAGGATATGAACACTGACGTACTGCGGGATCAATCGACAACAATCAAGCGGGACATGAAACTTGAGGTCGATAATAACCGGATTTCACAGATAAAAGTGGATGATGATGCGTCCGTTGGCGGGTATCAGACGCTGGTTGTTGCTAAAGATCAAACGATAACCATTGAGGGGCAGCACACCACCGTCGTGAAGAAAAGCCGTGTTCTTGAGGTGGCGGATAATGATGAGTTGAAGGTCGGTAAACATATTTCAATCCACTCAGACAGTGGCCAGATTGTGATTGGCAATGCTGGGGGGCGGATTGTTATTGATCCCTTGGGCCATATTCGTATTGAAGGGGTTAGCATCACGTTGGCCGAGCACGCCACGGGGGCTATGCCCTCGGTTCCTCAATTTAATTATTCGGCCCGTTATACGTTACTTAACGAGCTCACTGGGGCTCCGCTGATCGATACGCTGTACACCATTAAGGCCACGAGTGGCCAGGTTGTTTCAGGTAAAACTGATGCGCTGGGCAGAACCCTGATGGTGCGTACCGAGCAAGCAGACGATCTACAACTCGGCATGCCGGAAACCGCAGAACCGGTTAAAGAGCAATACTATCAGGCCAGTAACAATGCACAGGTAGAGCGTGTGATGGAATTCAAGGAGTAAGACAATGAGTAATCCTGGCAGCACATGCCCGACAGTCACCTCAATTACCTGCACCATGGAGCGAGGCAAATTCCCCGCTGACGCGGATCCCTGCTATTTGGCACAAAAAGCCGAAATTGCACTGCGCTTACCACGAAAAATTGTCACCAAAGCCGGTTTGCTGCGTTTCTTAAACCAGCTGGTGATGAGCAGCCTGATCCGTATTGAAGAGCGAAAAGCCCAATATTTGTGGCCCTACAAAGCCGAGGTGGTGTTTGCCATTATGGATCCGGTGCCATTGCCGATGCTGGCAACCAGTGATGATTCAAAAAAGAAATATGGCGATAATTTACCCCATTCCAGTAATCCGTTTGCCAGACCTGCACTTGAGGCTTGGATAATGCATAGAGTCAAGCGGATACGTCGGCCGGATATTATTCTGGTGAAAAACCCAGGTCAACGCTGGCCGGGCCTCGGAGCCACCTATTTTGATGGTAAGGCCCACGGTGACAACCTGAAAATGTTGATCGAAATGAAGTTTTTAGATGACGACTTATCAGATGGACAACGTATAGATTATACCTCAATAGCCACAGACGCCCGTTTTGGGGTTATGCGGGTTGACGATAACCGCTCTGAAAAACAGAAACAGTATGATAAACAGTATAATACGGCTGATCGGCCGAGTGCGCTACGGTATATTTTACCGCCACTCATTGGCGGCGACGAGGGCAATTCTCAACCGATCCCTGTCCCGCTTGCGCCACCAGAAGGTACTCCAGGGACTATCCCGCAGCCGTTATCTGAAAATTTGCCGTTATTAAGCGCAGCGCCTTGGGACTATCTGCCCTCGGTGGAAGACTGGCTAAGATGGGGTAACGAGGTTGGCAGTCTGGCTGAGGATGGCTGGGATTGTGTCAGAGAGAGCACGCGGCAGATGTTTCACCAATTCGGGAACTGGGCCAGTGAAAAGGGGGAGTGGTGGTGTAACGAGGTGATCGACCCTATCACCCAGCAGGCCAGTTATATGATCTCGTGGGTCAGCGATAAAACCGGTGAAGTCCTCAGTTGGAGCTTTATACAACTTCAGGAATTATGGGAAACCGTATTCTCAGGCATGGATATTACCCTGGACTATTTAAAACAGATCGACTGGGTGCAGATATTGCACGACATTGGTGATGGCACCGTGCAATTAATCATCAAAACCGCAGAGGTCATAGTAACCATTATCGTAACGGTCATCATTGCTGCTGCACTGGTCATTCTGGTAGCGGCAATCATCGCGGCTATTGCCGCAGGCGGGGCGGCAGTGGCAGGGGTGCTAACTGCACTGGCGGCCGTGGGTGGCGGTACGCTGGCCTTGGCGCAATAATAAATTTGGAGTAATGATGACTCACCATGAATATATGACATTGCTGGAAAAGCGCGTGCCTGAATTTACCTTCACCGACAATAACGATGTGGTGGTGACCCGGTTGGGGCTGTCGATTACGCTATTTTTTAAACAGGGATACACCCTGGAAAAACGAGAAAAAATACTGGCGTGTTTCCGCCGTTTTCGAGAGGAGTTTGGCACTCATTTACGCTTTCATGCCCATGAATTTAACGGGATGAAAAAATACAGCCCGGAAAATATCACCAAGGTAGAAAACAGCATCCTGAATAAAGGTATTTACGATTACGGTGGTTGGTATATTAGTGATGCTAAAAATATGTATGAATCCCCCAACTGCATTATGCGCTATATCGATTCTGGTGATGATGACGATGACAAGAATTCTTATCTTAGTTTGATATTACCCTGGCTCTACCTTAGAGAAGCACAGGGTATAAAGCGCTTTGATGATTGGTTGGCTTACTTATGCCAGCAATTGGAACCAGATAGCGGGGATTGTGGTTATTGCTTAGTATTGCCTAGAGATTATGATGATTATTGTCCTATCGAATATGAGCTAGCCAGACGTTATCCAGCGTTACAAGTAAATGCAAACGCCTTTGCTGCCGCAAGGCATTATAACCA
>NZ_CGBP01000043.1 GCF_001053095.1 Yersinia similis | reverse complement strand
TCGAACCTGCGACCAATTGATTAAAAGTCAACTGCTCTACCAACTGAGCTAACGACCCATTACCTGTACTGCTGAAGATAATTTCCTGCTGCCTTAACGTTTTACAGTTGTCTTGGCAACGGCGGCATATATTACTAATTTATCATCACAGTGCAACTTAAATTTCCACTGAAATGTTTAACTGCTTGTTCTTCACACGATAAAGCCCAGAAATTAGTCAAATTGACTAAATGCTGGGCTCAAAAAAGCTAAAGAGCAGATAAACGTTTCTGTGCCTGTTTAGCAGCATCAGTATTGGGATATTGCTTGATCACTTGCTGATAAACCGCCTTCGCTTTATCGCTTTGGCCTTTATCCTGCATGATCACCCCAACTTTAAACATGGCTTCTGAACTTTTTGGAGATTTTGGATAATTTTTTACGACAACAGCATAATAATATGCAGCATCATCTTTCTTACCTTTGTTGTAATACAACTGCCCTAACCAATAGTTGGCATTAGGCTGGTAAGTCGATTTTGGATACTGTTTCACAAAACTCTGAAAAGCAGTGATCGCTTGATCATATTGCTTTTTCTCAAGAGCCAGAGAAACAGCCGCATTGTAATCGCTGTTTTCATCACCAGTACTTGCTGTTGGTGCCGCTGTAGAAGCTACTGCGCCTGCGTCAGCATTACCGGAACTTCCAGCCGCTGTATTGTCTGCCGTTGCACCACTTGCCGCAGAAGCTAAATTCTGCGCCCCTTGGCCACCGCTCAGACTATCCATCTGTTGGTAGATCTGTTTCTGCCGCTCAACAACTTGATTGAGCTGGTACTGACTTTCTTGGATCTGACCGCGTAAACTATCAACATCGCGTTGTGAATCTGACAGTTGTTGCTGAAGTTGAGTTAATAGCTGGCTGTGAGCGTTGGAAATACGCTCAAGTTGAGTGACTCGATCTTCTACCGAGCCTGAGCCGACATTACTGATTGGCGCTTGGGCAGTAGCGGCCCATGGGACCGCTACGCCAACCAGTAACGACAGACCCACTAAGTGACGTCTGAAGTTACTGTTCATGCGATTCTCTTAGTAAACCAGAACTGCACGACGGTTTTTAGCAAAGGCTGCTTCGTCATGGCCCAGTACTGCTGGTTTCTCTTTACCGTAAGAAACGATAGAGATCTGGTCAGCAGAAACGCCTTTGCCTTGCAGATACATTTTCACTGCGCTAGCACGACGCTCGCCCAAAGCGATGTTGTATTCTGGCGTACCGCGTTCATCCGCGTGGCCTTCAACAACAACTTTGTAAGATGGGTTGCTACGCAAGAATGCAGCATGTGCATCCAGCATTTGAGCGAAGTCAGAACCGATATCGTATTTATCGAAACCGAAGTAAACGATGTTGTTCTTTTGCAGTTCTTGCATCTGAAGACGTGCTTGCTCTTCAGAAGACAGGTTGCTGCCGTTCTCTGTACCAGTGCCAGCGCCCATGCCAGATTGGTCATTATTTGCGCTTTTGTTGGAACTACAAGCCGCCACAGCCAGAACAGGCAAAGCCAACATTAGCCCTTTTAGCACTTTGTTCAGTTGCATCTCTTTGATCCTTTTTTATAGTTTGCCATACATACGTATTTACACATGCATCACAGATACGGCGACCAGGCAGGAAATTTGACCTGTCCATCAGTTGCCGGAAGACGCGCTTTGAAACGCCCATCAGTCGAGACCAGCTGTAACACGGAACCCAGCCCTTGTGTCGAGCTATAGATAACCATGGTGCCGTTAGGCGCGATACTAGGCGTTTCATCCAGTAACGTGTCCGTTAATACTTGAACGGCTCCCGTTTCCAGATCCTGTTTGGCGATGTGTTGTGCCCCACCATTGGAACTAACCAATACCAGGAACTTACCATCAGGGCTCACGTCTGCGTTCTGGTTCTGAGAACCTTCCCACGTGATTCGCTGTGGCACACCGCCATTAATATTCACTTTATAAACTTGTGGGCGACCACCCTGATCCGATGTATAAGCCAGACTCTGGCTATCCGGGAACCAGCTTGGTTCAGTATTATTACTACGGCCATCCGTCACTTGGCTGATTTGACCTGAAGCCAAGTCCATAACATACAAGTTCAGGCTACCGCTTTTAGACAACGCGAAGGCCAACTTAGAGCCATCAGGTGAGAAAGCGGGTGCACCGTTATGACGTGGGAAAGAGGCCACTTGCCTAATCGCACCATTTGCCAGCGTCTGAATAACCAACGCTGATTTGCCGCTTTCAAAAGTCACATAAGCAATTTTGCTACCATCTGGAGACCAAGCGGGTGACATCAGAGGTTCAGGAGAGCGGTGGACGACAAACTGGTTGTAGCCATCGTAATCAGAAACCCGTAATTCATGTGGGAATTTACCACCGTTAGTTTTCACAACATAAGCAATGCGAGTACGGAAAGCGCCTTTAATCCCGGTGAGTTTTTCAAATACTTCATCACTGACAGTATGCGCTGAATAACGTAACCATTGTTTAGTCACTTTATACTGATTCTGCGCCAAAATACTGCCAGCAGAGCCAGAAGTATCCACTAGCTGGTAAGAGACCACATAGCTACCGTCAGCGCTTGGTTGAACCTGACCAACAACAACAGCATCAATCCCCAAAGCAGTCCAAGCAGCAGGGGTGACTTCAGCGGCGGTGGAAGGCTGTTGTGGCATACGAGCGGCATCAATTGGGTTAAATTTTCCGCTATTACGTAAATCTGCACCTACGATGGCGCCAATTTCTTCAGGTGGTGTGCCCGGCCCCATCCATTTGAACGGAACAACTCCAATCGGACGCGCTGAGTCTACCCCTTGGGTAATCTCAATCCGAACTTCTGCATGTAATACCGAAGCCCATAAAACTAAAAAGCCTAGCGCTACTCGAAATGCCTGCTTCATTTTATCTCCCTTACCCGAGCGGGATGCCCGCGATAATTAGCAGAATTTTAACAAACCACTGCAAACAAAACTACATAATCCATCGTTAATTAACAACGTTATACCCTGTTAATCAAACCTTATTGAGGCTTAAACACAAGCGGAGCATTCTTAAATTGTTCATAGACATCCGTACTTGGAGGCTTAGGAATTTTCGCTTGTTTTGCCGCAGCGATGGCAGCCTGGCACAGTGCCGGGTCCCCTCCTTCTGCTTTCACATCAATTAATAGACCGTCTGGTGCCAATTTAATTCGCAAATCACAGGTGCGGCCTTTGTAAAGATCTGCATCATAAAATTTACTTTGTATCGCTCCGGTGATTTGCCCCAGGTAGCCGCTGATATCAGCACCTGATGCCCCGCTTTTCTTACCGCCACCTTTACCGGCGGCAGCGGCACCTGCACCAGAACCACTTTTCGGTGCATTTTTAGCGTTTGCCAAACCACCGAACAAATCATCAACATCCGTTGAGGTCGCAGCTTCTGCGGCCGCTTTTTTCTTGGCCTCAGCAGCGGCAGCAACTTTTTTAGCAGTAGCGGCTTTCTTTTCAGCATCAGCGGCCGCTTTCTTTTCTGCGGCGTCAGCCGCAGCCTTTTCGGCAACCTCTACCGCTTTCTTCGCATCGGCATCGGCTTGTTTCTTCGCCGCTGCGGCAACAGCCGCTTCTTTTTTGGCTTCAGCCTCGGCTTTTTTCTGTGCTTCAGCCTGTGCTTTCACTATTTTATCTGCTTCAGCTTTTGCCTGAGCCGCAGCCGCTTCAGCCTGCTTCTGTTCTTCTTTCGCTTTTGCAACGGCAGCAGCGGCGATTTTCTGTTGTTCAGCGGCCTGCTTTTGCTGTTCAGCGATTTGTTTTTGTTGTTCAGCAACCTGCTTTTTCTGCTCTTCAACAGCTAGCTTCGCATCTTCTTGCGCTTGCAGACGCTCTTTTTCTAATTCTTTCAGCCGCTGTTGTTCGGCAGCCTGCTTTTGCTGCAATTCTTCGGCTTGCTGCTCAGTTTTTTTCTGACGTTGCTGCTCGGCACGTTTAGCATCCGTCTGCTGTTGCTGTTGACGATTATATTGCTCCGTCACCGCCCCCGGATCGACCATTACAGCGTCAATCACTTCGCCGCCAGCACCACCACCGCCCATTTCAGTCGTCTGCGTCAGAGAGCCCCAAATCAACAGGGCAATCAATATGATGTGCAGAACCACCGAAACAATAACGGCGCGATTCAGCTTATCATTTTGCTCGGTTGCCTTACCCACGCTCGATTTCCACACTCGATGTCCGCGCTCTATTGCTAAAAAACGGAACTGCTAAAAACAGGGTATCTACGGGTTGAGTTAAGGATTAGCCCAACCAATATCAACGCAAATTTATATCGGTTGGGTCATTAAACCCACCGATGTAACACCCGCCTGATGCAGCATATTCAGCGCCTTAATAATTTCATCATAAGGAACTTCTTTCGCGCCACCTATCAGGAACACGGTTTTCGGATTCGTTTTTAATCGTGCTTGAGCTTCTGCCACCACTTGCTCTGAAGGCAACAGCTCCATCCGTTGGTGATCAACCACCACCGTATATTGCCCAACACCGGAAACCTCAACAATTACAGGCGGATTATCATCACTGGATACCGTTTTTGAATCCGTCGCATCGGGTAAGTTTACCTCGACACTTTGCGTGATAATGGGTGCGGTTGCCATGAATATCAGCAACAGCACCAGCAAAACGTCGAGTAAGGGAACAATATTAATTTCAGACTTAAGCTCGCGACGCTTACGACCACGTACTCGCGCCATATAACCCCCTACTTATTTGCTTTCGGCGCTGGCGAAAGCCTGGCGATGCAGAATAGCAATGAACTCTTCCATGAAGTTGTCATAGTTTTGTTCAAGCTTATTCATATGCTGATTCAGGCGGTTATAGGCCATAACAGCAGGAATAGCAGCAAACAGGCCGATCGCTGTGGCAATCAATGCTTCTGCAATGCCTGGTGCTACCATCTGTAATGTCGCCTGCTTGACGGCGCCCAGAGAAATAAAGGCATGCATAATCCCCCATACGGTACCAAACAGACCGATATACGGGCTGATTGAACCGACAGTACCGAGGAACGGAATATGTGTTTCCAACGCTTCTAACTCGCGGTTCATTGAAATGCGCATCGCACGGGAAGCGCCGTCAATCACCGCCTCTGGTGCATGACTGTTTGCACGATGTAAACGAGCAAACTCTTTGAAACCAGAATGGAAGATCTGCTCTGAGCCGCTAAGTGTATCGCGGCGAGCCTGACTTTCCTGATACAAGCGAGAAAGCTCAATGCCGGACCAAAACTTATCTTCGAAGGCTTCAGCATCGCGGGTAGCCGCATTCAGAATTCGCGTTCGTTGAATGATGATAGCCCATGACGCAATAGAAAAGCCCATCAGAACCAGCATGATAAGCTTAACGAATAGGCTTGCCTGCAGGAATAAATCCAGAATGTTCATGTCAGCCACTACTTAAACTCCGCGACAATAGACTTAGGAAGCGCTCTTGGCTTCATTTGATGTGGATCGATACATGCAATCAATACTTCTGCACTACTCAGAAGATTGCCATGTGAGTCGAGAATTCGTTGAGCAAACGTGAGAGAGGCACCACGCATCGCGGTAATTTCACTCTGAACCTCCAGCATATCGTCAAGACGTGCGGGGGCCAGGTATTCTACCGCCATGCTGCGGACAGCAAAAGCAACATGCTCACTGAGCAATTGTTGCTGATGAAAATTTCGTTGGCGCAACATTTCAGTTCGCGCCCTTTCATAAAAGGCAACGTAACGTGCATGGTAAACCATGCCACCAGCATCGGTATCTTCAAAGTAGACTCGTACCGGCCATCGAAATAACGTATTACTCACTCTACTTCCCAGTAATGCAATTAACGAACACACTATACTGAAGAGCGTTGAGCTTTGGAATCACTTGCGAGAATAGAACGAAAATAATTATGGGCCGGATGGCCCATAGGTAGGATTGTGTTCAAGGAAGATTAGGCGAAAAAGTAGAATAATCCTGTAGCCAAGATCACAATTGCAGGAAGTGGTGCAAAAAAAGCGCGCAACCACACCTGTTTAGGGCGAAAACCGACGCCATGGATCACACCAGTGCACACCGCCCACACGATAAAGGCCTCCTGCCATACTTCCAGTGAGCTGGTTGCCGCCGCAAAACGCGATGGGTCCCAAAACACGCAGAAAGCCAGCGCAAACGCGAGCACCAGTGAAAGGGCCCTCAGCGGGCCCTTATCCATTAATTCGTACAACTTATCAGACAACATCGTCGTTGCCATTGTTAGCGGCTTTAGCTGCTGCGTTGGCTTCACTCTGCTCCAATGCCAGAGCAGTGATGATACCAAAGGAGCAGGCCAGAAGTGTCCCTAGAATCCAGGCAAAATACCACATGCTTTATGCTCCTTAGTACAGTGAATGCTTGTTGTTTTCGATAAATTCTTTATCAATACGCCCGAACATCTTGTAGTAACACCAACTGGTGTAAAGCAGGATGATAGGCACAAAAATTATCGCAACAATCGTCATCACTTTCAGCGTTAACAGGCTAGATGTCGCATCCCACATGGTCAGGCTGACATTCGGCATAGTGCTTGATGGCATAACGAACGGGAACATGGTTACGCCAGCGGTCAAGATCACACAAACAATCGTCAGTGATGAGAACAAGAAGGCCCATGCCCCTTTTTCAAAGCGCGACAACAAAATGGTGAACAGTGGGAAAATCACGCCAAGTGCTGGTAAAGCCCACAGGGTTGGATACTTGTTGAAGTTAATCAACCATGCACCGGCCTGATGAGCAACTTCCTTGCGCATTGGGTTAGATTCAGCTGCCGTATCCAATACTGAAGTGATAACGAAGCCATCAATACCTTTAACTAACCAGATACCTGCGAGCAGGAAGGCAACACTCATCACCAAAGCCGAGATCTGAGCTGCGTTACGGGAACGAAGGTGCAGCTCACCACGCGTACGCATTTGTAGGTAAGTCGCGCCTTGCGTCACCAACATGGTCAGGCTGACAATACCGGCCAATAAGCCAAACGGGTTCAGTAACTGGAAGAAGTTACCGGTGTAGAACAGGCGCATGTACTCATTCATGTGGAAAGGCACGCCTTGCAGCAAGTTACCAAAAGCCACACCGAAGACTACTGCAGGCACAAAGCTACCGATAAAGATGCCCCAGTCCCACATGTTACGCCAGCGGCTATTCTCTAGCTTGGAACGGTAGTCAAAACCGACCGGACGGAAGAACAATGCCGCCAACACCAGAATCATCGCGATATAGAAGCCGGAAAATGCGGCGGCATAAACCATTGGCCAGGCCGCAAACAGTGCCCCACCCGCCGTAATCAACCAAACCTGATTACCATCCCAGTGAGGGGCAATCGAGTTAATCATGATACGGCGCTCAGTATCATTTTTACCTATGATACGCAGCAGGATGCCGACACCCATATCGAAACCATCAGTGACTGCGAAACCAATCAGTAGCACACCAATCAGCAGCCACCAGATAAATCGTAATACTTCATAATCAAACATAAGTGGACTCCTGTTTACCGTGCTTCCTGCACTGGGGCAGTCGGCTGTTCAAAATGATAACGGCCAGTTTTCAGGCTACTAGGCCCAAGGCGCGCAAATTTGAACATCAGGTACATTTCTGCAATCAGGAACAGCGTATACAAACCGCAAATCAACGCCATAGAGAACAGTATTTCCCCGGCAGTGACTGATGAGTTGGCTACTGCTGTCGGCAATACTTCACCGATGGCCCAAGGTTGACGACCATACTCAGCCACAAACCAACCTGCTTCTACTGCAATCCACGGCAACGGAATACCGTACAGTGCGGCACGCAGAAGCCATTTTTTCTCACCAATCCGGCCACGAACCACGTTATAGAACGCCAGCCCAATAATCAGCAACATCAGGAAGCCACAGGCCACCATGATGCGGAAGGCGAAATAAAGCGGCAGAACACGCGGAATAGAGTCTTGAGCAGCTAACTGAATTTGTTCTTCAGTCGCATCGGCTACGTTTTCCGTATAACGCTTAAGCAACATGCCGTAACCAAGATCCTGCTTCGTTTTATTGAATGCATCACGTACAGCAGGGTCAGTGTTACCACCGCGTAACTGTTCTAACAAACTATACGCCTGGATACCGTTACGAATACGCACTTCATGTTGCGACATCAAGTCACGCAAACCGATAACCGGGGTATCCAGTGAACGAGTCGCGATCAATCCCAAAGCGTATGGAATCTGGATGGCGAACCGGTTCTCCATGGTTTCCTGGTTAGGGATTGCAAACAGCGTAAAGGCTGCTGGAGGCGGTTGAGTTTCCCATTCAGCTTCAATTGCGGCTAACTTGGTTTTTTGTACGTCACCCATTTCATAGCCGGACTCATCACCCAGAACGATAACAGACAATACGGAGGCCAGACCAAAACTTGCAGCAATCGCAAAAGAACGCTTGGCAAACGGAATATCACGCCCTTTCAACAGATAGTAAGAACTGATACCCAAGACAAACATTGCGCCGGTAACATAACCTGCTGCGACGGTATGAACGAATTTCACCTGAGCAACCGGGTTCAGAACTAATTCTGAGAAGCTCAGCATTTCCATACGCATGGTTTCAAAGTTGAAATCGGATGCAATCGGGTTTTGCATCCAACCATTCGCAACCAAGATCCACAATGCAGAGAAGTTAGAACCTAACGCAACTAGCCAGGTTACAGCTAAATGCTGATGCTTAGTCAGGCGATCCCATCCGAAGAAGAATAGACCGACGAACGTAGATTCCAAGAAGAACGCCATTAAACCTTCGATAGCCAGAGGGGCTCCGAAGATATCACCGACGTAATGAGAGAAATATGACCAGTTAGTCCCAAACTGGAATTCCATAGTTAAACCAGTGGCAACCCCCAGAGCAAAGTTAATAGCAAATAACTTACCCCAGAATTTGGTCATATCTTTATAGATTTGTTTACCAGACAGCACATAAACCGATTCCATAATTGCCAACAGAAACGCCAGACCGAGCGTTAATGGGACAAAAAGGAAATGGTACATTGCCGTTAAGGCAAACTGTAACCGTGACAGTTCGACAATATCAAACATCTTGACTCCTTGCTCCTCGCAGGAAGATTCCGACTTGCGGCAACCGGACCTCCGCTACATCGGAAGCCTCATAACTACCAGCAGTGAATGCTCAAAAAAAACAACAAAAATAACAATATCAACTACCCAATATTACACCGCGGTAATAGTACGCTTCTAATCCCATACAATAAATAGGATTTTACGTGACCCAGCGTTGAATTCTGTATACAGGTCAACAAATAGACATCATGCAGAGAATGCCGTAAATTGATCCATGACAATTTAAGCTTATATGAACATTATTACCACGTTCAAAAGTTGATTTAGAACAATTAAATCTTTTTCATGTTAACTAAAGGTTTTATTGTTTTTATATAACATTTAAATGTTAAAAAAATGTAATTTAATAGTTTATATAATGCGTAATTAAATTATTATTATGCGATCCAGATTAACTTTTAAATTTATTAAATTCAAAGTTAGTCAAATCACAATTTTGATTTTTACATGTCTATATTAGTTCATCCTGAGAGAAGCGTTCGTATATGTTGCTACTTTGTTGCGTGAGAAAGTGCTATCACATCATAAGAGCTTGAAACCCCTGCTACGAAAAAGGCCGTTCTCACCATTTTATATTTTGATGGATATATTTAACCAACTGAAATTAAACAGATTTATCAGTACATCAACAACCTCTGGGCAGCCATTTGTATAAAAAAGGCCACCAAAAGGTGGCCAGTATGTCGTGTTAGCGTTTTCAGACTAACACCTGATATTTTTTTGATTACTGCGCTAACACGGCTTTGACGGCATTACCAATTTCTGCCAGGCTACGAACTGTTTTCACACCCGCAGCTTCCAGAGCAGCAAATTTATCATCTGCAGTCCCTTTACCGCCCGCAATGATAGCGCCAGCATGGCCCATACGTTTACCTTTCGGTGCAGTCACACCCGCGATATAACCCACAACAGGTTTAGTCACGTGCTCTTTAATATAAGCAGCCGCTTCTTCTTCAGCGTTACCACCGATTTCACCGATCATCACAATAACTTCAGTCTGCGGATCTTCCTGGAATAGCTTCAGGATATCAATAAAGTTAGAACCTGGGATCGGATCGCCGCCGATACCCACACAGCTTGATTGGCCGAAACCGATGTCGGTAGTCTGTTTTACTGCTTCATAGGTCAGCGTGCCTGAGCGTGAAACGATACCCACTTTACCTGGCAAGTGGATGTGGCCCGGCATGATACCGATCTTACATTCACCAGGGGTAATAACACCCGGACAGTTCGGACCGATCATGCGCGCATCGCTCTGTTCCAACCTGACTTTTACCACCAGCATATCCAGCGTCGGAATACCTTCAGTAATACAGATAATCAGTTTAATCCCTGCATCGATCGCTTCCAGAATCGAATCTTTACAGAATGGCGCGGGTACGTAGATAACCGAGGCCGTAGCACCAGTAGTTTCTACCGCTTCACGAACGGTATTAAAGACTGGCAGACCCAAATGCTGTGTACCGCCTTTACCTGGCGTAACACCGCCAACCATTTTTGTGCCATATGCGATAGCTTGTTCGGAGTGGAAAGTCCCTTGGCTGCCCGTAAAACCCTGGCAAATAACTTTGGTGTTTTTATCAATTAAAATAGACATTATTTAGCCCCCACTGCCGCTACAACTTGCTGAGCCGCATCTGTCAGGCTGGTCGCAGCAATGATATTCAAACCGCTGTCAGCCAGCTTCTTGGCACCCAGCTCTGCGTTATTACCTTCGAGGCGAACAACAACTGGCACGTTAACACCCACTTCTTCAACTGCACCAATGATGCCGTCAGCAATAAGGTCACAACGCACGATACCGCCGAAGATATTAACAAAAACAGCTTTCACTTTGTCGTCAGACAGAATGATTTTAAACGCTTCGGTTACGCGCTCTTTTGTTGCACCACCGCCCACATCCAGGAAGTTAGCGGGGTCGCCACCATGAAGTTTCACTATGTCCATGGTTCCCATAGCCAAACCTGCACCGTTTACCATGCAACCAATGTTGCCATCTAACGCCACATAGTTCAGTTCCCACTGGGCAGCATGTGCTTCGCGAGCATCTTCTTGGCTTGGATCGCGCATTTCACGCAGTTCCGGCTGACGGAACAAGGCATTGCCATCGGCACCAAGCTTACCATCCAGACAAATCAGATCGCCCTGTTTGGTGACCACCAGCGGGTTAATCTCAACCATTGCCAGATCACGTTCCAGGAACAATGTTGCCAGCCCCATAAAGATCTTAGTGAACTGACCGACTTGTTTACCGGTCAAGCCCAATTTAAATGCCAGCTCACGCCCTTGGTAAGGCTGTGGTCCAGTCAATGGATCCAATGCAATTTTGTGGATCAGTTCTGGTGTCTCTTCGGCGACTTTTTCAATCTCAACGCCACCTTCGGTGGATGCCATAAAGACCACACGACGAGAGCTGCGATCGATAACCGCCCCCAGATACAGTTCTTTATCAATATCCGTGGCGGCTTCAACCAAAATCTGATGCACGGGCTGACCGCTTGCATCTGTTTGATAAGTTACCAGTTTTTTACCTAACCACTGTTCAGCGAAAGCACGAATATCTTCTTTGCTGTTAACCAGTTTTACGCCACCCGCTTTACCACGCCCGCCCGCATGAACCTGACATTTAACCACCCACGGGCCTGAACCAATTTTAGATGCGGCTTCTTCTGCTTCACGCGGTGTGGTACAGGCGTAGCCAGTTGGAGCTGGCATGCCATACCGAGCAAACAGTTGTTTTGCCTGATATTCGTGTAAATTCATGATGTTCTATCCATATAAGGTCTGAGACGAGCCGAAGCCCGTAGTGTTCTGGATAAAGCCGATCCTCAAGACCGGCTTTATCAGTTATCTTTTTATACGTCGAGTAGCCAGTTTATACATCAAGTAGCAAGCGAGCAGGATCTTCCAGCATCTCTTTTACCGTCACCAGATAGCCAACAGATTCACGGCCATCGATCAAACGGTGATCGTAGGAAAGTGCCAAATACATCATAGGCAAGATCACGACCTGGCCATTTACCGCCATTGGACGATCTTTGATGGCATGCATACCAAGGATCGCGCTTTGTGGTGGGTTAATGATCGGTGTCGACATCAGTGAGCCAAACACGCCACCATTGGTAATGGTAAAGTTACCGCCAGTCAGTTCTTCAACTTTCAGCTTGCCATCACGACCTTTTACAGCCAATTCTTTTATTTTCTTCTCAATATCAGCCATGCTCAACGTATCTACATCACGTAATACTGGCGTTACCAGGCCACGCGGAGTAGAAACCGCAATACTGACATCGAAATAGTTATGGTAGACAACATCTTCGCCATCAATAGAAGCATTCACTTCAGGATAACGTTTCAGTGCTTCAACCACAGCCTTGATATAGAAGGACATAAAGCCCAGACGTACACCGTGACGTTTCTCGAAAGCTTCACCGTACTGCTTACGCAGGTCCATAATGGGCTGCATATTAATTTCGTTAAACGTGGTCAACATTGCGGTGCTGTTTTTCGCTTCTAACAGACGTTCAGCAACACGTTTACGTAGACGGCTCATCGGTACACGTTTCTCACTACGCCCCACCAATGCAGGTGCAGCAGCGGCTCCCGCTTTAGCGTCAGCTACCACCGCTGGGGCCGATTTACGGCTCGCTAAATGACTATCAACATCTTCACGGGTGATACGGCCACCAACCCCGCTGCCTTTGATTGCTGTTGCATCAAGATCATGCTCAGCAATCAGGCGGCGAATAGCCGGACTGAGGGTTTCATTACTTTCTTCTTCCAAGCTGGCTGTTTGGCGTTGAGCCGGCGTTGACTCCGTGCTCTGACTTTTTTCTTCAGTCGGTTTACCAGAACTATCACTTGGACGAATGCGCCCCAACACCTGACGTGAAGTTACTGTGGCACCTTCGTCTTCCAGAATGGCATCCAAAATACCGTCCTGACTGGCTGGAACTTCCAAAATCACTTTATCCGTTTCAATCTCAACCAGCACTTCATCACGTTTGACACTGTCACCTGGTTTTTTGTGCCAAGTTGCTACAGAGCCATCGGCTACAGACTCAGGGAGGTCAGGAACATTAATATCTACGCTACTCATTCTCTATCCTTTATATGTTAACCGACTAGCTATTCAACGTTCAGCGCGTCATTAACCAGAGCTTGTTGTTGTTTTTGGTGTACGGAAATATACCCAACTGCCGGTGAAGCTGATGCTGGACGACCTGCGTAGCGCAAGGAGGCACCAAATGGAATCACTTCGCGGAAGTTATGCTGGCTACAATACCAGGCACCTTGGTTAAGTGGCTCTTCTTGGCACCAGACGAAATCGTGTACATGGGCATATTGTTCCAACACCGATTGAACAGCCTGATGTGGGAACGGATACAGTTGTTCAATACGCACGATAGCGACATCTGTTTGCTCATTTTTACGACGCTGCTCTAGCAAGTCATAATAGACCTTGCCTGAGCACATCACGACACGTTTGATACCTTTAGGATCCAACTCATCAATTTCGCCAATAGCGGGTAAGAAGCTACCATTAGCCAGTTCATCCAGAGATGATGTCGCTAATGGGTGGCGTAGTAATGATTTAGGTGACATAACAATCAGAGGCCGACGCATACCACGTAATGCCTGACGGCGGAGCATGTGATAAACCTGTGCAGGGGTCGATGGAATACACACCTGCATATTTTGTTCAGCACAAAGTTGCAAATAACGTTCCAGACGTGCAGATGAGTGCTCTGGCCCCTGCCCTTCGTAACCATGTGGTAGCAGCATCACTAAGCCACACATCCGACCCCATTTCTGTTCACCAGAACTAATAAATTGGTCGATAACTACCTGAGCGCCATTTGCGAAGTCACCAAACTGTGCTTCCCAGATAGTCAGAGTACGCGGTTCTGCGGTGGCATAGCCGTATTCGAACGCCAATACCGCCTCTTCTGACAGCACTGAGTCCCAAACCTGGAAATCACCCTGGCCACTGTGAATATTTGACAGTGGTACATAAACAGAACCATTTTTCTGATTATGGATGACCGCATGACGGTGGAAGAAAGTACCACGCCCTGCATCTTCGCCAGATAAACGAATAGGAATACCCTCGTCTACCAATGTTGCGTAAGCCAGTGTTTCCGCCCCCCCCCAGTCAAATGGCTTCTCACCACTGGCCATCAACGCGCGATCACTGTATATCTTCGCAACCCGAGATTGCATTTCAATGGCTTCCGGCGCAGAGCTGATCCGACGCGCCAGCTCTTGCAGGCGTTTCATTTCAACTTTGCTTGGATACGCTTCATCCCACTCATGGTTCAAATACGGTGACCACGTGAAGGACTGCAAATTCATCGGACGCCACTCTTCCACCACACAGTCACCGTGATCCAATGCATCACGATATAGGTTGACCATTTCTGTCGCATCTTCCAGGCTGGCGATATTCTGCTCAGTCAGTTTGTCAGCATAGATTTTACGCGGCGTCGGATGTTTTTTAATTTTCTGATACATCACGGGCTGTGTTGCACTTGGCTCATCGGCTTCGTTATGGCCATGGCGGCGATAACAAACCAGATCGATCATCACGTCACGTTTAAAGGTGTTACGGAAATCCAATGCCAGACGGGTAACAAACGCCACAGCTTCAGGATCATCAGCATTTACGTGGAAAATCGGTGCCTGTACCATTTTGGCAATATCAGTACAGTATTGAGTAGAACGCGCATCCAGTGGGTTCGAGGTTGTGAAACCAATCTGGTTATTGATAACAATGCGTACAGTACCGCCCACTTCATAGCCGCGAGCCTGTGACATGTTCAATGTTTCTTGCACCACGCCCTGGCCGGTGATCGCCGCATCACCATGAATAGTGATTGGTAGCACCATATTACTACGTGCTTCATCCAGACGATCGCGACGTGCACGCACTGAACCAATAACAACCGGGCTGACAATTTCCAAATGTGATGGGTTAAAGGCCAGTGCCAAGTGGACCAGACCACCTTCGGTTTCGACATCGGAAGAGAAGCCTTGGTGGTATTTAACATCACCAGTACCGAGATGTTCTTTATGCTTACCAGCAAACTCATCAAACAAATCTTCTGGTTTCTTACCCAGCACGTTGATCAATACGTTCAAACGGCCACGGTGAGCCATCCCCAGTACGACTTCACGTGTGCCATTTTTACCAGCATGACGAATCATCTCTTTGAGCATGGTGACCAGTGAATCCCCCCCCTCCAGAGAGAAACGCTTGGCACCTGGGAATTTTGCGCCTAAATAACGCTCAAGACCTTCAGCGGCAGTCAGCTCACTCAAGAAACGGCGTTTCTCTGCATCACTGAATGTCGGTTTCCCAACAACCGATTCAATACGCTGTTGAATCCAGCGTTTTTCTTCGGTGTTGGTAATGTGCATGTATTCAGCGCCCACAGAGCCGCAATAAGTTTGCTTCAGCGCGGCATACAAATCAGCCAGCTTCATAGTTTCTTTGCCGATGGCAAAAGAACCTACATTGAAGGTGTTCTGAAAGTCAGCTTCGGTCAGATTATGGTAGGAAGGATCGAGGTCTGGAACAGACTCCTGCTTCCACAAACCGAGTGGGTCAAGATTGGCATGCTGATGGCCACGGAAGCGGAAGGCATTGATTAACTGCAATACCTTAACTTGTTTGGCATCAATATCAGGATCATTGATAGAGGAGTTATAACGAGTGGAATCCTTCGCCAAGCGACGGAAATACTCACGAGTTTGGGAGTGGAGCTGATCAGGTTTTACACCCGTTGTTGGTAGCTGTTGAAAAATTGAACGCCAACTATCATCAACGGAACTAGGATCGGTTAAAAAGTCTTCATAGAGCTGCTCTATGTAAGACTGGTTCGCGCCCGCCAGATAGGAGGAATCCAGCCAGGCCTTCATTGCGCCGTTCTGCATCATGATCCCTTAAGCTTTGAAGCTTCAGTTTTCGCCGTGGTTAACATATACACCGTAATATCAACGGTTTGCCGTAAAAACGGTTCACTCGACGTGCTCAATGCACGCTCTGTTATGGACCTTAACGGTCCCGTTCAAGGAACCTCTAGAAACAGGCATTATGCCGGCTTTTAGAGATTCCCTACCGTGAAGCGACCCGGAGAATCCTCTCCCCGGGTTAATAAACTCACATCAGGCACTGCGTTGCAATGATTATCCGCTATGTTATAACAATCATTATGCCGTGATTGTCATTCACTACGCTGTAATCATCATACACAGCGCTATAACGACTTTTGATGCGCTACAGCTACTTTATGCGCTACGCGATAACGACTATGCGCTACGTTGTAACAGCATAGATTTAATATGCCCGATTGCTTTGGTAGGATTAAGACCTTTAGGACAAACACTGACACAATTCATAATGCTATGGCAGCGGAAAACACTGAAAGCATCGTCCAGATCATCCAAACGTGAGGCCGTTTCGGTATCACGGCTATCTATCAGGAAACGATAAGCAGCCAGTAACCCTGCCGGGCCAACAAACTTGTCTGGATTCCACCAGAATGACGGACAAGATGTTGAGCAGCAGGCGCACAAAATGCATTCATACAAGCCATCCAGTTTTGCTCGTTGTTCCGGCGATTGTAAGTGCTCACGTGCTGGTGGATTCTTGCCGTCATTCAACAGGTAAGGTTTTATTTTCTCGTACTGAGTATAAAACTGCCCCATATCGACCACTAAATCCCGCACCACCGGTAACCCCGGCAGAGGGCGGATCACGATCTTTTTATTGCCTTTTTGCAAAGCTGAGATTGGCGTGATACAAGCCAAACCATTTTTGCCATTCATATTGAGACCATCAGAACCACACACACCTTCGCGACATGAACGACGGAATGACAAAGTCGGATCTTTTTCTTTCAACTGGATAAGTGCATCTAGCAACATCATATCCCGATCATCTTCCGCATCTAGCGTATAATCTTGCATATGCGGCGCGTTATCGACATCTGGATTGTAGCGATAAATGGAAAACTCGAGCTTCATGACCTATTCCTCCGCAACGGGGTTTACCCCTTAGAAACACAACACAGGCATCAATAAGAACGTACTTTCGGCGGAAACGCCTCGCGTAGCTTAGGTTGCATGTTTACCTCACGGCGGGTCATGCTCTTAGTGTCTGGCAAATACAGTGAATGGCACAGCCAGTTCACATCATCACGATCCGGGAAGTCGAAGCGACTATGGGCACCCCGGCTCTCGGTACGGAAGTTTGCCGACACGGCGGTAGAAAACGCAGTTTCCATCAGGTTATCCAGCTCCAGGCACTCAATACGCTGAGTATTGAATTCACTGGAAGTGTCATCCAAACGGGCATTTTGCAAACGTTCACGGATAGTTTTCAGCTCTTCCAACCCTTTTGCCATCGCATCGCCTTCGCGGAACACTGAGAAATTGTTCTGCATACAGGCTTGCAATGCTTTACGGATTTCAACGGGATCTTCACCTGAACGGGTATTATTCCAGCGGTTCATACGAGCCAGAGAGGCTTCGATATCTGACTCGCTGGCATCGCGGCTTGTACCCTGCTCCATCAATGACTCTTGCAAATGCATACCGGCTGCACGACCAAATACCACGAGATCCAGCAATGAGTTCCCTCCTAGGCGGTTCGCACCGTGGACGGAAACACAGGCAATCTCGCCTACAGCAAACAAGCCGGGGATCACAACATCCTCACCCTTTTCATTTACGGTAATCGCCTGACCGGTCACTTTAGTAGGAATTCCCCCCATCATATAATGACAAGTAGGGATAACCGGGATTGGTTCTTTGATCGGATCAACGTGTGCAAAGGTACGCGACAGTTCAAGAATACCCGGCAGACGGGATTCAAGTACATCTTTACCTAAGTGATCCAATTTCAGTTTGACATGCGGGCCCCAAGGGCCGTCACAACCACGTCCTTCACGGATTTCAATCATAATGGAACGTGCCACTACGTCACGACCCGCCAAATCTTTGGCGTTCGGGGCATAACGTTCCATGAAGCGCTCACCGTGTTTATTCAGTAAATATCCCCCTTCACCACGGCAACCTTCTGTGACCAATACACCAGCACCGGCAATACCTGTCGGGTGGAACTGCCACATTTCCATGTCCTGCACCGGGACTCCAGCACGCAAGGCCATACCAACACCGTCACCGGTATTGATGTGCGCATTGGTTGTTGATTGGTAAATCCGCCCGGCACCGCCAGTTGCCAAGATAGTAGCCCGCGCTTTGAAATAGACTACTTCGCCGGTTTCAATATTAATGGCAGTACAACCGACAAAAGCACCGTCCTGATTCTTCACCAAATCCAGCGCATACCATTCCGAGAAAATAGTGGTGTGATTTTTCAGGTTTTGCTGATAAAGGGTGTGTAACAACGCATGACCGGTACGGTCAGCCGCGGCAGCTGTACGCGCCGCTTGCCCGCCGCCAAAGTTAAGCGACTGCCCACCAAATGGACGCTGATAAATGCGCCCATCCTCTAAACGTGAGAAAGGTAAACCCATGTGCTCCAGTTCCAGAACCGCTTCCGGACCGGTTTTACACATATATTCGATGGCATCCTGATCTCCGATATAATCGGAACCCTTTACCGTGTCATACATATGCCATTCCCAGTTATCTTCATGGGTATTACCCAGCGCAACGGTAATCCCCCCCTGCGCAGATACGGTATGGGAACGGGTAGGGAAAACTTTAGATATCAGGGCACAAGACAGGCCCATTTGTGAAATTTGCAGGGCGGCACGCATACCTGCACCACCTGCACCGACGACAACTGCGTCAAACTCTCTGATCGGCAGATTCATTTAAGCTCCCCACACCACAATTGTTCCATACAATAGATAAACCAACAGCGTAATCACAACGGCCAGTTGTAACACCAATCGTATCGCCAGTGGTTTTATATAGTCCGTCAATACCTGCCATAGACCGATCCAAGCGTGGGCCAGAATCGACAACAATGTCAGCAGCGTAAATACTTTTGTGATGTGTGACGCGAAGAAACCGCGCCAGATTTCATAGGTGATGTCTGGGACAATCACAACGAAGCCCAGAATATAAAAGACATACAGGGTGATGACGATTGCAGAAGCACGCAGTAACAACCAGTCGTGTACTCCATTACGCCCTAACGCAGAAGCATTGCTTACCATACGAGGACTCCAGCCAAAACTGACAACACTAGGGTTAGCCCCATTGCCACTTGAGCAGAACGGGTACCCACAGCTAAATTCTCTTCGAGATAGCCGAAATCCATTAACAAGTGGCGGATGCCACCGCAAATGTGATAGGCCAGCGCAGTGAGTATTCCCCAAAAGATGAATTTAACAAAAAAGCTATTCATGATGGTTGCTGCCTGCATGAATCCTTCTTGCGAGGAAACAGACAAACCCAACAACCAGAGGAGGATACCGACGGCCACGAAGGTAATTACGCCAGAGACTCGGTGTAAGATGGACGCTATCGCGGTAACAGGAAATCGAATCGTTTGCAGATCCAAATTGACAGGTCTTTGTTTTTTCACGGTTTTGCCCACACAGCTCTTATTATTTTCCTTCCTCCGGACCTGGGTGGGGAATCAGACAGCGTTAAGAGCCGAAACCCTTCACATCACACATTTAACCATTGCATCCTGAATGCTTAAACGGCATGTTCTGTATAACGCTGGGTGCTCCTACTTCAGGGTAATCCGGAGACCTGGCGGCAGTATAGGGGGTTCACATTCTTATTACAATTCCCACACAAACTGATTGATAACATTTCCCCTGAAAAGTGATTAGGATCACAATTTACACAATTTATATAAAATCAATTATCTGATTTGACAAAGAATAAACATTTCCATTACAACTAGGGTAGAAATAGGGCCTATGATGCACTAAAGGTCAACGGATACACTTCCCCACAAGCTTAAGTTATGCAACAGTGTATTGAGTCAATATCCCCATAGATATCGTAGGCAATGACCCATAAACTATAAGTATCCGACAAATCGCTAACAACTTTTTAACACTACCTGTTGATCCAAACCTTCGGATCGCGGGCCGTATTGGCAATTTACTCTGTACCCTAAATCAAGTTATCTACTCACGTAATTAGAGTTGTCGCTGACAACCCGACAACTTCAAGTACTAAGGGTATTAATGATGAATAAAACAGAGCAGTGCTAATAAGGTGATATCCCCGGGCATCAAAGATGTTTCCGTTGTTAGGGGTTTTAAAATAAGCACTTAAGGAGACTGTAAATGGCTGACAAAAAAGCGACGCTAAATTTGGAAGGCGAAGCTGTGATCGAACTGGGTGTCCTATCCCCAACCCTCGGCACTGACGTGATCGACGTCCGCACCTTAGGTTCTAAAGGTTATTTTACCTTTGACCCCGGTTTTACCTCTACCGCATCCTGCGAATCAAAAATCACCTATATTGATGGTGATCAGGGTATTTTGCTGCACCGTGGCTTCCCTATCGCCCAGTTGGCAAAAGATTCTACTTACCTGGAAGTTTGTTACATTCTGTTGTACGGCGAAACACCCACACCAGAAGAGTACAAAACGTTCAAAACCACAGTGACCCGGCATACCATGATCCACGAGCAGATCACCCGCCTGTTCCATGGTTTCCGCCGCGATTCGCATCCGATGGCCGTGCTATGTGGGGTTACTGGCGCACTGGCTGCCTTCTACCATGATGCTCTGGATGTTAATAACGAGCGCCATCGTGAAATTACCGCCTTCCGTCTGTTGTCTAAAATGCCGACTGTTGCAGCGATGTGTTATAAATATTCACTGGGCCAACCATTTGTTTATCCGCGTAACGATCTGTCCTACGCCGGTAACTTCCTGCATATGATGTTCTCTACACCATGTGAGAAATATGAAGTTAACCCAGTGCTGGAACGCGCCATGGATCGTATTCTCATCCTGCACGCAGATCACGAACAGAACGCGTCAACATCGACCGTCCGCACTGCTGGTTCTTCTGGCGCTAACCCGTTTGCCTGTATCGCCGCTGGGATCGCCTCCCTATGGGGCCCTGCGCACGGTGGTGCCAATGAAGCCTGCCTGAAGATGTTGGAAGAGATTAAAACTGTTGAGCATATCCCTGAATTTATCCGCCGCGCGAAAGATAAGAATGACTCATTCCGTCTGATGGGTTTTGGCCACCGTGTCTATAAAAACTATGACCCTCGTGCCACCGTCATGCGTGAAACCTGTCATGAAGTGTTAAAAGAGCTGAAGCTGAATAATAGCTTGTTAGAAGTAGCGATGGAGCTGGAAAATATCGCACTGAACGACCCTTACTTCATTGAGAAAAAACTGTATCCAAACGTGGACTTCTATTCAGGCATCATTTTGAAAGCCATGGGGATTCCATCGTCAATGTTTACAGTAATATTCGCCATCGCCCGTACCATCGGTTGGATTGCTCACTGGAATGAAATGCATGATGACGGCATCAAAATTGCACGTCCGCGCCAGCTTTATACTGGTTATACAGAACGTGATTTCCAGAGCCAATTGAAAAAATAAGCAGAGACGCTTTGCAGCGTGAAATCAGATCAAAGTCCCGGCCAGAAGACCAGGACTTTGTCAGTAGTTTGAGGCACCGTCGAGGTGCCTTTTAACGTTAGAGTACTTTACGATTTCGCTTTAGATACCGCAACCATCGCTGGGCGTAACAGCCGGCCATTCAGCGTATAGCCTTTTTGCATCACCATCATGACATGGTTTGGCTCGTGATCAGCAGACTCAAGCATTGTCATGGCCTGATGCACGTCAGGGTTAAACGGCACATGGGTCTCGCCGACAACCTCAATACCAAATTTACCTACAGCATCTAGCAGTGATTTCAGTGTCAGTTCGACACCTTCAATCATTGAGGTCAGTTCAGTATTGGATTTATCCGCGGTATCTAGAGCGCGCTCCAGATTGTCGATCACTGGCAATAATTCAGATGAGAATCTCTCCAGTGCAAATTTATGCGCTTTCTCAACATCCAGTTCAGTACGACGACGGATATTCTCAACTTCAGCCTTAGCGCGTAACAGGCTTTCGCGCTCACGCTGTAGAGCATCAGACAACTGCACCTCAAGCTCTGCAACACGCGGATCTACACCTTCCCCCGTCTCTTGTGTTGCTTCCACTTGCTGCTCTGCTGTATTTTCCATTTCTTCCGAGACTTGCTCGTTTGGCGTTTTCTGTTCTTTACTACTCATGGATATCTCCGCGTTTTAGCATTAATCTCGCTACTTGGCTTATTATGGGGATCAAAACCGGGGATTCAAGGGAACCGGTCATAATGTGGGGTAAAAGACACTCCATTAAGGAAAATCACGGCAATGAATAATAGAAGATTCGATTGTATTGGTATTGTCGGTCACCCACGACACCCGGCTGCACTTGCCACCCATGAAATGCTCTACCACTGGCTAAAAGCCAGAGGTTACGCCGTTATGGTTGAACAACAGATTGCTAATGACCTTAATTTAACCGATGCCATCACCGGGAGTTTGGCAGATATTGGCCAAAAAGCAGATTTGGCTGTTGTTGTCGGCGGTGATGGCAACATGCTCGGTGCTGCACGGGTGCTTGCCCGTTATGATATAAAAGTGATCGGTATCAATCGAGGTAATCTGGGTTTTCTGACCGATTTAGACCCGGATAACGCTCTGCAACAGCTTTCCGACGTTTTGGAAGGCGAGTACCTGAGTGAACAACGCTTCCTGCTAGAAACGCATGTACGACGTACAAATCAACAAAGCCGTATCAGTACCGCAATCAATGAAGTGGTTTTGCATCCAGGCAAAGTGGCCCATATGATCGAATTCGAAGTGTATATTGATGATCGCTTCGCTTTTTCTCAACGCTCTGATGGCCTGATCATCGCAACCCCGACCGGTTCTACCGCCTATTCACTTTCCGCAGGCGGCCCAATCCTAACACCAACGCTGGATGCCATCGTATTGGTACCAATGTTCCCACACACTCTGACTGCCCGCCCACTGGTTATCAGCAGCAGCAGCACCATCCGGCTGAAGTTTTCGCACATTTCCAGCGACCTGGAAATCAGTTGCGATAGCCAGATAGCCCTACCCATCCAGGAAGGGGAAGAGGTTTTAATCCGGCGCAGTGATTTTCACCTCAATCTTATTCATCCAAAGGACTATAGCTATTTCAATACGTTAAGCACCAAATTGGGTTGGTCAAAAAAATTATTCTAAAAATCACCTCAGCTACTTTACTGTATATAAAACCAGTCTATACTGTATTCAAATACAGACATGTGTTTATGTACAGGGGATTTAGCATGCTGGCCCAATTAACCATCAACAACTTTGCTATTGTGCGTGAATTAGAAATTGATTTTCAGCCCGGAATGACGACAATCACTGGCGAAACCGGGGCGGGCAAATCCATTGCCATAGATGCACTAGGGTTATGCCTCGGGAGTCGCTCAGATGGTAGCATGGTGCGCTTAGGGGCAACACGCGCTGACATTTGCGCCCGCTTTTCCCTGGCGGATACACCATCTGCCCGCCAATGGCTGGAAAACAACCATCTCGATGACAATAATGAATGCCTGTTGCGGCGCGCTATTGGCGCTGATGGCCGTTCAAGAGGCTTTATTAATGGTACGCCTGTGCCCGTCTCCCAATTAAGAGAGTTGGGCCAACATCTAATTCAGATCCACGGCCAACACGCTCATCAACTGCTGCTCAAACCCGATCACCAAAAACAATTATTGGATGCCTACGCAAATCAATCATCTCTATTGGCAGAAATGAAGGCTGCCTATCAAATTTGGCACCAAAGTTGCCGTAATCTGGCACTTCACCAACAACAGTCGCTGGAACGTACTGCCCGCCAAGAATTATTACAATATCAGCTAAAAGAATTAAATTCATTTACTCCACAGGCAGGGGAATATGAACAAATTGACATTGAATACAAACGATTGGCAAATAGTGGGCAATTACTATCCCTGAGTCAGCAGACTTTGCAATTACTGTCAGACGACGAACAAAACAATATCCTCAGCCAGCTTTACTCTGCCAAACATCAGTTGACCGAGCTGGCCAGTATGGACGAACAATTTAATAATCTACTGAATATGTTAGAAGAAGCCTCAATCCAAATCAGTGAGGCCAGTGATGAGTTACGTCACTATGCAGAACAATTAGATATGGATCCAAACCGCCTATATGAGCTAGAACAACGGTTATCTCGGCAATTAAATCTCGCACGGAAACACCATGTGGCACCGGAAGAATTGCCACAATTTCATCAGCAATTGCTGGATGAACAAGAACTACTATCACAACAAGAGAATGATCACGAACAACTCAGTAATGCAGTAAATACTCACTATCAGCAAGCACTGGCAATAGCAAAACGGCTACACCAAGAGCGTCAATATTATGCCGCCGAATTGGCTGCACTGATTACTGAAAGCATGCATGAGCTATCCATGCCACATGGCAAATTCACCATTGAAACAATATTTGAGCCAGAACATCTTAGCGCGGAAGGGGCAACCCGAATTGAATTCTGTGTCACCACCAATCCAGGCCAGCCCCTACAAGCACTGGTCAAAGTTGCATCTGGTGGTGAGCTATCTCGCATAGCATTGGCTATTCAGGTAATTACAGCGCGTAAAATGGACACCCCTGCATTAATTTTTGATGAGGTAGATGTGGGTATCAGTGGCCCAACGGCGGCCATAGTGGGCCGCCTGCTACGTCAACTTGGCGAATCAACTCAAGTCATGTGCGTAACCCATCTTCCACAAGTTGCAGGCTGTGGTCATCAACATTTCTTTGTGAGTAAACAAACCGATGGTACTGAGACTGAAACTCATATGCATCGGTTAGATAAAAAAGCCCGCTTGCAAGAGTTGGCGCGTCTTCTGGGCGGTAGTGAGGTGACAAAAAACACCCTGGCAAACGCAAAAGAATTGCTTGCTGCATAGAAAAGATTAACTTTTTTCCTTTTTGATGGTCATACAGGTGCCCTGTAAAGGTTTCCAACTGCTGCAAGGTCTATTATCATCGTCATCCTATGCCCTAAAGGAATGTGATTACTATGCGCTGTAAAATGCTGACTGCCGCCGCTGTGATGCTTGCAATGCTTACTGCGGGTTGTTCAACGTTGGAGAAGGTGGTCTACCGGCCTGATATTAATCAGGGTAACTATTTATCACCTCTTGATGCCTCCAAAATTCATAAAGGTATGACACAGCAACAAGTGGCATATACCTTAGGCACTCCGATGCTACAAGATCCGTTTGGCACTCAAACCTGGTTCTACGTTTTCCGCCAACAACCCGGTCACGAAAAAATAACGCAACAAACGTTAACGTTGACCTTTGATAGCAGTGGTGTGCTGACTGATATCAAAAATGAACCCGCGTTAACCGGAAGCTAAGTTATTCGAAAATTGCAGGACAGGTTGGGAATGCGGGTTATGGTGTTAGGTTTTAAACCTATTTATGTTAGCTCAGCCACAAGATAGTCCGCGTTTCTCTTTCAATAGCTACCCAGGGCGACAAAAAAATAAGGCGCTGATTGTGCCTTATTTTTTTGCCTGCTCGGCTCGCTGTCGGCGAAGCTCTTTGGGATCGGCTATTAATGGGCGATATATTTCAACCCGATCACCATCATTGAGTTTGTCGCCAAGTTTTACCGGGCGACTATAGATACCTACTTTATTTTTTTCCAGGTCAATGTCTTGCCGTAACTCCAGTAAACCTGATGCATTGATCGCATCCTCAACAGTACTGCCAACCACCAAAGATACAGTGCGCAAGTATTGGCGTTCAGGTAAGGCATATACAACCTCAACGCGAATATCAGGCACTGTAGACCTCTTTAGCCCGTTGAGTGAAAGCCTGCACCATATTCCCAGCCAACTCCTTGAATATTTTACCGAATGCTAATTCAATTAGCTTATTTGTAAATTCAAAATCAAGATGCAATTCAACTTTGCAAGCATCTGCACTTAGTGGTGTAAAATGCCATCCGCCCATTAATTTACGAAACGGCCCATCCACCAACTGCATATTGATACTCTGGTTATCTGTTAGCGTATTGCGTGTAGTAAATGTTTTACTTATCCCGGCTTTGGCGACATCCACGGCGGCTATCATTTCATTTTCAGTGGCATCAAGTACCCGGCTACCGGTACAACCGGGTAAAAACTCTGGGTAAGAACGAACATCATTAACGAGTTGATACATCTGTTCTACACTGAACGGAACCAGTGCAGATCGGCTAATCTGTGGCATAACATTTCCTGTGAGACATAAAACGCACTGATAATACCATTTATCTACCGCCAGACAAAAAATCTGCCAGGCATTCCTCGCAACAAATGAGACAAAATGCATAAGCATCTTACGGGAAAGGATTTCATTCGCCTCCGCATACAGTATAATGACCAATACTATGACAAAGAAAAAAGCATACAAACCCGGTTCCGCAACCATTGCGCAAAATAAACGAGCCCGTCACGAATACTTCATTGAAGAAGAATTCGAAGCTGGGCTTGCACTGCAAGGTTGGGAAGTAAAATCACTGCGTGCAGGCAAAGCAAATATCAGTGACAGCTACGTAATGTTTAAAAACGGTGAGGCATTCCTGTTTGGGGCCACAATTACGCCGTTAAACGTTGCGTCGACTCATGTTGTTTGCGAGCCTATGCGTACCCGTAAACTGCTGTTGAACAAACGCGAACTGGATTCCCTATTTGGCCGAGTGAACCGCGAAGGCTATACGGTTGTCGCTCTCTCCATGTATTGGAAAAATGCCTGGACGAAAGTTAAAATCGGCGTAGCAAAAGGTAAAAAAGATAACGACAAGCGCGATGATATTAGAGATCGTGAGTGGAAGTTAGACAAAGCGCGCATCATGAAGCACGCAAATCGTTAAGTGACTGGCATCGCAGGACATAGTTCTGTTATACTAGCTGAGTTCTTTGGGGCTGATTCTGGATTCGACGGGATTCGCGAAACCCAAGGTGCATGCCGAGGTGCGGTGGCCTCGTAAAAAACCGCAAAAAAATAGTTGCAAACGACCAAGACTACGCACTAGCAGCTTAATAACCTGCTTAGAGCCCTCTCTCCCTAGCCTCCGCTCTTAGGACGGGGATCAAGAGAGGTCAAACCTAAAAGAGCTCGTGTGGAAACCTTGCCTGGGGTGGAAGCATTAAAACTAATCAGGATAGTTTGTCAGTGGCGTGTCCATCCGCAGCTGGCCGGCGAATGTAATGATTGGACTAAGCATGTAGTGCCGACGGTGTAGTAATTTCGGACGGGGGTTCAAATCCCCCCAGCTCCACCAAATTTGATAGGACAGTGACCGGACTGTATCATATAAACCAGTAACTTATGATAAATGACCGGACGAAGCACTGACCCAGTTTAGACCCAAAAGGATACGCAAAAGATACGCGGCTCCTTTGAAGATTAAAAAACCTCTGCTAACCCAGAGGTTTTTTTCACTACAACTAAGCTAGTTATGCACTTCATTTTTAGTCAAAACTACCGGCAATTTTATGTCATTTGGAGAAACTGGCCACTGGATATCCGGCGCTGCACTCACATCAATATCATCAAGCGCTATACGATATGACTTCCACAGTTTCAGCTCTGCGGCTTTATCTTGCCCCAGCTCAATTCTGTCTTTTAGAATCTCTATTTCATCGCTTGCATCGCCAATTAACTTTGTCTTCTTTGCTTTTGCTTGTGCGATAAGTGCTGATTTTTGAGCTGCAATATCTATAGTTGACGGTCCGCTGGTTTCCACCCACACGCCACCAGTCCATTCACCCGTATCCGGGTCTATATCCGCGTTTTGATACTGTGCTTTGTAGTAGCCGTCACCGACTAAATCAGCAGTCCAATGCCAAAGAATTGGACCTTCAATGTGATCTTCAATATAAAAACCATCATCATCTAATATGTTAATTTTCATTATCAT
>NZ_CGBP01000042.1 GCF_001053095.1 Yersinia similis | reverse complement strand
TGAAGAAGCTGGCTACCCAGGCGGCGAACGACACCAACTCTGCGGCAGACCGCGAGGCTATCCAAAAAGAATTTACCATTCTGGGTGAAGAGCTGCAAAACGCGCTGAACAACACTGAATATAACTCCGAGAAGCTGTTTGCTAAAGATGGCAAAATGCGTAAGGAATTGAACTTCCAAAGCGGCACCGATGCAGGATCCAGCCTGAAATTAGATCTGAATAAAGTGATTGAAGAACTGACGGATAGTGTCACGAAAAAAGCAACGCCAGTTAAAGCAGATGCTACTGGTTCGACATTGGAGAAAGAGGCTGATGTTTTGGATAAGGCAACAAAGGCAGCTAAGACAGCAAAAGAGGCTGCTGAAGCAGCGCAATTAGCCATTGCTGGTAAAAAAGATGGTGATGCGATAACAGCCACTGCTATCCCTGAGTATAAGGATGCGACTGGTCAGGTTATTGCCGCAAAGACTACAGGCACTACACTGAGTACAGCTGATATTAACCAAATTAATGACGCTGCTACCGCTCTAACCAAAGCACATGCTGCCGCAGAGAAGGCAGAAAACCTATTCCAGGCCAAAAACTCTACCGGTGGCGGTGTAATGGAGATGCAACTACTGGATAAAGATCTGGCGATGATGGCCGATAAAAAGCTGTCAGACGTGATTGACGCCTACGGCGCTTTCCGTGCCACGCTGGGGGCGAACCAAAACCGCCTGCAATCGTCTTCCAACAACCTGGATAACATGATCAGCAACACACAGCAGGCGCTGGGCAGCATTAAAGATACCGATTTTGCGGATGAGATGAAAAACCACGCGCAGAGCGAGATGTTAATGCAATCGAGCGTGATGATGTTGAAAAAAGCCAGCGCAGCAACACAGTTGATTTCGACCCTGCTGCAAGGTTAATAAACCGGTTGCCCAGGTTAATATAATAGGCCATGAACTTAATCGATACCGCTTTTCGGAGCGGTATTCTTTTATCAACGTTTTATTTCCGCCGTTATTAAATAAACGGAATATTTATTTCCTTACGTTAAATAAACTCAATAAATATCAATAAATTAATTATTGGCATGTATCTTGCTTTCTGTGAAGTATAAAAACAGAATATAAAATAGGAGTTGTTATGTTAGAACTTGATCCGGAAAAGATGGCGACACTCAGTGCTGATAAAACCTTTGCCAGTAAGAAAGCCCGTTTGGCGACACAGCAAAAACAAATTAATGACCAAAAGGCGAGTGTCAATAAATTACAAACGGCAGTAACCGATTTCCGTTCGGCATTAAATAAATTAAACCAGCGGGACTCTGGGCTACTGCAAATAAAAACCACCAGTAGCGACGATAAGCTGGTCAGCGCCAGTGCAACCGCACAAGCGGTAAAAGGCAAATACCATTTATTTGTCGAGCAATTAGCCAAGACAGACCAGGTTGCTCTAAAAGATATTACTGATGGCAAATTAACGTTAGCAACAGGCCCGGTAGAGCTGTCCGTGGGTAAAACCAAATTAACCGTTGATTTAACCTCGGTAAATAGCCTGGAAGAGTTAGCGAATGCCATTAACAATGCCAGTGACAAGGCTAAAAATAGCGATGGGCAAGGAATTACCGCCTCATTAGTGCGTACCGGCAGCGATGTGGTATTGACGCTGAGCAGCAATAAAAGTGGTGCGGCCCATACGTTGGATGTGAGTCATTTAACCACCACACTTAGCGCGACAAAGCAGCAACTGGCTGACGGGCAAGACGCCATTGTCTGGCTAGGGAAAAAGCCAACAGGGATAGAGATAACACACGACAGCAATGTATTGGATAAGGCAATTCAGGGGCTTACCCTGTCATTGCAGAAAGAAAATGTTGCGGTTGAGGTAGGCGTAGAAATCGATAATGAGGCCAGTGAAGAGCAACTGAAAACGTTCGTCTCTAGGTTTAATCAATTGCAAAAACTGGTGGAGTCCTCATCCTCGGTACCCAATGCCAGTGCAATCAGTACCCTGTTGAATAACATTATCAGAAGCCCAATTGATGGTGAACGTATTCATGCTTTCGGTGTGACTAGTGGGCGGGACGGTGAATTAACCATCGACAGCAAACAATTGCAAGAAACGCTGAAAGCCAATACGCAGCATTTCAGTGAATTCTTCAATGGCAAGAATGGGATCGTCAATAAATTAACCGAGTCATTAGAACCTTATATCAATGCCACATCGGGTTTGTTCAAACTGGATAATGACCGATTAGGTCTAGATGTAACTGCTATCCAGAAAGAGATTGATGCTGTTGATGGTGACTATAAACAGGCATACGAAACTCATTTGGTAAAATTCTCGGCGATAAGAAATTTGATCACCAAAATGAACAGTACCATGGAATTATTTAAACCAGAAAAAGAGCAGAAATAAAGAGAATTTATGATGTATGACGAACCAATGGCAGGATTATATCAACAAACGGATATTGATATTCAGGCGGCAGCAGCAACGCCACATCAACTGGTTATGATGTTATTTGATGGCCTGAGGGATGAGTTAATTCGTGCTAAAGGGCATATTGAGGCCGGGCGTTATGAGCATAAAGTTAAGAGTATTAATAAATGTATTAATATTCTTAATGGCTTAACCAGTGTGCTTAATTATGAAGATGGCGGTGATTTATCGGTCACTATCAGCAAATTATACGACTATTGTGTTTATCGTTTATATGAGGCCAGTAATCTGCTCTCTATCGAAATTATTGCTGAGGTCGAAGGGATTTTAACCGCCTTATATCAAGGTTGGGAAGGGATGAAACATTAATATGACTATTTTGGCTACCGCTGAGGCGTTGTCGAGTGAATTGGAAAGCGCGAGCCAGGGCAAAGATTGGCCACGCCTGTTGCTGGTGGATGAGCGCGTGGCTCATCTGCTGGTTTCAATCGCCAAACAGAAGGTATCGTCAGATTCTGTTCAGTCATTGAAATTATTACAACAGAGCCATCAACGGGCTATCCAGCGTTGCCAGGCTTATCAACAAGTCCTTAAAGCCGATATGGAACAGATGCGCAACCGGCAAGAGGGCATCAGTGCCTATGCCGCTATGGCGATCCGCACCTACCATGATATGGCACAGGAAGAGGGCCGCTAAGATGATTACGCTGAACACACTGTCTCAGATAACCGATTCGTTAGCCCCAACAGAAGAGGAGATAAAAGCACCCACGACCGCCAGCCCAGATGATGGGGTGAATATTAGCAGCCGGTCCACATTTGATGCTGTTTTGTCACAGGCGTTGGTTCCGTATCAACCGATTTCGTTAAGCCCTACGGCCGTGGAGGAGGTTATCGCGGCGTTCGATGCTAAGGGTACGATTGGTACCAATGAGGCTGATGATCATGCAGATCTCACAATGTCTGCGGATGAAAAGAACCAGCAACTGCTTGATGCATTGCTGCAAATTCAGCCTAAACATGTTTCATCAATGGCAGCTAAACCGGTGCTACAGGGGCAGGCATTCCCATCATTGATATCAGAAGGTGAGAAGCCCGCACCACAGGCGGCGGTCACCCTCAGTGATAGCGTGCCCGTCAGCCTTTCCACACCGGAGCGTTCCCTGACACAGAGCGAGAGCCTATTTCCGCTTATCCGCAATGGGCAGATCGCTAGTAATGTGCCGATCGATAGTAATGTGCCGATCGATAGTAATATGCCGATCGGTAGCCCTGTTCAGAGCGGTAATGTACAGAGCGGTAATGTACCAAGCGGCGGCAATGAAACCAGCATCGCCTCGCGTGTTGATAGCTCACTCACGCTGGCTAATAACCGGCAAGAGTGGCCGCAGCAATTACGTGTGGCATTGGGGGAGCGTTTGCAGGTGCAGGCTGATAGCCGAGTACAACATGCCACGATCCGCCTTGACCCTCCAGATATGGGCAAGATTGATATCTCGATTCATTTTGAGGGCGGTAAGTTGCAGGTGAATATTAATGCCAATCAAGGCGAAGTTTACCGTGCATTACAGCAAAGTAGCGCTGAATTACGCCAAACACTGGTTGGGCAAAACAGTGCTGAAGTCAACGTACAGGTTTCGGCTAATAGCCAGCAGCAACAGCAACAGCGTCATCCTAACCATCACGGGCAACCCGATATTCTGGCTGCACAACATTTTGAGAGTCAGGCAGAAAAAAATGCCGATGATGGGACGCTCCTAATAACGATCTAAAGGATTATTGATGAAGACCAAGAAAAAAGCATTTTCGATGAAAATGCGGGTATTCCTATTGCTAATTTCCGGGGTAATCGCTGTTCTTTTATTTTCCCGCGAAACGATTTTTAAAAAAATGGGGTATCAACCTGCAACGGTGAGCCACTCTTTTATTCGAGGTAATAAAGCGGTTCAGTTTGTTGAAATTAAGAATATGGTGATTACGCTGAAAGACAATAATACCGAACGCTATTTGCAACTGGAATTAGGGATGGCGACCGGTGATGATAAAGACATTAAAAATGTTATTGCTATGGTGCCGGTTATTCAAGCCACAACAGTGAATTTACTTTCCAATATGGATTATCAAGCTGTGCGCCATACCTCTATTTTAGATTTACGTCGCCAACTAATGAATGAATATAAGCAAGATTTTGCAGAATTAAATGTGCCGATGCCATTTGATGATGTGGTTATCAGCAGAATGGTCTTTCAATAATCATAATGGAAAAAATAGAGTTTGAAGCGTGTTTAACGCTCACCGCCGCAGAGGAAGGGAAATATCTGAACGCGTATTTACCGTTGGTAAAACGTATTGTCAGGCAGCTCTCTTTTCAGGCGGATAGCGTAATAGGCAAGGAGGATATGCAGCAAATTGCATTGATGGGGCTATTAGAGGCACTGCGCCGCTATGGTCATCCTGATGGGCAATTTGCCGCCTATGCCGTCCATCGTATTCGCGGTTCAATATTGGATCAATTGAGGGAACATGACTGGCGACCCCGGCGGTTGCGGCAGAAAACCCATAAAACCAATGAGGCAATCCGGCAAATCGCCAAGCGGCTGGGCCATGAACCTAACTTTGAGGAGATCAGTGCCGAATTAAATCTGACGGCAGATGAGTATCAGGAATATCTCTTATTGGAGAGTGCTGGCGCGATGGAGAGTCTGGATGAAATTCTTGCACTGGATGCCCATAATGATATTTTGCAAAGTCGTGATCTGGAAGAGAATATTATTATTGAAGATAATCTCAAACAGGCGATCAGTTCATTAGATGAACGTGAGCAAATGATTTTGCATCTTTATTATCAGCAAGAATTGAGTATGAAAGAGATCGCACAGGTACTGGATCTGACAGAGGCACGTATCTGCCAGCTAAATAAGAAATTAGTACAAAAAATTAAATTGTTTTTTTAAATTATCGAGGGTGTTATGCAGAAGATATTTGGCCTGCTGGTCATTATGGTATGTGTGATTGGTGGCTATTTAATGTCTGGTGGCGTGCTGGCATCATTTTGGCAACCTGGGGAAATTATTATTATTGTGGGCGCGGGTGTCGGGGCCATGATATTAGGTAACCCCGGATCCGTATTGAAAGATATGTGGCACCAGATTTTGGCTGTTACGCGTCGGAGTGAATATACGGGTGAATTTCAACAGCAATTATTGTTGTTATTATATGAGTTGCTGGAAATGGTTGATGAGGGCGGTTTGAAGCGCTTGGACGAGCATATTGAAATCCCTGCCAATAGCTCGGTATTTCAGCGTTATCCGCTGATTTTACAGGATCTGCATCTGATCACTTTTATCTCTGATAATTTCCGTCTGATGGCGATGGGTAAAATTAATCAACATGAGCTGGAAAGTATTTTAGAACAGGAGTTATCCGCCGTAGAGGAGGAGCTGTTGGTGCCTTCCCGCTCTTTTCAGCGTATTGCTGAAGCCATGCCGGGGTTTGGTATCTGCGCCGCAGTACTGGGTATCATCATTACCATGCAATCCATCGATGGCTCGATTGCCATGATCGGTGTGAAAGTTGCCGCCGCCTTGATCGGTACATTCCTCGGCGTGTTTATCTGTTATTGCCTGATGGATCCGCTGGCTAATGCCATGGAGCAAGAGATCAAAAAGAAGCTGGCATTATTTGAGTGTGTGCGCATGGTGTTGGTTAATCATGTCGCCGGCAAGCCGTCGTTACTGGCTGTGGATGCGGGCCGCAAGATGCTTCCGCTAGACAACAAACCTACGTTTGCCACGCTGGACTCCTGGATTAATAAGCTGATAACGGCAGGCGTCTAATGAGAAATCATGCTAGTGGCGGGCATACCACCATTATCAAACGGGTAAACAGAAAAAAACACCATGCCAGGCACTCCGGTGCATGGAAAGTGGCATTTGCCGACTTTACCCTGGCGATGATGGCACTATTTATGGTGCTGTGGATTGTTGGGGTGGTATCCGAAGAGGAGCGGCAAGAGATCGTAGCGCAGGTAAATGGAAAAACTATTTTTGCCCAACAATCGTTTATCTCTATTCCGTCAAAAAGTAAAAGTGGCGGGGGCAAGTTATCTGACAGTGTTGATGGCAAAGAGCAGGCTAAAGAGACCAAAAGCAACCTTGCGATTGATGTTCCTGAACCAGAACAATCATTAGAAGAGGTGGTGGATAAATCACGTCATGAAATGGAAGAGTTATCGCGGATTATTATGCAAATTACCTCGGCCTATGATGCGCAATCTAACTTGCAAATCGAGGTGGTGCCGCAGGGGCTACGTATCTTGATCCAGGATGACAAGCAGCGGGATATGTTCCAGCGCAGTAGTGCCGTGTTAACGCCTTTCTTTAACCGCCTATTGGGTGAGTTAGCACCGGCTTTTAACGAGATGGATAATAAAATTATTATCACGGGTCATACCGATGCTTCCCGTTACCGTGATCAGGTGCTGTACAACAACTGGAATCTGTCTGGTGAGCGGGCGCTGATGGCACATAAAGCGTTGGTCAATGGAGGATTGGATGAGGGGCGTGTATTACAAATCAATGCGATGGCAGACCAAATGTTGCTTGACCCAACGGACCCTTTGGCGGCTAAAAACCGCCGTATTGAAATTATGGTATTAACCAAAACAGCCTCCGATACCTTGTATCAATTCTTTGGTCATCACGGCGAGAATGTCGTGAAACCTGCGGCTGAGAAAGCTGAAAAATAGTCGTATTACAGCGTCGCTTTATCCCTAAATATTTCGAGTTGCAGGAAGGCGGCTAACGCACATGCAGCTTGAAGTATGACGAGCATATGTTGGTGTTTCACCGTCCAGTCTACACACCCTCACTCTTACGGGCTGGACGGTGCTTTTTATGGGGGCAGTTTTTATCCCCTTTCGCCAATATTTTTCAGCTGAATAGAATAGTTTCAATTTTAAATCGGCTCCCAACCGATTTTGTCTCTCTCGCTGTCTGCCTTACTGAAATTCAAATTATTTAACATAGATAAAAATATTTATATTAATGGATAAATATTGGGGTATTAATCCGTGTAATAACCTGGCCTGCGGGATATTTCATACATAATTGTAAGAAACCACAAAGTAAGCAAGGATGTACGGACGATAAGGATGATGGTAAGCTGAATAAAATCTGATTTTTATTTAAAGGAATAAAGGTTTAGCTTATGAGCGGAATTGAAAATCATAAAAAAACGAATATATTTTTTATTGTTGAGCGGCTTTATCCTCGAGACAGTTTAGTACCGTCTGTAGGGACTGTCGGACCTTCTTTGGTACAAGTACACCGGATGATATATCAACTTACTAAAAAACAAGACGTTTTCTTAGATGGTGAAAAAGTCGATCTCAATAATATCACTTTATGGCAGCGTCTTAAGTCTATTACCGGCGGTAAAATTACCACTAAAGATAGCCAAGATGTTAAGTTCGCTTATGTTCTGGATTATGCAGGGAGTGAGTTCGCTGCTGTCCCTATTCAAGGTCTTAGACTTGAAGGTAATACTAATTACTTCTACAAAAAATTCACCAAAGAATATAAAGTCCCAACGCCTAAACTTTTACATTATGGTTCAGACACGATAAAAAATATAAATCTGCATGGCAGAAGTAATGTGTCTTTCTTTATGGATAACGGTGGCCGAAATGCGCCAACAGCTGCGGCAAAATATAATAAAAATACCGGAGAAATATCGTTGATTAAATCAATGCATGAGCTCTCTAAATCAATGCAGGACATCAAGAACAGTGGCGCGAGAACATGATGCTTACCACGCCCAAATGGGGGCTACCTCTCCTTATCATCGTTTATGCGGCGATAGGGTTCGTGGTGCCGAACGCCTTGGTTGAAGTTTATTTTCATGGCAAGCACTTGATGGTTGATGATGCAGAGGGTTTCATCCGCAAGCCCTTAATTGATGCCGCTATGTTTGCTGTTGGTATTTGCGTAATATATTATTTATTCACCATGGTGAATAAATACGACTCGTTAAAGAAAGAGATGATTTTTCACGTCAAGTTTCTACTGACGAATACTGTTTTGCTATTGGTTATTCTGTATCTGAGCAGCCGTGATGATGTTAGGTTAAATGAATCTGTGGTTAGCGTTACTGTTGATTATGTGAATTTTTATCCTTACTACATTACATCAACATTAATCAGTTTTGTTATTTTATTTTTTCTGAGAAAGAAAAAGTCAAATGAAAATAATAAATAAAATAACCGCTCTCCTCATCCGAGGGTACAAAAAATCTTTTGACCCGACGGGAAGAGACAATAGATTGCAATATGTGAGCATTGTCTTATTTCAGGCAATGCTATTCTTATGTTATGACTATTTTTTTGTCAGTGATGGCAACGAAATTGCCTTTTCAGTTTTTATTATTTTATTGCTTCCGTTGTTCTCAAGCAGTATCCGCAGACTTCATGATGCCGGATACTCAGCCTTCGTATGGCTGTTTGTTCCCTTTCTTATCTTGCCCATTTGTCTCTTTCTAAAATCAGAACCCGCTAAGAATAAATATGGTGAACCAGAAGTGTGAATAGCCCGTGACCCGGTAATCTTTCTATCCGTCATCCGTCATCCGTCATCCGTCATCCATAAAACTGCATCTGCGTTGGCCGTTACATTTCCATTAACCGTCAAATATGCAACAACCCTTGGCAGCGAAGAAATAGATGCCAAGGGTGATAGCGAAGGTTTAACGTGGCGTGATCGTCACGGTATTGCCACTGGTGGCAATGGTCACCCGCTGCCCTGGGTGGAACTGTGTTACGCCCTGAGCTTGAACGACCAAGAATGTTGACCCATTATCACGGCGTACTTCCAGTTCGACGCCGCTACTGCGATTCATCATGCTCTGGACCTGCTGACCAACGACTCCACCAGCCACCGCACCTGCTGCGGTGCCAAGGCGACGCCCGGTGCCACCTCCTATCGTATTCCCTAAGAAGCCACCGACAACGGCTCCCCCTACGGCTCCGGCAACGTTATTCCCATCACCCCCCTGAATAGTCACTGGGCGGACAGACACTAAGGTACCGTGTGTAACGGATTGGGTTTGCCCAGCTTGAGAGCTGCTGAAGGTATCGCCCGAAAGGGTATTGTTATTGGCGCAACCACTGAGCGTGGCGATGGCGATAGCAGCAAGAATAAATGGTTTAACCATGGTATAGCCCCTTTTAGCCCAGAACCGATTGAATATCGCCCGGTCAGATGAGCATAACACGGTTGATTTATAGATAGATTGATTCATATACAAAATTTATATTATTTATAATGCGATAAGGTCTCGGTGGAAGGTAAAGGGATGAACGCTCAGGGCCAAAAGCACATTGAAAACCCCGTTTTAGACGCAACGCGGAGGGACTCGCGCAACGCCGTCCGCCAGATAACATCATGACCGAGCCACTTTTTTTAACAGACATTCAATCGTATAAAAAATCGCCAAAAGAAATATATTATTAGTAATAGGCTTAATAGATTAAAAAATTTATTTTTAAATCGACTTCTTTTCAAATAAACGAAGCAGGGGATAAGAATTATTATGGCAAATATCACTGTAATATCTCTGATATCATCGACAACAAAGGCTCGATGTGCAATGCATGCATTCTTTATTTCTATACCATCAATAAATGCTTCTTCTTTAAAAGATGAAATAAGGTAGATAGTAAAAAAGCAAAAAATATAATAGACATAGATTATTGTTTTTTTCATTTTTTAACACCTGGGTTGATATAGATACCCGTCATTTTTCAAGCTGCATGTGCGTAGGCTGATTTCGTTCACTTCAGTCACCACCTTCCCGAAACTTACATTATTTTGGATATAAGTAATTTTTAACACAATTTATTTATTAACGAATTGTATTTTTTCTATACTTTTACTTTTACTTTTACTTTTACTTTTATCAGTACCTTTTAGGTTTTGACCTTCAAAGCACATTTGAGCTGCCGAATGAAGAGAGAAGGCAAGGAAAACGGGCAGGACGCCCGTTTTAGGCGTCACGCGGAGGGACCCGCGTAAAGCCACCCGCCAGCCGAAACGATGACTGAGGGTATCCACGCAGTGGACAAGCGATACGTGCGCAAGCGCGGGGATTCCACAAGGGGTCACGCGCTTGTGACCCCTTTGGCGGTTGTGGCATAGGAGATCAGGCAAACGCCGATCTCCTGTCAACCGAACCGATCACCAAACCGCCTCCCGACCCGATCACCAAACCGCCTCCCGAACCGAGCACCAAACCGCCTCCCGAACCGATCACCCCCAGCTCCCCCCACCATCACACCGATAAATCTTCAGAAAAAATCAAAGACAACTCCTCTACTGGCATAGGTTTGGCAAGAAAATACCCCTGGACCTCATCACAATGTAGTGACTGCAAATAGGTAAGCTGCTCGGCAGTTTCTACGCCCTCGGCGATCACGGTCATGGAAATAGCATGGCCCAAGTTAATAATCCCCTCGACAATGGATTGGCCTTCATGTGACTCGGTGAGTTTATCAATAAAACTTTTATCAATTTTCAGTCCATCAAAAGGGAAACGGTGCAGATAATTCAGTGAAGAATAGCCGGTACCAAAATCATCTATCGACAGACGTATACCCAAGGTTTTTAGCGCGGTCATGACCTTCAGTGCGCCATCTGCATCTTCAATCATAATTCTTTCGGTGATCTCCAATTCCAGCCGGTGGCTGGGCAAACCTGTCATTAATAGGGCTTGCCGGACTCGCTCAATAAGACATTGGCCCCTGAATTCAATCGCCGAAATATTGACCGAGACAATCAATGAGGTTGGCCATGTCATCGCGTCTTGGCAGGCTTGTAATAGGGTCCAATCGCTGATGGCGGTGATAAGCCCGGTCTCCTCCGCTAACGCAATAAATTGATCTGGCATCAGCAACCCCAAAACCGGGTGGTTCCAGCGTACCAACGCTTCTACCCCTATCAATTGCATTTCATCAGTACGGTAGCGAGGTTGATAGTAAAGACAGAATTCGCTTTTTTTAACCGCTAAACGTAAAAACTTTTCAAGTTCAATTCGTTGCATCAAGCGGTCATTCATTTCACTGGCGTAAAAACGCCACCGGTTACGGACATTATTTTTGGCTTCACACATCGCGATATCAGCGAATCGCAGCAATTCTTCCGCTTGCATCGAATCTTGTGGTGCCAATGTAATACCAATACTGGCCCCAAGATAAATTTCCTGATCATTTATCACATACGGCATTTGGATGCGGGTAATGACTCTGGCGCACAACAGTTCTATCTCGTAGGAGGAGGAGAGATCGGAAATAATTAAAATAAATTCATCTCCGCCTTGGCGGGAAACCAGATCTTTGTCACGCAAGCATGAGCGCAGGCGCTCAGCAACCTGATAAAGCACTTGATCGCCAGTGACATGACCAAAGATATCGTTGACGGGCTTAAACTTATCCAAATTAACATTGAGGACCACCAAGGGATGCTCCACGGCGGCCAGATTGTGCAGCTTATTTTCCAGGAACTCTTTCATCAATGTTCGGTTGGGTAAGCCGGTTAGCGCATCATGTAGAGAAAGGTGCTCAATACGTTTCTGAGCTTCGATTTCACGCGTGAGATCAGAGGCGGTACCGCGAAAACCGATGATTTCACCCTGCTGAATGATCGGTTTAGCATGGATCCGGCAGACTCGCTTGTCACCTTTAGCAGAGAAATAAGTGCATTGCCGCTCGTTACGTGAATTTGTCAAATGGGTGTGTTGTAACCATGTGCGTAGCGAAGTAATGTCGCAATTTAGCAGTGAATCAAGGCTACGCCCCAGCCACTGATCAATATTCCATCCACTGATGATTAAGAAACGTTGTGACAGATAAGTAATATGTAACTCGGCATCGGTCTCCCATAACCAATCGCTGGCCGATTCGGCCACATGGCGGAAACGTTCTTCGCTGGTCGCCAACGCGGCCCGGCTCCTGTCGGTGGTTTGCGCCTCCGAGATGGCGCGGCGTATAACCAGCCAGGCGGTTAGCCCAATGATCAGGGCAACCAGCGCCAGTAACGGCAGCAAGATATTTAACAATGGGGTCCCTGGCATCTCCTGATCCCAGAGTAAGGTCAGGGTGCTGTTATCGGATGAGGCGATGATCAGTGAAGGTTTGGAGGCGGCATCCTGGCTATTTCTCGGCATACGCAGGTTGTGGATACCATAATTCTCCCCCAATGCGCTAAGTTCAGCCGGTGTCAGGATATTAATAAATACCAGCACGGAAGGTGGACCAGTAACCAATTGGACACGTGGATCTTCTCCGGGCGTTAATGCGGCGGCGGCAATTAATGCTGGCTGACCCGCTATTTCGAGAGTATCGACAGCAATATCTTGTTTTTCAGTATAGGTTTTTTGAGCCGATTTTTTGGGGAAATATAGTTTTTCCGCCCGCTGACGTGCGATATCGATTAGCGGCGTAATATCTTTATGCAGCCAACTCTGTAGGTCTGTATTGACCAATTGCCCATTGATCACCGAATAACGGGTCTTTCCCTGCCCATCAATGACAAAGACACCTTCAAGACTAAAATCTTTATACAGTGAAGGCCCCATATTTTGGCTAATAAAGGCCCAATCGGTATCCATTTTTACATGTAAGTGCTGGTAAGCATCCCCCCAAAATGCATTATCTTTTATTCTGGCTTTGAGTGAGTTTTGCTGCATTTTCCATGCTTTTTCGACCAGAAAGCGGCTTTGCACACTTGCCTGTTCATTTAATTGTGATGCGATATAAATAATACCCATAGCCGCAATAATGATCGTCATCCCAACCAGTAAGGCCATGGTTTGCAGTGTCCGTTTCGCAAAAAAGACATTTTCCCCTGTTATCCGTGACGTTGATTTTGGCGGTCTGGCGTCGGTCATAGCGAATTCCCTTAGCGATTACATATGCGGACTGAGACTTAATGGTAGAAAAGTATTCGTTAAACCAGTAGGCAATATAAACTAGCACACCTTTGGATACTTATAGTTTTAACGTGTGATAATTGACTTCATTGATGACTTTTCTCTTATCCCCTAAAGTAAGTCGAGTTGCAGAAAGGCGGCCAACGCACATGCAACTTGGAGTATGACGGGTATATCAGTATCAAACCGTGCGCTTCTCTCTGCTCAAATTATTTAAGGTATGGGAATTTCTGTAGTAAGGCGTTAAAGTTGCGACAGAATATGACTGACCCCGAGAAGTTTTGTCTAATGTGAGTCTTGTCTAATGTGATCCTTGTTTAATGTGATCCTTGTTTAATGTGATCTTAGTTTAATGTGATCTTATTTAATAAGATTAGGTTTAACACCAAGCCGTTCTATCCCGCCGAGAGTAAGGAATAAATCACCATGTTTACACTGAATTGGGTTCGGTCCACGCCAATTTTTTACGTGCCGCGAACCTTAGGCTCTCGGCTAATCTTACGCTCTTTGCTAATGGGGACTTGGCGGGCAAAGCAACGCCGCTATTCTTTACTGTCCCGTGCTCTTTTTCTGCTCATGCTAGGGGGGGGCACTGCGAGTGCGGCAACCGAACCTTTACCTGCCGTAACCGTCGCGGTGGTAGCGTCAATAACACCAGACAATGCCTTGCAATATCTTGGGCGGATTGAGGCGATTCAAGCGGTTGATGTGACTACCCGCATCGAAGGATTTATCGCCCGCCGTCTGTTTACCGAAGGGAAAATGGTCAAGCAGGGGGAACTGTTATATGAAATTGATCCCGCTTTGCATAAGGCATCGGTGACGCAAGCACAGGCGCAACTCGACAGCGCCACTGCCAGCGCCAATCATGCACAGGTGAACCTCACGCGTTTACAACGCTTGGGTAATAACCGCTCTGTCAGCCAGGCGGAGGTGGATGAAGCGCAGGCACAACGAGATATCAGCCGGGCAGCGGTGGCGCAGGCGCAGGCTAACCTACAAATTCAGCAATTACAGCTCAGCTTCACCCAAATTCATGCGCCAATCAGTGGGCAAATTGGTCACAGCCGTTTTAATGTTGGCAGCCTGATTAATCCCGCTAGCGGCACCTTGGTCAATATTGTGCAACTTGATCCGATTCGGGTGGCGATTGCTGTCAATGAACGGGATTACATTACCGCGACCTACCAACGCTCAGTCACCCGTGAAAAACTCACCGAAGACCCTTTGTTCCCGCTGGGGAGTTTTACCCCTCGCATTCAACTGGCAAATGGTAAGCAATATCCAGAGAGTGGTGTCTTTGAATCAGTGGATAACCAGATTGATAAGCAGACGGGAACGGTCATTATCCGTACTCGTTTTGCCAACCCTCGCCATTTGTTACTGCCAGGTGGCGTAGTGAATGTGTCATTGGCTGCAGACGACGCCAAACCCGTGACTGTCATCCCGATTGCGGCTTTACAACAGAATAAGCAGGGCCATTTTGTGCTGGTGGTGACCGATAAAGAGGTGGTTGAAGTGCGCCCTGTAACCCTTGGTGAACAGTTCGAACAGCAATATGCGGTGACAGATGGGGTGAAGGTGGGCGAAAAAGTCATTGTGGCAGGGCTACAGCATGTCCGACCGGGTATGACCGTGAACGCCAGCACGGTTAATGATGGAACTGTGAATAATAACGTTGCAGCACCATTGACGGCTAATTAAGGGGAAGACCAGATGTTGCATTTCTTTATTCGTCGCCCCAAATTTGCCATTGTCATCGCACTGGTGATAACCCTGGTTGGCTGGGTTTCACTGTATGTTATCCCGGTCGAGCAATACCCGGATATCACGCCGCCGGTGGTCTCCGTCAGTGCTGTTTATCCAGGTGCCAGCGCCAGGGACGTGGCGCAAGCTGTTGCGTCACCACTGGAAGCGCAGGTCAATGGCGTCAGCCATATGTTGTACATGGAATCAACCAGCGCCAATAACGGCAGCTACCAACTGAGCATTACCTTTGCCAGTGGGACCGATCCCGATATGGCTGCGGTTGAGGTGCAAAACCGTATCTCGCAGGTGAGTGCGCAACTGCCTGCGGAAGTGAATGAAAATGGTATCTCGGTACGTAAACGCGCGTCAAACCTGCTATTAGGGGTCAGCGTTTTCTCCCCTCAACAGACCCATGATGCACTGTTTGTCAGTAACTACACCAGCATACAATTGCGTGATGCTATTGCTCGTATCAATGGTGTCGGTGATGTACAGGTCTTTGGCGCGCGCGATTACAGTATGCGTGTCTGGCTGGATCCGCAACGTATGGAATCGCTGAATGTCAGCGTGCAGGATATTGTTGCCGCGCTGCAACAGCAGAACGTACAAGCGGCGGCAGGGCAGATAGGTTCTTCACCGTCGGTGTCCAATCAGCAACAGACGTTGACTATCAGTGGGCAGGGGCGCTTGACCGATGCACGGCAGTTTGCCGGTGTGATTATCCGCAGTAATCCACAGGGCGGTATGATCCGCTTGGGCGATGTGGCCCGCGTGGCCTTGGGGGCACAGAATTATCAAGTCAGTGCGGCACAAAACCAGACTGAATCGGCCTTCTTAGTGGTGTATCCGGTCCCTGGAGCCAATGCGCTCAATGTGGCAAATGGCGTCCGTGACGAAATGGCCCGGCTGTCGGCCGCCTTTCCGGCGGATCTAACCTATGAAATTAATTACGACTCTACCCTGCCGGTGACGGCGACACTGCATGAGATTGCGGTGTCACTGACCCTGACACTGATTGTGGTGCTCGCTGTGGTGTACCTGTTTTTACAAAGTCTGCGCGCGACCTTTATTGTAGCGCTCACGGTTCCGGTCTCGTTGCTTGGCACCTTTGCTGTGCTGTATGTTTTTGGTTATTCGGCCAATACCCTCAGTCTGTTCGCCATTATTCTGGCACTGACCATTGTGGTAGATGATGCCATTGTGGTGGTTGAAAACGTTGAGCGGTTATTGTCGAACGACCCCGATCTTTCACCGGCAGAAGCCACCCGGCAGGCGATGAGCCAAATTGCCGGGCCGATCATCGCCACCACACTGGTGCTGATGGCGGTATTTGTGCCAATCGCTATCTTGCCGGGGATCATCGGCGAGCTGTATCGCCAGTTTGCGGTAACGCTTTCGGCGGCGGTCATTCTATCCAGTATCAATGCGTTAACACTGAGTCCGGCGCTGTGTGCGGTCCTGCTTAAACGGCGCACACTCGCAACAACTGGCATGTTCGGCACGATTAACAAGGGGCTTGATCGCGCCCGTGATGGTTATGTTGTCTTAACGGGGCGGATCAGCCGCCGTGCGGTATTTAGCATCGCGGCGCTGCTACTGGTGGGGTTGGCAACGTGGTGGGGTTATAGCCGCCTGCCAACCTCGTTTCTGCCAGAGGAAGATCAGGGCTATTTTTTTGTCAGTTTACAATTACCCGATGGTGCCTCACTGAACCGAACCCAAACGGTGATGGACCAGATGTACCAACAGGTGATCACGAATGATGCCGTTGAGGATGTGATAAAAATCACAGGGTTTAGTCTGCTCAGTGGCAACAATGCGCCTAATGCCGGTTTTGCTATTGTGATGCTAAAGCCTTGGGGGCAGCGGCCGCACATTGACCGCGTGCTGACCAGTATTCAGGCCAATCTGGCGGCGATCCCCTCGGCGATGATTATGGCGGTGAACCCGCCAGCGATTGCCGGTTTGGGCAGTGCTTCGGGCTTTGATTTGCGCATTCAGGCACTGCTAGGCCAATCGCTGCAGGAGCTGGCGCAGGTGAGCCAAGGGATTATTTTTGCCGCTAATCAGGATCCAAAACTGAGCCGGGTCTTTACCACCTTCAGTGCTTCGGTGCCTGAAACTAATTTGAGTATCGACCGTGATCGCGCCGCCTTGTTACAAGTGCCGGTTAGCCGCATATTCCAAACGCTACAAACCTCGCTGGGGGGGATGAATGCCGGTGATTTCACCTTGAATAACCGTATGTTCCGGGTGCAATTACAAAACGATATGAATTTCCGCCAGCGCACGGCGCAGATCAATAACCTGAATGTGCGCAGCGATAACGGGGCATTAGTCAGTTTGGCGAACCTGGTCACGTTGACCCCGTCAGTGGGCGCGCCCTTTATCAGTAATTTCAACCAATTCCCTTCGGTTGCGATCAGCGGTTCAGCGGCTGATGGGGCCAGCTCAGGTCAGGCGATGGCGGCAATGGAAGCGCTATTGGCGCAGAATTTACCGCAAGGCTACAGCTACAGTTGGAGCGGGATGTCATGGCAAGAGCAGCAGACCGGTGGGCAAGTGGTGTTTATTTATCTTGCGGCGCTGGTCTTCGCTTATTTGTTTTTAGTCGCCCAGTATGAAAGCTGGAGTATCCCGCTGGTGGTGGTCCTCTCGGTGGTGTTTGCCGTGGGCGGTGCGGTGGCGGGGCTATCGGCGATGGGGTTTGCCAACGATGTATACGCGCAAATAGGTTTAGTGCTACTGATCGGGTTGGCGGCAAAGAATGCGATTCTGATTGTCGAATTCTCCAAGGCGCGGCGAGAAGAGGGGGCGAGTATCGCGGAGGCCGCACAGGACGGCGCGAAACAGCGTTTCCGTGCCGTGATGATGACCGCCATTTCGTTTATCCTCGGTGTGATGCCGTTGGTTTTTGCCAGTGGTGCTGGGGCGATGAGCCGCCAGATTATTGGTATCACGGTATTTGGCGGCATGTTGATGGCCACCGCCGTAGGGATCTTATTTATTCCGGCGCTGTATCTGCATATTCAACGGTTGCGCGAGTGGACAAAAAACCGCAAGCAGGATGTTGACGAAAGCCTATAAAAGAAGGTGATGCGTTCTATCCAATTCTTTGGATTTAATGCTGTTTTGTCATAAAGCCCATACCCGCCGGTTAAGGCCGGTGGGTATGGGTGACTCTTTGGGGGCGGTGACTGAATGGCCAAATCAATTAAATTACAATCTCATATAAACTATCAATAAAATCATTAAAGGTTGGAGATATGTAATGCATGTTTCTCATGTCGGGTTGTTCACCATCTGCTACTTCTTCCTCATGATCCCAAAAGAAGATACCGCTATTTTCTTTAGTACCGCAAAGTAACAATAAGTTTCCCCCTGGATCCGTTGCGATTGGCACAAACCCTTGAGGGATCCTCTTTTTATACAGGTCATAACACGCGGCTATGCTGTCGGATTTATCACCATTAGTACTCAAGAATTTATCGACACAGGAGCCATCTTTACTATCAATAAAATAAAAACCATCAGGTTCTGGGTATCCACCATTATATTTCTTAAGAAATTCTCGATAATCATTAGGGAAGGTAATTCCTAATTTTTTTTCGATATTAACAATTGATAGTTCGTCTGCCGGGCCTTTTGCGTCATGGATTACGGTCATAATTTTATTTTCCTGTTGCTATCCCACCGGTATGTTTTACAGCAGCATGTATATCTGTTGGTACTAATTGCATATAACCAGAGTCTTGATGGTGGTGCCAAGTATAATCTTTTGGACGTGGTTTTTTTCTACTATATCCAGCAGCTCTATCTGCTCTGGCAAAGTCAACACCACGATTTTCACCTAACTCGATACGTACATTTTTTATCGAATATCTTGAAAAATCAGGGAAACCTGATTTAGTAAATGGAACACTATGTGGATATTTTTTTCCAATTTTAATTGGGAGACTTTCCCGTGGGTAAATTTTCCCAGCATATTTGCTATTAAGTGGCAACCTACCATTTATGGGGTTTACCATTGTTGGTATACGTCCGAAATCGAGTATCGAGGCTGTCGCAATCATCGCACCAGCCGTTTGTTCATTCAATACTTGATCAAACCTTTTTGCCGCATTACCCCCGAAATTTTTAGCTGTATCAGCAAACATCTCTGGGTTTTGGTTATACACACCACCCGCAGCTTTCCTGTTGATGGGAGGGCGTGTTTTCAGAGCAAACTGATCGGTTTGCTCTGAACGAGCCTTCAAGGGGAACTTCGTAGGGCGGGGTTTGCCGCCGATGCGCTGATAATCCCTTCGTTTCACCGAGGCATTATATGTCCGGATAATACTGTCAGCACCGCTTAAGCTAAAAGCGAGTGGATTGGTACATATTAACTTACCTTCTTCATTGATATAAAATAGCTTTGCCGGGCCGTATAGATCGCTCAGCATGACTATATCACCAAAAGAAACCATTTTTTCCAGCTTCTCTTTTTCACGTATTCCGCATGGCAATGCTTGATTCGAGCTAATCTGTCTCTCACGCATATTTATGATATAGCGCCCCGTGTTGTGGCGGTCATCAAATTCATATTCACGGTTTATTCGTGACAATGCGGTGTTAGGGCTGATGATTCGCTCGTACTCTTCAGGGGGGAGGTTATCTTGTGAAAGAGAGTACAGATAGTTTCCGGGCAGGCTGAGGCTCATATCCCATTCCTTATGGCATTAATCCTAAATTATTTTGGAATATACCCTCCGTGCTTGAATTCATGTGAGGGTATCAATTAAATTTTGGGAGTGTGTCACAACAAGATTAACGTATAATTTTTATTACAAATACCATTGTTAGTTATTATATTAATATTCGATATCTAAGGTGACTTTTTTATGACAGAATCTGTTTTCTTGAAGCTATTATCCATCAATGTTAAAACTGATGGATAATTATTCTGTCGCAAGCTTTTTATATCTTCTAAATAATCCAAGTTACAGGAAGACCGCCAACGCATAGGTAATTTGATATGTAACGAGTATGTGGCTATTTACTCTCTTTAAGCGTTCCCGGTTTCAGTGCCAATAATTCACGGTAGGCAGCAACGGCTTCTTTTTTACCGAGTTGGATATATATATCCACTAGAGACTCATCTAATTTTCTTATCCAAGGTATATTCTCTCGACCTTTTTCAGATAACCCATTGAGCATTTTAGCGATGATATTTATCGATTTAGCATCATTATGATATAACGGATATTCAAGATATTGCGTTATATCTATATTGGACAGTAAGTTGATGACATGCTCTTCTGGCGCTAATGAGATTAATTCAAAAATTTCGTTAAGATGACTACTGTCTTTTTGGGTAATAAGTGAATTAATAACAGTATTAAGTATGTTTACTTTTGATTCTATTAATTTATAACGCTCATTTTTAGAGATAAGTGACACTATATTTTTGAATGCCATTGTTGTTTTATTTTTTTCTCTATAACAAACTATATCAAATAATGTGTAATTTGTTTTTTTATTATTTACAAGTAATTCACTGCGTTTGTTTTCGGGAACTAATTGTAGCAGTTCGCCAAATGCGTTTATGGCATCAGCGTGATCATTAAGTAATGCTTGTTCAAAACCCATTATTCCATCAGGACTTTTAGCGGTAAGTATTTCCATCAGCTTTTCCGGGTTTTTCTTATATATTATTTCTAATTGATTCTTTAAATTTTTAATTTCTTGTGAGAATCCCTCAATGAGGAAAGTGTATAAATTAATAGACGAGGCAGGTAAGGCTATCCAATCATAAAATGTAATTTTTTTCCCTGTACACTCAGGAACACTTTCGTTAGCTGGTTTTTTACAAATATAAAGGGTTGATATTTCACTTGATTCAGTTGGATAGTAGCTCTTGTAAAAGTTGCCAAATAAATGATGATTAATAAAATCCTTCACCTGAAAATCTCTCACTTTAACTAAATCATCCACCTCACAGCGTACAGTAACATTAGTCATGTTGGGGTCATAAACACTAATGACGTACCTTTTCGTGTTGTCATTTTCCTTTTCCTTGATTCTCAATCTTATTGCCATCGCGTGGTTGAATGACTCAAGTAGTATGGATTGAGTATTTTCTGACTTTCTCTCCATACTCTTAAAGATCTTACTGAGACAGATGCCAAATTCATTGTTAGGAATAAAATAAATTTCTTTTGCTTGTAACTGAAGTTGCTCGTAAAGCTCTTCAATGTTGCTGGTTATTCGGTTTGCAATAATATCTTTGGATGAGAATTTATTTAAATCAACCTTTCCGGTATCCTCATCGGATAATGAATCCAATATATACTGACTTGATAGATGGCGACATTCAATAAGCTTATCAATATTATCTGTGAAATTGATTTCACAGTTTAGATTTTTTTCTTCACGACTTTTTAATTCTGATAGATACGGTTTGCTTTTATCAAAGGCATGGTGCATGGGGCTATCATTATACAGCTCTTTATTGTATAGATTAAAACTTGAAAAAATATACATATTTCACCCTATTTTTTAACGTTATTGCCAAATATATATTTAATATTTTCCAGTGAATTATCTAAATATAAAATAAGGTGAAATCTGTATATTAATGATTTGCTGAGTTATCTCTTCTCTCTCATTCCGTTTAGGGATTGCACGATCATGTTCATATTGTCTTCTACCTTAATTAAAAAATTTACCTTTCTATTCAATTCTGTCTTTGACCTTCCCCCTGGGGGAGGGTTTAGTTTGTAGGCAATTAACACATTGATAAAAAGGATAAAACGACAGTGAAAAAGACATTCGTGGTAACAGCCCGGCTGACGATGATGGCATTAGCAGCTATCACCTATAGCCATATGGCTTCTGCACAATCTTTACCTTCTTCCTCAGTGACTGCACAACAAACTGATTTTTTGGCTCAGCATGGTTTAGCGGGCAAAACCGCCGAACAGATGGTTGATGCTATCGATCAATCGCCACAAACGCGCCCGTTGCCTTATTCGGCATCGGTAACCAGTGCTGAACTGATGCTATCCGACGGGCAGCAGAAATCTGTTTATCCGCTGGGCGATAAATTTTATTTGTCATTCGCCCCTTATATCAACCAAACACACCCATGCTTTAACCACAGCTTATCTGGTTGCCGTGGCGAACTGGCCAATACACCTTTTGAGGTGAAGATTACCGACAATTCAGGCAACGTTATTATGCACCAGCAGGTAACCAGTTATCAAAATGGCTTTATTGGCGTCTGGCTGCCACGCAATATTGAAGGCACCCTTGAAGTTAGCTATCAAGGTCTCACTGCGGTCTCGCCTTTTGCGACCGGTGCCGAGAGTCAAACGTGTTTGACGACGTTGCAACTGCAAAAATAAGCGCCGAGCGTGGCCTGAGATAATAACTAATCAGGCCCATAACCCATGAGATCAATCGCCAATCAGGTCAAAAATAACCAGCGCCATAGCAATTGTCTTTATGGCAATTGCTTTCACAACATTTGTCTTCATAACATTTATTTTATAACATTTATTTTCATAACAACGACACTATCCTTCCTTCTGAAAAGTAAACCGTTCCAGTCAGTTCGATCTGTGCCATCTTCGGTGTGGATGTGTGACGCCTTTGCATACAGCAGCAGACATATCAATCTATGACCACTCAACGATCAATCACAGGCTGGGTAGGGTAAGTATCGGTAGAGACACTTACTATTAAGTCGTATTTATCTTATATGGAAGAAGGCATGTATGAGTATGGCTGCATGTACCCTTAATTAGATAAGAAACTAAAGAAACAATTACCATGCTATTGATTTATTTTGTTGTCTTCCATTTGGTTGAAAAATTATGATGATATCTTAATCTTTTATTTATAAACCAGATGGTTAAGTGTTTCTTGATGCCTAAATTATTTAAGTTAATGTTAATTTCCAAAAAAAATAAGATAGTTGCACATTATCTGTAGTCTATTTCTCATATTTTTGTGGGATTTTTCTTTTTTTATATTATAAGTGTTAATATTTAAAATCGTATATCTAGTGTGTTGTGATTTTTAATCCTTACATTTAAGTTATTGCGGGTTTTTATATCGATGCTGGTAATATTTGTGGCTTTTATACGCTGGTATGATTGAATCTTGATCTACATTGTCTTGTGGGTATCGTTCTTGTGATGAAATTTAAAAGAACGTATAAGTTGGTGTGGTAAGTTAAATTGTGCAGTTTTTCCTATTTGCGTTTTTTAGGCGCATAAAAATCTTGTTAACAGCATACATCTAAGTAATAGGCTATTTTTCAGGGCCTTACTGCATATGAATCACTTATTTTAAAATCTTAATCGCTTATTCATTACTGGGTTGGCCAATGACACATGCCTGTCATCTGACTTATATGATGCGATCATTATCAACTTAATTGACAAATTAAAAATTTGTTAAGGCTATATATGAATGCAATATTTAAGGTGATTTGGAATATATCTCTGAATGTCTGGGTTGCCGTAGGTGAATTCGCCAAAGGAAAACAAAAATCAAAAACAACCTGTGCGATTCCTCCATCTCAACATACCTCTGCAGTAATAAATAAATTTTCGTTCCCCCGGTTGGGCTTCTTGGCGATAGCTATTATAGGCGTCTTGGGGGGGCAGAATGCTTATGCTATCGATGCCCAAGGTTGTACGGACCTTGGCTCAAGCTGTGTCACGGTGAGTACTGATGCGGAATTGAGGAGTGCGCTCACCAGTGGGACGGCGACCACTATTTTAATGCTCAATGACATTACGTTAGCGTCTAATATTTCCGTCAATCAGGGCACGAGCAACCGGAAAGATTTGGTCATTGATGGCGGTGGATTTAAGCTGAACACCGGAGGAGCTCAATTTATATTCACTAACCAAACTAACGTAAGTTGGGGCGGGGCGGCAGGGTCGTTTACCTTATCTAATCTGGCAGAACTGAACTCTGCTACAGGGAATGATAACACTGTTTTCTCTATGGATGGTGGTAACAGTGCGATTAATATTATTGTCAATAATATTGGTACGATGACCAACAGTATGCTGGCGGTACTGGGGGTTATGGGCTCCGGTGGCGCACCAAACTTAAATAGCCAGTTGGTATTCGGCAACTTTACTGATCCGTTATCATTAACCTTTGGAACCAATCACCAGCTTGCGCAAGCCAGTAATATAAAATTTACCGGGCATTTTGATTTAACGGCGACGACAGGTGCATATCCTGCCGTATTTTGGACTAATGCGGCAGATGCTAATAGCCGCATGTATTTTAGCAGCACGGCAAATGTATCTATTTCTACACCGCTCTTTGCCAGTGGTCCTGGGGCATATGGTAATTATCAATATACGTTAGAAGACGGTGCTCAGTTTGCGCTTAATTCCGATCAGAATGTGTTCGGCTCCGTTAATGGCGGATTGCTCATTGGTACTTATAGCGCGGGGGTGTTTGGCAGTGGGGCAGTATTGCAACTCGCCAATACGGCAGGTACTGCGTATAGCACGGGTAATGCGATTACGAATGGCGGTAACACTAATGCCATGGGTAATGGGGTTACGCAAAATGGGGATGTGATTTATAACCTGGCGGCGGGGTCGAAGCTCGCCGTTTCAGGTGCCAATAGTATAGGCATTCTGGCCACGAAAACCGGTCCTACGAATAGTGGTGGGATCTATATTAGTTCCGGTGCCGCCATTAATGCCGCCGGTATAGGTATCTCCGCGTCCCATGGCGGTAGCGCCCCGATTGTATTGGAAAATAAAAACAGCGGTGTGATCACGGCGACTACCGGGATATCAGCGACCAATACGGGTTCTGGGAGCACTGATGTTACCAATCACGGTGTGATCACGGCGGCGACCGGGATGTCGGTAACTAATACGGGCACAGGAACCGCTAATGTTATCAATGACGGGACGATCAACAGTACCAGTGCGGGGATCGCTATTGCTTCCGGAGTGGGGACGAGTACCGTTGATAATACCCGTGGTAGCATTAATGCTTCTGCAGGGACCGCGATCAATATTGCAAACGGTACGTTGTTAAATCTGTTGGGGGGGAATATCACCACGACGAATGCAGCAACGGGGCTGAATTTTATCGGGAGTAGTGGTAGCCATACCCTGACTGATTTAATTTTTAATCTGAACGGCACGGGGAGTGCTTTTGCAAAAGCGGCTGGGGTGAACCTGGAATTAAGGCATGTCATTTTCAACACCGCCAACGGTACGGTGTTAAATGATCTGTCCGGTCTGACTTTTGCTAGCAGCACTGAAGGCCGTAACACGATTAATGTCTCGGGTACAGGTACGGGGATCGCTGCCACGAATACCGCGCTGAGTGCACTGGATGCAGAAGCGTTGGATATCAATGTCTCTGGAGCAGGTGTTGGGATCAATGCAACGGGGGGGGGCGCGCTTGATTTCACCGATTCTAACCTGACGATTACCGTTACTGGCACAGAGGGTACCGCTCTCCAGATAGCCGATGGTTCGGGGGAGACCACCATTGGTGCTGACACCCAAATCGATGCGACGGCGGCTACTGCAATTAACTTCTTAGGCTCCTCCAGTAAAACGTTAAACAACAATGGCACCCTTAAAGGCAGTGTGATATTCGCGGGTGTTGCTGGTCATACCATTAATAACAATGGAACACTGGATGGCACATTAACCACCGGTACCGGTAATGACACGTTAGTGCTAGGCAGCGCGTCGAAAAGTAACGACGTGATTAACCTGGGAGGTGGCGATAATAACGTGACCATTCAGAATGGGGCGCTGGTGTCCTCCATTATCACTGGGAATGGTGATGATACTTTCACGATCAATGGGATGAGCGTGGGGAGTACCTATCTCGGTTCGCTGGATGCGGGCTCGGGGCTCAATACCCTAAATTTCAATGCCTCAACCGATGAACTAGCGGCAGCCACCTCACTTCAGGGCTTCACCAATATTAATCTTGCCGACAGCCATATCACTCTGGTGTCTGACGATAATATCGGCAGCGGTACGGTAAATATCGATAGCAATAGTGAACTGCTATTTGGTAGCACGTTTGATGGGATTTTGAATGCGACATTAGGCTCTGGCACGGGCTCCGCCATTGTTAATAACAGCGCCAACGTGTCGTTAAGTCAGGCCAGTGTTTTTGCTGGCACGTGGCAGGTTAATAACGGAGGGGCGCTAACTGCCAGTAGCGGTAATCAATTAGGTTCGGCAAGCGTTGAGTTGGACGGTACGTTGAATCTGGACGACATTGCACTGTTCGACCATGTACTGACCGGGAACGGCACACTGAATGTGGTGAAGAACCTTGCCAGCACCGCGTTTGATTTTGGTTCGACGGTGGGCGGGGCGTTTAGTGGGATCGTCAATCTGACAAATACCACTTTTGCTTTAAGTGCGGATAACGCGGCGGCACTGGCGAGTGCCACATTAAAACTGTCGAATGACAGTGTGACCACCGTAGGCACTACCGACCGCACCCTGCACGGGCTGGATTTAAATGGCGGTATGTTGATCTTTGATGGTGCGGTACCACAGTCTCAGGACAACGGGATCGTCACTGTTACCGATCTGGCACTGAACAGCGGGACGGTCAGTATCACCGGCTCTGGTAGCTGGGATAACACCGATCCGCTGGCAACAAATGTGTCGATCCTTGAACAGGATCGGGGCGGCACGATGCTGGAATTAATTAATGCCGCGAATGTGACCGGAGATATTGACGCCCTGAATTTGCTGGTCAATGGCACGGCCATTACCTCTGGTACGCAAGGGGTGGAATCTGCCATCCAGCAGGGCGGTACCACGGTGGCGAATGCCATTCATAACTATGGCCTGACCAGCAGTAACGGCAATGGCGACAGCGGCCTGTATGTGAATTACACCCTGAGTGCGCTGGAGTTGTTAGTCGATGGCGCTAATGCGTTGTTGCTGGCGACCGAAAGCGGTTTGACGGCAAACAGAATACTGAATGCGGAGTTATTTGGTGTCGGCGGTTTGGTGGTGGATGCCCAAAATGGTGCCTTAACCTTGGCTAACGGCAATAACAGTTACGAGGGAACGACCACCGTCAATTTCGGTGAGTTGATCCTCGGGGCGAATGGCGCTTTCGGCCAGACGTCATTACTGGATATCGCCAGTGGGGCCAGTGCCAATATTAATGGCTACAACCAGACCGTGGGAGCGGTGACCAATACCGGTACGGTAACGTTGGGCAGCGGTGGAGTATTAACCAGCGGCCTGCTGACCAATTCCGGGGCCATTGATTTAACCGGGGGCGCGCTCAACTTGAGCGCTGGCGGGACGTCTACCGTGGCCGGCGGCTTAACCGGTGCCGGAACCCTGAATATTAACGGCGGTAATTTGGCGGTCAGTGCCGCCAACAGTGGCTTGAGTGGGCAGACCCATATTGCCGATGTGGCCTCTGCGACACTGACAGGGACGGGGACTTTGGGTACCAGCGCCGTCGAGGTCTTGGGTACGCTGAACCTGAACGGTGCCAATGCGGCCATGACCAACGTACTCAGTGGCGGCGGGGTGATTAATACCAACGCGGCGGTCACGCTGAGTGGGAATAACAGCTTTAGCGGCGCACATCAGATCGGTGCTAATGGCGCACTGACCGTGGGTCAGGCCAATAATCTGGGGGCCAGCAGCGCTACAGTTAATCTGGGTACCCTCACTTCTCATCTGGTCTTGAATGGCGTCAGCGAGAGCATTGCCAACGTTCTGAGTGGCGTGGTGGGTTCAACAGTCGATATTATCGGCGGAGCAGATACCGCACTGACGGCCAATAACAGCAACTTCCTCGGCCAGTATGCCTTGGCGGGTAGCAGCAAACTGACGGTTTCGTCAACGAACAATCTGGGGGCGTCATCCAGCGTGGCGCTGGCAGGGGCGGGCGATACCCTGTCGCTGAGCGGTTTTAACGGCACCTTTGGCAACAGCGTCACCGGCAACGGTGTACTGCAAGTGACCGATGATGCAGAGGTCACCCTGACCAGCAGCAACGGGGTAGGCAGCGCGGTAACCATTGATATTGCCGACGCGACGCTGAATCTGGACGATATTGCTCTGTTTAATCATGCATTGACCGGTAACGG
>NZ_CGBP01000041.1 GCF_001053095.1 Yersinia similis | reverse complement strand
GCTGAAGACCACCGTCGCACCGGCGACCACATTGCCGCTTATATCCTGTACCAACGCCTGCACCTGGTTGCTGTCTGCACCATCCGCCACCGCGCCGTCAACCGGCACACTCAGCGTAATAAGTGTGGCTGCGCCGGCGATAAAGTAGGTATTAACCGTCTGACCAACAGGATCGCTTACTAAAGTGGCTTTGACTGTAGTGGTACCTATAACCAAGTTGGTGAGTGTGGTTTCTGCATAACCATTACTGTCTGTCACCACTGGGTTTTGTGCCAAAATAGCACCATTCCCAGCCTCAAATGTTACAGAAACACCCGGTACTGAATTACCATTTGCATCAACAACCCACGCACGCACCACGTTGGTGTCAATTCCATCAGCTTTGGCATTGTTATCAATTGCGGTCAACGTAGAAACAACCGCCGTCCTCTGATCAGCAGAGAACGTCATTGCCATAGTCATACCCACCAATGCAGGAGATGTCACGCTAACAACAGACTCTCCTGCCCGAAGGTTTGTTAATGTGGCATTAATCGTGCCATCTGCACCGGTATTCGGTGTTGAAGCAACAACTATCGCGCCATTATCCACCTGAATACTCACTGGCACATTTGGCACGGCACTGCCCATCGCATCCTGTAACACGACTTGGATTTCATTCTGGTCGATACCATCGGCAACCGCCCGGTCAGTCACTTTCACCAAACTGATCACGGCTATCGCCCCAGGTTTAAATGTCGTATCAACCTGTTGAGATTGGCCTCCCAATGTTGCAGTAACTACAGAAACCCCTGCGGTGGTATTGGTCAGCGTGGAGTCGGCGATCCCCTCGGCATTGGTTGTCACTGTTTGATCGATGACTGTTGCGCCATTACTGGCGCTGAATGTCACAGATTGGTTAGCCACAGGGTTAGTATAGGCATCGGTAACCTTCGCCCGAACAACGTTAGTGTCACTGCCATTAGCCACTGAGTCATTTGTTGTCACTGTCAGATTTGCGGCGGTGATCTCCGCCGTACTTTCATCAGCCACAAACGTCGTATCCACACTTCGACTACTAGAACCCAACGTGACGCTAACCGCACTCACACCCGCGACAGTATGTGTCAGAGTGGTACTGGCAGTGCCATTAGCCCCCGTCCTTGCCTCTGTTGTACTTAATGTTGCCTGAGTATTAACCGCAAAGTTGATGACCTGCCCGATAACCGGTTGGCCGTCGCCATCGGTTACTGTGGCTTGTACCGTGTTGGTCGCAATACCGTTAGCCGTCGCATTATCAATCGTTGTCGCCAGATGGCTGATTACCACGGTCTCTGGACGAGTGACTTCAATGGATGTCACAGCTCGATTTGAGGCGTTCCCTTGGGCATCATAAGCAACCGCACTTATGCTATGTGTGTTACTTGTTCTGAGAATATGCTGATAGAAAGGTAATGTAACCGCCAATGAACTCTGAGTTAGTGGAGAGGTACTGCCGCCCGCATTTTCTAACGGTGTCGCATCCCATTCAATGCGGCTAAAGCCATATTTTGCACGTACCTGTGCGGTCAATGTAATGGCACCGCCACCCGAACCACTGATTCTGTCAGGCAGAACCAGATGTATTAATTCCTGCTTTTTATAATCCAGAACAATATTATTATTACGTTCAACCAGATCATAACGGCTGCCCGCTAGTGTCCGGTTAGCTGCCACCGCTGACTGATCAATCTGATCACTCCACGGTTGCCCCATGCGGTAATTCAGTTGCACATTAACGCTGGTATTATTGTTGTTACCTTTCCCCTCACGGTGTTCTGCACCAATAGTGACTAAAGGAACCGGGGTGTAATTAACCCCCAACGTCACAGCATGTGGGTCCTTCTGGCGATCATCCTTACCAAATAAGGCGACTTCATCGCCACGGTATTTTTCGTACATTAATTTGCCGCCTAATTGTGGATAGGCGGGTAAATAAGCCTCGGTACGAATATCGAAACCATCAGCCGGACGCTCATCGTAACTACTGAAATCACGAGATTGATGCCAGCCGGTCAAACCAAAATAGGTGTTAGCGGAGAATCTAAGGTAGTCAGTCGCAACTTCAGCACCTACCCCCACACGCCGGTTTTTTCCAGTAAGATCATTGTCAAAGAAGGTATTAGCACCATACATCCAATCACCTTGATACTGACGTATTCCGGCACCGATATTCACTGTGTTGCGGCTGTCTTTATTACGGACACCAAGTTGAGTAAACAAGAGTGAACTTTCACTGTCTCTGAGTGGTACCAGTAGGTCCAGCGCGCTGTTATCTAGCTTAAAATCGTTATCTACATTCAACTGTACCCGTGCGGTACCAAACTGGTTCAACCACTGTTGAGAAGATGAGTTAATTTCATTTGTCACTGCTGAGCGCGCCATATTACTTGCGGCATCAGAGGTATTGTTATTAGAAAGTAACTTACCTGCTCCCATGGCATTTCTGGCTAACAAATCATCAACATCTTTTTTATTATTTTCATTAGGATTATTGCTAAAGAAAGATGACTCGTTGCGGGGAACTTCAATCTCATCCCCCGTAGTCAGTGACGAGAAAGGCTTGGAAAAGGTGCGATAAGCATTCAACTTTTTCAGTTCATCAACCGTAATATTATATTTTTTTGCTATCGATTGAATAGAGTCACCCGGCCCCAGCGTATAAGGTTCAGTAGCACGTGCAGCAGGAGGTAAAATAGACGCATTAACTGGCGTTATGACTGAGGTTGGGGCTGAATTAGTCGTGTTTGCGGCAGCAATTGCGGGCGTAAAAGAGAGGCTTAGTGGGAATGCAAGTTGAAAGAAAAGTGTAATCCATGCGACAACTTTTATTTTTCTGGGGTGTCCCTTTTCTTTCACATTATGGGTACGAGAAGTGTGATGAGACAACTTCCATTTCCAAGAAATGAGGATAGCCCTAAAATAATTTGACATGGATACTTAACTCACAAATAGAAATGCTATTAATAAAAAATCCTGAACAGTTTAAATGTCTACTTACATTGCTCAGAGACAATCCAAATTAAAACAGCCCAACAATAACATTACAAAACAAATGGTTATTGAGGGCAATTTATTAACAATCGTAAATCAAAAAAAACATAACGTATTGAAATAAATGTAAATTACATCAATTTGGCATGTTTGTGTTTATCATTATCGTATTTTTGGTTAAATATAAAATCATAAACAGTTGTGAGATGTATCATTTGAAATTTAATATCCCTGTAGTCGAAAATCCTGTTAAATGTTACTTCAACCTTCTTTTAGCGTTTATTACTAAAAATACTTTTTCTAGCCTTGCGTCATGGAACCAACCCATTAGTCCTCCCTTACTGGAAGATAGGTTAAAAACAAATTTAAGTAGTGAGATTTCATTCGCACAATAAAATAGGATTATCTGCAAAAAATGCGTAAAACACATAACCCGTTATGAATGAACAAAAATCTTCTGACACACCACATAAAAAGTGGAACCATCTCAATAAACTAGAATTTATATTTATCTCGTACCATAAATATTGTGCATATGCACAATTATGTCAAACGCAGAAGCATCTTTAGTGACCATAACCTCATATAGAGATTAACCTTAAATTTTGTCTGTGCATTATATTCTAAAAAAAAACCTAAAAATATTTTTAACATCCTAAATTTATATTTTAGGATTAATGCCCGAAAAGGGTTGATGGGTAAGTGAGAATGACAATGATGTGACATCTTAAACAGAATCTTGTTTCCCCAACAATGACTACTCTTATATTCTTTTCTGCAGGGATGCTTTCTTGTGATCTGTGCATCTCTACCCGCCATACTTCAAGTTGCATGTGCGTTGGCTACGTTCAATACCTCGAATTACTTAGGGTATAGTCACATTAATAAAACTTAATATTCGTCACTTAAAAAAGTCACGTGTTATACGGTATTCAATTCAAAATGATTGCAGTGATCATGACATCCTTTATTGAAAATAATCTCATCGATAATTAAACCAACACTACGCCCTTATACGATATAAACAGCCATTTTGTGATAAAAATACAGTATCGATACAACTTATCTTTATGCTTAATAGAATAGAATACAAATTCCTTTTTAGTCCGCAGGATGTCAATAAATGGCATCATACGGATAAAGCCTCTTTCGGTGGCGTAGCAGAGAAGCGGTTAGGGCATAGAAAATAGGTATCAATATCTAAACAAAAATATTCGATTAAAATATAAAAAAACCCTGACCATAAGATCAGGGTTTTCCGTTATTATTTGTTGGTTGTTTCGCGATAACCGGTTACAGCAGAATACGTATTGATGCCTTCAAGCCCTTTAAATACGGGATGTCGTCAGTGTTGTTTTACTTTGGGTACACACTAAAACGGCGTGCTCGCCTGATTGGCTATTTTATTCTCGACTTCCACCACTGGTGTAATTTGGATTATCACTTTTCCAGAGAAAAAATTGCGGCCTTGCTGACACCTGTCTGCGCAGAAATGACCAAATACGACAGGGCTTTATCAAATCTCAGACGTAGCACATGCAGGATCAATTCAGGGTTATCTGCCCAGTGCCGTCTTTCGTGCATTCATCTTAAATGTCCTTTTACTGCGAAAATGGACATTAGTATCGGAAACAGGAAAGACAGGTGGTAAAGCAGTACCGCTTTTCTCCCCATAGAGATAGTCTCAGTGACATTCTGTCAAGGCTATAGGTTCATTATGAATAGCTTAATATTACAGGTGCTATTTACTCAGAGTAACGACAATTTTTTCAAGAAAAGATTGGGCGTTATACCCCCATGAAGCGGGAGAAAACTCCCCCTCCGCAAGGTCGGCAAATTCAAGTTCTAATTCTTTTTCTTCCGGATACGCTGTTAACAGCATATTAGCTTCATCAATCGTTTTTTGGATTGTTTGTTGGTTTTCTGTATTCCTGTAAGAGGCAAGTATCTCATCTACACCTTCGCCAAATAAATCATAATCTTGCCCGAAAAAAACACGAACCAGAGTTCCAAGATGGATGGCTTTCATTCAGCGTCAGCCTTGATGCTGTAAGGCAAGATTCTGCACATCATGCAAAAAACCTTGAGGTGTCGTTCCCCACAGTTCTGGCGAAAAATCATCACCCCAGCGCGTGTTAAGCTCATCATCAAGTGTATTGGGATACGCGGCTGTAAATTCAGCTATGTCTGAAATCAGCGTCTCAATCTGCGAAGGCGGGTTGTCTTGAAGATAAAAAGCCATAACACCCGCGATTGTTGTAGCCCCTGTAATTTCATAATAATCCTGTCCAAAATAAATTTGTATCAGGTGCTCTAGTGCCGAAAAATTACCCATTATTTTCATTGTACCGTCTCTAAAACGTGGGGTAAGCGGTAAGAATATAGTATGGTTTGCCGTGTTGAACTTGCCGCCCAGACTTTAATCCATTCAGTGTTGGATCTTAGCGCATCGGAAATACTTTCTTCGGTAAGTTCCGTGCAGGGGGTAACTATTAAGAAAACGTTCTTAAATTCCAGTCGTTGTGTACTCCCTCTTTTATACCCATACCCTATGACTCTCCCTACTGGGTATCTGATTTGAAGCAATACTCCTTCCTTTCCCCCTGAAACAGCAGATTTTATGATGCTTTATGCCTGTTTTAAAATGCGACCAAGAGCCTTCTATCCCGTCTGTACATTGTAAAACACACCGTTGACTACATCGAGGGTGAGCGTTGGCCGATGTAAGCAGCGTCGTATTTCTGTTGTTATGCCGGGCAGTGGGGGGTATAAAACGCGGAGTTACTCTGAAAATAAAAACAGATTTACATTATAAATCAATTTGTTAAATACGTTACCACTCACAATTACAGCACTATGAAGGTAGAACAACTGATTAAAAAGTTATTAGGTAGAAGTATATGCGACAGCATACGACAAACAAAGCCCGCTCACTGGCGGGCTTCCGGGTTTTCCACGACGATATGACACGCTATGCGGCGCTAAAAAATAGTCTACAGCAGAACTCGCAGCATACGGCGCAGCGGCTCAGCGGCTCCCCATAACAGTTGATCACCAACGGTAAAGGCCGACAAATATTCTGGCCCCATATTCAGCTTGCGCAGGCGGCCAACTGGGGTGTTCAATGTGCCAGTGACCGCAGCCGGTGTTAGTTCACGCATACTCAACTCACGATCATTCGGAATAACCCGCACCCAGTCATTGTGCGTCGCCAGCATTTGCTCGATTTCGGCTAATGGAACGTCTTTTTTCAGTTTCAGAGTAAAGGCTTGGCTATGGCAACGCAGCGCACCAACACGCACACATAGGCCATCAACAGGAATAAGAGTACTGGTACTCAGAATTTTATTGGTTTCAGCCTGGCCTTTCCACTCTTCACGGCTCTGACCATTATCCAACGCTTTGTCGATCCAAGGGATGAGGCTACCGGCTAGCGGTACACCAAAATTATCGGTTGGTAACATGCCACTGCGAGTTGCTAACGTCACTTTGCGTTCAATATCCAAAATGGCAGATGCCGGGTCTTGCAACTCTTTTGCCACACCAGCATGCAACATCCCCATTTGGGTCAGTAATTCGCGCATATGGCGAGCACCGCCGCCAGATGCGGCCTGATAAGTGGCAACCGATGCCCACTCCACCAGATTATTGGCAAACAAACCGCCTAGTGACATTAGCATCAGGCTGACGGTACAGTTACCGCCGGCAAAGGTTTTGATCCCCTTATCCAGCCCCTGCTTAATCACATCGTGGTTAACTGGGTCCAGAATAATAATGGTGTCATCTTGCATACGCAGCGAAGAAGCGGCGTCAATCCAATAGCCTTGCCAACCAATTTCACGCAGCTTCGGATAAATTTCGTTGGTATAATCGCCCCCTTGGCAGGTGATGATGATATCCAATGCACTCAATGCATCAATATCATAAGCATCTTGCAACGTACCTTGGTGGCCCGCGAAAGCCGGTGCAGCCTGGCCATGTTGAGAGGTAGAGAAAAAGACCGGGCGGATACCGTCAAAGTCGCGTTCTTCAATCATGCGTTGCATGAGCACTGAGCCGACCATACCGCGCCAGCCGATAAAACCAACGTTTTTCATTTTTACTGCCCTGCCTTGGAAGGTGACACCGATTTATGGATACCTGTCTTGTATAACTGCGCGCGGTTACCCAATGCAAGTGGGTTGCGGCAAGGTTGCAAACGCACAAATCCCAATAAGCTGACTCAGCTCAGTGAGCTGGGTATGTGAACGTGGCTAACACCACTACAACGTCAAGTACGAAGGGTATATCTAGCACGGCAGGCTGACTAAGATAGACTTGATACCACCTTACAAAATATGGGCAAAGTGGCAAGTGAATTTATTCGATACCAGAATGATTCAAAGAAATTTTTCTAATATGTGACTTTATCTGGCCGAAAACGCCAGTAGCCTTTATCCCTTTGAGGTAATGATGACTGAGATGATTGCGGCAACTGTGTTGCTATTTTTAATTATGGATCCATTGGGAAATTTGCCGATTTTTATGTCGGTACTCAAGCATTTGGAGCCTAAACGGCGACGGGTGGTTTTGATCCGTGAATTACTGATTGCCTTAATTTTGATGCTGATTTTTCTGTTCGCAGGCGAGAAGATCCTGGTATTTCTGAATCTGCGCACCGAAACCGTATCAATATCCGGCGGTATCATTTTGTTCTTAATCGCTATTAGGATGATTTTCCCTTCCTCCGAGAGCAACGTTACTGGGCTATCTGCTGGGGAAGAGCCGTTTTTGGTGCCACTGGCGATCCCTCTGGTGGCAGGCCCCTCTATTTTGGCCACCCTGATGTTGCTGTCTCATCAATATCCTAATCAGCTCAGCCATTTGGTGCTGGCATTGATGATTGCCTGGGGTTTATCGGCCGCTATTTTACTGATGTCGAATCTGTTCCTGCGTTTGTTGGGGAGTAAAGGTGTCAGTGCGCTGGAACGGTTGATGGGGTTAATTTTGGTGATGCTATCGACGCAGATGTTTTTGGATGGTGTGAGAGCGTATCTGGCGATTTGAACGCACCATTCAAGAGCAGGCCGGATCAGGCCTCGGTTGATATTCCTCATTACGCTCAGCGTCAAAAAAACCAATTCAAAATGGGTCTTTGACTGATGACAAACCCCGATGACGCGATCTGCCTGTTCACTCCGCTACGGGCACTTTGTCAATAACCTCAAGTCTCTTCTGAGGCTTTTAATAATTAGACGTCAAAATCATCAGGGTAAGCTGCTTTGAGTCTTTTTTGCTTGTCTTGAAAATTGGGATCTACTTGGTTAGGTAACTTTACTTTTAGCCCCTTTCTGATTTGTGAAGCAATATAAAAAGCATCACCTAGCCGATCCTCAAAAATAGGATCTGTTGCTTCGAATTCTTTTGTTGCATACATGCCGAATGTTAGTTTCCAAAGCTTTGTTTTATCTTTTTCTTCGCCGGTAATGACGTTATGCAGATAAATCAGCTGCTGAACGATGGAGTTATACATGGGTTCAAGCGTCTCACCACCAATGACGTTATATTTAATATGATGGTGGCGTTTCTGAGCCAGACGCAGTGCCCTGTCCACGTAATCTAAAGCGGTGTCGTTGGTCATTTTTTCGGACTCCATACGTCTTTATTGGTACTGAACCATTGTATGCCACCACCTTCAGCCTGGAAAGGCGCTTTAGGGACTGACCAGGTATCCAGTGCTGGGCTAGCGGTACTGCGCAACATCTGCACCGGCTGCGAGCCAGACCCAGATCACCAACATCAACTCACTAAGCCAACGCCCCCACGCATCGCCGGACAACCTCATCAATATCAGTATCAATATCCACACAAATCACATCAGGCTCATCCGGGCCGGGTTCTTCCAAGGCGTCAAATTGGCTTTTTAATAAATCGCTTGGCATAAAATGGCCGGAACGTGCTTGCAGCCGCGCCATGATGACGTCAAAATTGCCCTTCAGATATAAAAATACCATGCCCTGATTGCCCTCGCGCAAGCGATCGCGGTAACAACGTTTCAGCGCAGAACAAACAATAATGCCCGTTTCATTTTTATGGCTCAGGCTGTAAGCCGCATCGCTTAGGCGCTCTAACCATGGCATACGGTCCGCGTCATTAAGCGGTTGCCCACTCCCCATTTTCTGAATATTGGCGCGGGGGTGTAAATCATCACCATCAATAAATTTGGCATGAATTTGGCGCGCGACAGCCTCCCCGACTGTGGTTTTACCACTACCCGATACGCCCATCACGATAATGCTCTGTCCCGCCATATGTTGATCTCTATCTCAGAATGGAAATTCTACTGGTGCCTATAGTTCCGTATTTTACCATGTTACCGGTATCATGATACCGGTAACAAATGGAGATGTGACTTTTATCACAACAGATAGCGCCATTGTCACAATAGATAAAACCGCTATCACGACAGATAAAAAACACTGCCTTCGTACTCAATCACGCGAGCCAGGAAAGGCCGGAGAAATATTATGCCATTAATCATCGTCGCGGTTGGCGTTGCCATGCTGCTATTACTGATGATCCGTTACAAACTTAACGGATTTATCTCGCTGATACTGGTCGCGTTAGCGGTAGGTATCATGCAAGGGATGCCAATCGATAAAGTTGTCGGCTCGATCAAAGCGGGTGTCGGCGGAACATTAGGTAGCCTGGCCTTGATTATGGGCTTCGGGGCCATGCTTGGTAAATTGCTGGCCGATTGTGGCGGCGCTCAACGTATCGCGACCACCTTGATTGAGAAGTTTGGTAAAAAACATATTCAATGGGCTGTGGTACTGACCGGCTTTACTGTGGGTTTTGCCCTGTTTTATGAAGTGGGTTTTGTGCTGTTATTGCCACTGGTATTCAGCATTGCGGCCTCTGCCCGCATCCCTTTGCTATATGTGGGCGTTCCCATGGCTGCGGCGCTCTCTGTCACTCATGGTTTTCTGCCACCTCACCCAGGCCCGACCGCCATTGCCACCATTTTCAGCGCCGATATGGGCAAAACGCTGCTGTACGGCACGTTGCTGGCAATCCCAACCGTGATTTTGGCAGGCCCGGTGTACGCTCGCTTTCTGAAAGGAATTGATAAGCCTGTTCCTGAAGGGCTGTATAACCCAAAAATCTTCACCGATAAAGAGATGCCAAGCTTTGGGGTCAGTGTCAGTACGGCGCTGGTACCGGTTATTTTGATGGCATTGCGGGCCGTAGCAGAGATGATTTTGCCTAAAGGCCACTCGCTGCTCCCCTATGCCGAGTTCTTTGGTGATCCAGTAATTGCTACGCTGATTGCCGTGTTAATTGCAATTTTCACCTTTGGTCTAAACCGGGGCCGCTCAGTGGAATCGGTCATGGAGACTCTGTCTGATTCCATCAAGATCATCGCAATGATGCTGTTAGTTATCGGAGGGGGCGGTGCTTTCAAGCAGGTTTTAGTCGATAGCGGCATAGAGCAATATATTGCTGGCATGATGGGCAATAGCGGGGCATCACCTATTCTGATGGCATGGTCCATCGCCGCCTTACTGCGTATCGCGCTGGGTTCTGCGACGGTGGCAGCGATCACCGCTGGGGGCATTGTCGCACCGTTAATCGCGACCACCGGTGCCAGCCCTGAGTTGATGGTCATTGCCGTTGGTTCCGGTAGCGTGATCTTCTCTCACGTGAATGACCCTGGCTTCTGGCTATTCAAGGAGTATTTCAACCTAACCATTATGGAAACCATTAAATCGTGGTCAGTACTGGAAACCATTATTTCAGTCTGCGGGTTGATCGGCTGTTTGTTGCTGTCCCTGGTTATTTAGCCAACGGCGCTATAAATAGTCGTTATATAAGTGATTGTTATATTCTTTATATGCTGCCACCGGGGAGAATGGTAAAGCCGACATCCACCATTTGGGGTGTTACCACTTCTCCGCGCAACCTGGCCAATAAACGCTCGGCACCGATTTGCCCCATTCTTTCCCTCGGTGTCAGTACGCTGGCCAGTTTGGGCACCATCGACTGGCCGATATCATGACCATGGAAACCGGCAATGGCCATGTCATGGGGGATGGATAGCCCCTGACGCTGACATTCAAATACGGCACCAATGGCTAAATCATCATTGGTACAGAAAATACTGTCGATTTGTGGATAACTTACTTGCGCTTCACGTAACAGTTCAGCGCCAGCGGAATATGACGATGAACGGCTGGTCATTACGCTCATCGGTACCAGACCGGATTCGCGCATCGCTTGCTCATAGCCCTGCTGCTTGATCACCGTACGCTCATCCTGGCGAGCGCCAAAATACACCACATAGCGATGGCCTTTAGCGATAATTTGCTGTGTCATCTGCCGGGCGGCCTCAAAGTTATTAAACCCCACAGCCAGATCAAGGCAAGGCGAAGTACAATCCATTAGCTCAATAACAGGGATACCCGCGACCTCAATCATTTTCAGGGTCCGCGCGGTATGGTGGCGCTCAGAGAGGATGAGGCCATCAATATTGTAGGAAAGAAGCGACGTCAGCCGCTGCTCTTCGCGCTCTTTCTGATAGCCGTAGTGAGCCAGCATCGTCTGGTAACCGTGCGCATCCGTCACACTCTCTATCCCCCGCAGAACCTCAGCAAAAACCTGATTAGTTAACGACGGCAGTAGCACACCAATGGCATGGCTGGTGGCATTGGAGAGAATATCGGGAGCGCGGTTGGGGATATAGCCCAATTCGTCCAACGCCAGCGCGATTTTTTCCTGTAAAACAGCAGAAACCTGTTCTGGATTCCGCAAATAACGGCTGACAGTCATTTTAGTGACTCCCACCATATCGGCGACATCTTGTAGCACTGGCCTTTTTTTCTTCATTATCAATGAACTGAGGCTGGATGAACGGGAGGCAATTCTAGCAAAGAAAAGGGGGTAGCGCGATGTGCATACCCTTTTTAGTTAACGTAAACCGGGGGTAAATCAACTTAAACCGGGGGTAAATCAAACAACAGGATCTCGCTGTCTTCATCAGCATGAATAGAAAGTGCTGTTTCATCCCAGATGGCGAATGCATCACTGGCACCACCATGATGGCCGTTGATGGAAACCTTGCCGCGCACCACTTGGATCCAAACACGGCGTTCAGCCTGAATCTGATACGTTGACTGCTCTGTACGATCCAATGCCCAGCGCCAGAGAGTCATATCCTGGAATACCTTCAATGAACCATCACGGGCATCTGGTGATAAAACCAGCTGCCGCCCTTGGGGGAGATCAAACATCCGTTGCTCGTAACGGGGTTCCAAACCTATCTTGTTTGGAATAATCCAAATTTGGTACAGATGCAGCGGTTGATCGTCACGGCCATTGTATTCTGAATGGCGAATGCCAGTGCCGGCGCTCATAATCTGGAACTCACCCGCATGGATCTGTTCTTTGTTACCCATACTGTCCTGATGTTCAACCGTGCCAGACAATACATACGTCAGGATTTCCATATCTTTATGCGGGTGAGTACCAAAACCCTGACCAGCATCGATAACATCTTCATTAATGACCCGCAAAGCTGAAAAGCCCATAAAATTAGGGTCGTGATAGTCTGCGAATGAGAAGGTATGCCAGCTATCCAGCCAACCGTGATTAGCATGGCCGCGATCTTCTGCTTTACGTAAAAAAATCATATTCAGTTCTCCTCAATGTTTTCTTTAGTCTAGAGGCAGTACGAGAATATGAAAGCGTAAAAAACTCACCCCTCTGTTCAAAAAATTCGACTAACTCATAACGGGAAAAATCACGAGGTGAGTTAGAGGCTATAAGGGCATCATTCGGTGAGGAAATTATTACGGCAGAAACCGCGGCGGAGGCAAACTAGCAGAGCAAGTGGTGAGAAACAGGCAAAAAAAAAGCCAGCACCCGGCTGGCTAAGTAAACACTGGAAGCAATGTGAGCAATGTCGTGCTTTCATAATGTGAACACCTAAACTTTTGATGCGCTCATCTGAAAGCACGGCAATGATAATCATTATCACTCTCACTTGTAAAGCGTTTTTTTAACCAAATACAATATTATTGACTCAGGTAAAGAAAACGATATTTTAACAACAGATTCAAACATTAAGAGTAAGGGTATGTTGATGGAAGATGTACAGATTCGCCATAATGACACTTACCTTATTGAGGTCAATTTACCGACATGTAGTCGGGGGTTTTTAGTTCTTCGCCGCCAGCCCTTGCGCGCAAGCCCAAGCCGAGCTCCAGGCCCATTGGAAGTTATAACCGCCTAACCAACCAGTGACATCAACGACTTCGCCAATAAAGTACAACCCCGGCACTTTATGGGATTCCATGGTCTTGGAAGAGAGCTCTTGGGTATCAACCCCCCCCAACGTGACTTCTGCGGTACGGTAGCCTTCCGTCCCGTTGGGTTGCACCCGCCACTGCTGAAGATTCGCAATTAATGCCACCTGCTGGGGAACATTAAGCTGCTTCAGGGTAACATCAGGCAGTTGCTCCAATGTTTGCAGGCACTCGACCAATCGCTTGGGCAGTAATTGAGCCAACGTGTTTTTTAGCGTCTGGTTTGGGTGGGCTTGCCGCTCGGTGTTCAAAAATGCAGCCAGATCGATATCAGGAAGTAAGTTAATGCTCACATACTCACCAGCCTGCCAATAGCTTGAGAGTTGTAGGATAGCCGGGCCAGAAAGCCCACGGTGGGTAAATAAAATACTTTCACGGAAGCTAACACCATTCTCCGCCGCCACCACCGCCGGAACCGAGACACCAGACAGCGTTTGTACGTGATCCAGCAAGGGTTTATGCAACGTGAAAGGAACCAATGCCGCACGGGTCGGTAACACCTTCAAACCAAACTGCTCTGCCAGCTTATAACCAAACGGAGATGCTCCCAGCCCTGGCATCGATAAGCCACCAGAAGCCACAACAAGTGAGTTAGCGCTCACTTTTAAATCATTAATGTGTAGCACAAAGCCCGTGTCGCTTTTTTCAACCGACAACACATTACTGCGCAGCCGAACAGTGACATTCCCCAGCTCGCACTCTTTCAGTAACAGATCGACGACCTGCTGAGCGGAATCATCACAAAAAAGCTGCCCCAGCGTTTTTTCATGCCAGGCGATGTTGTAGCGATTTATCAGGTCGATAAAATCCCACTGAGTATAACGCGCCAATGCAGATTTACAGAAGTGAGGGTTTTGTGAGAGGTAAGCTGCCGGTTCCGTATAGATATTCGTAAAGTTGCAACGGCCACCACCGGACATCAATATCTTGCGCCCTGCTTTCTTACCGTTGTCCACTAACAGTACTCGGCATCCTGCTTGCCCCGCTTGAGCCGCACAAAACAGCCCTGCCGCACCCGCACCTATGACTACCACATCAAACTGTTCCACACTGGCCTCATTGAATAAAATCATTATTGCTGCAAAATTGCCCACTTTTGGCTGCTTATCGTATTATTCATTATATTCAGACGACAAATTAGCGGTGGGAGATTGTAAGTCCCCTGCTGGCAGAGCGCCATAGTAAGAAAATGTTATATTAGGTAAAACCAAGTAACTCGCTGATATAACATACATATGTGGTACAAAAAGACCCAGTCATATGATGTCATGTCAAAAAAAGGTCATATTTTCCTTTTACCAACCCCCCATTGTCACTGATAATGCGCCGCGTTCATGTCCACAAACTGGCGTAACGCTTATGCTACATCTTTTCGCTGGCCTGGATTTCCATACCGGCCTTATGTTAGTTCTTGCTTTGTTGTTCGTGCTGTTTTACGAAGCCATCAATGGTTTTCATGATACAGCCAATGCGGTTGCGACCGTAATCTATACCCGTGCCATGCGTTCACAGATCGCAGTTGTAATGGCAGGGGTGTTTAACTTCCTCGGCGTGATGCTGGGTGGTTTGAGCGTGGCCTACGCCATTGTTCACTTACTGCCTACTGATCTGCTGTTAAACGTCAGTTCCACGCATGGGTTGGCAATGGTCTTCTCCATGTTACTGGCCGCGATTATCTGGAATTTGGGTACCTGGTATTTTGGTATTCCAGCCTCCAGTTCTCATACGCTAATTGGTGCTATCATCGGTATTGGTCTAACCAATGCATTAATGACCAGTACATCCGTTGTTGATGCGCTGAACGTTCCTAAGATGATACAAATCTTCCTGTCGTTGATCTTATCCCCGATTGTGGGTCTGGTTATCGCCGGTTTGATGGTGTTCCTGCTACGTCGTTACTGGAGTGGTACCAAAAAGCAGCAACGTATTCACCTGACGCCTGCTGAACGTGAAAAGAAAGACGGTAAACGTAAACCGCCATTCTGGACCCGTACGGCGCTGATCCTCTCCGCTATCGGTGTGAGTTTCTCTCACGGCGCTAACGATGGTCAGAAAGGGATTGGCTTGATCATGCTGGTATTAATCGGTGTGGCTCCGGCTGGCTTTGTCGTGAATATGAATGCGACCGGTTATGATATTGCCCGCACCCGCGATGCAGTCACTCATGTGCAACTCTATTATCAGCAACATGCTGAGGCATTGCCCCATGCCATCGCGCTGAAACCACTGGTGCCGGAACCAGAAGCATTGCCGGGTACACCTGCGCAATTCCACTGTGATACTTCACGCGCCATGGTCGCAATTAACCATGCACAAGCGCTGCTGACCGATCTGAAAAGCTATGATGACCTAACCGTTGATCAACGCAGCCAAATGCGTCGCTTGCTGATGTGTGTCGCAGAAACAGCAGGAGCCGTTGCCAAACTGCCAGAAACCAGTGCTGAAAACCGCCGTTTCCTCAACAATCTGCGTACCGATTTGTTGGACACAGTGGAATATGCACCAACCTGGATTATCGTGGCGGTTGCTCTGGCTCTGTCTCTGGGGACGATGATCGGTTGGAGACGTGTTGCTGTCACTATCGGTGAGAAGATAGGCAAAAAAGGCATGACCTATGCCCAAGGGGTTTCAGCCCAGATGACTGCGGCGGTCTCTATCGGCATTGCCAGCTACACCGGTATGCCAGTATCGACCACTCAAGTGCTCTCTTCTGCTGTTGCCGGGACCATGTTGGTCGATGGCGGTGGTGTGCAGAGTAAAACGGTGAAGAACATTATGTTGGCCTGGGTCTTAACCCTGCCAATCTCTATCTTCCTTTCCGGTGCACTGTATTGGATAGCCTTAAAGTTCATTTAAGTTAATTTAACGTTAAGCTAATTCAACGTATTGTTATCGCCGTGAGCCTTCGCACTACGTCAGTAATGAGCAATAAAAAGGTGGCCTAAATCAGGCCGCCTTTTTTAATTCTTTTTGCCAATAATTCATGCTAGTACCACAACATTAGGGCCACCAGACTGACAACCACTAAACCACATAACGCACTGGTCAGTATAAATTGCCCGCGTAATCTCTCACAGCGGCGGATAAATTCGGGATCATGATGATCAAGATAGCGTTGAGCAAAAATATACCCGACTAACCTGATCTGTTTACTCGGCTGGCCGTGAGAGGTAAAGAATCCTCCACCATCAACATACTGATACAGCAACGGATCACAGCCACGTAATACCACTAACAGAGCACGCAGAGATGAATAGTAACGCGCCATATTCACCACACATACCACACACAGAGCCCAAAAAAGCGCGACAGTACTGATCATTATTATCCTCCCAGCGATATCTTGCACATCCGGTTAACTTCCCGAACCTTTGCACAATCGCTTACTCTCGCTGATAAAAATCCCCCCAGAGCTCGAGAAACCGCTCCTATCGTTCGCTTTCCTGTAATGGATCTCTACGTCATTCGGTCAATACCCTATCCGAACGTATAGGACTCCCTTTATTAGTGTAGGAAATGAAATGGAAAATAGCCTGATAATCTCGCATTTAAGCCTATCTTGCTGTTTGTTCAATATCGATTAATGTTAACGTCCCATTGGCATTGATCGTCATCACCGCATTTCTGACACTGCTCACAGGGCTTAAACATTAGCCTTCCTTAATAAATCTTTCTCCACTCGACTCTGGTTTTTCGTAATTCGCATATGCATCACAAATATGAAATTCCCTCAACCAAGAAGATTCATCAGCGTTATACTTAGCACCATGATCTGCTTTAAATTCAATCGGCCCGATGAGATGCAAAAATAATAAGCGGTAGAGTTTGGTAACTTATTGGTGTAAAACGACACACAGTAGCATTAGTGATCATTGTCAAAACCGTGGGTTGTGATCCGTGAAATACTCAAGTTAGAGGTCATAATGATACGATGTAAATGTCAGGCTAGTGCCCGTTCGGTAGGTTGAGTGTTTGCTTACCCATTAATTAACATTATGGTAGGAGTTTACTTATGGCTTACAAACACATTCTGATTGCGGTTGACCTATCTCCAGAAAGCAAGGTGTTGGTGGAAAAGGCGGTTTCCATGGCCAAACCGTACAATGCCAAAGTTTCCCTGATCCATGTTGATGTTAACTACTCAGATCTCTATACCGGTCTGATCGACGTTAATCTCGGCGATATGCAAAAGCGTATTTCTGAAGAAACACACAATGCATTGACCGAGCTATCACAAAGTGCAGGCTACCCCGTTGAGCAAACGTTAAGCGGCAGCGGTGATCTAGGCCAGGTTCTGGTTGATGCCATTAAGAAATATGATATTGACTTGGTACTGTGTGGCCATCATCAGGATTTCTGGAGCAAATTGATGTCTTCAGCGCGCCAACTGATCAATACCGTGCATGTCGATATGCTTATCGTGCCATTGCGCGATGACGAAAATGGTGAAGACGACTAAATCTTCCCTTTTTTGGGTAATGCTAAACGCTCGCCTCTTTGGCGAGCGTGAGGTTATAGATATCTTGCTCGTCACCCTCAATCTGAATCCAGATGATTTTTTGTCAAAATCCCTTGCCGCATCAATATAAACCAGTGATATAGTCGAGAACACACAACATCGTCTCCTCACTATTTTGATAATAATAGTTCATATAAATGGTCGGGAGAGTCTTTAAGGGTACAAGGAATTATTGATGAATGGTTTAGTTTCTTTGGAGTCATTTCTAGAATCGTTACAACGGCGTGATGCCAACCAACCAGAATATCTCCAGGCCGTACGTGAAGTATTTACGTCGCTTTGGCCCTTTCTGGAACAGAACCCACATTATCGTGAACAAAGCCTGCTAGAGCGCTTAGTCGAACCTGAACGTGTTATCCAGTTCCGCGTTGCCTGGACTGATGATAAAGGCCATGTTCAGGTTAACCGGGCATGGCGCGTGCAGTTCAGCTCAGCGATTGGCCCTTATAAGGGGGGAATGCGTTTCCATCCCTCAGTAAACTTATCAATTCTTAAGTTCCTCGGTTTTGAACAAACCTTCAAAAATGCCCTGACCACCCTGCCAATGGGCGGTGGTAAAGGGGGTTCTGATTTTAATCCGAAAGGGAAAAGTCAGGCTGAAGTTATGCGTTTTTGTCAGGCATTGATGACTGAACTTTATCGCCATCTTGGCCCGGATACTGATGTGCCTGCGGGCGATATTGGCGTGGGTGGCCGTGAAGTTGCTTTCATGGCTGGCATGATGAAAAAGTTATCCAATAACACCGCTTGCGTCTTTACGGGTAAAGGGCTGTCGTTCGGTGGCAGTTTGATTCGTCCAGAAGCAACCGGTTACGGTTTGGTTTATTTCACCGATGCGATGCTAAAACGCCATGGTTTAGGCTTTGAAGGTAGAAGAGTATCTGTTTCAGGTGCCGGGAACGTGGCGCAATATACCATTGAAAAAGCGATGGAACTGGGAGCTAAAGTGGTTACGGCCTCTGATTCAGGCGGTACCGTGGTTGATGAAGTTGGCTTCACACCTGAAAAACTGGCTCACCTGGCTGAAATTAAGAATAAACGTTATGGCACGATCGAAGATTATGCCCGCGAACGTAATCTGGTCTATTTAGCGGGCCAACAACCGTGGAGCGTCCCTGTTGATATCGCCCTACCTTGTGCGACACAAAATGAATTAGACCTACCAGCAGCACTTCAGTTGATTGCCAATGGTGTGAAAGCGGTTGCTGAAGGCGCGAACATGCCAACCACCATCCAGGCGACAGATGCCTTCCTTGAAGCAGGCGTCTTGTTTGCTCCGGGTAAAGCGGCCAATGCGGGCGGTGTTGCCACATCCGGCCTGGAAATGGCTCAGAATGCAGCCCGTATGAGCTGGAAATCAGAGAAAGTTGATGTCCGTTTACATCACATCATGTTGGATATTCACCAGTCCTGTGTTGAATACGGCGGTGAAGGCAAGCAAACCCACTATGTGCACGGCGCGAATATCGCCGGTTTTGTCAAAGTGGCCGATGCGATGCTGGCCCAAGGCGTGTTGTAAATAAAACGTTGTCCCCATATTTTTTAAGATGAACGTCGAGAAAAATATGGGGTACTTCCTCCCTCTTTTATTTATTCATAGTAAACATCTTCAAATAAAAAACATTAAGTACACTTATAATGTGCCAAGCCATTAGTTTCTAACTTTAAGATTACGCTTATTTAAAACACCTCTATCATCATTAATATCTCCCTCGCACATTAATAGAGTTCAAAATATTTTATTAACACTCAAAAAGAGACGATGATGTTTATGAGTTACTCCAGGGAACACAGCAACACTATAATTAAAAATGAACATGTCATGCGCAGAGGTATTCATTATAAGAGTGAAGTTAAAGGTGTTATAGCACCACAAATATCTAGCCATCAGTCATGGAAAGAAAATACCATTCATAATAAAAATACAAACCTGACATATTCATTTAGTCAAGCATATACATTATGGGATTATGATCGAACGTTCCAACAAAATGCTTACATCTCATTATTTAATCCAGCCCAAATCCATCAGGCAAAAATCGCGATGCAATCTTGGGCTGATGTAGCCAACATCTCCTTCACCGAAGCATCAGCAGACTCTTCCGCCAATATTCTATTTTTAAATTTTCAGCGCCCAGGCAATGTGGCAGGTTATGCCTATCATCCTAATCCAGGGAGTTTCAGCCCAATATGGATTAATTACAGCTTCAGCGATAACCAACATCCCAGCAGATTAAATTATGGTGGCGGGGTATTAACACATGAGATTGGCCATGCTCTGGGGTTGGGTCATTCTCATGCCCCCCATGGCTACACGCAACAAATGAGTGTGATGAGCTATTTATCCGAACAGGATTCAGGCGCGAACTATGGCCAACATTACTTATCCACGCCACAAATGTACGATATCGCCGCAATCCAGTATCTGTATGGGGCTAATCTACACACCCGCACCGGTGATACCGTTTATGGCTTCAACTCGACGAGTTATAGAGATCATTTCACCGCCACCCGCGCCAGTGATGCGTTGATTTTCTGTGTTTGGGATGCTGGTGGCAATGATACTTTTGACTTCTCTGGCTATAAGCAAAATCAAATGATTAATCTTAACGAACTCTGTTTTTCTGATGTTGGTGGACTAAAAGGAAATGTGTCTATTGCAGCGGATGTTACGATTGAAAATGCCATCGGCGGCAGTGGCCATGATGATATTATCGGCAATCACACCAATAATATTTTGACCGGTAACGGCGGATCTGATCAACTTTGGGGGAACGGGGGCAATAATACTTTCCGCTATGCCAGTGCCAGAGATTCAATGACCACCTCGCCCGATACTATTCATGATTTTAAATCAGGCCGTGACAAGATAGATTTGTCGCAATTAATGCCCTCAACCGACCGTGTTATTTTTGTCGATAGATTAAGTTTTAACGGTCAAACAGAGATGGGGCAGCAATATAATGAAGTGGCGGACATAACTTATCTTATGATCGATTTTGACGCTCAAGTCAGCGAGTGCGATATGATGATTAAATTTACCGGCAGGCACCATTTCACCGCCAATGACTTTATTTTAAGTACGTCACTGACGGCATAAATATTTATATCTACTTACCCGAATCACTCATTAAAATTTCAGCGATTCGGGTGAGAAAATGCCGCTAACGCGGCGGCGTCACCGATGAAGGGTATATGTCAAAACGGTGGCTCTTGGTCACAACCGCCGCCTGAGCGGCCACGCCAGCCAATGGCTCAGCATAATCCGGGCGTTTCACCACCACTCGCTTGGTGGCCAACGCACGGGCGGGGGCTAACAAACCATCAGCATCATTATCGGCCCCCACCAATGATTGAAATACCCGCATCTCTTTTTTAACCAACGCACTTTTTTGCCGGTGCGGGTACATCGGATCGAGATAAACCACCTCTGGGCGCGGTTCAATCGCCACCAACGCGGTCAGACTGGAGGCATGTAGCAACGTCAGACGTTCACGTAGCCACGGACCGATTTCAGCATCCAGATAACCCCGGCGCAAACCATCATCCAGTAACGCAGCGACCACCGGGTTACGTTCCAGCATCTGCACCTGGCAGCCTAACGCCGCCAGAACAAAGGCATCGCGCCCAAGGCCTGCGGTGGCATCCACCACCCGTGGGAGATAGCCTTTTTTGATGCCCACGGCTTTCGCGACGGCTTCGCCACGGCCACCACCAAATTTACGCCGATGCGCCTGCGTGCCAGAGACGAAATCCACATAGATGCCGCCAAGTTTCGGCTCATCCCGCTTACGCAGTTCAAGCCGTTCAGCGGTCAGCACCAACGCCATCACCGCCTGATCGTCAGAGACTAGCCCCCAGCGATCAGCCAGAATAGATAAGGCGCCGGGATCGGCGCCTGCTTCAGATAATAAACAAATACTGACGTGTGACACGTATTAGCCCTTAATACCGTAATGACGCAACATGGCATCTAACTGCGGTTCACGGCCACGGAAGCGTTTGAACAGTGTCATTGGCTCCTCTGAGCCCCCTTGAGACAGAATGTTGTCGAGGAAGGACTGACCGGTAGCGGCATTAAAAATCCCTTCTTCCTCAAAGCGTGAGAACGCATCCGCCGAGAGCACTTCAGCCCATAAATAGCTGTAATAACCGGCCGCATAACCGCCAGCAAAAATATGGCTGAAGGCATGAGGGAAGCGGCCCCATTCCGGTGATGGCACCACAGCAACCTGTTTTTTCACTTCATACAAAATAGGCAGGATCTGCGCACCGGTCAGCGGGTCGAACTCATAATGCATCCGGAAATCGAACAGACCAAACTCCAGTTGGCGCAGAATAAACAACGCCGCCTGATAGTTTTTCGCCGCCAGTAGTTTATCCAGCATCTCTTGCGGCAAAGGCTCATGAGTTTGGTAATGACCAGAAATAAAGGCCAGCGCCTCCGGCTCCCAGCACCAGTTTTCCATAAACTGACTTGGCAGCTCGACTGCATCCCAAGGCACGCCATTGATACCAGAAACGCCTGCGGTATCAATTTTGGTCAGCATATGATGTAAACCATGGCCGAACTCATGGAACAAGGTGGTCACTTCATTGTGAGTAAACAGCGCCGGTTTGCCGCCAACGGGCCCGTTAAAATTGCAAGTCAGATAAGCGACTGGTTTTTGCAGTTGGCCATTAGCCAAACGCAGGCTACCTACGCAGTCATCCATCCAGGCTCCGCCACGCTTGTTTTCGCGCGCATACAAATCAAGGTAGAAGCTACCGCGCAGTTCACCATCGGCATCAAACAAATCGAAGAAGCGGACATCCGGATGCCAGGTATCGACATCATGGCGCTCTTTGGCTGTAATGCCATAAATGCGTTTCACCACTTCGAATAAACCTTCCACCACCCGCTGTTCCGGGAAATAAGGACGAAGTTGTTCATCACTGATAGCAAACAGATGCTGTTTCTGTTTCTCGGAATAATAGGTGATATCCCAAGCCTGGAGTTCACTGACACCATAATGCTCTTTAGCAAAAGCACGTAACTGAGCCAGCTCTTCTTCTGCTTGCGGGCGGGCGCGCTTCGCCAGATCGTTCAGGAAGCCCAATACCTGCTGTGGGTTTTCTGCCATTTTGGTGGCCAGCGATTTATCGGCATAACTGTTAAAACCGAGCAACTGCGCTAATTCATGACGCAGTGTCAGAATTTCCGCCATGATCTCGCTGTTATCCCATTTCCCCGCGTTTGGCCCCTGATCAGAAGCACGGGTGGCAAATGCACGGTACATCTCTTCGCGCAATTCCGCGTTATCGGCATAAGTCAGTACCGGCAGATAGCTTGGCATATCCAGTGTCAGCAACCAGCCGTCCTGCTCTTTGGCTTCTGCCATGGCTTTGGCCGCTGCTAGCGCGCTTTCTGGCAAACCTTTCAGTTGCTCAACATCGGTAATCAGTTTGCTCCACCCCATGGTGGCATCAAGCACGTTATTGCTGTAAGTCGAGCCAAGCTCCGACAAGCGAGCCACGATTTCGCCGTAACGCTTTTGTTGTTCAGGTGCCAGACCAATACCGGATAGCTGGAAGTCACGCAGAGCATTTTCTACCGCTTTGCGCTGCGGTGCGGTCAAGGCGGCAAAACCCGGCCCCTCTTTCAGGCTGACATACGCCTGATACAAACCTTTATGCTGCCCCACCCAAGTGCCGTATTCCGACAGCAATGGCAAGCTTTGTTCATAAGCGGTACGCAGCTCAGGGCTATTTTTTACTGAGTTCAAGTGGCCTACGGGTGACCAGATGCGCGATAAGCGGTCATCGGATTCGGCCAGTGGCTGGCACAGATTATCCCAAGTGAACGGCCCTGGTTGGGCAACCACACGCTCTACCGCTTGACGGCATTCATCCAGCGCGGATTTCACCGCAGGCACGATATCTTCAGGCCGAATAGCAGAAAACGGTGGCAGGGAGAACGGAGTCAACAGCGGGTTTGTCATAGGGCAGTCCTGGTTATGATTTGAATTTTAATAACGTTTATATACCAAACGCCAGACGCATCCAGCGACGGAGAATAAATTACGAATGAACAATTAACATGAGGTCTATTATCGCGAAAATCAATGGCTGGCGGCCTTAATCCTTTTGATTTCACTTTTTATCCACCAGACAGTTTATACTAGTGACTATAATGTGCTGGCTGTCGTTTCTGGTTACTGCAATTTGCACCCTCCGCAGGAAGAAACAGCAAGCAGCATCGCCGCAATGTACAAACATATTCCATTCAAATCCATGATTTAACTGTGAATATCACTTGGTCAAAATAAAATGTTAAGTTACCGCCATAGTTTTCATGCTGGCAATCATGCCGACGTCCTTAAACATACCGTTCAGAGCCTGATTATTGAGGCAATGAAAGAGAAAGAAAAACCTTTCCTTTATCTGGATACTCACGCGGGTGCAGGGCGCTACCAACTGAGTGGCGAGCATGCCGAGCGTACCGGGGAATACCTCGACGGTATCGGCAAACTGTGGCAACGCGATGACTTACCCGCAGATTTAGCCCCGTACATGAGCGCAATCAACTATTTTAACCGTGGCGAAAAACTGCGCTACTACCCTGGCTCGCCGTTAATCGCACGTCATTTATTACGTGAAGACGACAAAATCCATCTGACCGAACTGCATTCCAGCGATTACCCACTGCTGCGCAATGAGTTTGCCAAAGACGAACGTGCGAAAGTACAGCGTGCCGATGGTTATCAGCAGCTTAAATCACAATTACCGCCGCTATCGCGCCGTGGCTTTGTGCTGATCGACCCACCGTATGAAATGAAAACTGATTATCAGGATGTGGTGAAAGGTATTCAGGAGGGCTATAAACGATTCGCAACGGGTACCTATGCGCTATGGTATCCGGTCGTTCTGCGCCAGCAAATTAAACGTCTGTTACGGGATCTGGAAGCCACGGGTATCCGCCGTATCCTGCAAATTGAACTGGCGGTACGCCCAGATAGCGACCAGCACGGTATGACCGCATCCGGCATGATTGTGATTAATCCGCCGTGGAAATTAGAACAGCAAATGAATTCATTATTGCCGTGGCTGCACAAAGCATTGGTCCCATCAGGCCACGGTCATACTCTGGTAAAATGGGTAGTACCTGAATAGTGGGGAGTACCTGTAAATAGTGGGGCTATGCCTATCAGAGTCATTGATGTACAAAAGGCTCTCAGCCGCTACACTGTTAGGCAATTTTAAACGACTCTACCCTCAATAATGCGCATTACGCGAAAGCGGCAACGAGCAGTATGACTGGGTATCTCATGGAAACGACCCTGATGACCAAACATTACGATTATCTGGCAATTGGCGGTGGCAGTGGCGGGATCGCATCGATCAACCGGGCAGCCATGTACGGTAAAAAATGCGCATTGATCGAAGCTAAACAGCTCGGTGGCACCTGTGTTAACGTCGGTTGTGTGCCGAAAAAAGTGATGTGGCATGCGGCGCAAATTGCGGAAGCCATTCATTTGTACGGCCCGGATTACGGCTTCGACACCACAGTGAACCACTTCGATTGGAAAAAGCTGATTGCTAACCGTACTGCTTACATCGATCGTATCCATCAGTCTTATGAGCGTGGTTTAGGCAATAATAAAGTCGATGTTATCCAGGGCTTCGCCCGTTTTGTGGATGCCCACACCGTAGAAGTTAACGGTGAGACGATCACCGCAGATCATATCCTGATCGCTACCGGTGGCCGCCCAAGCCACCCCGATATCCCCGGTGCTGAATACGGTATCGACTCCGATGGTTTCTTCGAATTAGATGAGATGCCAAAACGTGTCGCTGTCGTGGGCGCAGGTTATATCGCGGTAGAAATTGCTGGCGTACTCAACGGATTAGGTACCGAGACACACTTGTTTGTCCGCAAACATGCGCCGTTGCGTACCTTTGATCCGTTAATTGTTGAAACCCTGTTGGAAGTGATGAACACCGAAGGGCCGAAACTGCATACCGAATCGGTACCAAAAGCAGTTATCAAAAACGCCGATGGCAGCCTGACGCTGCAATTGGAAAGTGGTACTGAAGTCACTGTTGACCACCTGATCTGGGCGATTGGCCGTGAACCCGCGACCGACAACCTGAACCTGTCTGTCACCGGTGTTAAGACCAATGACAAAGGCTATATCGAGGTTGATAAGTTCCAGAACACCAACGTCAAAGGCATCTACGCCGTCGGTGATAACACTGGTGCAGTTGAACTGACCCCGGTCGCCGTTGCGGCGGGCCGCCGTTTGTCCGAACGCTTGTTCAATAACAAGCCAGATGAGCATTTGGATTACAGCAATATCCCAACCGTAGTATTCAGTCATCCGCCAATCGGTACTATCGGCCTGACCGAGCCACAAGCCAAAGAGAAATTTGGCGACGACCAGGTGAAAGTGTACACATCCTCGTTCACCGCGATGTACAGTGCTGTTACTCAACACCGCCAGCCATGCCGGATGAAATTAGTCTGCGTGGGTGCCGAAGAGAAGATTGTCGGTATTCATGGCATCGGTTTCGGAATGGACGAGATCCTGCAAGGGTTCGCGGTCGCCGTGAAGATGGGCGCGACCAAGAAAGATTTCGACAACACTGTCGCTATCCACCCTACCGCAGCAGAAGAGTTCGTTACTATGAGATGATTTCGTTACCATGGCCCGTACAGGCAGTGACTCCTGCATGAGGCATGTTTCTGAAATGGACTAAGCCAGGTTGAAGATTAGCCAACCTGGCTTTTACCTTAATAGAATATCTGACCTTCACCTCAGCGCTCACCACGATTTTCAGCTACATTAGATCCCCTTATCTCACTCTCAGCCTGTGACCATTCATGCCAACCAGCTATCTCAAGGAAGACACCGCTCGCCAAATCGTTCAGCGCGCCATGAGCATTATTGATTACTCAGTTAATGTCATGAATGAACACGGCGTCATTATTGCGTCTGGCGATCCTCGCCGTTTACATCAGCGCCACGAAGGTGCTGTTTTGGCGCTGACTGAAAACCGGATGGTTATGATCGATGAAGCCGTTGCGGGCAGGCTTAAAGGCGTTAAGCCTGGGATTAACCTGCCAATTATTTTTCGTCAACGGATGGTGGGCGTTATTGGGATTTCGGGTGAACCCGATAAAGTGCAGGCCTATGCTGAACTGGTGCGCATGGCTGCGGAGCTAATTTTAGAACAAACTGAAATGTTAGAGCAAAATCAGTGGGAAAAACGCTATCGCGAACAGCTAACCTCTCAACTCATTTCTCAGCAAGGCAGTGCGGCTTCAGTGGCATCAATGGCTACCTATTTAGGATTAGACCTCACACTGCCACGTATTGCGCTGATCGTCAGTCTGCGTGAACAAGAGCACACCCACCAGCGAGATTTAGTCGAAATATTAAGCAACCACAGCCGTGAAATATTGGTAACTTTACATGGGTTTGAGCGGGTTGTGGTGTTATTGCCGCTGAACCTTGCACACAGTGACGATCGTGAAGTGACGGCCAGAAAAGCTTTGCGTAAATTGTATGCGCTGCTACAGCCGCGTTTTAATCTCAATATTTATGTTGGTGGCATTTTTGATGGCCTAAATGGGCTGCGACGCTCCTATCTTAGCGCTCAAGCGATGCAAGAAACGGCATTACGACAAAAACTCACTCAACCAGTCATGTTCTACCAAGACCATTTCTTGACCGTTCTTCTGAATGATTTTGCCGGGAGCTGGCAGGCTGACGAACTGAGTTCTGCCTGGCAAACACTGCGTCATGCGGATACCAAAGACGTTCTGTGTCACACTCTGCGTTGTTATTTTGTACAGAATTGTGATCTGTCTCAAACGTCAAAACAACTGCATATCCATGTCAATACCCTGCGCTATCGACTACAGAAGATAGAAGCCATAACAGCCTTAAAAATCAATGAATTAAACTCAATTACTCAACTCTATATTGGCATGCAAATAGAGAGCTAATTTGTAGCATCCTCCAAAAAAATGCCCTTTTTACCGTCAATTTTCTGGCGGTTTCACTCAAGCTATTTTTCTCCCGCCCACCATAATGGCGATGTTGTTCTTGATCGCTACGTACCCTACTGCCGCGCAGATCTTCCCAAGCGGCCAAAATAGAATAATGAAAGCGGGAGTCATATATGACCACAGTTTCTGCTCTGGGCGCATTAGTGGCACTGATCGTGTCCATTGTCCTAATTTTACGCAAAGTGCCGCCTGCTTACGGCATGATCGCGGGAGCGTTAGCGGGCGGGTTAGTCGGCGGTGCCGATCTAATTCAAACCATTAACCTCATGATTACGGGTGCTCAAGGCATCACTAACGCTGTACTACGTATTCTTGCTGCGGGTATTTTGGCAGGCGTGCTGATTGAGTCTGGTGCGGCAAATACCATCGCCGAAACCATTGTGCGAAAAGTCGGCGAAAAACGCGCCCTGCTGGCACTGGCGGTTGCGACGATGCTGCTGACCGCGGTCGGGGTGTTTATCGATGTCGCGGTCATTACCGTTTCCCCAATCGCTCTGGCCATTGCGCACCGTGCGGATATTTCCAAAATGGCCATCTTACTGGCGATGGTCGGCGGCGGCAAAGCGGGTAACGTGATGTCACCAAACCCGAACACCATCGCAGCGGCGGACAGTTTTCATGTGCCGCTAACCTCACTGATGATTGCCGGTATTGTCCCCGGTTTGTTTGGCTTGGCGTTGGCCTATTTTATGGCAAAGCGCCTAAAACATCGTGGTTCCAAAGTCGAAGCGCATGAACTGGTGGTCAGTAAAAATGATACTGCGCTACCCGCCTTTGGTGCGGCAATGGCGGCTCCTCTGGTCGCCATCTTCCTACTGGCATTACGCCCTATGGCTGGCATTGCCATTGACCCCCTGGTGGCTTTGCCGGTCGGTGGTTTGATTGGTGTCGTTGTCATGGGGCAATGGCGACACACCAACCAATATATGGTTTCTGGCCTGTCGCGTATGGCACCTGTGGCTATTATGTTATTAGGTACCGGTACATTGGCGGGCATTATCGCCAACTCAGGTTTAAAAGATGTTTTGATTAGCGGCTTGAGCGCATCGGGTATGCCTTCTTATCTGCTGGCCCCAATTTCAGGTGCACTGATGTCAATGGCGACCGCCTCAACCACGGCGGGCACCGCAGTCGCTTCTGCGGTATTTAGCTCAACGCTTATCGGAATGGGCATCTCAGCGCTGGCCGGAGCCGCGATGGTCCACGCAGGTGCCACGGTGCTCGATCACATGCCGCACGGTAGCTTCTTCCATGCCACCGGTGGTAGCGTCAACATGCAGGTACATGAACGCCTAAAACTGCTGCCCTATGAGACCGCCGTGGGTTTGATGATTGCCTTTGTCTCTACGTTGATGTTTGGCGTGTTTAATTTAGCGGGTTAAAGAGGTACGCATGAAAATTATTATTGCTCCCGATTCATTTAAAGAAAGCCTCACCGCCATGCAGGTTGCTGAGGCCATTGAGCAAGGGTTCAGCGAGATTTTCCCGCAGGCAGAATATATAAAGCTGCCAATGGCCGATGGCGGCGAAGGTACCGTTGAATCAATGGTTGCAGCCACTGGCGGAGAGTTAGTTAACGTAGAGGTTACCGGCCCATTGGGTGCTCCGGTTAATGCCTTTTACGGTTGGATGGGCGATGGCGAAACGGCGGTGATTGAAATGGCGGCGGCATCTGGCCTGCATTTAGTGGCACCAGAGCAGCGCAATCCACTGATTACCACCAGCTACGGTACTGGCGAACTGATTTTGGCGGCACTGAATCACGGGGCGCGCAAAATTATTCTCGGCATCGGAGGCAGTGCCACCAATGACGGCGGCGCAGGCATGATGCAAGCATTGGGCGTACAGCTTAGTGATCAACAAGGTAAAGCGCTCACGGTTGGCGGGGCGGCATTAGCACAATTGGTCGATATTGATCTCAGCCAGTTAGATGATCGTCTGGCACAAACCGATATTTTGGTCGCCTGCGATGTAGATAACCCATTGTGTGGTGCGAAAGGCGCATCGGCAGTGTTCGGTCCACAGAAAGGGGCTACGCCAGAACGCGTGCAACAATTGGACGCGGCGTTGCAGCATTATGGTGAGAAAATCGAGCAAGTTACTGGGAAATCCGTCATTAACGTGGCCGGTGCCGGTGCTGCTGGCGGTATGGGCGCGGCGCTGTTCGGTTTACTGAATGCACGGTTACAACCGGGGATTGAGATAGTCACCGAAGCGCTAAAATTAGCGGCTGCCGTGCAAGAGGCTGATTTAGTCATTACCGGAGAAGGGCGCATCGATAGCCAAACCATTTACGGTAAAACGCCGGTCGGAGTGGCGCGAGTCGCGAAGCGTTTTGATATTCCTGTCATTGCTATCGCTGGCAGCATGGCACCGGACTATGAGGTGGTACATCAACATGGGTTAGATGCGGTATTTTCAGTTCTCAACCATATTCAAACGCTACCAGAAGCACTGGAAGAGGCGAGTGATAATATTCGTATCACGGCGCGCAACGTTGCTGCTGTCTGGAAAATGGGCAGAAGTTAATTTTGCCCACCTGGCTCGCCACTCCTTAAAATACGACAGATAAAATTATAGGCAGCCATAAAAATAGTGATCTCAAAACGTCCATCACCAGGGACTTTATCAAATACCGACGGTCAGATATCTCTGGCCGTTGGTATATCCTATATTCCACATCACAAAGAGGATGTGTAAGTATCCCACCAAAACGACCCATTCATTTTTAGAGATCTTCCG
>NZ_CGBP01000040.1 GCF_001053095.1 Yersinia similis | reverse complement strand
TGTAATGGTCTAATCATTCCGGACACTTTGTTAGAGATATAATGAGCAACACTAACGAGGTGAGAATGCGAAAAAAATCATTTACTCATGAGTTTAAACAGGAGTGCGTCAATCTGGTTCTTCAGCATAAGTATCCGGTGACCCAGGCTGCTGAAACAATGAATATTGGCCTTTCAACCTTACAACGCTGGCTAAGGCAGTATCGCGGAGAGATCCGCGGAAACACACCGATAGCCAGTGCTATAACACCGGAACAACGGCGAATACAAGAACTTGAAAAGCAGGTACGGCAGTTGCAGAGCGACAATGACCTGTTAAAAAAGGCTTCGGCCTTCTTCGCCATGGAAATGAACAACGACAAAAAGTCGCGGTGAAACTGAAGAAGGTCGGTGCAAATATCCAACAGGTATGCCGCTGTTTATCGCTCACGCGCAGCGTGTTTTATGCCCGTAGTCGTCGGCTAATGATCAAGCCCGATGTTCTGATGTTGCACGCGGCGGCTAAGCATGTTCATGCTGAAATGGATGCCACATATGGCAGCCGGCGCATGTGCATCGAGTTACGGGAACAAGGTTTTAACGTGGGCAGATACCGCGTTCGGCAGATAATGAAAAACTTATTACTGGTAGCTAAACGGCCTGGGCGTCATCGCTATCCACGCGGTGGAAAACCCGCTGTCGTGGCCGCTAATCTGTTGAACCGGCAGTTTAATCCAGAGACATTGAATACCTGGTGGTCAGGTGATATTACCTATTTGCGTACCGCTCAGGGCTGGTTATATCTGGCTATCGTGATGGACTTATGTTCAAGAAAAATAGTGAGTTGGGCCTTCTCAGACAAACCGGACAGCGACTTGACTGTCCGGGCCTTAAGGCTGGCCGTAAATAAACGACGACCCACAGGGTCAGTGGTGTTCCATAGCGATCAAGGGGCGCAATATACCAGTACTCAGTTCCAATCCTGCCAGCAGGAACTTGCTGTGACGGGAAGCATGAGCCGTAAGGGTAACTGCCTGGATAATGCGGTTACGGAGAGGTTTTTCCGCAGTCTGAAAGCAGAGAGAGTTAACTATCGTCGTTATGAAACCCGAAGTCAGGGTATCGCTGATGTTATCGATTATATTGACAGTTTTTATAATCTGAAAAGGCGGCATTATCGGCTGGGAAATATCTCGCCGGATGAATACGAACGACGACTACAACAATGTGCCTAAATCGGTGTCCGGTTTTACTTGACCATTACAGGCTGACAGGCCAGCCCTAAGTAAAATAGGTTTACTCCGCAGGCTGCGAGCGGGTTAGATAAGTCTCAACTACGCCGTTTTGCCTGGCGACATAGTCCTCTCTCGTCGGGGTATAGACATCGATAACCTCTGAGGCTTCCAGTGCTTCTGCGTAGTGAATCGCCCAAGATGGGATGATGAAGGTATCGCCGGCATGCAAGTAAATGGTGCGTTCATCAACAGTCAAACGCAATGAACCTTTAAGGATTGTGGTGGCCGTTTCATGCACATGCTTATGCTCCGGGATCTTGGCCCCCGTTTTGAATTGCCAGAAAGCTATTGTAAAATTCGTACCATGTATGAATTTCGCTTGGATATTACTTTCTGACCCTTTTGGGCGATGTAGGTCCATGTCATAGGCGATCATTTCTTTGTTCAGATATAGACTCATAATGTAATATTCTCTGAGAGATACTCGTTAATCAGCATAATTAATTTATGCCAATTGCCTTATTTTCGCGTGAATGGAAAAACCCATTGGAACTGGGCCGAAGTCTGTCAAAATATTTAGCTGGCATTGCTGCGCGGCAAGTAGAGTAGTAATACAACCATCGACAACACCAGCAGCACATTGCTGGGCTGCCTCACTATTTGAATTAAATAACTCAATGAAAATGCTATTATCTATGCCGTTTATTTGAAGAATTAAATCCTGTGGAGCCGGATGAGAACCAACACTTTTTAACTTATTTACATTATCGTACCGACTGGCGAGTAGCATATTGTGTGTGTCCATAACAAAACAATCAACTAGTCTCAGTCGTTGTATGTTTTTGAAAACAAGATGATGTAAATAGGGATAAACAATACATCCTAATAAAACATCATCATTCTCTTCCTGTTCCATATACTTAACGGCAGACTCTAATGTTTTATGTAGTTTCACTTCACCTTTTTGATTATTTTTTATCAACCAGGTATGTGCAGCTTTTTCACAATTAGTCCCAGCCGGTCCTAATGTATGTACCGTTATCATGATTAGCCTCGATGAATAAAAAAGTTAAATACGACCAGTAAGATTAATTAATTCAGGTAGTCGCTCTCCGGCCCTTATTTTTTTCAGCATAATATTTTCTGTGTTATCAATGGCAAGCGCCTTTTGTATCACCTGAGCTGTCGCTGATACGGGTATGACAGCAATGCCATTGGTATCAACCACAATCAAGTCACCGCTATGAACAGTGACATGTTCGAGAAGGCAGTGGGTACCGGTTTCCGCTACCATATAGGCTCCTTGGGTATCTGTAGGTATTGGATTGCTTGCCAGCACGGGTATATTCAGTGCGTTGAGTTCTCGCATATCGCGAACAGCACCGCCCAAAATGACACCAGCAAACCCTATTTTTTCAAAGTAAGTACAGCTCATCCCTCCTGCTAATGCTGCCTCTGTGATCAGCGGGCCTCCTCCAGCGACATAAACCAAGCCATCAGCCCGTTTCAGTTCCGGTACTAAAAATGCCCCGACTAGCTCCCAGGTTGATGGTTGGCACTGCTGAATATCGCCTCCTTTACGCATCATTTTCCAGCTAACAGTATAAGCTTGAGCTACAAGGTATGGTTCATCGCAATTAATAGGTTTAATTTTTGATGTTAATACGCTACCTGTGCCCAACTCATCGAGAATATCTACCACCGTAGAGGTACTTATTTTTTTGTCTCGAAATGCTGACAAAACATTAGGTGATAATATTTCAAAGATCATTTAGACCTCCTCCCATTAAATTATCGTAAATGACATGGCTAACTCACCATTACACAAGGATGAAATTATTAATGTTGATAACGACTTTTAGCGATATTAAATAAAACAATGAAACCATTTTAAGATGTTGGCGCTTAAATTATGGTAACTAATAGATAGGATGGTTTTTAAAAAATATCAACATTGATTAGCGTGAAAATAAATTTCATTGCTAATGAATTTGTCTGTTTTTAAATAAATAAATAAAATTTAAATTAATTCTTTATAAACATTCATTTTAAATAACTGATGGTTAGTGAAATTAACTTGGTGAAGCATATTATTATAATCATGAAATAAAATTATTTTTTTTGTGCGTTATGATGAAGGTTAACTCTGAGTTCACTCTGTACCTTCATAAAACGACTGTTTTTGGAACTCACATTTATCCGTGTCTTTATCAGTCTTGAACCCGAAAATTAGGGTTATACAGGGAAAATATTCAATGTGTTGCCCATAGTGTAAAATTTTCACTTTTCGATGCGTGGATCCGTGATACTGCCCGAGTGTTACATGTCAGTATCAATGTAGCCGTGCGCACGCTAAAAGCATCCCGATGCGGAGTGTAACAACGCTCTCCCTGGACAACCTGTAAATTCAACTGATTTGTGACGTTGATGAAATAGGGGGCGTTTATAGACAACAAGAAACGCCAGCGCGGGTTGTGATACAGGTGGGAGCCCCGGCTGAATCGTGAAATTTTGGGATATTCAACGTTACTAGAAATGCACGATAGGAGCATCAACATTACTTCAATTTATTAAACTTTTGTATTAGTCAATGCGTTGACTTATCGGCCAGTTATATTTATTTTGTTAATTCTTGAGTGACTCACGGAAATAATTACATTTCCATCTGAATGCTATTCAACGATGAAATTGTCTTGTTTCAGATCTCATTCATAGAAAGTTTTTATAGGTTAAACCTTATTATGCTAAATATAGAATAACGGGGGGAGGCGGAGCTATTGCTTCTTTTAAGGGAGGATCGATGCCAGTTGGATCAGGGTTAGTATTAACATTGGATAATCCAGAGCGACCACCGGGTAGAGATGAACTGGTTATAAAAGGAATTCCTGTGATATCTGGTGATATTACGTTTAGAGTAAACGGTGCCTTGTTTAGTCGTGCGGATAAAGGTTATTTTGGTAAAGAGTATAAATTAAAAATAGCCGAATGATATTAATGTGTTATACCCGTAATCATTGAAGACACTCGATTTTACGTCGCATGGAGATTGGGCGGTGGTTCGGGGGTTTACTTTCAGCCGAACGCCCCTGAACAGGTATGCAGGTTTTTTCAGCAGTTTGGCCGTGAAACCGGTTACACAGACCAAGTGGGCCTAGACTTTATCGCAGACAGTGACGGTCATTTCCATGTGTTGGAATGCAATCAGGAAGGCGGCAAGCGAGATACAAATCGTCGGGAACCGATTTAGCAGTATTTATGCTAGTCCGCAGTATGAGCCTCAAGGAGGAAGCTCATTAACCCGATGAGTTGACGCCATTTCTGAAGACATTTGGCGTTGTTCTTCCTCCCAGGAAAATGATCCTGAAGTGGCGTCGGCGGTCGACACTATGTTTTCTGACAGAACCTTAACGGGAACGAACCCTTTACTCCCCTAAACAGCGGCGAATAGCATCATGTTGCGAAATCGAAAATCCAGAGTGTGACACATTCTGTACTGAACAAATTAGCCAGGGTAGATTGCGTGGTTTGTATTTCACTACCCACTCTCCATTGGTATCCACTCGGTATCTCAAGGCACTGAAACGGGGTGCTAACCCCCCTCGAATATCAATCACTTCTAGGTTGACCCCCTTACTGAGGGTCGGACTGAGCTGTAATTCCTTATTGATCTTGTTCACTATCTCAAGCTGCTTTTCACTGTTCGAATCAATAAATAGCAATGCCTGACTAGGTTGTGTGAGGCCGATGGCAGGCACTCCCATCAACAACAGCGCGATCAGTTGCTTAAACCTACTCATATTGCTTCTCCTGGTAGCAGGCCATAAGTTGGATAGGACCGAGCAGCCTGCCAGCACATGCATTACAGCGCTTTGGCTGTCGGGCCGACCGCAATGATTGTGGGTGCGGTGGGAACAAAAGAGGCTGAGGTGGTTTTCGCACTGTTCATGGCCATGGCTTTATCACTACTGCCGCCGGGGGAGTAAGGCTGGATAGAAACATCCGCCAGTGCTTCGACCAGCGCATCTGGATACGGTGCCATGCTCTCCATTTCAATAATTTCTTTGGCGTAGCGATAATCACCACTTTTTAATAATGCGAATACCAAGTTGTGGGTCAAGTTTTGCTCTTTATAACCGCGTAAATAGAGTGGCAGTAGATAGCGAACAGCTGATTCATATCTCTGCGAGAAAATTTCAACCATAGCGAGATTGTTATTAATGATCTCATCTTTGACATACAAATTTCTTGCCATTTCAAAGGCGCGAGTGGCCTCCACTAACTGACCATTTTCTGCCAGAATAATACCTTTAATATTGTAACTTTCTCCTGATTTTGGATTTTTATTTATCGCCATATTGATAAAGTTAATGGCTGATTTATATTGACGCTGCGCTGATAGATTTTTAGCCTGCAATAGATAAACGTGTTCATCGGGAGATTTTTGCAACAGTACTGACAGGTAATGTAATGAAGAATTATAGTCATTAACCTGATAGTAATACTCAGCTAGTTTAAATCGAGTGTTCTGATCCTCACCATTCTTAAGTCGTTCTTTATAGACTTCAATCAGTCCACTATAATTTTTTGACTGCTGCAAAACATACTCTTTTTCGGCACTATCTTTCGATTGATAATCACTGTTACCGGAAAATTTATATGATGTAGAATATGATTGACATGCTGCCAGTAAAAAAACAGATGAGAGTAATACGATACGTGTAAAAATAAACATAATTTACCCCTGAGACATAACACGCATAACGCCCGGTGCAGCAATAATAATAACCACCGGGAACATAAAGAAGAGAACGAGTGGAATACTCATTTTCGCGGAAAGTTTACCAATGATTTCTTCTGTTTTTAGTAGCTGTAATTCCCGCATTTCGGAAGAAAGCTCCATCAAATACTCGTAAATTGAGGACCCATAGCGCAGGCTTTGCTGCAAGGTGACACACAACATGCTGACTTCACGACTGGGTAACTCTTTTTGTAAGTTCGTCAGCCCAGCTTCCAGACCATTGACCTCAATTTTTTTTACTAAGCGATCGAGGAACGGGACAAAGTTATCGTTAATATCTCCGACATTCTCAGCTAAGAATTTTAATGAACTTTCGATGGTTAAACCGGATTGTACGCAGATAGCCAATAGATCAACAAACAGTGGCATATCACGTTCGATTTTGGCTATCCTGCTATTAACGATGTATTTACGGGCGATCCCAGGGATAATAATCACTGCAATAATAATGATTAAACAGGAGATCATTAGGTCTTTGCTAGTGAGATCTAACTTCAAATATTCATCTGCCATCATGACCATACCAATTAAAAACATGGCGAACAGAACTTTGCCCAGGCCTTTTTCATCAAAAATACGAACCAGAAATAAGAACCGATTACCTGATGCGATTATTTTTTCCGTTCGTGTATTAACTTCACTGTAACTCTCTACTACACCTTCACCCTCATTTTTTGACGAAATAATAATTTTACTCCTGGCTCTTGATAACTGATTGTTTTTAATTAGTTGGAAAAAAAACACACCCAAACCAAATAACAAAAGAAAACCAAAAGATATCATCATGATTATATTTTCCTCATTAAAAATAGCACAATCATCATGCCAATAAACTCGCTACTGAGAAAATAGTAGAGGATCTTGATGCCCTCAGGGTCATTCATAATAAAGTTATAATTTATTGGACTTAAAAATTGCAAACTGAACAGAAAAATAAAAGGAATAATTGCAGTGATTTTAGAGGACATCCGTGCTTCTGCGGTCATGGCTAATTTCTTATTTTCCATCGCGCGGGCATTAGCAACGGTTTTACCTAAACGTAATAAGACTTCACGAAGTTTTGCGCCACTTTTCATATTGACCAAGATAGCAACAGTAAAAAAGTAATACTCTTTATAGGGCAGGCGTCGATAGGAGGATTTAAATATTCTTTCAGGGGATTCACCCACATTCAGACGGCGGCTGACTCGCCCCAGCTCTTCTCCTAATGGCTCAGGCATAATCAATGCGCAATCGGCTAATGCCTGCACAATGCTATTACCTGAACTGATTGCACCATTAATAACTGACAGTGCTTCTGGGAATACCTGCTGGAAAGATTTGCGTAAAATACTTTTCTCGACTTTATCGACCACTAACAGCCCGATGAGTAGACTCACAGGGATTACGACTACAATTCTCTGATGAAAAACATAGTGATTTAAAGCCAGACAGATGGCTATTGTGGCTAGCATCAATAGCATATTACGACCCAATACTCGGCTCTGGCGATGGCGGAATAAATCGATGTAATTGAGCAGAAAACCGCGTGCACCCAGTACAAACTGTCGCCGACGTGGCTGTTGAGGACCACTTTTAAGCATGGTTTTAATCATGCTATTTGCTTCGTTAATTGAAGTGCTTTTTTGCATTGCTTGCCAACGTTTACCAATCAGATAAAGCATCAACACGCCAAAACACATAATTAATACATAAAGCTTGGTCATTATGTCCCCTCAAAAATCACTTTGAGCACATGTTCCAGATTCATCAGACGGGCATGAGTGTATAACGCAGAGCGTTGGGAAAGACCGTAGCAGACAAATTTTCCGACAATATTCCCTTGTTGATCTCGGTTGTTGTCTGTCACAAAACGGAAGATATCCTGAATTACCACCATTTCGCCTTCAACACCCATCACTTCAGAAACTGCCATTATCTTTCTACTGCCGTCATTCATACGAGAGACTTGGATAATCATGTTAACTGCGGAGGCTATATTTCTGCGAATAACCTCTACAGGCAGATTTAATCCAGCCATCATCACCATATTTTCTAGGCGAGCAATGGCATCGCGTGGTGTATTGGCATGCAAGGTTGTCATGGAACCATCATGGCCAGTATTCATGGCCTGCAACATTTCAAATGTTTCTTCGCCACGACACTCACCAATAATTATCCGATCAGGCCGCATACGTAAGGCGTTAATGACCAGATTACGCATAGTCACTTTGCCAGTATTTTCGATACTGGCCATTTTGGTTTCCAGCCGAACCACATGTGGCTGTAATAGCTTTAATTCAGCGGCATCTTCCAGTGTAATAATGCGTTCATCTGACGATATATGCTGGGAGAGGGCGTTCATCAATGTTGTTTTACCGGACCCAGTGCCTCCGGAAATCACAATATTTATCCGGCACTTCGCGGCCACAATTAACAGATTAGCCAGTTTTTCATCTAATGTGCCATAGTTAATCAAGTCTTTGAATGTTTTAGATATCTTACTAAACTTACGAATTGAAATAACTGTGCCGTCTAATGCAATCGGATTGATCACCACATTTAAGCGGCTGCCGTCATGCAGGCGGGCATCCACCAACGGCTGTGATTCATCAATACGGCGCCCTACTTTGGCGACTAAACGCTTAGCGATATCCGTCAGTTGATCATTATCTAAAAATGATAATTTGGTTTTTTCTAACTTACCCCGGCGCTCGACAAAAATATTATCCGGGCCATTAACTAAAATATCGTTAACCGTTTCATCTTCCAGTAATTCACGCATAGGACCAAAACCGAGAATCTCATCGGTTATCGCATGGCTGAGCCTTTCGATATCTTCTTTTGATAGATAGCGATTCGTTGCCTGGCTAATCTTTTGGACGATAGCGATAATTTCCCGTAATAACGCTAGCCGATTAGTGATCAGAGTATCTATTCGGTCGACATCTATCGTATCCAATACCTGTTGGCGGATAATACGTTGTGTTTCTTTGAGTTCGTTACCACGCTCCATATGACCCTATCCCGCCTACTTTTTAAAATAACGTTGCATCAGACCAGACAGATTGTTGGTCAATTTGCGTGACATCAAATCTTTCCCTAAGACTTTTTGCATTAAAATAGTTAATGCCTCTGATGGTTTCCCTTTTAATATTAATGGCTTAGATGGGTCGTTCGGTGGCCGCTGGTAGATGATCTGCGTCGATATCTCATTGTTAAGTAGGGTGGTTAAATCACCGAGGGACAGCATTGCCCCACCTGCGGGTTTAGTTTGATTGAGGCAGGTAAACTCGCGTTTGACACCATCACCGACTGTTTGTAAAAAGCGGTTTACCTCTTGCGCTAATTTTGCCACCCGCAAAGAGGCCAAGTCATGGCTGATAATAAAAATAACGCAGTCAGAGAAGTTTAAAATATGCTCTATCTTTTCTTTCTCAATATTAAATACGGGATAATCGAAGATGGAAAAATTATAACGTTCCAATAACGGGTCAGTGAAATTTGATGTTATTTCACCTCCATTTCGCTTAATTGAAAGATAGTCTGTCACTTCGGTGACATCATTCTCTAATATGTGGTCAGAAATAATATCTATATCCTGAGAACCACCATGACCTTGTACCAGCAATACTGGAACACGGTTATTGGCTGCAATACGTTGTGCCAGATGATAACTAATCGTGGATGTGCCAATTCCACCTTTACAGCCCAAAATGCTGATTTTAATGGCAGAACGTTTGTTGTTAAACTCATGACGAGTACTTTTTACGCGAGCCACGATATCTGTCAGTTGCGAAGGATAGTGAAGATAATTAATCCCTGCCTGTACAAATTGTTGTGACAGGATGATTGAATCACTGTCACCTACCACCAAGCAACTGGCAGTGTTGACTAAAATCGTATTGATTTTATTGGTTATTTCATGTGTGTTAGTCGCATCTTCAATATCAATAATGATAGTGTGAGTTGTTGGTGATAAATTTAAAGACTCAATAGTAAGAAAATTATTGGTGACCCTCTGGATATTAGTGACATTCTTCAATACCAACTGGCTGCTCACTTCATTCATCCATGAAGAACGTGCCGAAATAATAACGACAGTGTTTTTTTCTGCAGATGTCTCCGATTTGTCTTTATTGGAGAATAATAGCATTCTGAAATACCTATTAATTATAATAAATATAGAGGGTTACTTTCTATTTATAATGCTTAAATTACGTAGATTTTCAATACTACAGCCCACTTTATCCCTATCACGGTATTTGTAATCTTGCCGATGGTAGTTACAGGTATATTGTGGGACGCGATATTGTTCTAACGATACGGTAACCAACCCACGTTTTTGTCTATCAAACCCGGTAGATTCTGATTGTATATGGATAGATGCCGGCGAAACATTTGCAGAGACGAGTTGGGCCCGAATATCGTAAGCCAAATTGCGAAAAGCAGGTTGGTAGCCATTAATCAATATCACTGCATCGCTCAGTTTCCGGTAACTTTGCAATATTTCGCCCACCAAAATTTCTCTATCGATAACCGTATTAGCGTAAAGGATGTGGTCAGAAACCCGGCTCATTAGCTGTGATGAGTTTTCTAATGGTGCGGACAATGTTCTTACGGGGAAACTCAATATCCCCAATCCTAAAATCAAGGTATTCGTGACTAACCATCGGTTAAGTTTCATTGTGCAAAACCTCCCTTATCAAGAAACTCCGTTACTTGCTTGCGGGATTTTGACTCGCGTATTGCACTAATATTAAAGAAGCGTTCGGCGAGGTTACTGCGTACAAAATTGGGCAGTGCCACTTTATTGAATGAAATGGGTTTAACCAGATTGACAGTGGCGACCACGACTAACTCAGTGCGCTCGCGCTCCGCTCCGGTGCGACGGAACAACGCGCCTAATATTGGAATATCGCTAATAAACGGAATACCTGAAAGTGATTCTTTCTCATTTTCATTTAATAAACCGCCCAGTACAAAGCTATCTCCATCACCGAGTTCAACCGTTGTTCTGGCTTTTCGCGAACGTAATTTAGGAATATTAAGGTCACCAAGGGCGTATTGCCCATCCAGACTACTGATCTCTTCACTCAGGTTAAGTTTTATTTTGTTATTACTTTCAACTTTGGCCGCAATCACTAGTTTCACCCCAAATTCCTTATAGGTTATGGTGGAACCCGCCATGGAGGTTGTCACAATAGGAATCTCACCGCCTACCAGAAAATCCGCAGTTTCTCCAGAAAGTACCGATAAATTTGGCTCGGCCAATATACGGGCTATAGAGTCGTTTTTTATAGCGTAAATTAGGCTGTTCAAGGAGTTAGCATCGAACCTGAATTTAGTCAGGCTAAATTGGCCTGCCCCCAATCCAGCATTACTCCAGTCGATCCCAACGTTATCCATAAATGTTTTCGTCACTTCGACAACCGTCAGTTTGACGTTGACCTGATTCGTTGCGGGTAATTTCAGGCGATTAATTAACCCTTCAAAGACAACTTTTTGCATAAAGTCGATTGGCTCATCGTTGTTACTTTCACCACCGATAGCACTGACTGAACCAGGCTTAATTTTTAGGTTGGTTTCTTTTCTTTTTAGTCCCAAAGCCTGACCTACGGTCATATAGATCCCTTCCCTGGCGTCTTCATCTGGCACGGTACCTGTTAATACATAACCTTCACCGTATTTTTTTATATCAATATCACTGCCGGGATACTCTTCAGTCATTTCATTTTTGATATTGCCCAGCAATGGATCGACGACAATGTTCATCGTCATCAAGGTTGTATTGTTTTCGCCGCCATAGATCTCCAGGCTGGCCCGGCCATTTTCTCGAGCAAATATCACGACTTGTTTTTCATCAATGACTTCATAGTCAGCAACGTCTGGATTGGAGATAAATACCGTATCAACTACTCCATTGACTTTTAAAGTACGGGCTTCACCTTTCTCCATATAAATATCTTGAGCAAAAGCAGTACCTGTTATTAATACCATTGTGGTAAAAACTGTCAGAATTCGCATCAGTAAACGCCTGAAAAACGACAGATTTAGCCAGTCGTTATTTGCCATAAATTATCCTTTTTTCCCTTTTAATTGACGAATGGCCTCTGGCAGAATTTCATCTGTAGAGTTTGCTTTATTCTTGGCAAAACTGGCTGGAAATAGAATGAAATCGCCGTAAGGATCAACGGTATACAGCCGTTTAATATCAAGGTCGCTTAATTCTACATACAGTTTTGTACCACTCTCTGGTTTGCTCTTGGCAGTGTTTTTATTTTCTGGCGGGGTGCCTTTAGTGATGACTTTATTGATATTGGAAACGACACCATTACTAGACCCTTGGTCCATGTACAGCAATTTTTTGGAGTTCAAAATAGGTAATAACTTAGTGCCATTAAAATTACCTATACGGCGGATTGCAGGCTCAGAACGTTGCAATATCTGGGTTTTATAGCCGGAAATAACCATGTTGTAGCGAAAGTAAATATCGATATATTCACCTGCTTTTACCGCGGCTAACTGTGAGGCTTGCTGTTCACTCAGATTAAATGAATAAATGCGATAACCTGGCGTGACCATCTGTGATAAATAGGCGACAGATCCAGGCATGGCTATCTGGTTGGTACGAATACGGCTATTGGTACTGATATCGGTTAATGTTACATAGCCGACCATAACTAACTGGCCCGCTTCTTGTTCTTCAGCTAACCAGTGGCCTGGGTCCAGTAAAATGGTTTCTATCTTTATGTCTTGTTCGGAAATAATAGAGCCTGCTTTTAGCTCGACTTTAGCAATAGCAAAGTTGACGGGAACCTGCTCGACTGTGGGTTTATTCTCTGTCTGAGATGATGAGTTTTCATTGTTACTCTCATTCTTGTTGCCAGAAAAAATAAAAATCCCCAGTCCACCGACTAAAATGAGCAGTACCGCCATGGCCATGATTATTTTTTGATTCACGTTACAAGCCCCGTATAATGTCTATCTTAAGTAATAAATAAATCATAAATAACAAACAGATAACTTCCTATTATCGCAACGCCGTAAGGTAAGCCGCGGGACTGCCGTTTTTCAAAACGCAGCCTTATAAACTCAATAATTGCCAAAATACTGCCCAATATCGACATGACCAACAGGTAGCCTAAAATAATTCCATCAGGGAATGTTAATGCCAGAACGGCGAGTAACTTTATATCGCCAGCACCTACGATATTGATCGTGACCAAGATAAATCCGATAGCCAACGTAATGAGTGCACAGGGGTAGTTAAAGGGTTTATCAAGAATAAACAGTGTACTGATAACTAAAATCAGCAATATTAAAATATCTTTGTTTTTAATTAGTCTGTATCGGATGTCGGTGTAACAGATGCGTGACAGAATACCGCACCAAATCAGCAGTACTCCATAATTCAGCCACATAAATTTCCTGATCATATTAAATATAAAATGTTAATATAAATACCTTGTAACACTCACTACTGGCCCTTTTATCGGCTAAAAGTGAGTGTTTCGTAAGGCTACCTACTATGGAGTAGGGAATGCACTAATAGACTTATCTAAACTCTCTTGAATCTTATCGAAGGCTAAAATGATTTTACCCAAGAAATTGTCACCACTTGTTCCATCGCCCAGAACAATATACAACATTGCAGAAACAGCTACTGCGATCATTGAGTATTCAATGGCAGTAACACCCTTTTCATTTGCCAGCATATCTTTCAGTTTTTCTTGACCTTTAACAGCCAGGTAAACAGACGTGTTTAATACCATGTTTGAGGCTTTAGTAAACATTATAAATCCTTTATAGATGAAATATATCAAAGATAACTTATAGGCGGTTAATCCTGCATATAAATTATGTAACTACTATATTTTTATTGTGATACTCATAGTAGAGCCAAAACTTTATATTTATCAATCACAGAATATTTAAGAATATAGGTACAGATTTTTATTTCCCAGCATGGACTTTACAATTAAACAACAAAGTTTATATTTTCGGTGGGCGATATCTACCGGCAAGTGATTGTTTTATTTTTTAATGTCACAAGTCGGCAGGATTTATCAAAATATTTTTTGTGTTGGTTATTGTTAATAAACTACTGGTCTTGTACTCTTTTCAGAAAATAATCATTAATCAGTTTTATTTCTTCTAATTCTAGAGATGCGAAAGGGTAAATAATTCGTTGCTCTAGCCAACTAAAACCAAAAGTATCAAAGATTGTGGGCATCGGAATTAAGCTGGGTGGCAGCGTATCATGATCAACTACAATCCCAGGTGGAATAAAAAATGAGAAGTAGATTGATCGGGGTGCTCCCCAGATTTGGGGATGATCAAAGGCTTTACGTAAGCCATCCGTAGCAAGCTGATACTTTTTTCGTCTTTTATGTGCCAGATTGGCAATATCACGGATCATTCTATTAGAGTGCAGATACCCTGATACTAAACGATAGGTGAGTAGCGAGTCTTCGCTACAGAGTATATTTTCTAGTTGGCTGATCTCAGGATACAGCTCTGCTGGCAGTATGCCGATACCTGCACTGTTTTCACTACCAAGGATTAATGCCATCGACGTAACATAAATATTTTTTTCGCTAGGATGGCTGATATGCATAGGATTGCTGGTCTTTTCTCCCAGATTCATCAGAGATAAAGAATCATCTTCAATTAACCAAACATTATTCTTCAGACACCAGTTTGATAGATAATCGCGCCGTTCTTTACTTAATACTGCGCCAGTCGGAAATTGATGTGCTGGTGTGAGATAAATGCAATCTGCTTTGAGATTTTCCAGGTTTTCTACCTGTATTCCATGTTGATCCACTGGAACCAAGACAATTTTAAATCCAAGTGAAGAGAAAATATCGTGCACCTTGTTGTAGCACGGATATTCCAGAATGATTGTTGGGTTGGGCGTTCTCTTCTTAATTGCGACTGCCACTGTTAACAAGAACGACACTACATTTTTGGTGACAATCGAGGTGTTATAGTTTGCTTTTAAGCGCCGCATTGAAAATAGTGTGTCAGCCATTAACTGTCGAATATCCAACAATTCATTAGGTTTATTTTTTCTCAACCTTATTTCCATGAAGAATTTTCTTACAAACACTTCCGGTATTCCTACATCCCTTGCATGATAAATCCTATTTTGCTGTATCTTATTTTCCTCTTTCTCTTCAAACATAATTTTAGTTGTTAATTTAGCGCTTTGATTATCATCGACAATAATGGATATAAAATAGCCACTTCGTTCTTTACTCTGAATAATTCCTAATTTTACTAATTTATCATAAGCACCGATTACTGAAGTTCTGGATATCAATAATGAATCACTCATTGCAGTAATTGAGGGCAAATGATCCCCGTATTTTAGTTCTCTTCTATTGGTTAACTCCATGATTCCTTTTACAATTTGATTTTGTATGTTATCTTTTTTATTAATTTTTAGTCGTAGCATGCTAAACCCTTGGAGTGTTTTTAAATACTGTAAATTAACGTAGCCTAGTAAAATGATTTATGAAGATAGCGGCGATATCTTGATTATCAAAATTAATACTTATAATAGTAATTAAATTAACTTTATTTTAACGTTACGATATTGCTTGCCACTTAGATTGATAGGTGTCTTTTTAACATAATAATCAATCAGCTCATTCGGTATCCCTTACGCGTCTTGTTTTCTAATAAAATTCTTTATGTAAACTAATCACAAATAAAATTCGCACAAGTGATCAGAGTCTATTTTTTTATAAGCACAGACCGTAAGTTGTTTAAAATAAAAGTTTTTTATGATTTTTTAAATTAATGCATATTAAATAAGATTATTATTATTGTAATTTTTTTTGCCTTGTCGTCTAATGCTATTAGATATCTTTAAACTTGAGTGTAAATGTGCATTAATTACGCGGTTCTCATCAGTATCTATTGTATTAAATATATCATCGTGGCCTTGTGCCCATTTTATCTGACTGATAACTTATGGAAAGTTATATGTATAGCAACAAGCTCATACTCACTATCAGGAAAAACATCAGATCTGATTCGGGCGCAATTTCTCTTGAGTTTGCATTATTGATAGGGCCTTTTTTACTGTTGATGTTTCTATTCCTCGAAATTTGCCGTGTGATTTTTATTTCTGCCGCTTTAGACCTTGCCGTGGCTGAATCTGGCAGAGAAGCCTCTTTCGACAGCAGTAGCTCAGTCAATTATCACACCAGCTTTATCCACAGTCTGGAGAGAAATAGCCAGTTATGGCCTTGGCTAGGGAGTTCCGATGCTATAACCATCGGCGATGTACTGTATTGCCGAACCGTTGATGAATTGGTTGCTAATAGTTGTCAAGCCTCGACGGCTGCAAGTGGCGCGAAATTGGCGGTTTACAGTATTAAATATCAGTACAACCCGGTGCTGACCCAACTGTTTTTCCTGTCTTCATTTAAAGACAGCTTACTGAGTCGCAAGGTTGTCTATGTCCAGCATTATGAATTGGCGTAACGCATCGTTAATAAACCTGTTCAAAGGCATTTTTATATCGGTTAAATCTGCTCATGGGGCGGTAGCCCTGGAAGCCTCAATGATATTTACTTTGCTGATTGTAATTATTTATTTTGTGCTGGATCTAGGCCAACTCAATCTTAATAGAGGCAAAGTTGAACGTACTGTGCATTCCGTTGCTTCTGTTATTCGCGAGCGAACTTATCTGTATGACGAAAGGAAACAGGTAATACCGGCTGAAGTGGATGATATAGCAAAAGTGGCGCTGAATTTGTTGGGTAGCACATTCCCTGGTAAAGCGGTAGCCGTGCGTCTTGAAACCTTTTATTTCACGACGAGCAGTGCGGGTGATCCGGTTGTCGACAACAGTTGGGTTGATGGCAAACCACTGACTTTGTCTTATGCCACTGATGATAGCTGCCTTTCCTCTGATGGTATCTTGTCGGATGTTGCAGCAGCAAAAATGACGTTTATCAGTGAGCGTACCCAATGGGGATGGGTTCCGATTTACCGCGTCACACTTTGTGTCGAACGTGCAGGTACCAGTACCTTTTTACCTTTCATCGGTTCATTGATCAGGATGCCCCCGAATATTGCTATTTCAAGCATCGTGATGCCACGTTAAGCCACAGAGATTTTCAGCCATGAGCCTCGCTAATATGATTAAAAAAACATTCCGTACAGTGGCTTGCGAAAAAGGCGCATTAACAGTGATGTATGCATTGTTGTTACCCTTGTTGGCCGCACTGCTTTCTCTCACACTTGATGGCAGTAATCTGTTAACCAAAAAGGCTCGGTTGGCAGATATTGTCACTGAGAGTTTGGTGAGTAGCAGTACTCACAGTTATAGCCAGCAAGTGCGCAGTACCAATGTGTTAAAGGCGAATCTGGCCTACCATTTTCCACAGGATACTGTCTTGACAAGTTGGGCCAAAGTGACAGTAACGGAAAGTCAGTCAGGGTATAAATATGATCAAATAGCGGCGGCGCGGCTTAACACAACGGCTTATCTGCCATTGGTGGTTTTTGGTTTTGACCAAAAGCAGGCTGTTGCTTACCAAAGCCCGGTATATAAACAGTCGACATCAAAGGGAGCTATCACTTTCAGTGATCAAACCGGATTGGTTGATACTGGTGTGGGGATTGATTCCAACGGTAAGCTCTGGGTATGGGGCTACCGCGACCATGGCTTACAAGGGAATGGGGCAAACGGTATATCAGGTAATGCTGATACCGCCAAACCAGCAATGGTAGTTATCCCTCCGGGACAATCCAATTCGACATTGCGGATCAGTAAGATAGCCGGTGGTATTTATCATCTGATTGCCTTGGATGAAAATGGTGATGTATGGAGCTGGGGGCAGGATCTGTATGGTGAAGCGGGGTCTACAGTGTGTAATGGTAGTAAGGTTTTATATAACCCAACGCCCTGCAAAGTACTGAGTGGTGTCGTGGATATTGCATCCGGCGAATACACTACATTGATGCAAAAAGCTGATGGTACCTTATGGTTTCTCGGCGAATGCCGTTATAACCAATGTGGCAATAATCGTTACGCAACCACGGCACCAGAAGCTGATTTAACTCGTACCATACCGACGCAGATTGTACTGGGTAATGAAAAAGTGACGTTGATTGGGGCTGCTTATGAAGGGAGTTTTGCCGTCACAGTCAATGGCAGTAACGAGTATTCAGTATGGGGATTTGGTGATAACGAAGGCTGTGGTTTAGGGTTTACTCAATATGTCCATAGTGGAACTGGCCCGATAGCCACACGTAATGATGTGCGGGGTGGTCAGTCAAAGTGCCACTATGGTTATCAGGACTATAGAGGTCTATCTGCCTTGCCACGGAAAATCAGTGGGCTGAAAAACTATGCCGATAAGATAGTGTATATAGCCGGTGGCAATGGTTGGGGCACAGCACTACTGGACGATGGTTCAGTGATTGGCTGGGGTACTCATTTCCACCTAGGGCAGAATTACCCTGGTTCTCAATATGAATCCGCAGCATTGACCAATTTAGAAGTCGCCCCGCCAATCGTTATTATGCAAAACATCAAAACGTTGCAATCTCGCTATATTGGGAATGCGGCGCTGACCCAAGATAATATGTTGTATACATGGGGGGGGCATCAGTTGTACCAAGTATACGGTTCCGGTGTGACATTCCGGGCTGCCGATGTGAAAGAGTTTGCGGTGGGTAAAGAGCATATGTTCTATACCAATATGGATGGGCAGACCTTTGGTGTTGGCTATCTTGGCGCGAGCGGAGATAAATTTCTGCTAGGTAACTTTACCCAGTATTTAACTCATCCGTTGAACGGTATGATCTATGGTTTGGGGGATGTTTATACGGTTAACTGGCCGGGTATTGAACTGGACTTTTCTAAGTATGGCATTGATCTTGGTAATAATGGTTATCCGGAACCCATGCCGTGAAAAGATCCATTCATAATTAACGGTTCTAATTGAATGGGCACCCCCATTCAAGCGGTATTGTAGTCCCTCCGGTTTTTAGTACCACCTGACACACTATGTATTTAATTTGTTGGATACTCGACTTGATGAGAGCATGTACCTTCAGTGGTTTTCAGGCTGTAGAGTGTATCACTGAAGTACTGACACAAGGTATCCTTGACGAACGAACCGGATTCTAGTTTCAGGGGCTGTTTTTTTCATTGGGTCAGGCTCAGAAAAGTGACCGGGATATGTTATCACCTCCCTGAGAATATCTAAGGGGGCCAGCTTCAGTCATCGGGGATCGTCCACAGAACCGCTTTGCCGCGTTGATTTTGAGGCCGCTGCAGTTTTCCCTCATTGCAGAGTTGGGTGAGGTAGTAGCGTGCCAGATAAGAAGACAAATCGAATGCGGTGGCGATTTCGCTAGTTTTCCAGAAAGTCTTTTCAGACTGATGCGATTTTATATAGTCATAAATGCTGTCTTTCATCATTGTTTCCTCTGGTATTGTCGTGGATCAGTCATTCAGGACACTTCGAAATCCTGCTAATGTTAAAACAGTGAACGTGAGGTAATCCATGATCAAAACTCGTCGGACTAAATGCACATTTTCCCCAGAGTTCAAACTCGAAGCTATCGAACAGGTTGTTAAATACCAGCGTGATGTACGGGAAGCCGCGCAGGCGCTCGAATTCAACCCTGACCATTTATGCAAATGGATACGGCTGTATAAGCAGTAGCTTCAGGGGATTGAGCCGGTTGGCAATGCTATTACACCTGAACAACACGAGATTCAGCAGCTTAAAGCGCCTTGAGATGGAAAAAGAAATACTAAAGCAGTTTGCCGTGCTGATGAGCGAAATCCCCGGAAAGCTATCTACGAACAATGGTGGTCTATCGCCTTGCTTGCATGAAGAAAAGTGGAAACAGGTTATTCTGCTGTCCTGATTTTGTGATCCACTACGCCACTATGGCTGGAAGTGTCACTCACCATCAAAAAACCGTATTGGTTGATTACGAATTACCGGAACATGCCGTTGGTTTCGTCATGGGCCATAACATGCTTGACGAGTATTGGGATACCGATCTTCACTCTGTGGAAAAACGTAGTGTCAGCAGTAAACCGGCACCCAACGCAGGGCCACGAGGCGATAAACCTCGGCAGGATATCTCCAGTCGCGTAACCGGGCCAATTTTGGAACACTTACATGAGAATTTCGCCACGGCCTGGCGCAAGGAGACCGGTCAGGACCTGCTGACACTGCGTCACGCTAAGGACGTCGCGAAACAGCTAAAACCACGAATAGGTTACGGCACCCCGTTGATGGCTCAACTTCTGCGCACCCAGCCACAGGAAAGTAAGCGTGATATCGAAACGCTCTACATGAAAGCGGTCAATAATGCGACACAATTTATCTATATCGAGAACCAGTATTTCCGCTGGCCTCCACTAGCGGAAGCGATAAAAAAAGCAGCTGAGACCCAAACGAAAGCGGGCCGTGATCCCGGTAAGCACGGGGCGTTACATTTGTTCGTTGTGACCAATGTGACGGATGAGGGCATTGGTGCGGGCACGATGAATACACAACGTATGCTCGACAGCCTCGGGCGTGCAGATACTATTCCTGAAGTAACTAAATTGCGCAAAATCGAGAAGCTCAAAGTCGAGGATCCCACCAGATCTTTTTCTTATATTGATCCTCGAGATCCCGCAGCCCAAGAGTTGCTCAGAAAGAAAAACGAAATGAAAGACGAATATAATAAGAAAATTCAAGAGATTAAAGACAGTACGATTGTTCCGGAAAGTCGCCCTGGCCTGAAAGTCCATATTTGCTCTCTGGTGGCTCCTGATTCCTCTCCGGATAACTGGATGCCGGTATATATCCACTCCAAACTGATGATTATCAATGATGTGTTTACTACCCACGGCTCGGCGAATATCAATACCCGCAGTATGCAGGTCGATAGCGAAATGAATATTGCTCATGATTGGGCCAGCGTGACGCAGGCGTTGCGGCGGCGGTTGTGGAATTTGCATACGAATGAACAAGGTGCGCAGGATGATCCGGCCAAGGCGTTTGAAGCCTGGGAAAAACTTATCAGCAAGAATAATGATCTCCAGGGTACGGGAACCGACCAGCCTAAAGCGCCACTGATTAAGTTTCTGTACAACGAGCCAACACTGAAGGATATGGACTGATGTGCCGACTGTTATTGATATCTTGCCTGCTGTTAGTCGCCTGCGACGGGGACAGCGCACCGACTTCTGTAAACAAGGATTTTTCCATGGACCCACTTACCGATATTAATGCCAAACTGGCCTTTACCTGCGTACATGAAACCCTCCCTGAGCCCACAGTGGACGCTGATGTGCTGTTTAAATACGCCCGCTGGTTACAGGCCAATAATCAGCTTAAAGAAGACAAAACTGTGGATGCGCAAACCGAGCGACTGTATCGCATTGCCGCCGCTAATGGCCATTATAAAGCCAGCATTAACCTGCAGAACGGAGCCATGCGCGGTCAGTTCCACCTCAGCCGTCCGGAGCGATTGCGCATGAGTCAGCAACTGATTGATGCCAAAATAGCCACTGGTTACTACTTTATCGCCATCTATCTGCAAAATGGTGCTGTAGGATTGAAAGAGGATCAGGAAATGGCGCTGCGTTACTATCGCAAAGCCGCAGATGAGGGAAATGCTCAGGCTCAAGCGTATGTCGGTGACAAGCTGGCTCCGGCAAAAATGGCACCTGATGTTGCCAGACAGATGCGCCGCTGTGCCGCCGAACAGGGCAACGGTGAGGCCGCTCAGGCTTTGGGGATCAACCTGCAAAACCGCAAGCACTATCAAGAGGCCGTGGAAGCGTTTCAACTAGGAATCGCGGCCGGTAATTCGTCTTCCGCCAGCTTTTTAGAAAGTGGATTTAATGGTCCGGAGCCTACGAATGAATTTGATTATTTGGCCCTACCTAACGACCCTGAACGCGTCGAGCGTTATGAAAAAATCTGGAGAATATTGGCGAATTACTCCTATGCGCATCCGACGGTACCTGAAATCAACGATATCGTTCCGTTGCCCCCGGCGAAGTTGCCTGCCTGGGACGGCAAGCTAAAGTGGCTGGAAGCCCGCGAAGCCAATGTATCGCCCACTAAACCCAGTGAAGCCCTGATAACTCAACTGGCCAAAGATAAACTGCTTAACCCCGCCACAGGCAAACCCCTACCGACCTCGCCGGATTTTGATAAGGATGATGTGGCGCTTCTCCTATGTCGCAGCGGCGAACCCTGCCCGCAAAGCGGTTATTGGCAGATTGCCTGGAAACCCCATGAAGGAACCAGCAAAGAAGACATCCGTTTCTTTAAGCAGGGTGACATCATGCCCACCGATGTGGTTGAGCTGTTTCAGCCCCGCGCCTGGCCGCTGCGCGATAAATATCTTCAACAGGATCAATGGGTAGATTGGCGGTTAGTCGGTGAGGCGTAGTTCTTTCCCGGCAGTGAGACAGGCCGGGTATTGAAGTTGTACTACCCTGGACATCCAGACTATTAGCTGCCCCCTCGATTCCGGAATATTTTCAGGCAAAAAACTGACGAGGTTGAAATAAATGAAAGGAATTATTCGTATTGGTGATAAACACACTGGCGGTGGCTCTGTGCTCAGTGGTTCCACCAACATGAAATTTAGCGGTATCGGTGTCGCGCGACAGGGTGATGCGGTCAGTTGCCCGATTATTGGCCATGGTCCGACCATTATTGCTGAGGGTCACCCAACCTTCAAGGATCACGGAATACCTGTTGCCTTCAGCGGCCATCGCTGTGCTTGCGGTTGTGTATTGATATCGAGTCTGCCACAAGCGACGGCACACTGAAAATGCCGGTTAACTTAAAGCTAATTCCAACTGCTGCTATGAGGCCGAATCAACCTAAATGGTGGGTATGGTTGCTATTACTGCTAGCTGGGTTATTAGGGGGAACGGCTTACGCAATACTAAGTAGCAGCACAAAACCTGAGATAAACGCAGAAACGTTTTGGGGGACTGCATTAGCGCTACCAGCATTGTCTTGGCTTACCTTATTGGTATTACGTATGGCCTGGTACAAGGGCAACCAAGCCATGGCAAATGGTTGGAATAAAGATCGTGAGAAAACTATTCAACGCGAAACTGAGCGTGGACGGCGTTTTTTACAGGTACTGGGCGTTAGTCTGCACAGCGCACTGCGTGAGCCGGATGATACCAATGGTCAGTTGCAGTTGAACGCTTTACAGGAGAAAACTCAATCCTTGAAAACCCAAGCTTCCTGGCTGAGCGATGAAGGTATACGACATAGTCGACTGTTTCGGCTTGATAACGAGACGCCGGAACAACTGCTGGCTAGGGGGCTAAATAAAACCTTGGAAGAATTAAGTCTTGTGCTGGCATCGGTACCTGCTGATGTATCACTGGCGCTATTAGTTGAGAGCAACAGCTGTTTATCTGATAGTCAGATTCAGGCCATTTGGCAGCAGAGTTGGGCAGACAGCCATATTCGGCAACCTGTGACGCGTATTGAGGGCAGTGGCTTGGCTACACTGGATCAGTGGTTGGATCAAGGCATCAATAAAAAGTCACTGTTATTGGTTGTGGCATTGCAGGTTGCGCCGGAACAGCCGGAAGGAACAGCGGAAGCTGTCGTGGGATTATTGCTGGGTAATGCTTGGGCGCAGACTGAACTAAAGTCATTGGCCAGTCTGCACCGACCGGAGCAAGCACACGACATGGGTACTCAGGATCTGCACTATGCCATGGGACAATCTCTGGATTGGGTGCCAGTGTCTGCTGAAGCAGTAACCTCTGGTTGGCTGGTGGGGGTTGATGCGACATACCATGGGGCAATTGCCACAGGGCTGAAAGCGTTGTCGAGTCCAATAAATATCGGCCAGGACCTACACGATCTGGGTAGCACTCTTGGGTACCCTGGCCCTGCTGCTCCCTGGCTCGCAATTGCCTGTGCGACAGGTGCGAGCAAACCCCAACTTATTATGAGCGGTGACGGTCTGTCTAATACACCGTTATGGGCCACGATAGTGATGCCTTCATTAACCTCATAAGCTAATGCCACTACCGAACTCTCAACGGAGTGACTATCAAGCGATAAATTTACGGGTAGTAAAGGGTTGCAAGTAAAAAATCAGTTTAAGGTTCTCCAGCAACGGACCAGAACATTTTATGAATATTGTTACAACAGGGAAAAAGGATGAACGCGTCGGATAGCATATTGCGCTGGATGAGCCGTTTCGGATTGATAATATTGGTCTTGGGAGCGCTTGCTTGGGGCATTTATCACTTTGGTGAAAGAATCGGTCTGGATACCCCTCGAGCCAAAATATCTTTCTTGCTGGGCTTAAGTATTGTCGTCTTACTATTTCGCTACGGAGGGCGAACCGTCCAGCTATTATGGTACCGCCACAAAGTACAAGAAGAGAATGTTCCGTCGGGTAGTGAACACCGTATGGGGCAGGCACAAATCCCACGACATCATACGATCGTTGCCGAACTGAAACATGCGCTGAGTAATCAATACGGCCGCTTCTGGCCCCGTAAAGTGCGCATCCTGCTACTCACTGGCAGTGCGGCGGATGTTGAACAGCTCACTCCCAGTCTGACGTCGCAATACTGGCAGGAAGACAGTGGCACTGTGCTGCTGTGGGGGGGCGATCTGGGGGCGCAGGCCGATAGCGCGTGGCTGAGTGCTTTGCGTAAATTACGCGGACGTCCGCTGGATGGCGTCGTCTGGGTGACTTCAGCCTTAGCTCAACGCACTACGCTGGGTCAGAAAGAATCAAAAACAACCCTCACCGCTGATATGATGGACAGCGTGGCACAAGCGTTCGCGGCACGTTTTGAGCTGCTCGGCTGGCGGCTGCCGCTGTATATCTGGTCACTGCATGCCGATGACGGGGCCGATCGCATCACCCAATCCGTCGGCTGTTTACTGCCAGCGGGGTGTAACGCTGGCGAACTGAGTACACAGCTTGCCGGGTTGCTGCCGTCGCTGATTGAGCAGGGTACGCAACAGATTAGCAGCAACACCCAGCACCCATTTTTGTTGCAACTGGCCGATCAGTTAGCGCGCCAGCCAGATTCTGTCGCCGGCCCGCTGACTTCGCTGCTGAACCCCTATCGCCCTTCACCGCTGGTCTATATTGTCAACGAACCGGCTCCGCCGAGTGTACAGGTGGCTTTCGCTCCAGCTGAGCCGCCACCCCCTCCGCGCTGGAAGGCCGGACACGGTTTTGTTGCCGGGTTATTACTGATGGCGGTGCTGGTGACGGGCGGTTTCGCTATCTGGCAATCACTCTCATCCGATCCGCTGCGGGAGGCCCTACTCGCCAATGCCAGCCCTTTACCCACACTGCTGACGGCTAAATCAATCAATGAACTGAAAAAGCAGACCTCAGATGCTGAACTGGGACGTTTGACTGAAACCGTGCTGCAAGCCAGTGGTTCGCAGTTAGAACAATTGGCGATGTTGCCACCGTTATGGGCACAAATGCGCGGTGATGCACTGTTATCACAGGCACAACAACTGTGGCCCGCCAGTCAAGAGGTCAAACGACTGAATGCGTTGTGGCAGCAACAACGAGAAGCCGGTGCTGCGCCATTGGTGGAGTTGGAACACTATGCGCTGGCACAAGAGCGCTTACGGCAACTGGCCGAACGCCTGAATAGTCTGGATGAGAAAAAACGGGGATATATGACGGTCTCGGAGCTGAAATCTGTCGTTTTTGCGATTCAACAACCGCTGGCACAGACATTACCGCTGGAAGAATTGCTGCGGCAGTATCAGGTACAGTCGCAGTCTGGGCAAACCCCGCCTTCGGCACTGCGCCAACAGATAGACAGTCGGTTTGCTCAATTGCTGAACCGATATGCGTTGCTGACATTATCTGATACGGTATCACCGTCAGCAATGAGTGACTGACAATGTACACAGCTAGACAAATGATTTATTGCCGTGCCGGGAAAGGCTGAATAGGGCAATGTGTAAGGAAACCGGTGATGAATCAAGAATACAGAAACCACCGTACCGCTTGGACCGTTGGCGAATTGGCGTTTGTGGAAGCCCATTATGGGAAGATCCCTATTACGGAGTTAGCTGCCCATTTGGGACGCACGATGACCGCAATAAGATTGGCAGCCCAAGAGTTAGGGCTTTGTAAGGCGCAGGCGGCTCTCTGGACTGAAGAGGAAAAAGAGGTCATCCGAACACATTATGCTGATGGCGAGGGAATAACCTCAGTCAGTCAGTTATTGCCGGGGAGAACACGGAAAACCATTTTTGCCATGGCAAAAAAAATGGGGGTCAAAAGTGCTCGGAGCTGGCAGGAGTGGGAGTGCCTTATTTTGAGGGAATCTTATGCCAGCATAGGAACTCGTGTCGCGCAGCAATTGGTAGACAGGACACCGGAGGCTATTAAGCTGAAGGCCAATATGCTGGGGCTTAAATACCGTGGTGAAAAAGAGAGTGGTACTGCCTTCGTGATGTGGAGTGATGAGGAGTGGCACCGACTGGAAACATATCAGCATTTACCTTACGCGGAGCTGGTAACACTTTTTCCTGACCGGAGTAAAGCATCGCTTAAAAAGGCGAAGGAAAGATTAAAAAAATATAATAATAACAATTAAGGGTTAAGTGATGACACTGTCATCACTTAACGAGCAGTGAGTGATAACAACATCAATGTATTTCTAAAGTTTCACTCCCAGATAAATAGTTTATTATTGTTCAGCAATAACGAGTTCCCTGAATATCTCTATCAAATTACCCACGGTAAATAGAGATGGTTATGCCAAAGAAAATAAAGGTAGGCACCTTGTGTTCTGAGCTTAATATTGAGCTACATACTTTTTATGCCATCAATACGTGGACTGGGCGACACCCTACAAAAAATAAAGGAGGTATTATGGGTATGCCTCACTTGTTTCGCTTACTTTCAAAGATTAACCGCGATTCTGTAGCGGGCAATCTTTATGTATATTAGCTCAGACTTGATCTAATACAGATTAGGCTTCACTTGGTTCAACAAAAGTGTCAGAACAAATATGAGTCAGTATCCCTTGGTAATAACAACGATACGCTTAAACTAATACATCTATGGATCATACAACTAAATCATACACCGATAACCATCAAGTGCCTTGATCGTCATGGGCAACCCCTGCTTTAACAGCATGTCTAAAAATTCATCAGTAGTCATCGGTGGATTTTTTAATGACTTACGTTGCTGCCTGACTGCATCTAATGCAATTGCATGGTTTAAATCGAAAAGATCAGAAATAAACTCATCTGGATGAAGTGCTTCAATACCAAATTCAGTCAAAATATCGGGCGGGAAATCTCTTAAATTCATCGTAACAATAACTTCAGCCTTTGCCCGTATAGCCGTGGCCAATACATGGCGATCATCTCGATCAGGTAATTTTAGCCCTTCAATTAGTCGTTCATATCCTGTGACATTGGCATCAGGTAAAGCCCGATTCATTAGTCTCGTTGTATGTACCAAAGCTTCAGGTTTTATATCGCTACGCTGTATTAGGAGATTGCGCCGCCACTCATCTTGAATAGTGTCTGACCATTTGGGCTGGTACAAGCCAGCAAGGCCTAAATGCATCAGCAAGTCGCGCAATCTTGCTGGATACAGAACACATGCATCAAGTACCACTGGATAGGGGGAGTGTTTCATTCGTTAGTAGCCCAACCCAAGTTCCTGTGCCTGAGCAGCAAGCTCTTGCATAGCAACCAAGCTATCTGCATCACGTTTCTTTTTGTATTCCATCAAGTCAGCGAACAGAATTCGACGATGCCGCCCTGTTTTATGATAAGGCAGTTGTCCTTCTTCCAACAATTTGACCATATGAGGGCGAGATACATTCATTATATTTGCCGCTTCTTGCGTAGTCAGTTCCGCATGTATCGGCACAACCTGCACAGCATTACCTGCTGCCAGCTCACCAAGAACATCCATCAGCATGGTTAAGGCTGAGGTAGGAAGCTCAATTTGGTGCGATACGTTATCCGCATCTTTAATGGAGATTTGTTGAGTCTCTAATTTTGTGGAAAGAAATGCTGCTAGCTCTCGTTGGCCTCGCGTTGCGATTTCAATCTCATGTTTTGCCGGAAGATTTAGACCGGTCAGGCTGGTATTGGTCATATTTATATTCCTCGATTGTTAAAGTATTGGTTAACAATAATCGAAATAAACGAAATTCGCAATAAACGAAAAACAAAATACAGGGAATAATATTAGGGTTTACCCAATAGCCAGAACCTGCTGGAGGGTTCATCGTGTTCGGTTGAATGAAGGTCAGCAGTTCATCCATCGGATGGTTCTGCTGGAGTGGTAGGCTCATGATCACCGCCATGCGTGGTATGTATCTGTGGTGAGTGCTTTTTTTTGTCAAAGCAAAGTCAATATGTCCAGAAAGTCGTCCGCGCCCTCATCCAGTGATGACACTGTCATCATTCCTGTAAGCGAATGTTTGATTGAAATTTCACTCCCAGATAAATAGTTTATTATTGTTCAGCAATAACGAGTTCCCTGAATATCTCTATCAAATTACCCACGGTAAATAGAGATGGTTATGCCAAAGAAAATAAAGGTAGGCACCTTGTGTTCTGAGCTTAATATTGAGCTACATACTTTTTATGCCATCAATACGTGGACTGGGCGACACCCTACAAAAAATAAAGGAGGTATTATGGGTATGCCTCACTTGTTTCGCTTACTTTCAAAGATTAACCGCGATTCTGTAGCGGACAATCCTTATGCAGATGTGGCTATGCTGGGTTTAGAAACAGTTATTGATGGTGCCAACCGTCGAATCCAGTATCGGCTTGATGATACTGATAGCCTAATGACTAAACAAATACCTGCCAATATGACATTATCTGATTCTATATCCAGCGCTCCACTGAATATATTTGTGCATAGCCATACGCCACTAGGGTACCGATGTATTTATCTTCTGCTTAGATTTGATCAACTTGCATTACGGCTCTTCCAATTACATCATTATGGGTTGATCTCTACACGACATCGCGACCATGGGTTACAAAAAGGGGGCTCCCAAATACGGCGAATATTTACCTACGCCCAGAGTTACCGTTCAATATCAGTCAGTCGAACAGATATCGCTCTGAATAACGATAGTGCCTTACAGGCCGTCAATCTTTTGGGGAAAGTGGATGAAGCCATTTTACTTGGAAAAAAACGTTCCCGTTTCTCGCCACGGGTTAATCGCGATGCCGTTCTTTTATTGAAGAAATAGTTTTCTACCCGCCATATTTCAAGCTGCATGTATGTTGGCAGCTCTCGCTTACTGCCTTCCTGCAACTCAAATTATGTTGGGTATCAATATGAGCAAATGCTCCTAACCATTCGGGTTATCACATAAATAATCACCGTGTTTTTTTGATTTTTGAAAATCTGGTTATTGATTGAGAGCAACCGGAAAGGTTTGCACAGTTAACGTCTTAGAACGGTTAACTGAGATTTTATATGCTACGTCCTCCTATTTTTTTAGCACTGGCAGTGCTGCCCGTTATGGCAAGCGGTTCGTTCTCGACAACGCAGAGCGAATTCTCGCAACAGCACCATCACTCATCGGTGAATACCCCTTTGTCGGAACTGGACAAAACGCAAATACAAAAGAGGGCCAAGGAGTGGGGACTCACTACGGAGGAGTGGCTGCGCTATGAGCAGCTTAAACAGGGGCGGCGTGGGGTGTTATCTCCAGGATTGGATCCCATCACATTGCTGGGAATTGAGGCTCGGAGTGATAAAGAACGCCAACATTTTGCCGATCTCTCAGTCAAACAGGATTTTCAGCGTGTAGAAGCCGAGCTGGCGTTTCAGCGGGCGGTGAACTCTGCCTGGCGACGAGTCTTTCCTGACATGATGCCTATTCAGCCAGATTTAGCCAGTCGTCAGCAGAATCAGGAACGGTTAGCACTGTTCGTGCGGGCTGATTGTGCCCTTTGTGATAGCAAAGTCGCCTCCCTGATCGCCAGTCAGCGATTACTGGATATCTATCTGGTGGACAGTCAGGGGAAAGATAACAGGGTGCGTGTTTGGGCTAAGAAGCTGAAACTTCCGGTTGAGCGAGTGAATAACCGGACCATTACCTTGAACCATGACCGTGGGCAGTGGCTCAAATTCGGCAAGGGACGTATGCCCGTGGTGTTGCAGCAAGGAGAAATGCAATGAGGTTTACGGCGGGCATATCACAGATAATATTTGCCGCGGTATTGAGTTTTTCGGGGATGAGCTGGGCGACGGTACTCACCGTGGTAGCCGATTTAGGCGGCGAATCTACAGCGGCCTATTTTGACAGTATTAATAACCAAAATATTGTATCGACGCCAGAAAAACAGGGGGTCACCGAGATAGTGATCCCCGCGACTCCGTTATCTGTCAGTGCGATGTTACCTGTCCATACTCCTGAGCTAACATCGGGTAAAGTCGATGCCAAGACCTTGAGTTTACCGGGGATGCCAGCCATCTTTCTCATCGGGGACGATGAGTTATCTCGACAGTGGCTAAGGTTACGGCAGGATACATTAGTACAACTGAATGCTGTGGGGTTAGTCGTCAATGTCTCCAGTGAGACTGCTTTTAACGACCTTAGCGAACATGCTAAGGGAGTGACGCTGTTGCCGGTTTCAGGTAGTGATCTGGCTAAGCGATTAGGATTATCCCATTACCCGGTTTTATTAACAGAAAAGGGAGTGGAGCAATGAGAGCAGGGCTGCCACTGGAGGGTTTTGAGCCGTTAATTTGTCTGGTACTTTTGCTCAGTTCGCTGGGCTGGATGGCGCTGTTGATGAGGAAAAAAGCCAGTCACCGCCATCACTGTCGCCATTGCCAGCACAATAGAACAAGATGACTGATCGTTATGTCATTGAAACCCTGTTGCGGCCTGCCGTTGAATTGAATACAGCGGTTGTTGCTGCCTGTGCCAGCTATATCTGTGTGACAGCACCGTGGGCAGTAGCTCTGACACCGAGTATCAGCTATATCACGGCTGTTGGGTTTGGTGTGTTCGCAATGAAACGTGCTTATGAGGGGCTACGGGTACTGCGTTATCGCCGTCATGTTCGGTGTCTTCCTCGTTATGTTATGACCAGCCATCAGGTGCCCGTGAGCCATCAGCGTTTATTCTTGGGAAAAGGTTTTCTCTGGGAGCAAAAACAGACTCAACGTTTGCTGGATACACTGCGTCCGGAGGTTGAAAAATATGTGAAGCCACCGGCGTTGTATCAGGTGGCAAGGCGCTTTGAACAACGTTTTGAATATCAATATCCTACACTCTGTAAACTGTTATCCAGCCAGTCTGTGCTTAATCCTGTTCGCCCATTACCCGATGTGGGCGGTAATGCCGCATTGCATGGCATTGAACCCGATGAAGTTAATGTCTCTATGAGCTTGCTGGAGCGTGTTGGTCACATGTTGGTGTTGGGGACCACTCGGGTGGGGAAGACGAGGTTGGCAGAGTTGTTTATCACGCAAGATATTCGGCGAGGCAATGTGACCATTGTTTTTGATCCTAAGGGTGATGCTGAACTGCTCAAAAGGATGTATGCAGAAGCGCATCGGGCCGGTCGAGCCAACGAGTTTCAGGTCTTTCATTTGGGCTGGCCGGATATCAGTGCCCGCTATAATGCGATTGGGCGTTTTAATCGTATTTCCGAGGTGGCAACTCGCGTCGCGGGTCAGCTCAGCAGTGCGGGTAATAGTGCGGCATTTAAAGAGTTCGCCTGGCGTTTTGTGAACATTATTGCCCGAGGTCTGGTCGCGTTAGGGCAGCGGCCAGATTTCAGCCTTATTCAGCGCTATGTGAATAATATCGGCGATTTATTTGAGATATACGCCGAACACTACTTGTCACAACACGCATCCGCTTTATGGTTCAGGATTGAGGCATTGGTGCCAATTCTAAATGATCGTGATATTCCTCGGCATATGGAGGGGCGCTCAATGCGTGTTGTCGCTATTGAGCAGGTGCTAAACAGTAAAGAAGGCAAACGAATATATGACCCGATACTGGATGGATTACGTTCTTCTGTGCGCTATGACCAGAAGTACTATGACAAAATTGTCGCGAGCTTATTGCCTTTGCTGGAGAAATTGACATCAGGGAAGACAGCACAACTGATCTCCCCTGACTACACCGATATGGCGGATCCCCGTCCTATCTTTGACTGGCAGCAAGTGATCCGCAAAAAGGGCATTATCTATATTGGTCTGGATGCATTGTCTGATCCCGAAGTGGCTGCCGCAGTGGGGAACAGTATGTTTGCGGACTTGGTCAGTGTCGCCGGGCATATCTATAAGTTTGGTATTAACGACGGCCTGCCGGGGAGTGAGAAGGAGAAAACACCGATCAGTTTGCACTGTGATGAGTTTAATGAACTAATGGGCGATGAGTTTATTCCACTGATTAACAAGGGGGGCGGAGCGGGAATCGAGGTAACGGCTTATACCCAAACATTACCCGATATTGAGGCTCGGTTAGGCAGTGCCGCGAAGGCGGCGCAGGTTATCGGCAACTTTAATAGTTTGGTCATGTTACGTGTTCGGCATACTGAGACGGCTGAGTTAATGACGAAACAATTACCGGAAGTGGAGGTGTATACCAAGACCCTGATATCCGGCGTGACTGATATTTCTAACCCGGAAATGGGCAGTGATTTTACCTCCAATACCCAAGATCGTGTCAGCTCTACGCGCACTCCGCTAATAACCCCAGCCAATATTATCAGCTTACCTAAAGGTCAGGCATTTGCCTTATTGGAAGGCGGTAAACTGTGGAAGGTCCGAATGCCGTTGCCTTCTACACGCAACGATCCGTTAATGCCGGAAAGTTTGGCAAAAATAGCTGAATATATGAACCGCAATTATCGTACTGGCGACAGTTGGTGGACGGGCATGGCATTGCCAAGTGACCAATAATGTGTTTTTGATGACTCAGCTATCCTCTTCTACCCCGCAAACTCCTCCTCACAGACCTCTCCGGCGTCCCGGTTTTCTAACGACCATATTATGGGATATACCTTGGCAAATTGTTGGCATGCTTCTGGTCTCACTGTTACTCAGTTTGATCGTGGAATATATCGGTATTGCCTTTTTCTGGTCAGAACAGGGGGCAGAGCACAGTCGGGTGGTGATGATAACGGAGAGCAGATATTTTTCTGAGGGATTCACCCGTAGCCTGTCGTCATCGGCACCTGTGACATCGGCCAATATAGGGATCACACAAGGCTATCAGTGGCTGTTTGTTCAGAGCGGGTTTATGGGGTGGGTCCAGTCAGTGCATCAGGAAAATAGTCACAACGGCGTGGTTGATGGGTTAAATGCGGGAGGCGTTTGGTTAATGCAGGTCTGCCGTGAATACTTGATGGCCACTCTGTATGTCACTCAGGTATTTCTGATGCGGGTGACAATTCTCATGCTCTCCATCCCTTTGTTTGTCTTAACGGCTTTGGTGGGGGGCGTGGATGGGATAGTACGGCGTGATTTGCGGCGGTATGGCGCAGGGTATGAATCGAGTTTTCTCTATCATCATGCCAAGCGACTGGTGAAACCGGCGCTGTTTATTCCCTGTGTTCTCTATTTATCAGCTCCCTTTTCCGTCTATCCGAACACTATATTGTTACCAGCAGCACTGCTGATGGGGCTGGCTATCTCGGTGACGATGGGATCATTTAAGAAATATTTATAATATCTAAAACGACAAAAGGAGAACAACTTGTTCCCCTTTTGTTAGATCACATTCTGTTTGTATACGACAACACTGTAGTGGATCAGTAATACCGGACACCTCAATAGCCTGTTAA
>NZ_CGBP01000039.1 GCF_001053095.1 Yersinia similis | reverse complement strand
GGAGACTGTGGGTATAATCGATCACCGGGAGAAGCGGTATGACGGCATATGGTTATGGCCCTGCACGATTAATTCATATCACATCGGTAAATATTATTAATTATGGGTAGTGCCAAAATATGAGCTTCTAGCTTTTCAAGTTCATGTGATAAGGAATGTTTGGACCCTATAAAGAATTTTATATGACTGTCTCCGCATTACTTTACTTCAAAACTAATACTTTCTAACCAGGTATAGATAAAATCTGCAATCTGTTCGGGCTGATTAATATCCAATTGTTTTACCATCGTATCTATTGGTTTATCACTTGCCAGAGCAATTACATGTTTATCGATCAAGCCAGAAAAAGGCTTACCGATGGATTCTCTATAGAGTGCAATTTTATTGATTGGCTCGTGTTTAAAGCCTTCAACTAATATTAAGTCTATCGCTGAGGCATCTAATCGGCTGGCAAGATAATGAAGATTTAACGGCTGTTGTTCTGGGGTTTCTGTCATTATTGCCCAGCGGTAATCACTGGCGACCAGTGTCTGTAGAGCGCCGGCCTTACGTAATTCATAGCTATCTTTGCCTGGGGTATCGATTTCCATATTATGATGAGTATGTTTGATTAAGCCTACTCGAATTTGTCGCTGCAGCAGCAAAGGGATAAGACTTTTTAATAAAGTCGTTTTTCCTGTGCCACTGTAAGCCGCTATTCCTAATAGCGCTGGTGACTTGTCGTTCATAATTAGCCTCTTCTCTTTTGTTCCCATAAGTCGCAATCTGCCGGGGTATTTAGGTTGCTGAATAAGTCAGCTTTCCCGCTAAATTTTACACTTTGAGCATTAATAGAGCCTAAAAATAACATAAGCTTACGGTCACCCTTTCTCAGGTATTCAGCCAGTTGTATTTTTAGGCTGATATGCATCAATGCGAAAGTTGGATGTGCCCTTTCATCATCGTTAGCATAGGCAGCGAGTGCCTGTTTTTTACCTTGCCAAAGCTGAGAAACTAAATCGGAAGGAAGAGAGGGAACGTCGCAGGGAGCAAAGACGACCCACTCAGTAGCTGAATAGCTTAATCCGGCATGCATCCCCGCCAGTGGGCCCACAAAGCCAGTAATGATATCGTCAATGACTGGGATTCCACTTTCCTTATATAGCCCCTGGTTGCGATTAGCATTAATCACTAAATCACCAACTTGGGGTTTGAATCTGTCGATAACATACTGAAATAGCGGTTTTCCATTAAGAGGAGTAAGTCCCTTATCATTGCCGCCCATTCTGGACGAACGGCCCCCTGCGAGAATAACGCCTGTAATCTTGGGTTGCATTTCTATTGCTCCGCTGCTTCCTATTGACATAGGGATTGTATCTGTAAATAGCATGAGGGGTCAGGATTTACTTTTATTGACAATAGGCTCTCTTTCCCTACGTGAATATCCCTGCTACTTTGTCAGCATCTTTTTGAAGAGGATAAATTTGCTATGAAATGCCATCGCGTTAATGAATTGATTGAGCTTTTACACCCAGCCTGGCAGCAAGAGCCTGATTTAAACTTGGTACAATTTTTACAGAAGTTGGCTACAGAAGCGGGTTTTAAGGGGGGGTTTTCGGATTTAACGGACGATGTTCTTATCTATCATCTGAAAATGCGGGGCGCAGCATCAACTGAGGTGATCCCTGGCCTGAAAAAAGATTATGAAGAGGATTTTAAAACAGCACTGCTGCGTGCTCGTGGCATTATTAAAGATTAGTCATACTCCTGTCTGCGGAGATAGGGGCTTTAATGATACTATTTATTATTCTCAGCGCGCTGCTGTCACTTATATAGACTGAATGTTGTTATGAACAACTCTGCTTTTAATTTTCAGACCTTATCTCCTGACCTGATTATGAATGCCCTTGAGGGGGCAGGATTACGGGTAGATTCGGGGTTAACTGCGCTGAATAGTTACGAAAACCGTGTCTATCAGTTTATGGATGAAGACAGTAAACGGTATGTGGTGAAGTTTTATCGCCCCGAGCGTTGGAGTTGTGAACAAATTACAGAGGAGCATCAGTTTTCTCTGGATTTGGCGGAGTCAGAAATTCCGGTAATCGCCCCATTGCGACTCAATGGCAATACTTTGCATACTCACTGTGGTTTTTTCTTCGCCGTTTTTCCAAGTGTTGGTGGGCGTCAGTATGAAATTGATAATCTTGACCAATTGGAATGGGTTGGGTGTTTTCTTGGCAGAATCCATCAGGCCGCTTGTAATAGCCTTTTCGTTGCCCGGCCAACAATGGGTATTGAAGAGTATTTGACTGAGCCGCGTCAGCTACTAGCCAATTGTGATTTAGTGCCGGTAAAACAAAGGGATAAATTTCTGGCGGCGACAGATTTGCTCACTACAACGATTAAGCAGTATTGGCATACTGAATGGCAACCTTTACGGTTACATGGTGATTGCCATCCAGGAAATATTTTGTGGCGTGATGGCCCGGTGTTCGTTGATTTAGATGATGCGAGGAATGGCCCTGCTATCCAAGATCTATGGATGCTATTACACGGCGATCGCCGTGACCAATTGATGCAGTTGGATATATTGCTGGAAGCTTATAGTGAGTTTGCTGATTTTGATCAGCGTGAATTAGCACTAATTGAACCCTTACGCGCGATGCGGATGGTTTATTACCTTGCATGGGTCGCCAGACGTTGGCAAGACCCAGCATTTCCGAAGAGTTTTCCGTGGATGGCTGAATCTGATTTTTGGCTCCAACAGACGGCATCATTCACTGAGCAGGTTAAGCTGTTGCAGGAACCCCCTTTGCAGCTGATGCCAATGTACTAAAGCTAAGATAATGGAGATTGTTATAGTATGAAAAATGTATGGTTAGCACTCGTTGGTATCGTGATGGCGTTCAGTGTGACGGCTGCACAATTCACCGATGGGAAGCAGTATCTAACGTTAGATAAGCCAGTAACGGGCGAACCTCAGGTTCTGGAGTTTTTCTCTTTCTATTGCCCACATTGTTACCAGTTTGAAGAAGTTTATCAGGTACCTAAAGCAGTAAAAAAAGCGTTACCTGAAGGGACAAAAATGACCCGTTACCATGTTGAGTTTCTTGGTCCTCTCGGCAAGCAACTGACGCAAGCGTGGGCTGTTGCTATGGCGTTGGGGGTTGAAGAAAAAATCACCCCACTGATGTTTGAAGGTGTGCAGAAGACACAAACTGTACAGACTCCTGGCGACATTCGTAATGTCTTTATCAAAGCGGGTATCAGTGGTGAAGACTACGATGCTGCATTGAATAGCTTTGTGGTTAAATCATTAGTTGCTCAGCAACAAAAAGCGGCTGAAGATTTACAATTACGTGGTGTTCCTGCGATGTTCGTTAATGGAAAATATATGATTAAGAATGATGGTATGGATACCAGCTCAATGGATAATTATGTTAAACAGTATGCGGATGTCGTTACGTTCCTGCTGACTCAAAAATAATTTGGTATATAAAGAGGGGGGCCAGCTTTTGTTGGCCCCCCTCTTTATTGCATTGCTCTGATATTTCTACTCAATATTTCAATTATGTTTCTATACCTGTCATGCTTCAAGTTGTATGTGTGTTAGCTACGTTCGTTCACCCCAGTCACTGACTTGTGTAAACTCCAAGGGACTTACTCTGTTGTCGCCTTCCTACAACTCGAATTTTTTTGGGTATATCGCTGTCGTAAATCCTCATATTTTCTGTACTCGCAACAGTGCAGCCACACACTAATTTTTTATTTATCTTTATGCTGTTTAGCTTAGGTTTATCTATTTTAGGGAGCAATAGATACCAATATTCGTGAGACTAAAAATAGATATTGTCGGTTATGAGTAATAAAAAAGACAGTCGCGATTGGGTACTCATAAGGCAAGTTAATTGGCCTTTTTATTGTAATGGAATAAGTAATATCCACAATTGATATAAAGGAGTTATTACAAAGAGAAAAGAAATAAATAAATGTAACATAATGATTTTTATATAATTAAATATTATTATCGGCAGGGTATCATAACGGAAATAATCCACACATACTTTTATTCACAAGATTATCCACAGGTTAGATCTTTAGGATCTCTGAGCAATAATGTTCACTTTCGCACAATAATGGATGCTAAAATTCGTCTCTTGCTGCCAGCTATGGCATTCTTAGCGTCAGACCTTGCTGAATAAAGATGAAGAAACTCTATGGCTCAGATTGCAGAAAACCCATTGATCCTTGTTGACGGTTCCTCTTACCTCTACCGTGCTTACCATGCTTTCCCACCACTGACTAATGGTAGTGGAGAGCCAACCGGTGCGATGTATGGTGTACTGAACATGTTGCGCAGTCTTTTGCTGCAATATCGGCCAAGTCATGTTGCAGTAGTTTTTGATGCAAAAGGTAAAACGTTCCGCGATGAACTTTTTGCTGAATATAAATCCCATCGACCGCCAATGCCGGATGATTTGCGGGTGCAAATTGAGCCTCTTCATCAGATGGTTAAAGCTATGGGATTGCCTTTATTGGTCGTGTCTGGGGTCGAAGCCGACGATGTTATTGGCACCTTAGCTCGGGAAGCCGAAAAAGCAGGCCATTCGGTATTAATTAGTACTGGTGATAAAGATATGGCGCAATTAGTTACGCCGAATATCACTTTAATCAATACAATGAATAACACTATTTTAGGGCCGCAGGATGTTTGCGATAAATATGGTGTTCCTCCCGAACTGATCATTGATTTTCTCGCTCTAATGGGTGACTCCTCCGATAATATTCCGGGAGTACCCGGTGTTGGCGAAAAAACAGCACAGGCTTTATTGCAAGGTTTGGGTGGGTTGGATACGTTATTCAGTAATCTGGATAAAATATCCACATTGACGTTCCGTGGTGCGAAAACAATGTCGGCCAAGTTAGAGCAAAATAAAGACGTTGCTTACCTCTCTTATAAATTGGCTACCATTAAGACAGACGTTGAGTTGGATGTAACCTGTGATGAGCTAACCGTTTCTCCTCCCGATGATAAACAGTTACATCAGTTATTTAGCCGTTATGAATTTAAGCGTTGGCTGGCTGATGTAGAAGCTGGCAAGTGGTTGGACAGTAAAAAAGATCGGCCAACAGGGCAAACAAGCAGTCAATCTTTTGTTGTCGCAGATACGGCAACTACTGCTGAGGTCTCTGCAACTCTTTCACAAGAGAATTATCAGACTATTCTAGATGAGAAAGCGTTGGCTGATTGGATTGAGCGCCTTAAAGCCGCTGAAGTTTTTGCTTTTGATACTGAAACTGATGGCCTTGATACCCTTAGCAGTAACTTGATTGGTATGTCTTTTGCTGTCGCTCCAGGAGAAGCGGCTTATCTGCCGCTGGCTCATGATTATCTGGATGCCCCACCCCAACTTGATCGTGACTGGGTTCTGGCGACACTAAAACCACTGCTGGAAGACGATAAGGCGCTTAAAGTTGGGCAGAACCTCAAGTTCGATAAAAGCATGCTGGCCCATTATGGTATCGATCTAAAAGGTATCGCCTTCGATACCATGTTGGAATCTTATGTTTTGGATAGTGTTGCGGGTCGTCATGATATGGACAGTCTGGCGGAGCGCTACCTCAATCATAAAACGATTACATTTGAAGAAATTGCTGGTAAAGGTAAAAATCAGCTAACGTTTAATCAGATTGCTTTGGAGCAAGCTGGCCCGTATGCCGCAGAGGATGCTGATGTCACTCTTCAATTGCATTTGGTCTTATGGCCAAAATTACAGCAAAGTGAAGGCCTCAAGCGTGTATTCCAGGAAATTGAGATGCCGCTATTGCCAATTTTGTCTCGTATTGAGCGGACTGGCGTATTGATTGATCAAAATATATTAGCTGCACACTCAAAAGAGCTCACCATCCGTTTGGATGAGCTGGAAAAGCAGGCCCATGAATTGGCTGAAGAGCCATTCAACCTAGCATCACCTAAACAGCTACAGGCTATTCTTTATGAAAAGCAAAAATTGCCTATCTTGAAGAAAACACCAGGAGGTGCTGCCTCAACAAATGAGGAAGTGCTGGCTGAGTTGGCTCTGGATTATCCTTTGCCGAAGGTTATTCTGGAATATCGTGGCCTGGCGAAACTAAAAAGTACTTACACCGACAAATTGCCGCTAATGATTAACCCTGTCTCTGGTCGGGTGCATACTTCCTATCATCAGGCAGTGACAGCAACCGGGCGCTTATCTTCCCGCGATCCTAACCTACAAAATATCCCTGTGCGTAATGAAGAGGGGCGACGTATCCGACAGGCCTTTATTGCACCAAAGGGCTACCGCATTATGGCGGCGGACTACTCGCAAATCGAACTGCGTATTATGGCGCATTTGTCGCAGGATAACGGGTTGTTAACTGCATTTGCTGCTGGGCAGGATATTCACCGGGCAACCGCCGCTGAAGTATTTGGTTCGCCATTGGAAAAAGTGACGACGGAGCAGCGTCGTAGCGCAAAAGCGATTAATTTTGGTCTTATTTATGGCATGAGTGCTTTTGGCCTGGCACGCCAGTTGGGGATCCCTCGTGGGGAGGCTCAACGCTATATGGACCTCTATTTTGAGCGTTATCCGGGGGTGTTGGAGTATATGGAGCGTACTCGTAAGCAGGCTGCTGATCAGGGCTATGTCACGACACTGGATGGCCGTCGTCTCTATCTGCCGGATATTCACTCACGGAATGCAAATCGTCGAAAAGCGGCTGAACGTGAGGCGATTAATGCCCCTATGCAAGGTACGGCTGCGGATATTATCAAGCGGGCGATGATTGCGGTGGATGGTTGGTTACAGCAAGAGTCAGAACCTTTGGTACGTGTAATCATGCAAGTACACGATGAGTTGGTCTTTGAAGTGCATGAAAGTGTGCTGGAAAGCGCTGAGCAGAAAATCCGTGAGTTGATGGAGCAAAGTATGCAACTGGCTGTACCATTGAAGGTTGATGTCGGTGTTGGGACTAACTGGGATCAAGCTCATTAGTTATGTGGGTAAGTGGCGATAAACAAAGCGTTTTATGTAATTAAGCTACATTTTAGGGCTAATTTGTCGGAAACAGGTCGGCTGAATCGTGACAATTAGTGTAACTAAACAACAAAAAATTCTTTTGCCCTGCGAAAAAATGATGTAGAGTTATCGATGTAGGGTACAGAGGTAAGATGTTCTATCTTTCAGACCTTTTACTTCACGTAATCGGATTTGGCTGTATATTAGCCGCCCCAGTCATTTATTGACTGGGGCGTTTTTTATGGGGCTTTTGCTGACATTATTGACGTAAGTCCTGAGCTGATAGGCGCTCATCAGGCGAGTAACTGTGCAGATACGGTTTAATCATTCTGATTGGCTAAGTGGCGGGAACAGGAAGCGTTATGTAGGGCGACTTAATCATCGCCCCTGAGGGTAACCAGCCTATATGGGCTGGTTTTGTAATAAATTACTCGCCTTCGCCGTCAAACTCTTCAGCCATGACTTCTGGTGGGATCTCACTGAACCAGGTATCCAGTTTTTCCCGTAATTTATCGACACCAATCTTTTTCAGTGATGAGAATGCCTCAACCTGAATATCACCCATAAATGGGATGATAGCTTCCCGCACCAGGTTTAATTGTGCTTTACGAGCACCGGATGCCAGCTTATCCGCTTTGGTCAACAGCAAAAGAACCGGTGTACCGACCGCGACCGCCCAGGTAATCATCTGCTGATCCAAATCTTTCAATGGATGACGAATATCCATCAGTACAACTAATCCTTTTAGACAGTTACGCTTCTGCAAATATTCACCCAGAGCACGTTGCCACTTGAGTTTCATCTCCTCAGGCACTTCGGCATAGCCATAACCCGGTAAGTCCACCAGGCGGACACCATCAACCACTTCAAATAAGTTAATTAGCTGAGTTCGCCCCGGTGTTTTACTGGTTCTGGCCAAACTTTTTTGGTTAGTTAATGTATTGAGTGCGCTGGATTTACCTGCGTTTGAGCGGCCAGCGAATGCGACTTCAATACCTTCATCCCGTGGTAGGTGACGAATATCCGGAGCACTGATGACGAAGTGAGTCATATGATAGTTATAGTTTCTGATGGTCAAAATTTGTCGTCTCCGTTAGAGATTACTTATATAGGGCGATTATAACTGCATCAGGCAGAAAAAAGGGGGTTTATCTTTTGGCACCGTTTTTTATTGTTTCTCTAAGTGAAATTATAGTTTTGTGAGTCGTCGGCCATTGTGGACGGCAATAATGTCTTATCATTTAGGTACTGTTAAGAAATGCTTGATAAAAAGTGAGCTACTATGCACAGCTCTCTGGTTGAGTTTATTTAGCAAAAGCAATCAGATAGTCAATTTATTGTTGGTACGGATACACCATGCAAGGAGCGCAGTTACTCAGGATGAGTGGCTTATGCTTAAGGAATGTAATGGATATACAAGGAATGTAATGGATGTACAGGGAGCCAAGGACGATATAAACGGAGCTAATGTAAAGGGATGTTCAGGACACTGGCCGGAGTGCCGGGCGAATCGCCTCCAGGGTTTGAGGGGTGGCAAGGATCGCGTATTGCAGGAGGGAGAAACCGGGATGTTATCTAAGTGCAGGGAGTGCGCTGTAAGGATATCCTTCCGCAGAAGGTGCGAAAAAAGGCGACAGGTTAACCTGTCGCCTTTTTTCTTTCTCTTCTTTCTGCTAGATTCCGGCCCAATCCTATACCCAATAGATTTTAAGATGCAGGAAGGCGGCAAACGAGAGCAGCCAACACATCTGCAACTTGAAGGATGGCGGGTATATACTAAATCCGATCCCATACTCATTTAAGAGCACAGGTTATGAAGCAGCCAAATAAAGCACCACGCGCGAATATTGCGGCCCCGAAGGGTACCGCAACACCAAAACGTAGAAGAAAGACCCGTGATGAGCTGGATGCAGAAGCACGTGACCGTAAACGTCAGAAGAAACACAGTGGTAATCGTTCAGGTGCGAGAGCCAATGTAGAGAGCAGCAATAAGAAAGGGCAGAGCCAGGTTCAAGAGAAAGATCCGCGTGTCGGCAGTAAAGTGCCTGTACCGCTGATCATTGAGAGCCAGGTAAAAGCCAAGTCAACGCCTAAGCCTGTAGAGAAAAATGCAGTTAAGCCACGTCTGACGCCGGAAGAGGAGCTATCCAAGCTGGAGAATGACGAGCGTTTGGATGCGCTACTTGATCGTTTGGATAATGACGAAGTATTGAACAAAGAAGATCAGGCTTATGTCGATCTGACGTTAGACCGCATTGATGCCCTGATGGAGCAATTAGGCATCGAACTGGGTGATGACGAAGATGATGTTGAGCCAGAAGAGAAGCAGGAAGATATCTTGCAGTTACTGAAACGCGGTAATCCAAAAGATACATTTTAAGTCATGAACTGGGTGATCCCAATAATAGCCCTACTGCTCACGTGTTATCTATTGTGGTTATTAGGTAAACTATGGCGGCTGTCGCAACGCAAGTCACGGTTGCGCAGTGCTACTGCGGTCAGACAACAAAAATATCTGCCCTCTAACCGACCCGGTAGGCGAAAATATCGGAAGGAGTGAACATGTCTGAGCACGCTATAGTTTGGGATCTATCCCTGATTCAAAAATATAATTATTCAGGGCCGCGTTATACCTCGTATCCAACGGCTCTTGAGTTTAGTGAAGATTACAATGAGTCTGCTTTCCAGCAGGCGGTGAAACGTTATCCGCAACGGCCGCTGTCGCTGTATGTGCATATTCCGTTTTGCCATAAACTTTGCTACTTCTGTGGTTGTAATAAACTGGTGACGCGTCAGCAACATAAAGCTGATGAATATCTGGTGGTGTTGGAAAAAGAGATCCGCCAACGGGCCGCTTTGTTTACTGGGCGTCAGGTCAGCCAGATGCACTGGGGGGGTGGTACGCCAACTTATCTGAATAAAACGCAAATCAGCCATTTAATGACTGTGCTGCGTGAAAACTTTGATTTTCTGCCCGATGCGGAGCAGTCAATCGAAGTTGACCCCCGTGAAATTGAATTAGATGTGCTTGATCACCTGCGTGCTGAAGGATTTAATCGCCTGAGCATGGGGGTGCAGGATTTCAATAAAGAGGTGCAGCGGCTGGTTAACCGCGAGCAAGATGAAGATTTTATCTTCGCCTTAATGGCTCGTGCTAAAGCGCTTGGATTTAACTCAACCAATATTGATTTGATTTATGGCTTGCCCAAGCAGACACCAGAAAGTTTTGCTTTCACCTTAAAACGGGTTGCTGAGCTGAACCCAGATCGCTTGAGCGTGTTTAATTACGCACATCTGCCAAGCCTGTTTGCCGCCCAACGTAAAATCAAAGACGCTGATCTGCCAACGGCGGAGCAACGGTTGGATATTTTACAGCACACCATTCGTTTCTTAACGGAGTCCGGCTATCAATTCATTGGGATGGATCACTTTGCGCGCCCGGATGATGAGCTGGCGATTGCTCAGCAGAAAGGAACATTACACCGCAATTTCCAAGGGTACACCACGCAGGGTGAGAGCGACCTCCTTGGGGTGGGGGTTTCTGCTATCAGCATGTTAGGTGATAGCTACGCTCAGAATGAAAAAGATCTGAAAACGTACTACGCCTGTGTAGAGCAGCGGGGTAATGCGTTGTGGCGCGGCCTGACCATGACTGAAGATGATTGTTTACGCCGAGATGTGATTAAAACGCTGATTTGTCATTTCCAACTCAGTTACCAGCCAATTGAGCAGCGTTATGGTATTCGGTTTGCCGATTATTTTGCAGAAGATTTTGAGCTGCTTGCACCTTTCGAACAGGATGGGCTGGTGGAGCGGGATGAAAAAGGGCTTCGCGTAACTCCTCGCGGGCGCTTACTCATTCGTAATATTTGTATGTGTTTCGATATCTATTTACGTAAACAGGCGCGCAAGCAGCAGTTCTCACGTGTAATCTGATGATGTCACCCTCAGTGCAGCTATCGCTATTGAGGGTGACCACCCGGCGGGGACTACTCCATTCCCAACTCTTTCAACTTCCGCGTTAATGTATTACGGCCCCAGCCCAGCAGGCGTGCAGCTTCCTGCTTATGGCCTTGGGTATGGCGTAATGCGGTGGTTAACAGCGTGCGCTCCATCTCTGGTTGTGCTTCTGACAGTAAATCTTGATGACCAGAACGCAACGCGCGATCAGCCCATTGCGCTAACAGCGTTGCCCAACTGTCGGGTGCTCGTTGGCCGGATGCATCGGGCATATGAGTTTCAAATAATTCAGAAGGCAGGTCCTGAATGAGAACTTCTTGCCCAGCAGCCATGACGGTCAGCCAGCGGCAGGTATTTTCCAGTTGGCGCACGTTCCCAGGCCAAGGTAAGCGGGTTAGCGCCGTTTCGGTCTCTGGATGCAGGTTTTTGCTTTCCACTCCCAACTCTTTAGCTGCTACGTGTAAAAAGTAGCGAGCCAAACGCGGAATATCTTCACTGCGTTCACGTAGTGGAGGTAAATGTACTCGGATTACATTCAGACGATGGAATAGATCCTCACGGAATTTCCCTTCTTGAACACGAAGCTCTAGATTTTGGTGCGTTGCAGCAATGATCCGCACATCGACTTTAACGGGTGCATAGCCTCCGACCCGATAAAACTGGCCATCAGCCAATACCCGTAACAGGCGGGTTTGCACATCCAGTGGCATATCACCAATTTCATCTAAAAAAAGTGTGCCGGTGTCAGCTTGTTCAAAGCGCCCCTGCCGTACCTGATTGGCCCCGGTAAATGCCCCTTTTTCGTGACCAAACAGTTCCGACTCAATTAAATCTTTCGGGATAGCGGCCATGTTCAGCGCGATAAAGGGGGCTTTAGCCCGTGGGCTATGGCGATGTAATGCGTGTGCTACCAGCTCTTTACCGGTACCGGATTCACCATTAATAAGTACACTAATTGAGGAGCGTGACAGGCGACCAATAATACGAAAAACATCCTGCATTGCCGGTGCTTCGCCGATAATATCGGCTGTCGGCCCACTGACAGGCTGGCTGCGGGCGGGTTGTTGTTGCTCTTGATAATGGCTGATAGCCCGTTCGACCAAGGCCACGGCCTCGTCGATATCAAACGGTTTGGGCAAATAGTCAAAGGCCCCTTGTTGATACGCACTGACGGCAGCATCTAAATCTGAATGGGCTGTCATTATGATGACCGGGAGCATCGGATGGCGTTGCTTAATTTGTTTGAGCAATGCCAAGCCATCCATTCCTGGCATCCGGATATCTGATAACAATACATCTGGAGTTTGCGTAGCCAATGCATCCAGTACCTGATTGCCGCTATCGAATGCGACACAGTTTAGACCCGCTCCAGTCAGTGCGCGCTCAAGCACCCAGCGGATGGAACTATCGTCATCGACGATCCAGACTATCCCTCGTTGCATAGAAACCTCACTGGCGAATAGGCAGGTAAACCGAAAATTCGGTATGTCCTGGCCAACTGTTAAATTCAATTTTACCCAAATGCTGATCGATAAGATTACGGGCGATAGATAAACCAAGACCCGTACCGCCCTCGCGGCCACTGACCATCGGATAGAATACGGTATCTTGTAATTGTGTTGGTACACCGGGACCATCATCTTCAATATCAATCCGAGCGGCTAAGCGGTAGCGCATGCCATGTAGCGTCACTTGGAAAGCGGTTCGGGTGCGAAGTGTAATTGTGCCGCCAGTCTCCCCGAGAGCCTGTAATGCGTTACGAGTGATATTCAGTAGTACTTGTTCTATTTGGTCTGGATCATGGGCAAGCTCTGGGAGGCTTGGGTCATAGTCGCGGATTAACGTGACGTTATCTGGTTTTTCCAATGAGACTAATTGGCAAACCCGTTCAGCAACCTGATGAATACTCTGTGTAATATGTTGGCCAGGCCGCTGTGGGCCTAATAAGCGATCAACCAAATTACGTAGGCGATCTGCCTGTTCAATAATCACTTGGGTATATTCCAGCAACGCTGGATCGGGTAACGCTTTCGCTAATAATTGCGCAGCTCCCCGTAGGCCTCCGAGTGGGTTTTTAATCTCGTGAGCCAATCCGCGCACTAAATCACGTGCGGCAACTTGTTGAGCGTGTTGCAATTGCTCTTGGCTTAACCGGCGCTGATTATCCATTGGGGCTAATTCTAGCAGAATAAACCCTTCCGCTAGGGACTGTGCGGTCAGCGATAAAATATGTGCCCGGCCATCAACAACTAATGTTACTTCGTTATCAGTAAACCCTTGTCCGGTTTGCAAACTCTCTCGCATCAACACGATATTCAGTGAAAAATAGCCTAATAAATCAGGTAGAGGTGTACCAAAAAGTTTACGGGAGCTTTGCGCCAGAAGTTGCTGGGCTGCGGGGTTGGCATAATGAATAGCCAAATCATCATCTAACAGCAGAATGCTATTAATGAGAGTATTGAGGATCTGCCCAGCATCGGGCAGCGTGCCTGTTGCCATAATGCAGACTCCTGCATAGCTTCGGTGCATTGATACCCGTCATCTATAGGGTATGTTTCTATTCAGTCCATCCTATTGCTTCAGTTGTAATAGAATCAAGGGGATGATGACGAAAACGAAAAGTGGAGAAAAAAGCCCATCCTAAGATGGGCCAAAAGTTTCCACGGCAACAACCCTTCATCTTTCAAGTTGTCGGTCTGTTGGCTGCTTTCGCTCGCCGCTTTCCTACACCTTGAAATCTATTAGGTAAATTTAAACGCTGTAATACAGTTCGAACTCAACAGGATGCGGAGTCATACGCACGCGATCCATTTCTTCTCTACGTAGCTCGATATACGCATCGATAGCATCATCGGTGAACACGCCACCACGAGTCAGGAACTCGCGATCTTCGTTCAATGCGGCCATGGCTTCGTCCAGTGAACCGGCAACTTTTGGAATCTCAGCTTCTTCTTCCGGTGGCAGGTCATACAAGTTTTTGTCCATCGCATCACCTGGGTGAATTTTGTTGATGATGCCATCAAGACCAGCCATCAACAGTGCGGCGAAGCACAGGTACGGGTTAGCAGCAGGGTCTGGGAAACGCGCTTCAATACGGCGAGCTTTCGGGCTGGCAACAACAGGAATACGGATAGAAGCTGAACGGTTACGGGCTGAATATGCCAGCATGACCGGTGCTTCATAACCTGGGACCAGACGCTTGTAGGAGTTGGTGGTCGGGTTAGCCAAGGCATTAATGGCTTTCGCATGTTTGATGATACCGCCGATGTAGAACAGGGCGATTTCAGACAGGCCGCCGTATTTGTCGCCAGCGAACAGGTTAGTACCGTTCTTGGACAAAGACATATGGCAGTGCATACCTGAGCCGTTATCACCGAACATTGGTTTTGGCATAAAGGTCGCTGTTTTACCAAATGCGTGCGCCACGTTGTGTACGACGTATTTGTAAATTTGGATCTCATCTGCTTTCTTGGTCATGGTATTGAAGCGGGTAGCCACTTCATTTTGACCCGCGGTAGCTACTTCGTGGTGGTGTGCTTCTACCACTAAGCCCATCTCTTCCATCGTCAGACACATGGCAGAACGGAGGTCTTGTGCAGAGTCGACCGGAGGAACAGGGAAGTAACCGCCTTTTACTGCAGGACGGTGGCCTTTGTTGCCGCCTTCGTATTTGGTGCTAGAGTTCCATGCACCTTCGACGTCATCGATGGACACGTGTGAACCACGGATGCTGCTACCAAAACGGATATCGTCAAACAGGAAGAACTCTGGTTCTGGTCCGAACAACACGGTATCAGCGATACCTGAAGACTTCAGGAAGTCTTCAGCACGTTTGGAGATAGAACGTGGGTCGCGGTCATAGCCCTGCATGGTGCCTGGCTCAAGAATGTCACAACGAATAATCAATGTTGAATCAGCGAAGAACGGATCCATAACTGCGGTGCTGGCGTCTGGCATCAGTACCATGTCGGATTCGTTAATGCCTTTCCAGCCACCAATCGAGGAGCCATCAAACATTTTGCCTTCTTCGAAGAAGTCAGCGTTGACTTGATGAGCAGGGATCGTGATGTGCTGCTCTTTCCCTTTGGTATCAGTGAAACGTAAATCAACAAATTTCACTTCGTGCTCATTCAGCATCGTCAAAACATGTTCAGCGGACATACTTATATCTCCCGGATTTGTCATAGTCGTCGTCGTGGAACGATTACCGTGTGTTACTGCATTTATGGTGTTCAGGCGCTTTGCCGGTAAAAAGCTCTTTCAAAAAAGGTCACTTCAAAAACGTTTTACCTGGAACGATGCCGCCATAAAAATCATCAAGCCATAAATCGTGTCGCGCTAAATGCTTATCTCAGGATCCATGCCAAAGATTCAAGCGAGCGATCCATGCTAAAGCTATTCATGATAAAATACGTTGCGAAATCTATGCCAACTTTCCAAACCCCCCATTTATGCCATATCATGGGGGTCTGCTGATAATCAGTATGCACCAGGATAGTTATATTGCACTATTCTGGTGCCTCATTTGCGCCGTTGGGCACTATTTTGGTGCAAGAGTGGGCCGGAAGGCTATTTTTGCACCGTGAAAGGGATCACAAACACACCGCCGTCAGGTTGTTTATAAGAGAATTTTGTGATCTTGTTTAGTCCCTCGCTTAATACGTGTACAATAGCGCGCTATTTCTAAATGCCTGAGGCAAAAAAGCTGTGATCGAGAATCTGCGTAACATCGCCATTATTGCGCACGTTGACCATGGGAAAACTACCCTGGTTGATAAGTTGCTACAACAATCTGGTACTTTCGGTGAACGTACTGAAGCAACTGAACGTGTAATGGACTCCAACGATTTGGAGAAAGAGCGTGGGATAACCATCCTCGCAAAAAATACTGCCATTAACTGGAAAGACTACCGCATCAACATCGTTGATACCCCAGGACACGCCGATTTCGGCGGTGAGGTTGAGCGTGTAATGTCTATGGTTGACTCTGTGCTGTTGGTCGTCGACGCAATGGATGGCCCAATGCCGCAGACCCGTTTCGTGACCAAAAAAGCTTTTGCTCATGGTCTGAAACCTATCGTGGTTATCAACAAAGTTGACCGCCCTGGCGCGCGCCCTGACTGGGTTGTGGATCAGGTGTTTGACCTGTTCGTTAACCTGGATGCGACCGACGAACAACTGGACTTCCCTATCATCTATGCATCTGCATTGATGGGTATCGCGGGTGAAGACCACAATGATATGGCAGAGGATATGACCCCGCTGTATCAGGCGATTATTGACCATGTTCCTGCTCCTGATGTAGACAGTTCTGGTCCGTTGCAGATGCAAATCTCCCAACTGGATTACAACAACTACGTGGGTGTCATCGGTATCGGCCGTATCAAGCGTGGTATCGTTAAGCCTAACCAGCAAGTTACTGTTATCGATAGCGAAGGTAAGACCCGCAACGGTAAAGTGGGCAAAGTACTGGGCCATATGGGTCTGGAACGAATCGAAACGACTCAGGCAGAAGCTGGCGACATCGTTGCTATCACCGGCCTGGGCGAGTTGAACATCTCTGACACTATCTGTGATGTGAATGCGGTTGAAGCACTGCCACCACTGTCTGTTGATGAACCAACGGTAACCATGTATTTCTGCGTTAACACCTCTCCGTTCTGTGGTAAAGAAGGTAAGTATGTGACTTCACGTCAGATTCTTGACCGTCTGAACAAAGAGTTGATCCATAACGTAGCTCTGCGTGTTGAAGAAACTGAAGATGCTGATGCATTCCGTGTATCAGGCCGTGGTGAACTTCACCTGTCAGTTCTGATCGAAAATATGCGTCGTGAAGGTTTCGAACTGGCTGTTTCTCGTCCTAAAGTTATCAACCGTATTATCGACGGTCGCAATCAAGAACCTTTTGAAAGCGTAACTCTGGATATCGAAGAGCAGCACCAGGGCGCAGTGATGCAAGCCATGGGTGAGCGTAAAGGTGACGTGAAGGACATGATCCCAGACGGCAAAGGCCGTATTCGTCTGGATTATATGATCCCAAGCCGTGGCCTGATTGGCTTCCGTACTGAATTCATGACCATGACTTCTGGTACCGGCCTGCTGTACTCCACATTCAGTCATTATGATGATGTGCGTCCAGGTGATATCGGCCAACGCCAAAACGGCGTGCTGATCTCTAATGGTCAGGGTAAAGCGGTTGCGTTCGCATTGTACAAACTGCAAGACCGCGGCAAGCTGTTCATCGGTCACGGTACAGAAGTGTATGAAGGCCAGATCATCGGTATTCACTCACGTTCTAATGACCTGACGGTAAACTGCCTGACAGGTAAGCAGCTGACTAACATGCGTGCATCCGGTACTGACGAAGCAACCACTTTGGTTCCTTTCCTCAAGAAAACGCTGGAACAGGCACTGGAATTCATCGATGACGATGAATTGGTAGAAGTTACCCCGCAATCAATCCGTATCCGTAAGCGTCACCTGACGGAAAACGATCGTAAGCGTGCTGGACGTGGTCCAAGAGAAGGTTAATTCTTCTTTGCATTGTTGATACTTAGGGCGCTTAAGGCGCCCTGAGTTCTTACTTTTCCTATCCTCTGCGTCCTTGAAGCTGCAACGATGTTAGCTTCGCTCACTCACTCACTTACTCACTTACTTACTCACCGACTTGCATCACTGATGTGTGTAAGCTCATCGGGTTTTTGTTCACTTGTTGCAGCTTCAATTTTAGTTGACTACGACAAATGACTTTGAGGAGACTTCCTGTTTTTTTGCCATTACTGTAAAAATATTATTTTTTCTGCCTGATCCCTCCTTTTTCGCCCTCTCCCTATTCAGTCTTACCTTTTCCCGTTACAGTGAAACTCACCATCTAATTGGGAGAGCGTTATGCTGTATATCTTTGATCTAGGGAATGTGATTGTTGATATCGACTTCAAACGCGTTTTGGGTGTTTGGAGCAAATTAAGCAGTGTTCCGTTGGCTACATTGAACGAGCGTTTTACGATGGGAGAGGTATTTCAGCAACATGAGCGTGGTGAAATCAGCGATGAGGATTTTGCCCACCAGCTCAGTGATGAAATGGGGATATCCTTGAGTTTCGAGCAGTTTGCTGAAGGTTGGCAGGCGATATTTGTCGCTTTACGGCCTGAAGTTATTGATATAATGCATAGACTGCGTAGTGAAGGGGATCGTGTTGTCGTGTTATCGAACACCAACCGCTTACATTGTCATTACTGGCCAGAACACTATCCTGAAGTCGCTGCTGCTGCTGATCACATGTATCTGTCGCAGGATTTGGGGATGCGTAAACCGGAGGCCAGAATTTATCAGCATGTACTGAACGCTGAAAATATACCGGCAGAGCAAGCCGTGTTCTTTGACGATGTAGCGGCGAATGTGCTCGCAGCCAAGGCTGTTGGTATAAATGCTATTCATGTCACCGATAGACAAATTATTCCCACTTATTTTTCCTTATAATTTCGTGCTCTAATCATTAATGGGTTAGCCTTAGTCGTGCTAACCCTTATCACGCTGGCCCACCCCGAGCTTTATCGTGTTGACAGAGAGACGAATATGGCAAGTTTCCCGCGTTTTCGCTTACTTTCCCCCTTGAAACCCTGTGTCACTTTCGGGCGGATGCTGTACACCCGAATTGATAAAGATGGTCTGACGATGCTGGCCGGGCATTTGGCCTATGTTTCGTTGCTCTCTTTGGTACCCTTGATTACGGTGATTTTTGCATTATTCGCTGCTTTCCCGATGTTTGCTGAGATCAGCGTAAAGTTAAAAGCCTTTATATTTGCTAATTTTATGCCTGCTACGGGTGACATCATCCAAAATTATCTTGAGCAGTTTGTTGCCAATTCAAATCGTATGACCGTGGTAGGGACCTGTGGCCTGATCGTTACTGCCTTACTACTGATTTACTCCGTCGATAGTGTGCTCAATATTATTTGGCGCAGTAAAATTCAACGCTCACTGGTCTTTTCATTTGCAGTTTATTGGATGGTATTGACGCTGGGGCCGATTCTGGTGGGTGCCAGCATGGTTATCAGCTCGTATTTACTGTCACTACACTGGCTGGCACACGCTAGGGTCGATAGCATGATCGATGAGATATTACGGCTATTTCCGTTACTGATCTCCTGGGTTTCTTTTTGGCTATTGTATAGCGTGGTGCCCACGGTGCGGGTGCCTACCCGAGATGCGCTTATCGGCGCACTGGTAGCCGCATTATTATTTGAGTTGGGTAAGAAAGGGTTCACGATGTATATCACGCTGTTTCCCTCTTATCAGTTGATTTATGGGGTGTTAGCGGTCATTCCCATTTTATTCCTCTGGGTTTACTGGAGTTGGTGCATTGTGTTATTGGGTGCAGAAATCACCGTGACATTGGGCGAATACCGCACCGAGCGCCATCAGGTGAAGAGTGACATCACCCAGAGTCAGGAGATGTAAGGCATTATGATTGCGTTGATTCAACGGGTGCTCAGCGCCAGTGTGGTGGTCGAAGGGAATATCGTAGGTGAAATTGGCCCAGGCTTACTGGTATTACTCGGCGTTGAGCAAGGAGATACTGAGCAAAAAGCACGGCGTTTATGTGAGCGGGTGCTGGGGTATCGGATTTTTAGCGATGAGAATGACAAAATGAATCTCAACGTCCAGCAAGCTGGGGGCAGTGTGCTGGTGGTTTCGCAATTTACCTTGGTTGCTGATACTCAAAAGGGTATGAGACCCAGTTTTTCCCGTGGTGCGATCCCGCAAGAAGCTAACCGGCTTTATCAGTATTTTGTTGCTCAGTGCCGTGAGCGTGGTGTAAAAACGGAAACAGGACTCTTTGCAGCAGATATGAAAGTTAGCTTAGTAAACGATGGTCCGGTAACTTTCTGGTTGCAAGTCTAGAGGCGAACATTGCTCAAAACAGGGGGCTCCTCCTGCTTGATATCCCTTGTTTGTTCTTTGGCTGCAATGCTAATGACTTTGGGTATCACATGGTTTTTATTGGTAATTTTAAAGAGAGAACGCTCCTATGTATCACTTGCGTGTGCCCACAACAGAACAAGAACTCAAAGATTATTATCAATTCCGTTGGGAAATGTTACGCAAGCCACTGCATCAACCTATTGGCTCAGAAAAAGATGCCTACGATGCAATGGCCCATCATCAAATGGTTGTGGATGAGCAGGGTAAAGCGGTCGCCATTGGGCGCTTATATATCAATGCCGATAATGAAGCGGCGATCCGTTTCTTGGCGGTGGCTCCGTCAGTACGTAACAAAGGTTTAGGGACGCTGGTGGCCATGACGTTAGAGTCAGTGGCGCGTCAGGAGGGAGTCAAACGTGTGGTGTGTAGCGCGCGTGAGGATGCCGTAGACTTTTTTGCCAAACTGGGTTTTGTTTGCCAGGGAGAGATAACGGCACCGCAAACGACACCTGTACGCCATTTCTTAATGATCAAACCCGTGGCGACGATGGATGATATTTTGCATCGGCCCGATTGGTGTGGTCAGTTGCAGCAAGCTTGGTACGACCATATCCCCCTGAGCGAAAAAATGGGGGTACGTATCAGCCAGTATACCGGCCAGCGTTTTGTTACCACTATGCCAGAAGCAGGGAATCAAAACCCTCATCATACGTTATTCGCGGGTAGCCTTTTCTCATTGGCAACCTTAACCGGGTGGGGGCTGATTTGGCTATTGCTGCGAGAGCGTCATTTAGGCGGCACTATTATTCTCGCCGATGCACATATTCGCTACAGTGCTCCCGTTACCGGGCGGCCAAGAGCTATTGCCGAGTTGAGTTCTCTGAGTGGGGATCTAGATCGGCTGGCGCGTGGCCGCCGAGCCAGGGTGCAACTAGACGTTAATTTATTCGGCGATGAAAATCAGGGGGCTGTTTTTGAAGGGACTTATATGGTGCTACCTGTTGCGGCAGGCGATGATATGGCTAACTAATCCTCTGTTATCCTTCAAATCACTGACATGAGCCAGTGATTTGCCGCCGGACGATGATGAAACTGAGTATTATTCGCCTGCTCGTTATTGCAAGGCAGATCACTGGATAACAGAACTTGCCTAATTAACCGCCCTTATTGCTCTGCTGTGCCCTGCACGACCCCATGTAATACCGTTTGATTAATTTGTTGTCCGTTACCGTCAGTTGCCTGTAGAGAGCCGTTAAGGGTGGATTTCAATGGTGCGTCGGCTGTCAGATTGCCCTTTATCTGCAATTTCAAGTTACCCAGCCCTTGCAACGGTAATGCTGGCCATCCCCAGTTCTGTAAAAAATTAAGGTCAATAGAACGGCCTGTCAGCGAGAGGGATAATGCTCTGTCTGGGGTTTGATCAATACTGGCAGTGGCTTCTAGCAACCCCTCTTTGGTAAACGCACTTAAATCACTGAACGTGATCTGTTGTTCATTGGCGTTCAGCGCCAGTGAAGGACGTCGGATATCGTTTTTATTGAATGTTGCATTACCGGCATTCAAAACCAGTGAACCGGACCATACGCCCCATTGGTGGTTTTTTGCCAGTAATAGGTTGCTGCCTGTTGCATCTAATGAGGTTATTTGGAATGGAAAATCTGGACTGATATCAATGAGTAAATTACGGTTAGCACTGAGTTTACCGACATACACCTCAGACAGCCAGTCGGGTAATGTTTGTTGCCACTGCTGCTTCCAATCGTTTGGTAGAGTGTAAACCAGTGCAACAACAGTCAACTCACCCAGTTGTAACCGATGCGTAGCACGGGACCAACTCCCCTGCGTTCTTAACAGACCATCTTGCCAACGAGTAGTGAATTGGTTAATCGTCACGCCCTCAGGAGATAAGGTAAAAGTCGCGATTGGGTCAATCAGATGAATATTTCCTTTAATAATATCACTGGCATTGAACACCAGTTCGCCATCATCACTTTGCCAATCCCCTTGTTTAAAGGTGATGTTTTTTAGCGTCAGATCGACATCATTCACAGCCCAGCCGTCCCCTTCAACTCGCGCATCAATCAAATCAAACCGTTTAAGGGTGACAGGAGGTAACTGTAAAACGTTATTCCAGACATCTTTTAAGCTGGCCGTTGTTTGCAGGCGGATATTACTCAGACGTAGGCGATCAACTAGCCAACTACCATCAGCAGACTGACTAGCATTGCCGGTCAATTCCCCTTGGGCGACATTGGCCCCGAAATTGGTCAGGGTCAGGATATTTTTCTGTATTGAGCCTTGCAGATAAATCTGTTGAGCTGATATGTCATTAATCGTCAGGAAGCCAGCACTGAAATGGAATTGGGTATTTTCCCCAAAGCTGTTACCTGGCAGTGGTTGCCAAGGTACTAATCCCCCGTTGACATGCTGACCTGCAATTTCCCACTGACCCGTCGCATTTTTTGATTCAACCGTGGTATTCAGTGTCATGTTGGTTAACTGTAAGGTATCAGCCTGTAATGGCAGCGGCGATGTGCTGTTATTGAGGGTTAAGCTACCATTTTGTAATTGCAGGCTGAGAAAATGGTAAGGATCAGTCAGTTGACGCCAACTCAGGCCAAAAATGACCTGCTGAGCGGTTAGGAACGGGGGTTGATCGGCACGTGCTAGTGTGACATCACTAAAACTGATTTGCCCCGGTTGGGACCATCGATGATCGATCCCCCTTAGAAAGAGGTGATAACCACTGTTATTACTGACCCAACGACTAAGCCAGCTAGCGGCCCAACTGGTCTGAAGCACCGCGTAGCACAGCACGATAGACAGCGCAAACAGCAGCAATAACGTTAGCAGCGTTTTCCCGAGAAATTTCATCTGGTCAATCCACGTCTGTCAGTATGAGGAACACTGTTTATGCCGCAATTTGTCCATTAGCTCAATAGATAATCAGCTATCTGACCATAAAAAAATGGCCGGTATCATTAATGACCGGCCATTTCAGTGATGTACTAGGGTAAAGACTATTTTTCTTGTGGGAAGAGTAAGTTAAGTACGATGGCAGTAATACCGCCAGCTGCAATCCCAGAAGAGAACAGAGTTTTGATCCAGTCAGGAGCAAATTGCAGAATCAGTGGCTGCTGTGCGACACCCATACCAACTGCCAATGATAAGGCCATTATCATAATCGCCCGGCGATTCAGGGTCTCGCGTGACACAATACGCACCCCAGAAGCCGCGATAGTCCCGAACATCACGATAGTTGCTCCACCCAGTACCGGCTCAGGAATATGCTGTACAAACCCAGCGACGGCAGGGAACAGGCCCAGAATGATCAGCATTATCGCCACAACAAAACCGACATAACGGCTGGCAACGCCGGTCAATTGGATCACGCCATTATTCTGACCGAAGCAGGAGTTGGGGAAGGTATTGAATATAGCGGACAGCATCGAGTTCAAACCATTGGCCAGTACGCCGCCTTTCAGGCGCTTCATATATAACGGGCCGCGAACCGGTTGCTCTGATACATCAGATGTTGCGGTAATATCGCCGATGGTTTCCAGGGAGGTCACCATAAAGATCAGCATCAGAGGAATCAGTAGGTTCCAGTCGAAAGACAATCCGTAGTACAACGGCGTTGGAATAGTAATCAGAGCAGTATCTACAACCGGGCGGCTCTCTGGCAACATCCCCAATGCCCAGGCGAGCAGATAACCCACGGCCATAGCGATAACCAGAGAGGCAACACGTAAATACGGGTTACGCTGGCGGTTAAGCAGAATGATCACCACCAATACGGCACCGGCTAATAATAAGTTTTTCGGTGCACCAAAGGTATGATCACTCATCGCACCATAACCACCGCCAATAGATGTCAGCCCAACTTGAATCAATGACAGGCCGATAATCATCACCACAATACCGGATACCAGCGGGGTGATAATACGGCGTGCCAAATGCAGCACACGTGAGAGTAAAATCTCGGTGCAGGATGCGGCCATTAACGTACCGAATAGCGCCGCCATCATCGTTGGGATATCCGCCCCACCGTTTTTTAGCGCCAGCCCCCCCATGATCAATGGAGAAACGAAGTTAAAACTGGTGCCTTGAATTGATAACAGACCTGAACCCACGGGGCCCCAAGTTTTAATTTGCAGTAAAGACGCTAAGCCCGAAGCAAACAATGACATACTAATAATGCGTTGAGTATCTTCTGCGGGTAACCCCAAAGCCTGACAAATCAATAAGCCAGGGGTGATTACCGCAACAAACATCGCCAATAGATGCTGGCAAGCGGCAAACAGTGTTTGTGGGAGTGGAGGTCGGTCTTCTAGATGGTAGATCAATTCGCTGGGGCGAGCCGGTGACGGCTGTGCAGTATCAAGTTTGGCAGATTGCGTAGACATGGCGTGGTATTTCCAGATCGGCAAAGGGGGCATTCTAATGATCCGACTCACAAAAGCAATCGTTTGCGCTGGGTTTTTATATTATTTCTATTTTTTGCCAGTTCACATTTTTTATGACTAAACTTGTATTCTTCACCGTTTTTTTTTCTAATCCTCTCCTCATATTACTTTGGCGTTTTTTAAGGAACTGTCTAACGTCATATTTTTATTCGATATTTTATCGCATGGAGTACCAAGATGTTTCATCTCGATACCTATGGCACGCTAGTCGCGGCCTGTCTGGTTTTACTGTTAGGCCGAAAACTTGTACAAACTGTCCCTTTCCTAAAGAAATACACTATCCCTGAACCCGTAGCCGGTGGTTTGCTGGTGGCTTTTATGATGCTTCTGATGCAGAAGACGCTGGGTTGGGAAGTCAGTTTTGATATGTCTCTGAAAGATCCTCTGATGCTAGCCTTCTTTGCCACGATAGGTTTGAACGCCAACTTGGCCAGTTTACGGGCTGGAGGTAAGGCTCTAAGCATATTTGTCTTTATCGTCGTTGGCTTACTGCTGGTGCAAAACACCATTGGGATTGTGCTGGCTAAATTGATGGGGTTGGATCCCTTAATGGGTCTATTGGCTGGGTCCATCACATTATCGGGTGGGCACGGTACCGGCGCTGCGTGGAGTAAATTATTCTCTGAGCGTTATGGGTTTGAAAACGCAACAGAAGTTGCCATGGCTTGTGCAACCTTTGGTTTGGTACTGGGTGGTTTGATTGGTGGCCCGGTCGCTCGTTATCTGGTGAAGCACTCTTCCACGCCAGAGGGTACCCCGGATGATAGCGCCGTACCCTCTGCCTTTGAGAAGCCCTCTGCTGGTCGCATGATCACATCACTGGTGTTGATAGAAACCATCGCCATGATCTCTATCTGCCTGATGGCCGGTAACCTGATTGCAGGTTGGTTGCAAGGGACGATGTTCGAGTTACCGATCTTTGTCTGCGTACTATTTGTCGGAGTAATCCTTAGCAATACACTATCAGCCAGCGGCTTCTATAGAGTCTTTGATCGGGCGGTATCCGTGTTGGGAAATGTCAGTTTATCACTGTTCCTGGCAATGGCGTTGATGAGCCTGAAGCTGTGGGAACTGGCTTCATTAGCATTACCGATGTTGGTGATTTTGTCGGTACAGGCGTTGGCAATGGCACTCTACGCGATATTCGTTACCTACCGTATCATGGGCAGAAACTATGATGCAGCGGTATTAGCCGCAGGGCACTGTGGCTTCGGCTTGGGGGCTACGCCAACAGCGATTGCCAATATGCAAGCCATCACCGATCGGTTTGGCCCATCTCATTTGGCGTTCTTGGTGGTTCCGATGGTTGGCGCGTTCTTTATTGATATCGTCAATGCGATTGTGATCAAGCTTTATCTGTTGTTGCCAATATTTCCAGCCGTAACAGGGTGATATACCCGTCATGCTGCGAGTGGTATGTGCGCTAGCAGCCCTCGCTCGTTCCTGCCACTTACTTATGTGAGTGACTGGGGAAATTAAGAAGCCTGAGGTTATTGACAAAGTGCACGTGGCGCGGGCGCTATACTCCCCCGCCTATCCTCACCGTTTCAGAGCGAGCTATCGGGGTTTGTCAGCCGTCTGAGCCTCATTCTTGAGGCTTAGGTTATTGACCACTAATTATTTAGGATATTAGGACTGATAGGGCGGGGGGATCGGCCCTGTCATTTGCACGCTTTACGCATTGGTATACCGCGCCCGTTCCGGCAACCAGCGTTCTATCAATGCCTTGGCATGTTCAGGGTATTGTTGATGCAGATGGCGGGCGACCCGCTGAACTTCTGGGATCATCGCTTGATCACGAAGTAGGTCGGCAACCTTAAACTCTGCGCTACCTGTTTGCCGTGTACCCAATAGCTCACCGGGACCACGGATTTCCAAATCTCGCTGTGCAATAACAAAACCATCATTGCTATCACGCAATACCTGCAACCGCATTTGGGCAGTTTTACTTAATGGTGTTTTATAGAGTAATACACAGTGAGAAGCGATGGCACCGCGCCCGACACGTCCACGTAACTGATGTAATTGTGCCAGCCCTAGTCGCTCGGGGTTATCGATAATCATCAAACTGGCATTGGGCACATCAACCCCTACTTCAATCACTGTGGTTGCGACCAATAACTGTATCTCACCCTGTTTAAAGGCTAGCATAACCTTCTGTTTTTCAGGGCCTTTCATCCGCCCATGAACCAAGCCAACTTTAATTTCCGGTAAGGCAATTTTTAGTTCTTCGCAAGTCACTTCGGCAGCCTGAGCCTCCAGTAGCTCTGATTCTTCAATCAAAGTACATACCCAATACGCTTGCCTACCCTCTTCCAAACACGCGTTTTTAACCCGCTGAATAACATCACTACGGCGAGTATCCGGGATTGCCACCGTTGTCACGGGGGTTCTGCCTGGCGGTAATTCATCAATCACGGAGGTATCGAGATCTGCATAGGCGGTCATGGCTAATGTTCTTGGGATCGGGGTTGCCGTCATGATTAATTGATGTGGATGGAAACCTTGCTCCTCACCTTTTTCCCATAACGTGAGGCGCTGGTGAACACCAAAACGATGCTGCTCATCAATAATTACCAGTGCTAACCCCGAGAATTGCACCTGTTCTTGAAACATGGCGTGAGTACCGATCACCATGGAGACCTGACCGCTGGCAACGGCCTCTTGTTGTGCTAACCGCGCTTTCCCCTTCTGCTTGCCTGCCAACCAGCCGACGCTAAACCCAAGAGGTTCCAGCCATTGACGGAAAGTAGTGGCGTGCTGTTCTGCCAGTAGTTCAGTCGGTGCCATCAAGGCAACCTGCTTACCGTGAGCGATGGCCCGTAGTGCGGCCAGTGCGGCTACCAGTGTTTTGCCGGAACCGACATCCCCTTGAATCAGTCGCATCATCGGGAAACTTTGGGTCATATCCCGTTCAATTTCGGCGACGACCCGTTGCTGGGCTTGAGTAGGCGTAAAAGGTAGGGCGGCCAGAAAACGTTGTTTAAGTTGCTCTTCGGCCATCAACGGCAATGCCCGGTAGCTTTGTGCACCCGCCCTGACCGCCAACATACTGAGGTTATGAGCCAGCAGTTCCTCCATGACCAGACGCCGTTGAGCGGGGTGTTTCCCTTGTTCTAAATCAGCTAATTGAATATCTGCCGGAGGGCGATGCAGAGTATGGATCGCTTCAGGCAGGCTGATGAGAGAACGGCTCAATTCAATTGGCAGTAACTCAGCAATAACACAGGTATCCAGCATTGCCAGCGCCTGATCGATAAGTTTGCGCAGGGTTGCCTGACGAATGCCCTCGGTCGTGGGATAGACTGGTGTCAGCGATTCCTGTAATTCAACGCCAATATTCTCGCCATGAACCCGATATTCAGGGTGAATGATTTCTGGCCCGTTATTACCCCGCTTGGCTTCACCATAAGCAATGACATGTTTGCCTACTGACAGGCTGTTTTTCATTGCCGCATTGAAGTTAAAAAATCGCAGGGTGAGAACGCCGCTACCATCGCTGATTTGACAGGTCATCATACGGCGGCGGCCAAAGCTGATATCAGAGCGTAGAACTTCACCTTCAACGGTGACCGAAAGACCGGGCAGCAGATCACCAATACGATATAGACGAGTGCGATCCTCATAACGTAACGGAAGGTGCAGCAGCAGGTCCTGAATGGTTTCCAAACCTATCTTGGCGAGTTTTCCAGCCTGACTTGCGCCAACTCCGGAAAGTGTACTGAGGGGTACGGCATCCAGTAGGCGGCCTTTCATTTAAGACTCCGTGGCTTGCATGGCCGACCACCATTGCGCATCGGCAACGATTTGGCCTTGTTCATCAATATGAGGTTGGGGGAGATTTTTACGTTTGGCAACGTGTGCCAATACCGGATAACCCCCTTCAAACAATAGCCGTTGCTGCTCACTCTCTGCCAGAACGCTGTGTGTACGTTTATACATCCCGGCATTCTGCCGTTGCCGCTGTGCTTCATATAAAATTAGCGCGGAAGCGACAGAAACATTCAGCGACTGTACCATGCCGATCATCGGAATGATGATGTCTTGATCGGCCAGTGCCAGCGCTTCTTGTGAAATACCAGTTTTTTCCTGGCCCATTAAAATACAAGTAGGGCGGGTATAATCGATTTCACGAAAATCAACAGCCTTATCAGATAGATGTGTCGCCAAAATCTGCATGTTTTGTGATTTTAGATAGGTAATCGCATCAGCAATATGGGGATGTGTTTTGACTTGAACCCAGCTATTACTGCCTGCGGCAGAGGAAAGCCGAGTATACATTTGCGTTGTTGGCCAGATGGCATGAATTTGATGGATGCCCACGGCATCGGCAGTTCGAATAATGGCGGATACATTATGAGGTTTGTGGACTTGCTCCAGACAGACCGTTAAATCGGGTTGTCTGGTGGCAAGCATGTCACAAATCCGCGCATAGCGTTGAGGATTCATAGGCGTTAATTACGATTACGGCTAACTTTAACCACATCTGGCATGATACGGATTTTACGCATAATATTAGCCAGATGGACCCGGTTCCGAGTGGTCAGGCGAATAAAGGCGCTATATACCCGGCCATCTTTTTCTTCTGTATTCAAACTCTGAATATTGGATTCAGCAGCGTTAATCGCAGCGGTCAGATTGGCAAGCGCGCCTTGTTGGTTAAACATATCGACTTTAATTTCGGCAATAAACTCTTGCTCGGTCTCTTGGTCCCATTCTACAGCCATAAATTTCTCAGGCTCTTTCTGGTAACCACGGATATTCCGACAGGATTCGTGATGAATAACCAACCCTTTACCTGGGCTGATATGGGCGATAATAGGGTCACCTGGGATTGGACGGCAGCACTTGGCAAACGTGATAAGTACCCCATCGGCACCTTTGATCGGTAACTTGCGGGTACCCGAAGCAGAGGTGGCCAGTGTTGATGGATCGCCCAATAGGTTTTTAGCTACCACTACGCTCATGGCATTACCTAAACCAATTTCTGCCAGCAAGTCATCTACCGTAGCCAGTTTCATTCTATCCAACTCGTGTTTGATATTTTCTTCAGAAATATCAGAGAGTTTACGCCCATTTCCTAATGCATGATTCAGTAACCGGCGGCCAAGGCTGACCGATTCATCACGTTTAAGATTTTTCAGTAATTGACGTATTTTGGCTCGGGCTTTTGAACTGACGACAAAATTCAGCCAGGCAGCATTTGGCCTGGCTCCAGGAGCGGTAATAATCTCAACCGTTTGACCACTACTCAGTGGTTGGGATAGCGGGTATGGCTGACGATCAACACGGGCACCTACGCAGGCATGGCCGATATCGGTATGCACAACATAGGCAAAATCGACCGGTGTGGCACCAGCAGGTAATTCCACAATGCGCCCTTCCGGGGTGAAAACGTAAATCTCATCGGGGAATAAATCAGATTTCACGCTTTCAATAAATTCAAATGAGCTACCCGCGCTTTGTTGTAACTCCAGTAGGCTTTGCATCCACCGCTGAGCACGGATTTGAGCAGTGGTGCCGGACTCACCTTGTTCTTTATAAGCCCAGTGCGCAGCAACCCCCATTTCGGCCATCTGATCCATATCTTCAGTACGGATTTGTACTTCTACCGGTACGCCATGGGGACCGATTAATGACGTATGTAACGATTGGTAGCCGTTAGCTTTAGGGATGGCAATATAGTCTTTTACGCGCCCAGGGCGGGGTTTATACAGGCTGTGAGCCTGGCCCAACACGCGGTAGCAAGTATCGACTTCTTTGACGATAACCCGAAAAGCATAGATATCCATGATTGAATGGAAGCGTTGTTCTTTCAGGTGCATCTTGCAGTAGATGGAATACAGATGCTTCTCACGGCCACTGACCCGGCAAGGAATGCCAGCCTCGGTCAAGCGCCCTTCAATCTCCGCGAGGATTTTCTGAATCATCTCTTTGCGGTTACCGCGCGCGGCTTTTACCACTTCTTTAATGACGCGATAGCGATTGGGATAGAGTGCTTCAAAACCTAGCTCTTCCAGCTCGGTTTTTAAATGATGAATACCCAGCCGGTGGGCGAGTGGGCTGTATATCTCAAGGGTTTCGCGAGCAATGCGCCGACGTTTATCCGGACGCAAAGAGCCCAGTGTGCGCATATTGTGCGTGCGGTCAGCCAGTTTGATCAAAATGACGCGGATATCTTGCACCATCGCCATGATCATTTTGCGGAAGTTTTCTGCCTGGGCTTCTTTCTTGTCACGGAAGTTCAGTTTATCGAGTTTAGATACCCCCTCGACTAACTCGGCTACGCTTTTCCCAAACAACTGTTCCATATCTTGATATGTAGCAGGTGTATCTTCAATGACGTCATGTAATAGCGCCGCCATTAAGGTTTCGTAGTCGAGCCGCATCTCAGCGAGAATACAGGCCACAGCAACCGGGTGAGTAATATAAGGCTCACCGCTGGAGCGTGTCTGCCCCTCGTGAGCATCACGTGCGACAAGATATGCCTGTTTGAGGCGCTTAATCTGCTCCTCTGGCAGGTAACGTTGAATCAGCAGATTCAGGCTTTCAAACAGGTACAAAGGCAGACTCGCAGTCTAATTAACGACGACCTTCAGCAATGGCGGTAACCGCTTGGATCTCTGCGGCTTCCTGCTCTTGCTGCTCTTGGCGCTCACGAACATCGAGAATCTGATTGGTGATCAGGCCTTCTTCGATCTCACGTAACGCGATTACAGTAACTTTATCGTTCTCTTCTGGAACCAGTGCGTCTTTACCGCCGGACTGGATTTGACGTGCCCGACGAGCAGCGACCAACACCAGGTCAAAACGGTTACCAATTTTCTCTACAGCGTCTTGAACAGTTACGCGTGCCATAATTCTGCTACTCCACAGGTGACGAAATGACTGGGCATGATACTGAAACTCTGTTCAGTCCGCCAATAATTTGCTGATTAAAGCGTCATGCCGCTGTTTCTGGCGGCCTAAACGCAGTCGTTCTGCGCGAATAATGGTTTTCAGATCAGACAAAGCCAGATTGAAATCATCATTTACGATTAAATAATCATACTCTGCGTAATGGGCCATCTCTGCGACAGCTTGCTCCATACGCTTAGCGATAACTTCTTCGCTATCCTGCCCACGACCGCGTAAACGGCGATCCAATTCTGTTTTGGATGGCGGCAAGATGAAAATACTGCGAGCGGTTGGCATTTTTGCGCGAATCTGTTGCGCTCCTTGCCAGTCAATATCTAAAAAGACATCAACCCCAGTTGCAAGAACCTGCTCAATAGCCAGACGTGAGGTACCGTAGTAATTTTCAAATACTTTGGCATGCTCAAGAAAAGCATCATCATCAATCATCTGGCAAAACTCTTTTTCAGAAACAAAGAAGTAATGCTCGCCGTGATTCTCCCCTGGACGTTTAGCACGCGTGGTATGGGAAATTGAAACCTGCGTGTCGTACAGCGGTTGTGTTTTTAACAAAGCCTGAATCAGGCTTGATTTCCCTGCCCCGCTGGGCGCGGAAACTATGTATAGCGTACCTTGAACCATGATGACGTTTCAATTGATTAGGTTGGTATACCCTTCTTACCTTGAGGTTGCAGCAGTGTTAGCAGCCCTTTCTCGAATGACTGGCTTTAACCAACTCACCGGGACTCGCTCGTTACCTACCCGCAACACCAATTACTTTGGGTGTATATAGAAAGCAGAAGTGTGAATCTCCGCACAGTATACACGGGTGTCACGCGTCATGCAGCGTTACAACACATTTCACCTGAATGTTTTGCCCATAACCAGCTTGGTTTTCTTATTTTGCGAGGAATATTGTGTCATTTCGGTTTGTTGCAGCAATCACGAAAGTATTTTTCGGCACTGTACGCATTTTACTCTTTTAGGCTTCGACGGGTAGTTTATTTCGCGTTTTACTTCCGACCACAACGGAAGGATGCTTATGAACATACTGAATCTAAAGATAATAATAATCCTATTAATATCTAACATAATAGTGATGGGAGGCGCTTGGGCTACATCAACATGCCCTGATTGGCCTGCAACCAGAATAGCGGTTGAGATTAACGCGTTGGAGCAACAGTTGGATAAGTGGTCGGTCGCTTACCACCAGCAAGGTCATAGCCTGGTTACGGATGATATTTATGATCAATTACAGGACAAATTACGTGTGTGGCAATCCTGTAGGGGGTTACCTGATAAGAAGGAAAGCCAGCCGATCCCTGGCAAAGGGCAATTTCTTCACCCAGTTGCCCATACCGGGTTAAAAAAGCTCAAAGATGAAACCGCCCTCACGGGGTGGATGGCGGGGAGGCAAAATCTCTGGGTACAACCCAAGGTAGATGGTGTGGCAGTGACACTGGTTTATCATGAGGGGAGGCTAGTGCAACTTCTCAGTCGAGGAAATGGAGTAAAAGGTCAAAACTGGACAGAAAAAGCGCCATTTATTTCTGCTATTCCTCAGTATATTGCGAATGCACCTGCACTATTAACGTTGCAAGGGGAGTTGTTCCTACTGATGGATGGGCACCAACAAGCAAAATCGGGTGGGATGAATGCCAGATCGACTGTTGCAGGTGCACTGATGCGTAAGTCTCCGTCCCCGCTATTAGCTCAAATTGGGGTCTTTATTTGGGCATGGCCTGATGGCCCAAAAACCATGAAGGAGAAGGTAACACTATTGCAGGTAATGGGTTTTCCTTTTACAGCTAAATACAGCGAACCCGTAATGTCGCATCTTGATGTCGTGCAATGGCGTCAGTTCTGGTTTCAAGCGCCACTGCCGTTTGTCACCGATGGTGTTGTGGTCAGACAAGAGGAGGAGCCAGCCGGTCGTTATTGGCAGGCAACACCAGGACAGTGGTCTATGGCGTGGAAGTATCCGCCTTTGCAACACATTGCCGAGGTAAAAGATATTCACTTTACCATCGGCCGAACGGGTAAAGGCACGGTGATATTAGAGGTTTTACCGATAAAAATTGATGATAAATGGATTCGTCGAGTGAATATCGGCTCGGTAACCCGTTGGAAAGAATGGGATATCACTCCAGGTGATCACATTACACTGGCACTCGCCGGGCATGGCATCCCTCGGCTAGATAACGTTGTCTGGCGAGTACACCAACGGAATACTATTACGGCACCCGATTGGGATAAATTCCATCAGCTAAGCTGCTTTCAACGTCTACCACATGGCTGTGGACCTCAGTTTTTATCCCGCTTGATATGGCTTAGTGGTCCAGGGGGGTTAGATATTGACGGCATCGGTGGCGGCTTTTGGCAAGAGCTTATGCATCATGGGTTAATTAATGACTTGGCTGGATGGTTATTACTAACACCAGAGCAAATTGCAGGTATCCCTGGCATCGGAAATGCGCGGGCTGAAAAAATTTATCAACAGTTTCAACAGGCAAAGCAACAACCTTTTTCTCGTTGGTTGCTGGCATTGGGGTTCCCGCAGGTTGTTTCCGTTGACTCACAGTGGCAGGCTGTGTTGCGCCGGAGTCTATCTGACTGGGCCACAATGGCGGGGGTTGGACAAGTTCGGGCAAAACAAATCAAGCATTTTTTGGATCACCCCGACGTACAAGCACTAGCTGATTTCTTATCTACTCAGAAGATTGTCGGGTTCGAGCCCACAGAGTAAATCCTCCGAGGGCTATAACTTAATGGTCTGAGTGCTCGTATTTGAATACAGGCAGGCCAAGCCGGAACCGTAAGGCGAGTAATCTGGCGCTAAGCCCGGTGATGAGCGTAATAATAATGACCCAATTATGGGACAGCGGCGTGTATTGCAGAGCAATGTAAATCCAAGCTGCCGCAAATGAGATGCCTGCATAAATCTCTTTCTGAAATACTAAGGGAATACAGTTGCAGAGCATATCGCGTAGTACGCCACCAAAGACACCAGTAATCACGGCGGCAATAGCAGCAATAATAGTACTATGGCCCATATCGAGAGCAATTTGTGCGCCAATAATTGAGAAAACAATCAGCCCAATGGCATCAAGCACTAAAAATAGATGGCGTAAATGCTTCATCAACGGGGCCATCCAAGTGGTGACGATCGCTGCGATGGCGACGATCACAATGTATTCAGGATGCTTAACCCAACCAAGTGGATAGTGGCCCAAAAGCATATCTCTAACTGAGCCACCGCCAATTGCGGTCGCTGAGGCAATAATAATAACGCCAAACATATCCATTTGGCGGCGGCCCGCGGCCAGAGCCCCGGTCATGGCTTCAGCGGTGATACCAATAATATAAAGAATACTGAGTAGCATAATGAATCAAATGTTGGAGGCAATGAAAGGCTGCAGAGTAATCACAAAGCCATATCAACGCGACTGAGATTTTCTAAGCGATACTATCAGTATTAGTTAATCTAATTTAAAATCAGGATATTTATTTGATTTTTTTAAATAAAAAGACAACATCCTTATTGTTTTACATAAGTAAATCTATGAGGTGGTAATCATATTGAGGCCTTATAGAAATACTATTGGCTCTTTTCGCGGTTATCTTGAACTCAGTATTAACCATTATTAATGTTAATGAATATGGCCGTAATATGGAAAATATCACGGCGTTCATCACATTGCCTTAATTTAAGGTGAGGGCGACAGCTACGTCATAATCCAGTGATACACGAACTGAAAGCTCTTTGGCTGTTTCTCTGGCTTTTGATAAAAATAATTCGGCATATGAATCAATCATCATTGCGTAGGCTTTTTCTGCGAACCAGTAAGCCCGCAGAGATTGGACTGCACCCCAAAAGTTGGACGCCCAACTGATTAAGGTGCAGTTTTTATGGGTAATCCTAAATTTTCACTTGAGCTACGGCTCTCCGCCGTACAACATTACCATAAAGGCCGGTATGGTTACCGCCGCATCACACTAGCACTCAGGCGTTGTGGATATCTGATTAATCACAAAACTGTTCAGCGACTGATGGGGGATATGTCCCTGGTGGCGGCTATCCGGGTAAAAAAATACCGCGCCTGGAAAGGTCAGGTTGGTACGGTTGCACCTAACATCCTCAGACGTGACTTCAGTGCAGAAAAACCGAACGAAAAATGGGTAACTGATGTCACTGAATTCGCTATAAATGGTGAGAAACTTTATCTCTCACCGCTGCTGGACGTGTTTAATGGCGAGGTCATCTCGTACAGTCTGTCAGAAAGACCGGTTATGGTGTAAGTATCCCACCAAAACGACCCATTCATTTTTAGAGATC
>NZ_CGBP01000038.1 GCF_001053095.1 Yersinia similis | reverse complement strand
CCGGATTGAGTTCCCTCAGTGATCTACTATTCGGCGCAGTTATTTAGCTTCCAGGCAGCCGATCACATTGAGCATCATCGGAATATCCAGCGCTTCGGCCAACATAGCGCTGTGAGAAAGAATATGCCCTTTGCTTAAACAGATACCTTTTATCTGCTGGCGATCCAGTCCTACCATTTGTGAAGGAAGTAACTCCTCGGCCAGCAGCAAAACCTTACTGTTCAGTGAGAGCGGTACTGGCGGTAGCCCGGTCAGATGGCCTAATGTCCGGTTAAGAATATCGCGGATATCCAGTTCACGAACCTGTAAATATTCGTCATCCAGCGCCTGATAGTCAGCCACCATTGCTAGCAACTCATCCTGTAATGCTGATTCCGCACAAACTCGTTGGTGTTCAATACGTGCAGCCATGGCCTGATGTAACTCTTCGTCATCAATCAGCATTCCATGTGCGCCGAAAATGGCAGCGGATGCCATGCCCATGTGCTGCTCAGCCTGTTCCGCCAACGTTCCCTCAACCAATGGCGCAGCACAAAGTTGTACGTCGCAGAGACGAGGCCCATGAATTAGCCGAGTAACGAAGACAGCCAACACATATGCAATTTGAAGTATGACGGGTACATCAGCAGCCGCAGGCTACCGGCGTGCCTTCTTTGCCCTCAATCCCCTCAGTGATATAACCATCGCGTTTCCACCAATCCAGTCCACCGAGCAATTCTTTTACTTGGAAGCCCAGCGTCAACAATTTCATTGCAGTTTTAGTTGAGGCATTGCAGCCAATACCGTCGCAATAACAGATATAACTCTTTGATTTATCTAATTCCGTTGTGTTATTGAAGCAAATCTCTTTATGAGGAACATTAATGGCACCAGGTATATGTTCGCGCTGGTAAGCCTCTTTACTGCGGCCGTCCACGACGACAACATTTTCACCATTCTTGATTGCCAGATACAGATCCCATGAGTCTGTTTCGTAAGCGAGTTTTTCTTGATAATAAGCTAACTGTTCAATCGCAGACATAATAACCTCATTGTGTACAAGTAAACTTGTCATGAACATTCAACACGTCAGCAATCTGTTAAACAGCCTGCCGGGTACTGGAGAGTTTACCTACGTCCCAGCAAAAATCATGGTGAGGTAATACCCATACTTTTAGTGGGATCAGGATACTTGTAGAAACTGGCGTTGCTCATACCATGTTTATGGTACAGCTCAGAAACGGGTGTACCTACCTCGGCCTGCTTCAGGATTACCATTATCTGGCTGTTGGTAAAGCGTGATTTATGAGCTTCGCTACCCTGCGGGTAATAGAACTCTCCCCGGTTCAGATTACGAGAAAATTAGACTTATGGGCACACCGACTTTTCAGGGAATTACCTATCAATGGAGAGAAAAGCAGAAAAATCAATGGAGAGAAAAGCGGAACAGTGGGATTAGTCAGAAAAAAACAGCCCCGTGACTGACCGGGGCTGCTGAAATTACTTTTAGGGCCTATAACCCAAAGTGGTTAATTATTCACTCACTGGCTCATCGTGGATCTTTTCTTTAGGCTCTGGATTCATACTGCTGTAAATCACTGGCAGTACCAGCAATGTCAGTACTGTCGCGAAGCCCAAGCCAAACATAATCACCACCGCCATACTCTGGAAGAAGGCATCGCTCAGCAGCGGAGCCAGCCCCAATACGGTGGTAAATGCGGTCAGCATGATAGGCCGTAAACGCGCGGTGGAAGCATCGATAATCGCCTCACGCAACGGTTTCTCTTGCCGCTGTAGACCAATCTCTTCGACCAGTACAATACCGTTACGGATCAACATCCCACTCAGGCTTAATAACCCCAGCAAAGCCATAAAGCCGAACGGAATCCCCGTCAGTAGGAAGCCGAAGGTCACACCAATTAATGCCAGTGGTACCGTCAGCCAAATAGCCAGTGCATTACGCACCGAGCTAAACATCAGCACGGTCACAACAAACATAAGCAGAAACGCGATCGGCAAGCTAATGAAAATACCCCGCTGTGCTTCTTTGGTACTTTCGTAATCGCCACCCCACTCCAGTTCATAGCCCCGTGGCAAGGTAATGGCTTCAACGCCCGGCTTGATCCGTTGCAACAACTCAGAAGAGGTCTCACCGCCCTGATGGGTTGGATCCGTTTGTACCGTCAGTGTCCGCTTACGATCCAGACGCATAATCAGTGGATCTTCCCACTCGGTTTCAAAACTGGTGACCACGTTGTCGATCGGGATAAAGGCTTGGCGCGCCTGGCTCCAGACCATCACATCGTTCAACCGCTCGGCATTGAGGCGCTCAGAGTCCGGTGTGCGTAGGACAATAGGCATCAGGCGGGTACCATCGCGGTATAACCCAACCGGTAAGCCACCAAAACTCATGCGCAACGTACCATCCACCTCGCGTTTATCGACCCCCAACTCGCGGCCCAGATAATCGGAGAATTGTGGCCGGATCATCTTGCTACGATCCTGCCAGTCATGCCTTGCACCATCGGCCATTGGATCAGCGATAATCGCCTGCTCCGCCTGTGCTGCCAAGGTGCGTAGCACATCTGGATCTGGGCCGATAAAGCGGGCTTCAATAGAACTGTTGTTTGACGGCCCGAACATGATGCGTTTGATCTGTGCATCAACCTGCGGATATTCGTCATGCATATATGACTCGATCTCATCAATCAAGCCCGGTATTTGATCCAGTTGCTCAGTACGAACCATCACCTGTGCATAGTTAGGATAATGACGTTGACCATTGTAGGTCAGCATAAAGCGCATTGCGCCCTGGCCAATGGTCGCCATGGTATCCGCTACATTTTTTTGCTGCTTGATATGCTGTTCAATTTTGGCAGCAATCTCTTCGGTGTAGCTGATATCCGTACCATAAGGCAGCCAAATATCCACAAAGAAGATTGGCGTGTTAGATGGTGGGAAGAAGCTCTGCCGAACATGACCAAAACCGATAACCGACGCTACTAACAACGCGACCAATAGCACCAATGTAATACTGCGGTGTTGTAGTAATTTATTCAACACCACCCGATAATAGCGGAATAGCCAGCCGTCATACGGTTGTTTAACCGGCTTATCCGCATCAGCTTCAGGCTGTTTTTGGTTCTGGAATGCCCACTTGGCAAACACTGGCGTTAAGGTTAACGCAGTGATCCAGCTCAACATTAACGAGATGAGCAACACCTGGAATAGCGACTTACAGTATTCACCGGTAGCATCATTGGACAGGCCGATAGGCGCAAAGGCGAGAATGGCAATGATGGTCGCACCCAGCAACGGCATCTTCGAGCGTTTCACCACATTACCGATAGCAGTAGAAATGCTATCGCCGCGCTGACGCCCAACGACCACCCCTTCCACCACCACGATGGCGTTATCCACCAGCATACTCAGCGCAATGATCAGCGCCCCTAACGATACCCGTTGTAGCTCGATGTTAAACAGCCACATGATGAGCAACGTTCCGAGTACGTTAAGTGCCAGCGAGATGGCAATAACCACGCCGCTGCGTACCCCCATAAAGATCAGCAGGGTAACGACAACAATCAACAGTGCCAGCAAGAAGTTAAGAATGAAGCCGTTAACCGCACCTTCAACTTCCTTAGACTGATCGTAGAACACATTGATATGCATCCCGGACGGGCGCTCACCTTCAAGCTGCGCCAGACGGGTTTTAATCGCGTTCCCGACATTTACCACGTTAACATTGGGAGCGAACGAGATCCCTAACGCCAATGCCGGTTGACCATTCGCGCGATAAATATTGGTCGGTGAATGACCAAAGCCTTGAGTTACCGTGGCAATATCGCGCAGATAGACACTTTTTGGGCTACCAGGTTGGCTGACCAGTAAATTCCCCAGCTCTTGTACGCTTTGGAATTCGCCAGTCGGGTGTAAGCGAATCGACTCACTGCCCACCTGCAACTGGCCCGCATCGGACACGACGTTTTGGCGACTCAGCAAGTCGGATAGCTGCTGCGGCGTAATACCCGCGGCCGTCATCTGCGCACGGGAAATTTCTACCTGAACTTCTTCCGGTAAAATACCCACGATGCCGACTTTACCCACACCAGGCACCAACACTAATTCACGCCGCAATTGCTCGGCAAAATTACGCAGATCCTGATTGCTGTAGCCGTCACCGGTCAGTGAGAAGAAGAAACCGTAAACATCGCCAAAATCATCATTGACCATTGGGGCACTGGCCCCTGGTGGTAGGCGAATACTGTTATCGCTAATTTTACGCCGCAGCTCATCCCAGATTTGCGGTAACTCATTCGCGCCGTATTGCGCACGAATGTTGATGGTTATCTGCGATAAACCGGCACTGGAAATGGAGGTTACGTCATCCACATAGGAGAGTTCCTGAATGGCATTCTCCAACGGTAGCGTGACTTCTTCTTCAACCTGTTGTGCCGATGCGCCATCATAGCGGGTGACAACGACCGCAGTTTTGATGGTAAAAGCCGGGTCTTCCAGCCTGCCTATATTGAGATAGGCAATAATGCCACCAATACCCAGCAACAGAATCGTTAGCCAGATACGGGTATTATTATTGATAAAATTATCAGTCAGCTTCATTAGAGACCTCGCTCACGAACCCAAGCCCGGACAACTTGTTGTGGGCGAAGCTCACCGGTACCTGCGGCAACAATTTGTTCGCCATCAGCCAGGCCAGAGGTCACTTGAATACCGTTTTCCACGAGTTGCCCCACCTGCACTTTGCGTTCTTCTACGTGCATTTGGTCATTATCATTCTTAATGACCCACACTCGGGCATCATTCAACTGCGCATGGTCGGGGTTAAATACGGCTTCCACCGGAACAATGATGGTTGGATGGTCGGTGCCAGACAAATTACCGGAGTTAATTCTGACCCGGCCACTGATACCGGAAAGCAATGGCATATCTGCTGGGCGTTTCATCGTCAGCGTGACCTGGAAAGTCTGTGAAGCAGAGGTCGTCGAAGTGGTGTGTTCTTTATATTCAGCAATAAACTCACGCCCTGGCATATGGTTCAGTAATACCGTTGGCTTGTAGTTACGGTTGCTGATGTCCAGCGTAGTAAACAGACGCTCTGGGACACTGAATACCACATCCAACGTATCCAGCGCACTCAAGGTCGCAACAGGCTGACCAGCAGCCATAACCTGGTGATTACGTACATTCACATTGGCAATGATGCCATCGAAAGGTGCGATAATTGTCGCATCGCTAAGCTCTTTACGCGCAATGTCTAAAGCCGCTTGCGCTGACTCCATCTCTGCACGGCGAATATCCAGGTCGGCACGCGATACAGCGCTGCGGCCTTGCAAGGTGTTAAAGCGATTAAACTGATCGCGGGCCAGATTGAAGGTTGATTGACGATCCCTGACTCTTAAACTCAAATCAGTATCGTTCAACATGGCAATTTTTTGTCCTTTCTTCACCTGTTCCCCTTCACGGACCAACAACTCTTGCAGTTGCCCGCCCCGTTTAAAGGAGAGTTGGGTTTCATCACCCGCTTGCAGCCTGGCCGGGAAATAACGGGTACCATTTTGCCCGCTATCTTCCACCATAAAGATTTTTACTGGGCGCACACTTTCGACGGTTTCAGGAGGCGTTCTGTCGCAGGCGGCGAGAAGGAACGTAATGAGCAGAGTGACTACTGTTTTTATCTTCACTGTAAGATCTCGTTGAGTCAGGTTTTTAAAATTCTTATGCAGATTATCTATTCACACTTTTTTATCTGTTTTTTGCGTCATATTGCGCATCAGTGCCCTTAACAGTGTGATTAATAACCCCCCGGTAAACATCCCTAGAAAATAGATCATCACAATTAACACTGACATGGGTAGCGTTATTTGTGTAAAGAGTAATGATAAATTCACAGTACCGCTATTTTGAAATGCAAAAAGCGTGGTCAACGTGACTATCAGTAAGAAGCACACTCCATAAATATATTTCACTCAGTCATCCTTTTTATCTCAGTGCATCACATTGCGACACTAAAAACGACGCGCCAAAACCTCTTACCTAAAAATGTATAAAATTCAAATTGATAGATTTATACCCAAGCAACTATAGAGTCAATACCAATAAATATATTATGCATTAGAAACACACAGATTAAAGCGTTTGCTCTGTAACTGCCATCCCAAAAACCCTTGGCATTGCTGTCTGACGGACCCAACTAACTGGCTCAGATCAAGCTATTCCCGTAAATAAACGCCATTAATACTGCTACATTACCAAATAAAAAAATAATATCCCTATAAAGACAAATAACCGATAGCAAGATAGCATTAACGTCGCTACTCACTATCGGTTATTTTTTAAGATCGGTTCTGATGACGTGACAAGAATAATTTTCCCTGCAGTTCATCCTAATAAAAATCAATAATCCACAGCATTGCGGGTAACGGCTGCCGCATGGCCAACATAACCATAGTCATTCAGATGGGATAAATCCACATAATGAGTACAATTTGTTCATCAGGCCATTAATGTTAAACGGCACCTATAAAGGGTGCCGCTGTTAAACAAAAAATATTTATTACATCCCTCTGCTACGTTAGCAGCCGTTTACCTGCTATGGGTTGAGAACCGCTCACCGAATAGCCCGCCAGGACCGCCACAAAAATCATAAACAAGTGGCCTTCAGACGAATCCAGCAGGAATGAATTGAAGAAGTTACATGCCATATAACTGGTCAATACGGCCAGCAGCACATTACGCAGAGCCGGTGTTTGCTGCCAAATAACACGATAACAGCAGATAACCCACGCCAAAAAGATTAATAGACCAATCACACCTGATTGAATCGTTTCCAGTAGATACTGGTTGTGCGGATTATTGACTTTGTAGTCCACTTCTTTATTTTCATAATAAAAACCACCCGCGCCATGACCAAGAATAGGTGATTCTTTAATTAACCGGGCGGATTCAACCACAAAAGCAGAACGCTGCCCCATTGAAGAATTACATGCGTCCGCAGCATCAGCTGCTGGTGCAGCCATACACACGTTTATCTCATCAACGCCCTGTACGATACGGTCTGTGGCTTTGTTGGGGATAAAGATCAGGGCAGCAAAGGCCAATGCGCCGAGAACAACCAGTGTTAACCGCTGGCGATTGCCCAGAGAGAAAAATAGCCATACCCCTAAACCGACTATTAAGGCAACATAACCAGTGCGGCCCAATACCAAGAATAAGATGCTGTAACTTGCGGCCACCACTAACACACTGTAGCCCCAACGTTTCCACCCCTGATTTTGAAATGCCAGAACCAGCCAGAGTAGCGCCGCCAGCGCCATAAAGAAGTTTTGGGTAATTTGCAGTTTAAAAATGGTCGGGTTAGTGGGGTCCACACCACTCAACGGCATGTGTAAAACACCCACGGCCAGAGATCCGGCCAATATGACAGCATTAGCGACGAGAAACCCGGTACAGAACAGTTTTATCAACCGTGGCTGGTTCATAAAGAACAGGGCCAGTGGCAAGATATAAAGAAGTTTCTTATATTTTCCGACCATATCCGGGCCATAGCTGTTGTTTTGATACAGCAATGATAATGCTAGCAACACAAACATAACCGCCGGTAGATAGACTAATGGACTGGTGAGCAACGGTTTAAAATCAAGGGATTTTCGGTTAATGATCAAACTGATAATAATCAGAACCAATGAAACACTCATTAGCTGATTATTCGTTGGCATACTAATACCTAAGAGTAACGCCGCTATGCTGCACAGCATTTCACTACGGCGATTGGCCGGAATTGCCGGTGATAAAGTTGTCATAATTTTCTCAGCTCGAGCTGGTTAAGAACAATAAAGCGACTGACCCACTAATTCCCTTTGGCAACTCGCCAGGAATCAACTGCGTCTATGACATCACTAACTGGGATTGCGTTCAGATAGCGATCCGTTGTATCAGTATCTATTTCATTGGGATGCGGCAAAGTACGGTAATTGCCAGCCCAGAGTAAAGTATGTGGGGCCTGCCACGGGTGCCATTGATTAAGATTACTCGGGCCAAATAGTACCACCGCTGGTGTCTGTAACGCAGCAGCCATATGCATTGCCACAGAATCAACACCAATAAATAACTTGGCGTTATCAATCAAGACCGCCAGTTCAGGCAATGCCAATTGACCCGATAAATTGATCACCTTTTCCGGTTGTGTACAGCCAGCAATAATCTCAGCGATGTAATCCAATTCAGCTTGATCGTTACTGCCCGTCAGCAGAACAGTTTCACCTTGTTGGATGAGATGGTTAATCAATTCACTGAAGGATTCGCTGGCCCAGGTTTTGAATTTCCAGCGGGCGGAAGGCTGAATCAAAATATAGTTTTCAATATTATGCTGTTGGCACAACTGTTTTGCCCGCTCGATATCATGCGGCCCATAGGCCATAGTGACGTCGGTACTGATATCGGTCAGTTGTAGTGGTGAAAGAATATCCAGATTATTGAGTACCGTGTGCCGTTCTGCAGCATTAGGGATCTCAACCAATGTGGAATGGCAGTAACGCCAGAGCCAAGTGTCCCGTTTCGGGTAGTGGAAACCGATACTAAAAGTGGGCTTTAACAAGCGGCAATACGCCGCAGCCCGCCATTGATCGGATAAATTAAGAATCAAATCATAATGTTGTTTTTTCAAGGCGTTAAACAGTGCTTTTTCGCCACTGAGTTGTGCCTTTAATCCTGCATGTTTCAGGCTCCGATCAACAATAAATGCATGATTAATCGTTTTATTTTCACGCAACATATCCTGCGTACCGCCATACAGCAGTACATCGATTTTAGCCTGCGGATAATTGGCTTTCAGCGTATTCAGTAGTGGAGTAGTCAGTAAAACATCGCCGAAATGCCGTAATTTAATCACTAAAATGCGCGCAACATGCTTTTTCTCCCGCAGCACTTCCGGCAAGTGGCTTGCACCGGTTTGAGAAGCGGGAGCAGACAGTTGCTCGGCAGGTGATGCTGTCTTATTTGATGTATTTATCATGGGGTGCGCCATCAGAGGATGCGCCGTCATTGGCAACGAAAGAGGGCAATTATGCTATATCAGGGGTTTGCAGCATGGCAATCGTTTTAGCATATGAATATGTTAAAAGTCATTGATAGAAGCCCTCTTTCGGAATAAATAAAACAGGCGATCAATAAGGTTATTTACCCGCCCAGTGAGTGAAGGGGTGACCGCAGCGAGTTTCCCCTTCATTCAACTTTATCAGCCATCTGATCCAATTGACGTTATCGGCGTAGGCAGTTTGGAGCGACCAGCGCACGACCAACGGAGCGTACACGCAGTACGTGACGGTGGCGAGCACTGCCCCGAAGCCCAAGCTGACCGCTTTTCGCTGTCAATTAATGGAGGTAGTCAACTTTAGAGGCCAGGAGCCTTCCAAAGAGACGTCGTCAACCCACAATCCACCAGCCCCAGTTGATCGGTATACACCGCTTGCCAGTTAGTTTTTGCCGCTTGATAGAGCGCTTTATGCTCAGTATTCGGGATGTATTCCCGCTCCCAGCGCACGAGCCGCTCGCCGGTTTTATCCAATGCTTCATATAGGCCGACACCAACACCGGCGGCAATCGCGCAGCCTAATGCGGTTGCTTCTTTGACCACCGGCACCTTCACCGGAACACCGGTGACATCAGCCAGAATCTGGCTCCACAGTTTGCCTTTCGCGCCGCCGCCAGCAAAAACCACCGACGAGGCTTTCACGCCAGAGAATTCAGCAATTTGCGCTAAATTACAGGCCGAGACGATGGCCGCATTCTCTTCCAGCGCACGGAATAACGTGGCTTTATTACATTTTTCAGGATCGAGTGAGAGGTTAATAAATGAAGGCGCAGCGTGATACCAAGATTTAAAACGCATCACATCAGAGAAGATAGGCATAACCCCATAAGCACCGGCGGGAACCCTGGCGGCCATATCCTCCAATAAACTGTAGGTATCAATCCCCAATCGCTGCGCCAGTAATTTTTCTTCGGCGCAAAACGCATCACGGAACCAGCGCATTGTCAGACCAGTAAAGAAGCTGATGGACTCCGCCTGAACCATACCGGGGATAACATGAGGGTTTATTCGGGTATTCATATTGGGATCAATAATCGGCTGCGGTAAATTAACCACCTGCTGCCAGAAAGTACCGCCCAATACCGCCGTCTGGCCTGCGTGCACCACTCCCAACCCCAAACAACCCAGTTGTACATCGCCACCGCCCATCACCACCGGCGTTCCGGCCAGCAAACCACATTCTTGCGCGGCCTTCGCCGTGACATGGCCCAGCAAGGTGCCTGTCTCTTTCACTGGCGAGAGAATATCCGCACGTAACCCGGCCATTTCCAGCAAGTTCGGTTGCCAGTTACGGGTGACGAGATCCAGCATACCCGTGGTCCCCGCGTTGGAGGGATCGACCGCCAGCTCCCCACTGAGCATATTGGCCAGCCAGTCACTGATCATGGTCAGTGTTCCTGCCTGACGATAAATATCGGGCCGATAGTGCGCCAACCACAACAACCGGGGCATGGCACTCAGTGCCAGCGTCTGGCCGGAGCATTGATAGACTTCTAACTCAAATCCATTATTGTGCAGCTCTTTTAATTCGCTGACTTCACGGCTGGCGCGAGCATCCACATTGGCACAGGCCCAGATCGGGGTTCCACTGCGATCATAGAGTACGATCCCTTCACGCATTGAACAGGCAGCGACAGCACGGATAGCACTGGCCGGTAACTTAGCCAAATGCAGTGCCTGGCGGATACACTGGCACGTGAGTTGCCAATTGGTGGTTAAATCAAACTCCATCGACCCCGGAACATCGGGTACCGGCAGATGCAGCCACTCCGCCTGCCCGGCGGCAATCTGATTACCATTAAGATCAAATATCACCGCCCGGACACTGCCGGTACCGGCATCCAGCGCCATCAAGTAATCACCTGATGGGGTAGTCGTATCGAGTTGACTCATTGCGCGCTCCTCTTGAATACCCTGCTTATTTGGCGTCACCGCAGTGTTTACCCGTCATATTTCAAGTTGCCTGTGGGACCGCGCGCAGAGATCGGAGCCTACACACAGTCTGTGACGGTCACGAGCACTGCCCAATCTCAAACTGGCAAGTGAAATAGCCAATCACCCAATTAAAGTAAGTTAATGATTGCACGCGCCGTCACCTCATCCGTCACCAACGCATTCACATACCTCCCCCGCAGCGCTGCGACAATCACATCCGCTTTTTCTACCCCCCCTGCAACACCAATCACGGTTGGGATGGTGGTTAAATCAGCCAACGAAATACCAATCAACTCCTGATGAATCTGCATATCTGGCACCAACGCGCCATCGGCTTGGATAAAGTAACCGAGGATATCCCCAACCGCGCCTTTACGGCTAAACATCAGTTGCTCACCTTCGCTGATATAGCCCGAACGCAAAATTGTGGCTTCTTTTTGCTGATTAACCGAACCGATCCCAACGACCGCAATATCTGCCGCGCAGGCGGCTAGCATCACATCTCGGACGCTGTTTTCCTGGCGAAACGTGTCGGCAACATGGGCATTTGAGGCACGCAGCGGGGCCGGAATGATACTGACCTGGCAGGCCGCATCCAACTGACCAATCCCCGTCATATAGGAGCCGACACCGCCGGATAACGTCACTAAGCGGACCTGTTGTGATGCGATAAAACCACTCAAATGTTGCAAGGCGCACATGGTGGTCTCACCGAAACCAACGGCTAAAAGTTGTTGCGGTTGTATCAGCGCCATTAATAAATGGGCGGCACCAATACCCAACCGGCTACTGATACTGAGGGAGGCCAAAGACGGTAGAATACGGATATGCTTCAGGCCAAAATGCTGTTGCAGGGTATTTTCCAGTTCCAGACAGCCTTCATAGCGCGAATTAATCTGGACGCGGATCACCCCGGACTGCCGGCCTTTCTCCAATAATCGGGAGACTTTAAGCCGAGTCAGCCCCAGCAATTCACCAATATCCCCTTGTGTTAAGCCATCGTGATAATAAAACCACGCAATGCGAGCGAGCAGTTCCTCTTCACTCATGCTATTACCCGGATATTTGTATTCGTCGTTGGACGACAGGGGTTTGTCTTTTACTGCTGGTTTTTCTTTTATCATTGCCGATTGTTCTCTTATTGCCGCTTTCTTGCCTGTTTATCTCTTTTTCTCACTGTCCATCGGTTCGCCACCGACTAAAGCAACTGCGTAATGAATGTTTAATCTTAATTGATAACTACGCTATCAGCTTAATTAGCATAATTGAACATATTTTAATTAAAATTTTTTTATTCATAAAATTGTGATCTTGGTTACGCCATAAATCGGATTGTACAGCTATCTTTTTTGAACACTTTTAAATTAAAAATATTTTTGTTCAACAAACCTTTTCCATCAAACTACCAGGAGCTACTGATGCCGCACACCGTTGCCACACCGCCGCCCCTGCTCCAAGTACGTGGTATCAGCAAACAGTTTTCTGGCGTAGTGGTATTGAAAAGTATCGACTTTACTCTGCAGCCCGGTCAGGTCCATGCCCTGTTGGGGGGAAATGGCGCGGGTAAATCCACGTTGATGAAAATCATTGCCGGGGTACTGCCCCCGGATACTGGTGTGATTGAGATGAATGGTCAGCCCTGTCTCAACCTCACTCCGGCGAAAGCACATCAATTAGGTATTTATCTGGTACCACAGGAACCGATGCTCTTCGCCAATCTATCGGTACAGGAAAATATTCTGTTCCGCTTACCAAAGCATCAAGCCGATAAAAAGAAGATGGCCCAATTGCTGAAAAACTTAGGTTGCCATTTGGACTTGTCGGTCAGCGCTGGTTCGCTGGATGTAGCCGATCAACAATTGGTGGAGATTATGCGCGGCCTGATGCGTGACTCGCGCATTCTGATCCTTGATGAACCCACGGCCTCGTTAACTCCTGCTGAAACCCACCGTTTATTCAGCCAAATTAGCATGTTATTGCAGCAAGGCGTTGGGGTGGTGTTTATCTCCCACAAATTACCTGAAATACGCCAACTGGCAGGTTGGGTCAGTGTGATGCGCGATGGCGGTATTGCCTTGAGTGGGGCAACCGCCGACTTTTCTACAGAAGACATTATTCAGGCCATGACCCCAGAGGCCAAAAAGGGGGAATTAACCGATAGCCAGAAATTATGGTTGGAACTGCCCGGTAACCGCCGCGCCCAATCACGTGCTCAATCACAGCAACCGGTAATACAAGTACACGACTTAAGTGGCGAAGGTTTCGCGCATATTTCCTTTAATGTGCAAGCCGGTGAAATCCTTGGACTGGCGGGTGTCGTTGGTGCAGGCAGAACAGAACTGGCTGAAACACTGTATGGCTTACGGCCTGCCAGCAACGGCCACGTGATTCTGGAAGAGGTGAATATCACGGCGATGAAAACCGCCAACCGCCTGGCGTCTGGCTTAGTTTACTTGCCGGAGGATCGACAAGCATCCGGCCTCTATCTTGATGCGCCATTAAGCTGGAATGTCTGTGCGCTGACCCATGACCGACAAGGCTTCTGGATCCAACCAGCACAGGAGGCGGCCATGTTAGAGCGTTACCGGCGGGCACTGAACATTAAATTTAACCATCTCGAACAACCGGCCCGCACTTTATCTGGTGGCAACCAGCAAAAACTGTTGATTGCCAAATGCCTGGAAGCCAACCCACTCCTATTGATTATCGATGAACCGACCCGAGGGGTGGATGTCTCTGCCCGTAGCGATATTTATCAATTAATCCGTAGCATTGCCGAGCAGCAGGTCGCGATCATTTTTATCTCTTCCGATCTGGAAGAGGTAGTACAAATGGCCGACCGGGTATTGGTGATGCACCAAGGGGAAATCAATGGCGCACTGAGCGGTGTGGCAATGAATGTCGATACCATTATGCATATGGCGTTTGGTGAACACCGTTCTGTTAGTGAACCTCAGGGCGGCACCGCCTCTTCGGCTGAAAATAAGGGCGCATCATGCTGAAATTTATTCAGAATAATCGTGAAGGTACCGCGCTACTGGCCATTCTCACCCTATTTGCCCTACTGGGAATTATTGACCGCAGCTATTTCAGCTTACAGACCTTCACCATGATTTTTAGCAGCGCACAGATCCTGATCCTGCTGGCCATCGGAGCCACCATGGTGATGTTGACCCGCAATATCGACGTTTCCGTGGGCTCCATCACCGGTTTATGCGCGGTGACCGTCGGTATGGCACTTAATGCCGGTTTTGGCCTGGCAGCATCCTGCTTGCTCGCCTTGTTGATCGGCATGGTAGCTGGTTTCTTTAACGGTATTCTGGTGACCTGGATGCGCATTCCGGCCATTGTCGCCACCCTGGGTACGCTGGGGTTATACCGTGGCCTGATGCTATTGCTAACAGGCGGTAAGTGGATCGAAGGATTACCAGCGGACCTGAAAAGTTTATCAACCCCCATTCTATTTTCTATCTCGCCCATTGGCTGGCTAACGATGTTGCTGATCCTTGCTATGGCATGGCTGTTGGGCAAAACCGCCTTTGGCCGCAGTTTCTATGCCACGGGGGATAACTTGCAAGGGGCGCGTCAGTTGGGGGTCCGTACCGACAGCATCCGTATTTTTGCCTTCTCAATGAACGGCGTGATGGCTGCACTGGCCGGGATCGTCTTCGCTTCCCAAATCGGTTTTATCCCTAACCAAACGGGCAGCGGGCTGGAAATGAAAGCTATTGCCGCCTGCGTGTTGGGCGGGATCAGCCTACTTGGTGGAACAGGGACCATTATCGGTGCCATTTTGGGGGCTTTCCTGCTGACACAAATCGATAGCGTGCTGGTGTTGCTGCGCCTACCTGCCTGGTGGAATGACTTTATTGCTGGTTTGGTGCTGCTGGGGGTGTTGGTATTCGATGGCCGTCTGCGTTGTGCTGTTGAGCGTAATATTCGCCAACAGAAATATGCCCGCTTCACCACCCGAATAATCATTAGTGATAAAAAACCAATCGTTAGCGATAAAAACCCAGCAGCTAGCAATAAAAAGAAGGTGGCACTATGAATTTATACCGGCGTTATGGATGGGAACTGACTCTGGCGGCACTGCTGGTGCTGGAAATCCTGCTATTTGGTTTATCGAATTCACGCATGTTGGATATCAATGTGCTGCTGTTCAGTACGAGTGATTTTATCTGCATTGGGATCGTGGCGCTGCCGCTGACCATGGTGATTGTCAGTGGCGGCATCGATATTTCATTCGGTTCGACTATCGGGTTGTGCGCCATATTTCTGGGCATCGTTTTTCAAGCGGGCGTGCCGATGAGTGTGGCGATCCCACTGACACTGCTCGTCGGCGCACTGTGTGGGTTAATTAATGCCGGATTGATTCTCTATACTGGCGTCAACCCGCTGGTCATCACGCTTGGTACCCTGTATCTGTTCGGCGGCAGTGCCCTACTGTTGTCCGGTATCTCCGGTGCGACAGGCTATGAGGGGATTGGCGGTTTCCCGGCCGCTTTTACTGATTTTGCCAACCAAACCCTATTCGGTCTGCCAATACCACTAGTGATATTTATGCTGTGTGTGCTGCTGTTCTGGCTGCTGATGCACCGTACTCACAGTGGCCGTCACGTGTTCCTGATTGGGCAAAGCAGCCGGGTGGCCCGTTACAGCGCCCTGCCCATCGCCCGTACCTTATGCATGCTGTATGCCATGACAGGGGTAGCCTCAGCGATTGCCGCCATTCTGCTGGTGTCTTATTTCGGCTCCGCACGCTCTGATTTAGGTGCCTCATTCCTGATGCCTGCGATCACCGCCGTGGTATTGGGAGGGGCCAATATTTACGGTGGATCCGGCTCCATTCTTGGAACCGCCTTGGCGGTATTACTGGTCGGGTACTTGCAACAAGGTCTGCAAATGATTGGTACGCCAAACCAAATTTCCAGTGCGCTGTCTGGGGCATTGCTGATTCTGGTGGTGGTTGGGCGATCTATCAGTCTGCACAGGCATTTGATTTATGAATGGCTACAACGTCGTCGCAGTCGAAAAGCCTCTGCGTGATACCTAATACCTAAACCCAACACCCAACAAAACAGTGATTCGGAGATAGCAATGAAAACACAAAGATTAAAAAAATTGGCACTGGTTTGCGCTCTTGGATTTGCCTGTATCACTACCGCACAAGCTGCGGAACGCATCGCATTTATCCCGAAACTGGTCGGGGTCGGTTTCTTCACCAGTGGCGGTAAAGGTGCCGTCGATGCGGGAAAAGAATTGGGGGTGGATGTCACCTATGACGGCCCGACCGAGCCAAGCGTTTCCGGCCAGGTCCAATTGATCAATAACTTTGTTAATCAGGGCTATAACGCCATCGTAGTGTCCGCAGTATCACCGGATGGCCTGTGCCCAGCCTTGAAGCGCGCCATGCAACGGGGCGTCAAAATCCTAACCTGGGACTCCGATACCAAACCAGAATGTCGCTCGGTGTATATCAACCAGGGTACGCCAAATCAATTGGGGTCAATGTTGGTGGATATGGCGGCCAATCAGGTGAAAAAAGAGCAAGCCAAGGTGGCGTTCTTCTATTCCAGCCCGACGGTGACCGATCAGAACCAGTGGGTCAATGAGGCGAAGAAAAAGATTCAACAAGAGCACCCCGGCTGGGAAATCGTCACCACTCAGTTTGGTTATAACGATGCCACAAAATCCCTGCAAACCGCCGAGGGTATTTTAAAAGCCTATGGCGATTTGGATGCGATTATTGCTCCGGATGCTAACGCCCTACCTGCGGCCGCGCAAGCCGCCGAAAACCTGAAACGCGATAATGTTGCCATCGTCGGCTTCAGTACCCCGAACGTGATGCGCCCCTATGTGGAGCGTGGCACGGTCAAAGAGTTCGGCCTATGGGATGTGGTGAATCAAGGCAAAATCTCAGTGTATGTTGCCAATGAGATGCTGAAAAAAGGCAATCTGAATGTAGGGGATAAGATTGATATCCCGAATATTGGTGTGGTTGAGGTCTCCCCTAACCGTGTGCAGGGTTATGACTATGAGGCGAAAGGCAACGGTATCGTCTTGCTGCCACAGCGCGTCATCTTCACCAAAGAAAATATCAGTAAATACGACTTTTAATCTTAGCGGCCCGCCCCCGTGGCGGGCCTGAACAGAACGAATGGAGTAATTAAAAATGGCTGATTTAGACGACATCAAAGACGGTAAAGATTTTGGTATTGGTATCCCACAGCAGAACCCCGCGTTTACGCTGAAAGGTTCAGGTTCCCTCGATTGGGGAATGCAATCCCGCCTGGCGCGGATTTTTAACCCGAAGACCAATCGTACGGTGATGCTGGCCTTTGACCATGGCTATTTTCAGGGGCCGACCACCGGGCTGGAGCGAATTGATATCAATATCGCCCCGCTGTTTGAGTATGCCGATGTATTAATGTGTACCCGCGGTATTTTACGTAGCGTCGTTCCAGCGGCGGCCAACCGCCCGGTGGTACTGCGCGCCTCGGGTGCTAACTCAATTCTGACAGATTTATCCAATGAAGCGGTCGCCGTAGCGATGGAAGATGCTGTACGGCTCAATTCCTGCGCGGTCGCCGCACAGGTGTATATCGGTACGGAACATGAGCATCAGTCGATTAAGAATATTATCCAATTGGTCGATCAAGGGATGCGCTATGGCATGCCAACCATGGCGGTGACAGGCGTGGGTAAAGATATGGTGCGAGATCAACGCTACTTCTCGCTGGCCAGCCGGATCGCGGCAGAAATGGGGGCGCAGGTGATCAAAACGTATTATGTCGATAGCGGGTTTGAACGCATTGCCGCCGGTTGCCCGGTACCTATTGTGATTGCAGGTGGGAAAAAGTTGCCGGAACGTGATGCGCTGGAGATGTGCTACCAGGCGATTGATCAAGGGGCCTCAGGCGTGGATATGGGGCGCAATATTTTTCAGTCAGATGCGCCAATTGCCATGCTGAAAGCGGTACATGCCATTGTACATAAAAATGAGAATGCCGCAGCGGCTTACCAACTGTTCCTCCATGAAAAAAATTGAGTAGAACCAGCGGCCATCCATGATTTTACCTACCGTTAATGGCCCCCATGACAAGGAGAAAAGTATGCACGTTACTCTCGTCGAAATTAATGTAAAAGAGGATAAAGTTGATCAGTTCATTGAGGTTTTTCGCGCCAATCACCTTGGTTCTATCCGCGAAGCGGGGAATTTACGTTTTGATGTGTTAAGGGACGAGCATATCCCGACGCGCTTTTATATTTACGAGGCCTATACCGATGAAGCTGCGGTCGCCATTCACAAGACAACACCGCATTACTTACAGTGTGTCGAACAGTTGGCACCATTAATGACGGGCCCACGCAAAAAAACGGTATTTATCGGCCTGATGCCTTAGCTTGATTCCTTGGCTTAATGCTTTAGTCAATGCGGGCCGTGATACCAATGTGTCGCGGCCCGGTTAAAATAGCGTTAGCATGAAATATAATGACTAAAGCCAAATTAATTTACATACAATATAGAACCATTCAATTATCTTACTTTGATAAAACTAACATTAAACACTCATCACCTTTAATCGTCACTTTGATGAGTTCAAAATATTCAGCTCTAATGAGTACTCTTTTCTTAATGGTATACCCGTTTTTATGATGTACGAAACCAAACTCTTGTAACCTTCATCAATATTTTTCAATCCACAAGTGTACATAACACTGCTTTGGGGACTGGTTTCATCACTAGGAATATATTCAAAATAATAATTATCGGACAACCTAGGGGCGTTAATGACTTCTTTATATGTAAACGAATAATATTTAAGTATATTTTTATCATTATAGGTTGTACTCGGCATGGTGATTAACCACCATAAATAGATAGACAATGAAGCTAAAATTAAAGTAAATAGAATCAGCTTTCTATTCATATACCTAAGCCAAAATCAATCCATCCAAGGTGCTCTGTATAAATTAAACGCCCTCTATTTATATCTGCCCTTGTTGTCATTTTCATTGCCTCCTGCCAGGGAAAAAACCATCATCGTCCGTCACGTTATACCCGTCATACTTCAAGTTGCATGTACGTTGGTTGCCTTCCTGTAACTCGAATTATTTAGGGTATTTACTACCTTATATATTGTATGTGTAAAAAAATGGATCCCCTGCCCCCAGTTTTGTGACACCCGAACAAGTAATAATGTAATTTTTCTCAAGAATAGTGCAAAAGAATAGACTAAAACAGAACACTCAATCTGGTTTGAGTGTTCTGTTTAATCACCGAATTAAAAAATTATTACGGGCTGATACGTTGCAAACGAAAACTTATCCGCACCAATAAACCGCCGAGTAACTCGCTACGCAGTAACTCTGGGCGGGTGGTATGGTAAGCCGTAATATCTTTCACCAAGGCCAGCCCTAATCCCGCGCCCTGCTGCTCGCCAACATTATCAAGCCGGTTAAAAGGTATTAGCGCCTGCATAATGTCACCTTGTGCAATACCAGGGCCGCTGTCCTCGATCTCCATCAGGCATTGCTCCGCATGTTGCTCCTTGACCAACCGAGCCGTGACGACACCGTGCCTTGGGGTATATTTCAACGCATTATCCAACAAGTTGTCGCACAACTCGCTCAGCAACAAGGCATCGCCATCAATCCAGCACTCGGACACCCCCTCATAACCGAGATCGATCTGTTTACTGCGCGCCTGAGAAAGCCGTGCGAAGCAGGCATCGCGCAATACTGGGACCAGATTGACCGGTGCCAATGTGCGTTCGTGTATTTTCATGCGGGATAACTGCAATAACCTGTCAGTCAGTAAGACGGTATGGTCCAGCGTATGGCTCATCGCCTGTAAACTTTCTCGCCATTGCTGAGGAGATGAGCTGGCTAGTGCCACCGCAGCCTGTGTTTTCAAGACAGCCAATGGAGTACGCAACTGATGAGACGCATCGGCGCTAAAACGCCCCTGACGTGCCAGCATCTCGCGTAGCCGCTCAATATAACGGTTAAACGCCAACAATAGCGGCTCCATCTCTGACCAAGGCAAAACATTGGGGATGGGCGTCAAATCACCGGGATCGCGCCGCACCATCAGGCTAGAAAGTTTTCGTAGCGGCTTGAGCAGACATTTGAGCAAAATGTAGGCCATCGCAAACGCCAGCACGACCAATATGCTTTGGGTTAAAATCGCAGATACCATGATCTGTTGCGCCAAACCATTCCGGGATGACAGTGTTTCCGCCACCAACACCATCGCCATACCCATGACACCAGACTCATTAACCGGTTGATAAAATGCGGCGACACGTATTGGTTTACCATGATAATCAGCGTGATAAAAATGCACCAAGGCGGAATACAGTGCCGAGCGTGGCGTGTTAGCTGGCGGTAGCGGCAAGTCATTGTACCCCGCGATACTTTTGCCTTCTGGAGTGATCACCTGGTAGTAAAGCTGATCATTCATATTGCGTTCAAAATTATCCAAGACGATATAAGGTACATCGACCTCAAGCTGCCCATTGCGTACTACCAACCGTTCAGCCACTGTCCGCGCGGAGGCTAATAACGTGCGATCATAAGCCAGTGTGGCTGCATTCATGGCACTGAGATAATCGGTATAGATAGAAATACTCGCCAAAATCAGCAAAGGTACACCAAAAAACAGTAGCAACTGATGGAACAACGAATGGGGTGTTTTAACCCAACGCCACTGGCTAGCGTACATTATCGGTACATTCCAGGCTGTAACCAAGACCACGCAATGTTTGGATGGCAACGTTGCTGCCTTGCAACTTTTTACGCACCCGGTGGATATACAACTCGATGCATTCCGGATTGGCTTCATCAGATAAGGTGAACATTTGTTCGAACAATTGCTGCTTGGCAACCGGCCTGCCACGGCGGTGCATCAACGTGGTCAATACGGTGGATTCCCGTGGTGTGAGTGCTAATGGCTTGTTATCCAGAAGGAAATAGCCCTCATCGTGATAAGTTAGATCGCCAAATTGCAATGCTTGTACTGCCGTATCCATACTGCGACGCAATAGCGCACGAATACGCGCTTCCAGTTCATCCAGTTCGAACGGTTTTGTTAGATAGTCATCAGCCCCCATGTTCAGCCCTTTCACCCGATCCGCCACCTCCGTTCTGGCCGTTAATAAAAGTACTGGCAACGTTTGCCCTCGCTTACGTACCCGCGCCAACAAATCTAAGCCATTCAAGCGTGGCAGTGCGACATCCAGCACTGTCAGAGCGTAATTTTCGTTTTGCAGTAAATGGTCAGCGGCAATGCCGTCATGCGCCACATCCACAGCGAAGCCCACATGCGTTAGTGCCTTCTGTAACCAGTGAGATAACTCGGGGTGATCTTCTACTAACAAGAGACGCATATCACATCCTGTAATTTTTCCTTCCCGTTGAAAGGTAACTGAAAGGTTAATGACTTAACAATCCGATAACCACACAATCGCGGTAACGCTCACAATTTATGAGAAAACAATAAGAGGAATAAGATGAGAAAAATAATGACCCGCACTCTGATTGCATCAGCTTTGCTGTTCACCATCCAGGCGGCATTCGCCATTGACCCACCGAACCGCACCGAATGTATTGCACCGGCCAAGCCCGGTGGCGGATTTGATCTCACCTGTAAGTTAATTCAGGTTTCGTTACAGGAAACCAAAACCATTGACCGCCCGATGCGAGTGACCTACATGCCGGGTGGCGTTGGTGCTGTCGCCTACAATGCCATCGTGGCACAGCGCCCTGCGGAGTTTGGTACGGTGGTCGCCTTCTCCAGTGGCTCATTGCTTAATCTGGCGCAGAATAAATTTGGCCGTTATAACGTTAATGACGTCAAATGGCTGGCCTCCGTTGGCACAGATTACGGCATGATCGCCGTACGCGCAGACTCCCCTTACCAAACCCTAAAAGACTTAATGGATGCCTTTACCAAGGATCCGACAAATGTGGTGTTCGGGGCGGGGGCATCTATCGGCAGTCAGGATTGGATGAAAGTCGCCTTATTAGCCAATAAGGTGGGGGTCGATCCACACAGCATGCGCTATGTGGCCTTTGAAGGCGGTGGTGAATCTATCACCGCACTGTTAGGTAATCATATTCAGGCGGTATCTGGCGATTTAAGCGAAATGGTGCCCTATCTGGTCGGTAACAAATTGCGCGTATTGGCCGTTTATGCAGAACAGCGCCTACCTGAGCCACTGTCTGCTATCCCTACCGCTAAAGAGCAAGGCTACGATTTAGTCTGGCCTATTATCCGTGGATTTTATTTGGGGCCGAATGTCAGTGACGCCGAATATCAATGGTGGACCAAGGCCTTTAATACTCTGGTACAAACTGATGAGTTCAAAAAGCAACGGGATTTACGGGGCCTGTTTGAATTCAATCTGTCGGGTAAAGAACTTGATAGCTACGTCAAAAAACAGGTTGAGCAGTACCGCGAACAGGCAAAAACCTTTGGCCTTGCCAAATAACGCAGGAAAAAACCATGAGCGATCGTATTTTTGCGGGTATCTGGATCTTGCTATGTCTCGGTGGGCTATTTATTGGCTGGGGAATACAAAGTGAGTACAGCTATGAACCTCTTGGTCCACGGCCCTTCCCAATAGCCATTCTGACATTAATGACACTCTGTGCCGTCTTATTGTTACTGCGTAAACCTGAAGTGATTGTATGGCCCGATGCCAAAGTGCTTTATCGCCTGTTAGTGATGGTGCTGACATTGGTGATCTATGCCGCGGTGTTTGAATGGCTCGGGTTCCCATTGGCGACGGCCCTGCTGACGTTCAGTATTGCCTTGTTATTTGGGGCGAAAATCGGGGTCGCCGCTTTCTCTGGTGTGGCTCTGGGCCTATTGCTGTTCTATGCCTTTGATTATTTACTGGATGTCACCCTACCGCTCGGCATATGGCTGAACTAATGAGGCAGTGATGGAAACTTGGATGTATTTGTCGCAAGGGTTTGAAGTGGCGTTAACACCACAGAACCTGATGATTGCCCTGATCGGTTGTTTCATTGGCACCATTGTCGGCTTGCTGCCGGGGCTGGGGCCTATCAACGGTGTCGCCATTTTACTGCCACTGGCCTTCGCCCTTAAATTGCCCGCTGAGTCTGCGCTGATTCTGCTGGCTACGGTTTATATCGGTTGCGAATATGGCGGGCGTATCTCTTCCATCTTACTGAACGTGCCCGGTGATGCCGCCGCTATCATGACGGCTCTCGATGGCTATCCAATGGCACAGCAAGGCCGGGCAGGAGTTGCATTATCCATTTCAGCGGTCAGTTCGTTTGTCGGCTCAATGCTGGCTATTGGTGGGATCATTCTGTTTGCACCGATGCTAGCGCAGTGGTCACTGGCCTTCGGCCCAGCCGAGTATTTCGCATTAATGGTTTTTGCCATTGCCTGCCTCGCGAGCATGATGAGCCAAAACCCATTGAAATCAATGCTGGCGGCGTTAATCGGGCTAGGGCTGGCAACCATTGGCGTTGATGCCAACACCGGCGTTTATCGTTTCACATTTAATAGCGTGCATCTTTCCGACGGTATCCAATTCATTGTTGTGGTTATCGGGTTGTTCTCCGTCAGTGAGATCCTACTGATGCTGGAGAGCACCAGTAGTGGTCAGAAACTGGTACGTAAAACCGGGCGTCTGCTGTTCAACCGTAAAGAAGCCGCACAATGCGTCGGGCCAACCCTGCGATCCTCTGTCATCGGTTTTTTCGTCGGCGTACTGCCAGGTGCGGGGGCCACTATCGCCAGTGCCCTGACCTACATGACAGAGAAGCGCATCAGTGGCAACAGCGAGAGCTTCGGTAAAGGGGATATCCGTGGTGTTGCCGCACCGGAGGCGGCCAACAATGCCTCTGCCTGCGGCTCCTTTATTCCTATGCTAACGTTGGGGATCCCCGGTTCGGGTACTACAGCTGTCATGATGGGCGCATTGACCTTGTATAACATCACACCGGGTCCGGCGATGTTCACCGAGCAACCGGATATCGTCTGGGGGCTGATCGCCTCTCTGCTGATTGCTAACGTAATTTTACTGCTAATGAACCTGCCACTGGTCGGCTTCTTCACTCGTATGTTAACCATTCCACTGTGGTTTCTGGTCCCCGCGATTGCCGCCGTATCGGCAATCGGTGTCTATGCGGTACACAGCACCACTTTCGATTTGCTGTTAATGGTAGGGCTGGGGATCTTCGGCTATCTGCTCAGGAAAATGAATTTCCCAATGTCACCGCTGATTCTGGGGTTTGTGCTAGGAGAGATGCTGGAACAAAACCTACGCCGCGCCCTGTCGATCAGTAATGGCGATTATACTATTTTGTGGTCCAGCACAATTGCACAGAGCCTGTTAATACTGGCCGTTATCGTGCTAATTTTACCACTACTACTGTGGATCGTGCGTAAACGCCGTCAGATAAACACCCCTGTCAATCAGATCTGACGACCAAAATGCAATCTGTAAGCTATTCTTACGGTCGAAGACAACAATCATCACCATAAAGATAACAATTCTACGATTAAAGGTAACAATGAATAACCTTTCTAACGGTCTCACGCCGTATTGGCTGTGACCGCCATATAAAACAGGAGTTTCTATGGATAACATTCATCGCCTATTATTAGCACTGGCTTTCTCTACCCCTCTAGTGACCGGTGCTGCTCACGCCAACAGTTTATTGGATTCGGTAAAAAGTACCGCAGAGCAATACGGTAAATCAGCCGGTAGCTCATCATCACTGCCATCAATGTCATCAATGTCATCACTGACTAACTTACTCAATGGCGGAGATAAAGCGTTAAGTGCAGGCACCATGAACAATGCCACCGGTATTTTGCAATATTGCGTACAGAATAATGTGTTATCAAGCGATGGCACCACGGCGATTAAAGACCAGCTCATGAGCAAACTGGGTATCAGTGGCACAGAAACGGCGAAAAGTACGGATTATGAAGAGGGCTTGGGCGGGTTGCTGAAAACCAGTGAAGGCAAAAGCGTAAACCTGAATGACCTAGGTACTGGGCAAATCACAGAAAAAATCAAAACCAAGGCCTGCGATTTGGTGCTTAAACAGGGGAAATCATTCCTGTTGAAATAAGTAGATTTGAAGTAATCAGGTTTTAAGTCATCAGATAACGGTCATAGGGTGCCACCTAAGACGTGGCACCTGTCATTATTTCAGTACGAAACAAGCCGATGCATTCGGCACCAATGAGCGATGAAACGCATTAATCCCGATGAGTCTATTTATTTTAACGTCAACAACCAGTAAGTGATCCGGGTGACACTATTATTGACACTTAGCGCCAGGAGCAGAAACGAGCGTAGCCAACGCACATGCAACTTGAAGCATGACGGGTATAGATTGGTGTTTTCACTCAAGAACATCCATAACGCTGACCGCATGATCGGTAAACATATGTCGCTACCGATCGCTTCTTTAACTCTTTAGGGTGAATTAACATTCACCCTGGCTGTGTGTTTAAAGACTTGTAATAGGGGTATCTCAATTCAATCTCTGGAGCACCTTGCAACGTTCTTCCTGAACGAGCCATAAGATAGCCTACGGTCTCTTCCGGAGTGAGTTCAATGTGGAACATATCTTCATTCTGAAACCAATAGTTAGGCCAAAATATGAGATCTGAAGCATCACCATCAGGAAAATTCTCATCCAAAAGATCGACCGCATAATGTATATCGGGTTCGATACCTTCCGCTTGTGAGATAACATTAACAAGTTCAATTGACTCAGCATATTGAAAATCTTCGATATATTTAGCTTTACGCTGGGCTGAAATAATAAAATCCTCTTTGCTGGTATAGGCGTGAAAATCCCTAAACTCATGGAAATCATGTTCTCGGCAAGCAACTTCATTCCATTGTGAAATAAGCTCTCGTACCCGATCGTTTTCTTGATCACCATTATCTTCGAGAGTACTGGATATCTCGTCGAGTAGCTTAAGCAGTGTCTGTGTCTGATTTTTAGTGGCTTTGCGTGGTTTTAAACGTTCAGGAATCGGCATATCCTCTCCTTAAAAAGATTTTATCCGACACGTCATCCTCTGTCGGGATCTACCATCAAGCGCATGTTACGCCGAAAAGAAGACAAAGATCACCCCTTCTCTACCGCAACTGTTACATCCAGCACACATTGCTACAATCGATTAACATCCATTCACCGATATTACAGTATAGAAGCGATGTACTTCCTCTGCGATTAGAATACCTGAGTATGGTTTAATCCAATCAATAATCGTGCGGCCTGTACTGACAATATTACAATTGATACCCTTACTGTCTATTTTTTAATAACAAAAAAAAACGAATTTCACATTATCCCTAGAGAGGTAAATAATGGCTTCACACGATCAATACAAGAATTATCTTATTATTAAAGGAGCCATTCGTTGTCATAAATGACAAATTACCCTAAAAACAAAACCGGGCGCGGAATTTAGTATTTCTCATAAAATCATTTAGTTAGTTAAGCCATATAAATCAAATAATGAAAATAGAATAAAACATCATTTGCGATCTATTTCACTTGAGATTATTATTCTGCACTTTACTGCCTTGTGAATATTATGTGGATATCATCTATCTCCATAACACCTATTGTGAATAAAAATAGGAACATATAGGCGGATTATATTACCTATAGGATGAAAGGTTTATGGCAGATAACGCTTCACAAAATAAATCGCTACATAGAATGGCCTTCAAAGGCGAAGGTGGCGAGTATTTCTCTATCTGGTTAGTTAATTTACTACTAACGATAATTACACTGGGTGTTTATTCTGCCTGGGCTACCGTACGTCGTCGCCGTTACTTTTATGGCAATACTGAGCTAAACGGTGATCGTTTTGATTATCACGCAGAGCCAATCGAGATCCTTAAAGGGCGCTTGATGGTTATTGGTGGTGTGATTTTATTCTATATATTATTGGCAATTTCCCCAAAACTTGGCCTTTTGGTTGCACTGGTGTTTCTGGCATTGATTCCATGGCTTATTATCCGTGGCTGGCGCTACAATGCCATTATGACCAGCTATCGTGGTGTTCGTTTTAATTATCACTGCCAGACTGGACAGGCTTATTGGGCGTTACTGTTTTGCCCACTGCTGTTAATTCTGGGGCTCTATGCCGTGATAGTCGTCATGGCGATGTTTCTAGGTTCTGTTGCCAGCAGCCCTTCTACGACTCTTACACTCGTTGCTGTTTCTGCGATTCTTCTGGTCCCCCTGCTGGCAGTTATCAATGGCATTGTGAGCACGTTGCAACACAGCCTGTACGTTAATAACCTCTCTTTTGGTAATTCATCTTTTATTAGTACGTTAAAAAAATCAGCATTTATTAAAATCGCCTTTTTCAGTGTGTTGATTTTTATCCCATTCTTTTTTGTTGCTATGATGTTCGCAGGTGCGTTTTTTGCCGATCTGTTCCAATCGGCCCTGAATGGTTCCATCGCCAACGAAAATAAGACAGCTATGCTGATAATTCAGAATTTCAGCAACCTGCTATTCATGATGCTGATGTTGCTACTCGGCACCATGGTTTCCAACAGCTACCGCATAGTTGCCCAACGTAATTACCTGTTTAGTCAAACAACATTACAAGGTGACATCAAGCTACGTTCTTCCATGAAACTCCTGTCTTATATGGGCCTGCTAATTACCAACAGCCTGATCACTGTGTGCTCATTGGGGCTTGCCACACCAATTGCAGAAGTACGCCATGCACGCTATATGGCTGATGCAACTGAGATTGAAGGTGACTTGTCTTTACTGAATATCCACGCTCATCAGGACACAGCGAATAGCGCTCTCGCCGAAGAAGCATTACAAGCACTCGATCTGGGAACTGGCTTTTGAGTAACTATCAGTGATCGTTGAAGGATATTATCAGTACCCAGGCCGGGCCGCCCGCGAGGCGGCCCGACTACTGCTAAATGAAATAGGCGATAACGTGACATTGCTACGTGATGGAGAACAGCACTATTTCTCCCTGTCGCAGCTCAACGTTTCGTCTTCATTAGGTTCTATCCCGCTGAATTTGACATTTCCTGATGGCGGCCGCTTTGTTCCCTCCGATGACACCTTGTTCCGTAAGTGGCTATACCAACAGCGTTCACCTGGGGTGGTGCATCGCTTAGAGCGTCATAAAAGCGGTGTATTGTTGACGTTGCTCATCACCCCATTACTTATTTTGGCTTACATCTATTGGTTACTTCCTTGGGCCAGCAGTGAAATTGCGCTGCGTATCCCAACCACTGCTGAGCAGAAGCTAGGGGAACACTCCCTTGAATGGCTACAGCAAAGTGGATTTAAACCTTCAGCGTTACCCGCAGAACGACAAGAAGCGATCCAACAACTCTTTTTACAGGTAATGCCCCCGCAAATGCGGCAGGAACGCACACCGCTCAAACTGGTATTGATGACCGCGCCGACGACAGCCAATGCCTTTATGTTACCTGATGGCACAATGGTGATCAGCGACGATTTGATCAAGCTGACGACCAGTGATGATGCCCTGGCTGCGGTGATGTTGCATGAGATGGGACACCATGCCCACCGCCACTCGATGCAGATGGTGGTACGTTCATCATTAGTCGCCTTGACCTTTATGTGGATGACCGGGGACGTCAATGGCATTGGCGATACGCTGTTGCAATCGGCCGCCTTTATTCATGAGATGCAGTTTTCCCGCACAATAGAGAGCGAGGCAGATTCCTGGGCAATAGCCGAAATGCAGCGCGAAAAGCGTTCGTTGTTAGCCATGGAAGAGATTTACCATGCGTTGCAACAAGCCACCACTCCAGAGGCCGAAACTCGGGTTGGTATACCAGAGTGGCTGAATTCCCATCCTGATATGCCAGCCAGGTTGGAAGTCATACGCGCCGTAAGAGAGAAGATAGCGCAAGAATAAAGGATGATGAACTTCCCCTCACTCTGGCAGGGGAAGAAACAGGCTACTGTGGTACAAGCCACTTGGCAACCACCACAGGTATCGCCCCTGATATCACCACAGCTCCGCTGAGACCGGATGATAAAAAACTATAAGCCCATAAACCTTAAAGAGAAATGTGACCGACCCATTCAGTAAGCGCCATTTCGACCACGCCCCGTGGTAAATACTCCTGCTCAAGACGCCCCCGCGGTTGTGACAATAAGTATCGGTAAAAGTCTGCTTCGTGGTGATGAAGCCCTTCGGGAACCGCCTGTTGAGCGTTGACCGGCTCTGCGACCGCTGAGCCTGATGCGTAGTGTTCAAATAACAAGCGGCCCATCAAAAGTGCGGTAATCGCTGGCTGGAACGCTCTTGCCCGCGCCAACATCAATAGCCCCCAAGTATCCATATCCCCCCAATAACCTATCGACTTGCTCTTTAAATTAGGAGAAATCAGCCACTGCAAGTCCAGACCTGAGCCCAGAATAGCAATGGTGTCAGGCAATTGCGGTAACTGGTGAATACAGTGTTCATTTTCTACGATAAGAATGCGTGAGCATGGTAAATCTACGCTCGCCAGTTCTGTTGTTGTGACCTTACTCATGTTGAAGGGGAGTATGCCGGGAGCCAACGGAGTGACCAATACCCAGTGGCTGCTTTCTTCGAAGGCATCAAGAAAGGTTGCCAGACCCTGCCCAGAGGCCTCCCCCTCAAAACGCTCATCAAGTAGTTTTGTCAGCAACGAATAGTTTCTTTCGAAGAACTTCGTGTCTACTCCAGACTCGGACAGCAGGCGTAAAGGTCGCCCCTGAGCACAGCCGGGTGTCAATTTGCAGGCAAGATTAGCCGCGGTAATCACCTCATGTGGATCTTTATGCAGCCAAAGCGCCCGCTGGTTAATCAGCAAGGCATGAAAGGATTTATCAACCTGCGCTACCAGTTGCTCAAGTTGTTGAAATTCCTGACTGACTTGCAGGTTCGATGCTGCATTGATCCACTCAGAGGGGGTGCGCAAACACCATCGAACGGGAATTGAAACAGGCGTGAGGCTGGCACGGTAGCTAACGGATTCCCATTCAACAAGACCGATACTGACCTGACGCCAGACCTCGACATGGCGCTGCACTGCCTGCGTATTTGCAGTAAAAATCTTTGCCGACGGTTTACCTATTGGCAGTTGCAAAGGCCAGCAGCCGGGTGTGAGTAAGCGTTCAGACCTCACCTTAGACTGATGCCACTGTCTGGCCAATTGCTTGCCAATATCAATGGGTGATTTCATATTGGTTTGTTGCGCTGCTGATGATGTTCATTTAGATCTTCCCAACTTAATGAGACCAGACTGGAATCCGGCCCACGCCGATGAACAACGATCGCCGAGCGTGTGTGATGACGCAACAGACGCATCTCCTTATTGGGCGTGATGAAGACCGCATGCAGACCAAATTCCCTCAGGGCAGCGATAATCCGCCCGGCGACAACATGAGAGCTACGCGAGAATGCCTCATCCAGAATAATAGTACCGAACAACGGCTTGGTGCGACCATCAGGGCACAGCGCATAGCTTAGGGATGCGGTCAGTACATAAGACGCGATGATTTCTTTTTCTCCACCACTACCGCCTTGTGAACCGGTACGAGTCTCAATGACGCTCCCGGTTTCCCGCTCAATCACCGAAACGGCGAATTCAAGGCGGAAACGGGGGTCCAGCAACGCTCTGGCCCCTTGGGTGCGGTTGCGTTCGCAGGCATCTTTCAGTAATCCGACCAACGCTTGCAGCGCCTTATATTGGCTCTCGCCATCATCATCGACGAAACGAGCCGAGTTAAGCTGGCGTTGCGTGCGCAGTAACGTGCGCATACTGTCATGCACCACCGGTTTGGCGATCAAACACAGGTAGCGCCCAGACTGAAAATCGACTCGGCGCATGGTGTCATTAAGTTCTTCCAGACGCTCCTCGATCAACGCAACTTCATGGTCGATATGACTGAGTAACTGCGTCACCCCATCATCAGAGGAACGGTTCAGATATTCTTGGAAACGCTTAAGTTTTTCGGGAAGCGCCTCTTCGGTCAAGGTCTGTAGGCGCGCCAGATAGTTGGGAATATCGTCTAATTCCCGCCCCACTTCCGAAAGCGCGCCAGTATCCTCTTTTTTGGCGTCGGACATCCGCTTGATAAGCTCATCCCGTAACCGTTGTAATCGGTCATTGACCTCATTGAGTCGGCCTTGCAATTGGCGTGCATGCTCACGTTCAATGTCCTGAATGTCGTCCAGTTGCTCGGGGGCCACCTGAGGAAAATGCGCTGCGCCTAACGCTTGTAGTGCACCGGTCATGCCTTGTTTTGCGATGTTATGGACTTTACGGCTGAGCATTGCTGCACGTTCGAGATCCTTCTTCAAACCAGCACATGCAGTCACTTCTTGTTGATATTGCCTTTCAAGCTCTTTTTGCCGTGCTTCAGCCTCATCCAGTGCGGCCTTAGCAATAGCGATATCGGACTGCGGATGGGTCAGCCTATCCAGACGAGCCTGTAATTCTTCCAGTTGGCGCTGCGCAGTGGGTAGGTCAATACTCTCGAAGTTCAACGCCTGAATATGTGCTAACGCATTGGCTTGTTCCTGCAATTTACCCACGGCAGCCTGAGCAAGACGAAGCGCTTGCGTCGCTATCTGTAGCTGTTGTTCTTTCTGTTGTATCTGCTCCGCCAGAAAAGCCAGCCGATCACGGTTATCAAAACCCGTCAGCCAACCCTCATCCAGACGTTTTTGGTCCTGCTTATCGAAGAAACGCGCCTTGCCCGACATTAGCCCCTGCGCAGTCATGGCATGTGGGGTATGCCGTAATTGATCGGTATTTTCGACACAATGGCGATCAATATCTGCCAACAAGGCTTTCACGGTCTCTCGGGAGGTGTGTTCTTTGTAGGTAAGTTTCTTCGTAAAACCATCATGGAAAAATAGGGGCTGGGACGCTGGCGACTTCACTTCGAGTAAACGCACATGCAGTTGGTTATGTCGTTGATTGACCCAATTCAGGGCAGCATCAGCCGACGCGTGGGGGACCAATATACGTAAGCGATGGCTGCCTATTGCTCGTTCGATGGCACCACGCCAGGATTTCTCCTCCTGCTTGACCTGAACCAGCTCGGCGACGAAGGGCAAGGTTGTATCATCCAGGCCCAACTCGGTAGCCAACGCGCTGCGAAAAGCTTGAAACTGGCTAGGCAGGTTAGATTCGGGCCGGCGCTCAACGTCTATCTTTTCTTGACATAACTGCTGAAGCTGCTCAGTTAACTCGTGATCGGTAATCCCTTTACTGAATGCGCTTCGCTCGGCGGCACTTATCTCTTCAGAAAGGGCCATCAGGCGTGTTTCGGCTTTCTGTTGATTCGCTTGCAACCCCGCAGCGGTCAACTCCTGTGATAGATCGAGGTTTATTGCTAGCCGTTGATAATTTGCTGCCTGCATCTCCCGTTGATGGCAGGTTTTCTGCCAATCGGTAATGCGATCTTTGAGAACATCAACACTTCCTCCCTCCACATCCCAATAGCGTTTCAGCTGCTCATTCACCTGCTTTTTCTGTTCGGCCTGTTGCCGCTGTAATTCTTTTACGGTGGATTCAGTCTCGCTGATTTCCTTCTCTAGCCGATGTGTTTGCACCAACCACAAACCATGGGCCTGCTCGGCGAACCAGATAGGCAAAATGACCTCGAGTGCCTGCCGTTCTTCCAGCAGGCGTGACTGGACCTGATAACGCCCCCAGCTATCGGCAATAGGTTGTAGTGACCGTATCTGCTTACGGGCGATTTGCAATTCCTGGTAAATCTCAGTGAGATCATCGAAACTATTGGCGACTTCGGCGGCACGCTCGAAGGCTGAGTGATCATCCAGCACCAATTCACGGAAGATTTCATCAATACTGTTTAACTGTTTTAGGCCGGCAGCGCGATTCAGTAGCGTAAACGCGTTTTCACCCACGTCGAAGTAATCACGCAAGCGCGCCAGATAAGATTTTTTACTCGGGTAGGTCCAGATCCCCGTGCCTTCTTTCTCCATCTGTCGCAATGCCCGCATCCCCCCTTCATGGTGTACATTCAACCAATGCTCAAGGGTGTGTCCAGGGGCATCGCTGAACAGCCACAGTTTTTTCATGTCTGTTGCAGCAGAGCTGGTGCCCTCGAACCACAGCAAGACACCCAAGCGAATTTGCTGTGTATCACATGCCAGCGTAGCCACAACCCCAGTGATTGTTTTGCCCTGTCGGGCAATATGTGACTGCCCGGCACCGCCATCGCCGGGGCCGGATACCCCCCGCACATAGGACACCAGATCCCGGTCGCTCTCATGCCCCCCCGTAGACGCCAGATTATAGCGAGGGTTAGCGCACAACAGCGTCATCAGAGCATCAACAAGCGTTGTTTTACCGCTACCCGTGGGGCCGATCACCGCCGTCCCTGCGGGATCAATAACCGCCCGATGAACCCCTTTGAAGCCACCCCAGTTAAAAAGATCCAAATGTGTCAATATGAAGGTTTCGCTATCGCACCAGAGAGGGGATTGTTTCATGGCATCTCCTCCCCACCCATCAGTTCACTGGCGTCACCCGGCAACTCGCTCCTTTCCACCTGATCTCGTAGCCATGCTAACAAAGCTTGTAAATTCTCAGGATTGGCCAGATGAGCAATAATTGGGCGAACAATCACCCGTTCATGAGCGTCTGGAGCAGAAACCAATCCATGCCCTTTGAGCTGATCTAATAAATTAATCACCCGTGTTCGCTCTCTGGCATCACTGCCCAGATCCCCCAGATACACCTGTAGCTGTGGGATCAAATCATCCACGACAACCAATGCCTGGCTGGCACCTATTCCGTTTTCCTGTTCATAGGCAATGAAGTGCTGACGTAAAATGGCAATCAGTAACGATTGTTCCAGATTCAAGCGCTGCCGGCGCACCAACGGATGCGTCCAATCATCCTGTTCCGAGGTTTCCTGCTGCCGTACCATGACAAAGAGTAGCCCACGAACCTCATCGATCCCCATACTCAGATCGAGAGGCTCCAAAATGCTGGCCATTTCTTCGGTGTGGATCAGTGCGATGCGATACAGATTGGGTTTATGACTCTCTTCAAGTAAACCGTACTTAAGAAGCTCCTGAGCAGCCTCACGTACTCGCTTGTGAGTGCGCTTCTCTTCGGTAGACTCGCTGTCCGTATCAGGCAATGCATCGGTTGTCATATCATCCCTTTCGATATGCGACAGCACATCTTGGGTTAGCTCTCCGTTGCCTGTATTCACTAACCGATCAAAGATGCCTGTCATGCTCACAACTCCCAGTCAATATCCTTAAGTGCCTGACTTTCCAGCCCAGCATAGGGAAGATAGAAGCGCCATATGCGCTGTTCATCGTCAATCAGTTCAACCGCTTCTCGCTGTTCATTCTGAATGGTGATACCGGCTTCATGTGCCATTCCCAGCCAAAGGGCAAAAGTTTCCAGATCGTGTGCTGGGGGGAGTAAAACCGCCAATTCACCAAGGCTAATGGGTCTGTTTTGTTCTGCGAGAACTCTCAGGGTACCTTGGATCAGCGCCTCTCGATCCAAACCATCAAAGGCATCCCAAAAATCATCACCCACTTGTTCCAAGCCGACTGACGTGGTGCTCAGATCCAGTTCTGGCTCAATATCCTCATCCAGTGTTTTAAAACGTAACCGCTCTACCGCAGGAACGCCTGTCACCGCCATTCCCAAGGGCGGCAAAGGGATCTCTTGCCGCCTTATCGCCAGCCGCTGCCAATCCAGATTCAAAGCAAGACTAAAGATATCATTGAGCAGTTGCCCTACACGGTGGTGCTCCGCAGCAAGGCCGGTTTTCATAAAACCTTTCACATCCCGCTCACTACGGGATCTGGCCTGCAACACCACCTTAGTTTCTTGAACCAGACGCTTCACCAGAAAGTGAAGATCCCGTTGTTGTGACCATGGTAATGCTTTGGGTACAACGGGATGGCGCAGAATGGTGCGCAGGCGATGGCGCATATTGTCCAGTTCAATCGTCTGGCGAAGTTGTTGCTGGAAGCTGTCGAACACGCGACCTTCAGGTGTGTTCAGCAGTGAGTCTTGATCATCAAGCAGGCGGTCGATGATTTCACCCCGGTGATACTGCTCGCTGATAATAGATTGCCTCAACGCCCGATCAGCCTCTCGCCAAGAATCCTCTACACGACGAAAATCAGCACGCAAGGAAGTGGCCAAATTGTAGACTTCCCTGATCCCTTCAACCGCCTGTGCTTCATCTAGCACCACGATGTGTCCCGCTTCTGCCAGCGACAGTTCCTCCTCCAGCGCCTTTATTCGACTACGCAGCTTATTAATTCGGCTCTCTGGGTTGGGATTAAGACTGGTCTCAAGATTTTCTATTTCACGTTGCACCACGGACAGACGTGAAGCTGTGGAGGTCATAATGCGGCTATCCAGCGATTCAACAAACTGTATCGCGACTTCCAGTGCATCCGTTGCAAAAATTCGCCCTTCTCGCTCAACAACCAGACGGCGTTTGATCCACTCCCGTAGCTCGCGCCCAGCTTGAAGATGGGTATTATCAGGCTCGATTTCATACAGTTCCTGACTGGCATGCGCGGAGAGGATACCCGCCAGCGCCTGAAGCGCATCTTCCATCGGTATACCGTCATGTGACGTCTTAAACATGGCTCGCAGACAACCCAGTACCAAAGGGGCGCGACGAGAGGCGAGCAAGATCCAAGTAGGATGCTGGCTACGTGCTGAAATATATTTTTCTGTGCATTGTTGAGCGTTTTCTTCCATGGCAGTCAATAACACCAAGTGGTTTAAAGATAGACGCGGACTTGAATAGAAGCCCCCGGTATTTCCTTTCGGGCAGCATGTTTTGCAATTCGGTCATCACCGCAGCGACATAACGTTTCAAGGCTACATCTTGTCCACTACATCTTGTCAAAAAAAATCAAGATACCCCACTGCAAACTGATTATTAACGCGGTTTCAGTGATATTTGTCACAAAGGAGGAGAGGGATAGGATAAGGGATATCATCCTCCCACTCAGGTATCAACTCACTACACAGCTTAAATGCGAAGTATTACTTAGTGAAATTTCAAGACGTAGAGATGAGAATCACACCAAGTTGTGTAAAACATCGGGATTTTCATGCTACCTCATCGTTTAAAAGAGGCTCGTCTAAGGGCAGGTTTATCGCAAGAACGTTTGGGTATCCTGGCAGGGATAGACGAAGCAGCAGCCAGTGCGCGAATGAATCAATACGAGCGTGGAATACACACACCTGATTTTGAGCTGATCTGTCGCTTTGCCGAAGTGTTACAGGTCCCCGCTTGTTATTTTTATACGGTGGAAGATGATCTGGCGGATGTAATAATTAAATATTATGAGGTTATTGACAAAGTGCCTGCAACGGA
>NZ_CGBP01000037.1 GCF_001053095.1 Yersinia similis | reverse complement strand
GGATAGACAGTGCCATAAGTTCGATTCTCTTAAATTCCGGGGCTACCTGTTAGCGCCCGTGGTAGCAGAATAAAGCGGCACGGTTGTGTGAGTAATTAAACCTGGTATGCAAATTATATGGTGATGACGATTAGTGACACCACTAAAACGAGTTTAGTGCTTTAATAACACAGGTTATTAATCTGATTTGAATTTTAAGAAAAACAAAGACGACACAATGCCATAAAAAATTAAATTATTTTTTAATAAAAATAATTATTTATTCACTTTTTAGGAATGAAACATCATTAAGAACAGAGGTTTTGTCAAAAGACCCCATGAAATATGTAAATTCAGACGTGCATAGGAAAAACACTTAACTATCAGAAAATAAATAAATTTATTAAAACATTGATTATTTAATATCATTTGGTTAATAATACGAGGCATCTGGGGGAAGTAGCGAAATATCCTTTCCAGCGGTCAATAACTAGGAAATTTTCTTATAAAAAAGAATATTAAACTAAAAGCGGACAACATAACGCGGGTTTGCCTGATTTTTAAACTAACCAATAATAACACTATCTCCTGATAATCAAGCAGTATTTACCCTTGAGATAAGTAATTGATTAAAGTATTTAATCATAGCAAACATTCCAATGCCACTATGCATGCAACTATCGAAAAAATATGAATAAACAATCCTATATCGTGAATGGTTGGTTAATCGATCTGACATCTGGTTTTATTACCCATCAGAATACCAAGGAAAAGAAACGCCTTGGTGAATATCAGCTCAAATTGATCAACGTATTATTGGAGCATGCTGGCGAAATATTATCCCGTGATGAGTTAACCAATTTAGTCTGGAAGCGCCGAGTTATTGGCAATAACAGCTTGCCCAATGCTATTCACACGCTACGTGTCGCTTTGGGTGATGAAAATAAACAACAGCGCATCATCCAGACGATTCCCAAGATAGGTTATCTGCTAGACACCAGCTATTGTGAAATTATTAACATCACAAAGAAAGAAGAGGCGGGTGAACAGGCAGCATTGAACTCAATCAACGATCAGGAGATAGCCGTACAACAGAGTGCAACCACTCTCAACGAGGGTGTTAGCACGGGTTCAGCTGATATAGCCAACATCGCAATAGCGAATACTGGCGATAAGCCGGAATATACAGCGATCACAGAATCCGTAACCCCAACGCAGACCGGGCAGGTTGCTGTTGACCATCAGCAAGTCTTGGCCACTAAACGCCCATCGTGGAATATTTTCAGTTACTGGGGGCTGACGATTATTGCGCTATTGATTTTTATCACTGCGGTCGCTATTTATCGTTTATTTCCGCAGAACAAAGGGGTTAATTACACCGCTATTGAGCAGGATCAAGAAGCGTACAGCAATATCCGCCTGTTCCAGTTGGTGGACAGTGCGCTGTCGCTGCAACAGGAAGAGAAGCTTAATCAACGCCTAAAAGACACGCTTTATACAATAAATAAACAGAGTAAAGCGAAAAATATGAATATTAATATTTATTATTATGTGTCACTAAGGCGTTTAGAGTTTACCTTCTCAGTAGAAAGTCAATGTGAAAATAAACAGTTAGGGATGACCATCTATCATTGGCGTCAGAATTCTCAGCTATTGAATAATTTGATTTACCGTGAGATGGAGAGAAAAATCAATGAAATGGTTAACTGCTAGTAATGGGGGGCTTCTGTCAATTGTGGGGTTATTCCTTTCACTGGCAGCACTGGCCTCTTCTGAAGTAAAGAAAAAACCCACACTTGCTGAGGCTCAATTACAAATGGGTTTTTATGATTTACTATCACAACAGAAAGAGATCTATGACACCCGTGTTACCGCGACCCAAGGTGGTGTTATTAGCACCATTACCAGCCCTAATGATAATCGTTTTATTTTTAAGGGTAAGTTTACTGAACAAACCACCCAAAATGGTCAGTTGAGTTTCAGCTACAGCCCCATATTCTTCAATAACCCCACGTCTGGCCGCATGATTGAGGGGTTTCTGGATTATTTAATGCACAATACCGTATTTATGACGCCAATGGTGGTTGAAGGGCAACCTTTATTGGTGGGGCAAAGCGGTATTGTCTTGGGCGAGAAATAACTGGGCGTGAGAAATAACTGAGAGTGAGAAATAGCTGAGGCTGAAAAAACGGCTGATATGTGCGATCAACGCACATGCAGCTTGAAGAATGACGGGTATATTTACCTTGCTGCAACACCAAGTACGTTGGGTACTTGCAGTTGCAGCCGTATTCCCCCTCCTTAACCGCCCAATAAGTTTCTGACCATAGCGCTGCGCGCATTACCTTGCGCGGCTAGCATGTTGGCCCACATCGCATACTGGGAACGCCCTTGCAGTAACTTTTCTGCTAAAACTTCGGCGGCCATCAGCGCAGAATTGGGCGCAGAGAAACTGGACATGCTATTGATTTGCACCCCGGTATTTCTCTTATGCTCGCTCAATTTACTCATCTGCCCGGTAATATGCCCCATCGCTTGCTGAATACCCGCCAGGTGTTTTTTGGCTTCCTGCGGCTTCGCAGCAATATCACGTACCCGATCTTCCAGCACCACTTCTGGTTGTAATTTCAACGGTTGAAAGCTCTCTTTGGCAAAACGTAACCCGCCACCACGGACCTGAAGATGCGCCTCTATCTCTGCCCAGCGCTTTTCATCCACATGAAATTGCGCATTCCCCTGCGGATCTAGCCGCCCGTGGACCCCTAAACGCCCTAATCCATTATTTAAACGTAAGAGATTTTGGGCCGGCGAGGCATAAGCCGGTAATTTGACCGCCACGACGTGATAGCTAACCCCCGTCAGAGAAAACAGCAGCGTTTCACTTTCTGCCGGTTGCAAAAGCTGCTCGGCTCCGTGCAAAGCGAAATTAACCTCGGTACGCTGTTCTGGCACAAAATTAAGTTGCCGATCAACGGTATTACCTGACATCACGGTACGTTGTTGCAACCAATGTAAGGTTCTTAATGCCAGTGGTTTGATTTCGGTATCCGCTCTTTCTTGTTGCAGCGCACGTTGCAATTGTGCAACCTGCCGCTCAGTCGTATGTAAATACCCTTCAGCCCGTTGTAATGCAGTCAACTGCCGATTAAGTTGTACGTTATAACGCAGTGGCTGGCTGGAAATAAAAGGTGACTCAGGGAAATCGGCTTCTTTTTTTATCAAAGAAAGCGGATTAACGCCCTGAAGCTTATCAAAACTAGGGAGACTGGTTTTATTCGCCACCTCCCATTGCGTTCTATTGAGTCCTACCTGCATAACATCCCAGCTTAAATTAAGTTAAAAAGAGACAAGCTATTAATCTGTTTAAACGTCGTATAGTTGGCATTGGTCACCGCCATGAGGTTCATTAATTCCATATAAGACTCAGCTAAATCCAGGCCAACCAAATTTTCTTTGATAGTAATATTAGACAGTTCCATTTCCTCATGATTTTTTTGCAGCAATTTACTATGCGTCTGTCTAATGCCTAACTCGGTTAATGTTACCCCCATATGATCAGAGGCACTGTCAATTAACCCCATCATTTCATTAATTTCGGTGGTATGACTAGTCGATGGCAAGGTATTCTGTTTAATATCATCACATAATTTTTTTAACTTATTTAGTGTCGCTAAATCCCCATTGGCATCAGCGAAACCAGACTGTAAATGCACATTTTCAGTGATTTTTACGCCCTCACCAACGCCAGTTTGGCGGTTCTTACCATTCCCAACATACGTATATTTATTCGTCATACTGTCGAAGGTAATTGGCTTGGTATTACTTGCTGTCCCTGCAAACAAATAACGCCCTTCACTATTCTTGGCATTTAACTCTGCCACCACAGCTTCCAGCATATAGTTCATTTCATCAGCAACACCAGAGATATCTTTATTGCTTTTAACATCGTTACTGATGGATAACAGCCTGTCTTTAATCGCAACCAACTGTGTATTGATAGCAGAGACATGCCCTACCTGATGAGTCAAACTGTTAGATAATCCATTAATATTATTGGTGTATTGTTTGATATTCGACTGTTCACGGTTTATCTGTAATAGCCGTGTGCTGGCTATAGGATCTTCCGATGGTAAAGTAATACGCTGTTGCGTCATCATTTGCTTGTTTATTTTCTCAAGCTTCTCATTGTGTTGAGTAATAAACCTATTCATCGCAGAGGACATGGTTGGCGTGCTGATTCTCATCAGAATTCCTTTGTTATTTAGGGTGTGATAATTAGATTAAAGCTAAAAGATCAGAGAATAATTTATCTCCGGTCGCGATGACTTTCATATTAGATTGATAAGCCCGCTGATACTCCATTAAATTTATTGCTTCTTCATCATTATTTACACCACTAATACTTTCACGATACCGGGTAGCTTGATTTAAGGTGTTTTCGGCGTTTTCCAATTCGCTGTGATTTCTATTACTGGTGATGGCGATATAGCCCACTAACGTGGTCGCTGCATCATCTAATCGTACACTATTCATGCCAACAACATTTTTTTGTTTAATATCAATCATTTTAAATAGATTACTGCTATCGCCAGAAGGCTCACCGCGACCAGCCAAGGCTAATTGTTCCGCCGTAATAGCTGACAGTTGTAACATTCCATTTGGATCACCCGGATTAAAGACAAATAAGTCTCGCCCATTAGCGCCAGTAAAATCACTACCAAGTTTGAGCTGAGTGTTGAACTCATCGGCTACCGTTTTCGCCATCCCTTGAGTAGAGGCCTGTAATTTTTTCAGGGTGGTAAATTCATAATCATTTATTCCCCCCAATTGACCTCCACATGACATATTCATACCCTGTGTGGTCCCCGAAAAATGGATATTGATCTTAGTATCAGCAGAGCGAGTATCAACCGCCAGTTCAGCCGCCACAGCACCATTCACTAAAGGCTGCCCTTGTTTCACGCTAACACGGTAAGTGCCATCCTCAGCTTGATTAACTTGTGTCTCTATTAAGCCACTGAGTTTTTTTATCTGGAGTTCCTGCTTATCCAATAAGTCGTTAATATTATTGCCGTCAGAACGATTCTTTAAGATCTGTTGATTATAATCAGCAATACTGCGAGTCAAGCTATTGATCTCTTTAATACTGATATCACGTTGCTGCCCAATAGAATTTTTTTGCTGAGCAATAAAGTTATTCACATTATTAAAACGTAGCGCCATGGCATTAGCCGATTCGATGATCTGCTGACGCATGGGTGTTGAGTCAGGCATTTGTGTCGCCGCACTGAGAGAGGAAAAGAAATTATTTAACCCCGTTGCCAGACTGGTGCTCTCATTGGAGACCATCAATTCTACCGCTTTAAGATATTGTTCACCTGCCTCGTAATACTGTTGCTGGCTATTTGCCTGCCACTCCTGCATAACCACATATTGTTTGGAAAGGCGTCTGATTGCATCAACATTGACCCCATTCCCTGCGTTAATTCCACCCTGCCCGTCCGCGCCAATCGCACTTTGTTCAGCCCGCTGACGTGAGTAGCCGGGAGTATGAATATTGGCAATATTCATTGATGTCGCATTTAAATGCGCTTGTGTTGCCTGCATTCCGCTAAATGCGGTTTTAATAAAATTCATGGTTATCCCGGCATTTGTTGAATAAGTAACAGATGTTGAATAAATAACAGATACGCTTTACTCCCTATAAGCGAACAATTGTTCGCCAAACTTAAATAGGCTTTATTTACCGCCCAATTGCTGGATCAACAGATTAGCAATGCCGCTGCTACGCTGTGATGCCAGTGTGGAGGCCAGTTTGTCATCGTAAAAATCGCGCATCATGCGCTGTTGCTTACTGTTAAACGGGTCATCATCGGCAGCCAGCACTTCGGCGGCTTTACGCATCTGTTGTAATAGCGTGCGCATAAATACCGCTTCAAACTGTACCGCCGCTTGTTCCAAATCTTGCGGTTGGAGGTCACCGACAAAACTCCCCGGCATCACCGGGGATGATTTATTAATGGCTTCAATCATATATTGTCCTTAAATAACCACTAATTCTGCATCCAAGGCACCTGCTTCATGCAGCGCTTGTAATATCGCCATGATGTCATCAGGAGAAGCACCCAGGCTGTTGATGGTATTGACAATGCTGCGCAGGCGAGTCCCCGCAGGCACCATCACCATTTGGTTTTTCCCTTTGGTCACTTCAATATCGCTTTCAGGTGTTGTTACCGTTTTACCGCCGCCTAGCGTGTTGGGTTGGCTGACATTTTTTCTCTCACGGATACTGACCGTCAGATTGCCATGGGATACCGCTGCCGCACGAACTATCACCCCCTCTCCAATCACCACCGTCCCGGTCCGGGCATTGAACACCACCCGTGGTGACTGCTGGCCAGCATTAATTTGCACATCTTCCAGTAATGACATAAACGCCACGCGCGCACCGGCGTCTTGCGGCGCATTGACCATGACGTTGGTGGCACTTTGCGCGGTGGCCGTATTGGCACCGAAAGCCCGGTTCAACGCCAGTGCCACGTTATTGGCTGATTTAAAACTGGGCCGTTTAAGATTCAGCACCACTTGGTTGTTAGTTTGAAAATCACTGGGTACCTGACGCTCAATGCTCGCACCATTGGGAATACGGCCGACGGTTGGGGTGTTCACCGTAACACTGCTGCCACTGTCGCCTTCAGCTTTGATGCCGCCGACCACCACATTCCCCTGTGCCAGGGCATAAACCTCACCATCCGCCCCACGTAATTGGGTCAATAATAGCGTACCGCCACGTAAGCTTTTCGCATCACCGATGGATGAAACGGTGATATCGATCGATTGCCCACGGCCATAACCCGGCGGTAACGTGGCGCTGATCGCCACAGCGGCAACGTTTTTCACCTTGGGATCCATTTTCTCCGGCAGTTGTACGCCAAACTGACGCAACATATTAGCCATTGACTGGCCGGTAAATTTCACCTGATTTTTATCACCACTACCATCCAAGCCCACCACCAGGCTGTAACCCACCAATTGGTTACCGCGCACCCCCTGAATATCCACCAGCGATCCCAACGGTTGCGCGGTTGCCGTGGGTAAAGCAAGCGCCATTGGTAAAACGAACGCTGCCGACAAAACCAACCCGCCCCCCAGTTGCTTCAAGTCGTGTCGTAACCGAGAATACCGTGATCTGATTTGATCCGAAAAATCTATCCTGCTTAAATCTATCCTGCTTAAAAACATATTGGCTCCTGCCTAGATCGGGAATAGCGGATGGTTAAAGAAGCGCGTCAACCAACCTGCTGAGTTAGCATCACTGAGCGCACCACGACCGGCATAGGAGATGCGGGCGTTGGCAATGCGCTGAGAAGATACTGAGTTATCCCGCGCCACATCATCAGCCCGGACTAAGCCGGTGACCCGCATATATTCATCTCCCTGATTGAGGGTCAGCCATTTTTCGCCACGGATCACCAAGACGCCGTTAGGCAATACCTGATGGACTGCAACGGTTATCGAGCCACGTAGCATATTTTGCTGTGCTGAGGTGGCACTGCCGTCAAAATCACGCTTACCGGAAATTGAGCCGCCGAATTTATTCAGTTTTTTGCCCAAGACTTCTGGAACCCCCAAGCTCATGTCATTCTTTTTGCCAAAGTTGGTTTTGGCCTGCTTGCTGGATTGGGTGGATTCATCCAGTATGACGGTCAAAATATCGCCGATCCGGTATGCACGCCGATCCTGCAACAATGACCAGTTGTAAGCGGGCTGAAACAGCCCACCTCCTTCTGTCACCGTAGCGGGTTGCACCAGATTGGCCGGTGGTGCAAATTCGGCATCATCTTTTTGCACCAACAGCGCAGGGCTTTCACAGCCACACAACGCCAGCACCATTGGCGTCAGTATTAAAAACCTTTTCATTCGTCATTCACTTTTCAAAAGAGGATGCTGGCGATCACAGCTTCTGGCTAACAAACTTCAGCATGTCATCGGCGGCAGAGACCATTTTGGCATTCATCTCATAGGCCCGCTGGACGGTGATCATATCGACCATCTCCTCAACCACTTGCACATTCGAACCTTCTAATGCGCCTTGTTCCAATTGACCAAACGCCTCTTCACCCGGAACCCCCTCTACCGCTTCACCACTGGCGGCGGTCTCTTTATAGAGGTTGCCACCAATCGCTTCCAAGCCGGCTGGGTTCACAAAATTCACCAGTGTAATTTGCCCAATTTCAACGGGTTCAGTCTCACCGCCGACCGTGGCGCTGACAGTGCCGTCTTTACCGATATGCAGTTGTTTACTGCCCGCAGGCAGCTCAATTTGTGGGATCAGCGGCATGCCCTGTGCGTTAACCAGTACACCGTCTGCGTTAGTGGTTAAATTACCGGCACGGGTATAGGCCATGCCCCCGTCAAGTGTTTCAATCTGGAAGAACCCCTGACCGCTGATGGCCACATCCATGTCACCTTTGGTCACCTTGATGCTGCCGACAGTAAACTGTTTTTGTGTCCCCACAATTTGTACACCGCTACCAAACTGGATACCGCTCGGCGTGGTGTTATTTTGATCCAACGGCGCTCCCGGCGTGCGCTGGTTCTGATAAAACAGATCGGCAAACACCACGCGATCGCGTTTGAAACCATCGGTATTGACGTTAGCCAGATTATTAGAAATGGCGCCCATTTTGGCATCTTGTGCCGCCAGACCGGTTTTACTGACCCATAAAGCAGAGTTCATAACTGTTATTCCTTAATTTCCATATTGAGCAAGTGGTGTTGATTTATAAATCCACGAGCCATCGCCATTAACTGCCCCGGATCATCCTGTTGCCCGCTTGTGCCAGATCCTCTGCAACCTTCATCATTTTGATTTGCGCTTCAAATTGGCGGCTGAGGGAGATACTGGCGATCATTTCGCTAATGGCCGAAATGTTGCTGCTTTCCAAGTGCTTATTCACCACTTGTACCGTTTCATCACGGGCGGCAGGGCCACGGTTACTGACCAGTAAACCGCGGTTATTTTTTCTGAGTTGATTGGCAGGAATATCCACCAGTTTGATGCGTTCAATCTCCTCTGGGGTTTTAATGCCCCCCGCCTGCGGGATGATCGCTATCGTGCCATCATCGGCTATCGATAATGCCGAGTAAGGAGGGAGCACGATCGGGCCGCCATCTCCCAATACCGGTAAACCATTGATGGTTAAATCACCGTCGGCGCTAACCTCCATCTGACCATTGCGGGTATAGACTTCACGACCACCACTGAGTACTGCGATCAGCCCCTGATTTTTAACGGCAATATCCAGATCACGGCCGGTCTCTTGCAAACTCGCAGGGGTCATATCCACCCCAGCATTTTGGCTCAGTACCGCGACACGGCTGTTATAGCCACTGCCCATTACCTGAGTCGCGGTGGCCTTTTCCAGATCTGCCCGGAACCCCTGCGTATTGGTGTTCGCCAGATTATTGGCATGGATCTGTTGTTGTGACAGGCTGCGATTAGCCCCGCTAACCGCGGTATACAGAAGCTTATCCATTACAGCACCTGGAACAGCGCATTCATCATGCTGTCATTGGTGCTGATGATTTTGGTGCTGGCCTGATAATTGCGCTGGGCGGTCATCAGCCCTACCAGTTCTGCGGTGATATCCACATTGGAATTTTCTAACGCACCTGATTCAAGGCTACCCAATAATCCCGTGCCAGGTGTACCTAACAATGCCGCACCAGATTTATTGCTCTCACTCCAGCTCGTGCCAGTTTGCGTAACCAAACCGTTTGGATTGGCAAAGTTCGCCATCACCACCTTGCCTTGCAACATTCTTTCGCCATTACTGAAAGTGGCATACACCGAGCCGTCGCTTTCAATCCGTTCACCATTTTTAACACCCGAGGTATAACCATCACTTTTGTTGGCGGTAGTGGTAAACCCTTGGCTAAACTGCGTGGTGCCGGTGTAATCAATATCGATATCATAATTAGCGGCCCCCGGTAGATTGAAAGAACCAGAAAGATTGGACTGGCTACTGCCCGCGATCAGTTCACCCGTATTGGTGAATTGCAATGTATGGGGATTACTACCAAGTACGCCATCAACGGTATGGCGAACCGTCCATTGATTTGGTGCAATAGTAGAAGTCGCCGCTGATTTAATAAAATAGTGAGCGACCGAGTGTTCCCGCCCTAGAGAGTCATAAACCGTCGAGGTGGCAGTGAAGTTGTAACTGTTTTTATCACCAGCACTGAAAGTGCCTTGTGATGGTACCGTTGCCGCGGCATTCAGATTGGCCATAAAATCAAGATTTGTTGAGGCCTTAGCCGGCACCCCCGCGTTGTTGATCTTCAAATCACTGATAATACCCGCCTGTACATTACCTGCGGCATCCGCCGGGTAGCCCTGTAATTTCATCCCCTGTCCGTTAACCAGATAACCATCGACATCGGTATGAAACATGCCCGCACGGGTATAGGCCTTATCACCCGAGTTTTCCCGTACCACAAAGAAGCCGCCGCCGCTGATCGCCAAATCTAGCCCCATGCCGGTTTTTTCTTTTTGGCCGTCTTTACCGATATTTTGTGAAACGCCGCTGACCGCGACCCCTAACGGCTGTGACTGGGCATACATAGAAGCAAACTCAGTTCGGCTGGCTTTAAAGCCTTTGGTTGCCGAGTTGGCAATATTGTTACTGATGGTGTTCAGTTGTTCGGTATGTGCATTCAAGGCCGTATTGGCAATACTAAAGCTCATAAAATATTTCCTTATAAATAAATTGGTTATCAGATTTGGCCGTGTTAATTAGGCCCCAAACTGCGTAATTTGGCGGTATGAGACTTCGCCAAGACCGGCAATATTCAATTGCGGTGCACCACCTTGTGGTGAAATACGCACGTTGTTCACTTTGCCTGCCACTTCTAGCGGAATCAGTTCTTCCCCACTGCCACTGACGGCACTGATTTGGTATTGGCCCGGTTGGAGCTTGGCCGCCACAGGGTCAAGGGTGAAATTCACTGGCCCCGCCGGTTGTTTACCCAAATCGATAACCTGCTTGTGGCCCAACATGTCAGTGACGTGCAGTAACAGCGTCGGGGCGGGCTGTTTCAGCGTTAAACGCCCAGCCACACTGGCCTTATCCAAGGTAATTTCATTGCTCTCAACCATCACCTGCTGCCCGACCAGATTGGCCGCCGCCATGGTCTGCATTTTCGCCATCTGAACGGTATTGCTCTTGAGCAGTTTTGCCATATTTTCCGTGGCTTGCACCTGCGAGAGTTGCGCCATTTGGCTAACAAACTCGGTGCCATCCGCTGGGTTCAGTGGATCTTGATTCTTAATCTGCGCTACCAACAAGGTCATAAATTGGTTATTTAACTGCTCCCCTCCCGGCAGGCCGCCTTCAAGTGCTGGGGATTGATTGCCAATATTGGCTAAATTTCTGCTTTCATTAATCTGCACGGTTAGCGCTCTCCAAGCTTTAACACACTCTGCTGCATGCTTTTCACACTGTTTAATACTTCAACATTGGTCTCAAAGCTGCGCGATGCTGACATCATGTCAGCCATTTCTGACACCACATTCACCGCAGGGTAAAAAACATAACCTTGCGGGTTGGCCATTGGGTGATTGGGCTCATAACGCTGTACCGAGCCGCCAACCTCCACCACATCCAATACCTGCACTTGCGCACTCTGGATCCCTCGGGGCTCAGCCGCAGCGCGGGGTGAATAAACCGCCGAAAACACCGGGCTGCGAGCTTTATAAACTGTCGCGGCGGAGGCTGCTGGTGACTCCGCATTCGCCAAATTACTGGCAATGGTATTTAGCCGGATGGTCTGGGCGGTCATTGCCGAGCCAGCCACCCGATAGATTTGGTTAAAAGACATCCTTATTTCCCTTCAATTGCCTGCTTTAGCCCGGTCAATTTCATATTGAGAAATGACAGACTGCTTTGATAATCAAGGGAATTTCTCGAGAACTCCGCTTGCTCTACGTTTAATGCCACGGTGTTGCCATCCAGTGAGGGCTGATAGGGCCGCCGGTACTTTATTTTTGGTGATGTCAGGTCAGAAGACGCCATCACCCCATTCCCTCTTTTTGCTCGTTGCATTTCAGCGGCAAAGTCAATATCTTTAGCCTGGAAATTTGGGGTATTCACATTGGCTAAGTTGGCTGATAGCAGTTCTGCTCTGGTAAGTCGAAGCTGCATCGCCATAGGGTGAACCCCTAATGCTTTCTGAAAATGGATGCCCACAAAATACGTCCTGTTTTGATGTTAAAACACAGTTGTTGCACGAAATCACACCAATCAATGCAACTAACGTGCCAGGTTTATAACATCATGATTAATAGTGTTTTTTATTTTTATTGCCCGCAAAAATGGAAGGTAAACTTCCTTCTGCCAATGACGCTAATTATCCGCACCCGTCACTGCGTACACAGCCTATTGATCTGTGGTGCGTTGCTGTATGCCAACGCGGCCTCAGGGGCTGAAAACAACACCCGAAAACAGGTTTATACTCAGGCTCTGCACGCCGCGACGGCCGATATCGCCCAAACCGCCAAAAATAAAAATTGGCAGGGCTATAGCGTCAAAATGAATATTTTTATTCCGGCAGAAATAAGCCGTTATAAGCCATGCCCAACAGCACTTCAGGTAGCATTGCCAACCGCAGAAACACAAAATTTATCGCGTTTGCGTTATGAGATAAGTTGCCCCGATGGTCAGGGCTGGGAAGTGGTCGCCACGGTAAAGCCGGATATCTATCTGCCTATATGGGTGGCGAAACAGACTCTTGAACGCGGGAAAAAAGTGCAAGCGGATGACATCGAACTGAAGAAGAAGAATATTACCGGTGTTCAGGGCGGCTATATTACCGATCCGGACGAGATCCTCGGCTTAACCATCAAGCGCCGTATTCGCCAGTTGCAACCCGTTATCCCCTCACAATTAGAGCAGCCCGTTTTAGTGACCCGTAATCAACACGTTCTGATGCTGGCCGAGCAAGACGGCATCGAGGCCCAGACGTTGGGGGTAGCACAAAAAAATGGCCGCAAAGGGGAGCTTATCAAGGTGAAAAACCTCAGCAGTGGCCGGGTGGTGACCGCCACAGTTGATGGCAGCGGTAGAGTCAGGATGTTAGGGCTGTCCACGCCTTAGAGGTTATTGCACCACCCGCTTAAGTTTCAGGCGGCAAGTTAAGTTCCAGGCAGATTGTACCGTTTTAGTCATAGTGTGGGTGTTATTCGCTGCAATTTATACCCGTCATACTTCAAGTTGACTGTGCGTTGGCTGTCTTCCTGCAACTCAAGTTATTTAGGGTATACGCATTTAGCGATTTAATAAGTTCACAGTAATTTAACTGACAAAAGGTGATTTTAGATGGAAATTAACACGCATCGGCGGCGACCGTTTATCGTCCAACCGGTTAGCACAGATACGCAATCTGCGGTCCAAGCGATAGCCCCCATTAAGGCGGTGGTTAACGATAATAACTATGCAACATCTGACTTGCATGCCAAGCTGGACGCCATGCAAGAAGTAGACAGTGAGACGGTCGATGCCGCCAAGGCGGCAATACAAGCAGGAAAAATCACACTCGATAGCGCGGCTGTCGCCAGGGCTATACTCAACTTCCACAGAAGGTAATCAGTTATGGGGTCGGCACAACGGGTTAAACAGTTATTGATAGACATTCAGGAAGACCGGAAGCGTTACATCACGCTGGAAAAATTGTTGATAAAGCAACGTGAATTGATGGTTGGGCATCAAACGGAAGCACTGGAGGCACTTAATCCACAACTGACTGAATTGTATAACATGATTGATAAAACAGCGACGGAACGCCGGCTCCTGATGCAGCAATTGCAATTACCTGCCAATAAAGAAGGTATCCACCAGTTGCTGTCGCGTTTACCGCCAAACTACCGCGAACATGCCGGCGCGTTATGGGCTGACCTGCGGTTACGGGCCAATGCCTGCCACCAGCAAAATCATCACAACGGCATGTTGCTTACCCAGCAGATAACATTGTTATCTTCATTAGTCGAGCAACCCACTGAGTTTCTTTATGCGGGCTAGCTGGTTTTTATGTCTGTGAACTTATGTCTGTGAGTTTATTTCCGTTAACCTCTATACCCGTCATACTTCAAGCTGCATATGCGTTGGCCGCTTTCCTGCAACTCGACTTATTTAGGGTATATATGCAGTAATCACTTTATGGATTGTTACCACCAAATAAAAAAATCCGCCATAGGCAATATTCCCCATGGCGGATTTTTTATGGCAGATTGAGAGGTTCGGTATTACATGTTGCCCGTATGCTGGCGTTGCCAGCACTGTGTTGCCAGAGCATCAGTATTTTTTTGCGCCTGCCGCCCCTGTTCTCGTTGATATTCTTCTTGTTGTTGCTCCAATACTACCGCCACGATTTTTTCACGGCGAGCCTGCTGCTGCATCTGTATCTGTAGATTGCCAGCTTCGATATCAGCCAGTGCCTGCTCCTGCTTTTGCCAGCTAATCAGCCGCTGAATATGGCGCTGATAGTCAGCGTGATTCGCCATCTGCAACGCAGAAACACCGGGGAATGCCTCCCCAGAGAGGGTTAAGGCATTTAGTGCATTGATATTGCGTTGATAGCGCTGACACAACTGTTTTTGCTGCGTTAACTGGCTGGTGACCTGGTTGAGCGAGCGCTGGCGCAATTGCTGAAGCTGCCGGAGTGTGTCGATCATATCGCTCATGAATTACGCCTCGTCAGTGGGGGCAAAGGAGGGAAACATGCCAGTCAGTTGTTCAACGCTGGCAGAAAATAATGCCGGGTGGCCCACCTCCTGGCGCAGAAATTGGGTAATCGCCGGGTAGTAATGCACCGCCTGATCAGCCATCGGATCTGCCCCTGCCACATAACCGCCCAATGGGATCAGGGGTTTGATCGCCATATAATCGGCATAACACTGTTTCAGTAGACTGGCGGCCTTTGCCTGCTTGCTGGCAATCACCTGATTCATACAACGGCTGATCGACTGGCTGATATCAATCGCTGGATAATGCCCCGCCTCCGCCAGTTTACGAGATAAGACAATGTGGCCGTCCAATACTGCTCTGGCGCAATCGACAATGGGATCTTGCTGATCGTCACCTTCGGCCAATACGGTATAAATCGCGGTCATGGTGCCGTTGCCACTGCTATTACCGGCGCTTTCAGCCAGTCTGGGGATAATGCTAAAGGCGGACGGCGGGTAGCCTTTGGTGGCGGGCGGCTCCCCTAGTGAAAGGGCAATTTCCCGCTGGGCCATGGCATAACGGGTCAGCGAATCCACTAACAGCAGCACATCGTGGCCTTTGTCACGGTAATAGGTCGCGATAGAATGGCAGAGTTCGGTGGCCTTGATGCGCATCAGCGGTGATTCATCGGCGGGCGCGGCCACCACCACGGATTTCGCCATACCGGCGGCCTGTAGCGAATGTTCGATAAACTCTTTCACTTCGCGGCCACGCTCACCAATCAGCCCCACTACCACCACATCTGCCTGGGTATAGCGGGTTATCATGCCGAGCAACACACTTTTACCGACCCCACTACCCGCCATCAGCCCCACCCGCTGGCCTTTGCCGATGGTCAGTAGGCCGTTAATGGCGTTGACGCCGACATCCAACGGGGTATCTACTGCCCGCCGTTGTAATGGATGGATCTGCGGTAGCTGCTGTTGCAGTGGCGTACTCCCACCCAATTGACCTTTGCCATCAATGGGTTCTCCTAGCCCATTAATGACTCGCCCGAGCCAGCTATCGCCGATCAGCAACTCACCGTCCTGCTCGCTCGGGAACACCCGCGCCCCCCCCAGCACCCCACCGGGATGCTTAAAGGGCATCAGATAGGTGATGTCCCGATCAAACCCAACCACCTGCGCCTCAATAAAGCGCTCATCGACACTCTCAATGCGACAGCGCTGGCCAATAGCCAAACGGCAGCCGACACTTTCCAGCAACAGCCCCGTCACTCGTACTAGCCGGCCTGCCACTCGGGTCAGATGAATGTTATCGATAGATTTCAAAGCATGATCGAGCACCGGTGATTCACTCATGGTGAGTGTCCGTCAGAAAACTGCTGTGCAATGCACCAATGCATTGATCCAAACGGTGCTGACAACCTACATCAATTTCTGTGGTTTCTGTGACGATACGGCACTCACCGCCTACCATTTCTGGATCCGCTACCAGCCCCCACGCCTGCACTTTTTCCGGCGCAACATCATTAATGCGACCCAGTTCTGCCGGATTCAGATAAACCTTGAGTTGCTGTGGTACCTTGGGCAGTGCTGCCAGCGCCTCTTCCACTAACGCCAAAAGCTGCGCCGGTTGCAACGCCAGCTCACAGCGGATCACCTGCCGAGTCACTTTCTCCACCAGTTGTAATAACTCATCCCGGCGGCGCTGCTCATAAGCATCCAAATAGGCATGTAGTTGGGTGACATAGCCGCTGAAAGGTTTAATCGCATCATTAAAACTGGCGTACTCAGATTGCCGCCCCTCAATGCGCCCCTTTTTTAGCCCATCATCGTGCCCAAGACGTACCCCTTCCTGATAGCCTTCTTCTTTCCCTTCGGCCAGCCCTTTATCAAATCCTTGGCTGATCCCCTCCTGAAAACCCGCCATCAGTTGCTTTTGGTATTCCGCCGGATCCAGTGTCTGGTCTACCGCTGACAGGGCCATTTGACGCATTTTACGCAGCGGTGGGAACTGATGAACCCGCAGTTTCACCGCCCCCGCCCGTGGGGTGTTTTTTATCGACATCGCCTTACTCCATGGTCTGTTCGGCAAACAACTGCACCTGAATCTCTCCAGCTTCCGCCAGTGCCCGCACCTGCGCCATAATTTCTTTGCGAATGTGTTCGACACGGCTAACAGGAACCGCCCCCGTCCGCTGTGTCGCATTTTGCAACTGCTGAATCTGGCGTTTAGGCAGCACGTCATAGATGGCCTGGCGCAAAGCTGGCTCGGTTCCTTTCAGGGCAATAGCCCAATCACTCATCGGGATAAGGTCCATTAGGCGCTGCAAGGTGGCTTCACTCTGGCGGCTGAGGATGAAGAATTCATACATTTCATCCTTCAGTTCATTCAGCACCTCTTCATCACGCTCACCCAACTGATCCAGCAATTGCTGTTGATTGCCGGGAATACGGTTAACAATATTAGCGGCCTGTTTGATACCGATCACTTTGGAACCATGTTCAGAAAGCACAGCCACCCCACGTTCAATCAACCGGTCCAGTTCATCCACCACATCACGGTTCACATCATCAAGCTTGGCAATGCGGTACAAGATATCGTCCTGGCGATCTTTATCCAGATACGCCAGTACCGTTGCTGCCACATCTGGGGGTAAAAAGGCCAAGAACACCGCCTGTAACTGTAAATGTTCTTGGTCAATCAGCGCCACCAACTGCGGCGTATCCACCCACTGCAACCGCGTCATACGATGGCGAATTTCATCACCATAAATGCCGTTAATCACACTTTTAGCGATATCACTGCCTAACGCTTTATTCAGGATCGCTTGCAGGTAACTGCGTGAAGCACCATTGATGCCACTCTGCTCACGATAATCCCGAAAGAAATCATCCAACGCCTGCCGTGCTTGATCCAGTTTGATGTTATGGAGCCGTGACATCATCTGGCTCACACACACCACCTCCTCACGGCTCAATTGTTGCATCACCATGGCGGCCGCTTCTTCACCAATACTCAGTAATAAAATACTGGCCTGTTCCAATCGGCTACGTCCCTTGGTATCACTTTTGACGCTTGGGTCATCACTCAGGTTGAGATTTGGTTCGTTCATTACTGTTAATCCATTGTTTAATGACTTCGGCGGTACGTTCAGTTTCTGATTGCGCCAGTTGTTGCAGGTGGGCAATTTTGGTTTCCAAACCGGAACCTTGTTCTGGCAGATCGTCGCCTTCCCAGAGAGAAGACGTGGAGAAGGAGCTTTCTGCACGCGGGCTACTTTCTACACCGTCTACACCGGTATCCACATGATCAAGCGCCTCATCTGCACCCGCCGAGGAAATGGCTAACGGCAGGTTCTCCGGCCCCTTACGCGAATAGCGTTTCATCAATGGGCGAACACCAAACCACAGCACCAGCAATGACAGCAGCCCTATCCCCAACAACTCTGCCCAACGGAAAGTACTTGGCTCTTGCCACCACGGCATCACTGGCTCGTCAATCAACGTAGGCACCGTGAAGGCCATCATGTTAATGGTCAGAGAATCCCCACGCTTAACATCAATACCGGCGGCATCTTCAATTAAACGTTTAAGTTCTTCCTGCTGTTCCGGCGTCCACTGTGCTAGCAGAGGGAGCGATTTATTCAGCACCACCGCAACGGTCATTTTCTCCAACTTGTAACCGGGATAACGCACATGGCGGATATTGCGATCGTAAATATACTTACGCTGCGCCTGACTGCGGCTAACGGCTGCGGGCGCTTGAGCGGCTTGAGATTGAGGGATTGGCTGATTGCTTAGCGACCCAGGGATCCCCATCGCCATATCGTCATTACTGTTCTCTTGCTGAATATTTTCATCATTGATTCGAGGGTCTGGGCCATAGTGCTCCGCAGTCTCTTCAATACGGCTCAGATCCAATTGGGTGGCAACACTGATGCGGTAGTTATTCGCGCCGATCACCGAATTCAACAGGTTCGCAATATTCTTCTCGGCAGTGCTTTGCAGATAGTGGGCCAGTTCGGTCCCACTTTTCATACTGGGTAGCCCTTCACTGTTCGCCTGGTAAGCTTGTGACAGTAATTCACCGTGTTGATCAACCACCCGAACATTCGTGGGTTTCATTCCGGGAATACTGCCCGCCACCAGTTGGACAATGGCACCAACCTGCTCAGTGCTCAATGTTTGGCCGTATCTCAGGCGTAACACCACCGAAGCACTGCTCTCCGAGCGATTACTGATGGCGAATGAACTGGCTTCACTCATGCCCAGATGAACTCTGGCATATTCCACCGCGCTCAATGCCATCATGCTCTGTGCCAACTCCCCTTCCAGGCTGCGTTTATAACGAACATTTTGGATAAATTGGCTGCTGCCAAGCATGCTTTCTTGATCCATCAACTCATAGCCAAGAGGGAGTGTGGCAGTAATTCCTTTTGCTGCCAGCAAGATACGTGCTTTACCCAACTGATTTTCAGCCACTAACACCTGACCGTTATCTGGGTTAATACGATAGGCGATGGCCTCTCCTTCCAGCACTTCCACCACTTGGGTGACCGGGATATTCTCCTGCGAACCAAATAACGCCGTGTAGCCCTGTGAGCTACGCCAGAGACTGAAAATAATCGCGCCTGTCACCAAAAGGGCTACCGCGCTCATAAGAATCGTTTTTGTATTTTCACCTAATTGACCTGGTGACAATTTCTGCTTAATTTTATCTAACACCTATTTACCCTACAGCGCAGTATTCATAACATCGTCTAATGCAGAAGTGAGCTTATTGCGCACCTGCACCATGGCGGAGAAAGCCACACTGGCTTTCTGACTCGCTAACATCGTGCCGGTTAAGTCATCACTGATGCCCATATCCATCGCGGCCTGCTTCTCACTGGCGACGTGTTGTAACTGGTCCACACTCTTAATCGCGCCGTTGAGTACCTGAGAAAAAGAGAGATTATCCGCCCCCTTTTCCACAGGGTAGACATGGCTATTGGCGGCGGCTGGCTGTATTGTGCCAAACTCAAGACCACTGCCTGCCATGGCCGCTATTTGCCGCATTTCCAGCATCACTGGCGATTGCAAACGAGACATATTGATAGAATCAATGTTATCCATCCTGCTTCCTTATTTTTATGAGTGACACTCAATGTCGATGCCATCTTCACGCATATTGGCGAGCCGATATCGCAAAGCGCGTGGCGTAATACCTAAAAATGCGGCCGTTTTAGATTTATTGCCCTGATGCCGTTGCAGTAAATCCACAATGTATTGGTATTGCGCCAAGCGCCCACGTAACTTAATATTATTTTCCCCATCAGGGGGCTGATTCGCAGAAAACGATAATGATGGCTCCCCTACTGACGAGGATATTTCCTGTGCCATAGGTAAACCAAGACCGGGTAGTTCAATCACGCCGTTGTTGCTCATGATGATGCCGCGTTGAATCACATTTTCTAATTCACGAACATTGCCAGGCCAAGTGTATTTATACAGTTCACACTGTGCCTCTGCAGTGATATCTATTTTTACATTCAGAAAACCTTGGTACTTATTAATAAATGCCTTCACCAAAGGTAGAATGTCTTCTGGTCTCTCACGCAAAGGTAATATATGGATAGGCACCACGGATAAGCGATAGTAGAGATCCTGACGGAAACGTCCTTCCGCAATTTCAACGCTTAGATCCTTATTTGTTGAGGCAATAATTCGAATATCCAAAGGAATAGCCTTATGGCTACCTAAGCGCTCGACTTCTTGCTCTTGTAATACACGCAATAACTTTACTTGCAGTGCCAACGGCATATCACCGATTTCATCCAGTAATAATGTTCCTCCATTCGCTTGCTCGAATTTACCCGCAACACTGGCGATAGCACCAGTAAAGGCACCTTTCTCATAACCAAATAATATGGCTTCTAACATGCTCTCAGGTATCGCGGCACAATTCACCGCTATATAGGGAGATGAATCCCCCATGGCTTTCTGATGGATATATTTAGCCACACACTCTTTACCTGTCCCGGTTTCACCTGTGACCAATACCGGAACATTAAATTCAGCCACCCTCCGCGCAAGGGAAAATACACTTACACTGGAGGGCGCATTAGCAACAAATCCATGATCATTTTTTGGGAAAACATCAACATTGATATTCATCATAATTTATCCACACGTAAAATCACAACAAATCACGCTCGACACTCAATAGATCGACAAAATAAATTGAGACTTAAATATTATTGAAAAAATAAATCGAAACGTGTTACATAGTGTTTTTTGTGAGTTATAGAAATTGTCGATAACTCATTATACTTCCCCCATGAAAAACAAATAAATTAAATAAAAATTAAAAACATTAACCACCTAAAATCAATGAGTTACACAAACAGTTAAAATATCAAAATAAAAAAGAAATAAATTAATAAAGAAATACCTATTGTGTATTTTTACCATAAAGGTTTACGCTAAAACCCATGAAAAACTGAATAAAACATTCCGTAACCAGACATTCTTTCAGCAGCTACTTTTCATAAAAGCCCGCAAAGAAAGAAAGAGAGAAGATGTTTAGCTTCTATGTTTTCAATTTATCAAGATAGAAATAAACAGACACTAGCCAAAAATATTTTGGATGAAACAATGCAATCAAATAAAGTCAAAGCAAAGGTTTATAATCATGACCCGCGACCAGACATCGTATCGCTTGAAATTAACAAGCTTGGCCGCCCTCATCACAAAATACCTAAAATAGTCAATAGCTATTTTTCTATTATTGAGAGCGAAATCAGCCTCTATTTTTTAAAAAAATACAGAATAAATATTACGCTTGATGATATTACGTTCCAAACAAATTGCCGTCATAAGAACGCAAAGATGCTAACCAGTCAGATGGGTAATATTGCATTCGATATCGATCGTCTTTTGTTACTTAACATTCTTAATGATTACTATGGATTAAGCCAGGCAAAAAAAACCACGACTACTGAGAATTTATCACCACTGACCAAAACAGAAGAAAGACTAAAAAATAAACTCGGGCTTGAAATAACCGATCTCTTTCTTAATCAGCCATTTTTTGGTGAACACCTGATCATTAACAACAGCACCTCGGCGCTAATCGCGTGCTGGTCATATCGCATTGATTTTTTTCTAAAAGATTATAACAAAAGTGGATTCAGCATTTTTATTGATGCACCGCACGTAGATAGGTTTATCAATACCATAAAGACCAAGAGTGAAAAAACAGTAGAAAAAAACGTTTCACTGTCAGAGAAGCAACTTGAACACTTAGTAAAAAAATTACCCATTACGCTCACCAGCCAATTGAGCAATATTAACCTGACACTGGCTGAGTTAATGGCCTTAAAAGAGGGCGATATTATTTCAGCTTCATTGCCCGAATATTTCCCCGTATTTATTGGCAAAGAGGCGCTATTCAGCGCCGCCATTACCGAAAATCGCGGCAAATTATTTTTTTCTGAATTTAATGACCAACCCAATGAGATAAACCATGACTGAGCAGCAAATTGAACTCAACGATGACCTCGACTTTAGCCTTGCATTGGATGAGAGCGCCATTAGCCCAACTGAGCATTTCGATAAGGTGATTAACGCGCCAGAAAAAACAGCAACAAAGACCGATGAGCAAAAGCGCAAAATGTCACTGTTCAGCCGGATCCCTGTCACCTTAACGCTGGAAGTAGCCTCTGTTGAGATCCCGCTTTCAGAGTTGCTGACGGTGAATAATGACTCGGTGATTGAGTTAGACAAGTTGGCTGGCGAGCCATTAGATATCCGGGTAAATGGCATCATGTTCGGCCAAGCCGAAGTGGTGGTGATTAATGAAAAATATGGCCTGCGCATTATTAACATTAATAGCCAAAATTTAGGTGAACTCGCGTTATGAGCCACAGCCTTCGAGCGATAACACCGGTAACCATCATCAGTCGAGGCTTACTGGTTGGCGGGCTGCTGTATTCCCCTCTTCTGCTGGCGCAGGAGGGGGGAATTACCCTGTTCAATACCGTACAAACCGCCGCGGGGCAAAATTACAACGTTAAGATTGAAATCCTGATCCTGATGACCCTGCTCGGTTTGTTGCCGATCATGATGTTGATGATGACCTGCTTTACCCGCTTCATTATTGTTCTGGCGATATTGCGTCAGGCACTGGGATTGCAGCAAAGCCCACCGAATAAAGTCCTGACCGGTATCGCCCTCGCCCTGACCCTGCTGGTTATGCGCCCAGTGTGGACCAAAATCCATCAGGATGCGGTTATTCCTTTCCAACAGGATGAAATTACGCTTTCACAAGCACTGGGCCGGGCAGAAGTCCCACTGAAGAACTATATGCTCGCGCAGACCAGTACTAAATCACTGGATCAAATGATGGCTATCGCCCAAGTCAGTGGCGAGCCACAACAGCAGGATTTAAGCGTGGTCACCCCCGCTTATGTGCTCAGTGAGCTGAAAACCGCCTTCCAAATAGGCTTTATGATTTATATCCCTTTTCTGGTGATTGACCTGATTGTAGCCAGTATTTTGATGGCGATGGGGATGATGATGCTATCGCCCTTAATTGTCTCATTGCCGTTTAAATTAATGCTGTTTGTCTTGTGTGATGGCTGGACATTAACGGTTGGCACACTCACTGCCAGCATTCAGGGGCTATAGCATGATGACCACTGATATTGCCGGGGACATTATCGCCATGGGATTACATTTGGTACTGATGATTTCTATCGTTGCCATCGTCCCAAGCCTGTTAATCGGCCTATTGGTCAGCATTTTTCAGGCCACCACACAGATTAATGAACAAACGCTGAGCTTTTTACCGCGCCTGGTCATGACGATGTTGGTTCTCATCTTTGCAGGCAAATGGATGATGACCAAACTGAGTGATTTTACCGTCAATATTTTCCAGCAAGCCGCACAGTTGGTTGGGTAAATGCCGATGGGAATCGATATTCATGCCATGACGGCTCCGCTATTCGCACTCTGGCTGCCTTTTGTCAGGATTTTATCGTTTTTGCATTTTTGTCCGGTTATTCGGCATAAAGCCTTTACCCGTAAAGCCAAGATTGGCACAGCCCTGTTACTGGCGATCCTGCTCACCCCGATGATCAGCCAACCCGCTATATCCGATGAATTGCTCTCGATAGAAAACCTATTATTGGCAGGTGAACAAATCCTGTGGGGCTGGTTATTTGGTTCCATGTTGCATTTGGTGTTGGCCGCATTAGAGGCCGCCGGTCAGATTCTATCGATGAATATGGGCCTGGGTATGGCAATGATGAATGATCCCACCAGCGGAGCATCAACGGCGGTGATATCACAAATAATATTTACTTTCAGTGTGTTGATTTTTTTTACCCTTGATGGCCACTTGCTGTTTGTCACTATTGTGTTGAAAAGTTTCAGTAGCTGGCCCATCGGCGAAGCTATTAATGATTTTTCGCTACGCTCATTGGCATTAAGTCTTGGCTGGATTATCTCATCGGCTACCCTGCTGGCACTGCCTACCACCTTTATCATGCTGATAGTGCAAGGATCTTTTGGTTTACTGAACCGTATTTCCCCAACGTTAAACCTATTTTCACTGGGTTTCCCTATCGGCATGTTGTTTGGCCTGCTGTGCCTTCTGCTATTAGCTATCAATATCCCTGATCATTATCTTCATTTAACCAATGAGATCCTGACACAGTTTGAACGGATGAAGGTGCACTGATGTCGAGCAGCAGTGGTGAGAAGAGCGAAAAACCCACAGCGGGAAAGCTATCGAAAGCCAGAAAAAAAGGCGATATCCCCCGTTCTAAAGATGTCACCATGGCCGCAGGGCTAGTTATCTCTTTTATTCTGCTGTCGCTATTTCTACCTTATTATAAGAATTTGATTTCTCAATCGTTTGCTTCTGTTGCCCAATTGGCTAGCCAGCTTGATGATCAAGGTGCTCTTGAGCAATTTCTGCAGGCCAATCTGTTTATTTTCGCCAAGTTCTTAGCCACGCTGATCCCGATCCCGTTACTCAGTATGCTGGCAACGTTAATACCCGGCGGGTGGAATTTCACCCCGGTAAAACTGATACCCGATCTGAAAAAACTTAGCCCGTTAGCGGGGATTAAGAGAATATTCTCTGCCAGCAATGGTACAGAGGTTCTTAAGATGTTGGCAAAATGCAGTATCGTGCTGTACACCCTCTATCTGGTCGTGAATAGCTCACTTGATGATTTGTTGCACTTGCAGACACTGCCGCTAGAAGAAGCGATTACTCAGGGGTTTGACCATTACCACCATATTTTGCTGTATTTCATCGCTATTGTTGTCGTCTTTGCCATCATTGATATTCCTCTCAGTCATCATCTGTTTACCAAAAAAATGAAAATGACCAAACAGGAGGTCAAACAAGAGCATAAAAATAATGATGGTAATCCAGAAGTTAAATCTCGGGTCCGTCAACTGCAACGCCAATATGCTATTGGCCAAATTAATAAAACGGTTCCCAGCGCCGACGTTATTATTACTAACCCAACCCATTTCTCGGTTGCATTAAAGTATGCACCAGAAAAAGCCAGCGCTCCCTATATCGTCGCCAAAGGGAAAGATGATATTGCCTTGTATATTCGGAGCATTGCTCAAAAACACAAAATAGAAATTGTCGAGTTCCCACCATTAGCTCGAGCTATTTACCATACCACCAAGGTTAACCAACAGATACCTGCCCAGCTTTATCGTGCTATCGCTCAGGTGCTGACCTATGTCATGCAGATCAAGTCATGGCGTTCCGGGCAAGCAAGCAAGCCGGTATTAAATACTCACCTTGGGCTTCCCAAAGAGATGCAACGATTCCATGATGAAACATAAATTACATGATATTTCTCGTCTGTTAAAAGAGACGCATATTGCAGTCCCCGTATTATTACTGTGCGTGTTAGCAATGGTAATATTGCCATTATCACCACTGGTTCTGGATATTTTATTCACCTTTAATATTGTGATGGCTGTATTGGTCTTATTGGTCAGTGTGAACAGTAAACGGCCACTGGACTTTTCAATTTTACCGACGATATTACTGATCGCCACGCTGATGCGTTTAACCTTAAACGTCGCTTCCACGCGCGTGGTATTACTCAATGGTCATGAAGGTGCTGATGCGGCAGGTAAAGTGATCGAAGCCTTTGGCCAAGTGGTTATTGGCGGTAACTTTGTTGTTGGCTTTGTCGTCTTTATCATCTTGATGATCATCAATTTCGTGGTAGTGACCAAAGGGGCCGAGCGAGTTTCTGAAGTCTCTGCTCGCTTTACGTTGGATGCGCTACCGGGCAAACAGATGGCCATTGATGCGGATCTTAACGCCGGATTAATTAATCAGGAGCAGGCCAGTACTCGCCGTAAAGAAGTGGCCAGTGAGGCCGATTTCTACGGCGCAATGGATGGCGCATCAAAGTTTGTTCGCGGGGATGCGGTCGCCGGGATGATGATCCTGGTGATTAACGTGATTGGCGGTATCTGTATCGGTATTTTTAAATACGATTTGAGCGCCAGTCAGTCATTCCAGCAATATGTTTTACTGACCATTGGTGATGGTTTGGTGGCACAAATTCCGTCACTGTTATTAGCAACGGCGGCGGCTATTATTGTCACCCGCGTGAGTGATGGCAGCGATATGACTGATGAAGTTAAAGATCAGTTATTGGCTAAACCTACTATTTTATATGCCGCTGCTTTCGTGATGTTTATTCTCGCCATCGTGCCGGGGATGCCCCATCTCGCCTTTCTCAGTTTTACCGGATTACTGCTGTTCACAGCTTGGCAACAAAGTAAAAAAATTCAGCAAGCAGATCTTAATCCCGATTTTACGGCCTTAAACCCAGTTATTTCTGACGAAAATGCACTGAGTATCAGTTGGGACAGTATTCCTGCGGTGGAGCCTATCGGTTTAAATTTAGGCTATAAACTGGTCACATTGGTGGATGAATCAAAGGGTAAGCCTTTGAATCAACGGCTACGCGGAGTGCGGCAGATTATCTCCGAAAGCAGTGGTGTTTTATTGCCGGAAGTCCGGGTGCGGGAAAACTTCCGTTTAAAACCGTCCCAATACACCATCAATATTAATGGCGTCAGGATTGCCGGGGGGGAAGTCCATGTAGATAAGCTCATGGCGATCCCAACGGCACAGCAATATGGTGAAGTTGATGGGATTTTAGCCACTGACCCGACTTATGGTTTGGCTATCGTATGGATAGATCCACAAGATAAACCACAGGCATTAAATTTGGGTTATCAGGTGGTGGATTGCGCCAGCGTAGTAGCAACACATGTGAATAAGGTGGTTCGAGAGCATTTATCTGAACTGTTTAACTATGACGATATCACCCTATTACACCAACGGCTTGCTGCACTTTCCCCACGTTTGGCCGAGGATTTAGTCACGACACTGAATTTTAGTCAGTTATTGAAAGTGTATCGCCAACTCTTAACTGAAAATGTGTCATTAAAAGATATTGTCACCATTTCCACCACCCTACTGGATAGCGTTACGGTGACCAAAGACGCATTATTACTGACCTCAGATGTTCGCTATGCATTACGTAATGGGATAGTTAATAGCATCAATGGTGATGATAAAAACCTGGCGGTTTATACCATCAATAATGAATTAGAGAATATGTTGTTAGGTTCTCTGAATCAGGCCCAACAGGCGGGGAAAGTGGTATTAGATAATTTCCCCGTCGATCCGAATATTCTGACACAATTACAACAGAATATGCCGATCATTAAAGAACAAATGAAGGCAGAGAATCACCAGCCTATTTTGTTGGTTACGCCACAATTGCGGCCACTGATATCCCGCTATGCACGTCTGTTCTGTTCTGGGCTTAATGTATTGTCGTATAACGAGATCCCGGATGATATGAATTTGAATGTGATTGGGGTGCTGGAGTAGTACTCATTTGGAGAGAGGGTGAGGGTAGTTTAGTGATCGGATCAGGTTTCAATTGATGTTTAGGCTAATCATCAGGAGACTTGTTCGGTTGTTAGCACCTCACCACTCGTTTTACCTCCGTTCCAACCGCCAAAGGGGGCGAGGCAGATATGCATCCTTGTGGCAGCCCACACGGCCCTCGTAATGTGCTTTTAACGTCAAAAGCCAATTCAAAATCTGACATCGGGTATAAATATCAAAAACTCCCCTCACTATTCCGCTCACCAGAACGCTATAGTAGTAAGCAACAGTAATGATAATGAACAGTAACAACGACAACATGGATGAATAAAATGAAAATAAAACGTGCTGCTGGACTGACCCTGATTCTAATACTAACCGCGTGCCAAAATCCTCCCTCAACGCAGTCAGCGGAAATAAACAACAGCAGAGCCACTCAGGGAAAATGGAATTTCACTTTTGTTACCCCAGAATCACAGCCTGCACAGGTTACCTACGCCCGTATAGTAGACACCGCCGGTAACCTGCATCCGTTTAATACACGGGACATGACACAAAATAGTCCATCTCAAATCGGAGAGTCGGGTGAATTAATACACCAGACATCGGTCCATTTTAATCAGACTGACTCCCCGCCTCAGTCCATGGTGTTCTGCTGGAATTCAATTGCCGATAAAAAAGTGTACGAGACCCATCTGGTTCTCCCGCAGTCCGTCAGACAAAGCATGATCGCACCCGCCAGAACAGGGAATACAGCCCAATATAAAACGATGTTATTTGGCCTTGCTCCTGGCGGTAAAGTCCTCGTCTGGTTACAGGACGAGGGAGGCTTGCAAAATAAGCGTGTGCCAATCGTGAACATAAATACCCTCTCCGGCGATAAACTGGCGATTTGCAGGAGCTGACCCCGCAAGTACGGAAGAAGAGGGATCGCCACAGTAAGCGAGTATGAGATTACTGTGGCGATTTTATGGCCCTGTATCAGATTATGGCTAATCAGTTATCTATAAAACTTTGTTGCCATTCAACAATGGTTTTTGGTCTTTTATTTTTGTCTGCAGCAACATTGGTAAAATAGTGAATTTGTAACTGACCATTCTTATCCGGTGCAACGTAAGCCGCCCAATGCTGCCCAGTGTGGGTATACATAATGATAGACGCACGCCTATTCGCCGCCCCCCGCACCCAGGTAGATAACACTTTGGCTCCCCGGTTATCTAAATCATTAGTGTAAATATACACATTGGCAGATTGAACAAACTGAGCATAATGCTCACCGACTAAATTACGGAAAGCGTCATCGACTGAAGCCTCAGAAAAAACACCAATAGATAATAACGTTGGGACCTTACGGGGATCTTTTTCAGCACGCACATATTGCCCATCGATGAAAACATCTTTCGGCATGGAGATACGACACCCCCAACTGCCATTACTGTGTACCTGTAGAGAGCCATCTTTTCCAGGGATCAGTAATAACCGACAATTAGCCGTGTTCTCAATCACATCAACAACGGCTACTCCTTCTATTTTTCGGGCTTCTGCACGAAAATTACCCATATTCTCACCAGACCATGCGCGGCTGTCCAGACTAAACCCCCACTCGGTCACGCGATGGATTTCGATAACCCCACCACGATCATTACCTTTAGTGATATTCCACCATTGCCCATCCCAGTTAAAGTTCTTATCAACATCAGACATTAAGGCAATACCTTGCAGATATGCCCCCTGGATACAACGATCATTGGTACAACTGTTCAGCGATTTTTCCCATGTTTGACGCTGTTGATAAACCGTTTCAGTATTGTATTTCACTAATAAGGCTTGATAAATACCGTTAAATGTTTGATCCAGCCAGTGTAAATCCTCATTGCTGCATACCGTATACTCGACGGGGGTTGAGGCTCTTTGACAATTAATAGCCAAAGAAGATGTTGAGATAAGCATCATCCACAGAAAAAAACCACCGCGTAGGGAAAGAATATTCATTTATTAGCCCATAAAAAATAAAGTTATTTATTATTATTAAGGAATAATAACAATTAGTAGCAGTATATTAAAAGATTACTATTTAGACAAAGCATTGTTAATCCACATAAAACAGATGGTTATGAATTTAAGTGCTCACGGGATGGCGACACCATCCCTATAGCGGCACTCATCATTTAATGTTATAACGTTGTTAACACTAATCTTTAACTCGTCTCACTGCACCAGCACAAACAGAAATTTAGATTTATAAAAAATAACTTTCTCCCTATTTTTTATAAAATAGACATTTTCTCATTAACCATATAGTTATTGTTGAATTATTGAAGAGTTACTGACATATTAATAAATTAATTTATTTACAGAAAATCCATTGCTAACACAAGATGAAAAAATTAACTCCATTATTAAATGGAATTAATTTAAATAAAAAATATACTAACTTAAGTTAATGTCAAATAATACAATATACTTTAATCTATTTTATGTACCCCATTTAGGGTAAATTAACATTCGTAACTTAGCCGCCAAGTTACATAACATACGCCTTTAATTAGGATGAAATCGAGAGCCTGATATGAACAGGGGCAGCAAATAAAATCGAGTTTATTATCATAAACTTATTATTATTGACAGATTATCTCTTCTTCGTCAGCACCATAATATTTTTATCATTATCACAATATTTATCAACGTGATATATAACATACACTCCCATGCCCCCATTAACGATGAGTAATGAACAATGAAAAATTATCATTGTCAATGATGATGAATGTCACTATTATTATATTACCCCCGCCATACATTACGGTCATGACTTAAAATTGTCATATCTTCACTCAGTATAAATATAGCCATTGGTAAATTTAATTTATATACCTGCTGACTTACCCTCATCAGATAGAAGGAGAAAACACCGCTATGTTCCTTTATATGATCTATATTGAACGTAAAATACGCCATTATCTGCTTATTAGCCTTGGCTTTTTGGGGTTTATTTTATCTCTTTCCGGCTGCAAACCTGCAGAGGAAATTAGCGTCCATCCGTTCCCAGTAGCTGATAATCACAATACATCACCGTGGTCCCGTACCGTGGACACAGTGAAAGGCCCGATGACACTCACGCATAAACCCGCTCGTATCGTCTCCACCAGCATCACCATCACAGGTACCTTGCTGGCAATAAATGCACCGATCATTGCCAGTAGTGCTACCGAACCCAATACTACGCTAGCCGATAATAAAGGATTCTTTACCCAATGGTCGGATATTGCACGGGCACGTCACTTAATCCCGATGTACCAGACCAAACCCAATATTCAAGCTGTCGCGGAGATGCGGCCAGACTTAATTATTATTTCCGCCACTGGTGACGATTCCGCATTGGAATTGTACGATCAACTTTCGGCTATCGCCCCGACATTAGTGATTAATTACGATGATAAAAGTTGGCAAGAGCTAACATTGCAGTTGGGTCGGGTTACGGGCCATGAAGGGGATGCCGAGCAGGTGATTGATAAATTTACCCGACGACTCAATGAGGTAAAACAGAGAATAACCCTGCCACCGCAGCCCGTTTCAGCGTTTATCTATCAGGAGGTGAGTGGTAGCGCCAACCTATGGACGGAAAATTCCGCACAGGGAAGAATGTTATTGGAGCTGGGTTTCACGCTGGCCAATGTGCCAGATGCACTGAAGGACACCGCCCATATAGAGCACCGTAAAGATATTATTCAGTTAGGTGGAGATGAGCTAGCACAGGGCCTGAACGGTAAGACAATTTTACTCTTTTCTGGCGTTCATTCTGCAATTGATGCATTGAAAAGTAATAAGTTTTTAACCAATCTTCCGGCGATTCAGTACGATAACGTTTATGCGGCGGGTTATGATACTTTCCGGTTAGATTACTACAGTGCGAATAATTTGTTGACGCGAATTGAGTCAATGTTTAAGGGAAAAAAGGACGGCGAATCCGCCAATCATGAGAGCAGAACCTAAAAGCATAAAAGCGACACTTATTGGTCGCTTTTTACTGATCGCTAACGTGGTATGCCACTTAAGGGTAGGCGACGGTAAAGATTGCATCCGCTTTCACATTACCGCTTTTTAACACCCCTTCAGCGCGAATATAGCGAGCGGTTAGATTTAAAGGCATGCTCCCTCCTGCGGCAGTTGAGCTGCCAATCAAAAATTGCCCCACATTACTGGCGCTGACACTGGCGTTTTCTGCGCCAAATGTCACCAGATTGCCGTCACTTTTTTCAAGCACCAGGCCCACACCGGTCGCCGTGCTGCTCGGTGATAAACTCAGTATATTGGTACGGTTAGCCTTGTTACTACTGTCGGTAAACGTGATATAGGGTTTAGCGTCTTTAGCGCAACTGCCCAGTGGGATCGAAAAAGCTTGTCCGCCCACCCGGTCACCTTGCGTTTGTAGGGAAGAGGTATCAACCGGATCCAGTGCAACCACAATATCGGTCGCCCCTAGATCACACGTCGCCACCGTGGGAGGTGGCAATACGATATCTGTTGCCCCGATATTAAACGCCAACAGATCACCACAACGTGAGCCACCAGTAGCAACACTTTTAGTCGACCAGACCTGAGCATTACCTGAAACTAACGCAAAACCTCTCGCCACACTCAACCAATGAATCACTCCCCCTTGATAAATACTGGCATCAGTCACAATGAGTTGGACCGTGACTCGATTAGCAATCGTTATTTTTGTCCCTGGTACAAACAAGGGCTGAGTTGCCTTCTCTGTATTCCCCCACTCATATCCCCCGAATAAAGCGTCACTGACACTCACCGACATCCTCACCCCAGGAACACCGGTAGAAACGGGCATAACCGTCCCCGCAGCAAGCATCGACCAACCACCGAGGTATAAATAATCTACTGTCGTCCCTGTTTTTGTGAATGTCGTGACGACACTGAAGTTCATGCTCCCTAAGACAAAACCATTCGTCAACGTGACTGGCAGTGCTTTTATGACAAACGGTGTTTCCCCTCCGGCCCCCGATGCAGCAAGAGAACAAGAGTTAACTTGCAGTGCGGCAAAACTCGGTCTACTGGTGGTACATAACAGGAGTAGCAACAGCAGCAGTCCCGCCTTATACCTCTCACGGCGTGACGTGAGGAATATATTTTTTTTCATTGAGGTTCTCTCTTTCAACCGGTTTAAATCGCTTTAGCTGCCCGGCAAGTGCTGCCGCTGCAACTGAAACTCAATTCTGGTCGGCCACCATAATCGTTAATGTAGGTCAGGACGGGGGCGGTGAAACTGGCAGATTTCAGCTCGGCACTGGATTTGGGTGCAACCATCAGAGGTTGAAAATTGCTGTCAGCCGATGACTTACCTTTTTCCGCCAGCCCAACGACCGTAATGTAATAAGGAGTGGGGTTCTCTAGCCGAAAACCTTGCGCCGTTTTATGCAGAACCAGTTGTTCCTGCCAGATTTGGCCCGTAGCAGGGGTAATCCCTTCTGGCCGGTAGAACAGTTTGATTTTGGTTTGTAAGGCAATCTGCATGACATTGGATTTTTCACTGCGAGGCGGAATTTCACGCAGATTGAAGTAGAACAGTGACTCGCGATCTTGTGGCAATTTCAGCGCCTCAGGGGTGGCAGAGATACGCACCGCGCTCTTCTTACCCGCTTCTACCCGTTGAACCGGCGGCGTTGCCACTAACGGGGTGGTGACTTTTTGCTGTTGTTCATTCTCAATCCATGCCTGTGCTAAATAAGGCAGTGTCTTATTTTCATTGCTGATATTCAGGCTGATGGACTTATCCTGCCCGTTATAAATAATTCGCGTCCGATCTAATGCAATCGCGGCATTGGCGGCATAACTGGTGAATACCAATATGCTGGTCAACGCAATTAATGAGAGCTTCTTCATGGTATATCACCTCAATCTTAGTTAACGGATATGCAGGGTAATAATATTTGCGCCTGCGGCTGTAATGCTGCTGGGATCGCCACCTGGCACTGCTTAGCGCCACTCCAAAGTACATTCAGTGTTTCTCCCGGCTCCACTCCACTCAGGTAAGTAAAACCGTCATCGCTAACAATCCCCAGTTCCTGCCCTTTGGCACTCATGACCAAACTACCAAAAGGCGGATGGCTACTGTCAGTCAGGCTGATAGTTGCCAGTACCTTCTCCCCTTTCATCATGGCGAAACGGCGATAACCAATGGCCCCTTCGGTCAGGGCAAACTCCACCGCAGATTGCTTAACTTCAACATCATCAGCCAACTGATTAATATCGATACGCGTATCTGTACGATAGTAGCTGTTAATATTATTCAGCACAGCAATACCAAAACGGTTTGAACGAATATTCCGCTCTTCCAGCGGGACGCCTGCAATATCATCGGTATTGACCATCAGGCGGGTACTACCACTCATACCGGGGCCGTGTAATGCCGCACCTTTCGCGGTAACCGTCGCGCCCCCGCGCATAGAAACCCCGGTCGAGGTAAAATCATCCTGCGCATAAGCGATATTAAGGCTGGTTTCAGCAACGCTGCTGCGATGAATATAAAAACCGCTGAACTGGCTGCGCGCCCCATTATCATTGCTGTTGTTAACCCCTGCGGATAACCGATAGCTGCTGTCGATAGCCGAGCTGTTAGAATAATTCACGGTCTGGTTATTACCGTTACCATTATGTTGCCCGCTGTAGCTGAGGGTTTGTTGATTGCCTAATGGAACCGAAAAACTCAGATACAGCACATCATCATTCACGCCGTTATTTTTGCTACGGCTGGCAGAAAGGTTGACTGTCATATCTTTGAGAGAAAAAGCATCAAAAGCGTGGCTGACCGTCGCGCTGTAGCTGTTGGACGTGGGCTGATCCCAATAATTCTGGTAACTGTATGAAAAATTGATATTGGTCTGGATATCAGGAAAATTTTTACTCGCTGTCACCGTATACATTTCCTTGTTACGCCCAAGGTCATTATCGAAATAACGGGTGTTGAGATACTGATTCATCGACATGAATTCACGTTCAAAAAAGCGGTACCCCGCAAACGAGATGTCGCTGTTCAGCTCATCAAAACGCTTGGCATACCTGACGCGCAACGATTTTCCGCTCTGCGTATCTTGATTGGGAAGACCCGACGCACGGGTTTGGGTGATATCCGTTGAAATTGCGCCAAATGCATATAAATCACGGCCAACCCCAACCGACACGGCATTGTAATCACCCGAGCCAATGGCCCCGCCAAACAGTGACCAGCTATTACTGACCCCCCAAGAGAATTCGCCACTGGCAAATACCGGGCCTTCAGTCCCATGATTCAGAGTCGAGGGCTGGCCCACCGACGTTTTATAGCGGATTGCACCAGGGCGGGTCAGATAAGGAACTGCGGCAGTATCCACCTGAAAAGTTTGTACCGTACCATCCTGCTCCTCCACGCTGACATCCAGCCGCCCGGAAACCGAATCACTCAGCTCCTGAATACGAAAAGGGCCGGAGGCCACAGTGGTTTGATACAGTATGCGCCCCTGCTGGGAGACCGTCACTTTGGCGTTGGTCCTGGCTATCCCGCTAACTTCAGGGGCATAACCGCGTAGATTAGGTGGCAACATACGTTCATCGCTGGACAAACTCGCACCGGCATAACGGAACGTATCGAAAAGGCTGGAGGCGAAATAGTTTTCACCAACACTCAAGGTGGCTGCCAGTGATTTGATCGCCCGGTACATATAGATCCGGCTCCAGTCAAATGTACTGGTAGACGAGTTCTGCTCGCCACTGCTATGGCTGTAGTTCCCTTGATAATCGCCCCGTAACCGCCAGGGGCCCGCATTCAGACCCGACGTACCGTTGAGACTGATATTCCGGGTGGAACCACTCTCTTTCGGTTTACTAAACAGCGAGTTCAAGTTGTAATCCAACAGAAATCCGGGGATCCCCTCATCCCAGTGGGAAGACGGCACCCAATTGCTGTCACTGTATTCCATCCAGGCTTGCGGGACATTGATAGCTAACGTGCTGGTCGCTAAATCAACCTCCGTGGTTAATCCCGCCAGCTCACGTAAATCTGCGCATTGCCCCTCATGCCAGAATGTGATCTTTTGCAGCACATCAGGCTTCAGACCAAACTGTTCCATCACTGCTTTCGGTAGGCACACCTCACTGCTATCCGGTTCATCGTCACGGGTATAAAAAGCGATCACTTGCTCAGGAATACGGTGATTATTGACATTGATCTCCAACCGATACTCACCCGGCATGATATAGCCAACGTTCGTAAAATGAGAAAGATCAATATTCTGTTTGTCGTTGGCATCCATTGCATCAGTATTAAAATCAATAGCACTGGCTGTTCCACTGAGCATTATCAATGATGTAGTCATTGCTATAGGAATTTTTTTAATTATTCTCATTCAGTTACTCACCAGAAAAATATGCCCGTAATAACAGCAAATGGATATGTTGTAAGAATAGCTAAAAATCATCATGTTATGTGTGATGATTTCCCCTGCTTCAAAAAATAAAAATTACGACATAGTGACGTTACCGTGATTTTAGATATGACTATATCCATTCATAAAAATTGAATCAGATTAACTTCATGAAAAATATAAGATTAATAAACCTTAAGATTATTTGTTATAGCATAAAAAAAGCATGTGGCATTTCTCCACATGCTTTTTTAAAATTTGAGGTTTTAAAGCCTATGATTAATTATAGGCGAGAGTAAAGTTAGCTACGCTGCTGAATTCGCCGGGGACCACACTACCTTCCTCTGCACTGGTGCCTTTCAGGTAAGCAGAGAATTTCAGGCTGTTACTGCCCTGATCCAGGGTCTTGCTCACCGAAGCCGTACCACGTTTAATTGTCGCACCCGCTTCATCGGTGATCACAATGCCTGCACCATCAGCCAAACCAATCAGTTTCAACATCTCAGCATCCACACCATCTGGTGTACCATCAAAGGTGATGGACACACTCTTCATGGTAGCAACATCACATTTCTCCAGACCAATGCTGAAGCTACGTGGTTCAGAAGAGCCCATGTTAGCCAGTGATGCAGTAGAAATCTGACCCAGTTCAACAACCTGATCAGCTGCTTCGGAAGTAATTGAACAAGGTGCTTCAATGATAGACCCGGTAAAAGTCACTTTACCCTTACCTTGGTCAGCAGCATTAGCAGCGAAGGCAGAAAGAGACAATACAGCAGCAACTAATACACTTTTCTTGAAGTTAGACATTATATAACCTTAATTTAATTTGGATTTTTTCATTAATACAGAAGACGTCATTAGCGCTGAATATTTCATCTGCGGGATCGTCTTGCTGCTTATTATAATGAAATTAAAAGATGAAATTATCATTACAGCCATTTCAACCGATAATAAGGACATCCATTCCTTATGGGAAAATCAAATCGATAAAACAGGCTGCCATATTCGGTTAATAAGTGATGAGTTAACACCGCTCATTATTAAAGGAGAGATTTCGGGATATTAATGACTCCCTACTTAGCGACTTATTAATTCAGCCCCTCTCGACCATGTGAAGAAGTATACGCGATTCTTTCCGCTGGTAAAGCATGATTAAGTGGGCATTTAGAGCGTAAAGAGACTTTACATATGCGCATTAATTCTGATAAAACACAAAAAACCAGACCATATGACCATTAGGAATTATCTTGGCAACAGAAACACCCAGAATATTAACCATAAGTGCTACACTGAGGTTACAAATATAATAGTGTTAAAGTCATAATATCAGAAATAACATTTACGCCCTCTGATTTGACCTACATATTAAATATGAATAGTGCTAATTATTTGTGGGAATTTTCTTACTTTGTCACGATAACATCTAATAATACCGTTTATACGCCCTAAATAATTCGAGTGCAGGAAGGCGGTAAGCGAGAGACAAATTGGTCGAAAACCGATTTAAACAATATTTATGCTGCCCGCAAAGTGAATCTAAGAGGGGACTTGTGCTGCACCTCTATCCCCTTACATCCTCTTACATCTCTACATCTCTACATCTCCACACTTTCGTTGTTATCTGGCCTGGTCCGCAAAACATGGAACAAGGAAGTCACTTATCACCTTCTCTATTCATTCAACAGAACCATATGAAATCAGGCCTTGTCAGTATGGATGTTGTTTATTGACATCCAGCACCCCCAAAAATGAAATTGCACTTTATCCCGTTAAGGACAAATATCATTCTTGTCGATTAATCATATTTATTACTGTGTCACATCAGTTATGAAAATATTTATTTCACCTAAATATATTTTATGAAAATAGTATTTTCATGCTCTGAGGTTTACGTTAAAAAACTGGCGAGGGCCATCATGGTAAGGATTAAACGACATACACTCAACGCATTACTGATGATAATGAGGAAATAATTATGTCCAAAAAAAATTCAAAAAAATCACCGGTTCAAAGAGTCGATATTAAAGATAAAAAAATATTCATGGGGTTCTGGCATAATTGGACATCCTATCCGGCAAATGGCTATAAATATGGGCAGTCTACCAATATACCGTTGGCCGATATTCCTAAAGAGTTCAATGTTATTGCCGTCGCCTTTATGAAGGGAAGCGGTATCCCAACATTTAGACCATACATCGGATCGGATGAGCAGTTTCGCACACAAGTGGATAAACTGCATAGTGAGGGCCGCTCAGTACTGATTTCCTTAGGGGGCGCTGATGCAGAGATCTCATTAACATCCCAAGACGAGGCGGCCTTTGTCGCAGAGATTAAACGATTAGTTGATGTCTATGGTTTTGATGGTTTAGATATCGATTTAGAACAGACTGCAATTAGTAGTAAAGAAAACTCGACGGTGATCCCTCGGGCATTAAAAACAGTAAAAGACTATTACGCTAATTTAGGTCAACACTTTATTATTAGTATGGCACCTGAATTCCCTCATTTAAATATAGGGGGAGAATTCGTTCCTTATATTGAAGCATTAGAGGGATATTATGACTTTATTGCACCACAATATTATAATCAGAATGGTGCTGGTGTTTGGGTTGACGAAATTACCCCACCAATGACCCTACGTCAAAACGATGATACCCGAAAAGAAGACTTTCTTTACTTTCTGACTGAAAGTCTGGTGTTAGGAACCCGTACTTATATAAAGATCCCAGCAAATAAACTTGTTATGGGGTTACCGGCAAATAATGACGCCGCAGATAATGGCTATGTCATTGATAAAAAAGATGTGCATAACGCCTTCGCCAGACTGGATGCCGCAGGTTTATCCATTCGGGGCCTGATGACTTGGTCAATCGACTGGGACAACGGTAAAGATGTCCAAGGGAAAAGTTATAATTGGGAGTTTAAAACACGCTACGCCTCTCTGGCTAATAATGATGATGGCAGCAGTAATAATAATCTCCCATTGGCCCCCTACAACCTTATTCAAACCTCAAAGGCGGCGAACAGCCTTGAATTATCTTGGCAGCATACGCTTAATGTCAATTCTATCAGCTATTACTCCATTTTCCGTGATGGCAATAAAGTAGGGACCTCGGCGAATACCACCTTTACCGATACCGGGCTAGAACCCAATAAACAATATATCTATAAAGTGAGCGCTACCGACTCAAAAGGGCAAATTTCTGATTTCAGTACGGTGGTAACGGCAACGACGTTAACGACCAGTCTTTCAGTCTGGGAGAAAGACCAATGGTACAACGATAATGATTCGGTACGGCATAACGCAGAAAACTATATTTGCGTCATGCAACACACCTCAAACCCATTCTGGTCACCGGATCAAGCCACCACATTATGGCAGCTCGCCGTACAGCGCTAAATTTAGCGGGTTCGGTACCCTAAAGAATTCCACTGAAATAATTAATATTATTAAGGAATATATGATGAAATACAGAACGCCCAATATTATCAGCCGCAACAAAAGTAATGGTATCTCTTCATTTCATGGCCACGTGTTTTCTCCCGCTTCACGTGCCTATTTTGCCTGGCTAGCACATGAAATTGATGAAGGTGCCCTTAACCAACGCGAGTCCGGTAAATTTTTCCCTGAAACAGCCGAGGGCCTTTCGGACCCCTTTGCACCTGATGATCAGCCTAATAATTTACCTCCATTAGATGGCAAAATCGCCAGTGCTGGCGAAGAAACTGGGCAATTTTTGGATGAACCCGGTACCCACTGGCAAAAACATGATGTGCTAGCCGGGGATGTATTAGAAATATCATGGGGTTATGGAAAGGAACATAAAACCCGTCGCTGGAGCTATTTTATGACACGGTCTGATTGGAATCCTAATCTTCCTCTTAGCCGAGCTCAGTTTGAAAAAGAGCCGTTTTATATGGTTCAACTGAATGAAAAACCTCACTGGTCGGTAAATGCAGGGTTTGCATTAATGCCCATAGACCCAACAATACATGAGCTAATACTGCCGCAGCGCAGTGGTTATCATGTCTTGCTGGCGGTCTGGGACGTCGCTGATACCGGCAATGCTTTTTATCATGTGATTGATCTGGACTTCGTGGGGGAAGGTGGTAGTGATCAACCTCTGCCACCTGCAAACCTACGTGCGACTAGCATCACCAAAAATTCAGTATCACTTGCCTGGAATGCCTCCGTTTCTGATGTCGCTCATTACCAGATTTATCGCGATGGCGTCTTCCTGGCGCAAACAACTACATTGAACTGGATTGATTCAAACCTGAAAGCCGGTACCAAATATATCTATACGGTAAGCACGATCGATACAACGGGCATCGCCTCCTCTCTCAGCACGCCTCTGTTGGTAGAAACACTGGCTGAGAACAGTGACAACGCACCGCCTTCTGCCCCTAAAAGCTTACATAGCATGAACGTAACCGAGAACAGTCTGGAGTTGATGTGGGGAACCTCGACGAGTTCGACTGGGCTGAAAAGCTATCTGGTCTATCGGGAAGGGGAAAAAATTGCGGAAGTTCTGGTACCACAATACACGTTCCAAGAGACCGGATTGTCACCTGATACCACCTACCGTTATTTTGTCGCAGCACAGGATACTCAAGGCCGTTTATCCGTACCGAGTAATGTCCATTCTGTTACAACCCATGCCAAATCTGATGGTGGTGGTGATGGTGGTGGTAATGGCAGTATTCACCCTGCCTGGGAACTTGGCGCAACCTATAACGTTGGCGATAAAGTCAGTAATTTTAGTAAAGATTGGGTATGCATATCTTCCCATACAGCCTATGACCCGGACTGGGCACCGGGGAGTAAAGACTACCACACGCTTTGGACGCTCATTCCGTAATCGCTGTTTTTGATAAACATAGCTAATGAGTTTGGCAATAAGGTTAATAAAAGGGTCAGCCTTGCTGGCCCTCTTACTCTTACTGACTCACCCGGCAGCGCCGATTAATCCGGTGAACCGTCCCAAAAAAATGCGCATGTGCGGCCTGCTATTGATGGCACTGTTGCAAATAGGCAGTGGTGATAAACTGAGCTCTCTTTTTGCAGAAGGAGCAGCATATGAACCCTTTCCATGGCCGACATTTTCAAAGCGAGATAATCCTTTGGGCTGTTCGCTGATCCTGTAAATATGGTAGAGCACTGGCGCTGCTGAAGCGTGAGGGCAAGTGTCCACTTGGTGTTGAGCATCATCTTAGCAACGTGATTGAATGCGACCACGGTAAGCTGAAGCGGATAATTAATCCGATGTTAGGCTTCAAATCCATAAAGACCGCTTATGCCACAATCAAGGGTATAGAGGTGATGCGCGCGTTGCGTAAAGGTCAGGCTAAACCTGGATATAGGTCTCGTCCATCTTCCAACTGCGCCCCACTGGCTTCTTTCTTTTTCTGAAAGATTGCTCTAGTTACGGCGCATAATAGACGACCCATTTTTATCATTATAGAGAACAGCTTACATTGTAGTTTCCATCCACATCTCCATTACCGATAGAGTTATAAGCATAGTTCCCTGTATTCATATATACATAGAAATGCTGCCCTATTACTGCTGAAGTTGATGAACGGTAAACTTGCATAGTTGGCCATCCTGCAACAGTCTGTATCTGATTCAAAGGATAAAGATTATACAGACTTACCAGTTGAGAACTACTCGGCACGGTACACATGGCTACAGCTTGACTTTGGTTAAACATGGCCCAAGTCTCATTGTTTTCAACATTGGTGCCTATTGTGCCTGGTTTCTCTGCTGCCAAGTATGGGCGTTTGAACGTAACGCCTGAAGCAGTCAACGTTTCTGCCATATTACCCCACATACTTGCCTGAGCACTATCTGGGCTGGTTATGACATTGAAGGTGACATTAGTATTTTCCATATCACCGCTTTCCGCTTTAGCCCTAAGGGTTGTTTGCACACCAATACCATTAGGATCCGTTACTGATACTGTTAATTGGCCATTGGCATCTGTCATTCCTGTAAAGGCGTCATAATTAGCATCGGCGATCTGTACTACACCACTACTGCTGACAGGACTATTTTGACGATTGACGACTGCAACTTGCTCAAAAGTCATTTTTACATTTGGTGCTACAACATCAGTACTTTTGTATTTAGCGATCACCGTTAAGCTAATAGCCTGACCAATGTTTTTCCTTGCGTTATCAGTTAATACCGTTAGATCAACAGGAGCAGGAATGACATTAATCGTTGCTGGTGTGGTGCCCAGATTATTACCGTCTACATTGACGCTCAGAGAAGCCGTTCCAGTTAGGGTCCCGGCCGTCAGGATCGCGGTATAGAGGCCACTGGCCTGCTCAGTCACATTGTCCAGCGTTCCGAGGGTGCTGGTAAAGGCGACCGTTTGACCGGTGACCGGGTTGTT
>NZ_CGBP01000036.1 GCF_001053095.1 Yersinia similis | reverse complement strand
GACACGGATAACCAGCAGCAGAATGTTGATGACCTGAGCCGTGACGTGGAGCAGGCCAACAATGCCCTTTCCCCTATCTTTGATAAAGAGAAAGATAACTCAAAGTTTTCCTGACGCTCCAAAAAGTGTAAATATCCAGCTGAAAAATCCAGCTTTTAAAAAAGCTATAGAGAAAGGCATGTCTAATTATTTGGGAGAACAGTAATTTGCTAACTAATAGTCTAATGGACATACAACTTGCCAAATTAACATCTGATGATTTTGTTGATTTAAATTTATCAAAAAAACTTAATGAAATAATAGAGTTAGGTTTTATAGAAGAACACGGTAGCTTTTTATCCAAGCGATTGCTGGATTATTGTACGTCCGTGCATCGCTCAAATTTTGATGATGAAATTGCGTATGAGTGTTTTGTGAATTCTTTTCATATGGAGGACTATGTAGATAATTCACATCTTGCATATTCCATTGTTTTCTCTAATGAATTGATAAAAAAGTGGCGGTCATTTAGAAGCTCAGCGTTAAATGTAATCATTGCATTAGACGATGAAACCTTTTTGCCAAAAATAAAATTTCACGCTAAAAGGGATAGTGCAGAGTGGTTGATGGAGAATGAATTAGAGTCTTATATTCAACCAATCCTTATTACTACAGAAGAAATTCATATTTGAATTAATTATTATTTAATAAGCAATTTTGGTTCTTGAATAAGATCCCAGCCTTTGGGGCGGGATCTTTGTTATGCCATTTCTCAACGACCTGCTTGATTTTAGTGATCACCCCCTTATGCCACACCCCTCTGCGCAACTTTTCGCAGAGCATCTGCCCGCTGAGTGGATACAACACTGTTTGACGCTTTCCGAACATGCCACTGTTCGTCGCCGCTGTTTGCCTGGCGATATGGTCATCTGGATGGTCGTCTCTATGGCCTTTTTCCGCAATGAGCCTATTACTGACGTCGTGCGTGCTGATGGTGAGGCCGGTAATGAACCAATGCGGTAGAGAATAATACGCTGGGTCTGGTTCTGAAGGGATGTGGTATCGCTGCACCCTGCCGAAGTCTGATAGCGAAGCAAGTTCTGGAGATCGGTGTTAAAGCGGGTATTACGGGTATTGTCGCCAAAGAGATCGCAGACAAGATATCGGAAGACGATCTTGATCATCTTGTTATGCTGGCAATGATGGTGGGGTAGATCAGTCTGAGTCGTTTCATTTCCCTTAGATACTTTGTTGCATCATAATTGCCATTAAATAAGCCTATTTATCTTGGACTACAAATCTATGAAAAAAGTACTTAAGGGGATATTTAGTGTCGCGATTGGTCTTGTCTTTTCAATCCAAGCCCAAGCTCAGATACTTATGGAACGCCAGCAGATTCCTGAACAGGGTATATCTCTCAATATTCCTAAAGGTTTTCTTCGTATGGATGAGACGATGAAAAAATATAAATACCCTTCAGATAATCGCCCTCAAGTGGTTTTTACCAATGAGCAAGGGACGGTAAACTTAGCTATGAGCGCGGGCATATTACCACTTAAGATTGAACAATTAGATGGTTATAAAGACTTGTTGTTACATGCGATGCGCAACTACCAACCAGCGGCAGAGAGTGTAATTGTAGATAAGGGCCAAAAGGCATGGCTGCTTAATTTTACCTCTAAGGCAATAGATACAGATATTCATAATGTCATGCTAATAACTTCCTTTATGGACAGAGGAGTTATCATCGCATTTAACAGCACAGAAGAACTCTGGAATACCTACAGCGATTCAGCCAAAGCCTCCTTGTTATCAATAACGTTTGATAGATAATCAACCTGATAATGACTGTATTCCCTAATCCAGTTGATGATCCCACTGGGGGTAAGCTGATAAATCCTGCGCCCGATCAAAACAAGGGAACAGCGTTGGTGACACCAGATAAAAGTGGCGAGAAATGGTGCCAGTAATACTGATGGTAGCCGGATACGAGTGGGAATGTGGTTTATAAATAGGGTGTTTTTGAATGATGCTTTACAAGATGCAATACAATCTGAGTGTCATTCCGGAAATATACAGGAATGACACACGCCTAAACCTGCTATAACTCGCCGTGTATTGCCTGACCGTGCTCATCAAAGACTAAAATATGTTTACAGGAAGCGCCAATAGTAACATCTTCACCAACGGAAAGTTTCAGTTGATAGGGGACTTTCATTTGTAGCGTACCGTGCTCTGTTGAGCTAAATAGCACCACCGTGGAATCTCCGTGCATTTCGGTAATGTCTGTTTTCACTGCCAGACTCAATTCGGTACTGTTGGTTAAGGAGAAGTGTTCAGGACGGATAGCCAAAGTCAGTGCGGCTCCCATTGCCAAATTCAATTTCACCAATCGCGGAATAAAAAAGCGGAGTCCATTAATATTAACGTAGCCAGCCTGCTCATAAACTGCGTTAAATAGATTTATTTTAGGAGCGCCGATAAATCCGGCGACAAAAAGATTGGCTGGATGGTTATAAACCTCTTCCGGGGTCCCGATTTGTTCTATTCTTCCTTGGTTTAAAATCACTATCCGATCCGCCAATGTCATGGCTTCCGTTTGGTCATGGGTGACGTATATTGTAGTTTTGCCTAAGCGCTCATGCAGCTTGCCTATCTCTTGTCGCATCTGAATACGCAGCGCAGCATCAAGGTTAGATAAAGGTTCATCAAATAAAAATACTTTGGAGCAACTGACAATAGATCGACCAATAGCGACGCGCTGGCGTTGGCCGCCGGATAAATGCTGCGGCAGGCGCTCAAGATAATTATCCAGTTGCAGGATACTTGACGCATTAGCTATTCTGTCTGCAATTTCTTGCTTCGGAATTTTGATGTTTTTGAGACCAAATGCTAAGTTTTCTCGCACGGTCATATGGGGATAAAGCGCATAGGATTGAAATACCATCGATACACCGCGTGCCCCCGCATTAGTTTGGGTGACATCTTTATCTTCTATTTTAATTTCACCGCTGTTAACTTCCTCCAGCCCTGCAATCATTCTTAATAACGTAGATTTTCCGCAGCCAGAAGGGCCAACTAAGACAATAAATTCCCGCGACGCCACTTCAAGATTGACGTTATCAATCGTTTTAATTTTCCCATAGTACTTCACGACATTTGCGAGAGAAACGCTAGCCATTATAAGCTCCAACAATATGCTGCTATTTACCCTCGCGTTCAGTAATAAACGCGAGGTTGATTTTATTAGTTTTTAACGAAAGGTTATTTGAAAATTTAATTACTTTGGATAAAGAAATTGAGTTAATTGCGCTGTTTTCTGCTCCAGAAGTGTTATATCACCACGAGTTTCAATATTTAAACGCACAAGTGGCTCAGTATTCGATGAGCGTAAATTAAAGCGCCAGTGTTCAAACTCCATACTAAGGCCATCAATTCCAGTCACGTGAATGGCACTATCAGCGTAAAACTGTTTTATCTGCTGGATTTTGGTTTTTGGATCGCTAACAGTGAAATTAAGTTCGCCCGATACCGGGAATTTCGCCTTGCGGGATTCAATTAATGAAAACAGCGATGTGGTTTTTTTCGACAGTAATTCGATCACTAACAGCCAAGGGATCATACCGCTATCGCAGTAGCCGAATTCTCGGAAATAGTGATGAGCGCTCATCTCCCCGCCATAGACGGCATCATGGTGGCGCATGGCATCTTTAATAAAGGCATGGCCGGTTTTAGATTCGATTGCTGTACCATTAAGTGTCTGTACGATATCTATCGTATTCCACGTTAACCTAGGGTCGTGAATTATTTTGTCGGCATTATGAGTTGCTTTGCCAATATTGTTGGTGAGCAGGAATTTTTCTGCCAGCAGCCCCACAATGTAATAACCTTCAATAAAATTCCCAAGGTGATCGAAGAAGAAACAACGGTCAAAATCCCCATCCCAGGCAATACCTAAATCTGCCTGATGCTCACAGACTGCTTGCCGAGTTGACCCCTGATTTTCTGGCAACATCGGGTTTGGGATCCCGTTAGGAAAACTGCTATCTGGCTGATGGTTGATTTTAATAAAACTGATTGGCACCTTACGTTTTGCCAGTGCAGCTTCCAGTGCATCAAGAGTGGGGCCAGCAGCGCCGTTGCCAGCATTAACCACAATTTTCATTGGTAGTAATGCATTCAGATCGATATAGCTTAATAAGTGCTCGACATAGTGTTCGCGGACCAACTGGGTTTCAAGCTGGCCCCTAACGCCAGGTGGTGCAAAATGATTATCCTGTGCCAGCCGCTGAATTTCATACAGCCCGTTATCACCGCTAATAGGTTGGGCATCTTTTTTAACTAACTTCATCCCGTTATAGTCAATCGGATTATGGCTAGCCGTCACCTGAATCCCGCCATCGACACCGTAAAAGCGGGTGGCGAAATAGACTTCTTCAGTACCCACCATGCCGATATCAATGACATCCGCACCGCCATCCATTAACCCTTTTGCCAGGGCGTTTTTTAACTCGGCACTGGTTGCCCGTGCATCCCCACCCACCACGACTTTGGCTGGTTTTAGCCACTGGCAATAGGCGCGTCCGATCCGATAGGCTATCTCTTCGTTTAACTCCGAGCCCAGTTTTCCCCGAATATCGTAAGCTTTAAAACAGGTTAATTTTTCCATTTCCTTTCCAATCTGATTATGCTGAATCACGGACGACAAGTTCAAAATCTAAAGATATATCATTGGCTAATTGGCCTGAAATAAGGGCCCTTGCGGCTTCACGGCCTTTTAAAACAGTAGGTTGGCGGATGGTGGTTAAACCAACCGGCGGATCCTGAATATCAATATCGTCAAACCCGGTAATGGCAATTTGGCCTGGCACGGGAATATTGTGGTCCTGACAAAATTGATAAACGCCGAATGCAAAACGGTCAGATAAACAAATAATAGCCGAAATGCCCGGTTCCTTTGCCAGCAGCGCTTTGGCCGCTTTTTCGCCCCCGGTTTCACTGTGCGGTTGTTCCGCGACATAACTGGTGTGCAAATCAATCCCGGCTTCAGCCAGCGCTGTTATACAGGCGCTAATCCGCCCGAAAGCCACACCGTTATCATAGTCAGTGGAGAATTCAGCCAGTGATGTTAGCTCGCCGGGGAGCCTTTTCACAGGGAAAGAGACAATACCGAATTTCTTATGCCCGGCTGCCAACAAGTGGTGGCAAATAGCCTGCATAGCAGCCCCGTCATCTATCGAAACACAGGTGAAATTCTGGAGTTTGATATCGGTGGTAATGACCGGCAACCCACTGGTCAACGCCGCCTGGACCACTTCGTCATTGTTATAGGTCGCATTTAAAATATAACCATCTACCAGTGCACCCATCATTCGTTTTTTTAGCGCGTTATTCGTTTTTAATGGCATCAGCGCAATGTTAATACCATTTTTTTCACACTCTTCGGCAATACCGCGCATCAGCGCAATATCATGGCGATCAGAGAAAACATAACTGAGGTTGTCATTAAAGATGACCCCAAGCGTTCCACATTTTCCGGTACGCAGAAAGCGCCCGGCACCTGCAGGACCATGATAATTTATGGATTCGGCATAGGCTAAAATCTTCTCTCGCAATTCAGGCGAGACTTTCTCCGGCCGATTAAACACATTCGAGACCGTTGTATGCGTTACGTTTAGCGTTTCAGCGATTGTTTTAAGTGTTTCTCTTTTTTTACCAGTGGTCATCTTAAAAGCTCCGGGAAGAAGAACTAAACAAACTGCCTGTATTATACCCCCCTCCGTCTTGTGAAATGATCAAACCTCACCGTTCAGGAATAGCATGTTATCTTAATTTTAACGTTAAAATTTGAACAAACGTCACGATTTTAACGTTAAACATAAAATGATGAGATGTGAAATACTTCACATCATTATCGAAATTACGCTGCTATTTTATTTTAACGTTAAAATTGGTCTTCCAGCCTTTTCTTTCAACAACGGCTCTGGGAATAGAATAATGTTAGAAAAAATGAAGAACACCCTGATTTCATTGGCAATTGCCTCCAGTTGTGTTGTGTTTACTGGCTGTGACAATGATGCGGCATCGGCTAAAAATGAAAAACAGGACATCACGCTTTGGATAGCGCCGAACAATGTCCAAGAGGCATTCTGGAGCGAAGTGGTTGGGGAGTGGAATAAACAACCGGATAAAAAGAAAGTCGTATTTTCAACGATCCCGGCAGCGGGCAGCTCTGAAGAAGCGATAATGAATGCGATTGCTTCTGACCGCGCACCTGATATCTCAGAAAATATTTTTACCGGCTTTGGCTCTCAGCTTGCTGACTTAGGGCAGGTTGTTGATCTCTCGACGCTGGATGGCTATGAAAACTTAATTAGTCGTCGTCAGATGACGGATATTATGGAGAATTGGCGCTATAACGGGAAAAACTACATCCTGCCGATTTATATGAACCCGGTACTCTTCTGGTGGCGTGGCGATCTGTTAAAAGAGCAGGGTTTTAGTGAGGTTCCGAAAACGTATGACGAGGTTTACGCGCTCTCCGAAAAATACACCATCCCAGATAAACGTTATGCTATACAAGCCACTTCTGGCCGTAACTGGTGGGATCGCTGGTTTGATTTTATTGCCCTCTATTATGCCCAAAGTGGCGGTAAGCCTTATATCGCCAACCAGCAAGCCAGCTATGATAACCAGGCTGGTCGTGACGTTCTGGACTTTATGCATACACTTTTTTCAAAAAAATGGACCCTTTACGATTTTGGCCAGGATGATCCATTAGTCACCGGTAAAGTATTGGGTGCAGTACGCGGCCCTTGGGATATTAGCCGCTACCAGCAGCAATATCCGGAAATTTTAAAGCACATAAAAATAGGGCCGATGCTGGTTAAAGATCAGCAAGATAAACCACATACTTTCGCCGATGGCAAAGGGCTGGTGCTGTTTAGCCATTCAAAGGTTAAACCCGAGGCGTGGGAGTTTATCCAGTGGGTATTCAGCCAGCCAAAATTCGATAAGCGCTGGATGGAACTGACCGGTATGCCACCTGCTAGGGCAGATTTGCTCACCAATCCTTTCTTTGCAGAATACTATCAGGAACACCCGTATGCAGCGGCCTACGCTGAATATGTCAATGTAGCGATACCTCCGGTTTCCAGTGGTGAAACAGTGGAAATCCAACGCAGCATGACACAAATGATTGAGAAGACTGCGTTTAATACCGCAACGCCTGATGAAGCGCTACGACAGTCAATAAAAGAAGTGAATGCGATTTTAAAGCCCTAAGATTTTAAAACGCTAGGATTTTAAAGTCCTAATATTTTGGAATCCTAGCAGTAAGCATGAGTTAATTTCTTGTTTTATGCATCAAAGTGAGCCAGGTGGCCTTTCATTATGACTTTTTTAAAGCTTAAAGATAAACATGTAGGCAGCGTATTAGCTGCCTCCTATCTGGGATATACCAGCATATTCTGGTTTTATCCTTTTATTTGGCTCGCAGTTTTATCGCTAACTGAGTGGCGTTTTGTTGGTATTCCTACGTTCAATGGCCTGAATAATTTTATTTTGGTGATGCAAGATCCTTTGTTTTGGAAATCGATGCTGAACGTGATGCGTTTTTTAATGTATTACTTACCTATTGTATTTATCTCTTCATTTCTGTTCGCATTTGGTTTACAGAAATTAAAATATGGCAGGACCTTTGTTGCATTAAGTTTTTTACTGGCCAACGTCTCATCCGGCGTGGCCTATTCCATCGTGTTCTCGAAGATATTTAGTCAGAATGGGCCGCTGAATACCTTCTTATATGATTGGTTTGGATTTACGCTGCCTTGGTTAACCAGCCCGGACTTCGCCATGTTATCTATCGCTTTGGTCGTTACATGGAAGTTTGTCGGGTACTATGGGCTGATTCTCTTTTCCGGGTTAAACAGCATTCCTAAAGAAATTTATTCAGCGGCGGAATTAGATAATACCCGCACCATTAAGCGTTTGTTCCATATCACGTTACCGATGATCAACCCGCAATTAATTATGGTGCTGGTTTTAGCCATTACGGTTTCCTTCGCTATTTTTACTGAGCCATATCTGATTACTGGCGGCGGGCCGCTTAATAGCACCACCACGCCAATGATCGTGATGTATGAAACCGCGTTTATGAAGATGCAGCCCAGTTGGGCAGCGACCATGTCAATTTTTATCGCACTCATCAGCTTTGGAATTATCTTGGGTGTCAGAAAATTGCTGGAAAGAAAGGTAGAGATTGTTTAAATGAAAAAAAACATCAACAGTTTAATTATCCATCTGGTTATGTTTTCTCTGGCGCTCTCGTGGCTCTATCCCTATATCTGGATGGTGCTTTCTTCCTTTAAACAGTCTGCCGATGTTTATACTACCGGGCTGTTTGGTAGCGCTTACTCACTCGATAATTACCGTTTTTTGTTTGAAAACAGTGGCCGGGTGGAAAAACCTTTTTTAAAGACGCTATTTAACTCACTCTTTATTTCAACGGTAGTGACGGTAGCCGTTACCCTTAGCTCTATGTTTATTGGATTTGCGCTGGCAAAAATGCAATTTAAAGGCCAGTCTCTGTTTAGGAATTTACTGTTTTTACAAATGGTTTTTCCTGCTTCGATGTTTATCATCCCGCAATTCGTTTTAGTCAGAGAACTGGGGTTATTAAACAGTTATAGCGCCATGATTGTCCCTTTCCTCATGAGTTCTTGGGGGATCTTTATGATTTCACAAAGCTTTCAGGGGACACCTAATGATTATATTCATGCGGCTAAAATTGATAATGCTAGTCTGTGGCAAATTATGATTTACCTGATGATGCCGCTGAATAAAGCAATTATCGCCATCGTGGCATTGTTTACCTTTGTCGGCACATGGGACAACTTCTTATGGCCGCTGATTGTTATCCAGGATGAAAGTAAAATGCCGCTCTCGGTATTACTGGCTACATTCAGTAAGTCCTATGGCGTTTATGTTGGGCCAGTGATCGCCGGTGCAGTAATTCAGACCATCCCGATCGTCGTACTGTTTATTTTATTCCGTAAATATTTCATGCAGGGCATGTCCCTATCATTAAAGTAGGGGACTGATGCGATGACTGACATGAAATGGTGACGTGAAACGCTTTTATTTGATACTCGAAAACACGGTGAAATGACTCACCACGATATTGCTATTTATATAGAGGACCATAATGATTAGGTATTCCGGCAACCCGTTAATCACACCCCAGGATATTACGCCAAGCCATCCGGGATTTAAGGTTGAATGCGCCTTTAATGCGGGCATCACCAAACTGGGCGATGAGACTATTATGTTGATTCGTATCGCGGAGAGCGTTATCCCTGAAAGTGAGGGTATTACCGTCGTGCCTTTGCTTATGGAAATTTCCGGGCACTGGCAGGTTACCACGCGGGTATTTAAGCACGGCGACCCGGCCTACGATTTTAGCGATCCTCGGCTGATCAGCGATATTGCAGATCCATCGATCGTGTACCTGACGTCGCTCTCCCATCTTCGTGTGGCAAGAAGTCATGACGGTGTTACTTTCGTCGTTGACGATAAACCCTTTATCTTCCCGGCCAACGGTGACGAAGCTTTTGGTTGTGAGGATGCTCGCATTACTCAGATCGACGGCGCTTACTATATTAACTATTCCGCAGTTTCAGAGAAGGGCATTTGCACTGCGCTGGCGGTTACCCAGGATTTCACCGACGTTAAGCGTTTGGGGCTTATTTTCTGCCCTGATAATCGTGATGCGTGTCTGTTCCCGGAAAAAATCAACGGTAAATACATGACGTTGCACCGCCCGGCACCTAAACACTTCGGTAAACCCGAAATTTGGCTGGCCAGCTCCATGGATCTGCTGCATTGGGGAGATCACCGGCATTTACTGGGGACATCGCAAGACCCTTGGGATGCCTTGAAACTGGGGGGCGGGGCGCAAATGCTGAAAACAGAAAAAGGGTGGCTGCAAATTTACCATGGGGTAGATGCGACCCAACGCTATTCTCTCGGTGCGCTGCTGCTAGACCTGGAACAGCCGACTAAAATCCTTGCTAAATCGCAGGTACCGTTGCTCCAACCGCAGGCTCCTTATGAGCTTCACGGCTTTTTTGGTAATGTCGTCTTTACCTGCGGCGCGCTCATTGAGAACGATAGCCTACGGGTCTATTACGGTGCGGCGGACGAATGTATGTGCCTGGCTGAAATGCCGCTGGCTCAACTGTGGCAGCACCTGTCGGTGTAATTACGGTATAAAAAATAAGGCTTCTATGATGAGACATACCCCACCAGCCAACGTTGCCCAATTGTTCGCCGATTACCAGAAACGGACGGCTCACAACACCTTTTCTACCGGTCGGCTCGAATTCACAGGGGTAGGTGACAAGGATGTTTATAACATCACCGCGCCATTTACCTCTGCCGGGCAGGTTGTGATTGCCGGACGTGTTGAAGCGAGAGACTCCGAGCATTCGACTATTGTGTTTTTCAGTGAACAGCAAGGGAAATGGACGCCAGTTGAAAATGCACCGACGTTTCAATTACAGGATCCTTTTTTCACCTGGATTGAGGATGAGCTTATTTTTGGCGGGGTTGAAATTAATCCACACCCTGATAACCCAGGGCAACTCATCTGGCACACCGTATTTTTCCGTGGGCGAGATATTCACTCATTAACTCGTTTCGCTTCCGGCCCACCGGGGATGAAAGATATCCGTTTGTGCCATATTCAGCAGGGGCGCATCGGGGTATTTACTCGACCACAAGGTAAAATAGGCGGCAGAGGCACTATCGGGTATGTTGAAATAAACAACCTGGAGGCGCTAACGCCAGAAACTATCACCAGCGCCGAACTATTTGAGCAGCAGTTTAATTCTGAAGAATGGGGCGGCGTCAACGAAACGCATTTACTCTGCGATGGCACCATTGGGTTACTTTCCCATATTGCCTGTTTCGATCAACATGGAAGGAGGCACTACTATCCGGGCGTATTTATCTTTAACCCGGACACCAGAAACTATACGCCAATAAAAATTATTGCAGCCAGAGATAATCTGCTACCCGGTGCAGCTAAACGCCCGGACTTAGTGGATGTTATTTTTCCGGGTGGCTTAATTGTATTACCTAACAACGGCTGGCGATTATATGTTGGTGCCAGCGATGCGGAAGCGCACTGGATTGATATTGAAGATCCTTTTAGTGGATTTTAATTACCAGGAAATCTGAATTGCGTTTTTAACTCGATTTATAGAAAAAACCTAATATCAATTAGATTGGGTGGAGTTCCCATTATTTATCGATTGGGAATACCACCTACTTACATGGAATGCATATGAAACATAAAAAATATTTATCCCTGTTTCTGATGGCAGGTATCTGTTCTGTTGCCCAAGCGGATAATTCCCCGAATGTGGTAAACGCCAATAACGTTGAGAACCGGACTTTTTTTGCCGGTGACAAAATCAGAATAGTAAAAGACGGCGGTGAGACGATAGAGGCTATTGTAGAACTCAGCGATGATAATATAGGGATTGTGCGCATCCCGAAGGATGAAAAAGCCTATTTTCATGGCAACTGGTTAGCAGAATATAAAATAGAACATTTCCGCAATGAGGGGCGCAGTACCAACTCTCGGCCAGTGCATGAAATTGTCTTTGCTGATGGGCGCGTCAATTTTGGCGATACTGGCTGGAATACCGGTTTTTTACTCAAGCAGGTGCGGTTTACCAGCGACTCACGTAATGAGAGCAATCATAAAGTTGATTTCCGCATGGTAGAAATGGAAATCCGTCCCGCCTGGTCCAAAAGTATCGACAAGCACTGGTTTATGTTCGAAGGGATCTATTTAGGTAAAACAGGCTACGAAAAAAACCGCACGACAGGCGGCGATAACAATATTGGCGGCGATGGTTATGGTTTCCGGCCCTATTACCGCTACCAGGTATCAGATCGCTTAAGTGTGAACACTGATGTAAAAATGCTGGTAGAAGATAAAGATGCCCGTGGTGCAGATAATGGACGGTTCCAGTTCTACGAAGCACTTGTTAATGTAAACTATCGGGTCGCCGATAATGTACACGCCGGTATCGAAGTGTTTCGTAAAGAAGGCCAGGACTTTAATCATAATGGCACCAAAACAGCAAACGTCTTGGAACAGGAACTTCGCCCTTGGGTTGCCTGGAACATGGGTAAAAATAATTTCCTGTTTAAAATGGAACCACAGTTAAGACGTATCGGCGGGCAAGATGGTTATAGAGAAACCTCGAAAGCTCAAAAATATATTTTTAACTATAGCTATCCTATCGCCGATAGAGTCTATTTGGTTGCCGAATATTTCTACCGAGTAGAACATGACAAAAAATTCTGGGATCGTGGTGTACGCGACAATAAAAGCTACAGTGATACCACCACGCACTTTGGCAAGTTAGGAATTAATTATATTTTTTAAGCGGCTATAAATAACTAACTTAGAATAAGAGAAATAATATGAAACTACTAAATACCCTGGTTTGTATCATTGGTTTAACATCATTTTCTTCCTCTGCGAAGCTGGTTAATGCTGAGCATCTGGATGCCTTATATCAAAAGGTCACGGTGGCGAACAAAACAGAACTGGGTCTGATTCATATCTATAGCGAATTTCCAGATTACCGCTGGGTTAAAGATCCCATCGAAGGCGTATCCGCCATTGATGATGTCGCTCGCGCGGCAATTTTTTATCAACGTCAATACCAGGCAACAGGCTCAGCGGCAGATTTAGAAAAAATAAAATCGCTGGTCGAATTTATTCTGTATCAACGGGCAGATAATGGTTACTTCTATAATTTTATCTACCCAGACCATTCCATTAATAAAGAGTATAAAACCAGTGTGGCGGAGCCAAATTGGTGGACATGGCGTGCATTATGGGCGCTGACTCAGGCTTATCCTACGCTGGTGAAAACCGATAACGCGTTGGCGCAAAGAACCCGCGAGACTATTTTCGCCACCATCGATGTTATTTATAAAGACTTTAATTTCAAACAGACTCGTGGCGAAAAAGAGGGAGTGGCGGTGCCAGAATGGCTGCCTCATACCGCGGGTGACCAAGCCTCTGTATTGTTGATGGCCCTGAGCGATGCACAGGCGCTGGAAGCAAAACCAGAAATTGAAAAGATGATGCGTTCACTGGCGGCTGGCATCATGCTGATGCAGGTTAAGGATACGTCTTCACCGGTGAATGGGGCCTTTTTAAGCTGGCAGAACCTGTGGCACGGTTATGGTAACAGCCAGGCTTATGCTTTGCTGGTTGCGGGTAACAGGCTGGGCGATCGGGATATGATTAAAGCTGCCTTTAACGAGCTGGATCATTTCCATCCTTGGTTGATCAGTAATGGGCTGTTAAACGAGTTTACCGTCCGTCAGCAGGGTGAAAAAGTCACACTAATTGAACAAAAGAAATTTTCCCAGATTGCTTATATCATCCGCCCGATGGTCTTCGCCAATATCAAAGCTTGGGAGATTTCACGTGACGCCGTTTATCTGGAGCGCGCTGTTGATTTATCACTGTGGTTCTTTAAAAATAATCCGGCACAGGCTCAAATGTATTACCCCGTAACTGGGATTGCATTTGACGGTATTGATTCGGCCACTACCGTGAATAAAAACTCGGGAGCAGAATCCACGATTGAAGCGTTACTCACTCTTCAGTTGATTGAATCTATCCCTGATGCCAAGCGCATGTTGGAATCGGCGCTTGAAAAGCGGAATATCAAGCAGTAATAACTGCATCATCCTGTAAATAGCAGCCCCGGTGCTCTGAATTATTTTTATATTTCAGAGCACCATTATTACACCAGCCATATTCTATTTATATTTATCGCCATTTTTATCTTCATTATCTCTCAGCAAGTCTACTTCACGCGTGACTCAAGCAGAAAGTTATAGCAATGCCATCTGCCGTCTTAAATTTGGGATAGATAATTATAGAAGAACAGCGTATCGTCAATGGTATTGTGAGTTCAGTAGAACAAGGTGATACAGGCTTTCATCGTACTCGTTAGGGGACATTTACTGGCAATTAGCTGAGGATAATTACCAGTAAAAATGATGTCGTTAGACTTTGGCAAGCATACTGCGCATATCGTTACCGCTTGGTGTTTGGTGGATTCGCAGATCAAACTCACTCACCACGGCAAAGATGTGGTCAAAAATATCTGCCTGAATACCTTCGTATTCTGCCCATATCGTGGTGTTGGTAAAAGCGTAGACCTCTAGCGGCAAGCCCTCGGGTGTTGGGGCAAGTTGACGCACCATTAATGTCATCGACTGATGGATCCCCGGATGCGCCCGCAGATAAGCCACCAGATAAGCGCGCAACGTTCCGATGTTAGTCAGGCGACGGCCGTTGAGTGGTGAACTGAGGTCGAGGGCTATCTGCTGATTATATTGGTTCAGTTCCTGCGATTTTTCACTGAGGTAGTGTTGTAACAGCGGATTGAGGGTTAGGCGCTGTTGCTCCTGTTCTGATAGAAAATGTACGCTGGTGGTATCAATATTGATGCCGCGTTTAATACGCCGACCACCGGATTCCGACATTGAACGCCAGTTCTTGAAGGAATCGGAAATAAGCGCATAAGTTGGGATGGTCGTGACGGTGTTATCCCAATTTCTTACTTTTACTGTAGTCAGGCCAATATCTGTCACTGCGCCATCAGCCCCGTATTTTGGCATCTCCAGCCAATCGCCAATTTTTAGCATATCGTTAGCAGAGAGCTGAATACCTGCCACCAGACCAAGAATTGGGTCTTTGAATACCAACATCAGCACTGCCGTCATGGCCCCTAAGCCGCTGAGTAGCAACAGGGGTGATCGGCCCATCAACAGCGAAACGATCATGATGCCGATAAATATCGCAGCCACCAGTTTCAGCCCTTGGAAGATACCGCGCAGGGGTAATTGATGAGCAACTGAACTCTGGCGGAGCAGGGCTAGCAAGGTATCAAGTAAAGAAAACAGAGCCAGCAGGGCGAAGGCCATAATCCACACCTGCGCGGCGGTAACGATAACAGCCTGCGTCTGGCTGCCATTTTGTAACCACAGTACGGCCTGGAGATTGATGATGATCCCTTGCAGCAGTAGCGCTACGCGTTGAAACAGTTTGTGTTTTGTGATGGCCTGTTGCCAGATGCGTTGCGATTGCTGCCCGCGGCGCTGGAGGGTGGCCAGAACTACACGGTGTAGCACCAGGTGGATCACCACAGAAATCAATAAGATTAGCCCAATCACCATCGTCAATGACATCACATCGGAGAACTCCATCCCCAATCTTTCCAGCCACTGGCTTATTCTTTGTTGCATCATTGCTCCTTTAAAACATCAATCTGACGAAAAGGCCTTAGCCTAAAGGCTATGGGCGCAGGGGGGGCACCTGTTTACCCTTTTTTACATTGTGGTTCTGTATCTTTGTTCGATTGTTGCCCAGCAAAGGGGGAGACATATTTATATGCTGTGGTTTATGACATGGTTTGTGGGATTGTACTGTGGTTTTATTATGAGTTATGTTCTGACCCTATTTTTTTAGCTACTGCTAACTCATTGATTTTTCATTGTAGTTACCGGTGGTCTAAAAAAAGGGTTTTTTCCCTATTAGCGAAAGAATTATTTTACAAACAGGATGTTATCGTATTATCTTACTGTTCACTGCCGCACAGGCAGCTTAGAAATAATTGTCATTTTAGTCAAGTCGCATCGTAAAGTTCACTGCCGCACAGGCAGCTTAGAAATTATTAGGATTCATATTTCCAACATCCATTAAGTTCACTGCCGCACAGGCAGCTTAGAAATAATGAGATTAAGGCATCAGTACAATATATGAAGTTCACTGCCGCACAGGCAGCTTAGAAAAGAGAGATTAATAAGATGACAATGAAAGCAGTGTTCACTGCCGCACAGGCAGCTTAGAAAATCATAGCGCCTAATTTTCGAATATTATCAGAGTTCACTGCCGCACAGGCAGCTTAGAAAGTCACAGAGTACGTGCGACTCGCTACGGATATGTTCACTGCCGCACAGGCAGCTTAGAAAAGCTTCGAGCCACTAGAGCACGACACTCATGCGTTCACTGCCGCACAGGCAGCTTAGAAAAATCTACCTGCTAGTCAATATCTCCCGCGTAAGTTCACTGCCGCACAGGCAACAATCAAATCCTGGACCATGCTCTGATGCTATTTGGGGATCAAAATTGCGAGCGGAAGCGCATTTTGTAACTGACAACAGGGATAATGGCATCTTTTATTACTGACTTTATGAGTATTAGAGTAAGGTAAATAGCAGGTGGCATATCAATATATACCCGTCATACTTCAAGCTGCATATGTGTTGGCTGCTTTCGTCCTCCCAGTAACTTACTGGTGTAAGCTCTTGGGGATTTACTCAGTTGCCGCCTTCTTGCAACTCGAATTATTCTGAGTATAGAGAGAGTTATTTTTTGGAATAATATCCACTTGGTACCTAAATAAAGCGCTAACGGAAAAATAGCGCGGTGGATATCCCTCTAAGGAGTTTTATTTCCATGGAAAATGCTATTCATTCCTCTGATTTGAAAACGATCCTGCATTCAAAACGATCCAATATTTACTATTTAGAATATTGCCGCGTATTGGTTAATGGGGGGCGAGTTGAATATGTCACCGATGAAGGTAAACAATCTCTTTACTGGAATATCCCCATAGCGAACACCACCGTGATTATGCTGGGAACCGGGACATCGGTGACTCAGGCAGCTATGCGTGAGTTTGCCCGAGCAGGGGTCTTAGTCGGTTTTTGTGGCGGGGGTGGGACACCGCTTTTTGCGGCTAATGACGTAGAGGTCAATGTCTCGTGGCTCACTGCACAAAGCGAATACCGGCCAACCGAGTATCTGCACGATTGGGTCAGTTTCTGGTTCGATGATGAAAAAAGACTGGCAGCAGCTGTGGCTTTCCAGCGCATCAGGATCGCCCAAATTCAACAACATTGGCTTAGCAGCCACATACAGCGCGAATCTCTTTTTCCGGTTAATCACGATCAATTATTATTTATCCTCAGCCGTTTTGAGCAAAATTTAGCGAATTGTCTCACCAGTAATGACCTTATGGTTCAGGAAGCGGTATTAACAAAGGCACTCTATAAACTGGCTGCTAATACAGTGAATTACGGCGATTTCACCCGCGCTAAACGCGGTGGGGGCATCGATCTGGCTAATCGTTTTCTCGACCATGGGAATTACCTCGCTTATGGCTTAGCCGCGACGGCGACATGGGTTATTGGCTTACCCCATGGTCTGTCTGTTTTACACGGTAAGACCCGGCGTGGAGGTTTGGTTTTTGATGTGGCCGATTTAATTAAAGATGCGCTGGTATTACCGCAGGCATTTATTGTCGCCATGCAGGGAGAAGAGGAACAAGAATTTCGTCAGCGCTGCATTAGCGGGTTTCAACGAACAGAAGCGCTGGATGTGATGATTGATGGAATAAAAGAAACGGCAGCGTTATGTAGCCAGGTTCCGCGATGAATATTTTACTGATATCCCAATGCCACAAACGGGCGCTTGATGAAACCCGCCGTATTTTGGATCAGTTTGCTGAACGTAAAGGTGATCGGACATGGCAGACGGCAATAACGCAGGAAGGGCTAAATACATTACGTAAATTATTGCGTAGAACGGCGCGGCGTAATAGTGCGGTGGCCTGCCATTGGGTCAAAAGTAATAACCAAAGCGAGTTGTTATGGATTGTTGGGAATTTAAGGCGCTTTAATGCGCAGGGAACCGTGCCAACCAATACTACGCAACGGGATATCTTACGTAGTCAGGATGAAAACAGTTGGCACAGTGTGGAGACCATTGCACTGCTGGCCGGCATCGCTGGGTTATTTCATGATTTTGGTAAGGCCAATATATTATTTCAACAAGGGTTGCAAGGGCAGGGGAAAACATATCAACCCTATCGGCATGAGTGGGTTTCATTACGTTTATTCCAAGCTTTTGTTGAACAGAAAAATGATATTCAATGGCTCACAGCTTTAAGCCAAATTAATCCCGCTGACGAAACCACTTTAATGTCCAATTTGGTTAAAGATGGGCTAGACGACTATAACAACCCCCTCGCTGCATTACCTCCTTTTGCCAAGACTATCGCGTGGTTGATCCTTTCACACCATCGCTTACCCGTGTATCCCTCCAAGGATTATCATAGGCCACCTAAAGTAGAAGAAATAGATGATTGGTTGCACCAGCAGCTTATGCCGGTATGGAATTCGACCAATATGGACAGCGGTGACTGGCGCGAAAAAGATAAGCTGGATGTATGGAGTTTCCCGCATGGTACGCCACTACAAAGTGCCGAATGGTGTAAAAAGGCACAAAAGTTTGCCAAACGCGCTTTGCGGCAACCGTCATTGGTTAATCATGGTCACTTGGACCAGCGTTTTACCAGCCATATGGCGCGTCTGGCGTTAATGCTGGCCGATCATCATTATTCTTCATTACCGGCCACCCCAAGCTGGCAGGATAAAAACTATCAAGTATTTGCAAATACCCACAGTAAAATGAGGGGTGTGAATGCCCATAGTAAAACGATTGAAATGAAGCAGCGGCTGGATGAACATAATATTGGTGTGGGGCAGAACGCGCTGCTGCTTGGCCGCAGTTTGCCACATATCCGCAAAACCTTACCGTCGATCACTCGCCATAAAGGATTTAAACAACGCTCGGTTCAGGAAAAGTATCGTTGGCAAGATCAAGCCTTTGATCTGGCTGTCACGCTGCGCGAGCGTTCTCAGCAGCAAGGTTTTTTCGGCGTCAATATGGCCTCAACGGGGTGCGGTAAAACCTTTGCTAATGCCCGGATAATGTATGGTCTGGCTGATGAAAAACAGGGATGCCGCTTTTCTGTTGCTTTGGGCCTACGCACCTTAACCTTGCAGACCGGTACCGCATTGCAGCAGAAGTTAACCTTACAAAAGGACGATTTGGCCGTCTTGATTGGTTCTCAATCGGTCTTGCAATTATATCAATTAAATAACGATAAACTGGAACCTCGCGGAACTGGTAGTCAGTCGGCGGATAAGTTTTTTTCTGAGCATCAGTATGTCAGTTATGACGGCAGTTTGGATGATGGGCGTCTGAGCACTTGGTTAAGTAATAACGATAGATTAAAGCGTTTGCTCTGTGCGCCGGTACTGGTCTGCACCATTGACCACCTGATACCTGCCACCGAGAGCCTGCGGGGTGGCAAGCAGATAGCCCCAATGCTGCGTTTGCTAACCTCCGATTTAGTATTGGATGAACCGGATGATTTTGATCGCAATGACTTGCCCGCGCTATGCCGCTTGGTGAATTGGGCAGGCATGTTAGGTTCCCGCGTTCTGCTTTCGTCAGCCACATTGCCGCCAGCATTAGTACAAGCGTTGTTCAATGCTTATCGTGCGGGGCGGGCTGATTATCAACAAGCCTGCGGGCAACCGGATACGCCGGTTAATATTTGCTGTGCCTGGTTTGATGAACATGGCGTTGCACAGCAAGATATCCAGCAGTCAACAGATTTTATCCAACATCATGGCGATTTTATCACTCGCCGAGTGGGGAAACTGTCTACGGCAGAGGTGCTGCGCAGAGCCGAGTTAATACCGGTCAGCTCTGCCAGTGTGAAGAAAGGCTCGGTGCTAGATGCTATGGCGGCGGTGATGCGCGATTCTATGCTGCGCTTACATCAGGCACATCATCAAACTCACCCTTCTGAGAAAACCGTTTCAGTGGGTGTGGTCAGGATGGCTAATATTAATCCGCTGGTGGCGATTGCCCAGCGCTTATACGCGATGGCCGCGCCAGAAAATTACCGTATTCATTACTGTGTCTATCATAGTCAGCATCCGCTAGCGGTGCGTTCTGCTATTGAACGGCGGTTGGATGTGACGTTAACTCGCTATCAGCCTAATGCACTTTGGCAGATAGCCGAAATTGAACATGCACTACAGCACCATCCAGAGCAGCATCACCTATTTGTGGTGCTTGCCACCTCGGTGGTTGAAGTGGGTAGGGACCATGACTACGATTGGGCGCTAGCCGAACCCAGCTCTATGCGCTCGTTTATCCAGTTGGCAGGGCGTGTACAACGGCACCGGCAAGTCGCGCCGCCGGTGGCGAATATGCATATTCTGCAAAAGAATTTTAAGGCACTGACTCAAAGAGATCCGGCGATCCCCGTTTATTGCCAACCTGGTTTTGAGACCACCCGTTGTCGGCTGAACACCCACGATCTGGATAAGCTGCTCTTACCCTCACAATATAAAGTGATTAATGCCATCAGCCGTATTCAAGAAAGAACCAAACTCGAACCTCGAGATAATTTTGTTGATTTAGAACATCTTAGCTTGAGGTTGATATTGCAGGGTAGCACCGAGCCGTTGAAGTATTATGCCGCATTATGGTGGCGTAAACAGGCGACCTGGAGTGGGGAGCAGCAACGGTGCACCCCTTTCCGACAATCCAGCCCTGATGAACAGCGTAATCTGTGGATTGACGATGAAGCGGATAAACCGGTGTTTAAACGTCTTGATAGCGACCAGATTGAGTGGAAAGTCAGTGACGGGTTTCAGGACGTTGAACTGACACTGGCAGCAGGAAACAGTGCATGGATAGACACCGATTGTCTGCGGATTTATCAGTGGTTGGCAGAGTCATTAAATAAGGAATTAAACGAGGTTAGCCGGCAATTTGGTGAGGTCCGCCTGCTGCCCAAAAAAGATGGCGAGAGGTGGCATTATCATCCGCTATTAGGGGTGTTTGGCGCACTCGATTGACAGTTTTAATGGATTATACCCTAAATAATTCGAGTTGCAGGAAGGCAGCAAGCGAGAGAATCCCGATGAGCCTATTGTAGTAAGTGATTCGGGTTTTTGAGCGTAGCCCAGCGCACACGCAGCTTGAAGTATGGCGGGTATATATGTGAGGTGTTATGGAAGAGAATGGATTAGCGGCGTTTATTGTCTCTTATATCAAAAGCCGCGAGCAGCCAAAGCTTGAGGCTTTTGATAAAGAGGCAGAGAAAAGGCTGGCAGGGTTAACTCAGGCGGAAGATATTGCACTGGCCCAGCAAGAGATTGCCCAACAACGGCAGGAGTTGATAGCCCGTTATGAGGTGCGCAATTGGTTAACCGATGCGGCTAACCGTGCCGGACAAATAAAGTTAGCAACTCATGCACCTAAATACACTCATAGTGATTCAAAAAGTAGTGGTATTTTGAATATTGAGTTACAAAGTAAGAAAAAGGATTATTTCTCCAGCGTAGACCTCGCTGAACAAGCCAGTGATGTTATTGGTAATGCAGCCGTATTTGATCTTGTAAAGCTATTACAGAGTGAATGTGAAGGCGGCTCATTAATAAAGTGTTTAGAGCAAGGTGATAATTCAGTACTGAAACTATTCTCAAATGATGAAGAGTTAGTTGAAGAGTGGACTACAAAATTTAAAAGCATTTTGAATAATGAGAAATTCACGTCACATAAACTGGCCAAGCAATTTTATTTCCCGGTGGGGCCAGATCAATACCACTTGTTAAGTCCACTTTTCTCTTCATCACTGGCGCAGGCCATGCATCAACGTATTGCCGAAGCTCGTTTCAGTGACCAATCGAAAGAGGCCAAGGTTGCCCATAAAACAGGGAAATGGCACTCAGAGGCTAGGGTGATTTACCTCAAAACTGCGGTGCAAAATATTGGCGGTACCAAGCCCCAAAATATCTCTTACCTAAACAGCGTCCGTGGTGGAAAAGTTTGGTTACTGCCCTGTGGCGCACCGCCTTGGAAAAATATTCAGAAACCGCCAATAAAATATAGATCTATTTTTCATGATCGCAGTGAATTTACTGTACTGGCCCGCAATAACCTGTGGCAAATGCAGCAATATTTGCTGGGTGTCAAACCCCTGAGCAATACGATGGACATCCGCGCCGTTCGTTTGGCCTGCAGCGATGAAATCATTGATATTCTGTTTAACTATGTGGCTGAAATTCAAAATCTGGACGGTACCAATGGCTGGAGTGACGGTAAAGATTGTAAGTTAAAACGTTCACAGCAACTCTGGCTTGACCCGAACCGTGCTATGGATGATCCCGTATTTAAGCTTGAACGTGAGAAGGGGGATTGGAAACAAGAGGTCAGCCAAGACTTCGGTTACTGGTTAAATCGTTGGTTACAGCATGATGAACTGGTCTTTAGTTATGTTGAACAGCGGGAGTGGTCAAGCTTATTTAAGCAGCGGCTACGTGAATTTGAACAAGGTAGCCTGGAGACATGGTCATGAGCTCACTGATTGTTTTACATCAGGTGCGCGTTGAGAACGCCAATGCCATCGCGGGGTTAACTTATGGTTTCCCTGCGATCACCCATTTTCTGGGCTATAGCCACGCGTTGTCACGTAAATTGCAATCCAGTCACGGTTTAACACTACGGGGTTGTGCCGTTATCTGCCACCAACAGCAAGTTCATGCCTATTCCTCCGGACGCGATTATGTTTTCTCGCTAACGCGGAATCCACTCACTAAAGAGGCCAAAACCGCCGCCTTTAATGAAGAGGGCCGTATGCATATGACGGTGTCTCTAGTGATTGAATGTGATGGCACGATTGCTAATGGGGATGACGGTGCTAACGCGCTGGAAAATCATCTGGCGTCACTGTGCCTGACTCAGCGTTTAGCCGGGGGCACTATCACCAACATTCGCAGAGTTAAAGTCATTAATTATCCCGAAACCGAGGCCGCCACACGCAGATTATTGTGCCGCTTACTGCCAGGTTTTGCGTTACTGGACCGCTCTGAATTGTTGGCTGAACATCTTAACCAGCTAAGACAAACCAATCCACAGGCAGAAATGCTGGATGCCTGGCTCGATTTCTCTGCGCTCAAAATACAAGCCATTCCCCCGCAGAGCGATACGCCGGTGGAAAGCGGTGCTCCTGCACCGTGGGGTTATGTTGGTAAGCCAAAAACAGGGTATTTGGTCCCCATTGTCACTGGTTATCGTGCCATTTCACCGCTGTATGCGCCGGGTGAAGTGGATAAAACCCGTGACCCGCATACGCCGTTCCGCTTTGTTGAATCCCTTTATGGCATCGGTGAGTGGCGCGGGTTGCACCGCATAAAGGATCTGCGTCAATTGCTCTGGGGCTATCACCAGGAAGGCGATAACTACCTCTGTCGCTGTGCACTCCCGGCATCGGTTGATACCTATCTATTAAATGATGAAGAATAATTTTAAAGGATCTAAAAATGGCTAAAGCAACGATTAAAACCGCTTCTGTACTGGCATTTGAACGTAAGTTATCCAATTCCGACGCCATGATGTATGCCGGTAACTGGGGGCAAACCGACAACTGGCAGCCTATCATCATTAAAGAAAAAGCGGTGCGGGGCACCATCTCCAACCGGTTGAAAAATGCCCTGGCATCTGATCCGGCAAAACTGGATGCAGAGATCCAAAAAGCAAACTTACAACGTGTGGATGTGGCCGCACTGCCGTTTGATACTGACACCCTGAAAATGAGTTTTACACTGCGGGTGCTGGGCAACCTCGCTACGCCATCAGTGTGTAATGATCAGGAATATCAGGCTGAACTGGCCAGTGTTATTAATGGCTATATCAGTGAGCAGAGTTTTAGTGTGCTGGCGGCGCGCTATGCTGAGAATCTGGCTAATGGCCGTTTCTTGTGGCGCAACCGGGTCGGGGCTGAAGATATTAAAGTGTGTATCACCAGCCAAACGAAGAGTTATCAATTTGATAGCAATGAATTTAGCTTGCGTCAATTTAGCCAACCCAGCAAGGAACTGACTGCGCTGGCACAAGAAATAGAACAAGGTTTAGCGGGCAACGGTTTTGCCTTTTTCACCGTTGATGCTTTTGTTCGTTTAGGCAACGGGCAGGAAGTGTTCCCGTCTCAGGAATTGGTGCTGGACAGCAACAGTAAGAAAAGCAAAGTGTTATATCAGATTGATGGTATTGCGGCCCTGCATTCACAGAAAGTGGGTAATGCGTTACGTACCATTGATGATTGGTATCCAGATGCCACTGAGTTGGCTTTGGGGCCAATTGCCGTTGAACCCTATGGCTCGGTGACCAGCCGGGGTAAAGCCTATCGGCAGCCAAAACAAAAAATGGATTTCTACACCTTATTGGACAACTGGGTGACAAAAGGCACGGTACCGGCGGTCGAACAGCAACATTATGTGATGGCAACCTTGATCCGTGGTGGTGTCTTTGGTGAGAAAGGCGAATAAAGGAGGGGGCATGGATCATTATCTTGATATACGAGTGCTTCCTGATCCTGAATTTAGCGCTCAGACGTTATTGGAAGCCTTGTTTGCCAAATTACACCGCGCACTGGTGGCGACAATTCCGGGGCGGGTAGGCGTCAGTTTTCCCACTGCAGGCAAGACACTGGGGAGCCAATTACGTCTCCATGGTAGCCGCGGCGATTTACTTGAGTTGCAGTCCGCCGGGTGGCTGAAAGGTTTACAGGATTACTGTGAATGCAGTGAGATCTTGGCAGTGCCTGCCGACGTGAAGCACCGGACCATCAGGCGTGTGCAGGTAAAAAGCAGTGCTCAACGGTTACGTCGCCGCTCGGTTAGCAAAGGGTGGTTAACCGAGGAGCAAGCCAGGTTACGTATTCCGGATAGCCATGATAAGCGCTGTAATTTGCCTTTTCTGCGTTTAAAAAGCCGTTCCAGTGAACAGTATTTTCTATTGTTTATCGAGCAAGGTACTTTGCAGACGTCAGCCACTACCGGTGAGTTCAGCGCTTATGGCCTAAGCGTTAACGCAACGATCCCTTGGTTTTGATTCTTTTTGGCCAGTGTTAACGTATTGATTTTATGTTGCACTGGCCAATAGTTAAAGAATCACTTATATCCGTTATTTTATGGGGCAAAAATACCGCTTGGCGGGCGAACTTCCCGCGCGATCCGCTTGCCAGCGGTGTAATCATTAATGACATCGCACGGGGTGTAGTTACGCTCTAATTCAAAACATTCTTCGTCAACCGACGTTATGTTCGGGCCAAAGTATTTATGCACTGTAGCGGAACACACGATGACCATGGCTCCGTCCTCACGGCCTTTCCCCATTAGCCAACGTGCCGTTCTTGTGTGCTAATCCGTACCAGCAGATTAAGTGCACCAAGTGTGAGCGCCGAGGAGAGAGGCTGGGGGTAAGCATCGCCACCATCTGGATGTAAATGCACCCAGATGGTGGGGTTTATAGATTCGTTTGGGGACGGGAAAGTCCCCTGGCGTTGGCTAAAATATATTCACAGCAGACTAACTTTTTCAGCAACAATAAGCTAAAATATTAGTTCTATTATATTAAGTACTCATTCTTTAAAGCAGAAATATTTTAGTTAACATAGGGCTATAATAGTAGCTCTATTTAAGTCTAGTTCTCAGTGCTATCCTTTAGTCTAGGTTTTATTTTTTAACAATGTTAATAATTTGAATATGATGCAATGATCACGGTTTTTTATATATTGATTTTTATTGAAAATAATGTGTGAAAAATGTATGGTGCATGTAGGCGTAAAGTAAATTTGGTCTGCTATGATAATTAATTATTTTGATAATGAAAGTATTAATGAAGATATAAAAAACTATATCCAACGCAGGATAAAAGCCTATGGTAATATCCGCTACTCTTATTTACTAATGAACAAAAAATTACCGTTGCATCCAGCAATTATATCGAACTACCCGCTAGACTGGGTAAAAAAATACAAGAAGAATAGTTATCATCTGATCGACCCTGTGATTTTGACCGCCAAAGGCAAAGTTGCGCCATTTGCATGGGATGACAATTCAGTCATCAATATAAAATCAACCGACTCAGCCGTGTTCAACCTCGCCAGAGAATATAATATTGTTAATGGCTATACCTTCGTTCTTCATGATAATAACAATAATATGGCGACCTTGAATGTTTCAAGTGGCGATGATGATAGTATTTTTTTCGATGAAAGCATCGAGGTGAACAAAGAAAAAATACAAATGTTACTTATCTTAATTCATGATAAAATGCTCAACCTATATAATAAGAATTATCATGAAAACAATGAATTAAATAAAAAAGAAAATAAAAGAGAAATTTTCTCTCCTCGGGAGAATGAAATTCTGTACTGGGCCAGTGTAGGCAAAACCTACTCTGAAGTTGCTATAATTTTAGGCATTAAAAAAAGCACAGTGAAATTTCATATTGGTAACATTGTTAGGAAATTAGGTGTTCTCAATGCCAAACATGCAATAAGACTTGGCATTGAGTTACAATTGATCAAACCTATTTAGTAATACTGGCCCTCGTTGCATTTTCCTGATCAACTGCTGTTGGCTATTATTGTCAATGCTCAAGTGTAAAAGATAGATAAATTTATTCCTCTCCGATTCCTCTTGATTAAGTACTGTAATACCCCACCCAGAGCGTTTCAGTATTGTATACATGCCTCTGCTAACAACAGTCAATATACCTTTATATCCACGATGTTAGGTTGTTAGTACAAACGTTGAACGTATTTTATGTGATGAGATGAATGTAGAGATAAGTGTAATGCCGAGTTATTGCTTTTTTTAACTTTCTATTTATATGGTTCTCGTGGCATATATTCACCCGAATCACTTACTACAGTAAGCTCATCGGGGCTCTCTCGCTTGCCGCCTTCCTGCAACTTGAATTATTTAGGGTATAAAAATAAAACTGCTGACAAACCCCGATGACTCAATCTTGAACGGTGAGGATAGGCAGAGGAGTAAAGCGTCCGCGCCAGGGAGGGCGCGGCTCGAGCCCCCAGGGAAGGCTATTTTTATACAGGGAAGCCAGCGTCTTTACGATCTGCCTGTTCTCTCCGTTGCAGGCACTTTGTCAATAACCTCAAATGCATCTTTTTTATTTTCACATTTTGCTTGTATGAGTGGTATTTAGGCGATAAAGCACCAAGTAATCGGGTTTTTAAGTAAAAAGTGACATCAAACCGGACTTTTTAGTAAGAAGTAGCTATAACGAAACATCATTTCATTTTTTGATTGTAAAGGATGTTCATGTGGACCGCAGTCCTTCTCTTTTTACGAATAAAAAGTTCGTTTTCTTCGGTGCAACCTTCTGTTGTCTACTTTGGGGGAGTGCTTATCCGGCAATAAAAAACGGCTATCAATTGTTCAATATTTCGCCTGATGATATTCCCAGCAAGATGGTGTTTGCAGGATATCGTTTTTTATTAGCCGGATTGGTATTGCTGCTTTTTGCGGTCGCCAGTGGTAAGGCAATCGGGCGTCTTAAAAAGGGACAATATCAGCAAATTGCTATTTTGGGGTTGACCCAAACGGCGGTGCAGTATGTATTTTTTTATATAGGTTTGGCTTACACTACTGGAGTGAAAGGTTCAATCATGAATGCGACGGGGACATTCTTCAGTGTCCTGCTTGCTCATTACCTCTATAAAAATGACCGGTTAACGTTGAATAAAATCATTGGCTGCGCACTGGGTTTTGTGGGTGTGATGGTGGTCAACGTGGGTTCAGATTTTATGGATTTCAATTTTTCGCTGCTCGGTGAGGGGTCTGTAGTATTAGCCGCATTTATTCTCTCAGCGGCCAGCATTTACGGTAAGCGTATTTCGCAGACGATGGATACCACGGTGATGACTGGCTATCAGTTGGCGATCGGTGGGTTGGTGTTAACCCTTGGGGGCTATCTATTTGGTGGGCATCTCAGTGATTTTGGCTGGCAAGCATTGTTGCTACTGGGATATCTGGTACTACTGTCATCGGTCGCTTTCGCTCTTTGGAGCTTATTACTTAAATATAATCGTGTCGGTATGGTGGCACCGTTTAACTTTTTAATCCCGGTATCTGGTGCGGTTCTTTCCGCTATCTTCCTGCATGAGAGTATTTTGGAATGGAAAAACGCCATCGCGTTGGCCTTGGTCTGCGTCGGGATTGTTTTGGTGAATAAAATCAAATCGACGTAGAGAGAGTTGCTAGAGCCGCTCTCTCATTCGGATTAAGCGATAAAATGGAATTAAATAATAAAGCGAATTGAGGCATAAAGCAGCTTGAAACTTATTCACTGACCGTGAAAACCGCGTCAGTGAATAAATAGATTAAGCTTTATCGGTGACGATTTTAACCCCAACCCGGCTGACACGATCTGATTCCATTTCGGCAATTGTCCAGGTCAGACCGTCCCACTCAATTTGGTCACCAATAACGGGTTCCCCACCAAAGAGGTATAAAACAAATTGGCCCAGAGTTTGTTGTTTATCAATGGCAGGTTCCAGATTAAGACCATAAATCTGTGAGATATCTTGGAGTTTAGCATCCGCATCAAGAATGAAATCACCGAAGAAGCGCTCATCCAATTGAATGTTGGGTGATTGGCTGAACAGTTTACCTAGCGCCGGTAAGTCATGCTCCTGTCCGATAACACACAAGATATCGCCTTCTTTTAAGCGGGTACTACCGGTGGGGTGCAATAAATCTTTGCCACGGAACAGGGCGGCGATACGTGTTCCTTGTGGCATTTTTAAATCGCGCAACGTGGCCCCAATGCACCATTTATCGCAACTAAGCTGGTAAATAAACTGTTCCCATTGATTGTTCATATCAATATCTAAGCCAATGCGGGAAACCGGTGCCAGCGTAGGTGGCACCACTAATTTTGCTTTGCGGGCAGCAAATGACAGGGTGGTACCCTGTAAAAGTAATGATACCAGCACGACGAAGAAGGCCACATTGAAGAAGAGATTGGCATTGGGCAAGCCAGCCATCATTGGGAACACCGCCAGAATAACCGGGACGGCACCGCGTAAGCCAACCCACGAGATAAAGACACGCTCGCGTAGATTGAAGCTACGAAATGGTAGCAGGCCAATAAAGACAGAGAGTGGCCGGGCGAACAAAATCATCCATAGTGACAAAAGCAGAGCTGGAATGGCGATGGGTAACAGGTCGCTTGGATTAAGCAGCAACCCTAATACCAGGAACATGCCAATCTGGCTGAGCCAGGCAAGTCCATCGAAAGTTTGTAATATCCCGGCACGGTTACGAATAGGGCGGTTACCCAGTAACAATCCACAGAGATAGACAGCAAGAATGCCGCTGCCGTTCAGTGCGGTCGCAAGAGCAAACACTAGAATCCCGCCACTGACGGCCAGCAAAGGGTATAAGCCGTTGGCCAATTCCATTCTGTTGATTAACAACAGCAGTAACCCACCGCCGAACAGACCAATTATGATGCCCAACCCAAACTGTTGGATCAAATGCACCAAGAACATCCAGCTTAGGCTAGTTTCACCCGCGGCAATCATTGCGATCAGCGTGACGGTCAAAAAGACCGCCATTGGATCATTACTGCCTGACTCAATCTCTAGGGTAGCGCTGACACGTTCGTTGAGGCCTTTTCCACCTAATAAAGAGAATACGGCTGCGGCATCAGTTGAACCAATAATTGCGCCGATTAATAAGCCCTGAATAATATCTAAGTTGAACAGCCAGGCGGCCACCAAACCGGTCAGCCCGGCGGTAATGATTACCCCGAATGTCGCCAGGGAGAGTGCTGGCCATAGCGCAACACGGAAGGATGAGGCTCGCGTTCGCATACCACCATCTAGCAGGATCACGGCTAATGCCAGGTTACTGACCAGATAAGCGGCCGGATAGTTATCAAAAGCAATACCGCCCAACCCATCAGTACCGGCCAACATACCGATAGCGAGGAAGATAACCAGGATAGGGATCCCTAACCGAGATGAAAATGAACTGAGTAAAATACTGGCTCCCACCAGCACTGCGCCGACCAAAAAAAGACTATTAATCGTGATGGCGTCCAAAATGGGCGTTCTCCTGATGCAATATATAAAGAAGTGGGGGGTAGGCGAATGTTACAGTCACATTATTATACACAAAATTATGGGTTTCGATGAGACGATATAACCTAATTCAAGGTGTTAAATCGTTATATTGGCCTTCTTTGGCGTTGTAGCCGCACTCTTACTCAAATCACTGAGTAGGTTAGCTATGGGGGATTTATTAGCGAGCCGCTTTGCAGAAACGCCAATGATGTTAAGTAGAGATAGGTGAGAAGAGCACTGGCAGAGCGCTCACCTTTCATTTCCCAGAGGGGAATCAAGGGTGAGCGTTGGGGGATAACGCTAGTCGCGTTTGAGGGTTGCCAGCGTTCGTCTCAAGATTTCTGCCGTCAACATTTTTTCCTGTTCAGGAAGGTTATCGACGGAAAACTGTGAGAGCTCATTAACCAAGACGCTACGATCTTTTCCGGTGATCGCGCCGTCTAGTGCTCCGCTAAGGCGGCTTACCAGGGCAAATAGCGTAGGAAACTCGGTGTTTACGTTAGAATCAGGCGCAAGGCCATTCTCGATATCTTCTTGTTTTTTCATCACAATTCCTCTTTGTTGTCACTGAAAATGAAACAAATTCTGATAAAACTCAACAGAATAGTTGTCCTGAAAACAGGGCACACAGTGAGGTATTAGCCATTCAGCCATCAGCATGATGGTTGAACAGTGTAGCCGCTTCGCAACACAAACGGTATGCAGATATTTATATTCGTTAGCGATAATATTATTAATCAAAAGAATAATTCTATCGGGAAACCTTTCGCTGTAGCTTTCCGTAAAACAAGAATCTCAGCCAAGGAACCCGGCAATGGATTTCATACAGCAAGAACGCTATCAAGCAAATGAACATCATTCCTAACAGGAAACCCCGTCCATTATTGTCAATCTGCGGTGTAATGAATGCGCCATAAATTAAGGTTAGAGGATGATGTACCAGATATACCCGTCGCCCTTCAAGATGCAGGGGTGTTAGCTGCCCTTGCTCACCCCAGTCACTGACTTGTTGTTGACCTTAAAATAAATAAGCTCCTGGGGATTAATGAGCCTCATCCCTGAGACTCACCCTGCGGGCAGCATAAATGCTGTTCAAATGGATCCCCGACCCATTTGTTACTCGGTTGCTGCCTACCTGCCTCTTGAAGTCACTTGGGTATAAATGAACAGTGAGGCGTTAACCAGATAAGTGATGCGGGCAGAGGGGAAATTCAATAGCCGATACCCCAGAGAGTAAACTACATTGGTCATGGTGACCCCCGTCAGGGTTTTGATTATCATATCCAGTTCAAAGGAAAAAAATCAGCAGTATTAAGGTGTTGGTTTGTGTAGTAAGCGAGAAATAAAAATAGTGATGCCAGCAAAGCGCCAGGTGAAAATACAATAAATAACTGTTTAAGTTGTGGATAAACAAAGCTGTAAGCACCGAGAAGAAAGAAGGGAAGATAAAACAATGTTTCCATGAAAAAGAAATTAAAGACGCTACTGAAGAATATTTCTGGATTAAGAATAAATAACGCTCTGCGTATTATGGAGTAGCCTAATGCATATAACAACAATAATAGTGAGACTTTTCCTATGTTATTAATTTCATTTATAAAGAAAGGTACTAATGGTGCGTTATTCTTGATTTTTTTGAACCAGTAAAAACAGATTCCAGTAAACAACGTGAGAGTTAACAGAAACCACAAATGAGAAATCACTTCCCAAATAGCAACATTTATCTTTTGATAAATTGTAAGTAAATGCCAATCTTGTAATTTTGGGGTGTAATTTTTGAGTAAAAATAACTGGGGCAAGATAATGAGTGGAATGGCGCTCAGTAGGGGAATGACTACTCGCTCTAAAAGCACCTGAAGCCAGTAAAGACGTTCAGGGCGCTGATATAGCATAAATGAGAAATAACCAGAAATAACAAAGAATACCTGCATGCGAAAAGCATGAGTGAAATCATTTAGTAATGTAAATACCAGCGATGGGTGATGACTATTTATCGCCCAAGGGTAACTGGAGTAAATAAGAGAAAGATGAAAAGGGATACCCAGTAACATCAAATAGGCACGGATGGCATCTGGGAAATACTCTCGTGGTGTCGTATTTTCATTCATATTTATTCACTATTTGTTATCGTTATTAGAATTATGAGTCTGATTTTTAGCTATCTTGCTTTTATAATTATTGGTGATTATTAACGTTATACGCCATTCAATGAAACAGCACTATTCTAAGGATTAATAATTTTCCATGGCGAATTTTAGTCTGACTTGCTAGGCTTATAGCTTAGCCATCAATTTAAGAAAAGTACTGGCGACATCAATCTGGATTTAATTGAAACCTCGATGAACTGTTGCTGGCCTGCTGAATAAGTCATCAATAATGTGGCTGTTGTGATTTAAGCACCCGAATAGGGGGAAGATGTGCGAGTTAATATATTGTCAAACGTTCATAGAATATCAAAAGAACCACCGGTGAACTGCGCCAGATGGTTGGGTGCTACGCTATTGCTGTTATTATTCACCTCTCAGGCACAGGCTTTTTCGTTAGATGATGTTGCCAAGCAGGCGCAGGCACTAGCGGGCAAAAGCTTCGAAGCCCCGAAAAGTAACCTTCCATCGCAATTTCGCGATATGAAATTTGCTGACTATCAACAAATTCAGTTTAATCACGATAAGCCGTATTGGGGCAAGCTGGATACGCCCTTTAAGCTAGAGTTTTATCATCAGGGCATGTATTTCGATACGCCAGTACAGATCAATGAAGTGACTGCGACTCGGGTCAAGCCCATCAGTTATAGCCCGGACTATTTCGATTTCGGCTCGGTTAAACATGATTCGGAATCCACAAAGAAGTTAGGCTTCGCGGGTTTCAAAGTGCTTTACCCTATTAATAAGGCTGATAAAAAAGACGAAATCGTCAGTATGCTCGGTGCCAGCTATTTTCGTGTGATTGGTAAAGGCCAGGTTTATGGTCTTTCTGCTCGCGGGTTGGCTATTGATACCGCATTGGCTTCTGGTGAGGAATTCCCGCGCTTTCGTGAGTTTTGGATTGAGCAGCCCAAACCGAATGACAAGCATTTGGTGATCTATGCATTGCTGGACTCCCCCCGCGCCACCGGTGCTTACCGTTTTGTCATCTATCCGGGTCGTGATACGACCGTTGATGTTCAGGCTAAAGTCTTCCTGCGTGACAAAGTGGATAAACTGGGGATTGCGCCATTAACCAGTATGTTTTTGTTCGGTCCCCATCAACCGTCTACGGTATTGAATTACCGTCCGGCATTACATGATTCTAATGGCCTTTCTATTCATGCCGGTAATGGCGAATGGGTCTGGCGGCCACTGAATAACCCTAAACATCTCTCTGTTAGTGTCTATATCGTTGAAAATCCAAAAGGTTTTGGTTTATTGCAACGTGGGCGTGAATTCTCTCAATATGAGGATTTGGATGATCGCTATGACCTGCGCCCAAGCGCGTGGGTTGAACCTCGGGGCGAGTGGGGGAAAGGTAAAGTGGAATTGGTGGAGATCCCAACTGCTGATGAGACAAACGATAATATCGTGGCTTTCTGGACACCGGATGTGTTGCCAAATGCGAAAGAGTCACTCGATCTTAATTATCGCCTGCATTTTACCCATGATGAAGAGAAGTTACACTCCCAGGAAGTGGCCTATGTGAAACAGACATTGCGCTCAACGGGGGATGTGAAGCAGTCGAATTTAGTTCGTGAGCCTGATGGCAGTATCGCTTTCTTAGTCGATTTTGTTGGGCCAGCACTGACATCATTGGATGAAAACACGCCGTTGGCTTCTCAGGTTAGCGTTGATGACAATGGTGAGCTGCTCGAAAATACGGTGCGTTATAACCCGGTGACCAAGGGGTGGCGTTTGACACTGCGGCTGAAAGTTAAGGATGCGAAGAAACCGATAGAGATGCGCGCGGCGCTGGCTAACGGTGATAAACCCCTGACTGAAACCTGGAGCTACCAGTTACCTGCTAATGAATAAGCTAACTCAAACGCCTATTCAGGATTACATTGCGGACTTGCCTCTGACTGCGCAGCAACAAGAGGCGTTACGCGTTGCTTTTCCTGACGATATGTTACTCGATAGTTCACCGGATGCCATGTGTCGTTTGCATCAACGATTAGCATGCCTAGGATACACCGTATGCACAGGACACCAAGCACACAGCGGTGTGGCAGACGACCCCGCTGAAGAAGACAGTGCGTTGGTATCGGTCAATGCCCGTTTACAGGCGGCATGGCCGGAAGCACTGAGGGGTGACAACGTGCTGGGGCAGGACAGTGAAGGGCGTACAGTGATCCATGCCGTGCCGCCAATCAAACGCACCAGCATGGCACCGCAGGCTTGGCGTACGAATCCGGTCGGGCGTTTTTGGGATAGGTTACGCGGTCAGTCCCCGGTTTTACCGACAGAAAACCATGAACAGGCCGTCGCCGAGAAGAAATGGCGCAGCGTCGGCTCCTTGCGCCGCTACATCTTGCTGATATTGATCGTGCTGCAAACCACGGTTGCGACCCGCTATATGAAGACGATTTTGCCTTATCAGGGCTGGGCATTGATTGATCCCTTCGATATCTGGCAACAAAGCTGGCAGATTTCAGTGATGCAATTATTGCCTTATTTGTTGCAAACCGGGATCTTGATCCTGTTTGCAGTCTTATTTTGCTGGGTTTCTGCCGGTTTTTGGACCGCGCTGATGGGGTTCCTGCAATTACTGACGGGCAAAGATAAATACAGTATCTCGGCCAGCATTAAAGGTGATGAAGCGCTGAATCCCGCCCACCGGACAGCGTTGATTATGCCGATTTGTAATGAGGACGTGGAGCGGGTATTCGCAGGTCTGCGGGCCACTTATGAGTCGGTGGTGGCAACCGGCCAGCTTGATCATTTTGATATTTATGTGCTGAGTGACAGCTATGATCCCGATATCTGTGTGGCAGAGCAGAAGGCTTGGCTGGAGCTATGCCGCGATGTCGAGGGTCATGGACGTATTTTTTATCGGCGTCGTCGGCGTCGGGTTAAGCGTAAAAGTGGCAATATTGATGATTTCTGCCGTCGTTGGGGCAGCCAATACAGCTATATGGTGATTCTGGATGCCGATAGTGTTATGAGCGGTGAATGTCTGACAGGGTTAGTGCGGTTGATGGAAGCTAATCCTAACGCCGGGATTATTCAATCAGCGCCTAAAGCCTCAGGGATGGATACGCTATATGCTCGTATCCAGCAGTTTGCGACCAGAGTTTATGGGCCTTTGTTTACTGCCGGTTTGCATTATTGGCAGTTAGGTGAATCACATTACTGGGGCCATAACGCCATCATTCGGGTGAAACCTTTTATCGAGCATTGTGCGCTAGCACCGTTGCCGGGCGAAGGGTCTTTTGCCGGAGCTATTTTGTCACATGACTTTGTGGAAGCGGCACTGATGCGCCGTGCAGGGTGGGGGGTGTGGATTGCCTATGACTTGCCCGGCAGTTATGAAGAATTGCCACCTAACTTGTTGGACGAGTTAAAGCGTGATCGCCGCTGGTGTCACGGTAATTTGATGAATTTCAGGCTGTTTCTGGTAAAAGGAATGCACCCGGTGCACCGTGCCGTGTTCCTTACTGGTGTGATGTCATACCTATCGGCACCGCTATGGTTTATGTTTTTAGTGCTGTGTACCGCTTTGCAGGCCGTGCATACGCTGATGGAGCCGCAATACTTCCTGCAACCGCGCCAGTTATTCCCTGTGTGGCCCCAGTGGCGGCCAGAATTGGCGATTGGCTTGTTCTCTACCACCTTGGTATTGCTGTTTTTGCCGAAGTTGCTCAGTATCGTTTTGATCTGGGCGAAAAGTGCGAAAGCTTATGGTGGTGCGTTGCATCTGCTACTTTCTATGCTGCTGGAAATGCTGTTCTCGGTACTACTAGCTCCGGTACGTATGTTGTTCCATACGGTATTCGTAGTCAGTGCTTTTTTGGGATGGTCGGTACAGTGGAATTCGCCACAGCGTGATGACGATGCGACCCCCTGGAGTGAAGCGCTGGTTCGCCATGGTTCGCAATTATTGCTGGGGATCGTCTGGGCGGGGGGTGTCGCTTGGTTGGATCTGCGTTTTTTGTGGTGGTTATCGCCAATTGTCTTTTCGCTGATCTTGTCACCGGTGGTGTCTGTGTTGTCCAGCCGACGGACATTAGGGCTGGCCAGTAAGCAGGAAAAATTGTTCCTGATACCGGAGGAGTATGATCCGCCACGGGTGCTGCTCGCCACAGAGGAGTATCTGAAGCTGAATCATCAACGCGCGTTGAGCCATGGTTTTATACATGCGGTGATGAATCCATCGTATAACGCGTTAGTCAGTGCGATGGCAACGGCTCGCCATCATTCCAAGGCGATTATCGAACAGGTTCGTGCCCAGCGAGTGACAGCGGCATTAGCCGCGGGGCTGGATAATCTGGAGAAAGAACAGCGGCTGATATTGCTCAGCGATCCGGTACTGATTTCCCGTTTGCATCAGCAGATTTGGCAGCAGCCGGAGCCGTATCAGAGATGGAATGGTTATTACCGTCAGCGGACACATAACGTAGAGGCATTTCCCTCAGTTGAGCATCAAAATCCGTAGCGACAGGCCATAAGAACAGGTTATAAAAACGGGTAAACGCGTGAAGTATTGCCCGTTTATAATGAAATTGTCCGATTCTGAAGGGGTTAATGCTGTGAATCTAATCCTGAGTTTGATAAGCCGTCTGTGGATGATCGCCCGGCTCGTCTTGGTGGGGAGTGCTCTCATGCTGTTATCCGGCTGCGGCAGTATTATTAGTCGCACTGTGCCCGGTCAGGGGCACGGCCACCAATATTATCCTGGTGTACAGTGGGATATGCGTGAAGGGGCATGGAAATACATCATTGTGATTGATGTTCCTCTGTCGATGATTGTTGATACATTTATGCTGCCAATCGATGCCCAGCATGGGCCTTATGAATAGTCTCAGCTTTTGCTGTTTAAGATCGAGTCATCAGGGTTTGTCAGCAGTCTGAACCAGCCACAAGGGCTGGTTTTTACAGATAACGCAGGTATTTGTGCTATTACAATACGCTATTAGAGCTAATAGCTGGTCAATATTAATAACTGATCAGGCTGCTTGCTTACCCTGCGTGTTATTCATCATGCGGCGAATTGGCACGATGAGTAATATCAGGATCGCAGCACAAATGACCAACGCAATTGAGCAACGGGCAAACAGGGTTGGCAGCATATCAAGCTGGTCAGCCTTAACGTGGCCACCGATCAAACCGGCCGCGAGGTTGCCAAGCGAACTGGCGCAGAACCAAAGCCCCATCACTTGACCACGCATTCTATCCGGTGCCAATAATGTTATGGTTGCCAGCCCGATAGGGCTAAGGCACAGCTCCCCTAATGTCAGCAGCAGGATACTCATTACCAACCACAGTGGCGAAACACCAATGCCACCACCACTGCTCAGTACATGCTGTGCTGCCAGCATCATCACACCAAAACCGGCTGCCGCGCATAAGATACCAATAACAAATTTGGTGATACTGCTTGGCTGAATTTTCTTTTTCGCCAATGCAGGCCAGGCCCAGCTAAAGACTGGTGCCAACAAGATAATAAACAGGGCGTTAATTGACTGGAACCAGACGGTCGGGATCTCAAAACCCATTACCACACGATCAGTATAGTCATTGGCAAACAGGTTAAAAGAGGTGGGTTTTTGCTCAAAAGCAGACCAGAAGAAGGCGGCTGATGCCAACAGAATAAAGCAAACTAGCAAGCGAGCGCGGTCTTTGCGGTTCATGTTGGCAAAGGCAAATAGATAGACAAAATACAGGGTTACAGAGGCCGCAATAATATAGGCCAACACGCTGGCAATTAGCACAGGGTTAATCGGGATGATCCCTTGTGAAATTAGCGCTGTTATGACCACGAGCAACAGCATAATGGCACTTACCCACTTGCCAACGCCCTGACGTTGCACGGTAGGTCTATTCCAGCTTGAATCTAAACCCACTTCGGCATCATAGCGTTTCATGGCCGGGACGGCGAAATAACGGAAGATCACCAATGCCACGAGCATACCAATTCCGCCGATACCAAAACCCCAGTGCCAGCCATGGGTCTGTAGCAACCAGCCAGAAAGCAGCGGTGCGATAAACGACCCCATATTGATGCCCATGTAGAACAGTGAAAAACCACCGTCGCGGCGTGTATCGTCCGGCTTATATAAGGTCCCAACCATGACGGAGATACAGGTCTTAAATAGCCCAGTACCGAGGACGATAAACGCCAGGCCAATAAAGAACAGGTCATTACCAAACCAGGCAGATAACGCAATCGATAGGTGGCCCAGTGCAACCAGAATAGAACCATACCAGACAGCACGTTGCTGCCCTAGCCAGTTATCGGCCAACCAGCCACCGGGTAATGCGGCTAAATATAAACTACCGGCGAAGATCCCGACAATCGCCGAGGCTTGCTCACGGGGGAGGCCCATGCCACCATCAAGTACCGTGGCTGCCATAAATAGAATTAATAACGGACGGATACCGTAGAATGAGAAACGCTCCCACATTTCGGAAAGAAATAGGCCGCTTAGCGGGTAAGGGTGGCCAAAAAATGTACGGCCGCCTTGAGTATTAACAGAGGTTTGCATAAAGTCTTCCCATAGAATCACCGTAATATTAGGCGAATAAACCACCACTGAGTGTTTATTGTTTACTATTTATTGGTTCCGGCATTATGTTAATACCAACAACTTTAGGTATAGTTGATTTAACACTCGATGCTATAGAGTTCGGCGCAAATATTAACGCTATTTTTGATTCCCAACCGGGTTATATCTTATTTTGAGATGAAAAGTCGATATTCATCGCATTTTTTAGCTTTATATCTTAGTGTTGGCGCGCTTCTTGATACAAAAAACGCATCAGAATTATTTTCCTGCTAATTTATTTTTTTTATTGTTTCTCAATGAATTAGCATATTAAGCGATACTCTTATGAGTACTGGTTTCATTGCTGCAAGAAACTTTCTGCTGGGAAGCGTAGAGAAATCGCCTTTTGCCGATAAATTAATCACTCTAGATTTTGGACCAAGGGGGATTATATAAGGTAATAACTCGGAATTTTACGCAATAAAAAACGAGTAAATACTCAGAACACAGAACACCCAGTTGCAGCGGAGTCTTAACAAACACCGTGGGATGATAGCCATAATCGTGCCAAGTATGATTACATGATTTTCTTAATCCCCGGTGTTGCCACGCGAATGATCTGTCACGTTTTAATGATGTGTCATGTTTAGGCACGCTGGGTGACAGAATCGGCACGAAAGTATTCTGATCACCCTATTAACACTGTCAATATTGATCCGCCAGCTTAGGTAGCTGCCACTTACTCATATACCACTTACGCACATATCACTTACACACATGCCCCGTCAGAATGGGACATAAACAAGCATAATATCTAACTATTAAAGCATTAACGATCTTTACTCATATAAGGAAGGCTCCCCTTCTGGCCGGGTCTTAAAGCGACGGTGTAGCCACATATATTGGTCAGTCGCAAGGGCAATCTCTTTCTCTATAATTTTGTTCATAAAGGCCGCAGCTTCGACCTCATTATCTAACGGGAAGTTTTCGACTGCGGGTTGTAAAATCAGTTGATATCCCTTGGCATCAGGTAAACGGCGCGGGGTAAAGGGAATAACTGCGGGTTTACCCATCCGGACCAGCAAATAAGTGCCAGTGGTGGTTGCGGCTTGATCAACGGCAAACAGAGGGACAAAGACACTGCTACGCGGGCCGTAATCATGATCTGGCGCGTACCAGATAATGTCACCTTGTTTCAGGCTACGGATCATCCCTTTCAGATCTTTGCGGTCCAACATGGCCTTATTCGAACGCATCCGTCCCCATGTCTGCATCCAATTCATCGCTTTATTATCATGGGGACGATAGACGCCGATGCCTGGATTGTAGATACCAAAGATACGTGCACCCAGTTCTAGCGTGAGAAAATGTAACCCGATCAGCAAAACACCTTTGCCTTCATCGCGGGCCTGTTGGATATGTTCCAGACCACTGACACGGCTCCAACGCTCAATACGCCAATTTGGCCAAAACCACGCCATACCGGTTTCGAATAGCCCCATCCCCACGGATTCAAAGTTCTTCACCAGCAGCGCCTCACGTTCTGCTGGCGACATATGGGGAAAACACAGCTCCAAATTACGCCGTGTGATCCACTTACGTCGTTTGAGAAAGCGCATAGAAAAACGGCCCAGTGATGTTCCCATCGTATAGATAACCGGGTAGGGGAGTAGCACCAGCAGGTAAAGAATACCGAGGCCGATCCAGGTCAGCCAATAACGTGGGTGCAGCAGTGAACGATCAAAAGGAGGAGCTTGCATTATCAGTTCTCAGCGTCATTGTGATTAATTAATACTGTTAATCGTTTCCGTATTGATGAGGAGGTTTATTGATGAAAATATTTTTTGATAGAAAGTCTATGGCTCATGAGTGACCCCCCATTTTTTCTTAAACAATAGCAACGGTACATTAATCATAGCTTTGTTCGTGCAATAAACATATTCACGCCTGTTGTTTCAGTGGGTTAAGTAAACAGGCCAATTCTGCCAGGCTGCTGACCGCCATTTTCTCCATAAATTTGGCCCGATGGACCTTTACGGTTCTCACGGAAACACCGGCGTTAGCAGCAATATTACGGTTAATTAGCCCTTGCTCCCCCGTGTTGCAAAGCCGCCGTCAGTGGTGCGGTAGCCAGCGATTTTTGTAAGAAGTCTACCGCGGCTAGCTTCATCTGTTCAACTGCCTGTGTCACATCACCGTGGCCAGTGAGAAAAATCACGGCACAGCGTGCGGTACCGTTCACGCATCTACATATAGACCTGCGTGCCATCCATTAGCGGCATGCGAATATCCAGCAATAGGACGTCCGCTTGTAAACTGTTGGCAAAGAGGTTGCACAATACCTGATCTAACAAGGTGGGCGGCAGGGATAGATTGAGCTAGGTATTGATATCCGTGTGTAGTACGCAGGGCGGTTTATATTGTGGCGTCCCCAGCAATTGCCAGACGTGCGCAATAATTGCGGGCAGTGACTGAGACGCTTGCGGGTTATTTCCCATCGGATATTTCTCTACCTAAAGATGCAGGTTGGCAATAGTATCGGCCTCATGCAGTGCCTGCTGGCTGATTTGCCCAAGGATTGGTAGCAGCGGATGATCATCCTGTTTACGTTGCCTTACGGTTTCAGATCGCGTCATCGAGGTTTGTTAGTAGCTTAAATACCTTGCTTACTACAAGGGATTTATTGTTTGGGTATCGGCGCTTTCCGATGTATACATTATCATCATTAATATTTATCGAAGGTTGGATAATGCAGACAGCAAAACTCAGTGCAAGTTTATTGGCAACTGGCGGTATTTTGGGTTACGGGGGAGCCTATTGGCAGATGGCGTCTTTGTTGATAGTTGCTGGGATCGTTTTGTTGGCCGGCCTCATTGCTTCTGGTTTTACTGATCACGATTATCGTTGCAAGTAACTGGCCGATTATGATTTACGTATCATGTCGTTGCCCATAAATGGGACCACAAGGTAAGTAATCACATTTACAATAACCAAACATCCTCCTCACGCATTAGTGCCAACAATGGCGTAAAACAGCGACATCGGGGTATCACCTTATCCGACTGAAAAGGGGGGCTTAGGATGTGTCATGGCAGTGTTTCGGGTATTATATGGCCCGCACGGGGTCATGCCTGTCAAAACACCCGTTCTCTTGGGCGATCATTTATCGGGGATACTGGCTGTATCTTTGATGTTACCTATTGAACAATAAATAATTTTTATCAGTAACCTCTTCGAAAGACAGGACGTACACCATGCCAGTGTTACATAACCGAATTTCTAATGAGGAACTCAAAGCGCGTATGTTGGCTGAAACCGAGCCGCGCACCACAGTTTCTTTTTATAAATACTTCACTCTGGAAGATGCTAAAACCTTCCGTGATAGCCTCTACAGCCAATTTGTTAAACTCGGTGTTTTTGGCCGTGTGTATGTGGCAAAAGAGGGGATTAATGCGCAGGTCAGCGTCCCCGCGAATCGATATGATGAATTTAAAATTGCACTGTTTGCCTCACATCCTGCGCTGGATCAAGTGCGTTTGAATGTTGCGCACGAAGATGACGGTAAATCATTTTGGGTTCTGCGCATGAAAGTCCGCGAGCGCATTGTGGCTGATGGCATTGATGATGACAGCTTTGACCCTGCCAATATCGGGCACTATCTGAAAGCCGATCAGGTCAATCAGATGATTGATGACCCAGATACGTTGTTTGTTGATATGCGTAACCACTATGAATACGAAGTGGGCCATTTTGAAAACGCAATAGAAGTCCCTTCGGATACGTTCCGCGAGCAACTGCCGATGGCGGTTGATATGCTGCAACATGACAAAGAGAAGAATATTGTCATGTATTGCACCGGGGGGATCCGTTGCGAGAAAGCCAGTGCTTACATGCTGCACAATGGCTTCAAAAATGTTTATCACGTTGAAGGCGGCATTATTGAATATGCACGCAAAGCGAAAGAGCAGGGGCTACCACTGAAATTCATCGGCAAAAATTTTGTGTTCGATGAACGGATGGGGGAGCGGATTTCTGACGATGTAATAGCGCACTGCCATCAATGTGGAACACCTTGTGACGCGCATACCAACTGTAAAAACGATGGGTGCCACTTACTGTTTATCCAGTGTCCAGTGTGCGCGGCGAAGTTTGAAGGGTGCTGTAGCCAGATTTGCCAGGAAGAGTTGAGACTGCCACAGGAAGAGCAACGCTCCCGCCGGGTAGGGCGTGAAAATGGCATTAAGATTTTTAATAAGTCTAAAGGGTTGTTGCAAGCCACCATGCACATTCCCGCGCCAGAAAAAAATGCGGATAAAAAGTAGCCACCTCACTTAACCCGCTGGTTATACTATTAAAATTAGACGTTAGTTGACTTAAAATTAGGCTTTAGTTGACGTTGTCGGTTACTTTATCCGCTGGCGTCTCTTTTTTCCGCCTTGAGCAGTGGCGGTTCGAATACAAGGATTGATAATGACAACACCTGTGGTGAGTAACCAAGGGCTACGATTAGTGGCGATGCTGGCAATGCTGGTGGTCATCATGGCCGGTATCAAATCGGCATCACCAATTGTCGTCCCGTTCCTGCTGGCTATTTTTCTCGCGATCGTACTGAACCCCTTAGTCAAATTGCTTGAGAGGATAAAGATCCCACGGACACTGGCGGTTGTTTTACTGGTGACCATTATTATCTTACTGATGGCGTTGCTATTTGGTCGCTTAGGCTCTTCACTTAATGAGTTCGCACGCTCATTACCGCAATATCGCGGCATGATGCTAGAAAAAATGCGCGATCTGCAAGAGTTTGCCCTGCATTTCAATATTGAATTCTCAGTAGATGACATCATGAAGTATGTCGATCCCAGCATGGCGATGAACTTTATCACCCGTCTACTCAGCCACCTTTCTGGTGCCATGACCAGCACGTTTTTATTGCTGATGACCGTGGTCTTCATGTTGTTTGAAGTAGAACGGATGCCTTATAAAGTGCAATTGATGTTTGATAATCCCGAAAAAGGGAATGCTATCCTCAAACGAGCACTGAATGGTGTAACCCATTATCTGGTGATCAAAACGATTATTAGCATCGCTACAGGGATCGTCATTTGGCTGTTCTTGGCGGCTATGGGCGTTAGATTCGCCTTCCTCTGGGGGTTATTGGCGTTTGTACTGAATTATATTCCTAACATCGGGTCGGTTCTGGCTGCTATCCCACCCATCATTCAGGCACTGTTATTTAACGGTTTTGCTGATGCTTTTGCGGTAACGGGCGGTTACATTTTGATTAACCTGATAGGGGGCAATATTATCGACCCGCGTATGATGGGCCGTGGACTGGGTTTATCGACGTTGGTCGTCTTCTTATCATTAATTTTCTGGGGCTGGTTATTGGGTCCAATTGGTATGTTGCTCTCGGTGCCTTTAACTATTATTGCTAAAATTGTCCTTGAGCTAACCCCTGCGGGTTATAAATTTGCAGTTTTATTGAGTGATGGTAAACCCGCTAAGGTTGAAGAAGAGCAAGCGCTCTGATATCACGGTGGTTAGATAACCCTCAGGGCCGTTAATTGGCCTACGGCCCTGAGGAACCGAATAATGGGGCAGTGATTAAGAAGAGTGATGATTCGGCAGCACGCTAATAAAAAAAGAAATAGATATCCAGCCCTAGCAAAACAAGCGATAAGCAGAAGTAGAGCAGCAGATGCTCTCTTACATTATTGATAACCATTGAGAGCAATTTATCTAACATGCTTACTGCCTGTGGCTAGAATCAGCGCTCAGTATAGGGACTTTATGTTTTATAAACAATGAGCTAAAGCGGTTAAATTCATACGCTTAAGAACACATGTTTACGTCACTATTCAGGCAAGAAAGCAGGCAAGAAATAAAAAATTCGATTTATTGTCGCGCTCAACCAGAAAATACAATTCTTATTTAACAACACAATTCATTGTGTAACTAAAAGATTCAACAAGTTATGTTTGTTTAGTGTAATTGATATAAGTGATGATATATTATTTACTAATTGATTAATAACTTAATGATTAAAATCGAATGTATTATGACGATATTTTATGATTTGTCAGTAATAGCTAGTACAAATACTTAAACACATTATAAATGAAACATAATTCCAATCTATTTCTGACTTTTATTTTCTCGGTGATATGACGTTTATGTGAGTAAACCGTACTGCCGCTGATATTTAGCTTTCTGGCAATTCGATAGTTAGGCATCTCTGTCATCCAGTAACACATCACTTTGTGCTCTTGTGGGCTGAACAGGGAGGCCTGTTGGTCTGGCTGAATGCCTAGCCTCTCAAGAGAGAAACCAGGTAACCTGCGGAGTAAATTAGGTAGATGTTTCTTAGCCAGTATTGATACGGATTCTGTCAGAGGAATAGGTGTTTCGCTAAAGGGGTAAGAGGCATCTAAATAGATATAAACTTTAGCTCGGGTACAGTAATGAATAAATTGCGCTAACAATGGACAATGACCACCATAGCGACAATATTGAGTTAAATTAACAATAATTATATCCGGCCCAAACTCTTGAATAGCTAAAGTCGCCTCTTCAACGGTAGGTACATCCATTAATTTTATAGATGAGACACTATTCAAATAGGTATTTACTCCAGAACGAGTATAAAAACATTCGTCGATGATTAATATTTTCATATGATTTACATCCTTGTCTGACAGCAACTATATTTAGTCGCAAACAAGGATAAGGTAATCCCCTAATGGCTTTAACGTCAATTCGGGAATCACGAATGGTTTTTGCGGATTTTCCGAGTGCAAGATGCTGCCAGTGGTGATCTAGGTGATGTTTTGTACTGAAATAATGGCGAAATTATGCATAAAAAGCCGATAACTGATTTAAAATATTCATCGTCATCGACCCATATTTGAGAGGCACAATATATTGCGGTTTAACGCCCTGATTAGCGGAAGCGAGCTAAAGAAAAAGCTGATATATCAATAGGCGATGGCTTGTCTTGTGCAAAGAGAGCCGCCACTTCACCCAGTGCTGTGGCGAATTTAAAACCATGGCCGCTCAAGCCACTAACTACCATGATCCTTTCATCTTTTGGCAATGTATCGATGATAAAATCTTCGTCTGGACTCATATCGTAACTGCACACCTCACCACGTAGACAAACACCTACCCCCGGCAGAAAGTGACGTAAGAAGCTAAAGACTTCGGTGCCATCCTCAGCATAACGGCCAAAAGGTTTACGCTGTGCTGCCGATTCAATCGGCTGCCCACTATGATGTTTTCCGAGCTTTAGCGCGTCATTCTGAGCGGGGAAACCGTAATAGAGGATATTGTCTGGTGTTTCTACAGTAAACGCAGGGAAGTGGTTGGCCTCACTGTAACGACCATCGGCCTGATGCCAGGAGAACACTTTGCGTACTGGTGTCACCGGTAATGTCGGTAGCAGTTCTTTCACCCATGTTCCCGCTGTCACCACTACTTTCGTGGCGCTGTACGTGCCATCAATAGTCACGACATCAACGCCTGCATGATGTGACTCAATAGCCGTTACCGGACAATTAAACAAAATACCGCAACCCGCTTCAGTGACCGCTTTGATTAAGGTTTTTACCGCTAACTCTGAATGCAAATAGCCAGATCGTGGTTCGAACACACCAATATAGTTATCCGGAACAGTAAATACTGGCCATTTCTCACGAATTTGTGTTGAGTTTAAGGTTTCTACTGGTAAATCATACTGTTGGGCACTTCGCTGTACGTTTTGCAGAAAAGTTGAATTATCGGGTCCTAAGTTAATCACCCCGCAGGCCTGGAATAATTTTTCGCCGGTCTGTGCTGCCAGTTGGTCCCACAAGGCTTGTGCCCGTAATACGAGAGGAACGTACTTTTCTCCTTCACCATATGCATGGCGCATGATCCGTGTCTCTCCATGGTGGCTACCTGCTTGATGTGGCGGCATGGCGCTGTCAATCATCAGCACGTTTAAACCAGCCTGAGAAGCGTAGTAACCCGCGGCTGAACCAACAGAACCGCTGCCAATAACAATCAAATCATAATCCATGTTTTTGCACCCTGAGGGAGTATCGCTATCTGTCTACCTGCAACGCCAATGATTTTTGGGGGACCAGTGGCTTTGGGTATATATAGAAACAGCGATGATAATAATTAAAACGATAGTAATAGCACGGGATAGGAGGGAGAAAAAGAGATGTTGGCGATATGAGGGAGGGAATGGTTAATAAAAAGGCACCAGATAATATTTACCGGTGCCTGTTTATGGTTAATAAAAAATGATTTGGTGGACAAAAATTAGTGTTTACGGTGGTCCATATCCAGATATTCTGATGACTCAATTTTAGCAATACCGGCTTCTAATATATTAATTAATTGGCGTGCAACATCGGTCGTAAGCCAGAGCGTTCTATCAACCAACGCATCCTCTTGTGGTTGATCCATAGAAGACAGGTAATGAAGACGTATCATCATAGCATCGTACACATCTACAGTACTGATATCCCAACCTACGACAGGGTGAGTCTGAATAACTTCATTATTTCTGTCCATAAAGACCCCTTATATAGTAGTTACTGGCTTGAGTGACTAACGAGGATCAATGCGGCTCATTACCGAGTGAGCTGTTTTAGTATACTCAACCGCCAATGAATTTGGAGACTATACAAAAAAATTTACAAATTATTTATTTTATGGCTATTAATTGTTCAATTTAGGGGGGGGACCAATATGTCTGATGGAAAAGGGAAACTCGCATGTTTTAAGTAAAAAAAACCGAGGAGCGACTCCCCGGCAAAATGATATTGTGGTGATCAGAATGCAGTAAATAGCATTATATACCCGTCGTCCTTCAAGATGCGGGGGGAGCTGCCCTTGCTTGCTCAGTTACTTAGTTATCTAAGTTCTTGAGGCTCATTAATCCCCAATAACAGCTTAAACTTAGTTAAGGTGGCAGGGCAAAGGCTGCCAACGTTCAGGCAATGACACAAATATTAATTATAGGTTCAGTATGACGAGGATAATGGCTTACTCCGCATCGAACCAGTCGTCAGCGCTTTCCCAGATTTCTTGTAATACCTCAGAGATCACGTCCTTGTCTGTTTTGGCTCCGCCCAATACGGTGAGATTATTGGCGCTAGCATAACGCACTTGTACTGCCGTCGCCGTGTCCGGGAATTTTGTATTGAGTCGTTTTGTCAATTCATGGGTGAGTGCTTCGATAGCACCTGCGGGTAACTGATTTTTTTTATTAATACTGACTTCAACGCGCATAGTTGGCCCTCCGAATAGTTATACTGTTTATTTATACAGTATAACTATTCGACCGACAAGGGACTGATATAAAAAATATTGAGATGGAGAGGCGGTATTCCAAGAGGCTGACAATATCAGATGAAGGAGATGTGTGGCGTTAGGGCCGTAGTATTTAAAATAGCCTCCAAAGCGGCACCAAGTGCGGCCATCCCTTCGGTCATCTCGCTATAAAACAGGCTTGTCACTAATCTCACGCCTTATTTTAATGCCCTTTTGATTTCAGGCTGTAGTTATGTGCATCTGTAGTTATGTGCATCACTGAACAAAGCCAGTGATGCACACGCTTGCTACAACTTTAATGAGCTAGCTTTTCACTGACCAATTAATTGTTTGACCCGCAAGGAAAGGAATAACTGATTCATTGCCTAATGGGATCTCTTCTGGCTGCAGGAATGGGGTACGAACCAATTCAACAACGCCCTCATTAACGGGCAGGCCATAAAAACGTGGGCCATTTAAGGAGCAAAACGCTTCCAGATGTTGTAATGCATTGAGTTCCTCAAACACGGAAGCATAAGCAGGCAATGCCGCAGGGGCGTTGAATACACCCGCACAGCCGCAAGATGACTCTTTACGGTGCTTGGCATGGGGAGCAGAATCGGTCCCGAGGAAGAAGCGGTCAGAACCACTGGCGACGGCTGCGCGCAATGCTTGCTGATGGGTACCACGCTTCAATATTGGCAAGCAGAACAGGTGGGGGCGAATACCGCCTACCAGCATGTGATTGCGGTTAAACATCAAATGTTGTGGCGTGATGGTTGCCCCAAGGAAACGATTGCCTGCCAGCACATAATCTGCCGCATCTTTGGTCGTGATATGCTCAAAGACAATTTTTAGTTCGGGAAATTTTTGGCGAATGGGCTCTAAAATTTGGTCAATAAAACGGGCTTCACGATCAAAGATATCAACGGCCGCATCTGTTACCTCACCGTGAATAAGCAGTGGCATGCCTATTTTCTGCATTTGCTCAAACAACGGGTAAATTGCCGGGATGTCAGATACACCGTGAGTGGAGTTAGTGGTGGCATTGGCCGGATACAGTTTGGCCGCGGTAAAAATGCCTTGCTCAAAACCCTTGGTCAACTCTTTAGCATCAAGGCCATTGGTCAGGTAACACGTCATCAACGGGGTGAATTTATGGTCCGCAGGAACCGCCGCTAAAATACGCTCCCGATAAGCAATGGCACTGGCAACCGTTGTAATTGGCTGAGCCAGATTTGGCATAACAATAGCGCGGGCGAATACCTCGGAGGTATAGGGCAACACGGTACTGAGCATTTCATCATCACGTAGATGAATGTGCCAGTCATCTGGGCGGCGAATTTTTAGGGTTTGGGGTTGTGCAGTCATTCTACAGGCTCCGCAGTCATGGTGAGATATCGGTTTTTTATGTTGTGACAGGAATGTTTCCGGCGGGGTCTAAGGATATGCGGAAAGTGCTTAGGATGCATCTGATTGTTAGGGTTAAGTTGAAAACAATACAAAAAGAGCATCTCATTGAGGGAGTTTGAGATAGTGATGTCTGTTAGGATAAATGATGGAACAATAGTTCACTGATTAAATTTTTAGCATGGGAGAATAACGATGGAAGTTCGTGTCATCGCCAGTATAGTGGCAAAAACTGAATTTATTGAAGAGGTTAAAGCCGCGCTTCATCAGATCATAGAGCCTAGCCGTGAGGAAAAGGGGAATCTTCAATATGATCTCCATACCGAAAACGAGCAAAAAGGGTCTTTTGTCTTTTTCGAACGTTGGGCTTCCGATGAAGCATTGGAAAAACACAATAAAACGGAGCACTTTAAGCAACTGGTTAAGGCCATTGATGGCAAACTGGAAAGCCTGGATATTAAAAAAGTGAAGCAGATAGCTTGATGGCTTCGAATGCTAATCGATTGACTAGTTAAAAAAGCTAATCAGATAAAAAAACCCGCCTAAATGGCGGGTTTCAGACTGCTGACAAACCCCGATGACTCGA
>NZ_CGBP01000035.1 GCF_001053095.1 Yersinia similis | reverse complement strand
GCTACTGCACGTCGCCCGTGCGGTTTGTGGCAAGACGAGGGTGGAGAATGCAACAATAATCGCCAATGTAATGGGATTAATCGCGGCTGCAGGAACACGGCTGAAGAGGTGTTGATGCCCAGCGTCCGGTTGCGCGGGTGAGGTAGAAACAAGCTCTCTGAATTGTATATGCATAAATGTACTCTATTAATTGCCTGAATTTATCGCAGACATGGCATATCACTGGGGATTGCTGAAATTGCATAATTCAGACATAAATAGAGTCCAGAAGGAGAAATATTCCCTCTGACATTATCTCAGTATCATCAGCAAACATGAGGGTGGAACACGCTCTATCGATTGTTGAGTCACTAGAATGAAGTGACCATTTATAAGGATAGACAGTAATAGTAATAGAAAGATAAAAAACAATAATTAAGACTCGTCCCGTTATTTGTAGGAAAATTCCTATTTAATAAAATTAACAACTAAATCAATATGATACGTATTTCTTTAAAGATAAAAATCTCACGATCAACATTTAAAATGATTGTATTTTAAACATTCTACACTCAGATCATGTTAATACTTTATCTGTCAGTTAAATGATAGGGATGCTGGCATATGAAACTGAATACTGATGCTTGTTATTAAAAAGTACAGATTTCCCTTACCCTACGCCGTTCCGAGCATTTTATTTTCGTGATTTAACTGATAATGCCATTTTATTTAATGCTGTTAAATAGGATATTAAAGATCAATATCATTTATATTTAATATTTTTATCTATTTAGTACCGACAGGCTTGTTTTTTTTCGCCTAAATTAGCAGTGTCAAAAATGTGATTTTCATCACTTTTTTCTTATGAGAATTCTTCCATTAAAGAAATAGCTAAAAGTTAAATACCGCTAATATCTAATCAGTAGTACCCTGTTACCAGCAGTATAGAATCTTTTGTGCAACCCCATCTCCCCTTGGTATTTCCTTACTAATACTCTCACTGGATGATGCGCCGATGCCTATCCCAAAGATTGTATTTTTATAATTTAACCAATTGGAATATATAAAAATTATGGACGTAGAAAATTCACTTTTTCAAGGCCGCTTATCCTTAGAAGGAAAATTGGAGCGGGCGCGTACTGAGTTGCTTGATCTTTCTGCGCGAAATAAACTACTAAACATTCCTCGCTCTAAAACAGCAAAAAGCATAGAAATTATTGATGAACGTTCGGAGCATATTTATCGTCTACTCCAACAAGAAGGAAAGACATTTACTTTTCTATCTGGGAGAGGTTGGAAGATAAATGAAGATACTGAGGAACTTATTGAAGATGAATATACTTATTCCAGTTTACAACAACCGGAAGAGGATGACTCAGAAGAACCCCATGCAAGGCATATCGATACAAAACTACAAACACGGATGACCCCAAAAGGCCTACAGGCACGGTTACTCGACCTCTACCACGACTCGCGGACATTAGAAGAGGAGCAAGGGGTCAATATACTGTTTTTAGCCTTAGGGTCATTAAAATGGGTGGATCCCAAAAATAAAGAAAATATCCGTTTTGCGCCATTAGTTTTATTACCGGTGATATTGGATCGTGGAACGGCTGGAGAACAATTTAAACTAAAAGCCAGGCCTGAGGAACTCCTGCCAAATCTATCACTTGAATCTTATTTGGATAAAGTACATCAGCTCAAATTACCCACTTTTGATATGGGAGATGATTTCGATATTGTCGGTTATATGCGTGCCATTGCTGAAGCGGTTGCCACCAAAACAGATTGGGCGGTGCAGGTGGACGATATTACCTTGGGGTTTTTCTCGTTTGCTAAATTTTTGATGTACCGTGACCTCGATCCTGAAAATTGGCCCGATGGCAGTAAAATCACGGAACAGCCAATTATCCGGGCGCTACTGACCGATGGTTTCGACGCCCCTGATGCCTTGATTTCTGACGATGACTCCATTGATCAGCATATTCAACCAAAGGAAATGCTGCATATTGTCGATAGTGATAGCTCCCAGACACTCGCCATTCACGATGTGCGCAAGGGCCGAAATATTGTTATTCAAGGCCCGCCGGGGACCGGTAAATCGCAGACTATCGCGAATGTTATCGCTTCTGCTATTGCAGATGGAAAAACCGTTCTTTTTGTCGCTGAAAAAATGGCGGCGTTAGATGTGGTCAAACGACGCTTAGACCACGCGGGTGTTGGTGATGCCTGCTTAGAATTACACAGCAATAAAGCCAATAAACGTGCGCTGCTGCATGAATTAAAACGCGTCTGGGAATTGGGAACTCCTCGCGGTGAGCTGCCAGAGGTTTTGCTGGAAAACCTGACGACGTCGCGAGATGTGTTAAATGAACATGCTCGCCGCCTACACGAATATTATTCCCCTTCCGAACTCACGCCTTATCAGGTGATGGGGCAACTCGTTCGATTGCGTAGAGCGGGCCAACAGCCGGTAGATATCGCCCTTGATGGGGCCTTGACGTGGTCAAATAACGACTATCTCAAACGCCTTGAATTAGTTAGTGAGTTAACTCAGCGTATCAATGACATTGGTTTACCCGATGACCACCCTTGGTTTGGTGTAGGCCGTGAAGAGATCCTGCCCATTGAGGTTGAACGCCTGCTACCAAGACTAAGCCAGCAAAAACAACAAGTCGAAATCTTACAATCTGAAGTGCATGTGTTGGCAAAAACATTGGCAGTCACGCCAGAACCGTCCATGTTCAGTGAATTAGAGAGCCTTAAAAAGGTGGCCGAAATAGTGGCAGGGGCACCGTCGTTATCTCAAGAAGCATTAACCGCCTCAGAATGGAATGCCGATCTTCAAGCGGTACAAACGCTTATTTCTCACGGTTTACAGTTCCAGCAAGATACGGCAAAACTTGCCGATGCGATAACACCTGAGGCAATAGAAATACCATTAGATGCTTTAAATGGGGCTTTATCCAAGCTGCCAAAGGATTTTTTATACTCTGGATTTAAAGCGGCCAGTACCTTGAAAGATTTACTCCCAAGATTAAGCTTGGAAGTTAGCCGTTTACATAAGGAGTTAGGCGCACAGCAAGGTATTTACGAAACATTTAGTGATATCGCACGGTTAACCGCACTTGCAGAACGCGTGGCTGATGCGCCTGAAGCCAGCTCAGATGCATTTATTGCATCGGTCTGGGATCACGGGGTTGAACAAGCATCTGACCTGGTTGATGCCGTTACAACGCTGGAATTGATAAGAACGACATGGGGTACTGAGTTACATGAAATCGCTTGGGATACCGATGTAAAAATAGCCAGACAAATACTGGCGACACAAACCGGGCCATTACGCTTCTTGAGTGGGAAATGGCGTGGGGCGCGGGCGCTGGGGCGTTCAATTATACAAAATCCTAAGCTCCCTGTGCCAGACTTGCTAAAGCTACTTGATGAACTGCTAAAAGGGCAGGCCGCACTCAGCAAAATCAGGGAAGGACATAGCTTTGGTCAATCCGCTTTTGGGGCAGACTGGAGAAGCGATCGCAGTAACAGTGAGCCGCTGCGGGCCTTGGTCGAATGGATGCGGACGTTAAGAGGATTTGGCTCAGAACCTCGCGTATTAGTGAGTCAATTAGCAGACCGTAGTATCGTTAAAGTCAGAGCCACGCAAGTCAATAATTTAATGCGAGAAATAGAGCCAGAACTGCTCACACTCTGGCAGGCTTACTCTTTAAGAGTGAGTGATTACTTCAGTAATGAAGTCTCGGTCGACCGCGTTCCCTTGCACGCGGTCGAAGCTCAAGTGGACCATCTCCTCTGGATTGATAAGCTGTCTCATCAGGTCTTACAACATTCGCCTCAAAATATTGATCAGCACAGCCAACTCATCACGCGAATTATTGAATTACAATCATTAAACCTGAAAATTTCTACCGAAAGCCAATTAGGTCAGCAAGCGTTCGATGATACTTGGCAAGGAACTCACTCCAATTGGCATGAGTTTGAACGCGTCGCGATATGGATGCAGCAATATTCACAATATCGTTTTACAGTGGCAAAACTTTTCCATGAGCGGCATAAGCTGATGGAATCGGTAGAACATCTGCTAAGTGAACGTGAGTCTATTCTGTTGGGTATTGAACAAATATCTCACGAACTACAGGCGAAACCAGAAATACTTTTCAGAGCGACTTCGTTTGCGCACTTGAACATACAAGACGTATATAACACACTTAATTTATGGCTTATTAATTCAGAACAGTTATCCAAATGGGTCGCATATCAACATCGTGCTGCTACCGCCCAGAATTCAGGATTAAGCGCTTTAGTCGATAGGTTATCCAGCGGTCAGATTTCTTTAGCAGAAGCACTCCCCACCATGGAACGGGCCTATTATGAAACGATTTTGGCTCATATGGTTGAACAGGATCCCGAGCTGGCCCGCTTTGATGGCGAGTTGCATTCCCGATTAACGGCTAATTTCTCCAGGCTCGACTTAGAACGAATTAAGGCGGCCAGTATCGAAGTGGTTCGTGCTCATCATCGGCGTATTCCATCAAAAGAAGGTGGCGCTGGGCCAGTTGGGATTTTACGCGGCGAAATGGCGCGTAAACGTGGGCATATGCCGATCCGGCAATTGATGCAAAAAGCAGGTTCGGCCATACAAGCGCTGAAACCCGTGATGATGATGAGCCCACTGTCCGTGGCTCAATTTCTCGTTCCGGGGCGGCAAACCTTCGATCTATTAGTCATGGATGAGGCGAGTCAAATTCAACCAGTTGATGCCATTGGTGCCATTGCCCGTTGCAAACAGGTCGTTATCGTGGGCGATGAGCGGCAACTGCCCCCAACCACATTCTTCGCCAAAATGACCGAATCGAGTACTGATGAAGACGATGATACGACTCAAGTTTCAGATATTGAAAGTATATTGGGTCTTTTCGTGGCGAGGGGATTACCTCAGCGTATGTTGCGTTGGCATTATCGTAGCCGTCACCAATCCTTAATTGCGGTATCCAATAACCAATTTTATGAGAACAAATTATTTATAGTCCCTAGTCCTTATACCCAAGAAGCGGGTACGGGATTGCAGTTTTATCATGTTCCTGAGGGGGTCTTTGCATCGGGTGGCGCGGGAACCAATACGATTGAAGCGAAACATGTGGCGAAGGCCATCTTGCAACATGCCCAAAATAGCCCAGAACTATCCTTAGGCGTAGCCACTTTTTCCGTTTCCCAGCGCAAAGCCATTCAAGATGAACTTGAAGTCCTACGCCGCTTAAATCCCGGTACGGAGAATTTTTTCTGTTCTCATCCGAGCGAACCTTTTTTTGTTAAGAACCTGGAAAACGTTCAGGGCGATGAGCGTGATGTCATTATGATTTCCGTGGGATATGCCAAAAATGCTCAAGGCAATATGGCCATGCGTTTCGGTCCACTAGGTGCTGAGGGAGGGGAGCGCCGTTTGAATGTCTTAATCAGCCGGGCTAAACGCCGGTGCGAGGTTTTCGCCTCAATAACCGATGAAGATATCGATCTTGAGCGAGCAAAAGGTAAAGGGGTTTACGCCTTTAAATTATTTTTACAATATGCACGCACCGGGCAACTCTCAGTGGCTCAACCACCGTTGCGGGAAATTGACAGTGTTTTTGAAGAGCAAGTTGCTGATGCATTGCAAGCTGCTGGATACCAAGTGCATCCACAAGTTGGGATTGCCGGATTTTACATTGGCCTGGGTATTGCTGACCCCGAAACACCGGGGCGATACCTTATAGGTATTGAGTGTGATGGCAAATCCTACCACGCCTCACGTTCTGCCCGTGAACGCGATCGTTTACGTCAAGCGGTGCTTGAGGATCACGGATGGATTATCCATCGGATATGGAGCACTGACTGGTTCCAAAGGCCTGATGAGCAGTTGCAGAGAACCCTGGCGGCCATTGAATCAGCGAAAGCAGAATGTGCGACAAGACTTGAACTCGGTGCTCAAGCGCGTCGGGCGGTGCAGGTAGAAATTATGACTATTGATCGTGGCCCTGTGACGGAAATCAGTCTTGTCGGTGTCGATTCATCCACTCTCAGTTCAAATGACTATGTTGAAGCAAGCCCCCAACGGCATCCTACCTATGAGTTACATGATACCCCTGTCAGCCTTTTGGCTGAGCGGGTCGAACACGTTGTGATGATAGAGTCCCCCGTTCATTTCAACGAGGTAGTGACTCGATTGAGGACATCATGGGGATTACAGCGGTCAGGCGTTCGTATTGAAGCCGCCGTCGAGCAGGCTGTTGCTCTCGCGTGTACTAAAGGAAATATCGTAAGAACAGAGTCCTTCCTCTCTCATCCAAATACGTCACCAGTAATACGTAATCGCCAAGGCGTGCAGTCTGCTGGCGTTCGAAAACCAGAAATGATAGCACCACAAGAAATTGCTTCTGGTATTCGCCAAATTATTAAAAATAATTTAGGGGCCACAGATGACGAATTAGTGATCACGGTTTCACGCATGTTGGGATTTAAATCAACGAGCAGTACGTTAAGAAAAGTAATTAGTGATGTCATTGACGAGCTGGTGCTAAATGGCACGTTACGTCGCGATCAATTAATGATTATCGAAAACACTTAATGATTGTAGAAAACACTTAATGATTGTAGAAAACACCGGTAGCCGGGAAGCCGTATCAAATTAATCTGAAAAGTGTGGGCTTTGTTATTTGACTCAGCCCACCATTTTCAGCCCTTGAATTCCCCTTCATAGCTAATGCACTTAATCAACCACTGTTTAACGCGGTGCCAGAACAGCAAGAAAATTATGGTAACCAGACCTTTAAACCACCCACTATTTTGAACACAGGGTCATTCACTCCAGAGCCAGCAGCATCGGGCCGCCCACCAAGCGGCCTCAATACAGCGTCTTCTGTGGCGGGCCAGCAAACACCAAGGGGCCTATCAGCTTCATATCCACTTCAACTACTGACGGCCCAGAGTATTCCACTGCCTCAGCTAACACACTGGCAAACTGACTGGTATCATTAATACGCCAGGATTTTAGCCCAAGGGCATCGGCAACACCGGTAAATGACGGTGCCAGTAGCTCATTGTAGTATTGCCGCCCAGAGAAATATTTATCCTGAATGCCACGCATCACACCATACCCACCGTCATTCATCACCACGAGTGTCAGATTAACCTGCTCTTGCGCCATGGTGGCCAGTTCTCCCAATCCTAGCGCTAAGCCGCCGTCGCCCACTAACCCCACCACCTTACGCAGTGGATTAGCAATGGCGCTACCGATAGCCATTGGAAGCCCCATGCCAATGGCACCAGCCAAAGAGTGGATATTGCACAACGGCGCATGGGCACGAAACAACCGGCTCCCCCAGACGCTACCTGAGACGGTAATATCACGGACCAGCAGACCGTCTTGCGGCAAGACACGTTCAATGGCATCGTTTAAGGCCGCGTAAACCCCTGACTGCTGGCGTAATTCGGCCTCGGCCTCTGCTACAGCGCTGACTATCTGTGCATCCCAGTGAATATTTTCTTTCTTCTCTTTTATGTCTATTTCTTCTTTCTCTCCGCTAATGAAACGAGCAGCCAACGCAGGCAGCAAAGCCCGGCAATCAGCAACGATACTGTCTGTCGCCAGATAGTTGCGATTGGATGCGGCGGGATCAATATCCACCTGGATTATCGGGAGTGGCAGCGGCAACGTCCAGGTCCGGGTTTCATTACTGCGTAGCCGGGAACCCACCACTAACGTTAAATCGGCCTGTTGTAGGATCGCCTCAATCGAGGGCGAGTTATGAAATGCGCGCAGGCTGCGTGGGTGGCTGTCTGGCAGAATACCGCGCCCATGCGTACTGGATATCACCGCAATACCCGCATCCGCCAGTTGGCGTACCGCTTGTTGGCAACCAATCGCCCCACCGCCTACCCACATAATGGGCCGTTGCGCCTGTTGTAGCTGCTGATACAGCCGCTCGACGTGTTGTGGATCCAGTTCAGCCACACGCAGTGGTGCTACTGGTTCACTCACTAGCGTCGCCGGGATCAGCGTATTCTGAATATCAATGGGGATCTCCAACGCGACAGGGCCACAAGGAGGCGTTTGAGCGTCCTGAATAGCTCGATGCAGCAATGCCAACGCTTGCTGCGCCGAACTGACTCGGTAGGCTCGTTTAGAGCAAGCGCGCAGGAATCCCATCTGATCTTTGGTTTCATGAATAAAACCGACCTCTGCATCCAAATAGGCTTTTTCCACCTGACCGGTGATATGCAATAAAGGCGTTCCCGCATTAAGCGCTTCAATCATTGAGCCGACCGCATTACCCGCTCCGGCCCCGGTACTGGTCAACGCCACCCCTAGTCCAGAAAAACGTCCATGGGCATCGGCCATGGTCACCGCTCCAGCTTCCCCGCGGGCGGGGATAAAGCGGATACGTTCCCTTTGCCCAATAGCGTCCGCAACGGGCAGATTATGGATGGAGATGATGCCGTAAATCGCCGTCACTCCATATTGTTCTAACGTGCGGGCAATCGCCTCGCCTACCGTAATTTTTTCGCTCATTATCTGCCTTCTTATTAAATCGATGCTGGAAAAAGGGGATCTCTGTGAAGAGGTTCAGTCACTCCATGAATTACTGCGGTGATCAAGCGCCAAATAGAGGCTCTTTTGCTGCATATACGACTTAATGCTGTTAAGCCCCTTCTCTCGACCCAAGCCACTCTCCTTAAAACCGCCGAACGGCGTGGAAATAGAGAAATTTTTATAGGTATTGATCCAGACCGTACCGGCTTCGAGCTTTGCCGCCAGTTGCATCGCTCGACAAAAATCACGGCTCCAGATACCCGCAGCCAAGCCATAAACCGAGTCGTTGGCCTCCGCCACCAGTTGTGATTCATCATCGAAAGGCATTACCACTAATACCGGCCCGAAGATCTCCTCCTGACAAACCCGCGCCTGATTATTCAACCCATCAATAATGGTCGGCAGATAATAGCTGCCTGCCGCAAGTCGTGGATCTGCGGGGATCTCACCCCCCATCAACACCCGCCCCCCTTCCTGACGTGCCAGATCCACATAGCGGATCACTTGCTCGCGGTGCGCCATGGAGATCAAAGGACCAAGGTGAATACCGGGTTCATACGGATCGCCGATACGTAGACCGGCCGTCAACGCCAGCAGCCGCTGTAACAGCGGTTGATACAGTGAGCGATGAATAAACAGACGTGATCCAGCAATACATGCCTGACCTGAAGAGCTGAAAATACCGTAGCAAATACCGCGGGCCGCCTGTTCGAGGTCAGCATCCTCCAGTACGATGGTCGGTGATTTCCCCCCCAATTCGAGAGACGTCGCAATCAGCTTTTCAGCGGCAAGATGTGCCAAATGGCGGCCAGTGCGGGTCCCGCCAGTAAAGAAGATTTTCCGCACTTTGGGGTGTTTGACCAGGGCTTCACCAATCACTGAGCCTTTGCCCGGCAGGACGCTGAGCAGACCAGGAGGCAACCCTGCGGATTCGAACAGTTCAGCCAGTTTTAACGCCATCAGCGGGGTGGCTTCCGCGGGTTTGAGTACCACGGCATTACCTGCGGCCAGCGCGGGCGCTATCTTCTGCATCTCACTGGCAATAGGTGAGTTCCATGGTGTGATGGCCGCGATAACTCCCAAAGGTTCGTAGGTGCTCAAGGTGATGACCTCAGCAATACGCTGGGTGGGCAGTTCTCCTTCCAGTACTTCACAGGCGGCGGCAAAATAGCGTGCGGTTGCCGCCGCACTGAGCACTAACCCACGGCTTTCCGCCAGCGGTTTACCGTTATCCCGCGTCTGTAATTGGGCCAGCGCATCCTGCTGCGCCAGAATCAGTTCGCTAACACGGTATAAGATTGCCGCACGTTGATGAGCCATCAGGCCACGCCATTCCGGCGCACGCCAGGCGAGATCCGCCGCTTCTACCGCCAGTTCAACGTCTGACAGGCTAGCCGCATACAAGCGCGAATTCAGGCTACCATCAGCCGGAAAATAGGACGCCATTTCAGTTCCCCGCCCTTCACGCCACTCACCTGCGAGATAAATCTTCTGCATTTTCATCATTAACTCCTTATTTCAGGCCGTCAAACTATCCTCAACTAAACGACAACAAACTATCCTCAACCAAACGACAACAAACCATCCTCAACCAAACGGCGACAAACCTGAACGGCGCTCAGAGCGGCCAGCGTCGAGGTTTTAGGATTACTCGCCAGTGGATTACCGCTGAGCACGACGTGAAACTCACCAAAGGTGCCACGGGCGTAAACAGTATGCGTATTGCGTTGCGTAGCAGGATCGACCTTTAATTCGACCGCCGTCACATCCATGCCGATACCGCTTAGGGCAATCGTGGCGGCAACGTTGGCGTTAGCCGGAAACAACCGAGCGGCTTCTCGCGCCGAGCCAGAAAAAAATACTTGGGGTTCGGTCACCTGATTTAGATCGATCATCTGTTCTGCTGCGCTACCGCGCCAACTGGCGGGGCTTTTACAAGACTGATAGGTCACCTGCTGTAGCCCGCCCTCACGGGCCGCAGCCAGACCATCCATGCCTGCGACAGCACCAGACAACAACAGCAAATGACCACAATATTGCTGGCAGCAGTGCTGTAAATGCTCGTACAGACTGGCTTCTGCCAGTGCGCCAGTAGAAATGATCGCCAACGTCCAGCCTCGCCGCAGAACGGCCGGGCCAAATTCTGCCACTGCCTCTTGGCTAGCACACTCCAACACCAGATCAGGAGACGCCTGGCACTCGTCAGGATGGTTCAATACCGCCGTTTGCCCTGTAAACAGCTTACGGATCTGTGGATGATGCCCTTCGCGAGCCACTATCCAGCCAACAGCAACGCCCTCAGGTAAGCGGGCGATAACTTCCTTCGCCATCGCACCAAAACCAATCAGCATGATTTTTTTCATTCCAGCTCCTGAATTACAGATGACGGTTAAAGCCGCCGGATACATCAAGTGCCGCACCGGTAGTAAACGAGGCCAGTGGTGAAGCCAAAAACAGCAAAGCCTGTGCCGGTTCCTCTGGTCTGCCCAAACGCTTCATTGGGATGCCGCGTTTTTCTGCCAGTGCGGTTGTCCATGACGCCCAGCTCTGGCTTTTATCGCTGCGTTCAGCAAAACGCCGCTGCCATTGCCCAGACTCCACCATGCCAAGCAGGATTGAGTTCACCCGAATGCCTTTCCCTACCAGCTCTTTCGACAGTGTCAGTGTCATATTCAGTAATGCCGCCCGCGCCGCAGAGGTGGCGATCATGTGCTCCTCCGGCTGTAGTGCTAACAACGAGTTGACACAAGTGATCGACGCGATATCCGAGTTTTCTAATTGCGATAGAAAGGCCTTAACTGGATTGATCACGCCAAACAGTTTGAGTTGAGCCTCATGTAGCCAAGCCTCGGTTGGCGTTTGATCAAAATGCGCCACAAACCCCTGACCCGCGTTATTGATGAGCATATCGACGCCGCCTAAATGTTCAGCCACCGCCATGGCGAAACACTCTACTTGCTCGCTTTCCAGCACATCACAGCGGTAGGCCAATAATTCACCTGCGGGAAACTCCTCACGCAGACGCGCCTCCGCACGATGAAGCCGTTCAATATTACGTCCACAGAAGGCCACTTTTACGCCTTCGGCCAGTAGTAGCCGCAACGTGGTAAAACCAATCCCCGAAGAACCACCGGTAACCACCGCGACCCGTCCTGCTATTTGTAGATTCATCACTCAAGCACTCCTGTTGCCGGGGTATCCCATTCGTCCATCAATTGCAGCAGATAGCGATTGAAGACCGCAGGGGCATCCAAATAGCTGGCATGTCCGGCCTTAGGTAATAAAGAAAAAGGGGCCGCGTAGCACTCAGCCAGCCGTTCAGCGCCTGCGGGGGGCGTTACCTTATCTTGATCACCGCACCATATTTGCAGCCGTCCACAATAAGCTGACAGATAACGGCCAATATCATCGTTAGCCAGCATCCATGCCGCCGCGAGAAAACCGCCAGGGCGGATACGTCGCATACCTACACGTATCCGCTCAATATCAACCTCAGCCGCCCCCTCTTTCAGCAGATGCCCCGCCCGCTGACGGGCATATTCCCCAGCACCCAGTACATTGATGGCATGACGCCGCTGTTCAAACACCTGATTGCGCTGTGCCTCATCGGCGGTTCCGTAGCCTTGCGCCGGATCCACCAGCACCAAACTGGCGATCCGCTCGGGGTAACGTGCAGCATAAGCACTGGCGATCAGCGCACCGAGCGAATGCCCAACCAACAGTATCTGTTCAACCTCGATCCCCGTCAGCCATGCCGCAAGTCGCTGCGCATAATCATCGGCACTGGGCTGGGTATTCACCAGATCCGCGCTGCAACCATAGCCTGGTGCATCCCAGGCCATCACTCGGCAGACTTGGGTCAGCCGATGATCCTCAAGTTGCTTGTGCCAAGAAGCCGCACCCGAGCTGATCCCATGTAACAGCACAATCACCCGCCCTTGCCCCGCCTCCAGCCAGGTCTGCTCCCTGCCTGCAAAAATCCCTTGGTAAAGGGGCATCGCCATCTCTGCGTTCATCCCCGTCTCCCGCTGGTTATCAACTGCGTTTCACTTTTGATAACGGATGATCCGACGGGTAGGTCGGGATCTCCGGCTTATTGGTCCCCAACATCACGCACATCAATGCCTCTTCTTCGCCGTGGTTGAACAGGCCGCGATAGATACCGGGAGGCACAGAGATCAGATCACGCTCATGCAGCACTGTCTGGTATTCATTATCTCCATCGCGCACAAACAAGGTGATGCTGCCACGTAACATAAAGAACACCTCCTCCACATCCGCATGTAGATGCAGTGGCCCCTCACATTTGGCGGGTAATACCATGGTTGAGAAGGTGAAATTACCGGCAGGTACGGTGTTGGTATCACTGTCGATACCGGTTGCCCCCGTACCGATATAACGCATCTGGGCGCGGCGATATTTAGGATCAAAATCAGCCTGGAATTTCAGGGCATCCCAATCATATTTACGCCCCTCAAAGCGGGCGATACGCGACTCAACCCACTGTTCCATAGAGAGTGTTTCCGGTTTAATCGCACCGTTAGCCGATATGATGTGAGTATCAGATCGGTTGGAATCAGTCGTATTGGTATCAGACATGGTTATGCTCCTTTTAATCAGTTATCAGTAACGGCGCAGCAGCGGCAATAACACCATGCTGCCGGTCAATGCCATCACCACCAGAAAAATCAATCCGCTGTCCATACTGTTAAACGTGGCGATTAACGCCCCCATCACCACCGGTGCCAGCGCCCCCGCAAAGTTGCCTAATCCGTTGAAGACACCGCCCGCCGTCGCACTGACCTGTTTGCTGATCACCTTGGCCAGTAATGCAAAAACATTCGGTGCGCCCACTCCCCACATAAAGGTACTGAATGCCATCGCCGCAATAACCGCGTAGGTGTTTTGCACATAGAGCACCGCAATCAGCCCAACGCCAGCACCACTGAGTGAAAGGAAACAGGACAGCGCGCGTCTGTTAAGGCGGTCTGAGAACCATGCGCCCAGTACCTCCCCTACTAACATGGCGACGAAAGGAACAGACGCGAGATAGCCGGCATAGGCCAGATCAATCCCTTTACCTTTGATCAAATAGCTCGGTAACCAGCCGTTGATCCCCCACAGATAGGTCAGGAAAGCAATATTGAAAATACAGACCAGCCAGAAGTGGGGGCTGGTGAACAGCTCACGACGATCCCGTTTGCGGGTCGTCACCTCCTGTGGTGTTCGCACACCGTCCGCGCTTTGGATATTACGTTCAATCTTCACGTGACGCAGCCCGTAGTACACCATCAGCATCACCGGTAACGTCAGCGCGCCCATGATGAAAAATGTGGCCTCCCAGCCCCAACGGTGCAGAATAAATAGGGTTAGCGGGAAACCGATAGCGGCACCAATAGGCGTCCCCAGTAACCACAGCATGGTGGCCCGTGCCTGCAACCGCTGTGGAAAAGAGTGACGCACAATGGCAAACGCCAGCGGAAACAGTGGCCCTTCGGCTATTCCCAACAGAATACGCAGTACGATCATGGTGTTATACGAACGGGTTAGCCCCATCAGTACCATCAGTACCCCCCATATCACCATCATGCCAATCAGTACTTTGGTCGGGCTGAACCTATCGCCGATGCCACTCAGGAAGGTGGAGGAAAAACCGTAGGAGAGCAGGAATGCGGTCATCAACATGCCAAGCCGGGTGGTGTCGAAGTCGATCCCTAGCGCATTTTGAAATGCAGGATCTGAAAACAGGGCGGCGATACTGACTTTATCGAAGAAAGCGAGTAGAACGCAGGCCAGCAGCGCCAGAGGGATCGACCAGTGTATCGGGGCCTCTTGTTCGCTGCTGGCCGGGTCAGGCGATAGATCGTTGGTTTTATCCACTTCTTGTATTGACATGGTATATACCCCACAGGTGAAGAAGTTGTATTTGCAGTCACTGACGTCACGGTCATTTCAGGTTCATCAGGGAAAAATCCGGATCGCTAAGTTGTGCAGGATCCAAGACCCTGCCGCTCGCCAACCAGCGCTTGCCCAGCTTGATCGCACGAGGCTCGTTAAAGGCCACCATCTGAACCAATTGGAATGCATCATTGAGGAAAAAAAATACGCTTGAGGTCTCGCTACGGCGTATCACTTGCTGTGAATTCAAGGCGGGGATACCGAGGATCTGGATATGACAATCGTACTGATCTGACCAGAGCCAGGCAGCATCGCTGTAACCTGCGGCCTCTGCATTCAACATGGCACGGGCCGTAACAATGGCCTGATTCTGTGCATAAGCCCAGGATTGCAAACAAACCCCAAGGGTAGGATGAGCAGCCACATCGCCCGCAGCAAAAATTGCCGGATCGCTGGTACGGCCCTGTAGATCCACCACAATACCGGTTTCAACAACCAGCCCGGCGGCCCGTGCCAGTTCGACATTCAGCTCAACACCAATACCCACCACCACCAGATCGAAGGTCTTCGGGGCGGTGATAGCGCTTTGCAGATTTGGCTTATTGCCGTCGTCACGCAGTGCAATCTCGCCACAGTCGCAGTGGATCTCAACCCCCTGTTGCTGATGTAAAGCCATCAATGCGGCTGAAACATCACCGCCCACACTGCGCATACAGAGGGCGCCCTGCCGCTCGAATACCGTCACCTCAATACCCAGCTTGCGTGCTGATGCGGCAATTTCCAGACCGATCCAACCGCCGCCGACGATAGCCAATGAACGGCATTGCCGCAGTTGTGTTCGAAGTTTGAGCGCATCATTCCAAGAACGTAGCGCCATCACCTGCGGATGTGATGCCCACCCCCCCGCTGGAAAACGGGGTCTACTGCCGGTAGCGATTAATAATTGACGATAAGGCAAACACTGGCCGTTATTCAGCAACACCCTGCTTTCGTTTGGCAGAATGGACTCTACCCGTAGTGGCCGGTGCCAGTTGATATTCAGCCCATCAACCGTCTCGGCACAAAACAGACGGCTCAACTCGGGTTCATCGCTTTGATCCAACAGCACCGCTTTGGATAACGGTGGCCGCTCATAAAAATCATGATCTTCATCGCTGACCACCGCCAGCGGGCCGGTATATCCCTCATCACGTAACGTTTTAGCCGCCCAACCGCCCGCCTGCCCCCCACCAATAATGACGATACCGGCATCATCTGCCGTTATTGGCGTATTCATAATTTTGCCTGCTGCCGGCGAGTGTGATGATCAATTCCCCCTTCAACGGCCCATTCGGTAAAGGAAACCAATGAGTGCTCAAGCTCACGCGGTTGCCAGTTTTCGGTCAGGAAATCATCATTGGTGTAATACTCGAAAGCGCCGCCAGTGGGGCTATTGACATACCAGAAGTAGGCGGAAGAGATAGGGTGGCGCCCAGGGCCGATAAATGTGCTCCAGTGCGCACGATTCATGGCAATTCCCCCGCCAATAACTTCATGAATATCGCGTACCGTGAATGCCACATGGTTCAAACCACGTGGCCGATTGGGTAGCTTCAACAGGAACAAGTTATGGTGAAAACCGCGTACCTGCATACGCAGGAATACCGCCCTATCGATATAACGATCAGAGACCTGAAAGCCGAGAACATCGCAGTAGAAACGTTCAGCGGCGGCCAAATCCTCAACAAAGAACACCACGTGACCAATATTGATCGGCTGTGCATGTTCATACACTGGGCTAGCTTTATCGATCCGGCGGATATCCCCCCACTGATTGATTGGTGAGATGGGCAGCATCACCTCACGCTGTTGACTCACCACAAAACGCAGCATCATGCCATTGGGATCACGGCACTCAATCTTCCCTCCCCATTGTGAGAAGTCTGGCTGCCGAGAGAGTGGGTCCACCAATGCAGCCAGATCCTGTTTCGTCCCCACTCCCCAGGTCATGCGCCTTAGTGTCGATCCCGGTTCAAAAGCACCGGGTAACGCGCTGCTGTTCTGGGGATAAATCGCCACTTGCGCCCCACTGAGAGTGGCAAACGTGGGTATGCCTCTCTCGTCTTGCGTCGTTAACGGCTGCAGCCCGAAATCAAGCATAAATTTCTCGCACATTGCCGGATCTTCAACACCAAATTCCAGCTTTTCGATCCCTGTTATGTTCATTGTCTTGCCTCACTGGTAAGTGAATTTTGCTTTTTTAGGCATGCAGCAACCCCGACCCATAGCAAGATGAGTCTATGAACTGGCTTTACCTGTGATAAATCCGCTGCCGTTAACGGCCTACGGTGAGTTAATAGCTGGCAGTGAGTTAATCGCTGACCATTAGTTCATAGCCGACGATGAGTTAATCGCTGACAATGAGTTAATGACCAACAGTTAACGGGCTATATCGTGAAATGCCCACGGCTAAATGTTCGTGGTTAACACCGCTAGCTGGCACGAGCGCGAAGTGGTGCGCCTAAAAAGCATGAAATTTTCTCCGCCGCATCCCTGACTTCAATCCGTAGCCGTTCGCGATCCTCTTTTGGGATCTCCACTACAGGCACCATAATGCTGACCACAGCCTCAACCTGCATTTCACGGTTATAGATCGGATAGACGATTGAAGAGATGCCGATACGGAAGAATGACTCTCCAATAACATATCCTCTGGCCTTGTCCTGTTGCACCATGTCCCACAAGGCTTCGCGGTCGCCAGGTGAGCCGGGAGAACAATCCGGGAGCAATGGATCGGGGTAGAGGCGCTCAAACTCTTCACGTGAAATACTGGTTAACAATACCCGCCCCAGCGAAGTACGGTGTACGGGCAGACGCGTCCCAACGCTGACTTGATTGATCGTCGAACCGGCAGCGCTAACACGAGCAATGTAGATAACATCCTGCCCCTCACGGATCGCCAAATGGCTGCTGCATCGGCTACTGTCACGCAGTTGCTCAATCACCGGCTGCCCAACCTGGGTAACATCAAGTGAAGCAACATATTCAAAGCCGAGCCGTAAAACCTTATGCCCAAGGGCGAAAGTATTGCCGCGCTTATTACGTTCAAGGAATCCCATATGCTCAAGGGTTTGCACCACTCGGTAGGCGGTGGCCTTCGGCATATCAACCAGACGATGCATCTCTGCGAAGGTGAGTTCCCGCCGCTGCTCACTGAAGGCCAACAACAGTTTTAACCCCCGTTCCAAACCTGGGATCAGATAACGGCACTCTTGATCGTCTGACATCGCGTTCCCCTCTCTGCGTGGTATCAATTGAAAACAAAACCACCATTCACTGGCAGTAGTTGACCGGTGACAAAATTAGCCAGCGGCGACAACAAATATAGCACTGAACCGTTCACGTCTGCGGGATGCTGCGCGCCCGGTAAAGCACGCCCTTTCTCGTACAATTGATGTCGTTCACGTGGGACGTATTCCGTGGCTTCAACGCAGGTCAGACCGGGGGCTATCGCATTAACACAAATACCTTGTTCACCCAGCTCACGCGCCATTGAGCGAGTCATGGCGATCACCGCCCCCTTACTTGCCACATAGGCTAATAAGCGTGGTGCGCCCCACAATGCGGTGTCCGAAGCCACATTCACAATTTTGCTGTGCGCGTGTTGTGCCAGTAGCGGTACCGCCGCCTGTGACACCAGCCAGGTTCCCCGTACATTGACCTGCATCACGCGATCCCACAGTTCAATGTCGTACTCCATCATGGTCTGGCCTCCTACCCCCGTAGCCAACGCCGCATTATTCACCAGGCCATTAATGCTCCCCCCACTGGCAATACGTGTAAATGCATGTTTTATCGATTCGGGATCGGCCAGGTCGATAACAATAGCCTCCACCTCAGCGCCTTGTTCCCGTAGTTGCGCGGCGCTGGACACCAGCCTCTCGGCCTGAATATCACACATCACCACGCTGGCCCCCTGATCAGCGATAGCTTGTGCAAAACTGTATCCCAAGCCCCGCGCGGCACCGGTCACCACGATACGCTGCCCAGCCAATAGCCGACTCATCGTGGCCCTGCCTGTACTGCGGACTGTTCGCGCAGCACCGCCAATTGTTTTTTGGCCTCTTTTTGCATGATGCGCCGTAGACGGGAAAGCCCGACGTCGTGCTGATAAAGATATTCCTGACCACGGGCATTGGGGGCCATATTCTCCAGCACCACGCGATCTTGTTCCAAGACATCCCAATGCAGGCCTTCAAGACGATTGCGATACATAAATCGCCACATATCACGCTGCCAATCTTTGACTTTACGGATACGCCAGAAGAACACCCGGCAATGATCTTTATCCTCAGGGACGACCATGCCGATAATCCAAAATTCACCGCCGGGTCCGAAACGCTGCTTATAAGGAATAGAAAGGCGTAGCCACCAACTGCCCGTTGAGGCGAACTCGACCCAATCAAAATTGACCCCTAGTTGGCCCACTTTCTTGAAGATAAACCCCGTATCGGTAGGCTCTAGCTCCATATCCGCCTTGCGATCACCATCCGCCATTGAGTGTGACGAAGAGTGCAAATAGGTGCCATGCATCGGATCCATCACATTCTCGACCGCATACTGGTAGTTACTTTTCCAACTGGCGGTACAGAGGAAGTGGCTATAGTCTTCTTCATTGGCCAATTCTTGTGGGAAGGTCAGTTCTGACGGCGCTTCATCGGCCGTGACACCAAAATAGAGAAAAATGGCCCCATATTTCTCTTGAACTGCATAGCTACGCAAGCATTTCTGTCCTACCAGCGGGCAGTTATCAATGGCCGGAACATCTTTCACTTCTCCCGCGCCATCAACCTCGACTCCGTGATACCAACAGGCCACTCTGTCACCAAGATTCCACCCCATCGATAACCGAGCGCCACGATGAGGGCAGCGATCTTCCAAGGCATGCAGCGTATTGTCACTATCTCGCCATATCACTATCTGCTGTTCAAGGCGGGTGATACCAATAGGATTACCCGTCACTTCCCAACTGGCCAGAACCGGATACCACAAGCCACGGATCCCTTGGTCCAGATAAGCCTGCACGTTGAGTTCTGAGTCTGTTGTGTGATTATTCATTCGTCGCTCCTTGCTCTGATCAATAGCCATGGACCTGTAGAAAATGACGGAAGCTCACCTCTGTCCAGCGGGTACCGCTTCTATCGAAAACACGCCGTTCATTAAGCACCGCAATGACCTGTCCCAACTGATGATGGCCTTGTTCGAAAATCTCCTCTAGCGTGGCAACCAATGCGGTTTCAAAACCATCCGGTACACGTGCACGGTTTTGCCAGATGATATTTTGGTAGTGACCGGGGTGGTGGATTTGCCCATTTCCCCCTCCAGATGCAGGGATTAGTTGCTGGGTATCTGGTAACCAAGGATTAATGTCGTCAATAGGTTTGCTCATCATTCCTCCGCGATATATTTAATTTGAATTTGGTTATCAATAGCGCGTACGGGGTATTTATGAATATCTCTGCCTCCCGGTCCTCGCAGGCACTGGCCAGTGCGGATATCGAATACCGCCTCATGTAGCGGGCACTCAACCTTGCCATCTTCAATAAAACCTTGGCTCAATAGTGCATAGGCGTGAGGACAGATATCCTCCATCGCGTGGTATTCCCCTTCAATCAGGTAGATACCAATCGCTTTACCTTCTACTTTGGCGGAAAAAGGAAAATCCTCTTTGACCAGAGATACCTCACATACCCTCATCCAGCTCATCTGGTGCCTCCTTTTTGTTATTGTCGTTTCATATATGAAACTCTATTTATTATTTAATACAGTGAATATAAGGGTGGTGAAAATTCAGTCAAGCGATGTGTTATAAAATTGTTGCTTATAAGTTATTTTTAGGTTTTGTTTGTATGGTGGCTCACGAATAAATGTATGTGATAGAGACTGAATCAGTATGTTATCTGATCAATCTCTCATTATGAGCCTGATATCTCTATCTATCTGATGTTTCTATCGAATGGAAAAAACGGAGGAAAAAGAGAGCGGAGATGAATTAGTGGATAAATAGCGCGAGTTATCCCACACGTTTAATGGCTTAGCGCCCCGTAGGAACACTAAGCCACTGATAAAACAACCAACGCCGTAACCGGTTGTAAGTTGTGAATTATAAGTTGCATACGATTAACTTACAAATTCGCTTACACGCCAACAATGGCAGTTAGTTCACCCGATACTAGATAAACATGCTGATCAGCAGTACTACCGCCAAACCAACCACCGAGTTGGTCAATTCGAGCAGGCCCCAGGTCTTCAGCGTATCTTTAATCGACAGCTCAAAATACCCCTTAAACAGCCAGAATGAGGCGTCGTTGATATGAGTAAAGGTGTTAGAACCTGCCGCTGTCGCCAGCACTAACAGTGCCGGATCGACCGAGGTAATGGTTCCTGTGACCGGGTCCATTACCGCCGCACCGATAATCCCTGCAGCAGTCATCGCCGAAACCACGCCTTGGCCCGTTGTCAGACGAATCAACACCGTAATCAGCCAAGCCATAATATAAGGTGATACACCACCAGCAGACATCAGCATGCCAATTGTATCGCCAATCCCGGTATCAATGATCACCTGCTTCAATGCACCGCCCGCACCGATGATCAGGATGACCATAGCAACACCTTTTACCGCCCCTTCAAATGAGTGCATGACCCATTCCATTTTATGACCTCGTCCGGTGCCGAAAAGCACGAAGGCAACCAACATGGCGATAAACATGGCAATAGGTGATGAGCCAATGAAATTGAGAATGGTGTACGACGTAGTCCCTTTAACCAACCAGATATTGGCTATGGTGGTAAAAATCATGATGAAAGCGGGAATTAACGGTACCAAAATCGAGGTACTGAACGACGGCAGATTATTTTCATCAATAGGGTTGTCAGACTTCAAGAACGTCGGAATTGGCCGTTCCAGATTGCCCAAGAACTTTGGCAAAATAAGCCCGGCACAGATCACTGAAGGAATAGCAACCAGAACCCCATAGATGTAGACCATCCCCATATCTGCGCCATAAGCGGCAACCAGCGCAACCGGCCCCGGCTGTGGTGGGAACAGGGAGTGAGCTGTCGTCGCTGCGGCAACCGCCGGGATCGCCAGTTTGAGGAACGGTATCTTGGCTTCGACCGCAATAGCAATGACCAGTGGTGCCAAAATAATAAAGGCAACCTCATAAAACATCGCCAGACCAAAGATCAGACCGATGATAATCACCGCGGCTTCAACATATTTAAGCCCGAACCGGCGCAATAGCGTCTGGGCTATCTGATGAGCAGCGCCAGAGTCCACCATCAGTTTGCCGATCACCGCACCAAATACGACGATGATCGCCAGTTCACCTAGCGTGCCACCAAACCCAGCCTTAATGGTATGCAGCAGCTTAAGCAGGTCCATGCCCGCGAGAGTCCCCACTAGCAGAGCTGCCAGCAGCAATGCGACCATTGAGTTAATCTGGTAGCGGATATTGAGCACGAGCATTAAGCCAATACCCAACATAACCCACAGGATATTAATCCATTCCATCTCTTGTTTTCCCCAGTAGTTGAATCTCAGTATTCTTACTTTTGTATCCGCCGCAATATTGGTCGGACCAAATTTGATTGTTTTTATGGATTCAAATTCACCTTCAGACTGGTAACACGGTCTAAGATGTATTGTCACCTAAGCTACTCAGCCTATAGAGGCCTACGCTTTGGTATTACAAATATCACCAAGTGGATAACCAAATGAAGTATTGGTTAACCAAGTTGTCGGACAGATCGCAAAATTAAGATTTATACCCTAAATAATTCGGGTTGTAGAAAGGCGATAAGAAAGAGACAAATGGTCGGGAGCCCATTTGAACAGCATTTATGCTGCCCACAGGGTGAGCTTCAGGGATGAGGCTCATTAATTCCCCCAGGGGCTTACTTATTTTAAGGTCAACAACAAGTAAGTGACTGGGGTGAGCAAGGGCAGCTAACCCCCTGCATCTTGAAGGGCGACGGGTATAGATACCGCATGTTAAGAGGGCCTACAAAGTTATTGATATTACTGAACCACAATATGGCGATTTTATTCGCTACAGAAGCGTTTTCATGCGTTAGATCTTTTTTTCACAAAACACCCTTTTTCACCATTACCTACCCTCGTCAATTTTTCTCTTTTCATCTATTCTTATTAAATTCAAACCAGACACTGAATGAGATTTTTTTATCCTACATTGAGTCTGACGCAAGATGTAAAGAATCATTTTTGCAAAGTGACACAAAGCATAATATATATCCCCATGCCTACAGAATTGTAAGACAATTCAGATTTACACTATATTGAATAATGCATAACCACATAACATAACCTTATCAAACCGCAACCACCGCACCTTAAACCCCATAACAAACAAAAAATAACTACTTAAATAACAAATGGATACATTTGATCATCAAACGTAATAATTATAAAAAGCATTAATAAATTAATTTTAGTAACATAAATTTCTTAAAAAGCAACACAAACCAATTAATTAGCGTTAAAAACTGCCATATCGTTATTTAAAGATCTTTTAAATCGAACAAATTAAATTGCACAGTTTTTTATCGCAACAAACACATCAATAGTGCCGCATATTGACATTATATTTTACGTTCTGGCATTGCAGGATTTAATGTTTTGTTAAAATTGATTTCGCGTGTACGATATTTAACAGGAGAGATTAAAAGGCACATTCACCTCTCCAAGGTTATAGCGGTTAATAATTTGATTTACCGACCGCTTATATGGCAATAATTAATTTCATATTACTTATACTCTAAATAATTCGAGTTGCAGGAAGGCAGCAGGGAGAGACAAATTGGACGGGCCGAGTCACGAGAGCAGCCAGCGCACATACAGCTTGAAGTATGACGAGTATATTAGTTTTTATTTCTGTGAGGCACTATGTTCAGTTGCATAATAAAGACAACAGACAATTATTTTCGACACGGCTTGTTTATTTTACTCAAAGAAGCCCTGATGGATTGTCATGTCACCGATGATGCAACTCTCGCCGATGATGCTGATTGGCATACCAAAATGGTATTTATCGATGCCGATTCGTCCCATTCCCATCGTACGCTGGAACAAACCTATCAGGCTTACAAGAATGAACAAAGTGGCACTCCTGGCATTTTCATTATTCTTAGGTCAAAGGGTGCACTTTTACCACTGAACATGTCTTACAACACCTCGGCCCATATCCTCTATAAAAGTGATGAGCAAGCCGATATTAAAAGCAAGATTGGGGTGGTTTTAAAAAATGCTCTTGGTCGAAAAAACACCATTGACCCCACCGTGTGAATAACCTTCTCTACATACTGACACGTTAGAAAAACCAATAAATTATTGCTTTAATAATATACTAATTATGTTAGACCCAAGGATTTCCCTTCAATAGTTAACATATTAACCACATGAATAACAATACAGAAACACAAAAAAACAACACCCAGTATAAATCATAAATTTCAATTAGTTAAAATAAAATATCTCGCCTACCCCCCTTCCTATATTATATATAAATATTGTTAAATCTGCTTAATTATTAAACACAACTCAATATAAACAGTTATTTTATATAAAAATAAAAAGTAAAAAAATAAAAGTCAGTGATCAAACATACTTTTATTTTTCACTAATTACGGTAGGATAATTCTCGTTTTCACATCATATAAAAACTAAAAGCATCCCCTAAAAATGGAGCTGTATTTTATTTTATAAAGATATTCTGACTAAGGGAAAGATAATAATGCACAGCAATAGCATATATACATTAAAAAAATTGGCCCTGGCATTGATGCTAGCAAGTTGCACTATAAGCAACGCCTATGCAGTGCTCATTCCAGTGGCTGGTGCCATCCAGGGAAGCGCACCAACCTTGAGTGCCCCATCAAATAGTGCGCTGCATGCCGTGGACCTGAGCAGCAATGCAGCAGGAGCGACACTGGCCAGTGGTGACACCATCATTCTGACCTATACCTACAACGACGCTGACGAAGATCTGGATAATTCCACAGACTATGTGAACTGGTATTACACCAAGGGTGATGTTGATACCCAGATTGCCACAACCAGTATCACTAACCGCGTGGCTAAAACTAACGGTGGCGAAGGAAGGAGTGTACTGATCATTCCTGCTACTGCAATTGGTGCGGATGCGATCAAGGTGGTGATACAAGAATTCTCAGCATCTGGTGATCCGATAAGCGGTCAGACCATTTCCGTTGCTGAGACTAGTATCGGTGGTGGAGGTACTACCACACGACCAGGCCCTATAGCACCAGGCTCGAACGTGACGCCAGGGATTTACCTGGACACCGATACCCTGTTTACCAACAACCTACTTGGCGCAGAAACAAGTCTGTCCGCAAGCAACGTTTATGTATTCAAACTGTGGGACAGCGAAGCCGTTGGCGTGATCGATCTAACCAATACGGTCCACTACAACTGGCGCTTACTGGGAGTCAGTGCGACCGACAGTGTTGCGGCACCAACAACGGGCTTTGTGACCAGTGTGGCTAATGCTGACTTTAGTGTCCCGATGAATACCGCAGCGGACGGTACACAACTGACCGGTTCTGCCGATGGTATGCAGGGCTTCCAGCTGACGGTGGATTACAACTAATCTCCTGTCGTACTCGATTATTACTAATACAGGCAGGTTTTCTCGCCTCAAACTGCTCCCCCATGAGACAACCTTGAGTAATGGGTAGGCAGAAGAGTAAAGCATCCACGCCAGGAATAGCGTGGTTCACCCCCCAGGGAAGGGTTCACGGCATCTTTACCATCTGCCGACTCTCTCCACTGCTGACACTTGGTCAGCAATCTGAGCCAGTGACCATTCAGTCTAGCGAACAACAATGTTATCACTCTCCAGCCAACCATTATCAGCCAGAATGAATCAACTCTGATACCGTAGATACCCACCGCATGGCCTCTATTCGCCCGCTTTTCCCGGTTGCCAGGCTTGTGATTGCTGTTGTAGTGACCATAATTCAGCGTAAAGCCCTTGATGCTGAATAAGTGCCGAATGGTCCCCTTCTTCAACAATCTGCCCGCTATCCATAACAATAATGTGATCAACATACTGAATAGAAGACAATTTATGCGCGATCACCAGCACAGTTTTCCCTCGGATTAAGGCTTGCATTGCCAACTGAATATCTTGTTCATTTTCTGGATCGAGTGATGCGGTTGCCTCGTCTAAAATAATCAAGGGCGCATCTTTTAATAAGGCTCTGGCAATAGCCAGCCGTTGTAACTCCCCACCAGATAGATGCACACCACCCGCCCCGACCTCGGTGTCTAACCCTTCGGGGAGCTTATCAAGCAATGGCAAGAGTTGTGCTGCACGGCAAACCGACAGCAACTGTTCATTCGTAGCATCAGGGCAGGCAACCCTTAAATTATTGGCGATTGTCTCATTCAACACATAGCTTTTCTGGAATACTACGCTTAAATAGCACTGCCAATAGTCCACATCTATCTCTGCAAGACTCATTTCATTAGCCTTATCACCAACAAATATATGACCTTGTTCAATATCCCAAAAACGTGCAATTAATGATGCCAGTGTTGATTTCCCCGAACCAGAAGGCCCGACCAATGCGGTAATCTTATTTTTCTCTATCGTGAGATTGAGATGATTAAATAGCAATGGTTTATCTGGATATGAAAAAGAAATATTATCCAACCGAATCCGCATATCAGTAATGTTGGGGCGTAAATTACCATGAACAAGTTCAGGAATAGCAAAAACCTTTTCGACTCGTTCTACAGCTAAACCAAAGTAATTTAACTCTGCCAAAAACATCGACATGTTGAGTAAAGGACGAAAAAACCGCACTGCTGCAATTAAAAAAATTAACACTTCAGCCAAGGGGAGCCTCTCCCCTACCCAGCCCCAGGTGAGAGCAACCAACAAAACAATAAAGCCGCACTCAATCAGCAAATTAAAACTGTAGATCGGCCATACACCGGCTTTTTCTGCCGTTAGCGATTGCTGATAGGTGGTCGTTAATACCTGTGATAACCGCTGAAAAGCGCTCCCTGTCATACGGTAAGCTTTTAACTCCTTTAAACCATCAATGTATTCCATCAGGGCATCATTAAGTTTAAACATTAATAGCTGCATATATTCCTGCCAGCGACGGGCATAACGGCGAGTCAAAACATATGCACATACCGCCAAGGGTAACGTTGAAAGCATGGCTAACGCCATGCGCCAATCTTTTAGCAATAGTCCTAAGGAAAAGAAGCAGAGCACCGAAGCGGTCGCAATAATGGGCGCATAGAGATGAGTGAAAATATTTTCGATCATATCAATGTCTTTTAGCAGCGTATTATTGACACTGCTCATATCCGAACGATAGAAAAAACCCATCGGCAAGCGTCGTAGGTGCTCACCAAGACGTATTCTAATTTTAGCCCCTGCATCGAACCCAATAAGGGCGACATGGAAATACAGCACCCTGGCTAATACCACCCGGACCAACATCAATAACCCACAAAATCCGGTCAGCTTAAGTTGATAGATGGCATCAGGATGAGAGGACAACATATCCAAAACAATATAATAGAGAAAAGCATAGGGTAGCGATGCCAGAAAAGCATCAATTATGGCAATACCGACCATGCCTTTCAGTCCCTTTAAGCGGCCTCCGGTTAACGTGCTTAAACCTGATAACTTAATCATAAGAGACCACCTTGGCATCCATTCTTGGCATCCGTTGAGAAATGCCATATTTTTGCGGCCTGATGCGCAGCCCACATGTTTTGATAAAGGGAATTGGTTGCCAGTAAAGTTTGATGAGTTCCCTCGGCGACTTTTCTCCCCTCGGCCATCACGACAATATGATTAACGTGTATTAGCGTATTGAGGCGATGCGCAATCACAATGACCGTTTTGTCTTTAATGAGATCAGAAAGTGCTTGTTGAATACGAGCCTCGTTACGGGCATCCGCATAAGCGGTTGCTTCATCCAAGAGTACGATAGGGGCATTTTTCGCAATAGCGCGGGCAATAGCGATACGTTGTGCCTGCCCACCACTCAATGTCTCGGGGCCAATGACCGTTTGGTAGCATTCGGGGAGTTGTTCGATAAAGTCATCCGCACAGGCCGCTTTTGCGGCATTGATGATTTCCGCGTCAGTCAGTGAATCATTCCCCATCCGGATGTTATTTATGACCGTATCATTGAAAATAAAGGTGTCTTGAAATACAAAAGCGGTCAGAGACATGAGCTGTTCGAGTGGTAGTATCTCGATAGGGATATCACCAATACAGATATCACCGCATTGATACTCATAGAGACGAGGAATCAACTGTACCGCTGTGGTTTTCCCTGCACCAGAAGGCCCCACCAGTGCGGTTATCTCCCCCTGTTTTGCCACAAAAGATAACTGCTCAAGGGTATTATCTTTAGTGCCTGGGTGGTGAAAACTGACCTGATTGAAACGGACATCATAGTGTTTAATCAGCTGTGGAGTTTGCCCTTCCCGTTGAGGCTTCGCGTTAGCAAACTCACGAATATTCTCCACCCCTTTGAGTAATGCACTGAACAAGTTACCAAAACGTAACAAGTTATACAGTGGCTCCATCAGGCCAATACCCAGCAACATAAACATAAAAATCACGGCTAATGTCACTTCCCCTTGGGAAAAGAGCATGATGCCAACAGGCATAATGCACAATAAACCAAGATCTAAAGAGAGCTTAAACAGCGCGGTTGCCGTGCGGGTCTCTGTTAACCACTCCCTGACCAGTTGATTATGTGCATTCACGGCCTTGGTATAACGTTGATGGGAATTGACCGTCATATTGAATGCTTTCACCAATGGCATGCTTTTGACGAAATCCACGATGCTGGTGTGCAAGTCAGCAATCACCTGATAATAAGCGCTAATACGCTGATTAAATCCTTGAAACATCCAACATTGCAGCAGGCAAGCAATAGGTAGTGGGATCAGCGCCACCAGCGCCAAACGCCAATCAAAGAAAAACAGTAAAATTGCGGCGGCAATAGGCGTGACAATTGCCGCCGCCATATCGGGTAAATGGTGAGCCACAAAGGTTTCAATACGCCCAATATCATCAGAAATGATTTTTTTTAATTTCGCGGTAGTGTGCTGGTGGCTGGCGCTCAACGGCAAACGCCCTACCCGTTTAACAACCTGTCTACGCAATTCAAATAACAACTGAAAAGCAGCCTGATGGGATAACAACCCTGAAGCTAATTGCAAAGTAACCTTGCCAGCCAGCGCGAGTACCGCCATCCCCACCAGCCACCAGAGCTGAGAAGTAGCAGCCAAGGGGGGGTAGAGAAAATTCGCAATTAATTGATAGACTAAAACATAAGGTACCAATGATAGCAGAGAGTAACCGACCGCCAGTATCATAGAGAGCGCGAGCCGTTTATGTTGCGTGCTCAGCAGCCGTATCAACCACCGAAACGCACTTGCTTGCGTGTCCATTACCCTATCTCCACGGTGTGGCGATCCTTTTGGAACCCCGCATAAGCCGATTGACTACGACGGAAACAATAGAGGGTCAATAAAACCACGAAGAAAGCACAGACAGCGGCAAGCCCAAAGGCATACGTGAACCCCAAGTAATAGGCTAATGTGCCACTGAGAACCATTGCAACACTGCCACCGAGGACTTCACAACATTGCAGCAAGGTAAAATCAGTACCCGGCTGAACGATACCTTGCTCCTTGTCACCTTCGCTCCAGCACATAAACCACGCAAAGATCGATACACAACAAAGATTAAAAAAGAAACCTTCCAGAATGAAAAAGACAAAAACAGGCAATGAATTGTGAGCGGAAAAATAGAGTGATAATGTCATCCCCAACCAACACAACATGCTCCCCAACAAGCCAAAGATCGTAAGCTGTGGGCTGGAAAACCAGCGATGTAGTACGCCTGATAAGATCGCGCCCACGATATAGCTGATAATCAAGACCCCTCCCGCCAGCAGTGCTATTTGATCCAGACTTACGCCCATATCCACTAATAATGGGGAAACCAAAGCGGCACCCATGGTGCTGGCAAATTTGAAGGAGACCGCCATAACAACGATTGGCCCCCAACCTTTACGGCGAAATATCTTCCACAGCGATGCACTGCCGGGTATCACCGGCAATTTATTTTCTGCTGTAAACCGCCCTAGATGAAACATAAAAGGAAGATGACAAAGTACCTGTAACAACAAAAACCACCACACGGTGACGGACCACCCCCAAACACTGAAAACATACAAGCTAACGACACCGCCTAATAACATGCCCAAACTAAACCCAGCGATTTGGCTGACATTCACACGAACGTGGCGACTCCCAGCAAACACCCTCACGGCCAGTGCATCCACAGCAACATCCTGGCTGGCATAGAAAAAATTAATCACCGTAACCAGTAATAACAGCGCCAATACTTGTGTGTCTGGTGCAAAAAACCATAGCAGCGTCATGGCAATCAAAGAGCACACTTTACAGAGTTGAATCCATGCCAAACCGGTGGGTAAGCACCTAAAAAACCAAGGTTTATGGTTTTCAATAAATGACGCCCATAGAATTTTAAACGCCCAAGGCAGCATACTCAGCCCCACCAAACCAATCAGCCTCATATCGGCCCCCAAGGATCGTAAAATGCCCGGCAGGGCAAAGATAGCCAACCCGAGAGGGACACCTTGCGCACAATACAATCCAAATAGACTGAACAATCCAAATAAACTGGACAACCCAAATAAACTGGTAATATTTGCGTTATATTTCATCGTGATACTCCTTGCCTTCCTTGCTTGATTGCTGCGCGGCAACAGACTGGTTGATGAATGCCAATAATTTTTTTGGGGCATGATTAAGATAAAAGTGCCCACCGGGGAACACCTGTAGCCGGAAAGCCCCCTTCGTCACCTGACACCACTCACTCATTTGCTTTACCGACACTTCGGTATCCTGCTCTCCCACGCAGGCAATAACCGAACAATTCAACAGTTCGGTACATTGGCGCTGGTAGGTTTCTATCGCTGCGAAATCAGCCCTAAAAATAGGTAATAGCAGGTCTTTCAGTTCTGGCTGTTGGTAATCCAATGCGCTGCCACCCAATTGGGTGATTTTGTTCAAGATACTCACATCACTCTGGCGGTAAAAATCTGTATCAGTATTTTTATGCGGAGATAATCGCCCGGAGACGTACAGCGTTGTAATGCCTCTCCCCACCTTTTGTAAACGCAATGCCACCTCAAAAGCCAAAGCGGCCCCCATGCTGTGGCCGAAGAAAAACGTGTCGCGCATAGGCAGGTAAACGTAGTTCTGAGCAATGACATCAGCCATTTGATGCAAATTGTGCAATAGCGACTCATTAATCCGCCCCCCATGCCCTGGAAGTTGAATGGCATACAAGGCGGTGTCCGGTGGAAGATCCGTTTTCCACGGCAGGAAATACTCCGCTGAACCACCTGCATGATGAAAACACACCATTTGCTGACGAGTTCCCGGTTTTATCAATCGAAAAAGGCGTTCAATCATCATGCTCTCCCTGCCATTGAGATAAAAATGTCGCCACCTTGGGTGACGCCATCACAGGATCGTCAAAATGCACACTTTCTGGATTACCGACTTTTTCCATAAGTGTTTTCCATACCTGTGTCAGCGAGAGCAGGGATTGCGCATAAGCAGGTGACGAATGCTGCTGTTGCTCGATAAATTCTTGCAGAGCATGACGTATCGCCGAGGGCCACTGGTGGTGCAATACGCCTAACAGATTGTCACTTTCCTGTGAAAAAAGTTGGCTCAGAGGGGGAAGAAAATAGTGCGGAGCGTCATCGGGGTCGATAATCTCACGACAGCCAAAAGAGGTTCTCACCCTCGGAATATAAAAATAGGGGTTCCAGATAACCGGCCCATGTGTATTGACCAAGAGTAGATTGCCACTAGGCAACCCCACACACAGGCGGTGCATGATATGAAAATGGTTATCAGGATCGGCTGGGTCTAACTGATTTTGCAAGTTTAAGGTAAGGGGGATACCAGCAATCACGCCCTGTATCTGGGTATATGGCGCTGGGTTTTCCAGCAGTGAACACAGTAACTCGTCACCGCCTGCCACGTTAAAACCATAAGGTGAAAAACGCCCCCCCAATACACGCCCGATGATATCCAGCAACCCACAAATGACTTGAACCCCGCAAGTTGCCTCAATAAAACACGGCTTTTGGGTTTGCATGGCCTCGTGCAAATAGGCGATAAATTGGCGTACTGCGGGCACATGGGGATAATGCGTATTCACCTGATAATGGCAGCTCTGTTGACGAGCTAACTTTAGGCACTCCACCACATCCTCAAGACAAACGGGGTGCTCTTGCAATACTGAAATGCCCCGTTTTAATAACGCCTTCGTGATTTCACTGCCTTTCCCCCCCACGATGGTGGAGCGGATCACCACACAAGCCATATTTATATCATCAGGTAATTCATCAACATGATGATATAGCGGGACACCATAGGTATCTGCTGATTGCCTTGAACGCTCACTTCCTTGGGCGAGAATACCCGTTAACTCTCCTCCCTCAAAGGCCGTCTTAAAGGCTGAGAGATAAACCTGCCCAAATAATGTGCCGCAGACCACGATTTTCTGAGGTTGGATCATAGTTCCCCCTCCTGAAAATCCACCGCGTTATTATCGAGTTGACAGTGGATATGGAAATGGCTGAATAAAGCCAATTCATTAAGTTGTGACAACAACACCTTGATGGGCAGTATGCCCGCTAACCAATACAATCCCACACGGTGGGTACATAACACTTGGTGGGTGACTAAGGCGGCAATGGTGCCCGTCAATTGATAGCTGTTAGTAAAGCGGATTTGAAGTTGCAATACGGCAGGCTGCCCAGCTAATAACCCCTTCGCTACCATAAAGAGATGCTGCTGCTCCCCCTCTTGCCTCGTCAACTGTTGGCTAAATTCTATCAGTGTTTGAGCAGCCGCCCCTCCTTCCCCGCCAAGCCCAACGAGTAGGCGTTGATCTGCGATCAGGTTATAAGCAGCAAGATGGGATAACGAGTGCACGGTTACCAGCCGCTCATGTTCAAAACTGAAATAAGGCAGAGCATCAAATAGACGTTGTGCTGTTGGTATCGATACCGCTTTTTTCAGACTCTCTTTATATAACCCTCCGTCATACCACACATAACCGCTTTTACCCTGTGCTCGGTCCGTGTATTGGCTGGACAGAAAATCTTGGGCAGAAGTAGGCGTAAAGGCCTCAATACCTCCGCTGTAGACCGTTAGCTGAGTCACAGGCGATAAACATTCAACGGCATACCGCGGTAACATGGCGGCCAATCCAGGAATAAACCCAGCCCCCAAGACACAGGCCGAGGAGGCCGCCGCCATAGGCACTAATAATGTTCGCTCGATAACAGGATCTCCTGCCACATCCACATAATGTTTCCCCTTGGCTAATGCAGTCAGGGCAATATGTGCTTCGATATCAGAGGCAGGGCCCGCTGCGTTTAACACTAAATCCACCTGACGGCAGCTATCAGCAAGGGCTTTATGATCAAATAGGTCTAATACAATATGATGGGGATGATTAGGATGCTCCCGCCTCCCTGCGGTGAGCACCCGATAGCCTCGCTTAGATAATTGCGCGACAGCCGCTTGCCCTACGGCCCCCTGCCCACCAACCACCAATATAGTTTTTGGCTGGCTCATCCCCGCGCTCCTCTACACAGTTCAAGATGCTGAATGAGTGGTGAGACATTATCTGCTGACAGGCAAGTAAAGTGATCCCCTGGTAAGGTGAGGCTGCTTATCTGCCCAATACAGTAAGTTTGCCAAAATGCCGTCATATCTTGTTGTAAAGCGGGCAGAAGGTAGGTCTCCCCCTGTTGGCAAACAAAAGTCATATCCCCGGCAAAGTAGTTTGGCTGGTATTGGCACACGCCTTGGATACTGTGGCGGAACACATCAAACTGCTGGCGAGAAACGTGGGACGATGCTACTGAGTGCTGTTCAATCGCCGTTAGCAATTGTGATAAACGCACCTCATTAGATTGTTGTTGAATACAGGTGTACTCATTTGCCAGTGCTGTTAACCCATTCGCCTTTGCGCGTTCAACGACGGCATTCACGGTAATCACAGCCGGTTTATCGGCCAAAATGGCTTGATAAACATCATCCAAATCAGCCTTCAGCAAATTCCAAGGGGGTTCAACACCTAATGTCCAGCTCATCACCAAATCAATCATCAAAGGATCGTTGATGTGATATGGAATTTGATAGCTACTGATAATGGTCAACGAACTTACCGGCCTTCCCTTTTCCAATGCCTGCCGGGCAATTTCAAAAGCCAGTAGCCCCCCCATGCAATACCCCACTAAATGGCACTGATCACCCACCTTCTGGATTTCAGGTAGATAGGTACTGGCTAACTGACAGATTAATCTCTCTGAAGGAATCGAGAGGAAAGAGGCGCTGTCGGTAACGTTGACCCCATAAACAGGGCCAGATAATTTATCGACTAAGGATAGATACGGTAATAAGGTACCGCTCCCTTCGTGGAGGATGACCACCGGTTCCTCTGCTCTTTCTTTCAAACCCGATCTTTCTTTCAGGCACGTCACCGCCATTTGGGGGCGCTGACTCTCGGGTTCTTCATCCCTGATATTGCGTAGATAAGCCGCCAATGCCCGCGCGGTAGGTTGCTGTAAAACCTGCCGTAGGCACCCCTCCCATGGCACCTTATCTTCACCCAAGACTTCTCGCACTTGGTTAATCCACTGAGTAATCAGCAGTGAATCACCGCCGCTGGTGAAAAAATCATCATCGACCCCCATGGCATTATTGCCTATGAGGGTACGACAAAGAGAAAGCAACGTATTCTCCAGTGGATCATCCGTGTCCTGCCTGGCAGGGGCTTGCCGTTGTTGACACTCAGGTAACCGTGGTAACTGTTTGCGATCTATTTTCCCATTGGCAGAAACCGGCAGTTTATCCAATATGGCCAGTTTAGCTGGCACCATATAGCCCGGTAATTGTTGCTGTAAATACGCCAATAATGTATGAGGTTCGCAAGACATTCGCTGGCTATTAAATTGTGCAAATATAAAACTTTGCCCCATTTTATGTAAAACATCATCCGTGGGTGGATAGGCCCATAGCATTTCTGCCCCCACATCCTGTAGTGCATGCATCCAGCTTTGTTGTGGTAAAAAGGGAGAGTCCAACGCAAGGCGCTCATCTTCAAATGCCGTTAATCCCTGTTTAAATTCCATGGATGTCATAAGCTGATAATTGTCCCGCGTGGCTTCAATGATTAGTAACCATCCACCAGGAGCTAGCAACTGACGTAAGTTATTCAATCCATGGCGGGCAATAATCGCGTTATGCAAAACATTGGCTGCGACTACCAAATCATACTGTCCGCAATTTAACCCTTGCTGTATCGGTGACTGGTTAAAGTCAAACAGTTGATAATGGATAAAGTCATAATGTTGATAGCGCTTTTGGGCTTCATTTAAGAAAAAAGGCGAGATATCGGTGAAGGTATATTCCGTGACCCCCTCGGCTAATAGAGGGATCAACACATTACTGGTTCCACCTACGCCAGCCCCTATCTCTAGCACCTTTAAGGCCCGCCCTTGAGCCTGATTCTTTACCTTCTGCTCCGCGGCATTGAGTAACAGGCGGTTCATAAACTGGCTGATGAGGTTGTTTTGATAAGCCTGTGTCGCGACGTCAAGGCGGCCATCGGGGAAAAGAAGATTTAGGGGATCTTCTTTGCCCTGTAAGAGTTCAGGTAAACATTGGCTGCTACGCTCCAGATAAGTGAGCAACCCCCTATTATCATCAAGCTGTGTAATGAGTTGCTCACATTGCTGCCAGCAAATCCCAATATCCTGCTCCGCGACCACACTGATTAAGCGATAAGTATCATTAACTTGTTGAAGGTATTGGTGCTGTGTCAGCGCCCGTAACCAACGACGTAATAATTGACGATTTACCGATGCGACTTGGCCTTTTTCCATAATGGCATCCAGTGTCACAGCATGATGTGTATTCACCGTTTGCATATCTGATAGAGCTTTAACCATCTGCATTAATGCCACTTTATCCAGTAAGCTGAATAACGTGTCTATGCGCGCTCTATCCAGTGCATCCCCCGCTTGTTGGGCAACAGACTGAATATGTGCCAGTGCAATTCGCCCCTGTTCACGAAGTGCCTGGGTATAGGCTGAAGTAGCAGAAACCTGTGCCGCCTCAATATAAGCCTGCAATTCTGTATGTGTCGTTTGTGTAGCCAGCATGACGACAGCCTGCGCCACCTGAGGTAATTTCAATAACTGTGATTCAATTTCGCCCGTCTCAACACGATAGCCACGTACTTTAATTTGGTGGTCAAGACGCCCTAAAAATTCAATGACACCTTCTGAGGTATAACGCCCTAAATCTCCGGTTCGATACCAACGCAGACCTTGTGTATCAATGAAGAAATGCGCTTGTGTTTTAGCCTCATCCTGCCAATAGCCTTGAGCTACCCCTCGTCCCCCGATCAACAACTCCCCCGCCCCCCAATCCGGGCAATCCTCTCCCCAAGGGGTTACCACTCTAAATTGTTGGTTGGTTAACGGAACACCATAAGGAATACTGACGGGGTAGGTTACTTGAGGATCCATCCGCCAGTAGTTCGACCAAATCGCCGCTTCGGTCGCACCGCCCAATGCCAATTGAGTACAATGTGGCGCAACCTGTGCAATCTCTTTAGGTAAGTTAACGGGGATCCAATCCCCGGAAAGCAAGATATAACGCAGCGATGGTAGCGTTATCTGCTCGGCCAGCAGATAGTCCGTTAACATCTTCATTTGTGCAGGAACCGAGTTCCACAGGGTTATCTGGTGATGGGCAATGTCATGCGCCCAACGGGCCGGATTCTGTAGGTCACCCTCATCAGGGAAAATCAATGCCCCTCCGGCCCCCAACACACCAAAAATATCAAAAACGGAAAGGTCAAAACTTAAACGTGCCAATGCCAGCACGCGATCATCAGGGGTGAGGGCTATCCTCTGTTGCAGATCGGCAAGGGTGTTATAGGCCGCATCATGGCTGATCATCACACCTTTCGGTTGGCCTGTACTCCCGGAGGTGTAAATGACATAAGCCAGATCATGAGGCAAGGCCATTGTTTTTGTCTCAGTGGCATCAGGTATCTGTGCTAATAGCGACAGATTGATCTCCCTAAAATGGGCATCAGCCAAACAGGCTTGTGGCGATGCCGTCACCACCCCACTGACCGCCGCATCGGATAATATTTTTAAAATCCTCATGGGCGGTTGGTGGATATCCACCGGCACATAGGCACTTCCCGCGATGAAAATCCCCAACACCGCCACCACTTGCTCATGGCGTTTTTCCATCAATACGGCATAGCGCTGGTGACTATTAAGCTTAGCGGCCAACGCCTGCGCACGGGTGATTAAGGCCGCGTAAGTAAGGCAGTGTTGTGGATCCACCAGCGCAATGGCCTGTGGTTGCTGTGCTGCGCGGGCTAATATCCCATCATGAAGGCAACGGGGTGTCAGTGTTTTTTCCGTAGCATTGACCTGCTTGCGCCGTTGCTGTTGGCTCTCGGGCAAGGGCAACGATAATGCTGAATGCCAAAACAAGGGCGAGTCACAAAGTGCCTCTCCCGTGCCGACCTCCTCCATACAGAGGCACTTAACACGATCAATACACTCAACACGGTCAATACGCTCAACACTGTCAATAAACGTAGAAAACATGGCGGCGACGACGCCTTTGGGGAAAATATCGACCATCACATCCCAATTTAGCTGTAACCTCCCTTGTAACACCATGATTTGACAATCAATCCAGACCTGCGGCGTTTGGCTAATACCATAGTCGAAAACCAGATCCAGTTGGGTCTCGCTGATCGCTTCTTGTACCTGATTTTTGCCCTCTCCGACTAAAGCACTGGTAAAAACGATGGGCATTCTGGCGTGCCCCACGCCTTGTTGCCGCCCCCATTCACGCATAACTTCAATGCCAGAAAATGTTCGGTGCTCCAGATCTTGCCAAAGCTGTCGCTGGATCTGTTTAACTCGCTCACACACCGTCTTTGGTGAGCGTAAATCGACTTCCAATAAGCTGACTGAGGTAAAATCACCCACCAATTTGTCGATATCTTTATGAATAGTGGGACGATTCATTATCGTGAGATTCAAGGTAAAATGGCGGTTCTCCGACCATCGACCAATCACTTCACTAAAAACAGTGAGTAAAAATGCTGACGGTGAAACACCTTGTTGCTGGCAACCTTGCTGTAAGCGCTGCCAATATGAAGGGGGGAGTTGATGACTATAACGGACAAATCGCGGTATTTCTGACGCGTTTGTTTGCATCACCGGTAATTGTGGGCATGCCGGTAACGTAGGGAGTCGAGAAAACCAATATTGGCGCGCATCACCATAGGCACGCCCACTCTGTTGTTGGCGTTCATAGTAAATCACATCTCGGAAACTCGCGGTCAGTGGGGCTGCGGGGAAAGTTTGCCCGAGATACCCTTTGAATAATTCCGCCAATAAAATCTGTACGCTAAGGAAATCAGCAATCAGCAAATCAATACTGAAATGCAAACAATCTTTACCGTTCTGATGACTGATTTTGAGATCAAACAATGGCCATTTATCGGTTTGGTAAACACGATGAGACATAGCCTGACGCACGGTTTCTGATGAAGCATCAACCTGATCAATCACGAAAGGCGCGACAGAAGGCAGGATACGCTGCTCACCATTTGGCGTGATAATGGCTCGCAACATATCATGGCGAATAATCATCTGTTCCCAGACACATTCCAGCTTCGCTGTATCCCAACAGGGTGCGAGGATCTCAAAATAGCCATGACATCCAACCCCGCCATATTCAAACACGCTCTGCCGCCCAACAAAATAAGCAGCCTGTACATGGCTAAGCGGAAAAGCCACAAAGCGGTTTTCTATATCGATATGCAGGGTTTCTTGCTGCTCCCTCACGGCTAAAATTGCCACCAATTGAGGTTTTAGCGCTTTTAAAGACGCAATCACTGCCCCCGTCATGACCCCTTCTGGCGCACGAAATTTGATGCTTTCGCCCTCTAACCAGAAACGAACCTCCTGTTGTTCAAGGTTCACGAGTAGATCGATGGCCCGTGTTGCTGAAGATGAATCCATATTTATATTCACATCCATAATGATTCCTCCTCAAATTGAATCTTCCACGAATTTAATATTCCCTTCACTCTGGTGTGCAGGCACCATAACTAAAGCAATTTGTGCGATTGTTTGTACGCTGAAAATTTTCCAAAGAGAGAGTTCAACCCCATAGTTCCGGCGCAATACGGATGTCAGGCGAATGGCAATAAAGGAGTCGCCACCAAGGGCAAAAAAGTTGTCATGGCATTGAATAGACGTCACATTCAGCAACAATTGGAGCTGCTCGCACAGTAATTGCTCCATAGCGGTCATGGGCTGGGTTACCTGAGGTGTTTCGATATAAGGTGTAACTAATGTACGGAGGGCATGTTGGTCACGTTTACCGTTATCCGTCAGTGGCCATGTGCAACAATGCCCTAACCGGGAGGGAATGGCATACTCCGGTAACCGCTCTCGAAGAAATGCGGTCACCGCCTGCCAATCCAGGGGGATTGGCGTAACAGCAACAGCCGCTAAAACAGGGCGGTCATTGTGTTGAATAACAAAAGCGACCGCATCCTCGATCGAAGGATAGCTTTTCAGGGCTAACGTAATTTCGTCTAGTTCTAAGCGGTAACCCGAGATTTTAACTTGCTGGTCCTTGCGCCCCAGAAACTCGATGATAGCGCCAGGGCGATAGCGGCCAGTATCCCCTGTGCGGTACCACCGTTGCCCATCGCGTAGGATAAATTGCTGTTCAGTACCGATGCTATCGCCATAATAGCCCTGTGCGACCCCTTGCCCTCCAATCCACAACTCACCCGCCACCCAGTCAGGGCAATCCTCTTCTTGCTCATTCACAATTCGGAATTGCTGATTAGGCAATGGCACGCCGTAAGGCACCGAGCACCACCCGATCAGCGGTGTATCAGCTACCCAATAATTGGACCAGATAGCCGCTTCCGTGGCCCCCCCCATGGCGACACAGTGAGCATTTGGCGCACATCGTCGCAAGCGTTGAGGCAATTCCGGTACTATCCAATCCCCTGAGAGCATCACCACTCGCAGCGAGGCCAACGCTTGCGGTTGTTCATCCTGTTCATTAAATATCTGTTCATTAAATATCTGTTCATTAAATAACAGCATCATCTCTAATAATGCTGGCACACTGTTCCACACCGTCACTTGGTGTTGTTGGACCAGAGATAACCATATTCCCGCCTCTCGCTGTGCCTGCTGTGGAATAAGGACTAACCTCGCCCCCGCAGACAACACACCAAAAACATCCCAAACAGAGAGGTCAAAATACAGCGCTGATAACGCCAATGCCGTATCTTGTGGATTGATTTGATGCTGACGATTGATGGACTCAATGGTATTAACCGCCGCGCCATGGCTAACCGCCACGCCTTTAGGAACCCCCGTACTGCCGGACGTGAAAATAAGATAAGCCAGGCTATCTGCGCTCACTACCCGTGGGGCGAGGCGCTCGTCAGAAACTGGTTCGCTATCCACCGAAAGCACATGAACCTCTTTCGGCCAGCCCAACGTACTATCACCAACAAGGAAATGGATATCAGCTAAGGTGATAACCTGTGATCGGCGACAAGCAGGCCAGTCCACACTGATAGGAACATAAGCCGCGCCGAGCCACTGAATAGCCAGTACCGCAATGATCTGATCACAACCCCGTGGTAATGCCACTCCGACATGGGTACTTCCCCTCACCCCTTGCTCGTGTAAATACCGTGCAAGCCGTTGTACACCGTGTCCAAGTTGTTGATAGCTAAGGCTGCTGCTGCCCCAAATTAACGCGGTCTGCTGGGCATATGCCGCCATAGCGTGTGCGACCCGACAGTGCATAGGCGAAAATATCATCGCTTGATGGGTTGCGTTCACCCTCTGGCGACTCTGCTGCTGCGGTACAGGTAACGTAATCTCAACGGTGTCATGCCAGTGCTCTGTGACACAAAGTTTTTCCAGCAACTGACAGTAAGCGGCAAACATGGCGTCAATCACGCCAACTGGAAATAAGGCCTCAACGACATCCCAGTTAAAGTACAACTCACCATCATGTTCGAAAACCTGATGGTCAATCCACAATTGCGGTGTCTGAGAAATCCCCCAAAGAGGGGCTTGGAATGCGCTATCAGGGTAACCATCCATTTGTGCGCCCAAGGCACTGGTAAATACCACCGGCATGTGAATATGGGTTGTTCCTCGCTGACGATTTAACTCCCTGAGTACCCATACTGCGGAAACTTCACGGTGCTCCAGATCTCGCCACAACTGTTGCTGAATACGCTGAGCCGTTGCCAACCACCCTTCACCTTTCTCTTGTCGACAACCTAATAAGAGCAGAGAAGTAAAATCGCCCATAATATGGTTAATATCTGGATGGCAAGGTTTGCGATCAAACAAGGTAACATTGATGGTTAGTGATGCTGATTCAGACCATTTCGCCAAGACTTGGGCATAGCAAGTCAGGAGCAAACAAGATGGTGTTATTTGATATTGTTTGGCTTTATTCAATAAAATCTGCCAATGGGAGACCGACAAGACGGATTGCCAACGCTTAAATTTAGGTGTGCCAACTAAGGCGGGATCACACACCAATGGCAAGCGCGGTGCATCCGGTAGCATTGGGAGGCTTTCTCGCCAATACCTCTCAGACTCTTGGCGATGAGGTGACGACGACTCAGCGAGCAGATAATCGCGGAAACCGATATCCACTGAAGGTAGCGTGGCGGTGGGGTCCTCATACAATACGGCCAACTCTTTAAAGAAAATCCGCATACTCAAGCCGTCTAACACTAAATTATCCAGCCCAAGACAAAAACGATTTCTACCGTCATCAGATTGAATTAACGTCGCGTGGAACAACGGCCATTGAGTCGGTTCAGAGACATGATGCGATAATACATCCCGTTGAGTCGCCGTCACGGTCTCCCACGCCGCAGCACCGCAATGCATGACCTGAAGCACTGAGAACGGTTGATTGGGTAACACGCGCTGTGTGCCCTGTTCATCAAACACAATACGTAACGCATCATGACGAGCCACCAACAGATTTAATGCTCGCTCTAACCGTTGCTGGTCAAACGGTGTGCCTCCATATTCCAGATAATCTTCATGCTCCTGATAGCCGTCATATTCTTGATAGCCGTCATACTCTTGATAGCCGTCATACTCTTGATAATAGTGAGTTGCCACGCCACCAAGTGGGAAGCCCGATTGCCGCCCCATTAAATACGCCTGCTGTACATCTGTTAGCTCAAAAGGCGAATAACGTTGGGCGGCACAATGGACTAATTGCGCATCCTGTACAGGCACATGGTGGAATTCCAGAGTGTGAGCAAAATCCCTTAACACCGGCAGTAAAAACACCTGAGACAGTGGCACGCCAACCGCCCCCTCTTTTTCCAACAATGCCACGATGCGCGTGGCATGAAGGCTATCACCACCACACAGGAAAAAGTTGCTGTCTGATTGCGGCGTAACCCCTAATACTTGCTGCCAAAGACGAGCGACGCATTGTTCCCGTTCATCAAGCTGTTCCCGCTCATCAAACTGTTCCAACCCATCAGATAAAGAACGAGATGTTTCACCATAATGGCTGAACTGCCCATGCTTAACGGCCTGTTTGTATAATGATGTACGGTCAATTTTGCCATTCGGTGTCAGTGGCAACGTATCCAATACAGTGATAGACGATGGCACCATATACGCAGGTAAATATTGCTGTAAGTGCTGCTTCACCTGTTCATGCGAAATGGGCGCTTTTACTGTATATGGTTGACATACAAAGAGTGCAGAATACGGTTCAATAACGCTTAGTTGCTGGATGGCAATACCAGAATCGGTTAACAACGACTGCCAGGCTGGCAAATCCAACAGCGGTGAAAGCGCCCCTTGCCGTTGATCCCTAAAACCACGGGGGTTTCGTAACAACAACACTGTTAATAGTGAAAGTGGGCTTAGTGCCAGGCTTTCAAATAAGACAATTTCCGTCCCTCCGTGGCAAAGGGATTGCAGCATGGCAATCCCCTCAGGCAGGGCATCAAATCGGTGTAGTGAATTATTGACGATCAGAATATCGGCAAATTGTTGCTGTGCATCTGGTGTCGCAATCACGCGTGTTTCATGGGAATAACCAGACAAACGATATTCTGCGTGTTGACGCAATGAATTCGCAGATTCCAACAAACAGTAACTCAGGACATCAGTTCCCAACCGACTCAATACCTGACTGGCAAAAAGCCCCGTACGCCCATTCAATTCGGTTACATTAACAGGCCGTTGTAATTGCCGAGATAAACGAGCAATGCGCTGACATAGCACGTCAATAACCACTTGGGTATCATGTGTATTGGCGACTAAAACTTCTGGCGACAGGAGAGTGTCGTCTAACAATAACAGTGGATTTCCCCGCCCAGTAACCACCTCGCCAATCCATGAGGCTTTTTGCTCTAACGTCATCAAGAGCGGTAATAGGTGTGGTTCAGTCACCTCAGGGCGTACTGGCTGAATTCCTGTGGTTTTAAACTGGTCATCGCGAGAAAGTAAAACCCCTTGTTCAACCAACCAATGAAGCCATGCTAAAAATAGCGGTTGGTAGGCTTCGCTAACCTCCCCCTTTTCCTGCAATACCTGCGTAGACTGATACTCCGCCAGATCAAGCTTGAGAATATCGTTGAGTACATGACATAACAGAAAAGCAACTATCGCGTTTTCTTGCTCACGAATATCCGTTACAGGTATGGCTTCAGGTAATACATCATCAGCTACTGTGGGGAAAAGTGTGGATACCTGGTTCTGAGGCTCAACAAACAGATGTAAATGCTTTTGTGGCTGATCTAAATATAAAACCACAGCACGTTTAATCGTTGCCAGGTGCCCTGTAACGGCTTCAATTTCGGCTAATTCAATGCGATAGCCATGCAGTTTTATTTGCCTATCCTGTCGCCCTAAAAACTCCAGACATCCATTGGACCAGAAGCGACCATAATCGCCGGTTCGATAAAAACACTCACGATGAACAGAGACAAATTGCGCCGCCGTTTTTTCTGGCTCCCGGTAATAACCTAATGCCACCCCCCTACCGCCAATCCACAGTTCCCCTGTCACCCAATCAGGGCAATCTCTGTCAGCATGATCAACGACACGATAATATTGATGGGCCAGTGGGTAACCATAAGGTATGGACCCCCACTCTTCAGGGATCACAGAGACATCTAGCGCATTAGACCAAATAGCCGCTTCTGTTGCGCCGCCCAGCGCCGTGAAACGCGCCTGACTACCAAGTGCTCTCAGCCTGGGGAGTAGATCTAGCCCAATCCAATCCCCCGATAACAGCACCTGCTGTAACGAACGAGGCAAAGCTTGTGTACCTTGCTCTGCGGCGATCAGTAGCATTTCAAATAAGGCCGGAACACTGTTCCAATGTGTCACTTGATGTTGATGCAGTGCTGACAGCCACTGTTTAGCTTCTTTTTCATCGCCCGCATTGGGCAACACAAGAGAGCCACCAACAGACAAAGGACCAAAAATATCATAAACCGAGAGATCGAAATTTAATGCCGATAGTGCGAACAAAGTGATCTTCCCATCATCAACATAACGGCGATTAATCTCATCAATGGTGTTCATTGCGGCCTGATGTGTCACCACCACCCCTTTGGGCACTCCCGTCGAGCCTGAGGTAAAAATCAGATAGGCTGGCTCATCAGGTTGTACAAAAATAGGTGGCGTAAAAGCAGGTGATGTAAAAATAGGCAGAGTAAAAGGTGATGGACAACCGCCTTTTATGTTGATATTCAACGTATCGCAGTTAGCGGAGATCACGCGGTCGCTAATCAATACGCCAATATCTGCCTGCACGATCAGTTGCTGTAAGCGTTCGGAGGGCGCGGTGATATCCAACGGCACATACACCGCCCCGATGGACAATACCGCCAGCACCGCAATCACTTGATCAACCCCTTTAGGTAAACAGATCCCCACATGGCCCTGCCGGGCAATACACTGCTGTAAATGCCCAGCCAAATCACCGACTTGTATTGCTATTGCCCTATACGTCAAGGAGCCGGAGGCATTGATGACAGCAATGTTATCCGGGGCAGATGCGACCTGCTGCCAAAAGCCCTGATGTAGGGTTTTTGCCTCAAAAGGCACACTATTGACACCCGATAACGGCTGCTGGCGATGAGACAGCACTTTGTCATCCACATACGCCTGAACAGGTGACTGTAAGACTTGCTCATTTTCGACAATGGATTGAAGAAGCTGCTGCATAAAAGCAAACATCTGATCAAGCATCCCTTCAGGGAATAGTGCGTCCACCGTATCCCAACTGATCAAGAGTGTTTTCTGATACTCCATGACCTGGCAGTCTAGCCACACTTGGGGTGTCTGAGAAACCAGATAGTGCAGTGCCCCTGGTGCGTTTTCCCCAAGCAATTCACGCCCAAGATTACTGGTGAAGACAACCGGCAGAGTAACCTGTTCGCCCCGCTGTTGAGACCACTGACGCAACACGTGCACTGCGCTGTAATCCCCATGATCCAGATCAACCATAAATTGCTGATTCAGCCTGTGGAAATGATCAAGTAAACTTTCGTTTTCTTTAACTTCACATGCCAGTATTAGCAATGACGTAAAATCAGCGACCAATTTTGCCAATTGTGGATGTGCGCCACGGCGGTTAAAAATCGTCAAGTTCAGCGAAAAATCAGGCAATTTCGCCCAACCCCGTAATGTCTCGGCAAAGCAACCCGCCAATAACATGGAGGGCGTTAACCCATGTCGGCGGGCTATTTGCTGTAATTTAGCCCATTGAACTGCGGCTAAACGCCATTCACGATGTTGGAAAATAGGTTTATCTATCTGCTCTGGTTTTATTGCCAACGGCAGTTGGGGTGCTAGCGGTAAGCCTGCGATTAACCGTTGTTGCCAGTAAGCTTCGCTATCACCCGTTGATGGTGTTTGTTTTTGCTCCAACAGATATTGCGGGAAGTGGTAATCCAACGGTGCAAATGCCGTATTCTGCGACGAAAGGAGCAGCCCTAGCTCCTCCAACAGAATTTGCAGACTCATAGCGTCAGCAATCACCATGTCCACATTAATGTGCAAACGGGTATTTTGCCCATCATGGCTGGCAATCAATTGGAACCCACTTTCGTAAGTCAAATCAGCCATACGATGGGATAAGCGCGCCCGTAGCGCGTAGCGCTCCTTTGCACCAGCACTTGCGGAGAGCTGATCCCAGTGATATTGCGTTACCGTAACGGGCTTGATTTCCTGGATCACCCCCATCCCTTGCTCGTTAATGCGCATACGCAAAAGCTCATGGCGATGGAATAATTGCGTCACCGCCTGATGAAGGCGTTCATCCGTTAACAACGGGCAATCCAATTCCAGATAAACCTGACAGGCAACCTGCCCCAACGTCTGCCCCTTCTGACGCCCTTGCCAATACGCTTGCTGTACAGGGGTAAGCACAAAAGGCTCTCCCTGCCAGTACTCACCAGCGGTTTGTTCTTCTGTGAGTTGGGTAACCTCACCGATACTTTCCCCGCAGACACGGTCTCTACAAGTACTGTTCCAATACTGTTCCCATGCTCCAAGGGTTGTTTTTTCAAACAACTTTGCCAACGTCAAAGTGACATGGCGTTTTTTACACTCATCCACCAGATCCAACATCTGCAAAGAATCTAAGCCTAAATTCAACAAATCATCCTCATCAGATAACGCTCCAGACACCATAGCGAGTGTCTCTGCCACCCAAGTGCGCACAAATGAAAAATCGATGGTGTCGGCAATAACCGAAGGGGGGGATGAGGGGGGACTCTCTGCCAGCAGGCCTTCAGCCCAATAGCGCTGGCGAGTAAAAGGATAAAGAGGCAAAAGCGCCAATACCTCAGCACTGACGGCCCCTTCAGAAGGGGTGACTGACGCCCAGTCAAAAGCATCGCCTTCCAACCATTGTTTGGGAGATTGCGCCTTTACAAGGCGAGGGGGGTGATTACTTTTATCGCCGGTTACTTGATGTAACTGTGCGATCAAATCATCTAATGAGTGATATTGAATCAAGGCACGGATGGGAAAATGATGGCTACGTTTAGTACGCCACGCAGCAACAACCGCCCGAGCAAGCGCCGTATGCTGTGACAATACCTCAGCAAGTTGGCGAGCCGTCGCCAATAACGCGGCTTCAGTTTTAGCGCTAATGGGCAACCAACCAGCCACCTTATCATCGGATAACAATGTTATTGATGTACTTGGTTTTATTGATGTACTTGATTTTATTGATGTAGCAACTGCCGTAGGCTTTCTCAACACTGCCGCAGCCATCGTTCCGGTAAAGCTAAAAGCATTGATAGCGACACGTTCGATTCCCCAAGGGCAGGTATCTTTATCGAAGTGATAACGCAATAACATTTCTTTTATCAGTGGGTTATAGATGTTTAGCGTGGGGTGGCCAAAGGCTTTCTGTTGTTGTATCTGCGCGACAGCCCTGGCTAATGCAAATCCCCCCGCAGCGGCCTCTAAGTGCCCGACCTGACTTTTACTCGCCCCTAAGCGTAATGGCGTTTTTCGTTGACCATATACACGATCAATGGCGCTTAGCTCAACGGGATCCCCTAACGAAGTACCTGTTCCATGGGTTTCCAGTAACGAGATATCATCGGAAGCCAATGATGCTCGCTGTAAAAGCCGCGACATCATAGCCGCTTGAGCGTGTGGATTCGGTGCCGTCAGGCTGCTGCTCTCACCATCCTGCGCAACGACACTGCCCTCAATAACCGCTAAGATAGGATCGCCATCTATCACGGCCTGACGATAAGGTTTTAACAGGAATAATACCGCCCCTTCCCCTCGGGCATAGCCATCAGCATCATCACTGAACGTAGCACAGCGCCCCTTGGGTGATAACATGCCCGCATTGATAAGAGTTTGTTCAATTTGTGCCGATAGGAGTAAATTCACCCCCCCCACGACAGCCGCGCTGCACTGTTTTTGCTGCAGTGACAACATCGCGCTATCCAGTGCGACCAGCGAAGAAGAACAAGCCGTGTCAATGGTTAATGCCGGGCCACGAGTGCCATAAAATTTCGCCAGCCGCCCTGATGTCGCACTGCTACAAATCCCCGTCGCCAGATAACTTTTGGCATAATCGGGGTCATTTTTCTGTAACAGCATTTGCCCATATTCGCTGCCACTTTGACCTATGTAAAAACCAATATCGCTTTGTTGCAACTGCTCAGGTTGCCAGCCTGCCTGCTCAAACAGGTGCCAACTCAGCTCTAAAATATGACGCTGTTGCGGATCGAGTAAGATGGCTTCTCGTTCGCTGATATTAAAGAAAGAAGCGTCGAACTGATCAATGTCTTCTAATGCGCCTATCGGTAAAACACAGTGTCGCAGTCGATTGTTTTCATGACGTACTGCGCTGTTACCTGCGGATAATTCTGTACAATAGTCCGCCCAGCTCACCCCCACCTGCCCCGGAAAGCGACAACTGATAGCCACCATCGCGACATCCCGATCATCTCCTGCTTCCGTTGAATTTGAGGAGGCGATATCTTCTTGGTACTGAGATAAAAATAAGGTCAGTTGCCGTAATGTAGGATAGGCAAAGAGATCTGCAACATTGAGATGGCAGCCCAGAAAATGATTAATACGCTGACAAAATTGTATCGCCAGCAAACTGGTTAGCCCTGCCTGATGTAGCCCACTATCAGGATTGATCGCCTCACAACCGAGTAATTCACACCCTGTTTTATGGAGCCAATCAAACAGTATGGCCTCCTGCTCAAATAACACTCTTTCTTGATCAAATAACATTTCATCTTGAGTCTCTCCCTGCGACGCCAGTACATAAAGCACGCTCAATTGTTGCGTTAAATAGAGAGAAAGCATATGACTGCGGCGGATCTTGCCACTCGATGTTTTTAAGAGCTTTCCACGGGCTAATAAGATGATCTTGTCAGATTTCAGTTGAAAATGGTGGGCTACCGTCGCCACAATCTGCTGAGCAATACGCTGACGTGCCGTTGATGTTAAATGACGATACACCTCGGCCATCACAATAAATTCGCCGCTGTCAAAATGCTGGCACACACACACTCCCCCTGTGTGGATATCATCGCAGGCGTACTCAATTGCTGTTTCAATATCCTTGGGCATATAATTTTGCCCAGCCACAATAATAAGATCTTTTAATCGCCCACAAATAAAGAGTTCCCCTTGATACACAAAGGCAAGGTCCCCCGTACGTAAATAATCATGGTGAGAGTTGCCTGCTAGTGTGTTGTGGAACGTTGCTTTTGTGAGTTCGGGCTGCTGCCAATACCCCCCCGCAACAGAATCGCCTCGAATCCAGACCTCCCCAATGCTCGCCTCAGGCAAGGGCTGACATGTCTGGGGATCAACAATCTGCAATTGCCATGCTCTAACCACATGCCCAGAGCTTATCAACCGACACCCTTGCGGATCCAAAATGGCTTTACCTTCCGCTAATGCCATTTGGTTAAATGCCAAACAGCAGTAATCAGTGTCGATAGGCTTATGACTTACGGTTAGAGTTGCTTCGGCCATACCATAACCGGGCGTGAAACTGCGGGAATCAAAACCTGTGGATGCAAAACGGGCAGCAAAATTTGCCATTGTCTCTGAGCGAATGGGTTCAGCCCCATTCATTGCCATCTTGATGGAGGAGAGATCCAACTGGCGAATTTGTTCATCCGTCACCATTGTGGTACACAAATCCCACGCAAAATCTGGTGCAGCCCCGGAGTTAGCCTGATAATCATTAATCATTTTCAGCCAACGAAATGGCTCTGCAATAAAGTGCACAGAAGGCATAAAATTACAGCAACCGCCTGATAATATTGGCAATAACAAACCGCTGAACATGCCTAAATCATGATAAAAGGGTAACCAGTTCGCCGTGATGATTTTCGGCTGACAATGTAGATGTAATTCAAGCAAGATATGATGTTGCACCCTCATATTATGATCGTAATTACATACCGCTTTTGGCTTTGCTGTGGAACCAGAAGAATATTGCAGATACACAGGTGAATGACTGGGGTAATAAAGTGCATCATAATTTTTTTTCGTGGGGAAATAGCTACTGCTATTGGTGAGTGGTTGATCAACAAAAATAATCTGATGTGTATGATGCCAACCTTGTTTTTTAACTTCGTCGGATAACGAACTTAATGTGAAGATATATTCACCTTGGCTATCAGCCAAAATATGGGACAAGGTATCAATACTGCGACCCAATTTAAAATGATTAGTTAGATGCACAGGGACAGCCGACACCCCCCTAATAATACAAGCAATAAAGCTTATGACAAAAAGTGAACCGCCTGGCATGAGCAGAATAGCAGGCCCAGGCGGATTGTTTTCTATTTCAATCCGTGTAGCTAACGAATAGCCCAATGATATCAGTTGGCTATAAGAGTAATGCTCTACATCATCGTTATCACAATAACGTAACGCGACATCATGTTTGGACTTTGTTGCCTGTTCAAATAACGCCTCCCTCACCCAACGAGTTTCATTATTTAATAAATTCATACCATTACCTGCAGTTGCATATATATCACTTTTGATAAATAAATTACTCTATGCGTAAACATAAAGTACCCACAGGACATAGCTCTTTTATACCCAAATTAATATATGGCTGTATCTAATAGTCACAGCCATATGTATTGTTAATATTTATTAAAATTTAACATTAAAATTAACCCCAAAGTTAATAGGTTCACCCGCGCGCCCATACCATACCCCATCATCCATTTTGAAAGCACGAGTCACATAAGTTTTATCAAGGATGTTTTTTATCCAAATATTGACACCATAATCTTTATTCTCATAACCAGCAGTAAGATCTAATAGCCCATAAGCTGGTTGTTTTTTACTATTCGCATTATCAAGATAGGTACTTCCTTTAACATTATAAGTGGTATTAACAAAATAACCATTAAGGAAGTTATAATCGGCACCGATACTATAAGTGTACCCTGGTGAATTAGCCGGTCGATTACCTTTATAGTTAACAGGAATATAGTTATTATCTACTTTAATTTCTGTTGGGAAGTTTTTAAAATACGCATCAGTATAGCCTACATTTGCAGATACAGTCAGGCCACGCGTAATACGCCACGCAAATTCAGACTCCAACCCACGGCTTAATGACTTACCGCTGTTAACCGAATAAGAAATAGGATAATACGCTACTTCCACTTGCTGATCTTTCATATCATTCCAGAATAGAGACGTATTCCAACGAACCGTTCTATCAAACCATTCGGTTTTAAAACCAGCTTCATAGGTCGTTGTATATTCTGCATTATAAGCACGACTAGATTGAGGCCCTAAAGTGTTAAACCCACCACTTTTATACCCCCGTGCTATGCTGGTATATAGCATGGCGTCACCCGTAATATAATAATTTAAACCCACTTTAGGCAAAAAAGCCCCAAATGAATTACTGTTATTATCATGAAAATACGGCTGAGCTGGGTTAAACCCATTATCCATTAAAAAGTTAAGTTTCTTTTTCTCATAGTCATACCTTGTACCCGCCACAAGTTCGACATCATTCAGTAGGTAATAACTGACATTGCCGAATACTGCGTAGTTATTGGTCTTGATATTGGATTTCCGGATTTGTGCTAAGTTATAGGGCAGATAGCGGAAATCAATTTTATTATCATCATCTTGATAAAAGTAATAGCTTCCTATCAACCAATTAAATGGCCCGCTGTATTTAGAGTTCAACCGAAATTCTTGTGAAAATTGCTTTGTTTTTCGATTCATCAATAGTTCACTAATCGATAAACGAGTAAAATCGAGATCTTGATTATCAACTTTTCTTTCGTCGGCATAAGCACTAACCGAGGTGAAATCGATATCATCAAAGGCATAAACTGCTTTTACTTGACCTTTATAAGCATCAACATCAGATTTGCCAATATAATTTGAGTCAACATATTTTTGACCCGATTTTATTTTATCTAATGCGGTAAAAGAAGTGTTTCCGTTACGCCTATTTTGGATATCAAAGGTTGTAATTACATCCCAACCATCATCCATAGGTTGCCAACGTAGTTTAAACCGACCACTAAAATCATTAAGATTATCTACATTATTTTTACCGTCATAATCACGCTTAAAATAGCCATTCCCATAAAGATATTTCAATGCTGCACGGTAAGAAAACTGTTCACTGTCATTAATACTTCCACCTAAAACCGTGTTTACCTGTGTACGATTATAATTTCCATAAGATAGACCTATTTTATACTCAGGTGAAAATTCAGGATCTTTAGTAATGACATTGATTACCCCAGATTCAGTATTGCGACCATATAGCGTCGCTTGAGGGCCTCTTAATACTTCTATTCTATCAACATCCAATAATTCCGTATCAAAAGTATTAGTATGAACGCCATCAATAAAGAAACCTACTGATTGAATCCCTTCCATTCCAGGGGTTGTACCTCGCATGGTAAAAAAACCTGCATCAGATGGATTGCCCGCTTTTACCATATAGACATTAGGGATGCGCATTATTGATTCGTATATATTCTCTATATTTTCTCTTTCTAAATCAAAGCCTGTTAATACACTTATACTTATGGGTGTTTTTTGCTGCTGTTGATTAATTTTTTGTGCAACTACCGTAATAGTGTCTAATTCATCCTTACTGTTATTATGACTTTGTGACCATGCCATGCATGGCAGTAAAATTAAAACCGTTACACTAAAAAATTTCCGATAAAATACCATCATTAATTTTCCATAATGAAGTGTGATAACAAGATTCAACAACCCTGTTAATTAGATGATATTTACTCACATTTATATAAATTGATAAGAAGGTTTTATCAAAAATATTATTTTGGCACTAACTATATTGTCTTTATCTTATGCTGTTACTTTTCATTTATCATACTAGTTGTAAACGATTGTCATTTTCAAGTGGGTTAGATCACATTTTATACAATCCTATTGCCTTACCTGCATTCAGTAAGAAGGATATTGGTACCGATTCAACCAGTCACTCGCCAGTGACAGGCGTATAGAGAAGTCACAGCATTAATAGGATACTGGCAAGTTAATACGCCAGCACCCTGCATCGAGATAAGGCATTAAATATCAATGCATTTCCAGCTTTACGCTTTGGCCGCAGACAAACAGATAGTCCGGGTTAATTGATATGATTTTACAAAGGAACTGATCGGTAAAAATTCGAAAGGTGAGTGAAAGTTATGCGCCCCGGTAAAATAATTTGGGGTCAGCAATCCTTGGGTTGATAACGCCGCACCATCGGTGCCGCCACGCATAGGGATCACTTTAGGTTCGATATTCAGTTCCGCCATGGAAGAGAAGATCAAGTCAATAGCCCGCTTATCTTCGCCAATTGAGTTACTGATATTGCTGTACACATCGGTCACTGAATAGCTGATCTTCGCTCGTGGATATTGTGCTGAAACTTTTGCAACCACTTCACCGATATAGGCTTTACGCGCGGCGAATGACACATTATCAAAATCACGGATTGCTATTTTCAGTTTCGCGCTATTAGGGTTGGCGGTCATATCGGTAAACCAGACATAGCCTTCCCGCCCTTCAGTGTGTTCTGGCGTCTCTTGTGGCGAGAACTCACTGATAATGTCATAGGCGACACGAATAGGGTTAATCAGCACATTTTTAGCTGACATCGGGTGAGCCGTCACCCCGATGATGTCGATCTCTGCCGAAGCGGCATTAAAGTTTTCATATACCACTTCGCCCAGTTCGCAGCAGTCAATGGTGTAAGCGAAATCAACATCAAAACGCGCCAGATCCAGCGCTTTAGCACCGCGTAGCCCAATTTCTTCATCGGGGACAAACGCCACCACGATATCGCCATGGCAATCGTCAGCCGTCAGGTTTTCCAACAACGTCATGACTACGGTCACTGCCGCTTTATTATCTGCGCCTAGTACACTGGTGCCATCGCTGAAAATAATCTCCTCGCCCTGATAACGCAGAATTTCCGGGTGTTCTGCGGTACGCAGATAGATACCCTGTTCTGGGTTTAGGCAAAGATCGCTACCGGTAAAGCGTAAGCGCTGTGGATGAATATCAGGTGATAGGCCAACATCGACAGTATCAATATGTGTAATAAAACCAATGCGTGGTGCGGTAGGCTGATTTCCGGGTTTACGGGCGGTCACCGTGGCATGTTCATCAATCAGGATATCTTCCAACCCCAACTGACGCAGTTCTTCAGCTAACATCTGCGCCATTTTGTGCTGCCCTTCGGTGCTGGGCAGTGTTGGAGAGGCAGCATCGCTTTGGCTGCTAACCGCCAGATAACGGAAAAAGCGGTTTGTCAGTTGTTCTGAGAGTGCGATAGTCATTTTTTATTCCTTTATTTATAGCTAAAACCCCTGAGTGCGCGCAGCTAACACCCCTACAGTGTCAAGGCCGAAAGCCCCCAAAGTCATTGGCGTTGTAGGTAGGCAGCCAGCAAACGAGTCCCGATGAGCTTACATTAGTAAGTGATTCGGGTGAGTGCGCGCAGCTAAC
>NZ_CGBP01000034.1 GCF_001053095.1 Yersinia similis | reverse complement strand
GGCAGAGGGGAAAGTCGTGCCAAGGCACAGACTGGCGACCAACACAGTAGCGGTAAACAATTTCATCGTAGTTATTCCTTCTGAGGTATAAGCCCGCCGTCAGTGGCGGCAGGCAGTGAGTAAAAAAGGCGAAAGTGGGGTAAAGCCTGAAGAAAATCTGGGCGGGAGAGAAGGTTGCGTACGGCGATATCCGGAGCAAAGCTGTCGTTATGGAGCGTGACTGCCCGAATATCCGCCAGCGGAAACACGGCAATCCGGGCCTGATGCTCACCCGTCAGATACCATTCGCCCTCACGTAGAACCAGGCGATAGGGAGCAAGGTCTGTGCAACGACAACCGCTTCCCAGTAGCGTCACCTTCCGGTGTTCCGATACCGCGCTCACCAGTTGGGTGAATATGCCCGAGTCTGGGGATGACAGCTGTGCTGCTCCCTGCCAGATAAGACAGGGAGACTCCCCCGGCCCACTCAACAGTGAAGTGACCAGATAGTTATCCATATCAGGGAACAGTGCTTCAACGCCCGACTGGCGGGCAAATGTCATCACCGCCAGTTCCCGTTGGCGACTGCCGGACAACAAACGACACTGACCTTTGCGATACTCCAGGTCCAGATATATCAGACGTTCGCGAAAATCCCGCCGCAGGGTACGAACCGACACGCCAAACTCAGTTGCCAGCGTTTGCATGTTTAGCGTTTCACCTGCTACCAGGCGACTGATAATTAACGACAGCCTGACGGCAAGCCGGTCATGACGGCGTTCAACCTGAGCCATGAGACAGGTTCTCCAGTGAGATAATGAGTTGAAAATAAAGCGGTTATTTTAACGAGGGGGTGGGACAGGGAATGGACACGAGAAGACGTATTTTTTACTGTGGCCAATATCAGCCGTGGCGGGGCCTGAGGAGAAAACAGGCCCCATTCGGTAAGTGATAAAACGTTAAAACGGACAGGGTATGTCCCAGTGATAATGGCAGATGCGTCTGTTCAGAAGAAAATCCAGTCCCATACTGCACGGGCAACGGATACCACGGTATTGCGGACGGTACGGATAAGCGCTTTTAGTGGTGCAGGAATGAATGACGCCGATCCTGCTGAATCAAAGGCCTCTCCCACCGCATCACCAAAGCGCTCACGCGCCTGCTTTTTTACCGGTTCACTGCATAACCTCCCGTGCAGTTGCGTCGCCAGTGGGCTGGTGGCACGGTCAGGCAGGCAGCGCATCATCGTGTCGACCATGGAGGGCAGATTCCAATCTGTCTTGGCTGAGACCGTGCACACCGGATGATGCGGTGAAAACAACTGACGAATGGAATCCAGCCTGGCCTCAATATTCGCCGACTGGTTCGGTGATGGTGTATTGCTGATGGCGTTCCATTCATGACAGGGTTCGATTTTGTCAGCCTGGTTGACGACAAACAGCACCCGTTGTTGGTATCCCGCCATCACTCGACGGTAGAAACGTTCATCTACGGAGAACGCCCGATCGTCGGCTTTGATGACCCACAGAATGAGATCCAGCTCAGGGAGGATATTGCGATACAGAGATTCATATTCGCTATCCCGTTGCTCACTCTCACCTACACCGGGTAGGTCTACCAGTATCAGGCTGTGGTCGCCACTGCTCAGCCGCAATCGCTGTACGTCACGGGTGCAGGCATCGACATCACTGACGGGCGTGACCTCGCTTTGGAACAAAGCGTTACAGAGAGACGATTTACCAGCGCCGGTTTTTCCCATAATGCCGATAACGGGCTCGTAGCGAGTGAGCTTTTGGATATGGTCAAGAATATGTTTTCTAATGGCATGGGGGAGTGACGCCAGCGGTTTTTCGATGGCCTGCAGACCTTCTGATTTTTTCATGAAACGACCTCAGACAGAAAAACAAAACCCCCGAGCCAGGAAGGCTTCGGGGGTGATTCATGGAGATAATATCTGTCTGAAATTATTTGGAATGATGTGTAGATGTGTGTCCTGCACCACATCCGATTTTATACTATCTAGTCTTCAACATGCTCACACGTAATAACTCATTGTCGATGAGACATTTGAGTGCCTCATCCAGCGTCATGCTTTTATCTTCAGCAATCTGACTCAGTTTTTTTTGGTATATTTTATTCAGCTTTAAAGGTGAAGCAGTATCTTTATTCTTTTTCCTACGGGATTTTTGCTCCCAGGCTTTCCCCAGTTCTTCAAGCAATATTTCTTTGTGATGTAAAATTCTACTACCACCCAGTTCTGTAGAGTCCAATTTTACAGTATTTCTTCTTTTATTTTCTTTCAGGTAACCCAGTTGCTCATGACTCCAGCCTGTCCAGTTATCAAAGATGGCAATAATAAAATGATAGCGCTGCTCGCAGGAAACTGGTTTAGTATCAATGGAAATATATTTTTTTCTCATTTGCTCCCAGACCCACTGACATTGCTTTTCATTATTCTTGTCGAGCCATGAAAATACATTAGGGAACTGGTTACTGACATTAGCCCAGGCAGACACGACTTCTGTTATAACCTTACTGCGTAGATTAATAGAGGAATAAAACGTCAGAAGAATATCAATAGCCCCCTCCATTGCATCAGGAATAACATCACTATTTTTTATTCTTGAGAAATCCAACCCATTAGCCTGGTAGCATTTTAGTCGTACCTGACGCTGCGAATTCGTTTCTTTTTTATTCCCCGCAGTGGCCATTAACGTTTGTGGTTGAACGTGTTCGACTTTACTATTTTCTTTAGTATCCACCCCCTCTGGCATATCAGGAACGTACTGTGACATAAGAAACTTTGCTCCATACGATTTATTGTATCCCATGTTTTCAGCACAGAGTATTAAACCGAGGTCATTGCCAGGAGACGGTGGCGCTAACTTAGACTTTGTTTGTTGAATGCTCTCATTAGCTAAAGATGTTGCCTTCGTCAGTAAATGAAAGAGAAAGAAATGCATTGCCCTCGGATTTGTCTTTAGCCACTTTAGACGGCTTGCCTGTCTCTTTCGTCTTTCTCGCATCTCCCGCTCATCGACCTCCATGACTTCTTCCCCCTCATCCAAAAAAACGCTTGTTTCCCATCATTTCGTTCAAGAGTAAATGAAGCAAGTTTAGATGTAAATCATACTTTCTTGAAAGTAAATACGACAGTAAAAACACAGTAAAAACACAGTAAAATCGTAGGGTTAATTTTCATTTCATAGATATAATATCAATTAGTTACACAACACTACTCCAGTATATATATACCGAGATCGTGTATTACTGTTTATAACATACAATGAAACCACCCCCCATGATGTTCTGCACAAAATCTTCGTCAGAAGTTGCTGTCGTTCCCCTCAACTATCAATTCACTTCGACCGTTCAGGAACCACCGAGCACAGGAACAGGTTTTTTATACAATTCTGCACATAACTGCCTTTTTAGATTCATTGCCAAAAACTTCGCTTAATGCGGTTCTCAATGGCAGCAAATATATTGGTGCAAGTCAGTGGTGTTCAGGGAACTCAGTAGCGGATAACGAGAGGATCTGTATGGAGGGCGGCACTAAGCATTTAATTCGTCTATAGGTACGTGGTGGCATGGAGGTCAATGACCTTCAACTTTTTTACAGATTCACCGGTTGGTATGTTGGAGCTGGCATGAATAATCATCAACCACGACTCCGGCTTACCTTTACCTACCGGAGAATCGCAATATGAATATTAAACCCTCACTGCTTGAAGACCAGTTTGTTAATATGGCTTTCATTACCCGTCTGTTAGGCGTCAGCGATAAGTGGATATACCGGCTCATCAAAGATGGTGCCTTTCCCAAACCCATAAAACTGGGGCGTAGTTCCCGCTGGTTGCAAAGTGAAGTGGAAGCCTGGTTGCAGGAACGAATTAATCTATCCCGCCAGTAAGCCCTTAATCTGAAATAACTCTACTGCATGCAGAATTATCCGGCTACCCGGAGATTTTCTGCTGCCTGTCATTCATACCCGAAGGAATATTTAAACCATGAAAGATTATAAAACCCGCTATGAAGAGCTTCACAAATATTACCAGACCTGGCTGATGGATTTTACAAAGCTGGCCGTTCGCCAAGGTATGTGTCATCAGAATATTTATTACACCCATGCTCTGACCGTAGGATGTCTGCAATTTCCTGGAAAAGACCCGGTTATTGCGATTGTTCCGCAATGCCTGCACCGGATCATTTACGGTAAAACATCGGCAGCATCATTATCCCTTGAGGACGACCTGAGCGTTAGTTTATGTACGCAGGAACATTTACTCGTCCATCACCCCATGCTGGAGGGTATTTTACTTTCCGAATGTGTCCGTTTAAAACAACGTTCACTGGCAAATAAACTCACCAGCCTATTTCAGCAATTCAGAGGAACTGAGCTCCGTCTCAAGCTTGTCTGGCTGTGCTGGTATGATTTGATGCTGGGAAATAGTCTTGCTGACTGGATTGAAAATCTGAAGTTAAAATCAGGCGAGGAGGTCAATAACTGGGTTAATGACCGGCAGACTGAGAACCACAGGCTCACCAGCATGATGGATGAGTATGTCTGCTTTGCCTACCGCACTGTACTCGATCCGCTGATTTAAGCCACTCGAAATGCTGACGGGGTAGACCGCCATTCCAGGGTAAAGACATATTGTATGGAACAGTTAACTTCGGAGTTATTTTAGCTAATAAATCAGTGTGTTAAGCGGTGTGGTGTAAGGTTCAGTGAACGTGCATGAGTGTCGGATAGGTAATATATACCTATTATCAGCATGGGTATCCATATGCCTGTTAAGCATGTACCCAATAATCTATTAATATCAATATTATACAGCTACTTAAATAAATACCTAAATGAGCATAAGGCTGTAATCAATATCCCTATCAGCGTTACTCCCTAAATCTCCCAATCACTATGCCTGTCTGTGTTTCAGGAAGGCAGCACTATGCCTGCTGTTTCCCTACAGGTGGAGGAAACTATTATGTTTTTGTTCGATAATACTCACCCGATGAAGCTCGACCCAAGCCAGGCACCCTTCAACGTAGCTTACCTGCAACGAATTGCGGAAGTGCTATGTTACGCGCAGGGAGAGCACCCGCAGACGACAGTCATTCGAGTAGACCTCCGTATGCCTGAATACCGCGATATTGGTGATAGCATTCTCTCTGCCCCGGATCTAAGCCAGGGGCTGATGTCTCGTTTCATCGAATCGTTGAAGGAAAAAATCACCACTTACTTACAAAGAAAGGCCAGAGAAGGAAAGCGAATACACCGCAGTACCCTACGATATATTTGGGTCAGGGAGCAACCCGACCTGGCGGGTAAAAAGCATTATCATATTGCCCTGCTCGTCAATACCGACAGTTTTAACTCACTGGGTAGCTACGATACAAACGGGACGGGTCTGGCCTCGCTTATCCAGAAAGCGTGGTTAAGTGCGTTGAGGATGCGTGACTACCAGGAATACTGGGAACTGGCTCACTTTCCAGATAACCCTATGAGTTTCTTAGATCTCAAAAAAACAGATTTCAGGAACACGCTGGATGCACTGACTTTCCGTCTGAGTTACATGGCGAAAGAGCGAACCAAACGCTACAGCAGCGCAGAACGTTCATTTGGTTGCAGCCAGTACTGAGACGTTACTATAACGACCGGCTCTGTGAGATGGGCCGGTACTCAGCCCGGCCTCTCGATTTAATTACGTGGTATTCCCTTCTTTTGACTGGCGCTATTCTCAACTCAGGCAGAGGTTTCCCACGGAATGACTTAATGAAAGACTGACCAATGCGCAGCGAACCAACCTTGTGCTCTGGGCAGCAATTGATCACTACCCACGACTGGTACCGTTTCGGTGACCATTACCCCCCTTCGCCAAAAGAAAAAATAGCACTTTCACTGATTGGCGAGAACATGCCCTGCAACCTCGTATAAGCGTGGTGAGTTTTCCGACACCAGCATGTTTTTATTGATATTTACATTTTTAATTGATCGGCCGTAACGATCAATAGTATATTATCGATCGTTATATTCTATCAATAAGGTGTGTGGCGATAACATGATGGGTAACAAGGACAGTCGACTCTTTAAGCGCTTATGCCTGTCGTTGTGACAATAGCTCTGTTGTCAGAGCCTGGACCCCGAGGTGTTATCACTGCCCATGACTCTACTCACAAGGAAATGTCATGATATTCAATAAAACGTTGCTGTCGGGTTTACTGGTACTGGTGTCTGCCTCTGCGGTTGCTGCCCCTGAAAACGGGGTCTACCTTTCGGGTAAGGTGGGGGTGGGGATAATGAATCTCGGTAATCAATCCCTGAGCTATGCATCAGACGGGAGCTCGGATGATTTTGGTCGTCAACGTGACAGTAATTTTGCAGGCTCTCTGGCAGCGGGTTACGATTTTTACTCGCAGTTCAATGCGCCGGTGCGTTTGGAGTTGGAATATACCGGTTACGGGAAAGCCCATTCCAATAACAGCCTGACTTACAATCAAGCCCCCTGGGGCTATCCCGATTTCGACGGTAAAACAGAGAACAGCTTGGAGGTTCAGCTCCAGACTGTGCTGATGAATGCCTACTGGGATGTACGTAACAGCACCCCCTTCACGCCGTGGGTTTCTGCCGGGATTGGGGTCAGTCATCTGTCGTTGGACCACCATACAGTCAATACCGATACCCAAATCAGCACGGGTATCGTTGATGGTTCGGTAAGAAGCGGTAACCATTCTGGCAGTACGACCAACTTTGCCTGGACGGTTGGCGCGGGGATTAACTGGGCGGTCACTGATAGCGTGAGTATGGACCTGAGTTACCGTTACCTCGATGCCGGAGATGTTGAAGCAAATTACACGCCCCCTAAGGGAAGTGGTAAAACAGCGAAAGTTTCGGTGACGTCGAATGATGTGATGCTGGGCGTACGGTATGCCTTCTAAGTAATCATACTCTGCTGTGTCCTGAGTTAGCGCACAGTGAATTCAGGCACTGCGTCAGCGCCTCACCAGGGTCATTATTGACGCAGTCCACCTGAACAGTCGTCAGATAAAACTACCGTTTCCCTGAACGTTGCTTGACTTATTATCTGTACCAGAATCCAGCCAGTTCTCAATCGGGAGATTTTTTGTGCTAACGTTTCAATACTCACTACACTCTTTAATTTTGCCATCCATTATCACTCCACTCTGTATTGTGTCACTCAGTACCTCGGTTGACATTTGATCTTACATGCCCAGTTTAGTTATTATCACTTATGGTATTTGGTCGTATTCAAAGCGGCATGCATTGAGCTTTTTAGTCGCTTGGTATTCCGCACGAGTGAATTTGTCGATGCGCCCACGCTCAGAGATAAGATGCAGGTTTTTCCGTGCACGAGAACCAATGACATACAGAAGTTTCATCGCGCTATCTTGCCCATTCTGGTCATTTCTGTTTGGCAGCATGTTCTCCAGAAGTGCATAGGCAATGACAGCATCGAACTCCGCCCCTTTGATGCCGTGAATCGTTGATATCGTGATGCCGATTCGACTCTGGAAAACCTTCCTGAAGGTGGCAATGTCTCCGATCATTTCTGTGCCTTCCTTCTTCAGTCTGTCGATCCTTGCCTGCGAGCTTTCGAAGAACGCCTCGTAATGCTCGTGAAGCTGCGTGAATGCTTGAATGTCAAAAGCGAGATTCGAAAATAGCTTATCGAAGAAGAACCTGAGATAAACCAGCCCATCCATAGCATCAATGGTGATGGCATTACACTCTCTCAACAAGCTCTGCCTCGTGAGCATCGATACGTTCGCGCCTACTCCCTCAAGATCACTGAGAACCTCGCCAGCCCAACGCAGTCTGCGCACGTACATGCTTGGAGACGCCTGTGTAAGTGCGATCCTTGAGAGCTTGTACCAAAAATTATCCAGATCTCGCGCGAACGGTACCATGCCGGGACCGTCAAACGCATACTCGGGCATGCTCGCGACCAAGCGGCGAGTCATGCTTGCCAGGTGCATCCACTGAGGCGCGAGGATGCAAACCTCATGAGGGGGAATGCCAATAGTCTCGATATTGAAACGGATGAGTCGGATCAACTCATCTTCTAGGCCGTCTTTGGTTACCGAGTCATTGAACGAAATCAGACTGGAGTAAGCCTTGTCGTTGGATGCTGCCTCGATACGCGTGTCGTATACGTTGTAGTTTGCGAAGTAGTCGATAATACGTTCGGAAGAACGATAGTTCTGGGAAAGTTCTAGCTCTTCCAGCTTGATGCCAGCCATCGACTGAAACTCCTCGAAGGCGATTGGGTACCCACCGAGTGATTCATAGATGGCCTGGTTTGGGTCGCCGACAATGAAGGCTTTTGTTCCCTGACCCGCTTTTAGAATGGACGCGATGATGGAGTACTGAATGCGCTTCGTATCCTGATACTCATCGACCAGTATGAAGGAAAATAGCTGCCCGAGAATGGCACTGATCTGAGGCTGCGCAGCGATCAGCTGATAGGCGTAGTAGAGGATCAGTTCAAAATCGATCTGCCGAGTTTCCCGTAGATAGTCGAAGTATTGCTCCAGAATTTCAGCGAGCCCTGCGTGTTTCCAGTCATGTGGGCACGAAATTACATAGCCCTCATCGGTAAAGTAATACTCGCAGTCCCAGAAGGTGATTTTGGGCTTCTGATAGGGTTGGCACAGGTTCTCCAACACCTTTTCTCGCTCATGCAGGTCAATGACACGAAAGCCGCGATCCAGCGCCTCATGGTAGATGCCATAGGGCTTCAATATCCATTCGAGACAAAATGAATGGATGGTGCCTATCCAGAGTCTGGATGTATCGACGCCGAGGTTTTCGATACGTTCATGGATCTCGTCTGCGGCGCGATGGGTATAAGTGATCGCGACGATGAACTGCTTTTTCGACTCCAACTGCGACAATTCATGGGCAATCTTGTAGGTGAGCGTACGCGTTTTTCCGCTACCGGGGCAGGCAATGAGAAACACGCTGCCAGGTTCGCGGATAGCTGCCTCTTGCTCAGGATTCAGATCCCCGTCATCCCATGTGAACATGGCTAGAAGACCTCAAGTACATCGTTGATACGATCATCAGGAAAATATGCGAACATCTCATTTTTAATTCCAGCAAAATCGATGTAGCCATTTTTAAACAGCTGCAACATTGCTTTGAAGTTATCCACGGCCTCTGCTTCTACAAAGAAATCGTTCTTTTCGATGAAGCTCAGTCTATAGCTAAGAACGTTGAACCAGACTTCTTTCTTTACGACCGGGTGTGCAAAAGCAATCGCATCGAGTATGTATCGAGGAATAGCCGTTTGCGGATCAATTTTCTTTCCCAGTAAGATGGCAAACCAGCCTTTCCCTTGGTTTTCCGCCATAGTCAGTACCCGTTGGCCATAGCGGGTGATATCTCCGGATTTAAGGCTTGCCTTAGCCCTTACGGTAGTTGGAACGTCGGTGTAAACGTCGGGAAGTACTGCTATGACGTTACGGGAGTTCCCGGCAGTTACGAAATCAACTTCAAAAGTGTGGGGAGCGAAGAACGGCGCTATCCAGTCATTATCATTGCAAAAAGCTTCCAGTTGCACTTTTCGCGCTAGGCCTTTTTTCTCGGATGCCTGATATTTTGCCTTGCGCTTCGCTCTAGCCTCGCTCTCACCTTCCACAGCTTCAGTGTCAATAATAGATTTGTCCAGATCGGTGACGATGCTGCACCGCTTGCGAATACGGTCATCATGAAACAGGACGGCTACGTTCTGAAAACCGGTGCTGCGGATGTTGATGAGACTGATGCCAAGCTCATCCAGGCTGATGCCTAACACTTTCTTGACCAAAATTGGGATCAGAATTTCTTCTGCATCGCCTTCCACTAGAATGACACTCTTGGCAAACAGCAGGTTGCTGCGCACGGCATCAAGGTAGCGCTGAATATTACCGATCTCTTCAGGCTGTAGCCCAGAGGCGGGTTGATAAGCTTCACACCGCCCCCCGTCCCTTCCGAGAATGTTTACATTCTGAACATTGCTGATTTCAGAGATGTGGGTCGAATGCGTCGAAAAGATGATCTGTGTGTCGTCGTAATTGAGCCTGTCGAATAGCGTTTTCTGAATATGTGTGTGGATGTGAGCTTCCGGTTCCTCGATCAACAGAAAGTTGGCGATTGACTGTCTGGCTTTCCGGTACTTGAACTCCAGCAACTTGAGAGTAAGGAAGATCAGATTAGCGCCACCCAAGCTTAAATCCTGAATGGGACCTTCATGATCTTCGCCGGACTCGCCGACGAACAGCTTGAGAGACTGAAATAACTCATCGGCCTCTTCGGGAAGATCAGATTTAATCGACAGAGAGGAGGGAGAGTACGCCTCGCCTGCAGCATCCTTGATGGTGCTGCTGATATCGGTGCGCACATTCTGCACATCAGGAAGTGCCTCGATTGAATCGTTGAGCTCTTTTACCTTATCGGTGATAGCGGTAAACAACACGGGGTCAATATCACCACTCTTGCTCTTCAGCAGGGTCAGCAGAGGGTTGGTTCTATTGTTGTGAAACTCCGCTACAACGTCCCGTAACGCCTGAACGAAGGTAAACGAAATTTCTTTGGAAACAGAAAGCACACTTGGGATTTTGGCACCAATGCACCGAAACTCCGTTTCCTTGTTAAATCTCACGTTCGTGAAGTCACCGACCACTTGCCTGTAGAAGGTTTCATCATTGAAGTCCGCTTCGCTGCGCCCCGTGAAAATTGTTTCGTAGTCGTCAATAGTTACCAGGCCGAGAATAGCGTCCAGACCAGCATGATCACCTTCATCCAGTTGGGAAAGGCGCAGCCTGATTTCCTTCTTCGGCCTAAAAATAAGGTTATAGGTAGCCTTGCCAACATTTTCAGCAAGCCCCGTACCGTGTAGAAATAAAGCCTGGACTGCTTCATCTGCAGAAATCTCTTCGAACTCTAGGCTGATGATGATCCAGTGCCCCTGCCATTGCCCCAAGCCACGATGAAAGTCAGTTTTATCCAGCCGGTAAGCCGAACGAATCATGTTGTCATCAAGCAAGAGCCTGATGGCTCTGAAGAGATTTGTTTTTCCTGCGCCGTTTTCACCAATAATCGTGTTGGTGCCTTTATTGAACAACAGCTTTGTATTGGCGAAGTTTCTATAGTTGAGCAGGCTGAGCTTGGATATATACATGGAGGTCTCATTATTTAGAGGCCTGCCCTACTTGTCAGTTGGCTTTCCTCATGGAATATGGAGGATCAAGATACTATTAAAGGTGCATTGACCAAAATTGATATTATCAACATCTTGAGTAGAATCAATATACCTGCAGGTAACTGCTTCTTTAGCGATCTGGGTCATGTCCGCTTCTGGCTGTGAGTTCAACCGATGGATGCAACACTCTTTGAACAGAAATAATTCAGAATCTTTGCTAAATTGGCAACCAATTAATTAACTCATGTATGGAAAACTCCTTTAACACATCTTCTAATTTCATGATATTTAACCAATTGTTAATTTTTTTGTTCTCAGATGTGATTTAGGAAACATAGCCAAAAATATATTCGCAAAATAAACGAAGCGACTAAGCAAAGACCTTGAAATACTAAAATATACTTCCGCTATACTGACAGCTCGCTAACGGTGAAAGGAGTTCATGTGAGTCAAAAAGATGATGAGAAATACCCAGCCAGTGCCATATCTTCGTGGAGCGGCTTCGTTTATCAAGGAAAAATTGCGCTATATCACTCACTTAAACTTATTCATGATGGCGACTTGGACTTCGAGCTTCAGCTAGACAGTAGTGACGACTTCGCTATTTACAAAAATGGAAAACTACACACCGCCCATCAAGTCAAAGCTAAGATAAGTAAATATCGAAGTGGCTACACCACGGCATTGGAACAGTCTACTTTAATCGAACACGACAAAATCAGGGGGACAATGCGTTACTTCCACGTATCCGTCTCGCTAGAAAATATAGAAGATCATAAAGGCGCTAGCGGAGAAACAGTAAAATTCTACCGCTACGGAGACAACTATCATTGTGGCCTAGGTGAAATTGAAGGACTGACCAAAGAACTTATAAGAAAGTTATGTGAGAAGAAGTCTATTACTTTCAGTGAAAACCTTATAAATTTTAACTACTGCTTACTGTCAGAAAAAATCAGCACCAAGGCGATACATAATCACAAATTAAATCAAGTTGACGGAATATCAAAAAACAGAGCTGCATACGAGGGCTGCATCAAGGCCAAAAATATCCTAGAGGACTTACTGGCCGAAAACCCATATCAGAATCGCGACTACTATGCAGTTGAGTTAAAGGGCAGGCTTCAAACCCATCTAGAAGAACGACTGGACCAGGCGCTACCAACAATGAGTGACGCCGCCTATGAGAGAGCCAGGCGTCTGTGTGAGCATATTCGCGAAACGCACATCAACGAATTAAAAACCCTATGCCAGATGATGAAGCCATCCGAGCGGTTTCAAGACGTTCAGACGAACGACATCAGGAGATACACCAAGTTAATACAGGCTATTTCGGTGGAGCCCATATTCAACCATCTTCCGCATTATCTCGACAGCGAAAATCGGTTTTACGTACCTACAGCTCTTGACGTAGATGAAAGCGAAGAGTGTGAGTCTGACATGATCCATGAAATGAAAAACAACAGTGATTTGCTGAGACTACTTTTTGAGTATAACCATTTAATCGCCAGCAAAGCGGAAGCCTCATTCACCTTTAATACAAAATTCACAAACTCGGATGATTTCGACAACAAGCAGACCACTGAAAAACTTGAAAGCAACATAATCAAGTCACTATGCATTAGCGTAATAACAAAAGACGATGCGGAGGAACGACTGAATGATAAAGCAACTCATTGATGAAGCACTTGTTGCCCATGACTTTGTGAGTAAACGTAACCTAGACAACACAAGCTTTTATATTCGCGAGTCTGGATCTGCTATCAGGTTCGCAGTCCTACATAATCTTGACGACCTCCTTGACCCAGCCGAACTGAATAATAGAATCAATCATCTTGCTCCTGAGGAATTTCTCAGAAACCCAAGCTTTAAGAAAAACTGCGACTTGATTTGTATTCATCGCCTTGACGTTCTGGCCAAGTTCAAGGATCACGAAGAAGAAATCTTCGCAATTGAGGAAGACCCGCACTTTTATAAAAAATATGTCCTCTATTACAGTATTGCGGAAGAAAGCGCGCTCACTAATTTCACCTACGACAAACTGGTATCTGTGATTGCTGACAAAAAGGAATTTCTTGAATATAAAGAAAACCCTCTTGTCGCCACACAATACAGCTTCGCGGCGAAGACCTTTATCAAGCTTCCTTTCTTAGAGTTACCTAGCCATCAAGAAAACCTTGTGTCCTTGAGGTTACAAGCAGCAGAGGCCGTTGCAGAAGCTGGTCTGAACGATACGTATTTGACTATCCAGAAAGTCACAGACAAAAACGCCGACGAAATTATCAAGGAAATGATTAACAATGAACTGGCAAATATCCAAGATTGAAGTCTCTAGCTTCAAAGCATTCAAGCATATCTACTTAGATCTTGGCGAGTCGTCCTTACTAACTCTGGACGGCCCTAACGGTTATGGCAAAACAAGCATCTTCGACGCAATCGAACTACTGTTCACCGGCCAGATCAGTCGAATACAAAATCTATTCAATACATTATTAACCAGGAACAAGAGAGACTACGCGGATAATCTCTTCTGGAACAATCGCTCCGGCGAGAACGACCTCTGCATTAAGATTGAATTTACTAATGATGGTCGCAAACTTGTTTTAGCCAGACATTGCCAAGCTGCGATATTCAAAAAACCAGTAAACAATCGTGCAGACAAATACGAAAACTTCAAGCTTTACGAGCTACCAGAATTCGAATCATCTAACTTCACGAAGATCAATCTGCGCGACAACAACTTCCTTGACGAAATTTTCGGAAAAAATTTTAGGGAAAACTTCTCCTTCCTCAACTATCTGGAGCAAGGACAAAACCGGCTGTTATACACTCGGGTAGACGAACGTAAGGATAAACTAGGAAACCTCTTTAACATCAGCGATATCGAAGCCGAGATCGAAAGCTGCAACACCATATACAGTAAACTCACAAAGTACATCAACAATCCTGAACGCACGACAAAAGCAGTATCACTTAAAGAAGAGATAGCTACCCTAAAAAACACATTGCAGGCAGAGGCTGGGATCATTGAGTACAAAAAGCTCTCGACGACTGATGTCCAACCAGGATGGGACAAGGAGATACTGTTCTCAACGTATTCAGTGGTAGACTATGCAGCCTACCAGCAATCAGTTCGCAAGATTATTGCCCTTCTGCCACTCAAATCCACGATAACAACCAGGGTTCACAACGAGACAATCGATGCCGACATCGATCGTAATGAAGAATCGCTGAGAAGCTTGGCTCGGTTCGGTAAAGACCTTGGCAAGCTTGATGGGCTTGAAGATATCAAGAAGGAGATTGATGAATTAGAGCGCTCAGCAAACATCATCAAACGCGGTGCCACGGTCATCAAGGTCGAAGAAGCCAGATCACTACCAAACTGGGAGGATGGACGCCTTGAGTGGTTTGAGTTACAAATTGAATCCCGAAACAGACTAGGAGAAAAAAGCAGCACCAACGCGAACGTCGTAGCCGAATTGGAACGCCTGAAAAAGCAGCTGCTTGAAGAACATAAAAAATACTATCCCGACGATCATTTGTGCCCTCTCTGTGGCGCTGACTGGGAAGATCACAAATCAATGGTGGATACCATTGAAGCAAGAACTAAGCAGATCTCTGATTCGCTAAGCCAGGACGGTAGGGACTTAGTTAACCTTACCACTGCTATGAACGCTGAGCTGAAACGCATCAACACCCACATACAAGACAGCCTGAAACTTCTCACACCTACATTTGAACCAAATCTTCATGCAGCACTGACGAGAATTAAGCTTCAGCTCCCGGCAATAACCCAACTACTTGAGAAGCTACAAAGCGAAAACATTCAAATTATTGACTCATTTACGGAAATTGAGGAAGTAGTAGGTGAGCGACTTGAAAGGCTCAAGGAGATTCTAAGAAATAAAAAACAGGTTGAAGCTGATGCTTTAGCGCTACCGGAGGACTGGCGAGAAACAATAAACAGCGCCTTCAAAGACCTGCTGGACTTCTACATAATCACGGCTGAAGACCTTAAGGACAAAGAGCAGTACATATCGATTAAAGCTAACGAGGCTCAAAGCTTCAGGCTCCAAACCTGCGTTACCGATCTTAAGCTTATCGAAAAAGAAATCCTGGCAGCCCAAAAAGCACAAGGTAAAATCGAAAAGCTCCGCAGTACACTGAAAAAGACAGAGCAACGTTATACCGACCAGACAATTTCGGCTATTGAGCTCATATTCCATATCTACAGTGGCCGACTGATCCAAAACTATCAGCGTGGTCTGGGTCTGTTTATCGAGAGCCGCGAAGGTACGCAGTTGAGGTTCCTGACTGCCGAGAAATCTGAGCACGACGCAGTTATGTTCATGAGTTCTGGTCAAGTGTCCGCCCTCAGCCTTGCCTTCTTCCTCTCTCTCAACAAGGTCTACGCTCGGGTGCCTCTCATCCTGATTGATGATCCGTCGCAATCCCTGGATGAAGTCAACGTTGCTTCCTTGACCGACCTACTCCGTTGCGAACTCAAGCATTGTCAATTAGTTGTCTCCTCCCACGAGGACGATATCTCGGCCTATATGCGCTACCGGTTTGACAGAGCCGGTTTGACAACAAGTTCGCTCAACATGCAGCTCTTGGCGAAAGAAGCTTCGTAAAAACCGCCCGAGGCTATCTAGTATAGATGGGTGTTCGTGATGGTAATGCGGATGAGTTGGCTATCCTGCAATTAGTACGCTTCCGCTAGATTAGGAAAAGTAGGTCAACGACTGACAAGAAAAAGAAGTCAAGAAGTCAAGAAGTCAAGAAGTCAAGAAGCTAAATCTAGATTATTTTGTGGCACAAACAAATTTGTTATAACGTCCGCTTTTGGCTGTCAGTTCAACCGATGGATGCAACACATTGATTGAACTCACAGCACATAGCCGAAAGTCAGATTACGCGATACGACTGTTAACAAGAATACCAGTTCGTTGATGACCTATAACTAATATCTCTAAGTAAAATATTACCAATACAACGCTTTTTTCTGTCCCCATCCATAGCGTTAAAATTTAGTGCCGTTAGGGGACAGATAATTGTGCTAAGTATTTAACGTTCTAGTTAATGATTTTTATATTATATTTGGCCATCTTTACGGCCAAATATAATTACCCTACTATGAAACATTCTTTAACTTGGGTTTGGTAATAGTATCGATAAAATCCCCATACCACTGCAACATCTCCCTACGCTGCTCCAGATACTGTGCATGGTTATACGTGCCACGAATGGTGTTTTTATCCACATGAGCAAGTTGTAGCTCAATCCACGCTGTGTTATAGCCTTGTTCGTGCAGGATAGTACTCATCGTGTGCCTAAAACCGTGCCCCGTAGCCTTCCCGTGATACCCCACCCTTTTCAGAACCTGATTGATACTCGCCTCACTCATTGGCTTAGTGATATCGTTACGCCCAGGAAATACCAGATTGTAGCGACCTGTCACTGCCTGGATTTCACGTAGTGCTGCCACAACCTGATCGGACAATGGCACCAGATGTGGGCGGCGCATCTTCATCCTTTCGACTGGTACTTCCCAAACCCGCTTGTCGAAATCGAACTCTTTCCATTCAGCCATGCGGAGTTCAATGGTACGAACGCCCGTTAGCATCAGAATCTTTGTTGCTAGCCGAGTTACAGGGCTACCGGAATAAGCGGCGAGAGCCTCTAAAAAAGCAGGAAGTTCATCCGCTAACAGGTGAGGATAGTGCACAGATTTTGGCGGAGTTAGTGCGCTTGCCAGTTCTGAGGCTGGGTTAGATTCAGCGCGACCCGTGACAATGGCGTAACGAAACACTTGATTGCAGGCCTGACGGATTTTTCGCAGCTTGTCGAGGACACCACGTTTTTCGAGTTTACGAAGTGAACTGAGGATCTCCAGAGGCTTTATCTCTGCAATTGGGCGTTTACCGATATCCGGAAAGATATCGTTTTCAAACGCCTCCATAATGTCTTCAGCGTAACCCTTCGACCAGTTAGGGCGTTTGTACTCATGCCATTCCAGAGCAATCGCTTTGAAGGTATTTTCCACTGTCGCTTTGCGAGCTTGTTTCTCAACCTTTTTCTGTTCGCTGGGATCGATAGCGTTAGCGACTTGCCGTTTAGCTTCATCTCTTCGCTGTCTGGCTTCAGATAACGAAATCTCAGGATAGATACCCAACGCCAGCATTTTTTGTTTACCGTCAAAGCGGTACTGTAAGCGCCAGTATTTAGATCCATTTGGATGAACCATTAAATGCATTCCTTCGCCATCGGTAAGCTTGTAAGGCTTATCCGTAGGCTTTGCACTTCTTACCTTTACATCGGTTAAGGCCATTTGTGGCTCTCCGTTGCTGGCTGTTGGTATAAGATTTCATTGAACGGGGATGTACCATCACATATACCAACAAATAGTACTTGATATGGGTTGATGTCGATAGAGTTAGGTAGACTGAAGATACACTAAAATCAGATAATGCACTGAATTTTAGGCATAAAAAAAGACGTCAGTTGACGTCTATTTACTTCGAGATGGTACGCCCTACAGGGCTCGAACCTGTGACCTACGGCTTAGAAGGCCGTTGCTCTATCCAACTGAGCTAAGGGCGCATTTGATATTTACCGTAGCATCGAACGCTAATGGTAGTCAGTTGCGGGTTGGATTATACGGGCAGTCGCTTTCGAGTCAATGGGTTTTCACCTTATGCTTCATCAACTGGTTATTTAATCGTTAATTAATCGTCATTATGCGCCTGACAGCGCGACCCGCTTCTGACAAAATAGGCCGATTCCCGTTTTTTTTCAATTGATGGACCCCTCCACTGATGTCAGCAAAAATTATTGATGGTAAAACGATTGCGCAGCAGGTAAGAAACGAAGTTGCTGCGGTGGTTCAACAACGTCTGGCAGCAGGTAAGCGTGCCCCCGGTCTGGCGGTTGTCTTGGTCGGTGAAAACCCTGCGTCACAAATCTATGTGGCGAGTAAGCGTAAGGCTTGTGAAGAGGTGGGCTTTGTCTCTCGCTCTTATGATCTGCCAATGGCGACCAGTGAAACAGAGCTACTGGCCCTGATTGATTTATTGAATGAAGATACCGAAATCGACGGCATTCTAATACAACTGCCACTGCCTAACGGGATTGATAACGTTAAAGTCCTGGAGCGTATTCACCCTGATAAGGATGTGGATGGCTTCCACCCATATAACGTGGGCCGCCTGTGCCAGCGTGCGCCCAAACTGCGCGCTTGTACCCCCCGAGGCATCATGACGTTGTTAGAACGTTATGATATCCCAACTTACGGCCTGAACGCGGTGGTCGTCGGCGCATCCAATATTGTGGGTCGCCCGATGAGTCTTGAATTGCTGCTAGCCGGTTGCACCACCACGGTTACCCATCGTTTTACCAAGAATCTGCGTCACCATATTGAGAATGCTGACCTGCTGGTGGTCGCTGTCGGTAAACCGGGCTTTATTCCCGGAGAATGGATTAAACCGGGCGCTATCGTGATTGATGTGGGTATTAACCGTCTGGAAAGTGGTAAAGTAGTCGGCGATGTAGCATTTGATGTCGCTGCTGAGCGTGCGGGTTGGATTACACCGGTTCCAGGTGGCGTCGGGCCAATGACCGTTGCAACACTGATACAAAATACCTTGCAAGCCTGCGAGGAATATCACGATATCAGCCAAAATTGAGTTAAAGGACAGTAATGGACATTTTTCATTTGGAAAAACACCCCCATGTCGAGCTATGTGACCTACTAAAGTTACAAGGTTGGAATGACAGCGGTGCGTCAGCAAAAGCAGCTATCACTGATGGTTTGGTGAAAGTTGACGGGAAGGTCGAAACGCGCAAGCGCTGCAAAATTCTGGCAGACCAGATCGTTGAGTTTCAAGACATGAAAGTACAGGTTAAAGCCTAATAGCCGTTGTAATAGTCAACATTGTTGGCCTATTGAACAAAAAAATCGCGGTTACTGGTAAACACCAGAACCGCAATTTTTTTAGTACTATTCACTGATAATTTTTTAGTACTATTCACTGACAAATAGTACCTAATGATAAATAGTACTCACTAATAAATAGTATCAGTTAACAAATATAGCCCGCTCAACAGTTCCCTTTCCATAACCTCAAACAATGTTACTTACGGCGCCATATCGTGCCTTGTGGGCCATCTTCCAGCACAATGCCCAGTTCATTCAATTGATCACGTGCGGAATCTGCCAACGCCCAATTTTTGCTGCTGCGGGCATCATTGCGTTGCTTAATCAGGGCTTCGATTTTTGCCACTTCATTATCGTCAGCCTGCGCACCGCCTTGTAAAAACAGCTCTGGGTCCTGTTCCAGTAAACCCAGCACCTGAGCTAGTTTACGTAACTCAGCGGCCAGACCATTGGCTGCGGCCATATCTTCGTTTTTCAGGCGGTTGACTTCGCGGGCGATGTCAAACAGCACCGAATAGGCTTCTGGTGTATTGAAATCATCATCCATTGCCGTGCAGAAACGGGCTTCAAACTCAGCGCCCCCTGCTGGCGTTGCATTAGCATCAGTACCGCGCAGCGCGGTATATAAACGCTCCAGGGAAGCGCGTGCCTGCTTCAGATTTTCTTCGCTGTAGTTAAGCTGACTACGATAATGACCGGACATCAGGAAATAACGCACGGTTTCGGCATCGTAATACGCCAGCACATCGCGAATAGTGAAGAAATTATTCAGGGACTTCGACATTTTCTCTTTATCGATCATCACCATACCGGAGTGCATCCAGTAATTTACATACGGGCCATCGTGTGCGCAGGTAGATTGAGCGATCTCGTTCTCGTGGTGCGGGAACATCAAGTCAGAACCACCGCCATGAATATCAAAATGCGCACCTAACTGTTTGCCGTTCATTGCTGAACATTCAATATGCCAGCCAGGGCGGCCCGGCCCCCAAGGTGATTCCCAGCTTGGTTCACCCGGTTTGGACATTTTCCATAGCACGAAATCCATCGGATTACGTTTAACATCAGCCACTTCAACCCGCGCACCAGCCTGTAGCTGATCCAGATCCTGGCGGGATAACAAACCGTAATCAGGATCGCTATCGACCGCAAACATCACATCGCCATTGGAGGCGACATAAGCATGGCCCCGAGCAATCAAGCGCTCGGTCATCTCAATTATTTCAGCGATATGGTGAGTCGCACGCGGCTCCAGATCAGGGCGCTCAAGATTCAATGCGTCAAAATCTTTATGCATCTCTGCCAGCATCCGCGTTGTCAGTTGCTCACAGGTCTCATTATTCTCAATCGCACGTTTAATAATCTTATCGTCAACGTCGGTGACATTGCGGACATACGTCAGTGAATAACCTAAATAACGCAAATAACGCGCCACTACATCGAAAGCGACAAAAGTGCGCCCATGCCCAATGTGACACAGGTCATAAATAGTGATCCCGCATACATACATACCCACTTTACCGGCATGGATAGGCTTGAATTCCTCTTTTTGGCGACTCAGTGTATTAAAAATCTTTAGCATTGGGACATTCCGTGGTTTTATTTTGCGGTACGCATAGATAAACAAGATATCATCAGATTATGCGGCAAATCAGTCTCTGATACAGCACTTTTTCGCCCATAAAGGCAGCAGAACGAGTACTGACTCAATCTCAGAGATATGATATAAGAGCCGTCTAAAGAGTTACGACTCATTTGTGAATACACCTATTACACTAGCAGGAACATTATTATGGTCACGTTTCATACTAATCACGGCGATATCGTCATTAATACCTTCGCTGATAAAGCGCCGGCTACCGTTGAAAACTTCCTGAACTACTGCCGTAAAGGTTTCTATGATAACACTATTTTCCACCGTGTTATCGATGGTTTCATGATCCAGGGCGGCGGTTTCGAGCCAGGCATGAGCCAGAAAACAACGGACGCACCAATCAAAAACGAAGCCAACAACGGTCTGAAAAATACCCGTGGCACGCTGGCAATGGCGCGTACCAATGATCCACACTCTGCTACCGCTCAGTTCTTCATTAACGTCGCTGACAATGATTTTCTGAACTTCCGTTCAGAGCGCCCGGATGGCTGGGGTTACTGCGTATTTGCTGAAGTAACCGGCGGTTTGGACGTAGTTGATAAAATCAAAAATGTTGCGACGGGCCGTAGTGGCATGCATCAAGATGTGCCAAAAGAAGATGTGATCATCAAAAGCGTCACTGTTAGCGAGTAATGACGGCTTAATGAGCACGCTTTTTATTGCAGATCTGCATCTCAGCGTTCAGGAACCGGCAATCACTGCCGGTTTTCTGCATTTTATACAGCGTGAGGCTATTCATGCTGATGCTTTATATATTCTGGGTGATCTGTTTGAGTCCTGGATTGGTGATGACGACCCCGAGCCACTGTATCGGCAGGTTGCTGCTGCGCTGAAATCACTCCAGCAACAGGGGGTGCCCTGCTATTTTATCCACGGGAACCGCGATTTTCTGCTCGGTAAACGTTTTGCTAAGGAAAGCGGCATGGTCTTGCTGCCGGAAGAGAAAGTTGTTGAATTATATGGCCGTAAAATCCTTATTTTACACGGCGATACCCTGTGTACGGATGATGCCGATTATCAGCATTTTCGTAAAAAGGTCCACACTCCGCTGATTCAAAAATTATTTTTGTGGCTCCCTCTGCGTCTGCGTCTGCGCATTGCTGCCTATATGCGGAATAAGAGCCAGCAGAACAATAGCGGCAAATCAGAACTCATTATGGATGTGAATCCAAAAGCGGTGATTGATGCTTTCCAGCGCCATGACGTCAGTTGGATGATCCATGGACATACGCACCGGCCAGCCGTCCATGCCGTAGAATTGCCAATGGTAACCGCACATCGGGTGGTGCTGGGTGCCTGGCATGTCGAAGGCTCAATGGTCAAAGTTACGGCAGATAACGTCGAGCTAATTGCATTCCCGTTTTAACCTCTATTGCCACATAATAACCTTTATTACTAAGCAATAACCTATCTTGCCAAACAATAACCCGCTCATGACGAATAACAATGTATTCCTCATCACAATGGAGCAATAAGACGATAACTTTCCGCAGGAAAAAACCAATAAATCCCACTAAAAGCCGCCACGCAACCGTTTTCCTCGCCTTTGGCTCATGATATGCTCTACGCCCTCTTCGCCAGCCACGATTTATAGTAAGTCGTTCTGGCCGACGCTTGCGCAATTACAGGAGCTTTACACCCATGGGAGCCAACCTCAATTCAGCTTATGCAGCCGGGGTTAAAATCGCCATCGTAATGGGGTCCAAGAGTGACTGGGCCACTATGCAGTTCGCCGCCGACGTGCTCACCACGCTCAATATTCCGTTTCATGTGGAAGTCGTCTCTGCACACCGCACCCCAGATAGGTTGTTCAGCTTTGCCGAACAGGCCGAAACTAATGGCTTACATGTGATCATTGCTGGTGCCGGTGGTGCGGCACATTTGCCAGGGATGCTGGCCGCCAAAACGCTGGTGCCCGTTTTAGGGGTTCCGGTGCAAAGTGCGGCCTTGAGTGGTGTTGATAGCCTATATTCGATTGTGCAAATGCCGCGCGGCATTCCTGTAGGGACGCTGGCTATCGGTAAAGCGGGGGCGGCAAATGCCGCGTTGCTGGCCGCACAAATCTTAGCATTACACGATACCGAATTGGCAGGCCGCTTGGCACATTGGCGTCAAAGCCAAACGGATGAAGTACTGGATAACCCCGATCCGAGGGAAGAAGCATGAAACCGGTTTGCGTACTGGGCAATGGCCAGTTAGGGAGAATGCTGCGGCAGGCAGGTGAGCCGTTGGGGATTGCGGTTTACCCCGTAGGCTTAGATGCTGAACCTGAAGCGGTGCCTTATCAGCACAGTGTGATCACCGCTGAAATTGAACGTTGGCCGGAAACCGCCTTAACCCGTGAATTAGCCACCCATACCGCTTTTGTTAATCGCGATATTTTTCCACGTCTGGCGGATCGTCTGCCCCAAAAGCAGTTACTCGATGGCCTGGGTTTGGCAACCGCACCGTGGCAGTTGTTATCCAGCGCCAGTGAGTGGCCTCAAGTGTTTACTACACTGGGTGAGTTAGCCATCGTGAAACGGCGGGTCGGTGGCTATGACGGCCGTGGTCAGTGGCGTTTACGCACCGGTGAGCAGAGTACCTTACCCGCCGATGCTTACGGCGAATGTATTGTCGAACAGGGGATTAACTTCTCCGGCGAAGTCTCATTGATCGGCGCACGTAGTCACCAAGGTGAATCGGTATTTTATCCACTGACTCATAATCTTCATGAAGATGGCATTTTGCGCATAAGCGTGGCGTTACCACAGCCCAACAGCAAACTACAGCAGCAGGCCGAAAAAATGCTGTCAGCTATTATGGATAAGCTGAATTATGTCGGTGTCATGGCGATGGAGTGCTTTATCGTCGGCGACCGTCTATTGATCAATGAATTGGCCCCGCGCGTTCATAACAGTGGTCACTGGACACAAAACGGCGCATCTATTAGCCAGTTCGAACTGCATTTGCGGGCCATTTTGGATCTGCCACTGCCACAACCGGTGGTGAATACCCCGTCAGCGATGGTTAATCTGATTGGTACGCCAATAAATATCCAGTGGTTGTCTCTGCCATTAGTGCATCTGCATTGGTACGACAAAGAAGTCCTTGAAGGCCGCAAAGTCGGTCATCTGAATTTAAACGATCCAGAGGGTACGGCATTAAGCGCATCCCTGGCAGCACTGGCTCCTTTGCTACCCGCGGAGTATCAGAACGCACTGCGTTGGGCGCAAGATAAGTTATAACAAGAAGCGGGCGGCCTCTGCTGCTGCCCGCGAATAAAATCCACTACTCGTAGCGACGAAATAGCGCCTGCCCTCGCAACAGCCGAACACCCAGCCAGCCACCGCACACTGACAGCAACGACGCGCCTGCCAGTGGCAAGATCCACCACATAATCCAGTTTGGCTGCCATGGGAAATCAAATACTAACCTCTGCAATGCCCAGAGCGCGGCTTCAGCACCTATCGCCGCCGCCAGCCCCGCCACCAAACCCAGTAAAGTAAATTCCCACCATAACGTGCCTCGAAGTAAGCGTTTACTCGCTCCGAGCGTGCGGTAGACCACTAACTCCTGCCTGCGCTGGCGCATCCCCACTTGCACCTGTGCCAGTAGCAATAAGGTGCCACAAAGGATCACCAACACCACCATCACTTCCAGCGCCCGGCTGACCTGCTGCAACACTTGCCCGACCTGTTTCAGCATCGCACCAATGTCTAACAAACTCAGTGTCGGAAACTGGCGATTTAACTGAACCAATGCCTCTCCATCACCGTGATAGCGAAAGCTGGTCAGCCAGGTTTGAGGCTGTTGATCCAATGCACCGGGTGGGAAAATAAAGTAAAAATTAGGCCGTAAACTGTCCCAATCAACCTGGCGGATACTGCTGACCGTCGCCCCAAATGACTGAGTATCACCGCTGAAAGTCAGTTTATCGCCAATCTTAATCCCCAGCCGATCGGCAATCCCCTGCTCCATTGATACTTCATCGGCTTTAGGAGGCCACTGCCCTGTGGTCAATACATTGTGGGCGGGTAAATCCTGCTGCCAGGTTAAATTCAACTCTCGGTTAACCGCCTCACCACCAGGTGAGTCTTCACTCACCCGTTCGGTAGCCAGTTGCTGATTAATTTCCGTCAACCGGACCCGCACAATGGGATAGAACGTCGAGGGTTGAATGTGATGCTGAGCCAAAAATGCCGTGACTTGTGGTACCTGTTGAGGCGTAATATTCAGCAAAAAATAGTTCGGGCTGTCCGGGGGAAGTTGCTGCTGCCATCGATCCAAGAGATCACCACGTAGCACCAGTAACAACGCCAACAACATGAAGGAGAGTGAAAATGCCGCAAGCTGAGTCAGCGTTATCCACGGTTGGCGCAGAAGCCGATTAATGGCCAACCGCAGTGATAAACGAGTTACCGTTAGGTGACGCAGCAGCAGCAAACTACCCCAGCCGATCCCCCCGAGCAGCAACGCCAATACCACCATGCCCCCCAGAATGGCCCATAGCAGGGAGTTCCCCCCCATCAGCAATGCCAATAACCCAATCACCACCAACAGCATCACTGGAATAAAATAACGCAATGGCCAGACATTGGCCGCCACATCACGGCGCAATACCCGCAATGGCTGAGTGGCGAGTAATTGCCGATATGGCCGTACCCCCACCAGGAACGAAATCAATACTAATGATCCCATTGACCACACCCATGGCCACAGCCCGGCAGTGGGTAACTCTGCGGGTAATACCGGGGCTAATAACCGAACCAATAGCCTCTCAAATAAGAGACCAATGACACTGCCACAGAGGCCTGCCAAGGCCAGCACGGATAACCATTGGCCAATAATCAATCGACGCAGAGCACGACGCCCGGCCCCCAATGTTTTCAGCACAGCCACCAGATCATAGCGGCTGCGGCAATAGTGGCCCATGGCGACGGCGACCGCTGCAATCGACAGCAATAAGGTCAACAACGCCGATAATAATAAGAACTGTTGCGCCCGTTGCAGGGATTTCCCCAATGCGCCACCGGATTCTTGCAGGCCATACCAACGCTGCTCTGGTGTTAATTGCGGGGTGAGCCAGTCGCTAAACTGCGTCACAGCCTCCGGAGTGCCAGCAAACATATAACGGTAAGTCAAACGGCTACCCGGTTGTACCGCGCCGGTTTTCTCGACATCGGCCAGATTGATCAAAATGTGTGGTGCGGTTTGAAACGGATTAAAGCCTGCATCGGGTTCTTGGATAATCTCACCGATAATTTTTAGCGAGGTATCGCCAACATCCAACATGTCGCCAACCTTAACCCCCAGTAGCGCCAGTAATCGCGGTGCCACCAGCACCGTACCCGGTTGCAACTCTGCCCCCTTAGGTAATGTTTCTAATTTCCCATAGAGTGGGTAGGCCAGATCAGTGGCTTTCACCTCAGCCAACTGTGGGCGATCGCCGGCAAAGGTCATGGTCAAAAATGTGAGTTGGCGGCTAACTGCTAGCCCCTGCTGCTTCGCTTCCAGCAACCACGCCTCTGGAACAGGGTGTGCCGCCCTGAGAACCCGATCACCGGCCAGAAAATCGCGGCTTTGCTGACTCAACCCTTTTTCCATTCGATCGCTGATAGTCCCTAACGCCAATACGCAGGCTACTGCCAGCGTGAGCGCCAGCCAGACAATGAGCAGTGAAGGGGCGCGCCACTCACGCCAAAACCAACGCCAAATCATGACTCCTCCCACAATTTACCGTCCCGCAGGCGCAACCGACGCTGACAACGACCGGCCAGTTGTTCATCATGTGTGACCAGAATCAACGTGGTTGCAAAATCTCGGTTTAGGGAAAACAGCAAATCAGCGATACGATCACCAGTCTGCCGGTCAAGATTACCGGTTGGCTCATCAGCAAATAAGATTTTTGGCCGCCCACTGAAAGCCCTGGCCAGTGCAACTCGCTGTTGTTCACCACCGGAAAGCTGGGCGGGAAGATGGTGAAGGCGCTTACCCAACCCAAGTTGCTCTAACAGCTCAATAGCTTGCGCTTTGCTTTGGCGATCACTCTCGCCACGTAACAATGCCGGTAGTTGAACGTTTTCAAGGGTGTTCAATGTGGGTACCAACATAAATGACTGAAAGACAAAGCCGACATTTTTCGCCCGAAGTAACGCGCGCCCCTCTTCATCCATCGTGGTCAATGACTGCCCAAGCAAGCTCACATCACCGCTGCTGCCATCATCCAGCCCGGCCAGAATCCCCAATAATGTTGATTTGCCTGAACCCGACTCGCCAATCAACGCAATTGTCTGGGCTGGTTTGACAACCAGCTCAACTCCGGTAAGGATGGAGAGCTGTTGCTCACCCTGACCGACGTGCTTATTAAGATGATGAACTTCAAGAACGTTTTCCGCTGGCATCTTCCCTTCCTTTTACTGTTGGGACTATTCAGTTTGCGTGCCGCCGCAACCGATACACTATTGATTCTCGGCGACAGTTTAAGCGCTGGTTACCGCCTGCCTATTGCACAAGCCTGGCCTTCGCTATTAGATAAAAAATGGCAAGCCACACCTTCATTACCGAAGGTGGTCAATGCCAGTATCAGCGGTGATACCGCCGCGCAAGGGCTAGCGCGCTTACCCGCCCTACTCAAGCAACATCAGCCACGCTGGGTGCTGATTGAGCTGGGTGCCAATGACGCGCTACGCGGTTTTCCGACGCAGGACATTCAACGGGATCTGAGCGAAATTATCAATCAGATAACCGCAGCGAAAGCCCAGCCATTATTGATGCAAATCCGTATTCCCCCCAACTATGGCCGCCGTTATACTGATGCTTTCACCGCTATCTATCCACAACTGATGCAGCAATTCGGCATTCCGTTGATTCCTTTCTTTATGGAACAGGTTGCCGTTAAGCCAGAGTGGATGCAGGATGATGGTTTACACCCTAACGGCGATGCCCAACCGTTTATCGCTGATTGGATGGCGCAACAACTCAAGCCGTTAGTTGTTGATCCGAAATAAATATGATTTAAACATCGCCCAGACGGGTAACCATGTTCAGGCTGTTAACCAGCCTAGAAAAAGGGGAAGCGCCCTAAGGGGCGGTAACTCCTTCACTCACCAATCGATAAAACAGCGTGGTTATTAATTTCAGCGGCTATTCAGAAATGGCATACCCCAAATAATTCGAGTTTCAGGAAGGCGGCAACTGAAGAAGTCCCCAGGAGCTTATTTATTTTAAGGTCAACAACAGGTAAGTGACTGAGGTGAACAAAGACAGCCAACGTACATGATACTTGAAGTATGACGGGTATATTTATTCAAGAATAACATTACTCAGTTAACCATTTGTTTAAGCAAATAGATTCATTCATTAGGTAAAGTTATGCAAAAAGCAGTATTAATTACTGGCTGTTCCAGTGGAATTGGCCTGGTGGCGGCACAAGATTTAAAAAACAGAGGTTATCGCGTGCTGGCCGCCTGCCGTAAACCTGACGATGTCGCCAAAATGGTGCAGTTAGGTCTGGAAGGTATTGAACTGGATTTGGATGACAGCGCCAGTGTCGAACGTGCTGCGGCACAGGTTATCGAATTGACTGGTGGGCGGTTATATGGCCTGTTTAATAACGGCGGTTTTGGTCTCTACGGTTCGCTACAAACCATTTCTCGCCAACAGTTGGAAAAGCAGTTTTCGACTAATCTGTTTGGTACCCACCAACTGACACAGTTGCTACTACCGGCAATGTTGCCTCATGGTGAGGGGCGAATTATTCAAACCAGCTCAGTGATGGGGTTGGTTTCAACGGCGGGGCGCGGTGCCTACGCCGCCAGTAAATATGCGCTGGAAGCCTGGTCTGATGCCCTGCGAATGGAGCTACATAGCAGTGGTATTCACGTCAGCTTGATTGAACCTGGTCCTATCAGCACCCATTTCACCCAAAATGTGAATCAGGCAGAGGCCGATAAACCGGTCAATAACCCTGGGATCGCCAAGCGATTTACACTGCCACCGGAAGCCATATTACCCAAATTGCGTCATGCGCTGGAAAGCCCACGCCCGCAATTGCGTTATCCGGTCACGATGGTGGCTCATGTGTTGACCCTACTACGTCGTCTATTACCTGGCCGGATGCTAGATAAAGTCCTGCGCGGTAATAGTTAAGCCAGATCATTGAGTAAGGGTTGAAGCAAGACAATCCGCCCCCATCTATCGTTAAAACGGATGAGAGAAATAATTCATGCTAACACCTACAACGATTGAAATTACTGAAGCAAACCTGCACCAAGCCATAGAACAATCCATGTCAGCTCCTGTGTTGTTCTATTTTTGGTCTGAACGCAGCCAGCACTGCCTGCAATTGACACCAACACTGGATAAACTGGCCGCCGAGTATGCGGGTCAATTTATTCTGGCCCGTGTCGATTGTGATGCGCAGCCGATGGTGGCTTCGCAATTTGGCTTACGCTCAATTCCAGCAGTATATCTGTTTAAAGATGGTAAGCCTGTTGATGGCTTCCAAGGGCCACAGCCAGAAGAAGTGATCCGCGAACTGCTACAGCGGGTACTGCCAAAGCCAGAGGAGCTAAAAGCGGCCGAAGCGGCGCAACTGATGAGTGAAGGCAAAGTCCCTGAAGCGCTGCCACTGCTGAAAGAAGCTTGGCAACTCGCCCAACAAACTAGCAGCCCACAAACTAGCGAAATCGCCCTGCAACTGGCAGAAGCCCAAATTTTACTGAACCGTAGCGAAGATGCCGAAAGCGTATTGGCAAGCCTTCCGCTGCAAGATCGTGATACCCGTTATCAGGGGCTAATTGCACAAATTGAGCTACTGAAACAAGCGGCTAATACACCAGAAATCCAGCAGCTACAGCAACAACAGGCAGAACAGCCGGATAACGTCGAACTGGCCGTGCAATTGGCCTTACAACTGCATCAGGTTGGCCGCAACGAAGAAGCCCTGGAACTGCTATTGGGTCACCTGAAAAAAGATTTAGCCGCAGCGAACGGTACGGCACGTAAAACATTAATGGATATTTTGGCTGCATTGGGGACTGGCGATGCACTGGCTGCTAAATACCGCCGCCAACTCTACGCATTATTGTACTGATTAGCGTCTTCCCACCGTTATTTGTATCGTACCAGCACCATTATTTGCTACTGCGCGGGGCAATCCTGCGCAGTTTTATGCTGCTTTCCCGTCATTTTTCCTCTTTACACGCATTTACCGGTCTTTCGTTAGGTGTTTACCCCCCCGTCACGTAATATTAAGATACAATTTTTCTTGCTGACAGGAAGTTAAGTATGTTCACAGTTATCCCCATTCTTATCGTTGTCGCTCTGATTATAGTGCTATCTGCAATCAAAATCGTCCCGCAAGGTTTTCAATGGACTGTCGAACGTTTTGGTCGCTATACCAAAACACTGATGCCAGGCCTGAATATCGTTGTACCGTTTATGGATCGTGTTGGCCGTAAAATTAATGTGATGGAACAAGTTCTTGATATTCCATCTCAAGAAATCATTTCCCGTGATAACGCCAACGTAGCGATCGATGCTGTATGCTTTATCCAAGTTATTGACCCGGTGAAAGCCGCTTATGAAGTCAGCAATCTGGAATTGGCTATCGTCAACCTGACCATGACCAACTTCCGTACCGTCTTAGGTTCGATGGAACTGGATGAAATGCTGTCTCAGCGCGATAACATCAACAGCCGCCTGCTACATATCGTCGATGAAGCCACCAACCCATGGGGCATCAAAATCACCCGTATCGAAATCCGTGATGTGCGCCCACCAACTGAACTGATTTCAGCGATGAATGCTCAGATGAAAGCTGAACGTACCAAGCGTGCGGATATTCTGGAAGCCGAAGGGGTTCGTCAAGCCGCTATTTTGCGTGCTGAAGGTGAAAAACAGTCACAAATTCTGAAAGCAGAAGGTGAACGTCAGTCTGCATTCTTGCAAGCTGAAGCTCGTGAACGTGCCGCTGAAGCGGAAGCTCAGGCGACTAAAATGGTTTCTGAAGCCATCGCTGCCGGCGATATTCAAGCCATTAACTACTTTGTGGCACAAAAATATACCGATGCACTGCAACACATCGGCTCGGCCAATAACAGTAAAGTCATTATGATGCCGCTGGAAGCCAGTAGCCTCATGGGTGCTATCGGTGGTATTGCAGAACTGATTGGTGAGAGCAAAAACAGCCGAGGTAAATAACCATGCTGGAGGAAATTGCAGTAAATCCAAATTGGTTTTGGCTATCACTTGGCGGGCTATTATTGGCCGCTGAGATGCTGGGAGCGAGTGGCTATCTGCTGTGGAGCGGTATTGCCGCCGTCATTGTTGGCGTTTTGGTATGGCTGTTCCCCTTTAGCTGGGAAATGCAAGGCGTGCTGTTCTCCATTCTGACGGTCGTGTCTGCTTTCCTGTGGTGGTATTGGTTGAGTAAACGCACTAAACCGCAACCAGCCATGCTTAACCAACGTAATCATCAACTGCTTGGCATACGGGCAACACTGACCGAACCGACTGTTGATGGCTATGGCCGTATGAAGGTCGGTGACAGCAGTTGGCGAATTTACTGTGCTACCGAGCTTAATCCTGGTACTGAAGTTGAAGTGATTTTGGTAGAAGGTAATACCTTGCATGTCCGCGCAGTTAATCGCTAGCGTCTACATTGACATTCTCAAGTCATTAGCGTTGCAGCAAGGCAGTAAACGAACACCCCGAATCACTTACTTTGGTAGGTGATTCGGGTGATTCACTGATGCGGCATCAAGGTCAAAGATAGTGCTTATTGCTCAGATGGCGAGCGATGACTTTAATGGCAACGTATTATTTTAATGGTAGCGTACTGCTTGAATGGCAACATCCCGCCAGGCTATTAATAATTGGGCAATCTGCGCCCTCATCCCCCGGACACTCTTCTGCCAACGCTAACAAGCGCATACGCATCTGATTCAAATCATTAATATGTTGCTCAATTTCCGCTACTTTTTGCAATGTTGCTGCTTTCACATCCGCGCTGTGCCGTGCTGGGTTATGAAATAATGCCAGTAATTCACGACACTCATCCAATGTAAAACCCACTTGCCGCGCCTGGCGCAGCAACGTTAGCTCTTCAATATGTTTGGCCATGTAGCTGCGATAGCCGTTATCCATGCGGACAGGTGGCGTCACCAGTTTTTTTTCTTCATAAAAACGAATGGCTTTGCTGGTTAAACCGGTTTTTTTCGCGACATCGCTAATATTCATTATTCCCCCTTGACCTTCCCCTTGCGGGAAGGTTTAACCTCTATGTTTAGTGAAAATAGCCATACCAGTCAAGCGGAATAAAAGCCCCCCGATATTATGAGCCAACAAAATATTACGGTCATTAATGTATGGGTTGGTAATACCGACTAAACTTATTCTGGTGAATTTATGAGTAAGTTTTTACTCAATAGGGAGTTAAATAATGTTGCAAACCACACTGCTCGCCTTACAAGGACTTTCTTGTATGAATTGTGCTCAACGCGTTAAAGCCGCGTTGGAAAGCCGTGAGGATGTTCACCATGCTGAAGTGAATGTTCACTACGCTAAAGTGACTGGTGAAGCCGATACTCATGCACTCATTGAGACAATCAAACAGACCGGTTATCTGGCGAAAGAAGCCCAAACGCCGGACGCTGAATTACGCCTTTCAGGATTGAGCTGCGGGCATTGCACTGAAACAGTCCGTAAAGCACTGGAAGCGGTTTCGGGGGTGATTTCTGCCGATGTGACCCTCGATAGTGCCAACGTGTACGGCAAGGCCGATATACAGACATTGATTATCGCAGTGGAACAGGCTGGCTATCACGCCACACAGCAAGGTATCGACGCCCCAAAAACTGAGCCGCTGACACACTCAGCCCAATCTCAGCCGGAATCTCTGGCAGCGGCCTCGAATACTGTTCCGGCACTCAACGTGGCTTTAGCCACAAGTACGGTTTTAGATACAAATACCGTTTTACCTACAAATACAACGTCTACAACTTCAACAGCCAATACGGCGTCAGCCACCAGCACGGCACCGGTGATCAATCCGCTGCCAGTGCCCGAATCAGTGACCCAAGCGGCAGCCTCAGAAGGGGATAGTGTTCAGCTATTACTGACGGGGATGAGTTGTGCCAGTTGTGTCTCTAAAGTACAAAATGCATTGCAACGCGTTGATGGGGTTCAGGTGGCCCGCGTTAATCTGGCTGAACGCAGTGCATTGGTCACAGGGACCCAAAATAACGAAGCCTTAATCGCTGCGGTTAAAAATGCCGGTTACGGCGCGGAGATCATTGAAGACGAAGGGGAGCGACGCGAGCGGCAACAGCAAATGTCGCAAGCCAGTATGAAGCGTTTCCAATGGCAAGCAGCATTAGGTCTATTGTTAGGTATCCCATTGATGGCTTGGGGGCTGTTTGGCGGTAGCATGACGCTGACGCCAGAAACCCAGACACCCTGGCTTATTATCGGGATTATCACGCTGCTGGTGATGATATTTGCGGGAGGGCATTTCTACCGTAATGCGTGGGTGAGCCTAAAAAATGGCAGTGCCACCATGGATACCTTGGTCGCGCTGGGTACGGGGGCTGCCTGGATCTACTCCATCACCGTCAATATCTGGCCAGATATTTTCCCTATGGAGGCCCGTCACCTTTATTACGAAGCCAGTGCCATGATCATCGGTTTGATTAACCTTGGTCATGCGATGGAACAACGCGCCAGACAACGCTCATCTAATGCGCTAGAACGCTTATTAGACCTGTCCCCCCCGACAGCAAAGTTAGTGACCGATGACGGTGAGAAGGTGATCTCGCTGGCAGATGTCCAACTGGGGATGATCCTACGCCTGACCACCGGCGATCGCGTGCCAGTTGATGGTGTGATTGTGCAGGGTGAAGTATGGATGGATGAAGCGATGCTGACTGGCGAGCCGATCCCACAGCAAAAGTCAGAGGGTGATATTGTCCACGCAGGGACACAAGTACAAGATGGAACCGTGCAATTCCAGGCTAGCGCTATCGGTAGCCAAACGACATTAGCGCGAATTATCAAACTGGTCCGTCAGGCACAAAGCAGTAAACCAGAAATCGGTAAACTGGCAGACCGTATCTCTGCGGTATTCGTCCCAACGGTGGTAGTCATTGCCATTGTCGCTGGCCTGATTTGGTATTTCTTCGGCCCACAACCCCAGTTGGTCTATACCCTGGTAGTGGCCACCACAGTGTTAATTATCGCCTGCCCTTGTGCTTTGGGCTTAGCGACACCGATGTCGATTATCTCTGGCGTCGGCCGAGCCGCTGAATTTGGTGTATTGGTCCGTGATGCGGATGCACTACAGCAAGCCAGTAACCTTGATACGTTAGTGTTCGATAAAACCGGCACACTAACCAAGGGGCACCCGCAGGTGGTGGCAATCCACACCTTTAATGGCGTGAGTGAACAACAGGCTTTAGGTTGGGCTGCAGCACTGGAGACGGGATCGAATCACCCGCTGGCCCGCGCTATTTTACAACGTGCAGAGGGGCTGACATTGGCCACCGCCAGCCAATTTCGTACATTGCGCGGCTTGGGGGTTAGTGGTGAAGTTGACGGCGTCCCACTACTCCTCGGCAACAATCGGCTGCTGGAAGAACAACAAATTGACACTCGCGAGTTGCAATCACTGATACAGCAACAAGCAGAAAGTGGCGCAACACCGGTTATTCTGACCGCCAATGGCAAGCCCGCAGCGCTGTTATCGATCCGTGACCCATTGCGCGAAGACAGTATCAGCGCATTACAGCGGCTACATCAATTGGGCTATAGCCTGGTGATGTTGACCGGTGACAACCCCATCACCGCCAATGCCATTGCGAAAGAAGCCGGTATTGATCGTGTGATCGCAGGGGTTCTGCCAGATGGCAAAGCCGATGCTATCAAGCAACTGCAAGCGGCAGGACATAAAGTGGCAATGATTGGTGATGGCATCAACGATGCCCCTGCATTAGCGCAAGCGGATGTCGGGATTGCCATGGGGAGCGGCAGTGATATCGCGATTGAAACCGCAGCGATTACCCTTATGCGTCACAGTTTGCACGGAGTTGTCGATGCTGTAGAACTTTCCAAAGCCACATTACGTAACATGAAGCAAAACCTGTTGGGGGCTTTCTTCTACAATGCGCTGGGCATTCCCATTGCCGCAGGGATTTTATATCCCTTCACCGGTACATTACTCAGCCCGGTAGTCGCCGGCGCGGCGATGGCGTTGTCCTCCATCACGGTCGTCAGTAACGCTAACCGTTTACTGCGTTTTAAACCTAAACAGTAAACGGTTCCAGTAACCTCATGGCGCACAATACCGTTTTGTGCGCCATTTAGCGTTGATATCCAAAATGTCAGTGCCGCTAACAACGCTGCAATTTCAAGTAAGAAGGGTATAGCATACAGAAAATGCTAATAAAGGAGCCAAACTAACATGGACAAACTCTTACGCCGTATCGCAAAATTCTTGGGCATTATTACACCCACCACTTATGCTTACCCGGCTCTGGATATCACGCTGCCTGGCGAGCGCTACCTACATTTAGTTGGCAGCATTCATATGGGAACGGCAGGGATGTTTCCCCTACCCCACACGCTACTGAATAAATTGAATCAGGCTGACGCTCTCATTGTTGAAGCGGATATCACCGATGCCACCTCTTCTTTTGGCCATAGCACGGTTACTGAACCTTTAGTCGACAGATTATCTGAGGAATATTATCCGCAACTCCAGCAACGCTGCGAAGAGCTGGGGAGTGACCCACTGGCGATGGCCTATCTCCCGGCATGGCAAGTCGCTTTAATGTTGCAGGCGCATCAGGCTCAACGTTTAGGGTTGCGTGGGGAATATGGCATTGATTATCAGCTACTGAGAGCCGCGGGTGCACAAGAGAAAGAGATTATTGAACTGGAAGGTGCTGAAATGCAGCTTGATTTACTCAAAACCTTACCGGATAACGGCATCTCTTTACTGCACGACACCTTGACCCATTGGCATACTAATGCCCGCCTGCTACAAACCATGATTGGCTGGTGGCTAGAGCACCATCCTGAAAATAGTCAGGTAACGCTCGCCCCGACTTTCAGCCACGATATGTACGATATACTGATGCTTCAGCGTAATAAACGTTGGCAGCAACAGCTCGAACAGCTCGCCCCCGGACGTTATGTCGTCGCTGTAGGCGCATTACATTTGTACGGTGAGGGGAATCTTCCAGAGCTGTTACGAGCAGACAATCAATAAAAAATGGCCGATATCACTACCGGCCAGTCAAAGAGGAATTTTCATTATTTTAGTTATTAAGCACTCACATTCCTTGCGGATAATGTGAACGCCAGCATAGGGTATCAACCAGACTGTTAGATTAGCAACTGACATTAACCATTATCGAAGTAACTTATTAACATTATGCTGATTTTGTTGAGTTAATTTTTATCCGTGCCGCATCAATGATGTGTAAGATAACCAACCTGAATAAATTTTCATTTTTAATTGGATGTTTATTATGACACCTGCCGTTGTTCTACTGGAAAAACAAAAGGTTCCGTTTACATTGCATCCCTATCATCATGATGCAACGGAAACGCATTTTGGTGATGAGGCCGTTAAAAAGTTAGGGCTTAATGCTGATCAGGTTTATAAAACATTGCTGGTCGCACTCAATAGCGATGCTAAAAATCTGGCTGTTGCTGTCACGCCGGTCGCTACCCAACTTGATCTGAAAAAAGTTGCCAGGGCGCTGGGGGCAAAAAAAGCTGAGATGGCAGACCCACAGTTGGCACAGCGTACGACAGGCTATCTGGTCGGTGGCATCAGCCCATTAGGGCAGAAAAAACGCTTACCCACCGTGATTGACAGTCAAGCTCAAGAGTTCGCAACTATCTTTGTTTCTGGCGGCAAGCGTGGCTTAGATATTGAATTGGCCGCCGTGGATTTATGCCGCTTATTACAGGGTGTTTTTGCGGATATTGCCAAGCGGGATTGAGTCATCACTCTATTTCACGCTAAGTTATATCCTGCGTTCCACCGATACTATTAAGGAAAGAATTAGTTTAAAACTAATGAGATACATCAACGATAACCGCATGATTACCATGCATACACAGCATTCTCAATTTTAGTCGGGTGGTTAATATGGGTTATGATACACACAAGAATGATCTTAATATAAAAGCAGATCTTATTGCCTTGAAGTATGTTGTTCAGACACTGGTCGCAGTGGCTAACTCAGCGCACGATAACCGTATCAATCAGGCACTTGATATACTTATCAATGAATTTGAAAGCAATGCCAATAAGAATAACGATAATCAAAGCATCGCCAATGCAATTGCAAACTATCTCCCCGATGAGCCTGTCATTGAACTTGTGTAATTAACCGGTATAGCCCAGCCACTCAGTGCCACTGGGCTATACCATTAATTTTTACAGCTTGGTTTACGGTAAATTATAAATAAGTACCCCTTTGATAAACAGTCTACTTATAAACGATCTCCCCCTTCGGCTGATACTGCTCAGCATCCAGTGGCGAGTGTTTTTCAATATATTCTTTTAGTACTTCAGCATCGATAAATCCGGTATTAACATAACCAGGTGAATTATCGATTCTTGGATAACCATCCCCGCCCAGTGCATTGAAATTGAGCGTCGCCATACGATACGTTTTATTAGGATCTAACGGTTCACCCTGGATTTTCACATTGCTAACACCCTGACCATCAGCGACCAGACTGACGTTGGCAAATTGCGCATAAGCCCCTGAATCTGGCTGCTTATTGGCTACCACCGCCAGGTATTTCTCAACCTCGCTGCCTTTCATATCAACGTAAACCAGCGTATTACCAAAGGGTTGGACCCTGAGCACATCTTTATAAGTGATATCCCCCGCATTGATAGAGTCACGAACGCCCCCGCCACTCATTACGGCAAAATCAGCTCCTGACCGTTCTATCTGCGAGGCTAATAATAAACGCGCCATATTGGTTTGCTCAAAACGGACCTTACTGCGATCACCCTCTAATTTGCCATTAACCCTGCCGATTTTGACCCCCAGTTGCGCTTTACCTCGCTCTTCAAATGGCGTCAGTAATTTCAGCATTGTGGGGTCCTGAGCAATCTCTTGTGTATAAAAGACGCGCTCGCTAGTGCCATCAGCCTTCTCAATTTTTTTCTTTAAATTGATCGGGATTAACTGGTAGTTGACCAATGTTAATTCGCCATTACGGAATGTGAAGTCAGCCCGCCCGACATATTTACCCCACTCATGGGCCTGCACTATCCAGGTACCATTCTGCCGATCCGGTATGCATGGACTACCAGGAACATAATCAACTTGCTTATGATTCTCACTGGCCATACAGACCGGATTCTGTGAGTGCCCGCCCACAATCATATCCAGATAGCCTGCAGGTAAGCTACGCGCCATTTCCACATCACCTGGGGCGTTGGAGCCGTGTTTACCATCATCGTAATGCCCCATATGTGTGGCAGCAATAATGATGTCTGGTTTCTCAGTTTTCCGCAGTTGCTCAACCACTTGTTTCGCTTCAACTGCAGGAACCCGAAATTCTATATCGGCGACATTCTCGGGGCTACTCACCTTCGGGGTATCATCTGTGGTCAAACCAAGAACGGCAATTTTTATACCTTGCTTATCAAACAAAGCATAAGGTTTGAATAACCGCTGTTGCGTACCTTTCTGATAGATATTGGCGGACAGTAGCGGGAACTTCGCCCACTTCTCTTGTTGACGCAGCACACTCAAAGGATTATCAAATTCGTGGTTACCAATAGCCATCGCATCATAACCGACCAAATTCATGCCGCGAAAATCGGGTTCGGCATCCTGCAAATCGGATTCAGGGACACCTGTATTAATATCACCGCCCGAGAGTAACAATAAGCTTCCTCCTTTTGCGGCAACTTGTTTACGAATTTCATCCACCACGGTTTTCTGTGCAGCAAGACCATACTCACCTTGCTCGTTTTGCCAGAAGTGACCATGATGATCATTGGTGTGCAATATGGTGATGTCGTAAGTTTTATCTTTTTCCCAGGCACTCGCCCACCCCGGAGCAAACGCTAATGACACCGCCAAAGCACCTAATGTGGTTGTTAATGAAAAGCGCATGGTAAAACTCCATATTGTCTGTCGTTAAAAATCGCGCAGATAAGGACTGGACTGGTTTAATGAGTAAGAATACGAAAGATCTAAACCATGATCCTCGACACCCTACTCTCGCACAGTGCACATTATAACGGCCATAGGGTGATCACCTCATCGCATTGAAACTGATATCAAATCGTTCAGATGTAGTAAAAATCATACAATATGCCTAGTATGTATTCATTATCAAAATAGTATTAACATCCAAAATTATTAGGTGAATACTCACTATGACCGATCGTTCTGATGCCGGATTTCAGCAACCCGTTAATGTTTCAGTCAAACGTACATCTTTCTCTATATTGGGTGCTATCAGCGTATCTCACCTACTCAACGATATGATCCAGTCGCTGATCCTGGCGATTTATCCTTTATTACAAGCTGAGTTCTCATTGAGTTTTGCTCAAATAGGATTGATCACGCTAACTTACCAATTGACGGCTTCGTTACTACAACCGCTGATTGGCTTATATACGGATAAACACCCCCAGCCATACTCATTACCCATCGGTATGGGGTTCACGCTGTCTGGCATATTACTGCTGGCAGTAGCCACAACCTTCCCGGTGGTATTATTAGCGGCAGCATTGGTCGGTACTGGCTCTTCGGTATTCCACCCAGAATCATCACGAGTCGCCCGTATGGCGTCCGGTGGGCGCCATGGTTTGGCTCAATCTGTTTTTCAGGTGGGGGGAAATTTTGGCAGCGCACTCGGTCCGTTACTGGCCGCCATCATTATTGCCCCTTACGGTAAAGGCAATGTGGGCTGGTTTTCGCTCGCAGCCCTACTGGCAATTGTCGTGCTGTTGCAGGTGAGTAAATGGTATAAACTCCAGCAACGTGCTTCGTATGGCAAAGTGTTAAAAACTTCATCAGCCAAAATACTGCCAAAAAATAAAATTATCAGTACGTTAGCTATCTTGATGGTGCTGATATTCTCTAAATACTTCTATTTGACCAGCATTAGCAGCTATTACACCTTTTATTTAATACATAAGTTTGGCGTTTCGGTACAAAGTGCCCAGATACACCTATTTGTTTTCTTATTTGCGGTTGCCGCCGGCACCATTATTGGTGGGCCTCTTGGTGATAAGATTGGTAGAAAATATGTTATTTGGGGTTCTATACTCGGTGTTGCCCCCTTTACCCTTGCTTTACCCTACGCGTCTTTGTATTGGACGGGTATTTTAACCGTATTTATTGGTGTTATTCTCGCTTCCGCCTTTTCAGCAATACTGGTATATGCTCAAGAGCTGATCCCTGGGAAAGTAGGCATGGTATCGGGTTTATTCTTCGGTTTCGCTTTCGGTATGGGGGGAATAGGTGCGGCAGTACTAGGGTATGTTGCTGATTTAACCAGTATTGAACTGGTTTATCAAATATGTGCGTTCTTGCCATTACTGGGAATATTCACGGCCTTACTGCCTAATTTAGACGATAAGTAATAGTAATAGCGCTAGAATCCTGACTGAAATGCATATTTCAGTCAGGAGCCCCCCCTATGTAATCTCGATATAAATAGCAATTCCTCCACAAACAACCACTTCAGACAATTTCCATGCCAAAGAAGATGTTTACCAATAAAAAATTAATTTTTATCGCGCATTGAACACATAAATACAATAAACTGATGTTATTGCTGTGAAATGCTTATCACCCGCATAACTAGAAGGAGTCTGGATGCACCATTCAACACCCTTAATCACCACTATTGTAGGAGGCCTGGTTCTCGCCTTCCTCTTTGGCACACTGGCTCACCGCCTGCGCATCTCACCACTGGTGGGGTACCTTGCCGCAGGGGTGCTGGCCGGGCCATTCACGCCGGGGTTCGTTGCTGATACATCATTAGCACCTGAACTGGCTGAAATTGGTGTTATTTTGTTGATGTTTGGTGTTGGACTTCACTTCTCGCTTAAAGACCTTCTCGCTGTAAAATCAATCGCCATACCCGGCGCAATCGCCCAGATAGCCGTTGCAACACTGTTGGGGATGGGATTATCACATTTCTTAGGTTGGGATCTGATCACCGGGTTGGTCTTTGGTCTGTGCCTATCAACCGCCAGTACCGTGGTATTGCTGCGGGCATTGGAAGAACGACAATTGATTGATAGCCAACGGGGGCAAATCGCGATTGGCTGGTTGATTGTCGAAGATTTGGCCATGGTATTGACGCTGGTACTCCTCCCTGCTTTTGCGGGCGTGATGGGGAACGAAACGACCAACCTGAACCAATTATTTACTGAGTTAGCGATTACTATCGGTAAAGTTATCGCCTTTATTACTCTGATGATTGTCGTAGGCCGCCGCCTGGTGCCATGGATATTGGCTAAAACCGCCAGTACCGGCTCACGAGAGCTGTTTACCTTAGCCGTGCTGGTTTTGGCCTTAGGGATTGCCTACGGTGCCGTGGAGCTGTTTGATGTCTCCTTTGCTCTGGGCGCATTCTTCGCGGGGATGGTTTTGAATGAGTCTGAGCTCAGCCACCGAGCTGCGCAAGACACCTTACCGCTACGTGATGCGTTTGCGGTACTGTTCTTCGTCTCTGTCGGTATGCTGTTCGACCCAATGATTCTGGTCAATGAACCTTTGGCCGTTATCGCCTCATTAGCCATAATCATCTTTGGTAAATCAGCTATCGCTTTCGCCTTAGTTCGATTATTTGGTCACTCAAAACGGACAGCCCTAACCATTTCGGTCAGTTTGGCACAAATCGGCGAGTTCGCCTTTATTTTGGCTGGGTTGGGTATTTCTCTCGGTTTACTGTCTGGGCATGGCCGTAATTTGGTACTGGCGAGTGCGATCCTGTCTATTATGCTTAACCCGCTACTCTTCACTTTACTTGATCGTTATTTGGCTAAGACAGAGACCATGGAAGATTTGATTCTGGAAGAGGCCGTCGAGGAAGAGAAACAGATCCCCGTTGATTTATGTAACCATGTACTTTTAGTTGGTTACGGCCGTGTTGGCAGCTTATTAGGTGCCAAACTGCATGCCGAAGGGATCCCACTGGTGGTTATCGAAAACTCACGCCCCAGAGTGGAAGCCTTACGTGAACAAGGCATTAACGCGGTCTTCGGCAACGCGGCCAACGCCGATGTCATGTCGCTAGGTCGCCTGGATTGTGCCCGTTGGTTATTACTGACGATACCCAATGGCTACGAAGCGGGGGAAATTGTCGCATCTGCCAGAATTAAGCGCCCCGATCTAGAGATAATCGCCCGTGCACATTACGATGACGAAGTCGTTTATATCTCTGACCGTGGTGCCAACCAAGTGGTCATGGGCGAGCGTGAAATTGCCAACAGTATGCTCAATATGCTGAAAATAGAAACACTGACTGAAGAAGATAAAATGCCGGTTTGCCCGATTTAAACGGCATTACCGTGTAGCCCCTCCGGTTACCCTATGATAAAAACAGTCAGGGCCAGTACTATGCCGGCCCTGATTTATATCCCGCTTCTACCCGATTACCGTTCCCAATATGACTCCTCGAGGCTATCTTCCCGTTCGGGCAAACCGCGGGTTAAACGGGGTGAATGCTGATTCAATACCTGATAACTCACTCGATTAGCATATTTACACACCTGTGCCAGCGAGGAATAACTCAGGTAACTGCGTACATGCTTACTGGAGTTAGGAACATTATTGCGGTGATAACCATTGGCAGCAATATCATGCAGGACCGCGGACAATGCGCCATCCCCAGCCCCATTGGTATTCATTATTTTTTCCGGCCCGCCCATATAAGGCGCAATATGTGAATAAATACGGAACGGATCCACACAATGCGCTTTACGCATCGCCCGACTGAATTCATAAAGGTTAAACTCAGCAATAGCCCCAGGTAATAATGGGTGCTGAGTCTGCCGTTTATAGGCCTCTTCGGTATATCTCGCCATATAAAGCCCACTGGGGCCTGCGGTACATAACACTAAATCTACCCATTCCAATGCCATATCTGAGGCCATCAGCGGATCGTTCAATCCTGTTAGCTCATAAGCCTCATCTTCGTTCATCGCCAAAATAGAGACATGTTCATTAAGGAATTCACGCCACCACTGTGGATTATCTGCAATGACATATTTTGTCCCTAACGTCATCACCACCGGAACATCATGTTTTTTCGCATAGTGAATAGCTTGCATGGTGGCATCCGGCATGGGTTCCCCTGGCTTGCAGCGCACCAAATACGCGGTTAGCACTAATGCAGAGGCTCCTGCTATAACCTCTTCAGGAATACTTTCCGGACGTAATTGATTCATTTGACCAGGGCTAATAGCAAAAGTCCGTTCACCATTTTCTGTGATCAAGGTAAAACAGCGCCCAATCGCCCCATCAACCGCCTGTAAATAATTCAGATCGGTACGGCTGGAGGTATTACATAAATAGCGATAGGCATAACTGCCGATTTTAATATTGCTGCACATAGTGCCAAGCAAAACAGAGCGGTCATCAGCCAACACGGAATAATTATGCAAAGTATTGCCGATAGTCCCACCGGCAAATTCATGGGTAATCAGATCATTATGGGTTAATTCTTGGTAAAGGCGCTCAGCCACATCATCTTCGATCACCAAAGAATGCCCTTGGCTAAGGCCATAACGCGTAATGAAGTCTTCATCGACTTTTGCCTCAATATCAACCAGTGTCTGGTCAATACCAACGATATAAGAGGTACTCACTTCATTTTCAGCCTGCACCGATTGTAATAGTGGATCGCGGGCATTGACTGGAAAGTAGTGTTTGGACTTGCGCTTACCAGGAAATTTCATTGTTTTGCTTCAAAGAATCGAAATAGAGAGATGAATAATTTTAGCACATATTGGAATGCGTTCAGCGAACGTAGCCGTTTGGATTGGTTTGCTGCCATTTCCATGCATCTTCTAGCATATCGGTTAAATTTCTTTTTGCCTTCCACCCCAACTCGGTATGGGCACGTTCTGCACTTGCCCAGCATTCAGCAATATCACCAAGGCGACGAGAGGTTATCTCAAAGGGAATTTTTTTCCCTGAAATATGCTCAAATTCATTAATCATTTGCAGCACTGAATATCCGACGCCAGAACCAAGATTATAAACTTTAAATCCGGGTATCAATTTGCCAAGCGTACAACAATGCCCTTCGGCAAGATCCATAACATGGATATAATCCCGCACACCAGAACCATCTACAGTAGGATAATCATTACCATAAACGAATAATTTGGGAAGTTTTCCAATGGCAACCTGAGTAATAAATGGCAACAAGTTGTTAGGTTTTCCGTTCGGATCCTCGCCAATGAGGCCTGAAGGATGTGCGCCTACAGGATTAAAATAACGTAGTGCTCTTATGGAGAAATCAGGGTGAGCCAAAGAGAAATCTTTTAGTATTTGCTCAACCATGACTTTTGATGAACCATATGGATTTGTTGTTCCTCCAATACGAGCATCTTCGGTCAATGGAACAAACTCAGGATCGCCATACACCGTTGCTGATGAACTAAATATTAGCTTAGTTATACCCGCAATGACCATTTCTTCAAGCAAGATAATAGTGCCTATAACATTACTTTGGTAATATTCAAGGGGCATAATAACTGATTCACCTACCGACTTTAAACCAGCAAAATGAATTACAGCTTCTATTTTATGTTCCAAGAATATTTTTTTAAGACAATTTCTATCAAGAACATCACCCTGGTAAAATATTGCTGCACGCCCAGTAATATTAGTCACTCGTAATAATGACTCCGAAGATGAGTTAGATAGGTTATCTATCACAACAACATCATTACCTTGTTCCAATAATGATAATACTGTATGTGAGCCAATATAACCAGCACCGCCAGTAACTAAAATAGCCATTTCTTATCCTATATGAAAAAATCATAACATCTGGTTTATTTATGGTTATGTACCGAAATTTATATTTCGGTACAATTATAACCTTTTAAATAATCACCAAGAATAACTCTTCTGTATTCTTCTTTTTTATTATTGACGTCAAACTTATTTTTTTTGTTTTGCGCTATCGTATAAAACTCATCATAATTAGTAAAAATATCTTCCAATGCAGTAGACAAGCTTATTTCCGAATTAGAAATTAACAATCCATTTCCATCAATGACTTCGTTGCAACCACCAACATCACTTAATATAAGCGGCACCCCAGCGGTTGCCGCTTCTAATGCTGACATAGGTAGCCCCTCACTATCGGAGGTTAATACAAAGACATCATATTGATTAAAAGCACTAAAATTTTCTATTTCACCCAAAAAACTTATATTATTAAAATCAACATATTCAGTAATTAAAGAATCAATATATTCTCCAGTACCAACAACATCCAATCTATACTCAGGATTACTAGAAACAACTCTACAAATTAAATCAGGTCTTTTAGGGTGAGTTAATCTACCTAAAAATAATATTTTATTTTCACACGACCGAATATCTCTAGGTGATAATGGCGTAATAGCATTAAGCAATGTTACTAGTTTATTTTTATTTATTCTAATTTCATTAGTAGCTTTTAGCTCATCACTTTTTGACACACACCATATTACATCCGTCAAATGTGACAATAGACGTTCAACATAACAAAATATAGGTTTTAAAAACCGACCATTGTATAAACAAGACCAACCATGAGAAACATAAATACATCTAAATTTTATAAAAATACGAGTAATCCTACTATATAATCCTGCGTTAGCCGAGCTAGCAATAACAATATCAATATTGTTTTCTTTTAAAGCTTTATACATTAAGTATATAGCACTAAAGCTTGCCATTTTTTTTAACTGAGGAATTATTATGATTTTATCACACAAAATTGACTCAGTCAGCCAACCAGATTCAGATGTTATCAAAGTAACTTTATAATCCCGATAAAATAGTTTAACTTGTTCCAAAACCCAGCGTTGGGCTCCCCCCACTTCTGATTTTGTTATGACAAATGCAATATTTGGCACTTTTTCCTCTCAAATATAAACCTATTAAATTAATAATTAAAAATAACAATTATTAACATTATTTTTTCATAAACTCTTCTGAAATAGTCTTCTCTACAGCATCTTGCAAAGAATAAGGCGCAGAAAAATCATAAGCACCAATATTCTTTGAACTAAACTGTGTTTTTGCACAGAATTTCTTAATTCTGATACTGCTGATTGGCAGTTCTCTACCACTAATTTTCGCCAAAAAGTCAAAGAAATAACCAGCACATACCCCAAAAAAATAAGGAACTCGGATAATTTTATTCTTTCTTTTAAGGCAACTATAAATTACCGTAGACAATTCATTCATAGTGAAATCTGGTTTATCTACGTAATTTATTAAATGATAGCCAGCAGGGAATGTTACTGTTCGGACCAAGAAATCAGCGATATTCTCTACATAGGCCATAGACTTTTCATTATCACCACGACCAATCATCAAAAAATTACCTGATACTATTTGTTTAAATAAATTATATACATTACCCCGATTACCCACACCAAAAACAACCGTAGGACGAATTGTAACTAATTTTTTATCCGAAGAGGTATTAAACCAAGCATCATAGATCTTTTCTGCTTCTAACTTAGATTTCCCATAATGATTGAAAGGTGCATATTCTCCACTCTCATCAGTATCTTTCTCGACAAATCCATAAACCGCAACAGAAGATGTAAAAACAATATTCTTTATATTAAGAAAGTCTGCCGCCTCACAGAGATTTCTTGCACCATCCACATTGACTGTATAGTAAAGACTGGTAGGCCTAACATTATCTTTATGCTCCGCGGCTAAATTTATAATTACATCATGATCAGGGAGAGCGGATAGTAATGTGTCATATTCAGTAACATCACAATATTTCCATAAATTAGGATATTCAGCACTTTTTTTCTTATCGAGAATAGTGAATTCAATGTTTTCCTTACTAAACAACCTAGCCAAATTGGTGCCAATAAAACCAGATCCACCGATTATCGCTACTTTCATAAAATACTACTCCATTAAAAATTTAAATTTCAATTCAAAAAAATTAAAAATATAAAAAAACAAACCAATACAAATAATTTAATCCATACTCGTGAATACATATAAGTGCTGATTATTAGGCTAGGATAATACAGAACGGTCAGATAAAAAACCTTACCCAACCGTTAAATAAATTCATTTAAAACCTATACCTTAGTTTGAGGGAGCTTAAGCTCCTCTTCTTCCTGCATCCGTTCACGCAAAAAGTGCTCAACTAAAACAAAACCGATAGAGCTAACAATACCTGCCAGAGCAAACAAAATCATAATCAGCGCACGCTTAGGTGTGTCTTTTTTAGTAGGTTCAGTTGGCTGTTGCAAATATTTAAATGGCACGATATTAACATTAGGAATTTCTAGCCTATTTAGCTTATCTAAATACAACTTACGGTTTAGAAGTTCAGTATTGATTGAAGCTAAGTCGATAACTGACTTCTCTATTTCCAATTTACGGTTTAGCGCATCGGATCCCATAGTGATAGGAAAATCAGGATCATCACTAATGGATGAGCCACTACTGTAAACTGGCTTTTTTACACCTGCGGCATCAGCGATAGAGGAAGCATACCTTAATCGCTCAATTTTAACTTTTTGGTTATTTCTGGCTCGTAACAGTTCCATAGAGTATTTATCTGTACCTATACCCTTGGCTAAATCCACTGCACGCTGTACTTTTCGGAAAACATCAGCGTTAACGATGGTATTTACATAATTAACATATCCTTGTAACAAGTCACGAGCATCAATAGGAGTACTGGCACTATATGACAACTTATAATATCGATATTCATTATCACCCTCAGAATTATCCCTCAACGGGCTGACTGAAGAAATATTTTCATTTACTATACGTTCGATCAAAGCTCGCTTATCTAAACCGTCTTCTGGATTATCTTTCATCAAACGTTTAAAATAATTAGTATTCACTAAATATTGCTCACGGATATTTTGAGAATCGAAATTCTGTTTGAATGTCGATAGTAAATAATTAGCACTGACATCAACCTTTATATCAAGCACGGTTAAATTTGATATTAGCGCATCCAAAACTTGAATTTGCTCATCACCAGGAGGGACTATTATCGCAGTACTTGTCCATTGTTGGGGGAGAATACATGAGACAATTAAACCACTAATTATAAAAATCAGTGTAATAAACATTACTTTAAGTTTTGAACTAAAAATAATGAAAAATATTTGAAAAAGATTAACTTCATTTCTTGAAGGCGGTATATTAGAAAACCCATACTTATTCGGTATTGGTGTATCAAGATCACTTCGTGTCTGTTTATTACTCATTGAGCATTACCTGTATACATAGAAATAATAGAAATACTTTCTAAATTAATCACTCTAATCTCAAGAGAGAAAATATCTCAGTTTTTTTACACCGTATTAATGTCTTATCACAACACCACATTAAAAATAACTTCAGCACCTTAACTAAAAATATTAAAACACTATCAATCAAACTTCATACTAATGCTACAACGGCACGAACATGTACTATCACAGAGTGAAGTAGCTAATAATATAAATACATTCGTTTTAGTTATATGTACTTTTTATATTTCAGTCTGATTGTTCATAAGCTAGCGTTCTTCCCGTACCAGCTTGTTCAGTGACTAATAAGAGTACTCACAATTATATTTCATTGGCCACTTATCTATTATTTATCGAACCTTATTCAGGATTCTGAATAGATAAAATTTCAGTTTATCTGTTCTCAACGTTTTGTTAAACCATTATATAAAACTGTTTTGCATTGGTCGACCTGACTAGATAAAATCAAGTATGGTGCGATTATGAAACCAAGGCTCCTACGGTCAGCGGGTACGTAGTCATTTCGGATATAAATTGGGTAACATCTTTTTCACTAATCCTAACTAATATTTTGACTACATGATAAGCCATCAATTTCGACGGCCAACACCTTCTAATTAAAATCATCAACTACGCTGAACCACATAAATTTATAACCTAATAAATTAATATATAATTAGTGCTACCGGAAAATTTTCCGGGGATAATAATTATAACTAGAATATATATTAAACATTCATGAAACAATACAATTTACTTAGCCTTAAAAATATTACCCCTTGCAACAAAAACCAAAAACAATCTACGAGAAAACTTAACAATGGAGAGAATCTGAAATATATATTTAATCCAACCTAAGTTATCTTTCAAAGCCAACAACTCTCCTTTTTCCATTTTTAACAAATGGGAACTAAGACCTGAAACACCGTAATCTGGTTTACCTAAGCTAATAAGTGGTTGTTCAATTAACCCTATCCTACCTGGATGCAGTTTAGCAATCCTTAACCATAAGTCGTAATCCTCAGCATATCGCATTTTATCATTAAACATTAACCCCATATTTCTAATAATAACTGAAGGGGTAGGTAGTTTATTAGAAAAAGACAAAGCATGCAAAGTTAAAAATCTAAAACTATAATTATCCCTGTTAATCATTTCAATACTATTTACTGTAAAAGGGGAACCTATACATACTAGGTTAAATTTAATAAGATATTTAATCTGTACACTAATTTTATTAGGATACCAGATATCATCAGCATCTAGAAAAGCAATAAAATCGCCAGTAGCCACTTCCATACCTACATTTCTTGATTTTGCCGGGCCACCATTTACTCTGTTTTCAATGACAATAACATCACTGAATTTATTTTTTACCAACTTAACAGTATTATCAGTAGATAAATCATCAACACATATTATTTCAAATATCGGATAAGATTGTTTAACAACTGACTCAATAGCATTTATTATGGTTTTTTCTGCATTATAACATGGTATAACAACACTAATTTTATGCTGCATGGAATTGTCCTATCGATAAAAGATATATTATTCTTAGTGAAGGAATTGTTGACAACACCAACAAGAAATAAATAATTGACTTGTGTTTTGATGTATTAACTAAGAGTACAGTCCCCAAGACTGCTGCTGGAGCTAAAACTCTCCATGATAACTGAGCATTGAAGACAAGCACAGCAGAAATAATAGATAGCGTTAAAACAAGATTATATAAATTCCTAAATTTTTCTGGTGGATTATAGACTAACAATATAGAAACCAGAGATAAACTAATCACAAGCCTTCTAATTATAACATAGACTTCACTATCAACTGTTGTAAATATACCTTGTCCATTCCCAGATGTAAGCAAAGTAACTGATTCAGGTACAAAAACTAATAGTATCACTATAAAAATTGACATTAAGAATGATAACACAATGACACTTAACTTATTCAGACTTATTGTTCTAATCATATAGAACAATAATATATACACTATTGATGAGAAATGAAAAAGGCAAGATAAAACAAGAAAAACAAACCTGCGACTTTTATTTATTGACAAGCAATACATACCAATAAAATAAAATGCATAGATACTACGCCATATATAAATATAATTTGAAAAGGTATAATAAGATAACAATAATATCGTGATCGCCAAGTAAGAAAATCTTGGGGTTCCATACATACTATTATTATAAGAAAAATACAACCCAACCAGTAAAAGATTAATTATCAGTAAATTCACAATGAGAAATAAACTCAGTGAATCAACAAAAAAAGACTGTATAAAAAAGACCAAGAACATACCTGGCTCAAGCTTACCTGTATGATCAGCAATTAAATCAATAGACTCATATAAACCATTTCTTTTTATTATAGAGAACTGTTCATAATAGACAAGGCTATCTTGAAAACCACCTTGAATAGAGAATGTCGTAGCTATAAACAATGCCAATAAAAAAGAAAAAAATAAATAACGATAATTATTTTGCATATTATATGATAACCAATGTGAACTTCCAGATACCTTTAACTAGCAAAAGGTAGTTATTTATAAACAAACACGTATAGTATTTTTACTAGAATAAATTTGTAACACTAATATTTTAACAAATGAGATATTTAATTATGTAAATACTAAAACCTCAAGTGTTAATTGTAATTCAGCGCATATTTATATATGTAATAGCTAAATAACTGTATTTAATACCGTTACAATTTTGTTAGTCCATGTCTGTTACCTAGAAAATGTGACACCACTTTCATCGATTATCCGACATTATTCAATAATGGCCATGTTATTCTACAACGATGATTACGCATGACGGTTTCGTGCAAGACCGACCATAAGAGTTCTATTTTATTTATCCACGGAGAGTAAATGAATTGATAAATAAAATAAATTTCAGGTTAGATCTCAACTATCCCACCATTTTTTGCTCTTGTGAATATTATAATCACCAACGATAAGCATAATTATCTTTGCACCTAGGTATGCTCTTTTTCAATTTTTTTAACATATTGATAAACAAACCTGAGTTCTTACTTGTCCTACTGACGTAATCCACTCTGTTTGTTCCCGTACGCAGGGCCCGGCAAGGTAATACCTTTCATTTCATTAGTGATTCTTATGAGGGTGACAACTATCCTGACAGAAGGGGAGTCGCCCTGTACCAGACAATTCCAGCGTCAGGTTGCCAGCAGAAAATAGCTCAAGATGCAAAGTAGAATTAAATAGTTTATTAGTTTCAATTGGTAACATCTCAGTGCTCCACCGTGAACGTCGATAGCCGAAATCCTATAAAAATCGCTCAACAAGTAAATTAAGCATGCGCATTATTGCCTCAATAGGCTACTTTTTTGACGTTCAGTTAGAAGGCTCAGACCGTCGGGGCAAACCGTTAATCCAGCGACCGGCGGTGGAACGAGCTATGTACAGGGTTTTAGCCACATAACAGAGTGATTCCCCACAATGTAACATCAGCATGACCAGAAAACATCTAGAATGGTTTTTGTCTGCTATTTTATGGATAATTTTTCCAACTGGAAACGTTTTTTTTTGGATATTAGTTCTATGAACGGCATAACTCAATCCGGATTGAGCTCCCTTCAGGGATCTACTCTTACGCACAGTTATTTAGAATAAAATGTCTAACCCAGAATCACAAATCCGATATAGCAATATAGTAAAGTGCAATACTAATATTTAATATTATAATTCCAATAAAAATAGAAAGAAGTCAAAGATATCCCACCGCCAAGAAAACAAATGATCAAGTTTATAAAATTCACTCCGGCGAATGGACTAGCGTAATAAAAGAACAGCGATGATGGAATACTATATAAAAAAACCTTAAAAATTTTACGGAAAGAAAAAGAGAATCTAATTAATTTTCTCATCATAAATGCCATGGCAATAGTAACAACTATATTAGACAATAGTAATTTAAAACAAACCAAATATTCCTCACTAGGAAAATATTCAAATGAAACAAAAAGAAATGCACCACCTAATAAATATGCAGGAATAAAGGTCCTCGTCCTACGTTCTATTTGGGAAGCCAAAGCTAAAGCATTCGTGACTACGCGTGAAAATTCAATCCAGGCACCGAAGACTATAATAGCATATCCAGACGAGAAACTTTCATTAACTAAAAGTGGCAAGGTGTTTTTTATTGAGAAAGATAATAAAATCGCCAAAAAAAGGTATATTGGTATAATCGTATTTAAATAGTGATTAAATACCCTCTCAACTTTAACTTTATTGGCACCTTCAATCTCTTTATATAGACCTGGAATCATATACTGAGTCAGAATGGACTCGACAATACTAAAAACCTGATTGGATATAGAAAGTCCAATTCCTATTATAGCTAGATAAACCAATCCATAGTTATTTTCAATTTGTATTCTGTAACCTACGTTTAAATACCACATAAATAAAGTGGCAATACTTATTGGCACTGAAAACCTGACTATATTCAGTATGTCAGGCAAATTATATTCGCATAAAATAGTTTCAGGATCTGATTTTTCTTTTTTAAAAATAACATGTAGATAAATAAAAGAAATAAAAGAGACTAAAATATTAGAAACTATTACTCCCAAAACCCAAAACTCAGCATTTTTAGAAAAGACAAAAACTATAGAGATAGAAAAAATCAATGACATCACTGCCGTTAGAAGGTTTAGATTAACGAATGCAATGCGTTTACCAATCATATTTATTAATGGTAATATTGTTTGGTTACCCCCCAGGGATAATATTAGAAAACTTATTAATAAAATATCTACAAATGAAAAATTAGCATAATTTAAATAATCAATAATGAACAGTGTAAAAAATGCACCGATAGCAATAGTGGCAACATATAGTAGTTGCATTTTCAAGTGATTCATCAAACGACCATTTTCATACCAGGCAATTGTATTTCTGTTAAAGTATTGCCCTACTGGATTAATTAAAAATAAAGAGTAGAAGGTTTGAATTGTAATGATATAATAAACAAGACCAAGTTCAGACTTTGGCAATACAGTTGTTAGTACTCGCAATGTAATTAGAGTTATAAAAGCTTGAAGCAAGCGCCCTGATAATAATATTATTAAATCATAATTTATATTTTTAAAAATCATCTAAAACATGCCTTATATCTACTTCGAATAAAAACGTTTATTTAGACTGGTTAGACTTATCGTTTAATAATTAACCCTCTATGGGGAATACATGTTCTACTTATTGGTGACATCCTCGAATTAAATAACATTTGTAATTAACATTATATTCACGTGCAAAATACATAACTAAACTTATAAAACAATATCAATTACTTTGCAAAAACTCACTCAAAAAATTATTATTAAATATTCAGCGCGCTTATTATTTAATTTGTTTTATCCATCATTAAATTAACATCCGCTCTAGATTCAACATTTAATCTAATAACTGATTCCGTATTCGAAGCCCTAAGATTAAATATCCAACACTCAAATTCCATACTAACACCATCTATATTATCAATTAATACGGTGTTTTCTTGACATGCACGTCTTATGCCATTAATTACACTCAGTGGGTTGTCTACCTTAAGGTTAATTTAACCTGAGGATGAATATGCCACAATTTGTTCACTCACTAAACTAGCTAAACTCTCATTACGTATAGAAATGAGCTCTGCAACAGGTAGCCAGGGTATCATACCACTATCACAATATGCAAAATCACGAAAATAGTGATGAGCACTCATTTCTCCACCATAAATTACATCTTCTAATCGCATTCTTTCTTTAATAAAAGCATATCCTGTTTTTGACATAATAGGTATCCCGCCTGCTGCACTAACAACATCTGCAGTACTCCAAAATAAGCGAGGATCATGAATTATTTTTGAACTTGATTCTTTTTGTATAAAAATCTGAACCAAAAGACCTACAATATAATAACCTTCGATGAATTCACCTTTATTATCAAAGAAAAAGCAGCGATCAAAATCACTATCAAAAGCAATTCCCATATCAGCTCCATAAGCTAATACGGCATTAGATGTATATTGACGACATTCGGGTAACAGAGGGTTAGGGACTCCATTAGGGAAAGAACCATCAGGATTATTATTTATTTTAAATAAAGTAATAGGTATATTTAGAAGAGAAAATCGCCGTTCTAATGCATCTATTATGGGACCAACTGCTCCATTCCCATTATTGACAGCCAACTTTAATGGTTTCAATAATGATGAGTCAATATATTCTATAATATGATCAATATACGGTTCAACAATAGATATTATTTTATAACTACCTCTTCTCTCTATATCTACAGGTGGAAATTCATTCAATTCTGCCAATTTTTGTATGTCACGTAGCCCAGTGTCACCACTAATGGGTCTAAATAACTGCGCCGAATAGTAGATCACTGAGGGAACTC
>NZ_CGBP01000033.1 GCF_001053095.1 Yersinia similis | reverse complement strand
ACCGCCAACTGGCGCAGTAACTCCTCCAGCGGTATCTCCCGGTTCAGTTCGGTCTGCATCTGGTAAACTGCTGTTTTTAGATAGGAGATAGTCAGACTGCCCCGAGAACGTTCCTGTTCGAGTAATTTTTCAGACAGCGCATGCAAGCGCTGCTGGAGCTGGAAATAGCTGCTGTCGGTACCGGCCAGGCCGATACGCGCCTCCACCAACCGCGCCCAGCGCTGGCTTTCGGCCACCTGACTGGGATCGGACGGCCAGCGTTGACGAGCCATCGCCACCGACTGGTCGGCGGTATTGAGCACAAACAGGGGCGAGAGGTTTTCCAGGGTGCTCAGTTGCTCACCATAGGTGGCGACATCCGGGCGGTTGAGCCACAGCAATGCCGCGCTTTCCGGTTGGGTGGCCAGCACCGTCATTTGCTGTTGCAGCGGTTTGAACTGGGTAACGTAAACCGCAGTCGCCACCAGTAAACTGCACAGGACACCGGCACCAAAGCCCCACAGCACCGCCCCCCGTTTGGTCTCCGGGGGGGGCGAACGCACCTCAATATTGGCCGCAGGCTCAGGGGCTGCCGCTGCCGTCCGGACAGGCTCGGCCTCGGGTACCGAGAGATAGACCATAGGCGGCATTTTCAGCGGGGCCGCAGTTTGCTGAGCCTTCGCCGCGTCACTGGCCGATTCGAGTTTTTTGGCGGTGTTCTGCATCAGGTACAGCAGGTTTTCAATGCGCGGTACCCGTTTTAATTCAACCTGTTGCAATTTATCGTACAGCAGTTGCAAGGCCCGCTCGGCGCGGTACACCAGCCGAAGATCGTCACGGGTAAAATCATGCTGACGCAGTTGATTACTGACGCGGGTATTGAACCATTCCAGTATTTCACTGCGCGCCTGCGGCTGTTCCGGCCACAGGTGATCCCACTGGCCGACCACCATACCGGCCAGCAACTCGCAGCCCTCGGTGAAACCGGCCAGGCCATTTTTCTGGGTGCGTGCCAGCGTGTAATACACCGCCGTCTGCAAATCCACGCCGTGGGTGCGAAACAGGGTCAGCGCCAGTGATTCAATCAAGCCCCAGTTGACCTCTGGTCGCGCCGGGTGGTTGATCTTGTTGATCTCTTCACGAATGGCGTTAAATTCCGGCCTGTTCCGTGGATCAGTGCCGGTTTTAATGATGATATTTTGCGGGGCGTCACTCATGCGGACTCATCCTTTGATCGTCTTCCTGCCGCCTAAGCAGCAGGAAGACGATGACAACGATTAATACAATTTGTCTCAATGCATCTGTCTCAATGCGATTTGTCTCAATACAACCGTGTGTCTCAGTACAATCTGTCTCAGTACAGCCATGTATCTCAATACAGAGTGTCTGGCAGACTGAATTTACTGAACAAACCGCCCGCGAATGGGTTGTCGGATTCATCAACAAAGATGCGGTACGTCATCTCGCCACCATCAACCTTGAAGCGGACATCGAAGGAGTTGGTGCCCACATTGGTCAGTTCACCTGCGTTGATCAGCCGCAATTGCGCCCAGGGACCGCTGAAGCTGAGGGTGCGCGGTGATTTACCGCTCTCATCCGGGACTAATGTCAGTTTGCTTTCCACCCCGGCACGCATCGAGTTTGGCCAAACCAGATGCACTACGCCGCTGCGGCCATGGGCGTAATCCAGTAATTGCCCATCCAGATTCAATACGCTGCGGCGCTTGTTGCCACTTAACAGCACCGGTTCAATCGCAAACTGTGTGCCCAGGCCGTTTTGGGCCGAGAAGAAGGTGTCGCGAATTTTCCGCGCCTGCGCCAGTTGCTGTAACACATCAGGCCGGATCAATAATTCGCCATCACTGCCACCAGTCAGGTTGTTTTCGACAAACGGTTTCAGGTTCTGCTGATAGAACGCATCGAGCGTGCCTTTCGGCCCAAAGAAGCGTTCAAACTCACTGAGTGGTACATCCTGTTTCGCGTGAGGGTCGAAGGGATAACGTCCGGCCAGATAGGTTTGATACTGTTTGATCACCGTCTCATTCCACTCCACTTCCAGTGACTGGATCGCTTCCATCATCACCACTCGCCAGGCCTGCTCTGCCAGCTCACCCACCCAGCGGTTTAACGGCTCCGGCAGGTTTTTAGCCAGTTGCTGGACTTCGAAGATCGGGTCACTGTTGTTTTGATCCAGTCGTAATTGCACCGCCTTCAACGCCGCTTTGCCCGGCGCGGGCGAGTTTTGGATCGCCAACAGATAGCGGTGTAGCTCGGTCAGTTTTTGGTAAACACTCTGGATCACGCTGCCTTTATCGCCATTCTCCACCAGCACCGCCGTTTCGGGGGAGAACTCACGGTTGATACGGGTCAGCAGCAGGTAATCGGGTTTTTGTAGCAGCTCTTGCTGCTCCTTCGCGGGGATCAGATCCGAGATAACCGGCAAGCGGGTGTTGTCACTTAGCGTTTGCAGTGCACGGCGGAAAGGTTGTTCCCCGCTGATCACCTGTTCAATGGCGCTGATCGCCTGCGGCAAGCCTTCAAAATCACTGACCGACAGGTTATTCATGGCCGCACGCCAGGTGGCGGTATAGTCGCCAAGGTACTGTTCGGTCACCTGCCGATGGATCTCTTTGCGGTCTGCCTCACTGTATTCGACGTTCTTGGTGAGATTAAGTACCCAACTGTCCATCACCGTCAGGTCAACCAGTTGATCGTTCTGTTTGATGAAGTAACTCTGTAAGCCGCTACGGGTCAGGAATTGCGGGATCACCAGCAGGCGATCGTTACCGGAGACAAAGATGTCGTCAAAACTTGCGCCGATCTGATCACGCAGATCGAGCGCGGGCGGTAACGCATCCTGTGCTTTGATCCGCAGGTTCTGATACACCCGTTGGTAGATCGAGAGTTTGCTCAACTCTTGCTGCGCTGACTGGATCGGGCTGAGATACGGGACAAAGCTCTTGATCGCATATTGATCGCCACTTTCCCGTGCGCCGTGCCAGTCGGTGTGTTTCAGTGCGTAGTTCAGGTGACTTGATAGCTGATCCTGCAACTCGCGCTGGCCGTTGAATTGTTGGCTCCAGCGGTGGCTCATATATTGTTCAACTAGCGCGGCATTGCGGCCACTGCCGTCTTCCAACATCCGCATCACCCGCAGAATTTCCAGCTTCTCCTCGCTGCCCTTCGGTGCGGCGTTCAGTTGTTCCAGCAGCCCACTCATCAGCGCCGGGACAAAACGTTGCTGTAGGAGCTGCAAGTAAGTGCTTTCGACATAAGGCCCGATATTATTACCCTGATACAGCCCCATATCCGCCAGGAACAGGCTGCGTTCATGGTAATTGCCATAAGCCAGCGTGGCGTCACGGATGGGGTTTAGCAGCGGCAGTTGCAGATTGCCATAACGGTCATCGCCTTCTGGCGGTGGGATCGATAAGAAGGTTTTTGCCTGGGTTAATACCTCTTCGCCAGCCCGGTAGTTAAGCTGGTGATAGTAGTGCCAGTAGCCCCATAAGGTCAGCGCGGCCAGGGCCCCCACCCCCGAGAAAATGAACATTCGCTTTCTCGTTTTTTGCAGCCAGATACCGTTCTCTCCGGCCAGATTAGGTTCGGCCAATAGCACCTGGTTAAACAGCGCTTTGGTAAAATACGGCGTCGTATCCGAGACCGGCCAGGTCGGGAAGGCCTGTGGCGCAAGGTGATATTGCACGGCGGCAGATTGGGTAAAGATATCGTCCATTTGCCCGCGTTGCTGGGCTGACGTGAGGTAAACCCCCCGTAACAGCGGCTGGGCATGTTCTCCACGGTACAAGATGCCTTCCAGCAGTTGTACCACGTAATCATGCAGGCCCTGCATCTGGCGGGTGAAGCTGAATAACTGGCTACGCTGTCCGGCATCCACACTGTTCAGCATCATGTCCGGCATCGCGCCATTCAGTTGTGCAACCCATTGCTGCCAGAACTGTTTCAACTCCGTCCGCCATACGTCCGGATCGGCCGCATCGAGGCTGAACGTCACCCCCAGAACCGCTTCACGTTCGGCCTTATCCAGCGATTGGTACATGGCCTCGAAGCCGTACAGCAGGTCCATTTTGGTGAAGACCACATACAGCGGCACCTGGCTGTGCAAAGACAACCGTATCTCTTGCAGCCGTTGATGGATATCAGCGACGTAAGTCTCCCGCTGCGCTTTATTTGAGGTCATCATCTGATGAAGATCGACGGTGAGAATAATGCCGTTTAGCGGCTGACGCTGGCGCTGTTCAATCAGCCAGGATAATAGGCTTTGCCATAAGCGGCTGTTGAGTGCCGCTTTGCCCGCAATCGGTGTCGTCGGTTGTTCAATCAGTACCCCCGCAGGATCGATAATAACCGCTTGTTCCCCCAACCAGCACCGGACACGCAGATCCGCTGTGTCTTCCGCATGGAGCCGCTCTGATGCGGAGATCTCTGTCAGTTTATAACCTTCTTTGATCAGCGTACTTTTGCCGCTATTGCGCGCACCAATGACCATGTACCAAGGCAGGCGATATAGATATTCCGGGGTGTTCAAATGGCGCTGAAGCTGGTGCTTCCAGCCATTGAGATATTGGTTTTGTTGTTCGATATCAGCACTGACGGGATCGTCGAGCTGAATTTTCGTTTGTAGCTGGAGTTTTTCCAGGTGTTGTACACGCCTCATGACTTTCAGGCTGATCCAGCAAACGACCACCAAGACAAATACCGCCGTGACCAACCAACGGCTCAATAATGTCTCAAACGGGTAATTTTCCCCCAATTGCCACTCGGGTCCGTAAATCCACACCCAAATGAGTGCCGCGCAAGCCAGCAACGCCAATACCACCGGTATTGATGCTTTAAGGCGAGGAATGGCGGGCTTGGCTATGCGTATAAAGAACGGCAATTTCATGCGCTAACGCTCCTGTGGCATTCCATGGCGATCATGGTTTGAGTTGTCGCTGTTTTTCTGTCAGTAAAGCGATCAGCGCAGGTTCCCATTCGCTTAGCTGTAATTGCTGCCCTACCAGTAATAAGCTGTGGTAGTGCTGCTGCGCCAATGCGGTTAACCCCGCTTTTTCGAACAACTGAGCACTGAGCAATTGATGGTAAAAACGGTCCCGAGGTTCGGATTGCTGCGGCTGCCGGTTTATCATCTGTAGTGCGGCTTCCAATCCTTGCTGTTGATAGCATTGCCAAATTTCATCCTGTTCAATAGTGCGACTTCTTCCCTGATGACCCACATCCTGCTGTAACCAGGCAGTGGATTCAGAGGAGAGGAATGGCGTCATATCAGTAAAAAAGAGGGTTTTTAGTGCGGGAATGCGGGCTAAAAAAATGCTGAGTTCATCACGGATGGCTTGTGCCACCGTGTCATAACCCAGTCGTAGGGCGATTTGCGCCGAAAGCACATGCCCATCCAGCCAATAAGGCGCGAGGGTTAGGCTCTGCTCTACTTGATGCCACAAAGGTAAATCGGCATTAGTCAGACGTGCTAAGTAATCGGCGGTTCGATCCGCAGAAACCGCAGCCAACGGGGTGCGACCATCGCTCTGCGCCATAGGCGGCGCGGTTAACGCCCCCCATACGGCATGGCGTCGTAACCGGAAACCGATAGCGGAATCGGGTTGCTGTTCACTCAGCAAATCCGCCATTTTCAGCAAGGTCTGCCGCCAGGCTCTGTCGCTCGTGTTATCAATGGCGAGGCTTGGGCTAACGGGGGTGGCGGCCATTGCTGCCGCCAAGGTGCTGGATGAGAGCCGTTCATCAGGAGCCACCGCCTCGATAACCCGCTCCGGTGGCCGCGCATAGCGGGTACGTAATGCATCCACCTCTTTAGCCAGACCCGGCTCACTGCTGTGCCAAACCTGTGCTAAATGTGCCAATAATCCTTGCACATTCTCACGTTGAGCCTCATTCGCTCGCTGGCTGAAACTGCTGCTGGCGCTGTCAAAGCGTTTGAGGATTTGTTGAGCAAAGCGCCGTTTGTGTAAAGGATTTTGCGGCCAGGCCGTAGTCCAAAATAGCTGGACGTATTCGGTCAGCAACGACATCGCCAGCATCAGTTCATCTGGCTGGCCCGCGTGTTGTAGGGTGCGCAGTAGATGCACCATGAGCCGGAAATCTTTACTTTTCTGTGATAACAGCGCCATGGCCTGTTGTTGAATATCGTCAATATTCAGCGTGGCGTGGGCCAACGACCCCAGTTTCACCATCTGGCCGTCGATATATTCCCATTGGGGGTCATCATCGGCCAGGGCTTGTGCGGTCTGCTCAGGTGACAAAGGGGCTTGTAACAAGACATGCCAGGGATGTTGTGACGTGATATCCATATGCCTCACCAATGACATGCGTTACGCAGCGGTTTCAACGCTGGCGTTAACTGAGAAAGAGTAAATGTCAGCCGAGGAAAAGCACCGTTTGCACCTTCGATGGTCAGGGTTTCCGCCGACATCAACCGTTTAATTTCATCGATACCCGCCAGGCCACGGCTGGACTCCAGTAAATAGCCGTTTTCACGCAGGAACCACTGTGCGTCCAGACGGGTTTTGTCGATAATTCCGGTTTTGTCGATAATCAATGTAACGGAACTCTCTTTTTGTGGCCCCACCAGCGCAATCTGCAAGCGGGTGATATTGTCAATGCAGCTCAACATCAGTACCGGCCGTGGAGGAGGCATACCAATCGCAGGGGTAGTAATGAGCACCATCGGATTCGAACCTTCGCCTTCCGTCACCATAAATGCGGTGGAGTGATCAATACGTCCCTTTTCCTGATTCATCGCTCGCTGCCAGGCAGGGCCAGCATTTACCCGTTTTTCATCGACGGCGGTCACTGGAGTGAGGGCTTTGTCATAGCAATCCAGCCGTACCAGAGCCGAGGTTTCGCTACGGCAACGCATCACCAGAGCCAGCGTCCCCGCCTCCTTTTTCTCCGCCACCGGTGGGGTTAATCCCATCGTCCAGAAAGCGTCGGTATTGCTGCCGGAAAACAGTAACGAGCTAATCAATAACCACGTATTCATAGCTGGCACCTGTATTTCGCTAACTTATAAGTCAAGGCGCGCAGTGATAGCCCCAGACTGGCCGCAATACGGCTTTTGTCGTTGCCGTACAAGCGCTGGCGCTGGGTCAATACAGCGCATTCGAAGGCCTCGACCGCCTTGGTCAGGCTGTCTACTTTGCTGTAGTCTTGAGAGATTCCGGGCAAGGTGTGCGTATCTGAGGTGCTGAGCGAGACCAATAACTCATCTAATTGTTTTTCCCGCTGTCGCTGTTCTTTGAATACCGTTCGGATCTGATTGAGTTGCGATCTCAGTTGGTCCATCTCTTGTAATTTGTTCAGGCGATGCTGAAAGATATGGCAATAAATACTAAACATGCCGCGAGTATCAGCGAAGCGTTCGATATTCTCGGAAAAAACCGCAATCACGCCGCAGGCATGTCCATGAACGTCAAACAGCGGTAAGGCATACAGCCCACATCTCGTGGGTAACGCCTGAACGAAACCGCGAAAATCATCATTTTCGATGCGTACCCCCTGATACAGGCTGCCCCACACTTCGGGGAAACCATTGCGCAAAACCCGAACCAACGGATGGTTAACATCTTCAATATCCGCATCCAGCTTCAACGCAACGTTTATGCCGCCATCAGGCTGGTGATAGCAATCAAGACGCCCTTCACTGGCGTTAAACATCGACACCATCAGGGCGCTAAATCGTTGGCGGTGGTGGTTAATCGTCAGAAAGCGATGGATCAGTTGTTCGGTTGAGTCATTGTCCAGCAGTGCGAGGACACTCTTTAACCGTTGTCTCATATCGCTCCCTCAACCTGTGCAGTAAACACATTCCCCTCTACCGCGATCCGAATGTGGCTGATAGCGGCGCCAGCGGCCACTTTCTGCAATAACAACAGAGAAACCGGTGGTAATAGCGCACCGTCGATAATCGACTCAAGCATACGAGCACCATTTTCGGCACGGGTAGCGCGTAGCAGGATTTCGTCGATCACTTCCGGTTCAATGACCACATCAGCACTAAAGCGTTGGCGCAGCAGCGTATCCAGGCGGTTCAGTTTGCCGTGAATGATAATTTGCAGCGTTTCCATGCCCAGTGGCAGATAAGGAACCACTTCCATACGGGCCAGCAGCGCAGGTTTAAAGAATGCCGATAGCTCGGGGTAGAGCCGTTCATTGAGCAATGCAGGCTCGTCTGCATGATCAACAATGGTCTGGTACCCCAGATTGGAGGTCAGGAAAAATACGATATTTTTGCAATCAATGATGCGGCCTTCACCGTCTGCCAACTCTCCTTTATCGAAGGCCTGATAAAACAGGTTCAGCACATCGGGGTGAGCTTTTTCCACTTCATCCAGTAGCACCACCGAATAAGGTTTTTGGCGAATGGCTTCGGTCAGTACGCCGCCTTCACCATACCCGACGTAGCCCGGTGGTGAACCAATCAGGCGCGAGACGGTATGCTTCTCTTGGAATTCGGACATATTGATGGTGGTGAGATATTGGCGGCCGCCATAGAGCAGTTCGGCGATCTGTAGCACGGTTTCCGTTTTACCCACGCCGCTAGGCCCAACCAACAGGAAAGCCCCCATTGGGCGACCAGGGCGACGTAAATCTGCCCTTGCGGTCAGCAAGTGTTGGTGCAAGCAATGGATAGCCATCTCTTGCCCTTTGATCTGCTGCCCCAGATAAGAGGGCAATTCAGTGACCACTGCCAATTCACTCTGAGAAAGGCGGTTTAGCGGTACGCCAGTCCATTCAGCGATCACCGCCGCAATCTGGCTCTTATCCACATGCGGCGAGACCAGCGTCTGGTGTTGTTGCAACAGATCCAGCGCGTCACCCAGCGCCGTCAGATTGACCACTTGCTCATCCGTGGCTCTCTCTTCTTGTGCCAACAGGACCGCTCTCAACGCAATAATCTGCTGTACCAAGTGTTGTTGCTTTTCCCAACCGGTATTCAGGGCAATGAGTTGCTGTTCGATTTCGACTCGCTGCTGTTGTAAAACGGCCAACCGCTCATCCGGGCTGCTTAGACTGAGGCGTTGTTCCCGCTCCAGCATCTCGATTTCCATCCCCTGATGGTAGAGTTCGTTTTTCAGTGCCGAAACCTGACGCGGTGCAGAGGTGAGATTGATGGCAACACGTGCGGCTGCAGTGTCCAACACATCAATGGCTTTGTCCGGCAACTGCCGCCCCGAAATATAGCGGTCACTGAGCACCGCCGCGGCTTGCAATGCTTCATCATCGATCAGGACGCCATGCGCCTGTTCATAAACTGTACGCAGGCCACGCATGATAATCGTGGCCTCTTGCGCGCTGGGCTCAGAGACTTTGACCAATTGAAAACGGCGCGACAGCGCAGCATCTTTTTCAAAGTATTTTTTGTATTCGCTCCAGGTGGTTGCCGCGATAGTTTTCAGTTCACCGCGCGCTAAAGCGGGCTTGAGCAGATTGGAAATGTCTAACCCGCCCTGCTGGTTACCGGCCCCGATCAGCGTGTGTGCTTCATCAATAAACAGGATAATGGGCGTCGTGGACTGGGCGATTTCCGCCATGATGCCCTTGAAACGCTTCTCAAATTCACCTTTCACTGCCGCACCAGCCTGAAGTGCGCCTAAATCCAGCGTCATCAACTCGCTGTTACGCAGTTTTTCCGGCACCTGATTATCCACAATACGCAGGGCTAAACCTTCGATCAGCGCACTTTTCCCGACCCCCGCTTCACCCACCACTATCGGGTTATTTTTGCGGCGGCGGCACAGAATATCGATCATCAGATCGATTTCTGTATCCCGACACAGCACAGGATCTAATTCCCCGTTACGGGCCTGTTCGGTCATATTGCTGGCATAGCGGGCCAGCAAGCTGTCACCATTGATTTCCGCGCCGTTGCCTGCTTCAGCCCCTTTTTCTACTCGCGGTGTTTCTGCCGAGTCGGCCGTCCAGTTAGCAAAATTCTGACGCAGTAACTCACGGTTAATCGGCGATAATAGTCGGCTGGCCGTGGGGACCAGATAGCGCGACGGGCTGAGCAATAACGTCAATAACATCACGCCACTACGGAGTTGGCTGTGTTCCATCTCTGTCGATGCCAACAACCAACTGTCTTGTAACCATTCCACCAGTAATGGGGAGAAACTCGGGTAGGCCTGGGTAATAGCTTGATAGCCTGAAACACGTTGATCGAGCGACTCCCGTAGTTCATCCTCCTCAACACCCGCATGGCTCAGGATTAACCTGACATCACATAATGGTGTGGAGATCATTTGCAGTAGCACTTGGGAGACCGTAATTTCAGCTTCCTGCTGACTGACGCAATGCGCCGCCGCCGCTTCCAGAGAATGGCGGGCAATGGGATTAAGGCGGTTTACGAGTGTGGGCAAGTCAATTTGAATCATTTGTGCTTTCCTAGCTCAATAAATTGTTTAGCTGTTGCAAAATATCCTGACTTTGGGTGTGCAGGTGGATGGCATAAAACAGATAAATCACCGTCAGCAGACTCACTCCACCCCATAACAAATGCTTGATAGTCAACCGCTTACTCAAGTGGTAGCGGCTGTTAAGACGACCGCCTCCTTGATAAAGGACCGTCGGTGGCGCATCACCCCGTAACTGCTGCAACTGGTGATGCAATCGGCGGAACAATCGCTCAAAGTCATCACCGTTTTGTGATGTCACTTTGTAGCGGCCGCGGTAACCCAAACAAAAACAGAGATAGATAAACTCCAGCAGGTCTTGGTAACGCTTGGGTTCCCCCATTAAACGTTCCAGCAGGACGTACACTTTCTCTCCGCCCCAGGTTTCATTATGAAAATGCACCAACAGAGATTGCTGTAACCAACCGTTTTGGGTATTCCAGCCATGCCCCAACGCCGTTTCATCAATGAATGTGCACAGCACATATCGGAAAGATATGATTGCGCCGGGTTCGTAGCCTTTGGTTTGCAAGTACTGCTCAATAGCACGGATATCCGTCACCACCTGCTGATATAGCTGGTCCGGTAACGCTTGGTTTTCCATGTCTTTGAGGCGCAGTACCATTCCCAATAATGGGGTGGCGGTATCGATCATCGCGTTCAGGCTTTCGCCACGTAGCGGTAGCTGATACTGCCGATGGGAGGTGACCGCTTCCACTGTCGGGAAAGGGGTGTTATCAGTTACAGCATCCGTTTTCATTAGCTGCTCCTGATTGCCCAGAATTGCATGTCCAGATCAGGGAAATCACCCGAGACGTGGAAGGCAATCGCATTGCTTTGCTGGATTTCTTTCCATACAGGGCTTTGCAGATCCAGCATGAAGTAGGTGTATCCCGAGTGGTAAGGAAGCTGGCGCGGTGCGGCAGACAATGCCACCAACGGGACGCCCGGCAGTTGTACACTGACCAAATCGCGTATTTTCTCAAGTGACGTGATTTTGGTTTGCTGAACAAATTGCCGACGTAACTGCTCTTGAGGTATCTGTGCCCGAACGGCCAGAACAAAATCAGCGTTGCGCAATAGGTCACTATCATTAATGGTCGCAACGCGAATACCGTGTGCCTGCATATGCAACTGGATAGAGATGGCACGCGGTGTGAGCACTGTGCTTAATGCCTGACGCATCGCCAAAAACAACGGCTGAAAACTGTCGGTCAAGTTATCGTGGTTATAAACCGGGAAGGTGCCCGCTAAGCGGGATTCATCGGTAAACGTGCGCAGTTCACCACAGGTTTGTACCAACTGATGGTAAAACGCTTCTGGATGCAGAATCGCCTGATGCGCCAAATGGGTGAATAGCGGCTGTGTGCGGTTAAAGACCTGCAACATCATAAATTCAGCCACATCCGCGATCCCCTGCTGCCCAGGAGAACCAATACGTTTGGCCAGTAGTTGGGCGCGCTCAACCAATGTCCCTTCGACTTCATCCATAAAGCCTTTTAATTGCGTTGAAACACTGAGCGTGGTGCAGGTGGGAATGAACTCTTCATCCAAGATCAGCGAACCGTCAGGCCGTTTCTCTTTGACCCGACACAGCGGCAGTACCGAGTAAGCGCTGAGGTCTTCCGAGCCTTGCATCAAACGCGGCGCAAGCTGTGCCAGTACCAACTGGCTGACATCGCCCCCTTCCGTATGTAAATCGCGGACATCATCGCTGTGTTCACGATAGCGAATGGTCCCCGGCGCTTGCCCCTGCTGGCCTGCCACCTCATTAATGGCATCGTTTAGCATGGGTAATGCCAGATAAATGTCACGGCTGGCCGCATCATTACAATTCAGTACATCCAATGGCTTTGGTGAATGGTCTTGATAAGGGATATCAAACACCGTGCCATCAGCCATATTGCCACTGGCGACCGTCAAGCCAATACGCCCTAATTTCAACAACTCCTGATTCAGGATCAGTGAACTAAAACCGTAGCTATACCCTTGCAGAGCGATAATCCGGCGTTGTAACTGGTAGTCGTTATGCCGTTGCTGTTGTTGAAAATGTTGCGGTTTGATGAACAGCCCTTCGCGCCAAATCACTCGATTCTTGGTTGGCATGGTTATTCTTCCTCTTTCCTTAGATCGACATCGTTTGATCTGACATGGACCAAAACCTGGTAGTTATGGCCGATCCCTTTTATTTTGATGATCTTCTTCCATTCACTGCGGTTGGCATCGGCATAGTGAGCAATCACCCCCAGATAGCTGTTTTTCTCTTCCAGCTTGATAGGGTCCAGCGCCTTGAATTGGTCGGGCAGTAAGGTATATTCCTGATGATCGATGTAATTCTTACCCAGCGTTTTCTCCAGCGCGTCACTGCTTAGCTGATCATAATCAGCGGCCAGCAGCTTGGAGTTTTCACTTAGGTACACCACCACTATCTCAGTCGGTACCGCTTCCCCTTTTTCATTAGGGTTGGTATCGGGATCGGACAGCAATGTTAGCCTGACCGTTGAGGGTTGATCGGAAGCCTGCCCCACCGGAATATCTGGGTCCATAACTACCTTGCCGACCTTTTTAGTGGCTTCCCATGCACCGCTGCACCCAGACAACAGGAACACCACACATAATGCCCACGTCAGGAGATAGCCTCTGGCGTTGTTCATTACTCGCTATCCTTCATGCCTTGACGTAAGGCTCGGTCATAGGCTTGCTCATACACTTCGCCAAACAGTTTTTCAAAACCTTGCTGGCGGCTGGAGGCCAGCTCGTGATAGTAGTTTTTGTACATATCCCAGGCCCAGGCGGAGTCCTGCTCTTGCCGCTCATTGCTGCGCAAATAATGGGTAAAACGCGTCAGTAAACGCTCAGGGGAGAAGGCTTCCAGCATGGTGTTCAACGCTTGCGTAATCGCCTGTTGATTGGCCTGATGATGCAAGCGCAGGTTATCCAGGCTTTCGGCCACGGCGGCGGGCGCCGAAAGATGAACCGGGCTTTTTTGATCGGCAAACATCAGGTTGAGGGTGGTGTCGTAATCCATATTCAGACGCAATGGATTATCTTCAATCGGCCGTAAGTGCTTATCGCGCAAGCCATGTTGGCTGCGTTGTAAGGCGAGCAGACCTTCGATTGTCGCTTTGAGCGTTTTACCCGCCTCCTCAAGGAAATCGTTAGCTTCCTGGCTGTTGCGGATTGGGATTTGAGCGTCAAAACCACGCATCAGCGGCGTAATGGCAACGTGATGTTGTTCCATTTGGTTATTTGGTCCTTCTTGTTTGCCCCCCTCTTGTTTACCGTTAAGAAAGGTACTGATCTGCGGGAGATCGAGAAACGCCTGATCCATAGCACTGTCCTTGGGGGTATCAGAGAGCGGGGAAGAGAAAAGCGGGTTACGGTATCGGTCCTGCTGTAGAGAGTGATCAGCATCAGATATCACTGCGCCATGGCCTTGCGTGGTCAGGCTTTCAGTTTCCAATACCCGCAATGGATCATGGCTGAAATTATTGCTAATGGTCGCGGCTAACCGGCTGTCTTGCTGATGGTGAGGTGCTGCTAGCGGCTCCCCTTCCATCATGGCATCCATCGGGTTGCTGTAACTCGATACCAGTGATTCCGGTGATACCATCAGTGGATCGAGCATATCGGCAGCAGAACGGCTGATATGGCTCTTGATCACCAGATTACCCAACGTAATTTCATCCCCTTGTTGTAGGCGAACGAAACCCGAATTGGCCGTCAGCACCGAATGATTAATGCTCAGAGCGCCATTCAGCATCCGCAGGCAGAAAGAGCCATCACGCCATTCAACAGCAAATTGTGACGGGCTGATATTGCCGCCTTGATCCTGAATCGACCAATGATGGCTACCGTCACTGCCGACGCTCCCCCCTTGCGCATGAAATAGGCTGCTGGCTTGTTTGCCACTCTCTAACTTATCGCTGTTGACGACCCGCAATGACAGCGTTGGTTGTTTTTTATCCATGGTGTCTCTTCCTGAATACTGATTCTTATTTCATAACGCTGATCGCTATTTCACAACGCGGGTCGTTATTTCATCACTCCGACCGTTATTCCATCACACCGATCGTTACGCTGGGTTTCTGTTCGGGATCACCGAGGATACTGGTCCAGCCCAATAGGCTATTCTGCTCGGTTCCCAGAACCATCCCGCCCACCTGCTGCTCTGCTAACCCAAGGCGTAAATCCCACGCGAATTGATCGCGCATAATGAAGGCCACAAACATCACTAACGAGGCGTAATTAGCCCCGTTGGGTAAAAAGGATAAGAACTGTTCTCGCGTTAGCTTATTGATGCACAACAAGAATTTCCCGCTACGATCCGCAACCCGTGAACCAATGGAGAAATTAACGCCAAGCACTGATTTTTCATCATATTTCTTGCCACGGACTTTCACCCTCGTCCCCAGGCGATTCTGCTGTGAAGGGGCAATATCCACCTTGCGCAGTTGCCAACTGTGTAAGGTGATGTCCGGCAAATTGAAGCAATGTGAGACAAGGCTGCAAATCACTTCAGGCGCTCTACCGGGGCTGGCCAGTAGCCCTGCATAAGCCAGCATTTTGCTGTGATTGATCTGCAATTTATTGCGGATAACCTCGCTGCCTAACCCCACCAGCGAGAACATGCGTTGTGAAAATGCATCATCACCGCCATTGTCAAAGCAGATGTAGTAACGGTATTTACGCCAAATCTGATGCAGTAGCGTTAACAGGCGGTGATTGAATACGTTCATGAAATCCGTCAACCGGTTCTCATTCTGCGCATCCTCCCACGCTAACGAATCGAGGTAATATCCTGGTAGCGGCGATTGACTGCCATGCAATCCAAGGAAAGAGACCTCTAGCTCAAATTGACCACGGGCGGAGGTGTTCAGTGCGATAACATCTCTGGTCGGGAATGCCAAACGGGCGGTCGATTTAAAACGGATAGCTTCATTGGCTGGGGTCGCCACAGGGGCTGCCCCTTGCCACGCTACCGCCAATTGGTTGAGCAATTCGACCAATTGAAAAAAGTTATAACGTGAAACATCCAATGCCTGCCCTTCGGGTACTGCCTCAACCACGCTGACATTCTCAACCCCACTTACATCCTCAACCACACTTACATCAGTGCATGTTGACCTGTCTGTACCGGCCATTCGTAACATTCCTGATTATCAAGATTGATGACTTTTAAAAGATGAAACGCATTGACGCTGGCATACAGTGAGAAGAAACGGGCTAATACCGTGCTGAAGAGATAAAGCTCACCTTCAGAGCTAAAGGCCCCTTGCTCCAGCCATAGCGTGGTTTGTAGCCCTCTGACAGGTAAGCCACGAAACAACCGGTCAATCGGCTGTGTTTCAATACGTTGGATAGCGTCCAGTTTCTTTTGCGATGCCCTGGCAGATTGCCGGTTATGCAGGCTTGGAAAATCATAGGTATGCAGAATTTGCTTCAACGCGTCCTTATCCAGTAAGGACATGTAGTTCAACGACATATTGGAGAGCAATGACCAATGCAGGCCCCCATCCAGCACCGGATACAACGGCACCGAAGGACGGGTAATATTGCGGAACGTCGCGAATGAAGGGCTGTCTTTGCTGAGTTGATTGATATCACCAACGCGCAACGACAGCGGCAACTCACGGTTAGTGCACGTCAGGCTGACCGAGACATTCTCTTCAGCAAGCACCAGCTTCGATTCATCACTACGAACAAAGGAAATATAGTGTTCGAATCCCTTACGGAATAATGAGTTTTTCACGCGTAGGCGGTAATAAAGCGCGGTCTTTTCTTGCGAATGTTCGATCTGATGGTGGAAGCTCTCAAACGAGGTATACACCCTGCCATGACCCCGGCCGCGCCCCTTAGGAGCACCTTTTTCACTGAGCCAACTGTCAACCCGATCAACTGAAAAGATGTCGTAGTGATCCGGATTATGGTAGCTGACACAGAGCGGATATTCCGTCTGGGTTCCATCAAGATCAATCGCTTCACTGTCATGTTGGAACAGGTTCACCGCAGGTGTGCAATTCATCCGCAGTGTGGTGGAGCGTACTTTCACGTCCGGCGGCAATGCCTGAGAGAAATACAAATTCAGAGAGAATTCACTGGCATTCAAATGCGGTGGAAAATCGACCACGCCATTGACATCAAAGAACAGGAAGCCTTCGGGGAAGCAAAAATACTCTTGCAGGATCCGGTAACCCATATAGGCGTTTTTCGGGTACGGCAATAGGGCATCATCGCGTTCAAAGCCCACTGGGTTAAAGTCAAAATCAGGCATCGGGATGGTTATCCCGTTGACAACCAGTTCAGCGCGTTCGAAATAGTGGTTAATCCAGAAATAGAGTTGCGTGCTGGTGTAATTGTCTTCCCCCAAGTAGAAGCGCAATTTATCCAGTTGCAGGTCTTGTAGGTTCAATTCCGCTTTGGCAGCGAAGTGAACACTCAAAATGCCTTGTTCGTTACTGCTGTTCGCCGAGATCTCCCGGATGGACATGGGGAACAACCAAACATCGCGGCACAACGTAAAAGTACATTGTGGCCCCACATGGGCATTGCTGTTGGTAAACGCGCTACGCTGGTCATTTGGTGTGATGGGGATGCTCATCACTTGACTACCCCGTTTCACCAGCGTCGCCTCGGTAACCACACTCTCATCCGGTGTGTACTCGATGATGGTCATGCTCGGTATTGGCCGTAAGTAGTTCGGCCACAACATATTCAGTAAACCATGAGTCAACTCAGGGAATTGATCATCGATTTTTTCACGCAGGTTGCCCGTTAGAAAAGCAAAGCCTTCCAGCAAACGTTCAACATCCGGATCAGAACCTTGCTCAGATAAAAATGCAGCGAGATGAGGCCGTTCTATTGCGGCATCGCGTCCTAATTGCCGGAGGTAATCCAGCTCGTCCCTGAAATACTTTTCGAACGACATTATGTTTCCTGGTTAAAGCAGTAACGGCGGTTATTGTCTAACTGAATGTTGAACTCAACGACATCACCCATATCGTCGAAATTAACACGAGCGCTAATATGGAAACTCAGTTGCAGTGGGTCGCCATGGTTCAGTAAGGATTGAACCGTAACGGCAGAAATTCGGGGTTCGTAGTTCTCGATACAATCCTTAATGGCTTTCTCAATACTTTTTCGAAAATCAGATGAGGTGGCGGTCGCATCATTGAGGTCGATAACCCCGAGATCGACCGCACTTTGGCAAGCACCTGGACGAGAGTTAAGGACCTCGTTCAAATGCTTTTGGATTGAATTCAATAGTTCACGCAGACGGCCATCGGAGGAAGAGCTAGCGCCCTTCCCCTGTATGCGGTCAAACAAACTGGCAGAACTCCCTCGATCCCAATTAAGAAGCGCGGCCATAGTCGGTTATTCCTTATCCAAACGGCCAACCAGTGACAGTTCGAAACTCGCACCCATGTATTTGAAATGCGGGCGAACCTGCATCGCAACCTGGTACCAGCCCGGATCACCTTCAACATCCAGTACCTGGATTTGCGCTGAACGCAGAGGACGACGGCTACGAACATCCGTTGGTGGATTTTCTTGATCGGCAATGTACTGCTTGAGCCAGATATTGAGCTCACGCTCCAGATCCTGTCGCTCTTTCCATGAACCAATCTGCTCGCGCTGGAGTACTTTGATGTAGTGCGCAAGGCGGTTGATAATAAACATGTACGGCAGTTGCGTGCCCAACTTATAGTTGGTTTCCGCCATTTTCCCTTCGCGGGTATTGGGGAAGACTTTCGGTTTTTGCACCGAGTTCGCCGAGAAGAATGCGGCGTTATCACTGCCTTTACGCATGGTCAGGGTGATAAAGCCCTCTTCCGCCAGCTCAAACTCACGACGGTCAGTGATCAGAACTTCGGTTGGGATTTTGGCCTGAATCTGCCCCATTGCTTCATAGAGATGAACCGGGAGATCGTGAACCGTGCCGCCACTTTGCGGCCCAATAATATTCGGGCACCAACGGTACTTGGCGAAGCTGTCGGTCAGGCAGGAAGCTAACAGGAATGCGGTGTTGCCCCACAAGAAATGCTCGTGATTCCGGCTGACATCCTCGTAGTAGTTGAAGTTTTTAATTGGGTTTTCAACGGTAGAGTAAGGTAAGCGCAGCAAGAAACGAGGGGTAGTCAAACCAAGATAACGTGAATCTTCAGACTCACGTAAAGCACGCCATTTGGTATGAGCAGGCCCTTCAAATACAGATTTCAGATCTTTAATTGCAGGCAATTCAGTGAAGCTGCTGATACCAAAGAAATCAGGGGCCACACTGGATAAGAATGGCGCATGTGCCATCGCGCCAACGGCACTCACATATTGCAATAGCTTCATGTCAGGCGAGCTATTGTTGAACGCGTAGTTACCAATGATCGCGGCTGTTGGCTCACCACCGAATTGGCCGTACCCTGAGGAGTAAACGTGTTTGTAGAAACCCGACTGAATAATTTCTGGCGAGAACTCAAAATCTTCCAGCAACTCTTCTTTCGTTGCATGCATGATATTGATTTTGATGTTTTCACGGAAATCAGTCCGATCGACTAACAGCTTCAATGAGCGCCATGAGGATTCTATTTCACGGAATTCGTTGGCATGTAGGATCTCGTCCATCTGAGCACTCAACTTTTTGTCGAGTTCGATGATCATTCGGTCAACTAACAGCTTGTTAATCGGCTCTTCGTTGGTTCCGGTATCCAGAATACTGCTAATAAAAGCGGCAACACCCTGTTTAGCGATATCGTAGCCGTCGTTTCCCGGTGCCATGCGGGTTTGTGACATGATTTCGTCGAGCAAGAATGTTGCACTGGCAGGTTCTGCCGCTAAAACGGTATTTTCTTCATGTAAAGACATACGTAGAATTCCCTCTTACCCGAGCTATTATTTTTGATTAAGAATGTCCAATTCTTTCAGCAACTGCTCGCGCATTGCTTCATTGCCAAGCAAATCCTGTAGACGAGAGCGGAAAGCGGGGATATTCCCCAATGGCCCTTTTAATGCCACCAACGCTTCCCGTAGTTCCAGAATTTTTTTGAGCTCTGGAACTTTTTTCGCCACATTGTCAGGCGAGAAATCATCGAGACCATTGATCGACAATGCGACCGGCATATCTTCTTCCCCATCACCTTCGAGGCGATTAGGGACATTGAAACTCAGACTGATATTTGCTTCGTTCATGACTGAGTTGAAGTTATTCTTATTGACCGAAACAACCTGACGTTCTTCAATTGATGTATCTTCACGCACGCCTTTAAGATCACCCACGACCAGCAGGTTCAACGGTAATTCAATTTCTGCAACCTGGTCGCCAGTATTCGGCACATACTTGATGTTAATCCTTTCTTTTGGGGCAACACTGCTTTGTTTATTTTTACTCATCACTCGTCCTTTTAATCTCTAATAAGGGGTGTCAGCCAATATGTTACCCACAGCAGAAAGGGAGACTCTTATATTAATCTGACTTAACTGTGCGCATAGTTAACTATTTTCAAGGCAAATGTCTATAATCTTTTCTTTATATTAAAACATTGGTGGCATTTTTATTACGATATAATCATTCTATCTATGATCATAAAAAATAATTTGCTTTAAAAATTAAAATCGTATGAAAACATTATTTTACGCAGATGTAGCATTCGATGTCATGATCAATTCTGTAACATCTGCAATTTAAATCAGCAAATATCGCGACACAATATGCTAATTATACAAATATTATAACTTTTTCGTCCGTGAACATGAGTGTTAATTTATACGAAACTTGGCACTGATAAAAAAGCTGCTTATAGTGATGTCAGAAAGTGAAGTGGAGGAGCGAGTTACATTCAACGCTGACAGATATGTCTAGCAGAAGTGACTAACCTTTGATCAATATCAAATAAACTATCAAGGATATTAAAAATGCCAACTCCAGCTTATATCTCTATCACAGGGAAAACGCAGGGCAATATTACAGCAGGTGCATTCACAGCCGAGTCCGTCGGTAATATCTATGTTCAAGGTCATGAAGACGAAATGTTGGTACAGGAGTTTGAACACATTGTTACTGTGCCTACCGACCCTCAATCAGGCCAGCCTTCCGGCCAACGTGCGCATAAGCCATTGCGTTTCACTGTTGCGTACAACAAAGCCGTTCCATTGCTGTATAACGCATTAGCCTCTGGTGAAATGCTGCCAACAGTAGAGTTAAAGTGGTACCGCACCTCGATTGAAGGCAAACAAGAGCATTTCTTCACGACTAAACTGGAAGATGCCACCATTATCGACATTGATTGTAAAATGCCGCATTGTCAGGATTCTACCAAGGCTGAGTTTACTCAATTAGTCCGTGTATCACTGGCATACCGCAAGATTAACTGGGATCACACCACCGCTGGCACCTCTGGTGCTGATGACTGGCGTGCGCCGATCGAAGCGTAATATTGTATTTATTCAGCAGCCAATGATGTTATTGGTTGCTGGTTTTTACTGATATTTTTGATTGTATTCAGCTCGTATTATATTCCTTTGATCTTCACCCCGTGATTAACCGCTATTGAGTGCAATTCAATGTGTCATCGTTAGGGATACATTAAAGCCACAGAATAATCTCCGTAGTTAAACACCGCTCATTTACCGTATAGTAAATCACGCAATATCGCCGTATTTTACACATGAGTTTTTATAAGAGACTCGGCTAGAGTTATATATTAACTCCTGATCATCACTTCCCCAAATTACATACATACCGACTATTTCCAATTGTTCGGAAACAGATGCTTTACAAATGAGACATGTTTTTAATTCACTTCCCACTTGCTTAGTCAAAGTGCCATCAGAAAATTACCAACAATAGATTAGGAAAAATCAGTGTTAATCAAAGGAAATTTCCTACAGAATTTTTCGACAACGCGCGATGAGCCAGTCATATTTAATATCATCAGATGACAAAAAAACGGTAGCTATCATTGGGGTGGTTAATTTATTTATTGATGTCACTCATTTTTGTATTAATAAATCCAGCGAGTCTTTCATTCTCTACGGCCGGAGTGATTCCAATCGAATCCAAGCCGAATCTCAATGTTATGTAAACATATATATTATTATCGAATATTATATTAAATAAAAATGAGGGTGAATGCGATACGCAGTAGCCGCTTATAAGAACTAACGAAAAAAGGTGCGCCAAGGCGCACCAACCATCCAGCCATATTTGGCAGTGCCGGGATTTAACCCTTGCCTTTTACACTACCAATAAAGGTTTTTCGGGCTGAAGTTGAGCCCAAATGTTCCGCTTCGTTCAACAATTTCAGCGCCTTATCGACATCACCGGCTTTCACCGCGTCTTTAATCGCCTGGTTGAAGTAGTTTTCTGTCTCACCCAGCATCGGTGCTGCCGGTTTCGTAGGTTCTGATTGTGGCGCGGCTGCGGGTTGAGTACTGTTGCCCACAACGACCGGAGCCGAGGTCGGTGCCGACCACATCAAGCCAATCATGATGTTACCCATGCTTTGCTCAGACGTTACCTTGATTCTTAAAGTCCCTGTTGGGGAATGATTGACAATGGGGTCCGGGATATCCGGGACGGCATTACCCACACCTTGTGCATAAGCTTTTGCCGGGTCGAGCAATTGTGTGGTTTTCTTCAAGTCATCGCGAGTGGTATAGACCAGAAGGTAAATTTGTTTCTGGCCCAACGCTGGCGTCAATTTCATCACGCCTTGTAGGCGATCATTGATCATGATGCCCGCTTTTTCATAGGTGAAATAGCTGGACGGGTAATAAGCCGCTGGGCGCATTTGCTCATCCAGCACCAATACGCTCGGTGTAAAGAGCTGCTTATCCGTGAGCAAACTGCTGAGCGTGACCTCCAATGAACCGCGGTCCGCAGGCAAGGCAAATGCGGCTACCGCGCCTTCAATCTCACCCTGAGAAATATGCGGGCTACCCGCAGTAAGTTGAATATCTTGCGTCGCCGGTGGTACCAAAGGCTGCCATGGTAACTGCTGTAATGTGGTCGTACTGATGACGGGCGCGATGGAAACATTCGCCGGAGAAATGGTTGATGCTGCCTGTACTGCCAGAGGTGCAATGCCCCCTAAAGCCAGTGCCAAACAGAGTGACAGTAGATTCTTTTTCATTGTTATACCCTCATACATTGAGCGTCAGTGCTAACGGTGCCCAGGCAAGGTCGGCAAAGTTAACCAATCTACCCGTCATACTCCAAGCTGCATGTGGCGTTGGCCGCCTTCCTGCAACTCAAATTATTTTGGGTATACATCTTGTGGTCAGTAGGATGCGGGCCACAGCCCGCACACCCGTAAAACGGTTAAGACATCAAGATAAAGTACAGCCGCCCGCAGACGGCTGAAGAATCGCTGTTACCACCAGGCTTCGAATTGCGCACCGAAGGTGACTTCATTGTTCTTACCACGGCTGTTGGTACCAATAGTGCCGTCTTGTGCTACGCCGGTTGTATCGCTATAGCCCCACTTCTCATCCCAGTTGGCATAAGTTGCGAAGACACGAATTGCCGGACGTGACCAAATGCTATCACCTGCCTGCCATTGTTGGGCCAGAGTCAGTTTGTATTGGCCGTTACGCTCACCGGTATGCTGTGATTTAACGTTGTCGTAGCCTGCTTCCAGCAACGTACTCATAATTGGGGTCCATTTGTACATTGGACGTACACCTACGCTGTACCATGTGTTGCCGTTATTGTTATCCAAGTCAATATCTTGGTATAACGCGACATACATCATGTCCCACTTCTCAGCCAGATTGATGGCACCGTGGTCAATAACACGCAACAAGTGGCCATTATTATTTACTGACGTACCTTGCGAATGACCGGTGTTATAGGACGTCATCGAGTCGGTAGCATATTGCACCACGAACTTGTTGAAGCCACCCATCATGCTTTGGGTATGCTCAGCGGTCAGCATCACACCATCTTTAGAGGCATTTGGTGCTAACGAGTAACCTTCTTGAGTATCGGCGCGGCCATAATCAACACCTAGCTCCAATGAACCGCCGGGGTTAGTTTCTAAACCGGCCAAACGCACGTCGTATACGTTGTTAATCGTATATTTTGCATTTTCACGTTGGTTATCGATCCAAGCGCTTGAGCCACCCGATTCTGAGTTACGGGTTGCAGCAACCGATAACTTACCAAAGCCCAGATCGATAGTTTCAAGACCGGCACCTGGTCCTGAAATATCCCAGTAGTAGAAGTCAATCATATGGACATCATGACGTTGATAGAAGCGCTTACCAGCCCAGATAGTGGAGCCAGGTAATGATTCGATCAGGTTTTTACCCTGCACATTGGCTTCACGGAAAGCCGGATCCGTGGATTCCCAATCATCACGCTGTGAAACGGAATAGGCCACGTTGGTATCTAGGTAGAAGCTCTTATCGCCTTCTTTCCACAATTCCTGACCTAATTTAATTTCCGCATAAGTTTCACACTCGTTGCCCAGACGGTATTTGCTTTGAGCACCTGTAGTTTGGAAACATTGTTGTTCACCACCGCTGCCCGTCCAGCCAATCCCGGAACGCGCATAACCATGGAAATCAACCGCCATGGCTTGAGTGGAGAGGACACCAGCGGCAACAGCCAGTGCTATCGGTAACTTGCGCAGAGTAATCATCAGTAATCTCCTGTTATATTTGCCTGTCGGCATGCGTGCTTTCATTCTCTGTAACCAGGCGTCGCCGTAACTAGACGCCCAGCTCTTGATACAGCCGCTTACATGCAGTGCCGTCCTCACGGAAGAGGTGACAACGATGTGGTGGCAGACCGATGGAGAATGTTGCACCTTCTTCTACCAACACCACGTCGTTCTGGCGGTAGACCAGGTTCTGGCGTATTGCTGGGATTTGGATATGAATTTGAGTCTCATTACCCAACTGCTCTACTACCTGAATCTCACCTTCCAACGTGACTTCAGAGGCACTACTTGGCAGCAGATGTTCTGGGCGGATCCCCAAAGACATATTGGCGCCGACCTGAACCTGATCGCCTTCCACCGGCAGCCATACCCGCTGATGGTTAGGGAGTTCGATCTGTACTTGACGAGGTTCAGCGGCCGTGACTTTAACCGGTAAAAAATTCATTTTTGGCGAGCCGATAAAGCCCGCAACAAAGCGGTTGGCTGGGTAGTGATACAGCTCCAGCGGCTTACCGACCTGAGCGATATTGCCGGCGTCCAACACCACAATTTTGTCAGCCAATGTCATGGCTTCCACTTGGTCATGGGTGACGTAGATCATGGTGCGTTCCAAGCGCTTATGCAGACGAGAAATCTCGATTCGCATCTGCACCCGCAAGGCGGCATCCAGGTTGGAAAGCGGTTCATCCAGCAGGAAAACATCTGGTTCGGAGACCAAGGTACGACCAATTGCTACCCGCTGACGCTGGCCACCAGATAAGGCTTTTGGCCGTCGGTCCAACAAGTGAGCCAGTTGCAGCACCTCTGCTACCTGATTCACCCGCTGGTAAATTTCAGCTTTCTTCACCCCCGCCAATTTCAGGCCGAAGGACATGTTTTCTGCCACTGACAAGTGGGGATAAAGTGCATAGGATTGAAACACCATGCCGATGCCGCGTTCAGAGGGCGGCACTTCATTCATGCGTTTGCCACCAATCAACAACTCACCCGAGGTAATGTCCTCAAGACCGGCAATCATCCGTAGCAAGGTCGATTTCCCGCAACCTGATGGGCCAACAAACACCACAAACTCACCGTCATCGATCTCCAGGTTGATATCTCTGGAAATCACAGCCTCACCAAAGGCCTTATAAACGCTGCTCAGCGTTACATTAGCCATGCGTTACTCCTTTGCTTACGCAAACAACTTTTTATATGAATCTGAATGAAGAAAAACAGCGGAAGCAAACCCCGGCATGACCCATTGATTCCCCCCAGTGCCCTGATGACTCTCTCGCTGCGCGCCGTGCCGCCAAGCCTGTAGCAAGGTTGCCCCGGACGGCGTCGCGACCTGAGTATAGGGCTGTACGTTGATTAACGACTCAACATACTGATCCGAAAGGGTAATAATGAGTCGCATACCCCCATTACCTTGGCTGGCTTTGACCAAAAAACACCGATCAACTGATACCAACCGACCAACTAAAACCAATCAACCAATCAACCAATCAACCAATCGATAAACCGTGTAGATAAGGCAATGCGTCAATCAACCCTCGATAATCCCCCAAGCCATCACGAAAACTCACCGGATGAATGCGCTACAACGTTGGGTTAGGAATCAAACGTGCTGACAACATTATTCCTGGTCCTGCAAGTTGGGAGTCAAACTCGATGTGGCTGATATTGCGGGAGTGTCACTATTCGGTAATCATCCGTAACAAAGTTTTTCGTGGGGGAGGGGATGGGAGGATGAGAGAACGACCACTCTTGGCAAAAGTTCCGTTACAAAGACAAATTCGTGATCCGCTCTGCAAATTTCGACCTACATTATTGTGTCTCACACCACAAAATAGGCCGCAGTGTTAACTGAGTCACAATAACCCTCAGGGGGGCGTAGAGGGGGGGAGGATGAGCCGGAGTCCCGTTGTGACCCACTATGTCAGCGTAGTAACTAGATATGTCAGCGTAGTAACTAGATCAGTGTAATAACGAGGTCAGCGTAATACTTATGCCAGCGTAATAATTTGCCACGCTGCCACGCCCCCTTCTACTTAGTGATTCATGGCGATAGCGGTCTGGAAGCAGACCAAATAATTCACAGCTAATGACTCACAAGAAAGTCGGTACCCACAAAATTGGATAAAAGGATTGGATTATGACTCGCAGCTTCACGAAATCCGGCATTGGTAAGACCGCACGTGTTTTGGCTCTTTCGGCGTTAACCACGCTAGTGCTCTCCTCCTCTGCTTTTGCCAAGATTGAAGAAGGTAAACTGGTTATCTGGATTAATGGTGATAAAGGTTATAACGGGTTGGCAGAGGTCGGTAAGAAATTTGAGAAAGATACCGGTATCAAAGTGACCATCGAGCATCCAGATAAATTGGAAGAGAAATTCCCACAAGTCGCTGCAACCGGCGATGGCCCGGACATTATCTTCTGGGCTCATGACCGTTTTGGTGGCTACGCACAGTCAGGTTTACTGGCAGAACTGAACCCATCGAAAGCCTTCCAGGAAAAATTGTTCCCATTCACTTGGGATGCTGTTCGCTTTAATGGCAAGCTGATTGGTTACCCTGTTGCAGTCGAAGCGCTGTCACTGATTTACAACAAAGATCTGGTGAAAGAAGCACCAAAAACGTGGGAAGAGATCCCCGCACTGGATAAAACACTGCGTGCTAATGGCAAAAGCGCCATTATGTGGAACCTACAAGAGCCGTACTTCACTTGGCCCGTTATCGCCGCTGATGGCGGTTATGCATTCAAGTTTGAAAACGGGATTTATGATGCGAAAAACGTGGGCATAAATAATGCGGGCGCCCAAGCTGGCCTGCAATTTATTGTCGATCTCGTTAAGAATAAGCACATCAATGCCGATACTGATTACTCCATTGCAGAAGCTGCCTTTAACAAAGGTGAAACCGCGATGACCATTAATGGCCCATGGGCATGGTCCAATATCGATAAGAGCAAAATTAATTACGGCGTAACCCTGCTGCCAACCTTCCATGGCCAGCCATCTAAACCATTCGTCGGTGTACTGACCGCCGGTATTAACGCAGCTAGCCCCAATAAAGAACTGGCAACGGAATTCCTGGAAAACTATCTGATCACCGACCAAGGCCTGGCTGAAGTCAACAAAGATAAACCACTGGGTGCGGTAGCGCTGAAATCATTCCAGGAGCAACTGGCAAAAGATCCGCGGATTGCAGCGACAATGGATAACGCCACCAACGGCGAAATCATGCCAAACATTCCGCAAATGGCGGCCTTCTGGTATGCCACCCGTAGTGCGGTACTGAACGCCATCACTGGGCGTCAAACCGTTGAAGCGGCGCTGAACGATGCGGCAACTCGTATCACTAAATAACTGTTTAATCTTCAAAAAGGGCACGGTTCGCCGTGCCTCGACAGAATTTGCCGTAACGCGATCCAACGTTAAGCACAGCTCAACTTTAAACACGACCCAACGTTAAACACGGCTCAACTTTAAGCACAACTTAACTTCAAGCACAAAAAGTATGAAAGGGAACATTATGCAGTTATCCCACACCAAGCTTCAAAGCCGAAAAAAGAAAATCGCCTGGTGGCAGAGTGACGCGCTTAAATGGCTGGTTATCAGCCTGTTAAGCCTCTTCACCTGTTATTTGATCGTATTGATGTATTCTCAAGGTGAATATCTTTTTGCCATCGTGACGCTGATTCTGGTGAGTTTAGGGCTGTATGTGTTTGCCAACCGCCGCGCTTATGCCTGGCGTTATGTTTACCCTGGCGTTGCCGGTATGGGGTTGTTTGTTCTATTCCCCTTAATTTGTACCATCGCTATCGCTTTTACCAACTACAGCAGTACCAACCAATTAACCTTCGAACGTGCTCAATCCGTCTTGATGGATAGGCAGTTCCAGACCGGTAAAACTTTCGCCTTTGGCCTCTATCCCAGCGATAACCAATGGCGTTTACAGCTTACCAATCCGGACGACGGTAGCCTGTTCATCTCTGAACCCTTCAGTTTTGAGGCAACGGGTGAGCAAAAAGTGATGGTCGCCCCAGCCAATACTGCACAAACGAGTGAACCGGCATCGCTGCGGATTATTACCCAGAGTCGTCAGGCGCTAAGTGGCTTAGTGGCTATTCTGCCTGATGGTGCTGAACTGCGTATGAGTTCATTACGTCAATTTTCTGGCACCAAGCCGCTCTATACTCTGGGTGCCGATGGTAAAGAACTGATTAATCAGCAAACCGGCGTGAAATATTGGCCGAATCCTGACACTGGGTTCTATCAAGCGGTTAGCGCTGATGGACAGTGGGAAAATGAAAAGCTTAGCCCCGGCTTTACCGTGTCTATCGGCTGGAAAAACTTCCTGCGGGTACTGCACGACGAAGGTATTCAAAAGCCGTTCATCTCGATCTTTATCTGGACTATCCTCTTCTCGATAATGAGCGTTACCTTTACGGTGGCTGTCGGCATGGTGCTGGCATGTGTGGTGCAATGGGATTCGCTGAAAGGCAAAGCTATCTATCGGGTGATGCTGATCCTGCCCTATGCGGTACCGTCGTTTATCTCTATTTTGATTTTCAAAGGGTTGTTTAACCAAAGTTTCGGGGAAATCAACCTGATGCTCAGCCATTTATTTGGCATCAAACCCGCCTGGTTCAGTGATCCTATCACCGCCAAAAGCATGATTTTGATCGTGAATACCTGGCTCGGTTATCCCTATATGATGATTTTGTGCATGGGGCTATTGAAAGCGATCCCTGACGACTTGTATGAGGCATCGGCAATGGATGGCGCAGGGCCATTCCAGAACTTTTTCCGCATCACGTTTCCGTTATTGATTAAACCACTAACACCGCTGATGATTGCCAGTTTTGCCTTTAACTTTAATAACTTCGTGCTGATTCAGCTATTGACCAACGGGGGGCCAGATATGATTGGTACCAGCACCCCGGCGGGGTATACCGATTTGCTGGTTAACTACACCTATCGTGTCGCCTTTGAAGGCGAGGGCGGGCAGGACTTCGGTTTGGCGGCCGCTATCGCAACCCTGATTTTCATTTTGGTAGGCGCACTCGCGATACTGAATTTGAAAGCCAGCAAAATGAATTTTGACTAAGGAGGAGATGCAGATGGCTATGGTTCAACCTAAATCCCAGCGTTTGCGTCTATTGGGCACGCATTTTCTGATGCTGTGCTTTATCGCGCTGATCATGTTCCCGCTACTGATGGTGATCGCCATTTCGCTGCGGCCCGGTAACTTCGCCACAGGTAGCCTGATCCCAGATCAAATCTCTTGGGAACACTGGAAATTGGCGCTCGGCATGAGCGTGACCCATGCTGACGGTAGCGTAACCCCACCACCGTTCCCAGTGATGTTGTGGTTATGGAACTCAATTAAGATCGCCTTGATTACCGCCATGGGTATTGTCGCCCTGTCCACCACCTGTGCTTACGCCTTTGCCCGTATGCGCTTTCGTGGAAAAAGCGCCTTATTGAAAGGTATGTTGATCTTCCAAATGTTTCCCGCGGTACTGTCATTAGTGGCGTTGTATGCCTTGTTTGACCGTCTCGGGCAATATATACCGTTCATCGGGTTAAATACCCATGGCGGGGTCATTTTCGCCTACATGGGCGGGATCGCCCTACACGTCTGGACCATCAAAGGTTATTTCGAAACCATTGATAACTCATTGGAAGAAGCCGCAGCATTGGATGGTGCCACCCCATGGCAAGCCTTCCGACTGGTGCTATTACCGCTGTCGGTGCCCATTTTAGCCGTGGTATTTATTCTGTCGTTTATTGCGGCCATAACCGAAGTCCCTGTAGCCTCCCTGTTGCTGCGAGATGTGAACAGCTACACTCTGGCAGTCGGTATGCAGCAGTATCTTAACCCGCAAAACTATCTGTGGGGTGACTTTGCGGCTGCCGCCGTGTTATCAGCCATTCCGATCACCACCGTCTTCCTGCTCGCCCAACGCTGGCTGGTTGGTGGATTAACGGCAGGTGGTGTGAAAGGTTAAGCATTAAAGATTTGATCATTCAATACCCAAAGCAGTTAGATAGGACGGGTATTTTTCCCCTCTGGTACTGTGTCTTTAGGGCGGCCTTAATGGCCGCCATTTTTATGTTTAGCACCACCGTAGCCCCAAGATAAGAAGGGGTTATTCGCGCTTTAATCGCTCAGTATTCGCCAGATACAAGGTCACGACCAAGACTAAAATGGAACCGGAATAAATCAGTGTATCAATAGGATTTTCATGATCCACAATGATCAAACGGATAATCGCGGTAATCCCGATATAAATAAAATAGCGTAACGGGAAGTGATAGCCGGACTCAAAATACTTAACAATCAGTGCAATAAATTCAAAATAGAGGAAGTAAATTACTATCCCTTCAATCAGCATGTAGGAAGATGTTTCCTGATTACTCAAGAACAAGACTTTCCCCAGATGAATGGTTTCCTTCACCAAAAAAACCACCAAAATAGCGGCTAACATAATCAATCCTACATTCAGTAAACGTTGCAAATTTTTAGCGATCCACTGAGAACGCGAATTTTTAGCCATACATACTCCCAAAAAAAGTAGGTGAAATAGCCTGAGCCTATCACAGCAATGTTGCACTCAAGCCAAAAAAAAGCCCCTTACAGAATAAGGGGCCTAATAAAAGCACGAATCAAAGAGCTTAAGAACCCGTTAGTTTAACGCCAGTTCTTGAAACGGTTAATCAACGCATTGGTTGAACTGTCATGACTGGTCACTTTTTGGTCATCTGCCAGTTCTGGCAGGATACGGTTAGCCAGTTGTTTACCCAGTTCGACACCCCATTGGTCGAAGGTGTAGATATTCAGAATAACCCCTTGGGTGAAGATTTTGTGTTCATACAAGGCAATTAGCGCCCCCAAGCTGAACGGGGTAATTTCGCGCAACAAAATGGAGTTAGTTGGGCGGTTGCCCTCGAAGACTTTGAACGGCGCTACGTGCGCGACTTGTTCAGGGGTTTTACCCGCCGCCGCAAACTCAGCTTCAACTTCTTCCAGGGATTTACCAAAAGCCAATGCTTCTGTCTGTGCAAAGAAGTTAGACAACAGCTTCGCGTGGTGATCGCTTAATGGGTTATGGCTGATCGCCGGTGCGATAAAATCACACGGGATCAGTTTGGTGCCTTGGTGAATCAACTGATAAAACGCATGTTGACCGTTAGTGCCCGGCTCACCCCAGATAATCGGGCCAGTTTGGTAATCAACTGGATGACCGTTACGATCAACATATTTACCATTCGACTCCATGTTACCCTGCTGGAAGTAAGCCGGGAAACGGTGCATATATTGGTCGTAAGGCAGGATAGCTTCAGTTTCTGCACCAAAGAAGTTGTTGTACCAGATACCAATCAGTGCCAACAGGACAGGCAGATTCTTCTCTGCCGGTGTTTCGGCAAAATGTTTATCCATGGCATGTGCGCCACTGAGCAGCTGTTCGAAGTGTTCAAAACCAACCGACAAAGCGATAGATAAACCAATAGCAGACCATAGCGAGTAACGGCCACCAACCCAATCCCAGAACTCAAACATATTATTGGTATCAATACCAAACTCACCAACGGCTTTGGCATTGGTCGATAAAGCCGCAAAGTGCTTGGCAACGTGCGCCGGATCACCGGCGGCAGACAGGAACCAATCGCGCGCGCTGTGAGCGTTGGTCATGGTCTCTTGCGTAGTGAAGGTTTTAGATGCCACCAGGAACAGCGTAGTTTCCGGGTTCAGGGGTTTCAACGCTTCGGCAATATGAGTGCCATCGACGTTAGAAACAAAATGCATATTCAGGTGATTTTTATACGGACGTAACGCTTCGGTCACCATGTAAGGGCCGAGGTCTGACCCCCCGATACCAATATTGACTACATCGGTAATCGCTTTGCCAGTATAGCCTTTCCAGTCACCATTAATCACACGGTCACAGAACTGTTTCATTTTGGCCAGAACCGCATTCACTTCAGGCATCACATCTTTGCCATCCACCACAATTGGGGTGTTGCTGCGGTTACGCAAAGCAATATGCAATACCGCACGGTCTTCTGTGCGGTTAATTTTCTCACCAGAAAACATGGATTTTATTGCACCAGCCAGATCGGTCTCTTTCGCCAGATCCTGCAATTTTTCCAGGGTTTCGTTGGTAATACGGTTTTTTGAGAAATCCACCAGCATTTGATCGTCAAAAGTCGCAGAGAACCGGTTAAAACGCTGGTCGTCCTTGGCAAACAGACTGCTGATTGTGACATCTTTCATCTGTTCAAAGTGTTGCTGTAACGCTTTCCAGGCAGCGGTTTGACTAGGATTAATATTTTTCATAGCGGCGCTCTTCTAGGCTTAAGGATTAATGAAACGAATACATTGATTGTATCCTGTTACCCTGTGATTGAGATCTCTTTTCTTGCGATAGGTATTATCTCTCGAAACAACTCTTGATCTGTTTCCTATTTCTCGCAATACGTCGGTTCATCTTAAGACGGTCATCATAATTTTAAGACGTTCACTCATCATTTTAATGACGTTCAATTAGAGTAGCCGCTCATATTCAGGCCAGTATCCAATCAATTTAGTGATATGACGGAGCGTATTATTAAAGATGAAAATACCTCATAGCCATTTCATTGACAGAAAGTGGATAACCCGTTATTTCCTTGTACAGAGAAAAATACAGATGCCCCCAAGATGGCATCACTGACACGAGGTTTTTAGATGATTCAAGTCGCCCCCCAACAGACCCGCGGTGTACCTTCTGCGACTGTAGTCGCTAAATTTGGCGGTACCAGCGTGGCCAATTTTGATGCTATGAGTCGTAGCGCCGATGTGGTTTTATCGAACCCGGACGTTCGTTTGGTGATCCTTTCCGCGTCTGCCGGTATTACTAATCTGTTGGTTGCCCTTGCTGATGGCGGTGAGCCAGAAAAACGTGCTGACCATCTGGATGAAATCCGCCATATTCAATACGATATTATCGCCAAACTCACCGATTCGACGGTGATCCGCGAAGAAATTGACCGCATGTTGGAAAACATTGCCATGCTGTCTGAGGCGGCCAGTCTGGCTACCTCCCCCGCCCTGACCGATGAACTGGTCAGCCACGGCGAATTAATGTCCACCCTGCTGTTTGTCGAGCTGTTACGCCAACGCCAGGCTGCCGTGGAATGGTTTGATGTGCGAAAAGTCATGCGAACCAATGAGCGTTTTGGCCGTGCAGAGCCAGATACCTCCGCATTGGCTGAACTGGCCCAAACACTGCTGGCACCGCGTATTGAAGATGCCATTGTGGTCACACAAGGTTTTATCGGCAGTGAAGGCAAAGGCCGAACCACCACTCTGGGCCGTGGTGGTAGTGATTACACCGCCGCATTGTTAGGTGAAGCACTGAATGTCAGCCGTATCGATATCTGGACAGATGTGCCGGGAATCTATACGACTGACCCGCGTGTCGCCCCGGCAGCAAAACGTATCGATAAAATCGCCTTTGAAGAAGCGGCCGAAATGGCAACCTTTGGGGCGAAAATCCTGCACCCGGCCACTCTGCTACCGGCGGTGCGCAGTGATATCCCGGTATTTGTCGGCTCCAGCAAAGATCCTGCGGCTGGCGGCACATTGGTCTGTAACGAAACCTACAACCCGCCGCTGTTCCGTGCTCTGGCACTACGCCGCAAACAGACACTGTTGACTCTGCACAGCTTGAATATGTTGCATGCACGCGGTTTTCTGGCGGAAGTGTTTAATATTCTGGCGCGCCACAATATCTCTGTGGATTTAATCACCACGTCTGAAGTGAGTGTAGCGTTAACATTGGATACCACCGGTTCAACGTCTACCGGTGATAGCCTGCTAACCACCTCGTTATTGACTGAACTCTCTTCCCTGTGCCGGGTTGAAGTGGAAGAAGATCTGGCTTTGGTGGCCATTATCGGCAACAACCTGTCTCAGGCTTGCGGTGTCGGTAAAGAGGTGTTTGGTGTCCTGGACCCGTTCAATATTCGTATGATTTGTTACGGTGCCAGCAGCCATAATCTGTGTTTCCTGGTACCGGGTAATGACGCTGACAAAGTGGTGCAAACGCTACATTACAATTTATTTGAATAAGACATGTTATTTGAATAAGACATGCTATTTGAACAAGACATGCTATTTGAACAAGACAGTTTATCTGAGTAAGACAACTTGTTTGAGTATCAGAATATTATTTGCGTAATAGAGCACATTAAAACATTAACTTATCTGCTAATTAAACCTTACTGGATCACACCAAACCGGATGATTTCATCCGGTTCAGACTGCTGACAAACCCCGATGACTTGATCTTGAACGGTGAGGATAGGCAGAGGAGTAAAGCGTCCGCGCCAAGGATGGCGCGGCTCGAGCCTACATGGATGTATTTACGGCGTCTTTACGATCTGCCTGTTCTCTCCGTCGCGGGCACTTTGTCAATAACCTCCGGTTTTTTCATTTTTGGCACTGACGACTAAGGATTCTCGCTTCATGTTAGTAAAAATCACCCGCTTATTCCCCGTATGGGCATTATTGCTCTCAATCGCGGCCTATTTCCGCCCTGCGACCTTTACCGCCGTCGGGCCGTATGTTGGCCCACTCTTGATGCTGATTATGTTTGCGATGGGGGTCACCTTGCGGCTGGATGATTTCAAACGTGTACTTTCACGACCGGCACCGGTGGCTGCCGCCACGTTTCTGCATTATTTGATTATGCCATTGACCGCATGGCTGCTGGCCATGCTGTTTCGTATGCCGCCGGATTTATCTGCGGGGATGGTACTGGTGGGCAGTGTTGCCAGCGGAACCGCATCCAATGTCATGATTTATTTGGCTAAAGGTGACGTCGCACTGTCGGTGACGATCTCTGCTGTTTCCACCTTGGTGGGTGTTTTTGCCACGCCATTGCTGACCCGTTTATATGTGGATGCCACCATCAGTGTTGATGTGATTGGCATGCTGAAAAGTATTCTACAAATCGTCGTTATCCCCATCACTGCCGGGCTGATTATCCATCACACCTTTACCAAAACCGTTAAACGCATCGAGCCTTATCTACCGGCGATGTCGATGATCTGTATTTTGGCGATTATCAGCGCAGTGGTCGCGGGCAGCCAAAGCCATATCGCCTCTGTTGGCTTCGTGGTGATTATTGCGGTTATCCTGCATAACAGCATTGGCTTGTTAAGTGGCTATTGGGGCGGGAAACTGTTCGGTTTTGATGAATCCACCTGCCGGACACTGGCGATTGAAGTCGGTATGCAAAACTCCGGTTTGGCCGCCACCTTGGGTAAAATTTACTTCTCACCGTTGGCCGCTCTACCCGGTGCGCTATTCTCGGTATGGCATAATCTGTCCGGTTCCCTGCTGGCAGGCTACTGGTCAGGTAAACCGGTTAAAACAGATAAAAAATAATTAAACCTCAGAAAATGCCTGAGATCATCGGGCATTCACTGCTAACACGACCTTCATCTATGACACTGACATTTCCACCTCTCACCTGAAAACACAAAACAAGAAATAATAATATCCGCCATTAACCTTAATTTATTCCAAATAATCCCAGTATCACTCATATCTAACCGTTATATTTTGCCTCCATCAAAAACTTAATTCTCATTAGTTATTCGTCGTTCTTTATTGTTCAGGGACGGTAATTGTGCTGCCCGTCAATTTGACCCAGGGACAGAAAGAGCTGCGCCTGCAAATAAATTTGTTCGGTCAGTCTATTTCTCAATCAGACATTATGATTAGAAAACGTACTGCGTTATGGCTTGTACTCAGTACTGGCGCTCAAGCCGATACCACTTTGGCCATAGAGGCCCCACCTTCCATTAATGAATCTCGCCAGTCATTACAGAATAACGCCAAAGAAATTAATCAGTTAGTAGAAGAGACACGCTACCAACAGATGACACAACATAACACCGGGCAAGGTGAATTATCTCGCCCGGAAAATACCGCTGCGCCAGAACTACCAGAGGATACGCAGTGCCTGCCCATTAATGGTGTTTATATTCAGGGGATCACCTTATTAACAGAGGATGATTTAAATGAATTAAGTGCGATACCTGAACAATGTATTCATTCTGAGAACATTAACCTTCTGACCCGTGAACTCACTAATATCTATATGGATAAAGGGTATATCACGGCGCGTATTCAATTTATTCCACCAGATGCTGATGGGAAATTAGGTCTGGATATTACCGAAGGGTTCGTCGAAGCGATTGATAGCACAGGCACAGGGCTAGATGGCGAGACAGTCTTCCCGAATATGATCGGTAAACCGCTCAATATTACTCGCCTTGACCAAGGGCTGGACCAGGCAAACCGTTTGCCATCAAATAAAGTCACCGTCGATATTCTGCCCGGAACACTGCCCGGTGGATCTATTCTTAAACTGCATAATACACCGTCAACCCCTTGGCATTTGACCACCTCACTGGACAATTACGGCAATAAAAATACCGGTGAATGGCTAAGCCGCAATACTTTGTCTTTCGATAATCCGCTGGGCTTGTCAGATTCCGCCAGCATCAATATCAGTAATACCGTTGATCGCCCCCAACATAATTATAGCCGTGCTTACTCAATGTTTTATTCGGTCCCCTACGGAGCCTTAACCTTTAGTGGCTTTGGCAGTTATGCCGAATACCGTTATCCGATGAAATTGCAGTTTAATACTGCCAAGTTACATGGCGAAACACAGCAACACGGTTTACGGGCAGATTATGTTTTCTATCGCGATCAAAACCAGATTAATGGGCTAAGTGCGCAATTAACCTATAAACGAGCCAGTAATTATCTGAATGAAGAAAAAATTTCGATCAGCAGCCCGACGCTAACAATCTTTGAATTAGGTCTTAATCACCTACACGTCCTGCCAATGGGCCTGTTTAATATCAATGTCAGCATTGAGCAGGGCTTGCCTTGGCTGGGCGCTGAGCGCTCAAATGGCCCATTAGCGAACTATCAGGATAGCCAATTCACTAAAGCTAAGGCTTCAATTACTTCCAATCACTACTTTGCACTGTTTGATGATGCCTATCTGTTCAGCAATCAATTTTATGGCCAGTACACACGTGACCGGTTACCTGGCGTGGAATGGCTCAGCATCACTGATAGCGCTGCCATCCGTGGCTTTAGCCGTAATACCTTATCTGCCGATCAAGGCTGGTACTTACAAAATACCCTGTCCCGTCGTTTCACCTTGGGTGACGCCACGCTAACCCCTCGCGTAGGCCTGGATACAGGCCGTATCCAGCAAAAGCCACAGGGGTGGGTCAGCGCTATGGGGCTAAGCGCTGGCGTCAGTCTTAATTACCAGAATGCCACATTGGATATAGAGGCCAGCCGTGGCCGCTTACTCTCCGGCCAATCGAAGATTAACGATCCAACACAAATTCTAGCTCGTTTTTCTTACCGCTTTTAATTCAATTTTCCCTTGAGAACACCTTGTTACTCATATCAGGAAATATCACCCCCAAATGGAGATGTAAAAATGAAGACACACACCTTTAAGCTTTCGCCGGCAGGGAAACTGGCGGCGGCGGTAACTATTATTTCAGTTTCTGTTGCCACCTGTTATGCCGCCGGTATTGTCGGAGCGGGCGATTCTGCACATAAACCTGATGTTAGCTCGGTAAATGGCACATCGGTAATTAATATCGTGGAACCGTCAGCCTCCGGCTTATCACATAACAAATTTCAGGATTTTAATGTTGGTGAAAAGGGGGCGGTACTGAATAACGCCACCAGTGCGGGTAACTCAATACTTGCCGGGCAGTTAGCCGCTAACCAAAATTTAAACGGTCAAGCGGCCAGCATTATTCTTAATGAAGTCATCAGCCGTAATCCTTCTCTATTATTGGGCCAACAAGAAATTTTTGGTATGACGGCGGATTATATTCTGGCCAACCCAAATGGCATTACCTGTAATGGCTGTGGTTTTATGAATACCAACCGCGAGTCACTGGTCGTCGGTAATCCCTTGATTGAACAAGGATCGCTGAAGGGTTTTGAAACTTTCAATAACAATAATTGGTTGATAATTCAAGATAAAGGGCTAACTGCTAATAAAATATTGGATCTGATCGCCCCCAGAATTGAGGTCACAGGTATGGTCACCTCAACGGAAGCCATTAATGCCTTATCAGGTAATAACCAGATTTCAACTGATGGGCAAATATTAGAGTCTCGCCAAGAAGATCATACAAATCGTCCAACCGGTTTGGGGGGATGGCTTAGCAGTTGGTATTCAAGTGAAAGTAAAGAATCTATTGATGGTAAATATCTTGGCAGTATGCAATCAGGCCGGATTAATTTAGTCAGCACTCGGGAAGGCAGTGGAGTAAAAATTGCCGGGAGTCTAAACGGTAGCGAAGCAATAAACGCCACTATCAAAGGAAAGCTGCAATTAGAAGCCGCCAAATTAGATGGCAATGACATTAACATCAACGCCAATAGCATCCAGGCATTCGGTAATCTTCATAAAAACGAAGACAATGGGGATATTACGCAGAGCTTGGAACGCACTCAGTTGAAAGGCAAAAATATTGCTCTTGTCGCTAATAAAAAGAATCAGCTTTCCGCAGTAAAAATAGACGCTGAAAATGTGACGTTGAGAGGGGGAGAATTGGTATTGGATGGGCAAAAAACCACACAAACTCAAACGAGCTATGAGAGTGAAGGTGGTGGGTGGTGGCTCTCTAAATGGAGTAAGGAGTTTAACACTAAGGATGAGCAGGAAGAGCAAATTGGTTCAACAATTACCGCATCAAACAATGCCATACTGCAAGCCACTGATGGCTCTGTAGACTTATCCGCGACTGACATCACGGCAGAAAAAAAACTGGCCATCGATGCCAAACACGACATACGTCTGGATGGGCTGGTTGAAAAAGAATCACAACGTGAATGGGGTACCCATACGACAGCAACCAATGATCGCGACTGGGATAACCGTACCGAAACCGAACATCTGAAAAAAACCAAATTAACATCTGAGGGGCAATTGGCGCTGAACGCAGGGGAGGACATCATATCAAAAGGAGCAGAAGTCCACGCCAAGGGGCAGTTGTTGGTGCAATCTGATCAAAAAGTCAATATCGGCGTACAGAAAACCGCCAATGGAAAAATAGTAAAAGATAACTCTACAGAATGGTTCGGCATCGGTGGTAAGGATAAAACCGATAATGATAAAAATCAGGAAATCAGCCACTCGTCCTCCTTTACCTCGGATGGGGAAATGTTGATCGCCGGTAATAAAGGCGTATCCATCAGCGGCAGTAAAGTTATCAGCCAAAAGGAGGGTTTTATACAAGCCCCTAATGGTGGATTGACTGTCGATAGTGTCATCAACACCACCACCGATAAAATTAATGAGCGCGTTGGCGTCGCATTCAACATTACGGGCAGCTCACATAAAGCGAATAACAGCACGCAGGAGTCCACTGGCAGCGAGTTAATTTCTGAAACCAATCTCAAGTTGGTCACAAAAGACGATATTAATGTTGTTGGTAGCCTGGTAAAAGCAGCTGATGAACTGAGAATTAAAACTGACGGTTCATTGAATATCACCACCGCTCAAGAGCAAGAAAAAATCGATGAGCAAAAAACCCAACTGACGATTGATGGCTTTACCAGTGATGACGGTAAAAATCAGTATCAGGCGGGGCTAAAACTGGAACACACCAGCGAGAGTGAAAAAACGGAGAAGGTGACAAATCACGGCTCTACCCTTGAGGGCGGTACCGTCAAACTGGAGGCAGATAAAGATGTGACATTCACCGGGTCACAACTCAACACCACTAAGGGAGATGCGGATATCACTGCTGAAAACGTCTCTTTTGTCGCTGCACAAGACACCACCACCAGCAATAAAGAAAAAGAGACCGTGGGTGTGAATGCTCACTATACCGGTGGGATGGATAAAGCGGGTAGCGGTGCGGGGGTTAATTATGAAGAGACGAAAACGGACAGCGAGAAATCAACTGCGGTGGTTTCCCAGACCGATATTAAAGGTAATCTGAATATTAACGCCGAGCAGGATATTACCAACCAAGGTACTGATCATAAAGTTGATGGCTCTTATAACGCAGATGCCACTAACGTTCACAATCTGGCCGCTGAAAATACCGAAGAAACCACGACTAACAGCACAACGGTTAAGGTTGGCGTCGGTGCCAATGTGGCTTATGACGGTATCACCCGCCCTGTTGAACAAGTGATTGAAAAAGGTAAAAAGCTGGATGTCGGGGGCGTTATTGAAAATGCAGGAGAGGTCTCGCCTGACTCAGCCAATGTCGGAATAGACCTCTCTGCTAAAGTCGATTTAAAGGAGAGCACACTCAGTAGCTCTCAATCCGTAGTAACGTCAATAAAAAGCGGCGATACCACGATCAATGCGTCTGGTGACATCGAAGATCAAGGAACGAAATACGAGGCCGATAAAGGCGCGATAAATCTAAATGCCACCAACCACACCTTTGAAGCTGCCGTTGACCGAGTTGAAAAGCGTGAGGAGACAGTCACCGCTGGCGTGGATGTGCGAGTTTATACCAACACCGGTAAGGATATTACGGTTGATGGTAAAGGTAAGGGAGCCAATAACAAGCAGGATATCAAAGGAGAAATCTCCCAGGTTGGCAGCATGGTCGCAGCAAATGGCATCAATATCACGGTAAAAGAAGATGCAACTTATACAGGGACTGATCTCGATGCTGGAAACGGAAAGATTGCAATTACGGCGGGTAAAGACATTCACTTTGAACAGGCAACCAACCACACCAGTGAAAGCCATAATAATATTGAGGCCAATGCCAAAGCAAACTTCGGCACTAAGGCAAACAGTAAAGAGTTTGGCGGCGGCTTGGGTGGCGGTCATAGTCAAGGCAGCGCCAGTACCGATATTGCACAAGTCAGCCATCTACAAGGTAAACAAGGCATCGAACTGAATGCTGGAAATGATTTAACACTGCAAGGTACTGAGTTTGGCACTAAAGACACGCCTACCGGTGATGTTCAACTCAACGCGGGTGGAAAAGTAGACTTCCAAGCGGCACAGTCACAAAGTTCTAAGCAAGATATGACCTGGTCTGCCAGCGTCAAGGCAGGAAAAAGCAAAAGTAACAGCACCAGTGAAAATGATGATGGTACAAAAACGCATACCAACAACAAAGGGTTCAGCGCAGGAGCAGAAGCCAAAGTTGCCAATACGGACGAATCGATCACTCGCCATCAGGGCGGTGCAATCAACAGTAATGGCGTTGTAACTATCAAAGCGGGTAGCGATGATAAACAAGCCATCCATCTGCAAAATACCAACATCACCAGCAAAGAGACCATTCTGAACGCGGATAATGGCGGTATCGTAATGGAATCGGCTCAGGATAAAGAGCACAAAAATAACTGGAACGTTAATGCCAACCTCAATGGTAGCCAGAAAAACTCCATTAAAAGCGATGATCAAGGTGTTGTGGATAAAGATAGCGCCAAGAAAATCCATAATGCGGGCATCAAACTCGGTGGCGGTGTTGATAAACTGGACTCAGTAACGCAACAAAATACCCATATCAACGGTGATAAGGTCACCCTGAACAGCGGTAAAAATACCGAATTGGCGGGTGCGGTGATCCAGGCTAACCAGATTAATGGGCAAATTGGTGGGGATCTAAACGTCATTAGTCGCGAAAATAGGCTCAATAAAGTCAATGTTTCTGCGGCACTTGGTGCCAGCCACAGTAATGCAAAACAAGACAGCTTGATCAGCCAGGTATCTGATATCAGCCCTATCGGTTCAGATAAAATCAAAAATAAACTGGAAGAAACGTCCACCAAGATCTTCGACAAAGTCGAAAATAAATTCAACACCTTAGGAAAATCAAAGGACGATAGCGTCCAGACCACCAGCTATACCAAAGACGGTCAAACGGTGAAGATCAGCGAATCCGATGAGAAGAAGGAAACCAAAGATAAATGGTGGCAGAAAGGGGCTAAATCTGTCGGTAATAAAATCAAAAGCGCTGTACAGGATGAACAAGTAGAAGGTGGCAATGGCAGCGTCAAAGTGAACGTAGAGGTTGTCGAGAGCCAAGGGGTTGAGGAGCAATCTGCTATCCGGGGTACACAGAATGTGGATCTGACCGTTAAGGGTAAAACTGAACTGGTTGGCGGGAAGATATCCAGTAAGAATTCGGATGTTAACCTAAAAACTAATGGGTTAGATACGCAGGATATCAACGGGAAACATACCGAAGGAGGCGCACGGTTGAACGCTTCTTCATCGGTTATGGGTATGATTAGCGATGGCGCTAAGGATGTAATGGATGGCAAGGCACCACTGGTCAGTGGGCATGGCAAATCTGAACAGAAAAATGCAACGGGTGGTGTCACCAGAGAATAATCAATAAATGACGTTGTAATAACAATAGCAAAGGGGATAACCCGATACGGGTTTATCCCCTCAGACTGCTGACAAACCCCGATGACTCAATCTTGAACGGTGAGGATAGGCAGAGGAGTAAAGCGTCCGCGCCAAGGATGGCGCGGCTCGAGCCTACATGGATGTATTTACGGCGTCTTTACGATCTGCCTGTTCTCTCCGTCGCGGGCACTTTGTCAATAACCTCAGGGGATAACCCGATACGGGTTTATCCCCTTCGTTGGCTCAACACTCTCACGCCTTTAAACGCCCATCAATCTGCGTCGTAACCCAGATTAGGGGCTAGCCAGCGTTCAACTTCAGCGATAGGCATCCCTTTACGAGCGGCATAATCCTCAACCTGATCACGCTGAATTTGTGCTACGGCAAAATATTTGCTGTCTGGGTGGCTAAAATACCAACCGGATACCGAAGCCCCCGGCCACATGGCGTAGGATTCGGTCAGTTTCATGCCAGTGTGAGTTTCAACATCCAACAACTGCCAGATTTGGCCTTTCTCGGTGTGTTCCGGACAAGCGGGATAGCCCGGTGCCGGGCGGATCCCCTGATAATTCTCACGCACCAACTCTTCGTTACTCAGATTTTCGTTCGGTGCAAAGCCCCAATACACTTTACGTACTCGCTCATGCAGATACTCGGCAAAGGCTTCGGCCAGACGGTCTGATAACGCCTTAATCATAATTTTATTGTAATCATCATGTTGCGCATCATAAGCATTAGCCAACGCGTCTTCTTCCAAGCCACCGGTCACCGCAAAAGCGCCAAAATAATCGGCTTTACCACTGGATTTAGGCGCGACATAATCAGCCAAACAGTAGTTCGGGAAATCGGTTTTTTCGGTCTGTTGACGTAAATGGTGGCTGATTGCCAGCACCTCATCCCGCCGCTCATCACGGTAAATTTCGATATCATCGCCGACGCTGTTAGCCGGGAACAGGCCAACCACGCCTTTCGGATGCAACAGCCCCTCAACTGACAGTTTATCCAACAGTTCATTGGCATCGGCTAACAGGCGCTTGGCTTCCTCGCCCACCACCTCATCTTCCAAAATGCGTGGATACTTGCCTGCCAACGACCAGGTCATAAAGAATGGCGTCCAATCGATGTAGTTGCGCAAGGTTTCAATGCTGGCTTCCACCGCCTGTACTCCTAATTTATGAGCTACTGGCGGGGTGTAGTTCTCCCAATCAATTACCGTCGGGTTATCCCGTGCAGCCTGCAAACTGACGGGTGGGGTGCGCGGTTTTTTACGAGCATGTTGGATACGCACGGTTTCATATTCTTTACGATTCTTGGCTATAAAATCATCGCGTTGAGTATCTGACAGCAAGGCGGATACCACGCCCACACTGCGCGAGGCGTTAGAGACATACGTGGTGGAACCGCTGTAATTTTGTTCAATCTTGACCGCAGTGTGAGCTTTGGATGTCGTTGCCCCGCCGATGAGCAACGGCAGGGTAAAGCCCTGGCGCTCCATCTCTTTGGCCACGTTAACCATCTCGTCCAGCGACGGGGTAATCAGGCCAGACAGGCCGATAATATCCACCTTCTCTTCCCGTGCAGTGCGCAGAATTTTTTCCGTCGGCACCATTACGCCCAGATCAATGATTTCATAGTTATTACACTGTAAGACCACACCCACAATGTTCTTGCCGATGTCATGCACATCACCTTTGACGGTCGCCAACAAGATTTTACCTGCAGTAGTACCCTTCTGCTTACTGGCTTCAATATAAGGTTCGAGGTAGGCCACCGCCTGTTTCATTACCCTGGCTGATTTTACAACCTGTGGCAGGAACATTTTTCCTTCACCAAACAAGTCACCAACCACGTTCATCCCGGACATTAACGGCCCTTCAATCACTTCAATTGGCCGATCTGCCTGCTGGCGCGCTTCTTCAGTATCCAGTTCAATAAATTCAGTAATGCCTTTTACCAGTGAATATTCCAGCCGTTTCACTACGGGCCAACCACGCCATTCTGCTTGCTGGATCGCGACCTCACCACTTTTACTGTCACGGTATTTTTCTGCTAAATCCAGCAGGCGCTCGGTGCTGTCATCACGGCGGTTGAGGATCACATCCTCGACTGCATCACGTAATTCATCAGACAGATCGTCATAAATCGCCAATTGGCCGGCGTTAACAATCCCCATATCCATGCCATTGCGAATAGCGTAATAGAGGAATACCGCATGGATGGCTTCACGTACCGGATCATTCCCTCGGAAGGAGAAGGAGACGTTGGAGACACCGCCTGAAATCAGCGCGTGAGGCAACTCGGCTTTGATATCGGCACAGGCTTCAATAAAATCGACGGCATAATTGTTATGCTCTTCAATCCCCGTCGCTACGGCAAAAATATTCGGATCGAAGATAATATCTTCCGGTGGGAAACCGACGGTTTCCGTCAATATTTTATACGCGCGGCGGCAAATCTCAATTTTACGTGCGCGGGTATCGGCTTGCCCGGTTTCATCAAAGGCCATGACCACCATGGCCGCACCATAACGACGTACCAGTTTGGCGTGATGAATAAAGGCATCAACGCCCTCTTTCATCGAAATGGAGTTCACGATGCCTTTGCCTTGAATGCATTTCAGGCCTTTTTCAATCACATCCCACCTTGAGGAGTCGATCATAATCGGCACCCTGGCAATATCAGGCTCCCCGGCGATCAGATTGAGGAAACGAACCATGGCCGCTTCGGCATCCAACATGCCTTCGTCCATGTTGATATCGATGATCTGTGCACCGCTTTCAACCTGTTGGCGGGCAACATCCAGTGCTTCGCCGTACTTCTCTTCTTTTATCAGCCGCTTAAAACGCGCCGACCCCGTGACGTTGGTCCGCTCACCGACGTTCACAAACAGGGTGTTAACATCGATAGTCAGTGGCTCCAGCCCCGCTAAACGGCAGGCAACCGGAATATCAGGCAACGGGCGTGGAGGCACCCCGGCGACGGCTTTAACCATCGCTGCAATATGCCGAGGAGTGGTGCCGCAGCAACCACCGACAATATTCAAAAATCCGGCACGTGCCCACTCGCCAATCTGCTCAGCCATCTCTTTGGCTTCCAGATCATATTCACCAAAAGCATTCGGCAAACCGGCATTCGGGTGCGCACTGACATAATATTCAGAGATACGCGATAACTCAGCGATATATTGGCGCAGTTCATCCGGCCCCAGCGCGCAGTTCAGGCCAAATGACAGCGGTTTGACATGGCGCAGCGAGTTATAAAAAGCTTCCGTAGTTTGGCCAGACAGCGTACGGCCAGAGGCATCGGTAATGGTGCCGGAAATCATCACCGGCAACAGCACGCCCATCGCCTCGAATTCGCTTTCAACCGCAAAGGTTGCGGCCTTCGCATTCAACGTATCGAAGACCGTTTCGATCATAATTAAATCAACACCACCTTCGATCAGCGCGCGGGTAGACTCCCGATAAGCCTCGACCAACTGATCAAAACTGACGTTACGAAACGCTGGGTCATTAACTTTAGGTGAAATGGAGGCAGTACGGTTGGTTGGCCCCAGAACCCCGGCAACATAACGTGGTTTTTCTGGTGTACGGGCACTCCATTCATCGGCACAGATACGGGCCAGACGGGCGGCTTCATAGTTAATTTCAGCCGACAGTGACGCCATCTGATAGTCCGCCATCGCAATGGAGGTAGAGTTAAATGTATTGGTTTCGAGAATGTCAGCACCAGCTTCAAGGTAGGCATTATGGATCGCCGTGATGACTTCTGGCTTGGATAGCACCAATAGGTCATTGTTACCTTTTAGGTCACTTGCCCAGTCAGCAAAGCGTGCGCCTCGGTAATCTGCTTCTTCTAATCGGTAGCTCTGGATCATGGTACCCATACCACCATCCAGTACCAAAATGCGTTGCGCCAACTGCTGGTGCAATTCCTTGACCTTATTATTGATTACTGTATCCACCACATTCGCCTCTTCACCCTGTTGCCTGCCGTGTCCGGACGACACGCTGCAAAACTAATCTGTCATCCTAGCACAAGTTGCAAACGTAATGAGTCCGCTCACAGTTGAGACTTTTTCAGGTAGAAAAACCGACTCATCGGATGAGTATTTTTAGCGGTTTACATGCATAATTGAAAAACGAAAATGAATTCCATAAAAATATTTGAGGGGCTGATTTATGGCGTTACCGATTCCGATTAAACGGGGAAAGAAACTCAAGGCAGCCACACAGAATACACCTGCAGCAACGGGCCAAGTTCAATCATTGACTCGCGGACTTAAATTACTGGAATACATTTCCGAATCTGATGGTAATGTCGCACTGACTGATTTAGCACAACAGGCGGGATTACCCAACTCGACCACCCACCGTTTACTCACGACCATGCAACAGCAGGGTTTTGTTCGTCAGGTCGGCGATTTAGGGCTATGGACCATGGGGGCTCACGCCTTTATTGTCGGGAGCAGTTTCCTGCAAAGCCGTAATTTACTGGCAATGGTCCACCCAATGTTACGCCGTTTAATGGATGAATCTGGCGAAACCGTCAATCTGGCGGTACTCGATCACAGTGATTATCAGGCAATAATTATCGATCAAGTGCAATGTACTGCTCTGATGCGCATGTCCGCACCGATTGGAGGCAAGCTACCCATGCATGCCTCCGGGGCAGGCAAAGCCTTTCTCTCTACACTGCCGGACAATCAACTGGTTCAGTTGTTACATAAAAAAGGGCTGCACGCTTACACCCAGCATACCCGTACCAATCCAACCAGCCTGAAAGAGAATCTGGCACTGATCCGTAAGCAAGGCTATTCATTTGATGATGAAGAGCACGCCCTTGGCCTACGTTGTATCGCCGCCTGCCTGTTTGATGAGCACCACGAAGCCTTCGCCGCGATTTCTATCTCCGGCCCGATATCACGGATCACCGACGATCGTGTCACCGAGCTGGGTGCACTGGTCATCCACGCAGCGAAAGAGATCACCCAATCTTACGGTGGGGGAGTCGGGGTTAAATAATAGAATGAAAAATAAAGGAAAAATTTGTCGTTCGGCGAGAACAGGCCGATCGTAAAGACGCGATAAATAGAGGCGTAGCGAGCTACGTTAATCTGAGTACGTTCAGCGCACAGTCGCCGTTAATTTAAAGCCCGCTGGGAAAAGCGTTGCTTTCGTCTATAAGCAAAAACATCCTCCACATGCCCATCCCGGATACGCTGCTGCAAGCCGCGCCAATAACTGGCCTGGAACAGATCGCCGTGCATCTCCTCAAAAAAGTGCCTGACTTTCCGGTCACTGCATAAGAAATGGCGAAACTCTTCGGGAAAAACATCATTAGGAGACACGCTGTACCACGGCTCACTGGCCATCTCATCTTCGGGATAACGCGGTGGGGGAATATCGCGGAAATTAACCTCGGTCATATAACAAATTTCATCATAATCGTAGAACACCACCCGCCCATGGCGCGTCACACCGAAGTTCTTAAATAACATATCACCGGGGAAAATATTGGCCGCAGCCAGTTGTTTAATGGCGTTACCATATTCCTCAATAGCATCCTTCAACTGCTGATCATCTGCCTGCTCCATATAGAGATTTAACGGGGTCATCCTTCGCTCCATATACAGGTGCTTAATGACGATCTTGTCACCTAAATCCTCCAGTTTTTCGGGTACTTCATGTTGCAACTCCGCCAGCAGTTCTGGGCTGATACGGTGCTTATCAATCACAAAATTTTCATACTCTTGGGTATCCGCCATGCGCCCTACCCGGTCATGTTCTTTAACTAATTGATAGCATTCTAAAACTCGTGCTTGAGTGACCTCTTTTTGTGGTGCAAATTGGTCTTTAATCACCTTAAATACCCGATCAAATGACGGTAAGGTAAAGACCAACATCACCATGCCTTTCACCCCAGGTGCAATAATAAACTGTTCACTGGATTGATGAATAAAAGCCAAATACTCGCGATAACTCTCTGTTTTACCGTGTTTCTGACAGCCAATCGCCGTATACAGCTCAGCGGTAGATTTACCTGGTAATATTTCCCGTAACCATTCCACCATTGCAGCCGGCAGCGGCACATAGACCATAAAATAAGAACGAGCGAAGCCGAACACGATACTGGCCTCCGCTTTGCTGGTCAGACAGGTATCAATAAATAGCTCACCAGACTCATTGTGATGAATAGGTAACAAGAAAGGATAGATGTCACCGTTCAGCCTCAATTTACCCACCAACCAAGCGGCCTTATTGCGGTAAAACAACTCATTCGCTATTTGAAAATGCGCACTGGCTAGCTGCTCATCGGTAAAGGCTTGCCGTATGGCCATCACGATATAATCAATGTCTCGCGACAAATTTTCCCAAGGTAAGCGCAGTGATAAATCATTAAGCACCATCTGCAACATACCACTGAGATCCCCTTTAGGGATGAAATCGCGGGCCAGAGGCCGTGGGATCTCACGGAAGCGCCGCTCAGGCTGAGAGCTAAAAACAAACAACTTATCGGGCGTTAAATCGCGGTGTTTAAATAAACGGCAATAAACCGAATTAAAAAAGCTTTCGGCGATTTCGAAGCGCGGATAATCCGGTAGCAGCCCAGTATAAATTTCTTTCACCCGCGCCAAAAATTCCACATCAAAATGGCGTTGATCCGTAATGTATTTCAGTTGTTCAACAACTAAACCCACATGATGATCATAAAGGTGAATACGCTTTTTCATCGCCTGCTGTACCGCATGCCAATCGGCCTGCTCAAAACGGTGTTGAGCACCGGCAGTGACCTCCAGAAAACGGCCATATTGCGCATCAAATCCCTGCAAAATGGTCTGAGCGATAAGTTGTTCTAGCTTTGCCACCATGCTGCCCCCTACCGTACAAAACGGAGCCTACATAAGCAGGCTAAGGTTATTGACAAAGTGCCCGTAGCGGAGTGAATAAGCAGTAAGTAAAGACGCCGTTAATACATCCATGTAGGCTCGGGCCGCCATATATGGACGCTCCTTCTCCTGAGTTTTGACACTCACATTTAGGCACTTTGATGCCGTCAAAGTTGGAGCGTCCATTTCATTATCCGTGGCGCGGACGCTTTACTCTTCTGCCTACTTCACCGCTCAAGATCGAGTCATCGGGGTTTGTCAGCAGTCTCCTGATAAGACTACACTCACTCGATCGTGGCTAAAACTGCTGCTCTTCCGTCGAACCGGTCAGTGCCGTTACAGATGATGTGCCCCCCTGAATAATATTGGTGACTTTATCGAAGTAGCCAGTCCCCACTTCTTGCTGATGGGAAGCAAAGGTGTAGCCGCGTTCCACAGAGGCAAACTCGGGTTGCTGTACTTTCTCAACGTAATGTTTCATGCCTTCGCCCTGCGCATACGCATGGGCCAGATCGAACATATTGAACCACATGCTGTGAATACCCGCCAACGTAATAAACTGGTATTTGTAGCCCATAGCGGAGAGTTCATCCTGGAAGCTGGCAATTTGCTGGTCGGTCAGATTCTTCTTCCAGTTAAAGGAGGGTGAACAGTTATAAGCCAATAACTTGCCTGGGAATTGAGCATGAACAGCATCAGCAAAACGTTTGGCCAGTGCCAAATCTGGTGTCGAGGTTTCACACCACACCAAATCAGCATAAGGGGCATATGCCAGACCACGGCTGATCGCTTGTTCGATACCGGCACGGGTGCGGAAAAAGCCCTCAGCAGTGCGGTCGCCGGTAATAAACTCCCGGTCATAGGGATCGCAATCTGAGGTCAACAAATCAGCCGCATCAGCATCAGTCCTGGCAATCAACAGCGTTGGTACGCCCAATACATCTGCGGCTAAACGGGCAGCAACCAGTTTTTGAATCGCCTCTTGTGTCGGCACCAGCACCTTACCGCCCATATGCCCACATTTTTTCACTGCGGCCAATTGGTCTTCAAAGTGAACCCCTGCGGCACCCGCTTCAATCATCGCTTTCATTAACTCAAAAGCGTTCAGCACACCGCCAAAACCCGCTTCCGCATCCGCAACGATCGGTAGGAAATAGTCAGTATAGCCTTTACTGCCTGGCTCAATATTATTCGACCACTGAATTTGATCAGCGCGACGGAAGCTATTATTGATGCGTTTCACCACCGCAGGCACAGAATCGACCGGATACAGTGACTGATCTGGATACATGCTAGATGCCGTATTAGCATCAGCCGCCACCTGCCATCCCGACAGATAAATGGCTTCAACACCGGCTTTCGCCTGCTGTAGCGCCTGACCACCGGTTAATGCCCCAAGACAGTTGATATACCCTTTACGCGATCCGCCGTGCAGCAACTCCCACAGTTTTTTGGCACCATTTTGTGCGAATGTACACTCTGGATTGACCGAACCACGCAACTTGATAACATCTTCTGCGCTATAAGGCCGCGTGATATCTTTCCAACGCGGCGATGTCCATTCCTGTTCCAACTGCTGAATTTGTTGAGTACGAGAGATCGTCATGGAGATGTTCCTTATAATTCAATTTTGTAGGGTTCAATAGGATGGCTCAGGCAAGCAATGCATAGCCCGGCAACGTCAGGAAGTCGATAAGCTCGTCTTGTGTTGTAATACGCTCCATCAAACGTGCAGCTTCTTCAAACCGCCCGCAATCAAAACGCTCTGCGCCAAGCTCAAGCTTCACAACCTGCATTTCTTCACTCAACATGCTACGGAACAGCTCTTTAGTCACCGTCTGGCCATTACTGAGGCTTTTCTGATGATGTATCCACTGCCAGATAGAAGTGCGGGAAATCTCTGCAGTAGCCGCATCCTCCATCAAGCCATAAATCGGCACACAACCATTACCTGATATCCATGCTTCAATGTATTGCACCGCGACTCTGATATTGGCCCGCATCCCTGCTTCAGTGCGTTCGCCAGAACAAGGTTCCAGCAACTCAGCAGCGGTGATAGGTTTATCCTGTTCTCGACTAACCTCTAATTGATTAGGCCGAGAACCTAATACTTTGTTAAAAACATCCATCACCGTATCTGCCAAGCCCGGATGTGCCACCCAAGTTCCATCGTGACCGTTACTGGCTTCTAACTCTTTGTCGGCACGAACTTTATCCAACACCAACTTATTCTTTTCTGCGTCTTTATCCGGGATGAATGCTGCCATTCCCCCCATCGCCAGAGCGCCACGTTTATGGCATGTCTTGATCAATAAACGGGAATAGGCGCTGAGAAACGGTTTATTCATCGTGACTGACTGGCGATCCGGTAACACGCGATCACTGTGATTTTTCAATGTCTTTATATAGCTGAAGATATAGTCCCAGCGCCCACAATTCAGGCCAACAATGTGGTGGCGCAGGTGGTAGAGAATTTCATCCATTTGGAATACGGCGGGTAACGTCTCAATTAATACCGTAGCCTTAATGGTGCCTTGCGGTAGACCAAAGCGCTGCTCGGTAAAACTGAACACATCGCTCCACCAAGCCGCTTCCTGGTATGACTGCATCTTCGGCAAATAGAAATAAGGGCCGCTGCCCTTCGCCAGCAGTTGCTGATAGTTATGGTAGAAATACAAAGCGAAATCGAATAAACCACCAGAGATCGCCTCGTCCTGCCATTTAACATGTTTTTCCGGTAAGTGCAGGCCACGAACGCGTGCAATCAATACCGCGGGATTAGATTTTAACTGATAGACCTTGCCCGATTCATTCGTATAGGAAATTGTCCCTTTCACCGCATCGTGCAGATTAATTTGACCATCAATCACTTTATCCCAACAGGGTGCCAGCGAATCTTCAAAATCCGCCATAAAAACTTTTACGTTGGCATTAAGCGCATTGATCACCATTTTCCGTTCTACTGGCCCGGTGATCTCAACTCTACGATCGCGTAAATCAGCAGGAATACCTTGGATTTTCCAATTACCATCACGAATGGAATTCGTTTCCGAAATAAAATCGGGTAACGCCCCCTGATCGATGGTTTGCTGCCAAGATGCCCTTGTGGCAAGGAGTTTGTTACGCGATTCGCTAAATTTCACCACCAATTCGGTTAGAAACTCGATAGCTTTATCCGGTAAAACCTGCCGCTCAGCAGCATTAAAAGGCTGGGTGAAAACTAACTCCGTGCCAGCTAACTGTTGTCTCATTGCTATTCCCCTTCCCAATGTAACTACTGCCACCTCAACGCTGACCTCGCGTCACTCTTGGATTATCATCAGGTAACGTGTCCCTGCCAGTAAAAAAGGCAGAGTTTTATGGTTATTTTTCACCCGACAGAAATAAGAATAATCAATTAATTAATAAAATCAAAAACGATTTCCATTTTTATGGAAAATATTTTTTTAATCTTTATTTATCATGCAGTTAACATTTTGGTGAAATTAGCAATGATAGGAATCAGGTTCCATTTCTGATTTATAAGGGCTATAACTCATTGTTTAAAAAAGAGATCGGACCAGATTTAGGAAGGAAAAAAGGTAATGAGAAGGGAAGAAAATAATAGGCGGCCTCGATTCAGCCGCCATAATTAGCATCTACGCTATGATGAAAATCTAGAAGGGACAAAAATCAATCAAGGGTAGGATTCATATGTCGCAAATCAAATGGCGTAATTTGGTAAACGTAATAGTTGAGCCAATTGGCAAACAGCAGATGCCCATGACTGCGCCATGATGCTTTTGGTCGTAACGATGTATCGTCAGAAGGGAAATAATTAAGAGGGATTTGTGGGTTAAGACCTGCAGCCAGATCACGCTGATATTCACCCGCTAGCGTATCGACATCATACTCAGGATGACCGGTGACAAAAGCCACCCGCTTATCTTTACTGGCAAACAGATAAGCGCCAGCCTCTTCTGATGACACTAAGATATCCAAGTCAGTATATTGTTGAAGGACTTCAACGGGAAAATCAGCATAGCGGGAATGAGGAGCCAGGAATGTTTCATCAAAACCACGTGTCAATAATGCCAGCGGTTCGAGTGTCTGATGCTGATAGATACCAGAAAGTTTGACCTCGCGCGTCATCTTCGGGATGCCATACAAGATATTTAACGCAGCCTGCACCGCCCAACATACAAATAGAGTTGATGTCACATGCTCTTTTGCCCAAGCAATAATGCGTTCAATTTGTGGCCAATAAGCCACATCACAGAAATCGACTAAACCCAGAGGAGCGCCGGTTACGATCAAGCCATCAAAGTTCTGGTCCTGAATATCTTCAAAATCGCAATAGAAGTTATTCAGATGCTCCGTAGGCGTATTTTTAGACTCACGGCTATCTACCCTGAGCAATTGAATATCGACCTGAAGTGGTGAGTTAGAGAGTAAACGCAGGAATTGATTTTCCGTCTCAATTTTTTTAGGCATTAGATTTAAAATCAATACCTTCAGGGGACGAATTTCCTGAGTTTTAGCACGCGATGAAGCCATCACAAAAACATTCTCATTGCGCAAGAAACTCACCGCAGGTAATTCATCAGGAACCCGAATTGGCATGCCTACATCCTCAATATATCCATTTATACGTTTAGACTTCTAGATGCCTGAAGATAGCGGATCCTAGATGAAAAGTCGAGCGAACTGTAACAACCTGAAAATGTTTCATCGCGGCGGTGAGTTCATTACAGTGAGTTTATATAAGACGAAATAGGGGGAGCACTAGAGAATGGTTTCAAATTACTTATCGTATATAACGTTGTTTATCGCATATATTGTTTGGGTAAAACTATCAACTTCAGGATACCCATTAGTGTCAACACCAGCATAGTATGTCTGTTAACAGCTTAAATTTTAAACTCATCAGTGACATTTTTTATCGGAATCATATTGCCCATTTGGCGGCAATTGTGTGGCAACAAAGTATCTGTGAGAAGCGGGACGATTCACTACTAACAAAATCAAATGAAGGGAAAACGTGCTGTTGGGGCAGTAGTGCCGTAAGCCACCGAAGTGCCTCTGGCTCTGGCTCTGGATGCAGTAATCCCTTCGTTCAGCGAACGATAAAACAGGTTTGTTATCAATGGTGATAATAGGTAGATCGTAAATACGCCATACTTTCTACATAAAAAGAGCGTTGATGGAGACTGGAGTTGCGCTATATATGAACGCTTTACTCCTCTCGACCTATTCTCATCGCTTCACCACTCAAGAGCGAGTCACTAGAGTTTTGTTAAAACTATTTAAGGAAGGATTACAAAAACAAAAAAGGCCACCCTAATGGATGGCCTTTCTGTTTATTTGATACCTGGCAGTGTCCTACTCTCGCATGGGGAGACCCCACACTACCATCGGCGCTACGGCGTTTCACTTCTGAGTTCGGCATGGAGTCAGGTGGGACCACCGCGCTATTGCCGCCAGGTAAATTCTTTTCAACTACTGCCGAATTTAATCCATATAACTGGTGCTGATACCCAGAGTCGAACTGGGGACCTCACCCTTACCAAGGGTGCGCTCTACCAACTGAGCCATATCAGCACAACTAAATTTGATGCCTGGCAGTGTC
>NZ_CGBP01000032.1 GCF_001053095.1 Yersinia similis | reverse complement strand
GCCGTGGGGGCGCGGGTGAATGCCGGTACCATCGATGTGCAGGCGCAGAATATTACTCTCAGCGCGGCCACCAACAGCCTGTCTGTTACCGGTGGATCCTCAAGCAAGCGCCATACCAGCTCGGTCAATCTCTATGATGAAACGCTCCTCGGCAGCCAGTTGAACGCCACGGGCGATATCAATCTGCAGACAGCAAACGATATCACCCTCAGTGCCAGCGCGGTGCAAACGGATGGCGCGTTGAAACTGGCGGCAGGTGGCGATGTCACCTTAACCACCCAGACCGAACAGCATGACGAGCAGCGCAATCATACCGGGACTAAAAAAGGGCTGGTCAGCAGCTCACTGACAATAAAAAGAGATAGAAGTTTTCATGCTGTATTATCCCCAAAAAACAAGAAATCTGGATTTATGCACTGCATCACACCTTAGGTTTCACATCACAAATATCCAGTATATCGTACAATTCACATACATATTTTCGGGTGATGATCTTGTATCTTTTTAACTATGTTAATAGAACGTAAATAACAGGATCCGCGATGAAAACCCAATCTGAAATGTATTTGAATGCGTTAGGTGCAACGGTCGAGTTGCCTGAAAATGTTATTAAAGAACTTAATACTAAAGGGTATACCGTTATTAAAAATGTTATTGATCCTGACTGGTTGGAGGATATGCGTAATACCATTGATAATATTGTACAGAAAGAAGGGAATAATCTGGCCATTGAACATCATCAAGAAGCAACGGCAACCCGGATAGCAAATCTCATTAATAAAGGTACTGTATGGGAAAAGGTCTGGTCTCATCCGCTGATACTTTCAGCTTGCCGTTATGTCTTTCAGGGAGAATTTAAAATATCCAGTTTGAATTCCCGTGAAGCATTACATGGTGGTGGTCATCAGCCTTTGCATGCTGACTGGAAAAAAGAACGTACTGATTTTCCTAAAGTGCACTTAGTGAACACTATTTGGGCAATAGATGATCTCAGCGCTGAAAATGGTGCGCCGCGTATTATTCCCGGTACTCACCTGCGCCCTGAGTTACCGGAAGATATCATGGCCGATCCGGGATTATCGCATCCGGATGAAGTGATTTTCGCAGCACCAGCAGGTAGTGTTATGATTTATAACGCGCATACCTGGCACGGTGGGACAACTAACCTTATCGGTACGCGTCGTAGAGTACTACATGGGCTGTATATTGACCGTGCTGATATCGCGCAACAGGATCAACGTAAATGGCTAAAACCTGAAACCACGAGCCGTTTAACGCCAGCACAGAAATGGCTATTGGATGTTTTATAAGTCGACGACTCCCTTTGAAGATGATTGAACAGTAATAATGCTGCAAGTTATAAACCCATATAAAAACCCCAGTTGACATAGAATTAACTGGGGTTTTTATCAAAAATCAGGATAGTATGGTCAGTCAATTATGTGATAATGAAAAATAATATATATAAAGAGAATGTTATCTATGAATATTGAACAGTTGGCGGAGAAAATTACTTTTTTCACAAAAAATACCAATAGAATAAGATTCCCTGATAATATAAAAAATGTTCCCCCTTTGGCCTTTCAAGTTAATTTTACACGTTTGGAAATTATTCTTGATGGTCATTTGTCAGAGTTATGCTTGCATAAACCGGATAATATTCTGCATAAAAACGATGTATTATATATTCCGTCAAACAGTTGGAATTTCTCGGTATGGGATGAACCCGCGTCAACATTAAGTATTCTTTTTGGCAAGCAGCAAATTGGGTTTAGTATCCAACGTTGGGATGGATATAAATTAGAGAGGCTTGGTAGAACAAACATTGCGCGCCTTGGTCCCCGTGTCGGGTCATATTTGCTTAAAGCATTAAATGAAATAATGATACAACCTGACGCGCAAAAAACGGCCAATTTTATCGTGAATGGGTTGCTCAGTCATTGCACTGACCTGTTAGGAAAGCAAATCCATACGGCATCTCGTAGTTGGGCTCTTTTTGAGGCAATAAGAGAATTTATTGATAATAATTTTAAATCAGAACTTACCCGAGAGTCTGTAGCGAATAAGTTTTATATCTCACCAAATTACCTCTCACATTTATTTAATAAGTCAGGATCTATTGGATTTAATGAATATCTTAATCATGTTCGTCTGGAACAGGCAAAAGAGTTATTGAAAACCTATGACGCGAAAATAAAAGAAATTGCTCACTCATGTGGCTTTACGGACAGTAATTATTTTTGTCGTGTTTTTCGTAAAAATACCGGGCGTTCTCCGTCAGAATATCGACGTCAACACCATAGCCATTACCTAAAAAGCTAAATAATATTGATCTGCGTTGTAGGGGACAACGTTGATATTTGTTTAATCATTTCGATGGTCTTGTGTGGCGTGAGTAGAAAAGAGCTAATGCTCATCTTAATTGATCGCGAATGGGCAAATCGTTCCCCGCCATCAATTTCAATATCGGTGATCAGTAAAACCACATCTGCGCATTTAACATCTTCTGATGTTAACGTATTCTCAATGCCTAAAGCGCCTTGGGTTTCGATCTTGATGCTCCATTTTTCTTGATGGCATAATTTTTCCAGGCGTTCGGCTGCCATGTAGGTATGTGCTACCCCACTTACACAGGCCGTCACTGCAATCAGATTGAGGTTCATATTGTCACTATGCCCATTGAATTTGTTTTACCCACCAATCGTAACCCGATAGCCTGAAGCTTCAACAAGTAATTTAAGCTGATTAATTGCTGCAGGGACCGGCGTAGCAACCTCTTTCATCGCCCAAGCCTGACCTAATAACCTATATTTAGGCTCGCCATATTGATGAAAGGGCAAAAGATGCAATTCAATCAAGTTTAGCGGTGCCAGGATAGCCAAGACACGCTGAACATTTTCCTCACTGAGGGTGTAACCTGGAATTAAGGGTAAACGAGGGATCACCGTAATTCCTTCTGCCACCAGTAAGCGTAAATTATCCAGTACTCGGACTAAGTTTATATTCAATATATCTTGCGACTGCTTTTCATCCATAATTTTTAAGTCGAATAAAACCTCATTGCACTGTTGGGCTAAAGGTAATAATCGCTTTGCTGGTGCATCGCCCGCCGTTTCAATGGCCGTTTTAATTCCCCATTGGCGTATGCGTTTTAGAAATTGGGTAGCAAATTTTGCCTGCATAAGCACTTCACCTCCCGAGAGTGTTACACCCCCCCCTGATGTGCGAAAGAAGATCTCGTCTTTTAATATTTCATGCTCAAGTTCATCCAGCGTCACATCACGACCGATACGTTCTAATGCCCCAGAAGGGCATTCATCGACATCGTTTGGGCAGGAAGCGCAATGTAAGCATTTACTCTCTCGGCGGACTATTTCAATCTTGGGTGAGAGCGATTCAGGATTTGCGCACCACGGGCATTTATGTGGACAACCTTTAAAAAAAATGACCGTCCGAATACCTTGCCCATCATTGAGTGAATAACGTTGGATATTGAAGATGCGCGCAGTATTGGCGCGTCTTGTCATGACTTTACAGCTGATGTGCAGTGCGGCGGATGATATCATCTTGGATCTCCTTCGATAACTCAACAAAGAAGGCACTGTATCCCGCAACGCGCACCACAAGCCCTGCAAAATCCTTAGGCCGTTGCTGTGCTTCTCGAAGCGTATCAGCATTAACCACATTGAATTGGATATGTTGCAATTTCAACTTGGTGAATGCGTGTAAGAAATCGGCAAGTTTATTTAGCCCTTGTTCACCGGCTAATGTTGATGGTGTGAATTTCACATTTAGCAGCGTCCCGTTTGACAGTAAATAATTATCCAACTTACTGACTGACTTCAGCACTGCGGTTGGACCTTGCCCATCCTGACCGAGCATGGGCGAAAGGCCACCATCGGCTAATTGTTCCCCTGCAAAACGACCATCGGGTGTTGCACCCACGACAGAGCCAAGAGGAATATGCGCAGAGACGGTATACGAACCTGGCGTAAACTGGCCCCCACGTGGATTGGTGTATTTCTCAACTTCTTTACAGTAAAAGCGCAGCAGATCAGCGCTAATATTGTCCACCTGATCAATATCATTACCGTATTTATCGAAATGGTTAATCAGCCGCGCCCGAATTTTTTCACCCTCCGGGGTAGCAAAATTGGCGTTAAGGACGTTAATCAGTTCATCAAAACTCATGCGATTTTGTTCAAACACCATGCCTTTTAGTGCATGTAACGAGTCACTTAGATTGGCAATACCAATACCTTGCACACCAGAGAAGTTGTAACGCGCCCCTCCTGCGGTAATATCTTTCCCTTTGATGATGCAGTCATCGATAAATGACGAAAGTAGAGGAACCGGAGCCCAGTCACGATGACCAATATCACAGATGTTACTGCCTTCAACCATTAACCTGATGTAGTAACGGATTTTTTCTCGAATTTGGGCCAGTAATGCTTCATAGGTAATCTCATGATTCCCTGCATTTTCATGTATCGTGATTTCCATGACTTTGAGTAAATTGAACATGGCAATATCATGTAATCCATAGGTTTTACCTGGGATTGACAGTTCTACACAGCCCACAACGGCATAATCGCGCGCATCCTCTAACGAAACACCTCGATTCAGGAAGGCGGGGATCACCACCTCATCATTAAATATTTGTGGAATACCGGTGCCCAACCGAATGGTTTCCACTGTTTTTCTCAGGAATGGGCGGTCAATAAGTTCATTGATGCGCACACCTAAATTAGGTTGTGGTAGTTGAACATGTTGATACGCCTCTAAACAAAGGAAAGAGAGGACATTAACCGCACTGCGGCCATTTTCGGTTACGCCGCCCAGTAATGCGGTATAACCGGTTGGGAACCCGGCAAAATAACGGGCGCTACCTGTTGAGCGTAATAACACGATGTCGTTGCATTTCACCCACAATGACTCCAGCAGTTCTTGCAGAAAAGCAGGAGTATGTCCTCGGTTGAGTGATGTTTGATAATACGGGAGCATATATTGGTCAAAACGGCCTAACGACAGTGAACTGGCATTGGATTCATACTGTAAAATCACGTTCATGTACCAGAACAGCTGACAGGCTTGCCAGAACTCTTCAGGCCGATGAACCGCATTATGACGCGCGATAGCGGCCATTTGCTGTAGTTCTTCACGACGAACAGGATCTGTGCAGGCTTCAGCTATTTCATCGGCCAAAAGAGCGTAGCGTAAAATATGGCGTTGTGAGGCCTCAAGAAGAATCAATGCGGCTTTAAAGAAGTGATTATCGGGTTGCTCATGACAATGATGTGTCATGTCTTCAATCAGTGCAGAAAGGCCGTTATTCAGCAGACGTGGGTAGTCGATAATAATGTGACCCTGTCCTTTATCTGTCTGGTTAATGCTAAAAATTTGTGTATTGACCGCTGTCTTCACCTCATCAGTCATTTGGCCGTTGATAAAATCTTTCATTGAGCGTTTTTCCCAATAGGGGTAAAGCTGCTCGCGATAAATACATTTATCTTCTTCGCTGATTTCAAAACGATCTTGTGGTCGACTTGGGAACTGATCCAGTTCTTTCAGCAGCCAATAAGGGTCCATTTCGGGTGAGATGATCCCGGCTCGCGGTTTTACCGTGCGGTTGCCGGCAATCAATTCATCATCTCGAATGGTGATATTGACATGATCGAGGATATGCGCCGTGGCTTTAGCGCGGCGGATGATAACCGGTTCGCCTTCCGTTTGTTTATGGTTGGAGGTATAGAGTATCGCGCGTTCCAACGAAATTTCTCGCGGGTTGGAAAAGAGTGCGCTTTTAAGACGTTGAGTTCGATTATTCAAAACAACCTCCTTTATTTAAAAGGACGAACGGGTGATATAGCAAAAAAACATTACGTATTTTGAGAAAGATGAGTGCTTATTTTATTCATTATCGCGTCAGCTCGTTTTACGGCGTCACTAATATTGACTCGCACGATTGTTTTACCCACAAAACGTTCTTCAAACTTAATACCAATATCTTTTGTCAGAATGACCATATCAGCATCAGCGATTTCAGCTGGGGTTAGCTCATTTTCCAGGCCAATAGAGCCTTGCGTTTCGACTTTAACCTCCCAACCTTTGGCTTTTGCTGCACTTTCCAATGCTTCTGCCGCCATATATGTATGAGCAACACCTGATGGGCATGCGGTTACCGCAATAATCTTGGTCATGGAATATTCCTTGTGATGAGTTACTTAATTTCAAAATCTATATCGAAGTCATCTTCTTTCGTCTGAATAATCAATTGATTTTTACGCGTCATGGACTTCAGCAAATTGACACACAATGCAGTCACAATGGCACCAACGGCCAGCCCGGCGATATAACCTAACTTGCCATCAACAACCGGTAAAACGATGAGTCCCCCCCATCCGGCATAACATTGCGCACCGAATAAGGCGACGGTGACCGTTCCGCATACGGCACCAAACATAATGGAAGGAATAACGCGTAACGGATCTGAGGCCGCAAAGGGGATCGCGCCTTCTGTGATGCCGACACAACCCATAACCAGTGCCGCTTTTCCGGCTTCTCGCTCTTCAATGGTAAAGTTTTTACGATTAATGAGTGTGGCAAGTCCCATACCTAAAGGCGGGACTGCAATCCCAACCGCTGCAATGGCGACGACGGTATAAATGCCTTGTGAAACGCAAATCAACATAAAAGCATAGGCAACTTTGTTGACCGGCCCACCCATATCAAATGCCAGCATCAAGCCCATGATTGCGGCTAGTAACAAAATACTTCCTTGCTGCATTCCTTGTAGCCAATGTGTCAGATTGGCGGTCAATACACCGACAGGCTCGCCAAGCCCCCACATCATTATCCCGGCAGTAATGAAGGTACCAATAATGGGGATCACAAATATTGGCATCACCGAGCGAAGCACTTTTGGGACGCGAATTTTTTTCAAGTAATATACGATAATCCCGCCGATCATCCCGGCAATAAGCGCGCCAAAGAACCCTGCACCGAAGCTATTACCAACCCAGGCACCGATAGCACAAGGTGCCAGCGCCGCACGTTCAGAAATGGAATAGCCTATATAGGCCGCTAAGAATGGGACCATCAGTGTTAAACCGGCAACACCTACGTCAAAAAGCTTTTTCAAGTTTGGGTCAGTAGCAACATCGGGTACAGCTCCCTTCCCGTATAGCATGACGGATATAGCCAAAAGAATGCCACCAGAGACCACGAAAGGGATCATATGAGACACACCGGTCATAAGGTGCTGGCGAGTATTTTTTAGTATTTGCACCAACTCATTCATACGTTAGCTCCAGAGGTTGTGTCGTTTTTTCATGTGCTCAATGTGTTAAACAATAGGCCTTAGCCTTCAAGGAAAACAGAAGAGAAAAAGAACATTTACTGGACTTTTGTAATACAACCAAAAAAATGAGATCCCACTCAAATGTTTCCCGCGTTACCGTGAATACCGCGAAAAGTCGCAACTTGTGACATCGAACACGAAAACTCCAATTGATTACATTTGTCCAGCATTTGGCAGTTTTGTCACATAGCTTAATGCGAACAGATTTTTTAACCTGTAAACAATTAATTAATCTCATCAGGGAAGCATCATGGCTCTTGTTATTAAATTTACCTGTGATTTATCCAACGGAGTTCATGCCCGACCAGCCAGTCAGGTTGAAATTCTCTGTAATACCTTTGCTTCAATGATTGAATGGCACAATGTACGAACTGATCGCCGTGGGGACGCTAAAAGCGCACTTGCGTTGATTGGCACCAATACTCTTCAAGGGGATGAGTGTCATATTCTTGTCAATGGTATTGATGAGCTACAGGCTTATGAGCAACTGAGCCTATTTATACGTGATGAATTCCCTCATTGTGATACTCCGCTGCCTAAAGCAACGGAAATGGAAAGCCAGAATATCCCGGAATCGCTATTAAACCTTAAGCCCACATTTTTACGTGCTCGCACCGTTTGCGAGGGGAGTGCCGGTGGTGCCCTGATACATCTTAAGTCTTTGGATTTTCATGATTTAGGTGAGATTCCAGCGACACAATGTATCGAAAACGAACAATCTGAATTGGATCGCGGTTTAAAGCAATTGGTTAGAACCCTCGAATTGCGGTTACTGGATAATGACGGTACGGCGAGTGCTATTCTGGAAGCGCATCGCTCTTTGGCCAGCGACATCTCGCTACATCAACACTTACTGGGCGGTGTCTTAACCGGTTTGAGTTGCGCCCAAGCAGTTATCGCGACAGCCGATCATTTTTGTGCTCAATTTGAACAATCTGGTAGTTGCTATCTGCAAGAGCGTGTTCTGGATGTTCGGGATGTCTGCTTTCAGTTATTACAACATATCTATGGTGAGTCTCGTTTCCCCGCGCCGGGCCAGTTAACTCAAGTGGCTATCTGCATGGCTGATGAGCTCACGCCCAGCCAATTCCTTGAGCTGGATAAATCGTTATTAAAAGGTTTGATACTGCGGAATGGGGGGACGACCTCTCATACGGTGATCCTGGCGCGTTCTTTCAATATCCCAACGCTGGTGGGAATGGATATCAATGCTTTATCACCTTGGATAGGGCAGCAGGTGCAAATTGATGGCAATGCAGGTCTTTTGGTCGTTGAACTCAATGACACCGTGAGGCGCTATTATCAACAAGAAGACGACTTGCAAGTACAACTTCGTGAGCAACAACGTGCCTGGTTGTCTCAAGAAGGCAAGACTATTGACGGTGTCCGTATCGAAGTGGCGGCGAATATTGCCCATTCTGTGGAATCTGCCGCCGCATTCGCGAATGGGGCTGAGGCCATTGGCTTATTTCGTACTGAAATGCTGTATATGGATCGCCCCAGCGCCCCTAGCGAAGATAAGCTATACAACATTTACTGTCAGGCGCTAGAGGCAGCAGGAGGGCGCAGTATTATTGTGCGCACGATGGATATCGGTGGCGACAAGCCCGTAGAGTATTTAAATATTCCCGCCGAGAATAATCCATTCCTCGGTTACCGGGCGGTACGTATTTATGAAGAATACCTTACGTTGTTCCGTACCCAGCTACGTTCCATTTTACGGGCTTCAGCCCATGGCTCGCTGAAAATCATGATCCCGATGATCTCCTCCATGGAAGAGATCCTTTGGATTAAAGAGCAGTTGGCAGAGGTAAAACAAACCCTGCGTGCCGATCACATCCCTTTCGATGAAAAAATTCCATTGGGCATCATGCTGGAAGTGCCATCGGTGATGTTCATTATCGATCAGTGTTGTGAGGAAATTGATTTCTTCAGTATTGGTAGCAACGATTTAACGCAGTACTTGCTCGCCGTAGACCGTGATAATGCCAAGGTGACGCGTCACTATAATAGTTTGAACCCGGCTTTCCTTCGCGCTCTGGATTATGTGGTTCAGGCGGTTCATCGTCAGGGGAAATGGATTGGATTGTGCGGTGAATTAGGGGCGAAAGGCTCGGTACTCCCTTTATTGGTTGGATTGGGGCTCGATGAACTGAGTATGAGTGCGCCGTCTATCTTGGCAACGAAAGCCCGCTTGTCACTGCTTGATAGCCGTGCCTGTCGCCAGTTGTTAAATCAGGCGATGGATTGTCGTACCTCATTGGAAGTTGAGCACCTTCTAGCCCAGTTCCGCATGACGTTACAGGATGCACCGTTGATAACGCCGCAATGCATCACGCTAAATAGTGACTGGCGTAGCAAGGAAGAGGTCATTAAAGGGATGACTGACAACTTATTGCTGGCAGGCCGTTGCCGTTACCCGCGAAAATTGGAGGCCGATCTGTGGGCAAGAGAGGCTGTATTCTCCACCGGTTTAGGTTTCAGTTTCGCTATCCCTCATAGCAAATCTGAACATATCGAACAATCCACCATTAGTGTGGCGCGCCTGTCTGAGCCGGTAACATGGGGTGATGAAGAGGCACAATTTATTATTATGTTAACGCTAAATAAACACGCGGCTGGCGATCAACATATGCGTATTTTCTCACGTCTTGCACGCCGTATTATGCATGAGGAGTTCCGTAGTGCGTTGGTGAGTGCCAATAGCAGCGAGGCCATTGCGGCCTTATTGCAAAAAGAGCTTGAGCTTTAATCTCGCAGTGTAATGGCAAAAAATAAAACCCTGTCAGGGGCGTGCTGATAGGGATAAAGTGAAGCGTCTTTTATGCATTTTTTATAGGAAGACGCTATCACTGATGCCTATAGGTAAAGAAAGGGGTTTGAGGCATTTGGAGCGTTTATTTTAGGCCACAGTGTGTCCGTTATCCGCTTTTTTACCGTTATACCCAGTGCGCTGGTGGCGGCGATATAAGTTAATTTCCGCTGCCAGCGCCCAGTCCTCTAGAACGCCCAGCCCAGATTTGCCCAGCCGGTGAAATCCTGACGATCACTATTGACCATGCCCGATAGCTGTAGGCTGGCAGACACACCGTTATCGCTTACCAGTGCCATACCCAGATCGAAGGTTCCCTGAGTGTTTTTATCCTTGGTGCTTACGCCAACTACCTGCGAATTAGGGATACTCTGATCGATGGTGATCTCATCGCCATACAACATCTGTTGCAGCCCGACATTAAAGAACGGCTTAAGCAGTGTCTCGTTGGTTAGTGGATAGCGACCATCGAGACGTACTCCAGCATGGAGAGCGACTGCATGGTCGCTGTAGCTGCTATAGCGGGTGTCGATAAGATCATAGTTGCTGTTATTGGATGAGACAGTATAGCCATCGCGTTGCTGCCAGATATGCGTCAGCCCGACCATCGGCGTCATGGCATAGTTGCGATTCAACTGCCAGCTATTACCCACGGAGATATCGGTATAGAGGCCGCTGCTATCATAGCTGCCGCTCTGGCTGCCCACGCCGTAGTAGGTATTACTGTCACTGTAATCGGTGTCACTGCTGAACCACGTACTGGTCGCCGCAATAAACAGACTTTCAGAGAGCTTCATTCCGCCCTGAACCCCCAGCATCAGCGTATTGATCTCCTCCTTACGCCCTACAGAGGTACCATTAAAATCGGTGCTGGCACTCTCATAGCCGCCGTGCCAGCCAAGCTGGAAATCGCCAAAATGTTGGTTCTGACCAAGCAGTACCCCATAGCGTTGACCGCTGTAACCGGAGGTGACGGGATCACGACGGTACTCACCAGCATAAGGTGTGATAAAGACGCAGCTATCGGCACTCTCTAACTTCTGGTTACAGCCTGCGTTACCTACCAACTGACCATGCAGTTGCGAGGAGATAATATTGGATGCCTGCTCCATGGAAGAACGCTGTGCCAATGCGGAGACTCCGGCATGAGAGACATCCGGTGCATACACCAGTGCGGCAGATCCCAACGAACTACTGCCGCCACCGCTGTGAATCACCTTGATATCAGGCGTAATACCGTACAACCCAGCAATAGCCCCCCCCACCGTACTCTGCTGGCCGGTGGTGGTATCGTAAGCCAGATTGTTCAAGCTGTACTCTTTGCCATAGGCGAAACCTTCACTGGCCTGCCCAGCCATCAGCACCAGATCGGCCCCTTGCGTACCGTTACCCAGCACGATCGAACCGCCATTACTGACCGCCCACGGTGTCTCATTGCCCAAGGCGAGTGTATAGCGTTCAATATTAACTACCGAACCGTCGGCCATCACTTCATAGGCTTGCTGTTGGCTTCCGCCGGTGGCTGTCGCCAAAATTCTGCCGCTGGAGTTGATCGTGGCACTACCGTTGAGCACATGAATACCATAGGCGGATGCACTGCCCTGCGCACTATCGCTAAATGCATCAACGATCAGTGTACCGTTGTTGTAGATGTAGACCCCTTCGCCCTCGGTACTGATCGCGCTTGCGGTCGCATTGTTACCGCTGGCCGTGACTGACAACGAGCCATTGTTGCTCATCAGATGAGTGGGGTTAGCTGGGTTCCATGGATCGGGATCGACGCCTGGGTTGGCAGAGAGGGTATGCAGGCCGGTTGCCCGCGCATCGCCAGCACTGGCATGAGCACTGACATCCAGACGACCATTGTTGACCACGCCATTACCGGCATTGGTATAGATGCCGCTGGCAAAGGCGTCCTGCTCGGCCGTGGCACTCACCTGCATTACACCCTCGTTGCTCAGCATCATATGGTCACCGTAGTGATCCCCGGCGGCATCGGAAAAGGCCAGGCCAGCCTGGATACCATAGGCCTCTGCACTGCCGTGTAGGCTGTTGCTCGTGGCACTGATGCTACCCTGATTACGCAGAGTGGACCAATAGGCATCCGTTGCCTGCAACCCGCTGGCAACAGCATGTTGATCCTGACTGCTGGCACTCACGGTGATCGAGCCATGAGCCTGATTAGTAAAGGTGCCGGAGGTGACCAGTACGCCATTCGCCTGAGCGTCACCCTGAGTGGGTTCAACCCGCAGCGACAGCGCGCCTGCGTTGGTCGCATCCACTGCTTGCCCTTCTGCGTTGGCGGTCAGATCTGCCAATGAAAAGTTATTGACCTCTGGTGCGGCGATCACAGTATGATCGCCCGTGTTATGCGGTTGCTGAGCGAAGTGGAAGGTCTGATCGGCATAGCTATTACCGCTAATCAGTAAAGCAACAGCAACGGCAGATAAACGCCAGATCTTATGGTTACTCATAGGTAATTCCCCAAATATTAGCCCAATATTTTTTATCGTTAGTAAAAGGATGTGGACGCTTAGAAATTAAGGATAAAGCCGACTTTGGCGAAAATATCTTCTTTATCGCCCCACGACCATTCATTACCCCGATGCTGTTTTTGATCCTTATATTGCAGGTCGGCCATAAAGGATATCGTCGGGTTGAAGGGGATTTCGGTATATAAACCGTAATTGTTGTAGTTATAACCACTGCCGTCATGAGTACGAATACCACCGATCTCCCAGCGCAGTTCCAGATAGGTACTGTTAGCGAAGCGATACTGTATCAACGGGCGAATTGCCGTCTCGCGCCAGCGGTAGTCGTTATCTTCAGCGTGGTAATAGGCCTTTGCGCCAATATTAAAATTATCGGTAACGCGATAGAGGTACAGTGGTTCGGTTTCGATATAAGCGCCGCGGTCAGTTCTGTCTATCCAGCCCAATTCGGCATTGAGATGCAGGAAATTACGGCCGAACCCCAGATTTATCTCTGGGCGAATATGGTACATCTGCTTTTCTGGCGCATCTTTGGCATCAGTAAAACGCTCGTAGCCAAATTCGGCACCGTAACTCAAGTTCTCGTTAACCCAGTTGATATATTTCGGCAGCAACTGAATTTCCATAAAAGAGTCACGGCGCGATTTATCGGAGCCGGCAAATGCATTATTACGTGGGCCGTCGTAAATCGTGGTCTCACGTAGCACATAACCCATGCTAAAACTGTCGGTAATCTTGGTTGAACCATCAGCAAACACCAGTGTGCTATACAGTTGCGCTGGGTGATTGGAAAACTTGATATTTTCATACTCATACCCGGTAAAGACGCGGGTTCTTTTCGGCGCGGAATTGTTCACTGTCCGGTCATCGTCGATAAATATAATATCGCCGAAGTCTCTGGAAACACCGAACAAGTCTAGGTTGGAGTTCTTAATGGTCGGCGTATCGCCGCCACTGAGCAGCGGGAGCTCCTGAGCATCGGCTGCCAGCAAAGTGCCAGGTGTGATCAACAGCGCCGACAGTAACAATCTCTTCATGCCTGTAATCCTTATTCTATCATCGCGAAATGGGGGCAATGCCATCCTCTGCTCTGGTGAACCGAGAGGTGGCATTAGGGTAATTGGGCGTCGGTAGTCATCAGTGCAGAGAAGAGCTGGAGAGACCATCCAATGGTTTGTAATTATTGGGAACGTAGGACTGATACATCTCTTTTAGCAGCTCCATATCGCCCTTGCTTTGTAGGTATTTTTCAACATCGGCATTGATCTCTTTCGCCAGAAAAGCGCCAACAAACATGCCAACATCAAGGGAAAGGATATTTTTTGAGATCTTGCCGTTGCTATCGACAGCGTCATACCAGCCATACGGGGATTCGATATTCGGATAAGCCTGCTTCAGTTTCTTTAATGCGCTGATCGCTCCGGCAGGATCGACGATATAGGAGAGTGCTATTGCGTGCGGCGTACCGGTATACCCATCATCGATTTTATTCTTGAAGCGCACTTTGCTCTCGGAAAGCTGTGGCACACCGAAGGAATGGTAAGCGTTATCCGTGGTAGCGGAGGAAGAGACCATTGGAATGCCGTGCTTGCTGGCATAGACTTTTTGAATAAAGGTGTGATCCTCAACAATGCCGTAGTTAGGCATCAGTTCACGCTCATTCAGCCATATTTGCGGCATCATCATCTGGAAATAAGCGCCATCCCAAGTCAGCAGCGGGTTGTATTGCTTGCCGTTTATTTCATAGCGTTGGGTATAGAGCTCCATTTTACTGAACGCACTAACCGGTAATGCTTTGGCTCCCATATCTTTAGTCGCCAGCACCGCCCAGGCCACCGCAGCACGGCTTTCATTACCCTTGCGATCAACGAAGTATCCCAGTGACGCATTGTTTTTTGTCGACCACCCAGAGGAGAGCAGACCTTTATTTTCGTCGTACAGTGCGGCCCAGCCTGGTTTCTGTCCGTCCAGTATCGCCTCAATGCGCTGCACGATCTCTTGCTTGTCCGCATCGCTCGAATCTAGAAATGCACCGGCAACCCCCGCCAATGCGAACGAGAGATTACCGTTATCTACCGCAGGTACGATCTCATCGGGATTGGTTACCAGCTTGCCGTCGCGGATATCATAGGGCCAGTAAAATAACCCGTTCCACTTGGGCGCCTGCTCCAACGTGGTCAATGTCTCTTTAATTCGTTGTAACGCCTGCAGATTACCGGCTTTTACCGACTCGGTTAATATATTGAGATACAGCCCCACCTCGGTGGTATTGGTATAATAACCTTTAACAATTTCAGTACCTTCAATACGGATCGTATCGTAAGGCACTTTGGCCTTCTCATCGACACCCACACCGTCACGGTAGAAATCAAGGTTATTCTGAAATTCGGATTCAAATCCCTTTGGATAAAGATGCTCAGAAACTTTTAATTGATCAATCACGACGCTCTGGGCGAACAAGCCGCCATTAACCGTGAGTAATATAGCGGCGAGGACAATTTTTCTTTTATTAATCATGTAAATATGCCTTATAAGCCTGACTTTAGGTTAAAAACCATTCAGTAGAAACGTTTCTATAATCTGCGCAACAAACAACGTGAGTCAACCGCATTCACAGAGATTTATTGAAAAGTGTGACATACAAAACATTTTATTACATTTTGTGCTAATTTTATAATAACAATCATATAACTGTATGTTTTTAATTAATTTATTGGTAAGTTGATGTCAAAGCGTGATAGAGATCTCGTAACGGAATGTCAGTATGTAGCGCGATATTGACAGTGGCCCATGGCAAACTCTAATCTAGTGAAACGTTTCTATTGGGCGGTGAGAGTGGGTGATGACAGGAGTGATGTTACATAACGTCAATAAAATATATCCAAACGGCATGCAGGTTCTGCATGATATTAATCTGGATATTAAAGACGGTGAATTCATGGTGATCGTTGGCCCCTCTGGCTGCGCAAAATCAACGATGTTGCGCATGATTGCTGGCCTTGAAGAAATAACCAGCGGTGAGCTCACTATCGCGGGCAGAAAATGTAATGACGTGCAGCCTAAAGATCGCGGCATTGCCATGGTATTTCAAAACTATGCCCTCTATCCGCATATGACCGTGTACGAAAATATGGCGTTTGGCCTGAAGGTGGCGAAGAAGACCAAAGCTGAAATCGCTCAGCGAGTCAATGAGGCCGCCGAGTTACTGGAAATCACGGATCTGCTGCAACGCAAGCCGAAAGAGATGTCAGGCGGCCAATGCCAACGCGTGGCGTTAGGTCGGGCCATGGTCAGAAAACCTGCGGTATTTTTATTCGACGAACCTCTGTCCAACCTGGACGCTAAGCTGCGCGTCTCCATGCGCCTGCGCATCAGTAAGTTGCATCAACAACTACGCGAATCGGGTAGACCGGCCACGATGATTTACGTCACTCACGATCAGGTTGAGGCGATGACCATGGGTGAACGTGTCTGTATCCTGCGCAAGGGGGAGATCATGCAGGTTGACCGGCCAATGAACGTCTATCGCCATCCGCTAAATAAATTTGTTGCGGAGTTTGTGGGTTCGCCCGCCATGAACATGTTTAGTGGTCGTATCGAGGAATACCAAGAGCAACTGGTTATTCGCTGCGGCGAATATCGCTTTCCACTGCCTGCGGATAAAATTGCTAAGAGTCGGCCTTATCTGGGCCGGGAGATCGACTTGGGGATCAGGCCTGAGGATATCAGCATCAGTCCCGCAGACGCAGCCAATGCGCTAATTGCCACGGTTATCAGAGTCGATGCGATGGGTTCCGATGAGTTTATCTATTTTAACTTGATGGGGCAGCAGGCCATCTGTAAACGGCCTAATCCTGAAGATGAAATCCAGATCAATGAGACCTGCCATTTCTCTTTTAATTTGGATAAGTGCCATCTTTTCGATAAAGAAAGCGAAAAAAATATTCTCTATATCTAATCAATTTTAAGTTGCAGGTGAGTTAAATCCCGCAGCTTGAAGGCGTTCGGATATATATTTAATTATCTTCAGGGCAAGTTAAATGATAACCAAGTCAATCACCAACGTCGTATACAGCGCACAGGGCGGCGTACTGCAGTTTAACTTCATGCAGGGCAACATGTTGAAAAACATGCTGGCCGGCGACATCATGCTCAACCTGTTTGACACCCCAAGGCTGGATATGGCAATTGCCAATATCTTCCTGCGCCAGTTGGACGATAGCGGTATTGTGCGGGTTACCCCACTGCTGTTTCACAATGACCAACTCGTCACCTATAAGAACGCGCAGGATGAAATCATCTGGCAGACCACGACTCCAGACTTCACCGCCTTTGTTACTCTCTCCTTTAGCCATGGGCAGGAAGAGACTTACTACTACAGTGTACGGGTTGAGAATCACGGCGCACAGGCGCTACGCTATGATCTGATCTACGGTCAGGATCTGTCACTGTCCGATGCCGGTGCTACCAAGACCAATGAATCCTACTGCAGTCAGTATCTGGATCATAAGGTCTTCTCGCTTGATAAGTATGGCTATACCGTATCCTCTCGGCAAAACCTACCACAGAGCACCGGTAATCCCCTGCTACAACTCGGTAGCTTCTCACCCGCAGTAGGTTTCTCCACCGATGGCTACCAGTTCTTTGCCAAGCAGTACAAGTTTAGCCACTTGCCCACCATCGTCACTGAACCATCGCTGGAGAACCGGAACTACCAGTATGAAATGGCCTATGTCGCTCTACAGCTACAGCCAATCACGCTGTCCGCGGGTGACAGCGCAGACAGCGTATTTTACGGTTTCTATCTCAGCCATCAGCCAGAGGCCAATATTGCACAGGCCTTTGATGTCGCGCGGATCCGTGCTAACTATCGCCAGCCACAGCGAGAACCCGCGACAGAGCAGGTTGCCCCAACTCAGCAGGGCTATGATCAGCGGCCACTGTCGGGAGACAAGCTAACGGCAGAAGAGATCGAGCAACTGTTTGACGGTGAAAAACAGTTTGTTGAACAGTTGGACGGTGAACTGCTATCGTTTTTCTATCAGGATGCTAACTACGTCACGCTGGCAGAAAAAGAGCGCTATCTGGAGCGACCGACTGGCCATATTATTTCCTCCGGCAATAATATCGACTTCACTAATCCCATCATGAATTCTACCCACTATATCTATGGGGTATTCAACTCACATCTGACGCTGGGCAACACCTCCTTTAATAAATTGCTGGGTGTCAATCGTAATATGCTCAATCAGTTCAAGAGCAGCGGTCAGCGTATTCTGGTACAGGTTGACGGCGAATATCGCATTCTGGCGATGCCTTCTGCATATGAAGTGGGTGCCAACTTCTCGCGCTGGATATACAAGTTGGCCGGGGGCATGATTCAGGTCCGCGCCTTCGCCAGCCAGAGTGAGCCGGTTATTCAATTGGATATTGCTGTCTCAGGCCATAGCCAACCGCTCAACGTTATTGTCAGCCACCAACTGATCATGGGCAATATGGAGGAGGAAGCGACCGTACAGGTTGAACGCCATGACGATCTGTTGCAGATCAGCCGCACGGGCGATGCTCATGGCCCCCGCTTTAGCATCGCGACTTGTGGCGGGTTCACGGGTGTCGAAAGATACGTCGATAGCGACAGCCAAGGAGTACAGTACCTGTTGCTACAAGGACAGATTGCTCAGCAGGCCAGCATCGCCTTTGGTGGCGTGCTAAACGGCGTAGACAGCCGCGGAAAGTGGCTGGATTTTGAACACGAGCGGCAGGCTTATCACGCACAGTATCGTGCACTGCTAAACGACTTTTCGGTGAGTTTTTCTGCCGCACCACAGCAAGCGCAGAAGCTTAATCACGCCATGCACTGGTTCACCCATAATGCGCTCACCCACTACAGCTCACCGCATGGTTTAGAGCAGCCAGCCGGTGCCGCCTGGGGCACCCGTGATGTTTCACAGGGGCCGATAGAGTTCTTCATGGCCATGGGGCGCTATCAGCAGGTTGAGGCGATTCTGTGCCAAACCTATCGCCATCAGTATCTGGAAACCGGAACCTGGCCGCAGTGGTTTATGTTCGATGAATATGCTCAGGTACAGCAGCAGGAGTCGCACGGCGATATCGTGGTCTGGCCGCTGAAAGCGTTGGCAGATTATCTGTTAGCCACGGATCGCGTCGCGTTATTGGACACGCGTCTGTCCTACACCAGCATCAAACAGAATTTCGCCTTTACCGGCGAGCAGGAGACGCTGCTGCAACATGTTCAGCGGCAGATAGACCATATCGTGGCGCATCTGGTACCCGGTACCTATCTTTCCAGCTACGGTGACGGTGACTGGGATGATACGTTGCAGCCCGCCAATCAGTCGCTGCGGGAAAATATGGTCAGCGGCTGGACTATTCCGCTGACGCTGCAAACGCTGAAAACCTTGACCAAGGCGCTGCAGGCTTATCCGCAGTTTGCCGATTTTATCGCACGTATCGTGACGCTAACCAGCAACATGGAGGCGGATTACCATAAGTATCTGATCAAGGATGGCGTGATCAGCGGCTTTATTCACTTTAATCAGGGGGAGGCGGAATACCTGCTGCATCCTACCGATACCACGACCCATATCAAGTACCGCCTGTTGCCCGCCAAGCGCTCAATTATCTCCGAGTCGTTCGATAAAGAGATGGCTGAGCAGCACATGAAGATCATCATGGAGAACCTGATGTATCCTGATGGCGTGCGCCTGATGGATCGGATGGCAGAGTACAAGGCCGGTAAGCAGACTTACTTCAAACGGGCCGAATTGTCCGCTAATCTGGGGCGCGAAATCGGCCTACAATACTGCCACGCCCATATTCGCTTTATAGAAGCCCTATGCAAAATGGGGATGGCGCAGGAGCTGTACGATAACCTGTTTAAAACCATCCCTGTTGGGATCCAGGAGAGCGTGCCTAACGCCGAGCTGCGCCAGGCAAACAGCTATTTCTCTAGCTCCGATGCCAAGTTTGATGATCGCTACCAGGCTTACGACAACTTCGATCAATTGAAAACCGGTGCCGTAGCCGCGAAAGCGGGCTGGCGTATTTACTCCAGCGGTCCTGGGATCTATATCAACCAGATTGTTTCCAACGTACTTGGCGTGCGTTATCAGGCCGGCGATCTGTTGCTGGATCCGGTGATAAGTCGGCAGTTTGGTGATGTGACGCTAAGCTATCAACTCTATAACCTTCCGGTCACGCTGCGCATCTATCCGCAACAGGGGGAGTTTACCCCGAAGCGTGTGCTACTCGATGGTCAGCCGCTGGCGTTTACGTTGCAGGATAATCCCTATCGCAGTGGGGCCGCACTGATTCACCGCCAGGAGATTGAAGGGCGTCTGACAGCACACAGTCAGCTAGAGATTTACCTGTAGTTACGGGGCTGAGTCGCCGGGCTGAATGTGCCACACTGAAGTGTGGCGCTACAAAAGCCTGAGTGGCTCATGCTATAGTAAATTCCTTTTTTATTTAGAGAGTTAGCCGTGAGTGTAACGATTAAGGATGTTGCTAAAAGGGCCAAAGTCTCCATATCTACCGTCTCCTATGCCATTAATGGCAGTCCGAAGATCACGGAGGAGACGCGGCTGCGGGTGCTGAAAATAGCACAAGAGATGAACTATACCGCCAACAACAACGCCAAGATGCTAAAGGCTAAGAAGAGTGGTGCTATCGGGCTATTCTTCAACTCATGGTTTGGTCCTGTTTATAGCGAACTGGTGCGCGGCATTGAGGAGAGAGTGCACCGCGAGCACTACGATTTACTTGCCTGCAGCCTGTATGGCGGCGAACAGTCTACTGCTCACAAATACCTCAGAGATCGCTCGGTGGACGGAGCCATTGTACTTACCAGCTCTTTCGATGATCGCTTCCTGCAATCCGTTGCTTCCGATGTTCTGCCGATTGTCGTACTGGATCGTGAACTGAAGAGCCCGCACATTTATAACGTCTTGATCGATAACTTCGGCGGTGCCTTCAAGGCCGTCAACGCTCTATTGGCGAAAGGCTGCCGGGATATCTATTTCTTCAGTGGCCCCGAACAGTCTTACGATAACCAGAAACGTCTGGACGGTTTTATTGCAGCGCTGGGTTATCACAATATGCAACTCAACCGCGACTTTATTATCCGCTCTAATTTTACCGAAGCGGATGCCTATTTAAAAATGCAAGCGCTGATTGCCGCAGGACGAGTCCCTTCAGCTATTTTCTCGGCTAATGATGAGATGGCCATCGGTATTCTGCGCGCCGCAAAAGAGCATAATATTCGAGTGCCAGAAGATCTAAAAGTGGTTGGATTTGATAATATTTATGCTTCAGGTGTATTAACCCCTTCGTTGACCACCATCGAACATCATAAATATGAGATGGGCGTTATTTCGGCCAACACGCTGCTGAGGGCAATAAAAGAAGAAACCGATATTGACGCGGTTACCTTATTACCAACCGAGTTGATTGAAAGAGAAACGCTATAGCGGCCGACTATTTGCCATAGCGCGAGATAAATAATGGCGATTGCCAAATATCCGCGCTTCAGGATTAATCAATAATATGAAGATACTTTATTATATTGCAATCGCGATAGCCTCGCTGCCGCTTATGGCGGCCGAAAGGCTAGAAATTATGGTGCCCAGCGGCAGCTATGTTTCTTTTATGCGTAATACCGTCACCCCTGAATTTAATAAGCTCTATCCCGAGGTTAATTTAGTGGTATCCAACGACGAACAACTGGATACTCGGATGGCCGCCGGAGATAACCCCAATGTTTACATCGGTGTATTCGGCTATCAACCCGCCAAACTGGCGAAGCTCGGCAAGCTGGCGTATTTGGATAAATTCCCCGGTTTTGCCGAATTAAATGAACGTATCGATCCTCACTTCTTACGCGAAAACTTTGGCCGTACCTACTATATTCCGTGGAACGCCACCACCCAGATGATGATTTATAATAAGGAGCTATTTGCCGAGGCAGGCTTGGATCCCGAGCGTCCTCCAGCGACCTGGGATGAATTTTTACTGGCGGCCGAAAAGATCTCCGCCTTGCCCCCTCGCTCAGACGGTAGCAAAGTCTACGGCACGGTATTCTGGAATGATGTGCTGTCATTCGGCAGTTGGTACTGGAATCTGCTGGCACCCATGTATTACAACGTTAATCAGGGCCAGTATCAGTTACTAAACCGCTACGGTACCGACATCGTATTCGACCATCCCGATGCCAACATGGCGCAGTTTATGCGTACCATGCAGCAGGCGCAGCGCTTTGCGCCACTGACTATGGAAAAAAGCTTCTTCTCCCGTAATATCGGCATGTGGCTACAATTCGGCTTCGGCTGGAAGGCCACCCTCTCGTCGGCGGCTGAACGCCCAATGGTGGTAGGCCAGGACGTGGCCATCGCCCCGATCCCGGTACAAACCAAGGGCGATATCCACTACTCGGTATTGGATGGCCGGGCCATTATGATTTTCAAGGATGAGGCCAGGAAAGAGCAACTCAGTTGGGCGCTGCTCAACCTACTTATGCGCGACGATATCAATCTACAGGCCAATATTGCCCTGGGCCAGCTCCCTACGTTGAAGGCGCTGCAAGATGCTCCCTATTTTCAGTCCGCAGAGGCACAACCGTTCGTACAGCAACTACAACATGCGATCATGAGTGAGCCTTTCGCCAATGCGATGGAGGTGGCGAATATTATTCTCGCCAACTACAGCAAAGTGGTACTGAAAGGGGAAATATCCCCGGAACAAGCGGTTGCCACCTCGGCACAGGCCGCACGCCAACTGCTCAATGAACACTGAGCCATGCACGCAGCGACCCGGTATCGATGCAGGTATTCCCCTAAGGAGCCGATGTGAAAAATAAAAATGTGATGATGGGCTACCTGTTTATTGCGCCCTGGATTATTTATTTCCTGGTTTTTATTTTATATCCCTTTTTTCTCTCTTTTCAGAACAGCTTTCTGGATATCAACGTACTGAGTCCAGAGAGTACCCAATTTGTCGGCTTGAACAACTGGATTAGTGTTTCTAGCGACGGGCTATTTTGGCGTTCGCTGTTCAACGTGATCTTTAACCAGGTCATCTTTGTCCTACTCAGTTTCGTACTGGCAATGGGTATGGCGCTGTTGCTGCACGAAATCACCCACTTCGGCGGCTTGTTCCGCACCATCATGTTTATTCCGGTTATCACTTCGATCACCGTGGCGATGATTATCTTTAATTTTCTCTCCAGCCCAGCAGGGCCGCTACAGAGCCTGCTGCTGGAATGGGGAGTGCTCGACGCGCCAGTGTTCTGGAAGTTCGAGCGCTGGTTGCCGATGCCGCTGATCGCCGTATTCAGCACCTGGAAGTGGTTTGGTATCCAAATGATCATTTTTTTAGGCGGCATTGCCGGGATCAGCAAGTCGCTGTATGAGGCGGCTGATATTGATGGTGCTTCTTGGCGTAGGAAAACCTGGAGCATTACGCTACCCCTGCTGAAACCACAGATTATCTTTGTCATGACGATGAATATTATTAACGGTATGCAGATGTTTATTGAAGTGCTGATGAACTTCGATCTTCACGGTGGCCCCTATAACGCGGCCCTGACACCGGTACTCTATTTGTATAAAACCGGTTTCTCGGATATGAAGATGGGCACCGCCTCAACTATCGGCCTGCTGCTGGCTGCGGTTATCTATATTTTCACCATGCTGCAATTGAAATTTACTCAGGAAAAGGAGCACAGCTAATGCGCATCAGCAAAAAAAATCTGTTGATTTATAGCCTGTTGGTCATCATCAGCCTGATCGTGCTGTATCCATTTTTCTTTATGATCATGAATTCGTTTAAGACTGGCTCGGAAATCATCAATGCCCCCAACGCTCTGCCGAAGAATTTTTCGTTTAATGGCTATATTCAAGCTTTTTATAGCCTGAATTTGGGGCGTATTTTCCTTAATACTTTGTTTATTTCCGTTACCGTGACTTTTGTCAATACGCTGCTTTCGGCCATGGTTGCCTACGCCATCGTCAAAATGAATCTCCCTGGCCGCGAGTTCTGGATCAAACTAATCTTGACCTCAATGATGGTGCCTGCGGTGCTGTTCACCATACCTACCTACATGATGCTGTACTCATGGGGTTGGGTGAATACTTTTCAGGCATTGATCGTGCCCGGCACCATTAGCGCCTACAACATCTTCTTACTAGTACAGTTTTTAAAACAGGTGGATAACGCCTATCTCGAAGCTGCCAGGATCGATGGCGCAGGTGAATTCACCATTTTCTTCAAGGTGGTGTTGCCGATGATCCGGCCTGCTCTTGCCACTGTCGCGATCCTCACGTTTATGGGGTCATGGAACGACTTTATGGGGCCGCTGTTGTATGTCCGCGACGATTCACTGATGACATTACAACTGGCGCTGTTCAAGTTTGTTAACGATATCCCTACTGATAACCTTGAGCAATTGTGGGCGATGACCACCATGATCGCCGTGCCAGTGGTGCTAGTGTTCTTTTTCCTACAGCGCAATTTTATCAAGGCGTTCACCGGTATCGGAGTGAAATGATGAGTGGAAAGAAAGGGTTCTTTGCGCTGGTGCTGATTATTCTGCTGGCCTATCTCAGCGCGTGGCTGATGGTCTATCAGCAGTCCAAACGCTATTTTGACTTCGCCGAACAGCGGTATGCCGCAGGGGATTATATTCTGGCGCTGAAGGGGATGAACAAGATCGAGCTGTACCGGCACGATGTTTATTCTGGCGGTTATCAGCAAGTGATCGACGACTGGCGCCACGGCATGCTGGTTTACCGACCAGATTTCTACTACCAGGCACTGGCGCGTAGTAGCGATCTATTGGCTCGGGCCAGCGATCAACAACTGGCCGAGTTTATTGCTACCTACACTGAAATTGATACCCGCTTCGTTGCCGAAGCGGCAACTTGCCTGCTGGCTCGCTACCGGCAGCGTGGTGAGAGCGCAAACCAGCGGACGATGGAGGAGTATCTGGCCGAGGCGTTTCCCGCCCATGCCTTGCGCACTTCTTCGCAGCTCGATGCTGGCTGCAATACCGATAGCTAACCCCGCCATGCGGCAGAGTGATCGGGAGATTACCTGATTTGGAGAACACTATGAGTACTGTCTATCGCGATGCCACTCTGCCCATTGAGGCTAGAATTGACGATTTGCTCAGCCAGATGACGTTGGCTGAGAAAGTGGGCCAACTGTGTCAACAACCGATGCTGGACTATCAGCAACACCGTGACGACTATCTTGCCGGGGTACGCGCTGGCCGCTGGGGGTCACGCATTCTGGCTGATACCGCCTGGGCGGGCAATGCGCCAGGAGAGAACGTCGATCCGTGCCAGTTAAATGAAATCCAGCGTGCCGCCGTAGAGCACAGTCGCCTGGGTATTCCGCTGTTGTTTGCCCGTGACGTGATTTACGGGCAGGCGACGGTGCTGCCGATACCCCTGGCGCAGGCAGCTTCCTGGAACCCTGAGCTGGTACAGCAGGCCTACCGCGTTATCGCCCGCGAGGCGGCTTCGTTAGGTATCCACTGGACCTTCGCCCCGATGCTGGATATTGCGCGCGATCCGCGCTGGGGGCGAACCATCGAAACCAGCGGGGAAGATCCCTGGCTCACCGCGCAGTTCGCCGCCGCTGTCGTCAAAGGATTTCAAGGGGACGATCTCAGCGCCGCCGATAGCCTGATGGCTTGTGCCAAGCACTTTGTCGGCTATGCCGCAGTGGAGGGCGGCCGCGACTACGATACCACCGAGCTGTCCGACAACACGCTGCACAATGTGCATCTGCCACCATTCCAAGCGGCGATAGAGGCAGGCGTTGGCTCGGTGATGACCGGTTTTTGCGATCTCGGCGGTACGCCGGTCACTGCACATGGTGAGCTGATACGCGGCTGGCTGAAACAGCAGCAGAACTTTGACGGCCTGGTGATAAGCGATTGGGGTTCGATTGCTGATCTGACTCACTTTGGTATCGCTCAAGATGCACTGAGAGCAGCAGAATTGGCGTTGCAGGCCGGTGTCGATATGGCGATGACCCATGAGGCCTATGAAGGTAAGCTGGATCAACTGGTGTTACAGGGGCGGATCAATGAGGCGTTGCTGGATGACGCAGTACGTCGGGTGCTACGCGCCAAGTTCCGCTGTGGCCTGTTTGAACGCCCTTATGTTGATGAAGAGTGGCATAAGCGCGAGCTGCGCCGTCCTGAGCATCTGGCTCTGGCACAGCGGTTAGCAGAGCAGTCGATCGTACTGCTGAAAAACCGGCAGGCGCTGCTGCCAATCTCCAGAACATCCGTACCGCTGACGCTGGCGGTGATCGGCCCACACGCCCATTCGCAGCGCCAGCATCTTGGCTCCTGGTGTCTGGACGGCGATGCCGACCACGTGATGTCGATCTATCAATCCCTCTGCGCTATCGCAGGGGAGGTTAAGGTGATCACCGAGCAGAGTAGTTTTAGCGATGAGATGATCGAATGTGCTCATCGGGCCGATATCGTTATTCTCTGTACCGGCGAGAGCCACCGCCGTACCGGCGAGGCGCGCAATATCGCCGAACTTCAGCTACCGCCGGGACAGGAGGAGTTGATCGCTGCGGTTGGGCGCATCGGTAAACCGCTGGTGGTAATACAGTGCACCGGTCGCCCGCTACCGTCACCGGCAACCGAGCAGTACGCCGATGCGCTGCTATACGGTTGGCAGTGTGGCAGCGAAGCGGGTAAGGCGATTGCTCGCATTATTTTCGGCGAACACGTTCCCTGTGGCAAATTGCCGATGACGGTGCCACGTAGTACCGGTCAGATCCCGATTTATTATGGCCGCAAGCCACTGGGCAAAATGCGCGACTATCGTGAATATCAGCCCTATAAAGATCTGGCGGATACACCGCTGTATCCCTTTGGTTTTGGCCTGAGCTATACCCGATTTACTTATAGTGATTTGCAGTTAAGCCATAAATCACTCGAATTGGGGGCATCGTTACGGGTGACAATTACCGTCACTAACGATGGCGCAGTGGCTGGGGATGAGGTGGTGCAGTGCTATATTCGCCAGTACGTCGCCAGCACCACGCGGCCACAGCGTGAACTGAAAGGTTTCCAACGTATCAGCTTGCAGCCGGGGGAAGCGGGAGAAGTTAGCTTCACGCTGGGAGTGAGCGAGCTGGCATTCTACGGCCAACATCGCCGCTATGCGCAGGAGCCTTCGCGTATCAGCGTATTTGTCGGTGGCGACTCAACGACGCCACATCAGGCGGATTTTACGCTGTTTGAGAATCTTTACGCTGTTTGAAAATAGAGAGGCCCTATTTTGAGAGGTAAGGGTATACCTAATGGAATTGGGGCAATTCACTCTCTAATGCAGTAGTTCTAAAGGCGGTGAAGTGTTGGTCATTTTACCCATGACGAAAGCCAGATTGGCGGCGGCGACCAAAGATGCGGCATGTGCATCAGTACTCATTTGTTGAGCATTCAACAAACCATTTGCCGCCTCATTGGCGACCGTTATTGTGCCAACACCACTGCGATAAGACTCCAGCGCTGCATCATAGGTAATAAAGGCGGTTTTCACGAGATTTAATGCCGCCTGATTGGATTCAAGTGCAGAGCGCAATGTATCTGCTGCTACCACAATTTCGCGCACCGCCAATTCCTGCGTTTTCTTAAATCCTTCAGCAGCAACAGCCGCGCGGGATTCTGCCTCTTTAACTCTGGCTGCACGTATCCCGCCATCGTACAGAGGAACACTGACACCGATTAAAATGCTAGAGGATGAAGTTTGTGGGCTGATACCCGGTAGACCCTGAATATCAAAATGCCCATCACCACCAGCAACAGCCCCGGCCAGATAGACTTTCGGCAAGAAATCGGCTTCAGTGGCTTTGATACCCGCCTTGGCTGCCTCGACCGCCGCATAGCTGGCTAAAACATCTGGCCGCTGGGAGAGGGCCAACTGGATCATCTTTTCTGTCGGGGCGCTTATCCCATCCGGCAAAGCACGATCTTCGGCATAGGCGGCTTTGATATCCAATGACGGAGAAACCCCCATCGCCCCCAGTAATGCCTGATAAGCATCACGTTCAGTACCTTTTGCCACCACACGACGCAACTCAGACTGTGCGACTTGCTGCCGTGCCAGCGCCACTTCAACCGTTGTCGCAATACCCTTTTTCTGGCGCTCCGCGGCAGCATCCTGAATCTTTAGGCTGTTTTGCAGCGTTTGTTTTGCTATCTGACTCTGAGTTTGTGCTGCACCATATTGGAAGTAAGTGCGAGTCACATCGTAGATTAGCTTCTGGTGCATACCATTGAAGGTCACATTAGCGGCATAAGAAGTCTGTTTAGCGGCGTCAAGTAACGCGCTGCGCTGACCGAAATCAAAGATAAGCCACTGTAATGCCAAAGCAGGAACAACCGCGCTCCCGGTTGTTTTCAGATCCTTTTCGTTGCCGATAGCATAAGGCAGAGGTGTGGTCGTACTCTGGTAACCACCAATCACACTGGCAGAAATTATCGGTAAAAATATCGCCTCCCCCATTCCTACCGCAAGCGCTGCCTGTCGCGCTTGCTGCCAGGCAATGCGGGTATCCGGATTCTGACTCTGGGCGATATCAATTAATTCTGGCAACGAATAAGCATGATCGCTTTTTATGGTAGGCGGTTGTGCTAATTCCGCCACTATCGGATTCGGTGGCACAGAAAAGTTACCGCTCCCTACGGAAGCCCTTGCATTCCCATCATGCGTCCAGGGTTCGGAGTAAGATGCAGGCGCAAGATCCAAGCGATCTGTAGCACAACCAGCGATCAACATGCTCAAACTCAATATCGAGCAAGTCAGGCTTATTTGGGCAATCCGGGCAGTTAATACTGCATGCGTCATCATGTCATTAAATTCCCAGAAGTTCCTCAAGTCGCTTTATACGTTGTTGAATAGTAAGATCAATAGGTGATAACCCTTGCCGTAAAGACCCGCTATTCTGTCCTTGCTCATCCGATAATGTCATGGCATCGCTTCCAGCCGAGAGCCGGCGCAGTTGTTCCACATCAGACGCCGATTTTTCCGTGGGTAGAAACAGAACAGGGCACAATTTGCCCATTTCTGCCAGTATGGCCTGTAAGCGCACGCACTCTTCCCGTGAGGGGCGCAATTGTGCTGGCTCAAAGGGAATTAGCGCCAACTCTTCCTGCGCACGGGTAATCTCCGCCTCAACAGTTGTGGCCTCTCTGAGCGCTGCAGGCCGGGCATCCGGCGATAGTGCGGCTAAATTTGTCAGCCCCTTCAAGGCGCGACTAATATGTACATGCACCGCATCGGTAATCGCGACCGGCCACAGCCGGCTAAAAATCAAATACACCACCAGATTACCCAGCAAGATACCCAGCACCCTATCGAGTGCTACGCCCATATCGGTACTTGGTCCGAAGCCTTGCAGCACGGTAAGCAGGAAGGCTAGTCCAACCTGTACGCCAGCATACGCGATACGCTCGCTGCCACATGACACCCAAGCGGCCAATAGAATGCAGCCAAATACCAGCGCCATTAATTGTCCGATATCATTCATGTGGGGAATAATGAAAATAATCGACAGTACCCCCATCAATGCCCCGATCAGACACCCTATAATCCGCAAAACCAGTTTATGAACCGTTTCACCTGTCGTACCGAGCGCGGCAACATAGCAAGTGATCATAGCAGTATGAATGTCCTGCCAATCCAGTGCGGTGTAGATCAGGTAGCAAATCAGAGCCGCTGCGGTGGTTTTCAGGGCAAACTGCTGATGAACAGGGTTAGTCAATGCGTCTGCTGCAAAGAATGAGGATTTCGGGGCGTCCAGGTCTTGCCCATTATCTGCATTTGCTAGTGCGATCAGCGCGTTTTTGATTTCATTGATTTCATCGCTGGCATCCTCAATAGCGAAGTGAGGGGGGGCCGCGAGATCACCGCGGGCAATCGCCTGAGCCGCATCACTACAGTAGGTCGCAAGCTCAAGGCGCACTGCCTCTGGTGAAGTAGGAGGTAACGCCGAGGTTACCAAGAGCAGCCGGTAACTACTTTTTACGGCACTTTCAAGCCAGGCCGCTTCAGCCGAGGGCCGTAGATGAAAGATACGAACAAAAAGCGCCCGCTGTTGATGCTCATGTTGCCCTTCCTGTAGCAGTTCTCCAACCCGAGCCATATTGGCGGCATCGGGGTGCCGTAATGTCTCGGCGACTGTGGATAATCGCTCCGCTAAGCTGGCCCGCAATAACGTCTGTGGTGCTCGGCCAAGGAAAAGGTTAAACCCAATAATCAGCAACATCGGTGAAACAGCCATCAACCAGGCGTACAACAGCCCCCGCGTGGCCACTTCTCCCATTGGGATATCGCTCAGTAACGTCATCACATAAGCGATAACCAGCGCAATAATACTCCCTACCGGGCCGAGCTTACTGGCTGATCCGAGATAGAGAAATAGAAACGAACTGACAATCAAGGCCGCCATTCGCAGTGGTGCGGCCTCCAGGGTGAAATGGATAAGCAGAAATACCACCCCGACGACCAACGACACCAGGATTGTTATCGCCACGGCCATCACCGTGCTCTCTACGCCATCCGGCTTCATAACAAAGATGATGAGATAGCAACTAATCGCAGATTCAGGGATGCCATATACCATGGCGATCATCGCCATCAATGCACATAGCACAGCAACACGCCACGCCATAGCCACCCGCCCTGGGAAAAAGGCTAAGTCAGCTTTTGCCTGACGGATTATGCCGCCAAGCGTACCGTCAGCAACTGTCGTCATTTCGCACGATAACCACAGCGGTCGCTCCGATACGCATCAGGTCCTCCGGTGGTTTTTCCAAACTGATCCTCACAGGGAAGCGCTGAACAACACGCACCCAGTTTAATGACTTCGGCACATAAGGCAGGCCGCGTGGAATATTTAGCATATCCTCGGAGCTAACCCCCCAGCCAATCCCTTCGACCCGTCCTTGAATCGCACGCTGTCTATCCGCCATGACATACACGGTGGCACAATTACCCACCTTGATATGTTTCAACTCCGTTTCACGGAAGAATGCTGAAGCATGCCAGTGTTCGGTATTGATAAGGGTGAAAATAGCTTGATCCGGGACGACAAACTCCCCTGCGGACACCGTCAACCCAACGACCCGACCATCATGAGGCGCATGTACTTGCGTATTAGCCAGTTCCCGTTCGGCAATGGCAAGCGCTGCACGGCGCGCTACCACTAGCGCTTTAGAAGACGCAGTACTGCTAACCAAGGCTTCGGCGGCAACAGACTGTTTTAACGCCTGTTTTAGACTGACTTCCGCATCGTGTTTCGCTGTTGCTGCATCATCTACCTGCTGGGCTGTGACATAGCCTTTAGGGCGCAAAGGTTGTAACCGAGCCAATGTCTGAGTGGCTAATTTGAGATTGGCTTGCGCCCGTACAATCTGCTCATTGGTGATTGCGGCGTTGGATTGTTCGGCGACCACTGTCCGTTGCTGGGTATCGTGGGCAGCTTCTGCCATTTTCAACTCAGCCCGCGCTTGTTCGACTTGCAGGTGGTAGAGGTCTGGTTCAATGGAAAATAGCAAATCACCGCGCTGGACTTTGCTATTTTCCTCGACATTGATCGAAATGATACGGCCAGGAACCGAGCTGGCAATATGTACGACGCTCGCTCCCAACTCCGCATCCTCAGACAGCGGGTTCAGTGTGGTCTGCCGCACTGAAAGCCATCCAGAAATTGCTGCTGCGACAATGATTACCCCGGCGACAATTAGCGCCAGTTGCCGCTTATGCCCACTCCCTTGTTGTTTATTCATATTCATTATTCATCGCGCAAACAGTAATAGGGAACAGATGAATGCCACAGCAAGCGCCAGGCAGACATACACCAACAGCCGCCATGGCAGCACCTCATCAATACCCACGCGAATAAACAGAATACGAGCAATAACCGCGGTGATTATCCCGATAAAAGCGCAAGCCATCCAAGAAGGGAAGTAGGAACCCACTAACGAAAATGAGGGAGCCTCGGCACCTGAGCAGCCACTCAGCGCTATAGCCGATAACAGGAGCCATAACCCACGCCATGGATTCTGTTTTGCTGTCGTTAAAAACGTACAGAAAAACCACTGCAGCTTCCTGAGGGAAGTCATATTATTCATTGAACAGCCTCAATTAACGCGCTAAACCCTACCAGAAAGCCGGGTTTATCATCATAAGCCAACCGCTACTGATCACTTCACAGAATGTTTTTGATTCATGATTAACCGAAATGCTTTCTCTGGTTGGGCAACGAGTTGGATATCATCCAGAGGATTACCGGCTAGCAGAGTCAGGTCAGCCAGTGTGTTATTTTCCACGACACCCTATTTATTGGGGTAAGGATTTCTTGGGCCAGAGAAGGGACAAACTTCAGTATCACCGTGACCTCCCTGCGGCTACACTCTTGAGCATAGAACAAATTCTTTCGTAACAACTTATTTTTATGACAAAAGTTAACCCGGACAGAACTCCTCTCCTGACCTGATAATGCCAATCGCCGTGTTTTTATTGTTTGCCCGAATACGCTGGCTTTTGATAGGACCCACGAGTGGCCCGCCAGTGGCTGGGGAATATGAACAGCGAATGGGAACTTAAGTCAGGTCAGACAAGAACATGGTATGAGACGGTAGATCATTCTGGAAATATAAGGAGCGTTGCTCCTCAGACTGCTGACAAACCCCGATGACTTGATCTTGAACGGTGAGGATAGGCAGAGGAGTAAAGCGTCCGCGCCAGGGAGGGCGCGGCTCGAGCCCCCAGGGAAGGCTATTTTTATACAGGGAAGCCGGCGTCTTTACGATCTGCCTGTTCTCTCCGTTGCAGGCACTTTGTCAATAACCTCCAAATATCCAGCTTTGCCTTACTGACATCAATCCCAACGTGATACATGGTTTACCTCCTTTCACAGAAACCATCACGCCTGTTTTGCTTGTTTATTCAGCGTCATAGCTCTTGGTAACCGTTCAATATTTATGCAGGCGTGAAAGGTGAAACAGAGGGTTTTCTCTACGACTCAAGGTTTTCCCTTAGCGGCGTTTTGATGTTTCAGTGTAGCGATAGCTAATCACCACAGGAGTTAAGATACAAACGGTTAGAGGCATAATGGGTGCGTTCAGGTGAATCGCCCCCTCTTTTCTATTTGATTATTTTTAACGTGGGTTTATTCAGTTTATGTAATTATACGGATTAAAATACTTTGAAATACTGATTGACGCTAAAAAGGTTAAAAGAGAAATATCCGAAAATACGTGTTAATTAATATCAAGAAATATCTCAATTATTCTGTGGTGTGGAAAAAGTAAAATATAGACTTTCAATAAACCAAACTGAACGAATAAAGCATTGCTCACGCGCGATATATATATATATCTTAAGAAAACGATAAATTATGTTTTGGTTGTTTCGTTACTTACTTGGGTATGTGATTTGCTTTACAATGCAATAGACGCAAGACAGTATTAAATAAAAATATGGGACACTATGGCATTACAAGGAAAGTTTGTTGTTAACAATGCTCACTATTCCCCTTTGAGTATTTTTGGTGTTGGTACCTTTATGGCCTTTTCTGGCAATAAGGCATACCGCAACAGAGGCGGCTGTACCATGGTCCCTGATAACGGGCCATTACCCGAGGGGCGCTACTGGATTGTTGAGCGCCCTAAAGACGGAGTTAAAACCCGCATTAATATCGCAATGAAAGATTTCCCCACCAAGTTTACCCATGCGCCGACTGACCATAATGAATGGTTTGGCTTGTACCGTGATGATGGGAAAATTGACGATTACACTTGGATCAATAATGTTGAACGTGGAAATTTCAGATTGCACCCCATCGGCCCGATGGGGGTTTCTATGGGGTGTATCACGTTACAACATGCTGCCGATTTTCAGGTGCTGCGCCAAGCCCTACTCCACACACAAACCATTGCAGTTAATGGAACTAAATTGATGGCCTATGGGGGTATTGAGGTGGTGACGTATGGCAACACTTGTCCGTAGGTTATTGAAGGTACTATTTTTTATCGGCCTGTTTATACTGGCGGTTAAGTATATCCATAGTTACCCCTATCCGATGCCTGAGAGCCAGTTACAGCACTGGTTCAGTATCTCAGAGTTTTTGGGGTTCAGTAACCCCGAAGATATCTATTTCCCGGCAATGCTGGTTCTCGATATTATTGTCGCATCGCTAGCTTATGTGTTTATTATGAAGGGATTTTATAAGTTCAGAACACGAAAAAAAACGTCACACGCGGGATAGAAAAATCACTTTCCTGTTAATGGTAACCACTCTATATCGCGTAAAGTGGTTACCCGTTTTATAGTTTTCTCGTTGTGCCATTCGCCACCCAACCTTCATCAATCGCCACCCGCACAAATTGCCGTCACCATACTCTCTACCCTCAACCAACAGAGAGTTAATCCATGAGTGATTATCATCACGGCGCGCGCGTCATCGAAATCAACGACGGTACTCGCGTTATTTCCACTGTTTCCACCGCCATTATCGGCATGGTCTGTACCAGCGATGATGCCGACGCGGCAACATTTCCCCTTAACACCCCGGTACTGATTACCAACGTACTGGCCGCCGCCGGTAAAGCCGGTAAAAAAGGTACCCTGGCCGCGTCATTGCTGGCGATTGCGGAGCAGGCCCGCCCGGTCACCATTGTCGTTCGCGAAGATTGACCAAGAGACGGGATGGCATAAAACCCTGTCTAACGTCGGCGTGAATGGCGTGACCGGTATCTCTGCCAGCGTCTACAGGGATTTACAGACCGTTGGCACTGACGCCGACCTGCTCAACCAAGCCTGTGTAACCACCCTTGTGCGCAAAGACGGTTTCAAGTTTTGGGGAGCGCGCACCTGCTCCGATGATCCACTGTTCGCTTTTGAGAACTACACCCGCACCGCACAAATTCTGGCTGACACCATGGCCGAGGCACAATTGTGGGCGATTGACCGCCCGATGCACCCGACACTGGTTAAAGACATGATTGGCAGCATCAACGCCAAGTTCCGCGAAATGAAATCCGCCGGGCTGATTATTGACGGTACTTGCTGGTATGACGACAGCGCCAACGATAAAGACACCCTAAAAGCGGGCAAACTGTTTATTGATTACGACTACACCCCAGTGCCACCACTGGAAGATTTAACTCTTCGCCAGCGTATCACCGATAAATATCTGGTGAACTTTGCCGCTGCCGTCAACAGCTAAGGAAACCTGAACTATGGCACTGCCACGTAAGCTGAAACTGATGAACCTGTTTAACGATGGTCGGGATTATATTGGGATCGTCTCCTCCATCACCCTGCCGAAACTGACCCGCAAACTGGAGAACTACCGGGGCGGCGGGATGAATGGCGCAGCGCCGATTGATTTGGGGCTGGATGATGACGCGCTGGCGATGGAGTGGGCAATGGGTGGCCTTGACGAGTTTGTGTTGCAGCAATGGGGCGCACCCAAAGTTGACGCGGTTCCGTTGCGTTTTTCTGGCGCTTACCAGCGTGACGATACTGGCGAAGTCACAGCGGTAGAGGTCGAGATCCGTGGCCGCCATAAAGAGATTGATGGCGGTGAGTCCAAGCAAGGGGAAGACACTGAAACCAAGGTGTCCACACAATGCACTTATTACAAGCTGACCATTGATGGCAAAGTCGTGATGGAGATTGACGTGGTTAATCAGCAAGGTAGCGCACAGCCTGAGCAACAGCGGCTACACCACTCAATTATCTCTCGAAGTGTTGCTGTCTGATGTCACTTATGAGGCCGAGTGAGTTCACAATAAGTGTTCTCATTCTAACTTTATTCACTTAAGGCTAATTTGCATGCGTTTACGGTATTATCATACTTGGATAAGCAGAGAGAGGAGGGGATTCGAGTATGATGCATTGCCCGCTTTGTAAGACCGCTGCACATGCTCGGTCTAGCCGTTACCTGAGTGAACAAACGAAAGAACGTTATCACCAATAAATTGCAGTTGTACTTTCGCCACGCACGAAACAGTAGACCGGATCATTGTATCGCCGGGGGAAACCAAACCAGCTCCACCACATCCAAGTTGAACCAATCAAAGAGTGTTGTGGATTTAAACGAAGCCTGCGCAAGCGGGTTTTTTTTCGCCCTAATTAGCCGAATACTAAAATGTTATCACCATGCTATTTTAAATCTCTGCTGCCATTTTGCTGCCAATAGCTTTCAGAAACAAAAAAGCCACTTCGTTAAAAGTGGCTTAATCATATGATTTTAAAGCTAAAATTTGGTGGCCCCTACTGGACTTGAACCAGTGACCAAGCGATTATGAGTCATAAAATCGGCATGTTTTCAATTGTTCGTCATTGTCTCGGTTTGTATTTTTAATTGTCTATAATCAATTAGTTATGATGTTAATGTTGTTTCTGTTTGGTTGCCTGATATCCTCATTGTATTATCCTTACCTGACCCGTTACCTGACCCGAAATAGGCATCGGGTCAGGTAACGCCCATCCTTAGAAAGGTAGACCCATGGCCACGAATCTTACCGAGACCGCTATACGTGGATTGAAAACCAAGAACACTGCGTATTACGAGTGGAGTAACAGCGCTCAACGTGGCACCGGCAGGCTCGGCGTGAAGGTACAACCTTCCAGCAGCAAGGTGTTTTACTTTCGCTACTACGTTGAGAAAGGGAAGAAAGAGCGATTCATCCAGTTGGGCATCTGGCCTGAAATGAAACTGGTAACAGCCAATGAGCTGGCGAAAAAATACGGTGCCTGGCTTATTGAAGGAAAAGATCCTCAGCAAGAACTTGAGCAGCAACGTCTGGCCGAGCAACACATCATGCAGCTCCATCGTTCCCAGGGATCGTTTGAAGAACTGGTGCATGGGTACGTTAATAAGATGAAGCTCGACAACAAACGGACTTGGGCCGATGTGCTGAAACGTCTTGAAAAGGAGTGTTACTCGGTTATTCCTCGTGAGACCAAAGCGAAGGATGTCACTCCGTTGCAGATCAAACACATTCTCTCAGGCATTATCCAGCGTGATGCTGTGGTCCATGCAAACCGGATTCGCTCGTATCTGATGGCGGCATTCAACTACGGTCTGAAAGCTGATAACGATCCCATGAATACCAGCGTGGGTATTACGTTCGGTCTTGAAGTTAACCCGGTATCGGCCATACCGAAGCAGTCTTCGGCGGAAAAAGTGGGTGATACATGGTTAACGTTGGAAGAGCTTCGTTTTGTCATGGAACATTTCTCCGAGGCGACTGGCGTGGGTCCCTTGATGCAACACTTAATTCGTTTCTGTACTTACGTTGGCGGGCAGCGTCCGTTTGAAATGATTGCCAGCCAATGGAGTGCTATTGATTGGCAACAAAAGACACTGCTGGTAATAGCGGATGTCTCGAAAAACAAGCGTGAGCATCTGATCCCGCTGACTGAATCGGCGCTACAGGAATTAGCCTCAGTGAAAGAGCTGACTAAGGAAAGTAACAGTCCTTATATTTTCCCGCTCTCGACCAACGGTGAGCGACCGGTACGCACTGATAGCCTGGCGCGTTCCATTATGTATTTCCGGGCCTTTAATCCTGAGTTTAAAGTTTTCACGGCGCGAGATTTACGTCGGACCTGTAAGACTCTGATGGGGGAGGCGGGGATCAGTAAAGAGATCCGTGATCGTATTCAGAATCACGCTTTAAATGACGTAAGCTCGAAACACTATGACCGTTATGATTACCTGACTGAAAAGCGCAGGGCGCTTGAGATCTGGGAAGATCGGGTCAACAACTATCAGCGGCAGCAGGAAAACAACGTTGTGAACTTGTTTGGGCGGAGGTAAGGGCTTGTCAAAATATGAGCTAAATTCAGCAGAAGAGCGGTATCAGCCGGGCTCTGGAGACTTGGTGCTGGCTAATAAGCTGGGGATTATCGATGAGCATGAGATGGAGGCGCTGGAGTCGGGCTTGCTGCTGATGCTGTATGAGCAGCTATTTATTGAGGGCCAGCCTCCTGAAGCGCTGGCTTTTGAGCACATCAGTAGGTGGCATCGCCAATGGTTGGGGAATGTGTACGATTGGGCAGGGAGGTTGCGTAACGCTAACCTGACTAAGGATGGTTTTCAGTTTGCTGCTGCCGATAGGATTCTGCTTCTCATCGATGGTTTTGAGAAACAATTTCTTTCTCGGACTAGGGAGTTGAAGTCTTTACTTCGCCCTGAGCTGATTAGATATCTGGCTGAATCTCATGTGGAATTTATTTTGATCCACCCATTCAGGGAAGGTAACGGGCGTCTGTCGCGGCTGCTTTGCGATGTATTGGCTGTTCAGGCGGGAAAGAGCTTGCTGGATTACAGCTTATGGGATGAGCACAAAGCGTTTTACTTTAAGGCAATTCAGGCTGGCGTATCGGGGAACTATAGCCCCATGATGCAACTGGTGAGCGACATCTTGCCAGATTAACGGGCGAGACCAACGGCTTTCGCCTGTGCCAGATTTTGTTTGAGTTGCTGCTCAATTTTTTGCACAGAAACACCTGTTTCGATAGCGGTCGAGCTGGCGACGGCACGGTAGATTTGAGTTTTAGTGATCTGGCTATGTGCTATTTTTTGTGTCATGTGGAAAGCCTCGTTGTTTCAGTCTTGATTCTAGTTTGGATAGGGGGGACTGGCAAGGCTGTTATCTGCTAATCGTTTACCAAGGGGAACTTGGGTTTCCTAGGGGATTAATCAGATGCGCCACGATTTCCAGTCCTTGCTAAAAGTACTGATGAATTATTAAGTTACGTGTAAAATATGCGCACTCATTACTCTGTTATGGATTTAGGGGAAAGATATGGCGCACGATTTTTACACTCTGGAGGAAATGGCCCCCCGCTTTGGTGTGGATGCTAATGTATTCATTAAGGCGTGGCTTGAAGGGCGGCTTCCTCTTTACATTTACTTCGGTAATGAGAGCCGACCATGTACGATCAAGCGCTGTGTTTCCGCTAAAGAAAATGAACATGTCATGCATGACATACTTTATGGCCGTGATTTCTATCAGAGCAAAGCTAGCCCAGACAACGATGTATTGATGTTTGTACCAGAAACTCCGTTAAGCGCGCATCTGAAAGTTAAGGCTCAATATGAGTTTGGTGGTGGCAATATGCCTGAGCGGGGGAAATACTACGAATACATGTATCAGGGAAATGCCCGAGGTTATTGGCTTGCCAAGCCAACAAATGTTGCCCATTTGAGCCGTGGAAAATATTTACTGACTGATAAAGAGTCTTTTGAGTATAAGAAGCTATTTCTTGGTGATGTGATGGTTCATGCTCACGAGGAGTATGATTATCTTATTTTTTCTGAGAATACCTATGTTGAAAAATCATCTTTAATGATCAGAGAAGACGATATCAAGACCAACCTCCCCGAACTAAAAAAAGCCAGTGTCCACGTTATTGATAATGAAATTACAACAGAAGAGTCGGGGATAGTTAATTCCTTAAAAGAATATCCCACTCCAAAAATCAAATTCGCTCTTTGTCTGATGATTCATATTCTCGCTCCAAAACGCAGTGATAACACACCAATAATTACAAAAATAACTTCGGATTTTAACCTGTTATGGGATGAAGGGTTTTCAGAAAGCACAGTTAACAGTTGGGCTAAGAAGCCAGATTTACAAAGTAAGAAAAGACTACGGCCATCATTCGCCCAAGAAACCGGAATATATATCCTCCTCTCAACTTACTGCGCTCTCGAAGATATCAAAAAAAATGCTTCAATCGTGGCTACTCGGCTCACCGAGTTGGTCACATCTACATCGTTGAATTTGGGTGTTAAGTTCTCTGCTGAAGATGTAACTCCTTGGCTCAAAAGGCCTCCCAAAAGACGTTCCAGCAAGAGTAATTAGCGCTTTAATAAGTTATTAATAAGGACTTAGTAAAAAACGCAGGTCTTCCCCACAAAATCAATTCGATACATGATGCCTCCACCGAAACAACAGGAGGCAATCATGAACACACCTTTTACTCAACCGACGGCTGAACAGCGTCTACAGGCTCTGCAGAACTATGGAGAGCCTTCCGATCGCTTGGTACGTGAACAAGAGCGTCAGCGCATTACATCCATTGCTCGCTCCACTGCGTGGAAGCTTGAGCGAGTAGGCAAATTTCCTTTGCGTAAAGCTCTTGGGACCAAGTCTTGTGGCTGGCTTCTGAGCGACTTACTTTTTTGGATCAACATCCGATGATGTTCTCTGAACCTTAGCCGTTACTAGCTGTTCCGCCAATACTCATAGAGACCAATATGAATGTGACTGGATAACTAAAATTGAAACATTGTTTAATATTACAGCGAGACTCTTATGTCAAAAAAAATCACGTTCTCCACTAACTACGAATCAACCATTGAAGCTTATAAGGAGTACAGTAAAAATGTAGGATGTTCACTCTCTGCGACTATTTCTCAAGTGTTGCACGCTGCTGCGCCATCGTTTTTGAAAAAACAAATCCCATTGATTTCTGGTGGATCTAAAAAAACAGATGCGGAGTTTCTTCTGGATATTTGAAAGTCTCATATTTTGATGTCAGGACATATTCTGGATGTGAAAGATATAAAAAACAGTCTGTCAGACCAGAGAATGAGTAATCTTGAAATAGAGGAAATTAAAAAAACGTTAAGAAACTTTATTGAGGAAACTGAGGCAAAAAATGTTATTTATATTTACACGGATCGAAAGGTGAATTATGCAAAACGATTGGCAACTGGACTTGCTACTATCCAGTTGATCAAAGATGCCATGTATGAAAGTAATTTTTTTGATCTTAGCCGGGTTGTATTACTCCCTGCTATTGAGCTAATTGAGTATGGAATTGATAGTGTTCTCAAAAGGCACTCTATAAATATTTCATTCCCACATATTTGTTGGATTCCGATTTTTTATATAAACGATAAGGCTGTGATGATACCTGTTATTCAAGAACGTGACGTTCCATCTTCCTCAAAACCAACGGGGAACATTATCATTATTAATCCTTTTGCCGATATAATTAAGGGTGAAAAAAATTGATTTATTGATTTCCTCCTTTAGGTACCTAAAGGTAGCTGTAATTAATAACTGATACCGGAGTTAAGCAGAATGTCTGGATTTCTTTACCATCTATGCCGGAATGTGGGGGAAGTTGAGGATCAAAATCTTAAGTCGGTGATTGAAAAAGTTCGCAAAGCTTTATCGATAAGTTCGGAGCGGACACTGATTGACAGTCAACGGTCACCCAACAACAGGGAGTCATTGCAATACCTGATTAATAGAAATATGAACAGAGGCGACGATCTGGTTGTATTAGACCTAAACAGTCTGGGGATCAACGCAGAGGAGATCCAGGAAAACATAATACGATGTGCTAAAAAGGCTATACGCATTCATTGTTACTTCCCTCAAAAGAAGCTAACTCCGACTGCTGATGGGTATGTTTTTACTTTATTACTTCCAAAGATACAAAATGAATGCAGGAAGGTAAGTTTATCGGCGTTGAAGACTAGGAATATTACTAAACCATTAGGGAGGAAAGAAGGAAGTGAATACTACAATGATATTCGGACATGTAAGACTATGGGACTGACACAATCACAAACAGCTAAAAAATTGAGGATCAGCATATCGACAGTTAAGCGTAATTGGAATAACGGAATTATCGGTTAATTCAGCAAGCTAATTGCAGAGTAACTTTTAAACAGTCATCACAGGCTGGGGCTGACTTTATCTTAAATCTAGGTGTTGGAAAGGTATTATAATGGCTATCTACTCTTAGATCTGACTAATGACCATCTAAGCGTAGAATTACTTAACAAGTAATTATCAGATCACAACAGTATGGGGATACTAAGATCTGATGCCAGTATATACCTTAATCATCGGGAAGGTATAGCCCTACCTGCGTGGCAATAACAAATACGGTCTCTGACAGACCGTAGGGTCAACCACATAGGAATATTAATATGACAAGTAAATATATACAGGACTACCGTATAAAAATTAATATCTTTCTGAATGCCCTGACGAATAAATATCCAAGAGTCACTGCGGTAAGAGTGGATCTCCATTATCCGGGTATCGTCGATGATGGTGATAATATTTGCTGCTTCCCTAATCTGGAACCAGGAGTGATGTCCCGGATGCGTGGATCCCTAAAGGCTAAGCTGGAAGCGGATAAGGTTCGCAAGCAACGAGAAGGTAAACGTATTTATCGTTGCCCTATGTTTATTATATGGGTAAGAGAGTTTTCGGAATCAGGTAAATGCCATTACCATATCTGTCTGTTATTCAACAAAGACGCCTACTACCACCTCGGTGATTACAATCAGGAAGACAATCTGAGAGGAATGATTACAGCGGCATGGTACAGCGCTTTAGGGCTGGAACTGGACGACCACCAAGGTCTGGTGCATTTTCCAGATGACTGCCGCTACGTGCTGGACACTAACAGCCCTGACTTCAACGAACATTACCAAGACCTGCTTGAGCGCCTGGATTACCTGAGCAAAGTCGAAACCAAAGTGTTTGGGGAAGGGGATCGTAATTTCGGGTGCAGCCAAATCGATCTTTAACTTATCTATTCAATGGCCTACACGATAGGAAGGCCATTTTAGTTATCGTAAATGACTCAGGAGATAATTAATCTTTCAGACACTTCAATTGCTGATGATGAGGGAAATCGTTCAATGCTTCGCCAACTAACGAATCTTTAGTTATGTTCACTCCCCCTCCTCCCTGTCTAAGGATACGGAGTGCAGCCAGCCAATTTGCACGTCCTGACCCTGAAAGACGAAGCCTTGAAATCTCACCACCTGAACGAAGCCAAATATCTTCATCTTGAGGCCCTGCAGGGTACAGTTCGCAAAAAATTTCACCTAATTCACGCCAGATATCCACTTTTTCATTAGGTATTATGGTGTCAGTAAGCTTCTTCACGCCCCCACAATCTAAAGCTATTGGAAAATTATCCTCAAGATCACTCGCCTTGAAAATAGGATGTTGTTTACCTGGTGCCGCTGAGCGTACTTGTTCTGATACATGATTAAATACCTCAAATACCCTAATAAGCCCATCACCATGCGTGCCTCCTCCTCCACGAAGAACATTAAGTAAATGCTCAGTAAACAAGCTATTACGTGCTCCATTAAACACTAATGAGTATTCAGAAGCCCTGGATGAGGCAATTAATACACGCCCGCTTCCCTCAGATAGCCTACTTAATGATTTTTCTGAATACCCTAGATCAGCGTAGCTATTGTTAAGATTTTTGAAACTTACCGATGCTCCTGAATGGCATGCATCGATAAAGACTACAACCCTACGTGCTTGGATATTTTTCAGCGCTAACGAAAATTCTTCCTCAGACATTACGCTCTCTATAAAATTATCCATAGAGCAATCAAACGGAATTAATGCACTTGAAGCTTCAGTGTGTTTACCCAAGCGAGCACCATGCCCAGAAAAGAAAATCACAACAGTATCGCTGGGCTTCGCTCGATCGGCTAATGCTTTTAGTTCGCGGCGCATTGCTGCGAGAGTTGCCTTGTTGTCCAGCAAAATCGCAACGTTTGAAGTTTTATAGCCGCAATGTGAGGGAGATACTAGCGTCAAATACATATCTCGACCATCATTGAGCACGGTAATTGGCAATGGGCTAACCTGAGAATAGTTAGCTACTGAAATAATTAACGCATGTCCTTCAGAAAAATCACCTTCTTCAATATGCATCTTTAGCTCTTTATCATCCATTTGCATTTATTGACTATTTTAGAAATATCGAATTTCCCGTAGGGCCCTGAGTTTATCGTTTTGAGGATAATCACTCTGCATTTCTTTAAACAGAGCACTAACGTATGGCCCACGTCCTCGCTGTAGATAAGAAATCGCATCATGCCAACGATTTCTTCCTGAACCATTCACTTTCAAATCAGCATCTTTCCCTCCAGCACGATCCCAAAGCGCTTGTTCATCAGGTCCATTAGGATATAGCTCGACTGCAAGCTCCTCTAATAAAGCCCATTTCTCCGAGTATGAAACATTCGGTAGTCCTAAAACTAATCTCCAGAATAAACCAACCATGCTATAACACTGTATTAACGCTGGTTTTAAGTCGCCTCGACCTTGTTTTGTAAGCTTTATCAGCGTTTCTACAATTTGATGCCAACTTTGATTTTGAATGATACGTCCTAATTCCTCAGAATCAGCACTTTGTAATGGTTTAGTTAATGCATTTTCATTTAACCATCGTAGAACTCGGAACTCTTCAAGGTTTGGTAAATATTTGATAACTCTCAAAATATTCCCAATGTCAGGATTATCACTTTGCAATACAAGTGCGAGTTTTTCATTGGTTAAAATAGCTCTTTCAAGTAAATTATCTGGATGATTTATATTTCCTTCCAAAGCATTATGAAGCCAACCAATAGCTGTTGCACGTAAACAATTTCCTCTAGCTGGCTCTGGAAGGTAACTCCAAACATCTGCATTCTTAATGTATTTACTGAGATCAGCCAAGGGAGTGAATGAAAGCGCCTCAATCAACTGTAGGTTTACTTCGGAATTTTGAATAAGTTTCTTAAGAACGACAGAAAATGCTCCATACGGGTCATTTGGTCCTTTCCAAGCTTCAGAATTTATCGATAAAGCATAAAACCAGAGATCCTGAACGTGTATGGAAGTAAAACTCAGCGTTCCTAATAGAGAAGGATTATCTGCAATTCTCTCTGCTGCCAGATGAAGCAATCGGGTTTCATTAGTTCGAGCTAAAGCCAACTCTATGGTTTCTCTAGGGCCAGTTCTTCGCAATGCAGCACGCAGACCTTCTAATTCGGTTGCTCTAGTATCGATTGAAAGCTGACGCATGATTGCATCTAAAGGCTCAAGACAAGCGCTCGCTGCAGTTCCATGGAGTTTTAACCAGTTTTTGCTGTGAGCAATAGCCATTACGACATTACCGGTTTCAAGATCGAGAACGTCTGGTACCGCTTTAACTATCTGATACTCAAACTCACCTTCTATCGGCAGATATTCTGCGAGTTGAGCTATTACTTTCGGGCCCAGCTTGGCCCAGCGCCAAAAAGCACTAGCCAATATTTCAGGAGATGCGTGCGAACCAGAAATTAGACCATTGATAATCGAAAGCCGCCAGGGTTCTATAGCAGCAGTCGCACAAAGTGCATCGCTAAGAACCGAGAGCATACCAATATCTTCTGAAGCTACTAATGAATTAGCTGTAGCCCAGTCTTTAAGACTAGTCCATATCCTTGTAGCATCTGGAAGTCCAGCAGTTCCAAGGTTTCTTAGCAGTAAAATATCTTGAAGAGAGGCATGCGGTAAACGCAAGACAAGTCTGTGTGTAAAGACGTTCTTGTAGTCTAAGCCTGGCGCAGGATAAGGAGAAAGCTTCTCAATAATTCGCAGCGCAGATACACATTCATCAAATTGTGGATCTGGATTTTTATCAATCTCATACAAACGCTGCAGTAATGGTAATTCAGAAAATTGATAAATTTTAGCTCCTACTTGTTGGGTCAACTCCATAACGGAAGATCTATCCATACCGCCATATAGAATCCCCGCAGCAAGAGAAGGTGATTGAATATCATTACTAAGTACACGGTAAGACGACCAACGTGAGGCTAGAGCATTGGGTGTACAAATAACTGCAGGAGTAATTTCATCGATAATATCTTGTGGTCCGAAGCTCAGTCTAAATGAAAATTTAGAACGAATTTCGGGCCATAAATGAACCCATAGAGAAGCTATCAATTCATCAAAATCCTGCAAACCGAATCTAATCACAGGCCCCCGTCCGCGTGTCACTAATGCATTAGCAAGCGAAACCAATTCAGGAGTTGGCTTTAGTGGTTTCGCTATTGCTAGAAACTCACATGCTTCGAGTACGCCAGGAAATATAGGTTCGGTGAGCAACATTTCGAAAAGTGGGCGTAGGTCGGAGATGTTAATAACTTCTTCAAGCGGGACGATAACTGCATGAGAAAGAACCATGCCTGGTCGACTAGCTGCCGGATCAGCAAATGTGCGGGCCAAGATATAATATTTCCCATGTGGGAAACCACTTACGAATGGCGACCAATTTACACCAAGAGGTGCTGCATCAGGCAAGTCTAAGTATGAAGTCAGAGCTGAAATAATTGGGAGGTCAGAACTTCCTAACCGGAGCCCATGTCCTCCACGAGACTCGCCATAAATAGCTTGTTCGACTTTCACACGTGGGCCTCTTTTACGGAATTGCTCGCCAATAGCTGCTGAATTGGAAGCGTTAGATCATTTGATTTCTGCCCATCAGGAAGGACAATGTAACCAAATTGTTCGGGGCCCCGAATTGAATATTCCATATCTCGATCTGCACTAGTCAAAGAGCGCTCCAGAGCAGACAAACCAAGTATCAAAGGCTCCTTCCATGTGCTCTTCAGGAAATTGAAAAACATCGGAAGCCGTTCCCGTAAAACAACTGCGGGCTCTTTCTGAATATCGGTACCCAGCTCATCCCAACAGCTAAGAAGTACACATATTCGAGGACTATCAAGGTGGGTAGAGCTTATTTTCCCCCTAACGTAAATTAATATTTGCAATAATTCTATCAATCTAGCCTGATCAGAAATCTGAATTTGATGATTTTCTTCACCACTACTACAAATATCATGTAAAGGTTTTGAAAAAATGTCATCGTTCGACCTTATTTGTTGTAAGCGGACAAGTAATAACCATGCAGGAGAATTGATAGCTCGCTCGCCCCAAGTAGCGGGAACTCTTCGAGTTGAGGAGATAGCTTTAATCTGCTCGCCGCCATAATCAGGCCAAACCAGCTCTGCTTTCATACCACTACAGTCAGATATAGGCCAGATACTGTCAACGTAAAGAGTTGTAGGCGTATGATCTGCTGACATTCCTTCATTCAGCTTTTCCATCGCGCCTTCAAAAGGTTCCAGGTTGCTAGCCGCGCCATCCATGCGTAATTGACCATCCCCCTTCATTAGCCTTTTTAGAAGCTGTGCGCCGTAATGTGTCTTACCTACTCCTGATTCACCAATTAAAAGAATAGAGTTTTCGTTTGTCATTATCTGGTACCAAACATAAAAAGAGGATCAGCGACAGCGGATTGGATAGGCGGTAAGCAAACAAAGTTACGCCGAATCCCTAGCGTCCAGTCGAGAAGGTCTTGAAGGCCATTAAGAATACTTGGGTCTCCCTCGGTATCAGATTGGACACTTACAGAAAACTCCGGTGTATTTGGCATGAGATTAAACACAGTCTCACGTACCATAGCTTCCATCTCAGGAGCAATTGAAACATCTGATTTAGTCCAGACAAGTGCAACAGCTCTGTTTCCAGCTTCAACCGAGATACGACGAGCTAATAATTGAAATGAATTACGCGCACTTCCCATATTTGACCCTGACAGCGCGCCTCGGTCGGCAATCAATAGGAAAACATCTGCATGTTCTGCAACCCAGCGAGCTCCTTCCCCATCAACTGCTTCGCGATTGACTGCCCATTTCTGAAACCATTCTCCAGGGGCGTCAGCAAAAAGGTAACCACTGCCCTTGTTAGCTGAATCTCTAAACTTAAGGTGCAAGAGGCCTGGAGTACGCCCTCCACGGCTTGTTGTATGCGGAGGAAAATTTGGTGGTAAACCAGGGCACCAGCGAAGCGCGCTTGCTACTGCTTCCCATCCAGCCAATGAATAAGATCCCGAGAATTGTCGCATACCTGCCCGAGCAAGCCCTCGAGATAAAAGCAGGTACCAAGCAGCAAGTAATGTAGTCTTACCAGCATTCTGTGGTCCAACAATCCCAACCAGTAATGGCTTTTGACGCCCAGCCACAAATCCCAGATCCGTAAGCCCCAAGGCACTTCCCGACCAAGGGAGCAGCAACTCATTAGTTGCTAATTCCTGCCGATTTGCTTCAGCTCCACGCTCTTTTCTCCAATCCGCGCAGCAAGTATGATCTAAATGGCCTAAATCACATGTACTGTCTGGTGCAAAGCATGTCGATCGAGAACACGATGTCATTTGTCTTAACTCCCACGCTTCTTAGCCTTAGTAACACTCTGCGTAGCTTCAGCAGCTTGTAATTCGCGAAAGAACCAAGACGCCCACTCAGGTAAGGTCAGTGCAGTCCCTGCTGGAATTCCGATTTTCTCACGTAAACCATCATCATCAAGGTCTGAGTTAATAGCATCTAATGCCCCTAAAATTGGCCTGCGACCGTCATTAGCAGGCAGCAACTGAGATGCCATATTACGCAGTTCACTCAATTCACTTGAAGTAACTAACTCACGTAAAAGGCAACGAACTGATATTCGCTCATTGGTATCGATGCCTGGTAAGCTCAAAACCGTTTCATAGAGGAATGCAACCACACTTGCAGGGGAAAAAGTAGGTACCTGTTGATACAAATCATACGCCATAAGCACTGCTGCAGTGGGTTTTGACAATCTCCGATAGCTCATACGTGCTGAAGGTGAATAAAGAGTTTCTTTCCACCAAATCAAGTTGGTACGCCGCTGTAAACCTGACGTTGCCATACCCACAGACTTAATTGCATCTTCAACGTAATTTGTAATGCTCTGCGATAATTGAAGAAAAGGGGTCGATAGATCAATGTCTCCCAGATTTGACTCTTCAACCGCGGTTTCCACTGCTTTAGAAATGGCCGAGGCAGCTCTCGTCCCAAACTCAGTTACCCATGCTGTGTTTTGACTATGAGGGGAAGTGTTAGGGTTACCATTAGTAGGGCCTGTATTCGTATTTGGCCCAGCCGCAGCATGAAGCTCATTCTCTAAAAGCTGCTGATCAACATTTACCTCCGCCACGGTTACTTCAATTGGTGAGGGAGCCATAGCGGGCATTGAAGAAATGTTTATTGACTCTGGGGTTGACCACTGAATCTCAGCATGCGCATCAACCCGCCGCTCGATATCTGCAACAATATCTATCCAGATCGATTGCTCGTTTTCTGCCTCCATATGAGGAAGGACGTTACGAGCCGATGATACAAAAGCTAGACCAATTTTTTCATCGCTAGATGCCTGCATTAGTGCATCTAGCAAAATAGCCCTAATAACCGTCACTGGCGAGCCTGCAAACGTGTTTATGTAGGTAGGCCAGCGCTTAAGCAAAACTGCGGTTGCTTCTGTTATGACAGGATCATCAACAGGCGCCTGAGGATCAAATGCAATTAAGCAATATGGTGTTGCCTTTCCGGGCGTTTTTTTTAGAATACCAACAAGGTCTCCTGCGGCATCCTGAAGTTTAGCTAACTTTGTATCATCGCTGTTAAGGTCTAGAAGACCAGCTTTAAGAAACCCCAATAACACTTGATTACTCATAATCGATTTCATCTTTTGTTATCCGTAGTATTGCTAATGTTACTGTAAGTAAAAGCAAGCCACAACGGACTGATGCAGAATACAAAAATTATCATTAAGTAACAATGACTAACCATTTCTTCTCGTGTGATTATTGATCCGTTCGTATAAGCGAAAACACTTCTTGATGAACAAAATTCAGCACAAAACTTCTGTCGGAAGCTTAAAAAAAAGCCCACGGGATGTGCGAAAGAAACACGCAGCCAACCTTAAAATTAGTGAGCCGACCTTAAGGGACATTTCATTGGAATAGTGAATTTCAACGAAAATTTTCAGACTGGATAAGCTCTATTCTTAAAGCTCAACTTATAGATGAAGACCAGAGAACCAGAATTGGTTAGCACCTTTCTTCGCAAGAAGTAAGTAAATATCGAAAAGTTGATAACGCACTGTCCAGAAGACTCCACTTCAAATAATTTTAGATAGATATTATTACCGTGAATCACCCCCGAAGCCTTCCTGGCTCGGGGGTTTTGTTTTTCTGTCTGAGGTCGTTTCATGAAAAAATCAGAAGGTCTGCAGGCCATCGAAAAGCCGCTGGCGTCACTCCCCCATGCCATTGGCAAACATATTCTTAACCATATCCAAAAGCTCACTCACTACGAGCCGGTTATCGGCATTATGGGTAAAACCGGATCGGGTAAGTCGTCGCTGTGTAACGCGTTGTTCCAGAGCGAGGTCACGCCCGTCAGTGATGTCAACGCCTGCACCCGTGACGTATTGCGATTGCGACTGAGCAGTGGCGACCATAGCCTGATACTGGTGGATTTGCCCGGCGTGGGTGAGAGCGAGCAACGGGATAGCGAATATGAATCTTTGTATCGCAATATCCTCCCTGAACTGGATCTCATTCTGTGGGTTATCAAAGTCGATGATCGGGCGTTCTCCGTAGATGAACGTTTCTACCGTCGAGTGATGGCGGGATACCAACAACGGGTGCTGTTTGTCGTCAACCAGGCTGACAAAATCGAACCCTGTCATGAGTGGAGCCCTATCAGCAATATGCCATCACCGAACCAGTCGGCAAATATTGAGGCCAGGCTAGATTCCATTCGCCAGTTGTTTTCACCTCACCATCCGGTGTGCACGGTCTCAGCCAAGACAGATTGGAATCTGCCCTCCATGGTCGACACGATGATGCGCTGCCTGCCTGACCGTGCCGCCAGCCCATTGGCGACGCAACTGCACGGGAGGTTATGCAGCGAACCGGTAAAAAAGCAGGCGCGTGAACGCTTTGGTGATGCGGTGGGAGAGGTCTTTGATTCAGCAGGACCGACGTCATTCATTCCTGCACCACTAAAAGCGCTTATCCGTACCGTCCGCGATACTGTGGTATCCGTTGCCCGCGCAGTATGGGACTGGATTTTCTTCTAAACAGACGCACTGCCATTATCGCCGGGACATACCCTGTCCGTTTTGACGTTTTATCACTTACCGAATGGGGTCTGTTTTCTCCTCAGGCCCCGCCACGGCTGATATTGGCCACAGTAAAAAATACGTCTTCTCGTGTCCATTCCCTGTCCCACCCCCTCGTTAAAATAACCGCTTTATTTTCAACTCATTATCTTACTGGAGAACCTGTCTCATGACTCAAGCTGAACGTCGTCATGACCGGCTTGCTGTTCGATTATCGTTGATTATCAGCCGCCTGGTAGCGGGTGAAACGCTAAACATGCAAACGCTGGCAACTGAGTTTGGCGTGTCGGTTCGTACCCTGCGGCGGGATTTTCGCGAACGTCTGATATATCTGGACCTGGAGTATCACAAAGGTCAGTGTCGCTTGTTATCCGGTGGCCGACAGAGAGAACTGGCGGTGATGACGTTTGCTCGCCAGTCAGGGGTTGAAGCACTGTTTCCTGGTATGGATAACCATCTGGTCGCTTCACTGTTGAGCGGTCCTGGTGAGTCTCCCTGCCTTATCTGGCAGGGAGTGGCCCAAGTGTCATCCCCAGACTCGGGCATATTCACCCAACTGGTGAGCGCGGTATCGGAACACCGGAAGGTGACGCTACTGGGAAGCGGCTGTCGTTGCACAAACCTTGCTCCCTATCGCTTGGTTCTGCGTGAGGGAGAATGGTATCTGACGGGTGAGCATCAGGCCCGGATTGCCGTTTTTCCCCTGACCGATATTCGGGCGGTCACGCTCCACAACGGCAGCTTCGCTCCAGATATGGCGATGCGCGACATCCTCTCTCACCCAGATTTTCTTCAGGCTTTACCCCACTTTCGCCTTTTTTACTCACTGTCTGCCGCCACTGACGGCGGGCTGATACCTCAGAAGGAATAACCACGATGAAATTGTTTACCACTACTGTGTTGGTCGCCAGTCTGTGCCTTGGCACGACTTTCCCCTCTGCCGCTGGAAATATCGTCGGCTCTGTCAAGGCCTGGCAATACATGCAGGCTGACGGCTGGAAATCTGCCGATGGCATGGATGACAACACATTGCACAATATGCTCTATCAGGCCAGCGTGATTGATAACTACCCCTGGACGAAACAGTTTCTGTTACGCGTTCGGGGTGGTGGTGCCATTTTCCTGGCTGACAAGAAAACTCACACCATTCGTCAACTAAAACTGAATCCTGCTGGTGAAACTTACAACGATATTGAAACGGTTTACCAGGGAGAAGATAAAGGAGAAGGATGTTATTTCGCCATCATTGATAGTCAATACCAACTCAGGGATCGAGCTGAGCGAGCAGCTATACAGGCTGAGGACTCAGCAAAAGCCAGAGAGCTTGCCTGGCAGCAATTTAGTCCAAAGGTAGTCATGGCAATCTCGGAGAATTGTGTCAATAAACAACAGCAGTCTGCCTTAGCGGCTAAACGCTCGGAAAACGATCGGGAACTGCAGCAATGGGTGGCACAGCAGAGCCTGGCTGAGCTGTGTCGCCGTACCGGTAATTGTTGAACAGTTAGCCACAGGGAGGAAGAGATAAGCGTCAAAAGACCTTTTCCTGACCCGATTTCAGAAGGTCTTTCCACTTAATGATTCCTCTGGCCTGCACTGGGATTTTATAGACAAGGAAAATGATGAACTGGCATTACGAAAAGAACGGCGTGCGTCACGACAGTGTGACCGAAAGCGACATAACCGAACGAATTCAGCGCGGTGAGCTGACCGCAGCAACGCTGGTATGGCGACAAGGCATGACGACGTGGCAGCCACTTTCGACCACGCCGCTGGCCGCCGTGCTGATGCAGAGCACTACGCCACCGGCACTGCCCGGTCACCGCATTCCTGGCGGAGTCGTCTGGACACTGGCGTTTGCTCCATTTATTGGATATGCACTGGCGCTATGGACTGCTGGAGTGAGCGGGATGCAGTTTGAGGACGCTTACCGCGCCGTCTCAAGCGGTCAATATTGGTTTATTCCACTGCTGTTAAATATCATGCTCGGGTATCTGGATGAAAGACGGCTTCGCAAAGCTGGGGTGGATACTGCGGCCTTCGGCAAACTGGCCTGGCTGGTTCCATTTTATCTGTGGCAACGGGCTAAAACGCTCGGGCAAAAACCTGTGTATTTCTGGGTTTGGCTGGTGATGTTGATATTGATCGTGCTGGTCTGAATTTTATCAGCAATGGGGAACAAGATATCGGGGGAAAATTGTTTTATTACCGATATGGCTCATTACTTGAAAATTTAATTTAAGGGTTTAAGGATAAAATCATGCGCTTATCTCACGTAATACTGATGGTATCAACTCTGGCGTCAGCAACAACTGCTCAGGCCATACCGAATATGTGGACCAGTGGCTTCGGTCAGGGCGTGACAGAATACCGGATCACCAATCCAGAAAATGTCATTTTCAACCTTAACTGCACCATGAACCCGGATGAGCAGAATATTTTACAACATAATGTGCTCATTGATCTGCCTGACGGTACTCGAGCAGATTCACGCGATGACAAAACGGCAATCACGATTGTGACGGATGACCAACAGTTTCCTTTACCCTATTCACTGGGCTGGCGAAATGGGGATAACGCCTGGATTCAGTTTATTGACGCGCTTGGTCATGCCGCAACGTTCGATGTTTATATTAATGACAAAAAAGCAGGGAGTTTCAACCCCGGCCTGAAAAATACGAAAAAAGAACTGAGCGACCTTAGCGGTTGCAGGAATACCGAGGGTTAGCCTCTTTTCTCAATAGCCATATCATCATCTAACAGGCCATGCCTCCTTCGGGACGCATGGCCTTTTTGTTTTTAATCTCCCAATAAGGAATTAACGATGACCCGTTTAGCCTCCCGTTTTGGCCGGGTGAACTCTGTTCGCCGCGACCGCCCTCTGACCCATGATGAACTGGCCTACTATGTCCCCAGCGTCTTTGGCGAAGACAAGCATGTCTCCCGCAGTGCCCGATACACGTACATTCCCACTATTACCTTATTGGATAAATTGCGCGAAGAAGGGTTTGTGCCGTTCTTTGCCTGCCAGACCCGGGTACGGGACCCCGAGAAACGTGATTACACTAAACACATGCTGCGTTTGCGGCGCGTCACTCAGATAGCCGGTCAACAAGTGCCTGAAATTATTATGTTGAACAGCCACGATGGCAGCAGTAGCCACCAATTAATCCCCGGCATGTTTCGTGCAGTCTGTGCGAATGGTTTAATCTGTGGTGAGTCTTTTAGCGATATTCGTGTGCCACACAAAGGCGATATAGTGGATAAGGTGATCGAAGGCGCGTATGAAGTGCTGGGGATTTTTGACCGGGTAGCAGAACAACGTGAAGGCATGCAGGCTCTGACTCTGCCCACAGCAGCGCAGCACGCGTTGGCCGATGCCGCGTTACACTATCGCTACGGTGAAGACCATCATCCGGTCACCGCCAACCAACTGCTGACCCCGCGTCGCTGGGAAGACAAAAAGACGGATTTATGGACGGTATTCCAGCGCCTGCAAGAAAATTTAACTAAAGGGGGCTTGTCCGGCATCAGCACTAAAGGCAAACGCACCCAGACCCGGGCAGTGAATGGCATCGATGGCGATATCAAACTCAACCGGGCACTGTGGGTGATGGCTGAGCGATTAAAGCAGGCCATGAGCTGATGTCTTGCCTACCTGTTTTGATGCTAATGGCTACGCGCAATCCTGCCCCCAACTACAACTGATTTTCACCGATCCCCAGCCAGCACACGACTGATAATTAATCGTATCTAAACGTACTCCCCCGGTAAGTACTTACTCACGTTTATCACCCCCCACAAACAGGTTCCCCTGTTTTCTGGTGGGGCCTGTTTTGCTATTAACCGATTATGGTACAAGGATTTTTCTCATGAACAGCCCCCTCAATACCGAAACAAACACACTCATAGCCACCCAGGTTTCTGATGCGCAACGCATCCATTTCTGGGCAAAACACTTTGGTCAGGTACCCAAATGGGCGTTGATTGAACCACAGGTTTTTCGTTGGCTGGACCGCTTGTGTGACGACTACCACGGCGACTTCTGGGACTTCTACACCTTGGCTAACGGTGGGGCATTTATGGTGCCGGGCACGGGGCAAGACTATGTGTTGTTTAACGCGCTCAATGGCAACGGGGCCACCGTCAGTCGTGAAGCAGCCGGTATTACCGCCTGCCTGATGGCTTACAGTCACCATGCCTGCCGTACTGAAAATGAGTTTATGACTGAACACTTTTACAGATTGCGCGAATATGCCTTACAACATCCTGAAAGTCGCGCCATTTTTGACTTGATTGACTGACAAGCAGGAGTTCCCCATGCCACATCAGCCTATGCGTGCTTCACTCCCCACCTTGCCTTTTGCCCAGCAACAGATTATCAGCCAGGCACTGGCGATACTGGAAACCCAACTCCGACACCGGCCCTACACCTTGACCTCACCCGACGCAGTGAAAGCCTGGCTGCAACTCCATCTTCGCCCTCAGGGGCGGGAGTGTTTTATGGTGCTATTTTTGGACAACCGCCACCGCTTGATGGCCAGTGAAACCGTTTCTGTCGGCACCTTTAATGCCACCACAGTTTACCCCCGAGAAGTCGTTATTCGGGCACTGCACCACCGCTGTGCTGCCGTTGTCATCGCCCACAATCATCCGGCCGGAGACCCTACTCCGAGCCAGGCTGACCGCACACTAACTACCCGGCTGGTTAATGCGCTGAACATGGTCGACATCCGCGTACTGGACCACCTGATTATCGGTGAGAGCGAGCCGGTTTCGTTAGCCGAGTTGGGGTGGCTGCCATGTTAACAACAATACAACAAACCCACATCCTGACCCTTCGCGGTCGGCAATGCAGTACCGCACATATCACCGAGGACGACAATGCGCTGCTGTACCGGATATCCCATTGTCAGGTGGCATTCGGCGATGGCGAATGGATCCATTTTACCGGCACAGGCTATCTGATTCGACTTAATGCCTGGA
>NZ_CGBP01000031.1 GCF_001053095.1 Yersinia similis | reverse complement strand
CTGAGATAACCCTGATAAAGGGTTATCTGCGGTATATTCGCAAACATGGTCTGCTATGGCATGTAGCTAGTTGGTATCTATGGTATTAGAGGCTAATGTCCAGTTTGTCCTAAAGTGGTTGTGAGTGATTGCTCACACTGATATCCATGACTATCATCGCCCGATGAAAACGACCCCTACGCCCCATGATGCTATTTTTAAACAATTTCTTACCCATCAACAAACTGCCCGCGACTTTTTGGAGATTCATTTACCACCTGAATTCCGGAAAATCTGTGACCTAAATACGTTACAGCTGGAATCCAGTAGTTTTATCGAAAATGACCTGCGCCCCTACTATTCTGACGTGCTTTACTCGCTAAAAACGCAGACGCAGGACGGATATGTTTACGCGCTGATTGAACATCAAAGTACCCCCGACAAGCATATGGCTTTTCGGTTGATGCGCTATGCCATCGCGGCCATGCAACGCCATCTTGATGCAGGTAACGACAAGCTGCCGCTGGTTATTCCTATTTTGTTCTACCATGGGCAGGTCACGCCGTACCCGTATCCAATGAGCTGGCTGCAAACGTTCAGCCTGCCAACACTTGCTGATCAGCTCTATAGCGGTAATTTCCCGCTGGTTGATGTGACGGTGATCCCCGATGATGAAATCATGACCCATCGGGGTATTGCTATGCTGGAACTGTTACAGAAACACATTCGTCGGCGCGATATGTCCGAATTATCGGATCAATTGGTCATACTGTTATCTAGCGGTTACACTACGGATGATCAGCTAATATCATTGATGAATTACATGCTACAAGATGGCGACGCTGCTACCCCGAAAACCTTTATCTGGGAACTGGCCCGTCGTTCGCCACAGCACAAGGAGTTACTTATGACGATTGCCCAAAAATTGAAACAAGAAGGCCGTCAAGAAGGCCGAGTGGAAGGAATACAGATCGGTGAGGCTAATGGGCTTAAGAAAGGCAAGTTGGAAGTTGCCCGCACTATGCTGGCCAATGGCCTTGACCGTGCCACGGTAATGAAAATGACGGGTCTAAGTGATGAAGATCTCACGCAGATCCACCATTAATCATTCGTATCGATGATCTGATGCTGGCTCGGTGGACGATACTGAATACTGAGATAACCCTGATAAAGGGTTATCTGCGGTTTATTTGTCAATATGCAAACACACTTTGGTCACAGCAAATTTACTTCATACTGTGGTAATTACCCCGCAATCCTTCGCTATAAAGCTGTGCAGTGATTTGCCTTTTCATTAAATAATCAACCAAACGTTTTTTATGGCGCTGCTGGCCTTGGCCGAGGTGTGACGGCGGCATACTACTATCAACATCTAAATCCGCTACCGCTTCCTGACGCGATAAAACAAAAGTATTTTGCTTATCTAAGAGAATTATTTGTTAACTCAACTATTAATTTTTGTAGCTGATCGACTAACTTTTCAGCCTGCTTTAGTTTTTCATAGTCAGGATGTTGCAAAAACGGAACCTGATGTGTGTGGTACATCAGAAGTACAGCCGCTGCAAAAACATCATCTACGATGTAAAAATAACATTCCGGGACATCTAGGATCATCGCGAATCAGTTGTTAGGCTACCAAGCCCCCTTTGAAAATGAGTTTGCAAATTTTTGGCGTATTGCATGCTCAGGGAAATTATTCAGTTCCATTGTTAGTGCAAGATCTCGTTGAGTTACGCGCCTTAATGTCGATGCTGCAATAAATTGAGCACCAAGGGCTAGTTTTACTGTTTGTATACGGGAAAGTTCAGATCTCTTATAACGAGAATCAATATAATCGGGGAAGCGCTTAATTATATTTTTTATGAGTACATCATCTCTATGTCCAGCTTTAGATATTAAACTCTCCCACAAAGCAGTATGGTCATGTCCAAGATTTTTTATTTCGCTCTTCGATAGCCCTAAATGAATTAATACTCCTTTCAGCGCCAACTCCACGGTCATACAAATTGGTTGGATAACAGATCCACTAATATATGTATTAGGTAATGTATGAGCGATAACCTCTAGATTAGAGGCCGTTAGGTCCAATAGGGCTATCACATCAGGATTTGCTGAATGACTAAGATCATCAATGCCGTAAATCAAATCATACGCATCAGCATATGCAAAGTATGAGTCCGCTACAATTTTCCTATCGTTTCGACACCAGCTACTCCATTGTTCGTGGCTATCAAACCCCAGCCCACGGTCAACATTAATTTCAGGGCAACCATAAGCGATACCCATCGTGAAACTTTTTACACGATCTATTGAAGTCACTAATCCTGTTCCCATACCAGGCCAAGTTACAATAGTTTCAGGAATAAGCTGCCCATATATATTAACAATATAGTTAAATTGAGGATGTTCAATAGCACCAATCACTGACGATATATTCAAAATATCCATTACCGCCTGTAATGGCCGTTGATGGAATGGAACACCTTTTCGTGCATATTCTTTGTCTAATTTATTAATTTTTACATTAATAGAATTATCCATCATACCTATTCCTGTTTACTTAAAATGTTTATGTAATAGAGATTCACAGTTTACGCCAATAAATACATTTCCTTGTGTCATCCTTCACACAAATTCCATCACATGTCCCACGCGTCCGTAGGCGGTACACTGGTCGCATGTATATCCTTATTGCTGTCCTTAATCGGGCATAAAGGCACCTTACTACTCTTACGCCGTGTGAGTCACTACAATCACTTTGCCAGATGCCAAAGCTATCCGCGCAAAAAGTGGAACTAAAGCAGGATGAGTTTGCTCAGGCTACTGGCGTGTCCCCTTCCCTGCATTAGTGTGAAACCAACGATAATAACATTTTACTTGACTGCCATCGCTATTTGTATAAAATTTTATACAGCAAGGAGGCGTTATGCAGAAAAAATCAACCTTACGAGAGGAAAAGGACATTATTTGGTTGGGGTCGTCATTTGATGACTTAATGGCTTTCCCTATTAATGCACGTAAAGACGTGGGTTATCAACTTCATAAGATACAGTGCGGATTAGAGCCTGAAGATTGGAAACCATTTTCTGATATAGGTTCTGGCGTAAATGAAATTCGGATGCGTGATGCTAATGGAATCTATCGGGTGATGTATCTGGCAAAGTTTGATGACGCTATTTATATTTTGCATAGCTTCCAGAAAAAGACCCAGCAAACAAGTAAACGCGATAAAGACATTGCCAAAGTGCGCTATAGCACGCTGGTTGAACAAAGGAGGTATAGCAAATGACCGCCAAAATTGATACTAAAACTCGCCATATCACCCCGGCTGGGGCAAATATATTTGCTGAACTTGGCTTTGACGAGCAAGAAGCCGCATTGCTTTATGCAGATTCCATGCGTGAGATAGAAAATACATTAGCGATAAAGGAAAAGCTGATGGATGAAATTACTGTATGGATCACTGATAAAAAGATGAAACAAGCGGATGTAGCCACTGTGCTGCATATTTCCCGCCCCCGAGTTTCTGATGTAGTGAACAAAAAAACGAGTAAATTCACCATTGATTCATTGGTTAATATGCTGAATCGTATTGGTAAACCTGTACAGGTTTCTGTAGGGTAATACTGAGATAGCCCTGTATGGCTGTTTATTGCAACACTTAAAATTGACTCGGCTATCGCGCGTTTAATGGTAGGGAATACGTCATCTGTAAAATGGCTCAGTGGTCGCCCCGGTATCGGTGAATATCGCATTAATTGGGGGCCGGGTATCCGACTGTATTTGATGCAGGATGGTGATGAGCTAATCATCTTATTATGTGCTGGAGATAAATCGACTCAGGACAAAGATCTTGATAATACTGAGAAATATCGTAGGTGTTATCTGGAAGAAAAGAGAAGTAAATAATTATGCCTGCAGTTTCTGTTAACGAACGGATCGTGCAAGAGATGCGCGAAGATCCTGATTATCGTCAGGCGATGTTTGATGAGGCAAAAGAACTGATTGCCGAGGGTGAATTTGATTTCGCAGCAGTGATTTTACGCTGGCTGATACTCGCTACTGGCGGGTTTGTTACCGTAGGTGAAGATATTGGGAAAAACAGCAAATCTGTCATGCAAATGCTGGCTCCTGGCAGCAACCCAACTGTGCGTAATTTTTTCTCTATCGTTCGCTCGGTTCAGCGTCAGGTAAGTACTACTGCTTAACAAAAGCAAACAGCCCATTTTTTTCTGGCTGTTTGATTGACCTAAAAAGTTCCCAAGGCCAATCAGTCAGTCTATCTGTTTTTATGATCCCACTAACCTTTAGGTTCAATGCCTCTTTCGCGTAACTCTTTACGCAATATCCTTTTTATCCACGTCGCAAGGGAAGCATCACCATCTTTACGGGCTTGTTCTTCCAACTGCGCACGAAATTCTGCTAGAAGACGCATCTGATATTGAGGTGAACGTTTCTCTTCTGGTGTTGACATGGTAATTACCCTAATTTATGATGTCTTCATGGTACCGACCATTGTAATTACATGGTCGCCATAAAACAACAATGCCCCGTGGGTGCGCGAACACTCACAGGGCATCTAACCACACCATTATACGAGGTAATGCTATGGCTAACGCTAATAGTAACATACGTGCATATTCAAAGCTCTACACCTTCCTTAATGCCCGCTCCAACACGTTGTTATCTGAGTTACATCCCTTGCGCCTCATCTCAGTACTGGCGACCACGGAAAGTGAAGCACGTAGTCTGCTGAACGGATCTTCACTGGTATTTGTTTCCTGTAAACCATTGGAGAACGGTCATGCTATTTGATACCGATATTTTTGATTCCAACATGGCCGACGTCATGGCTAAGTTGAGCTTTTCCGGCATGAATACCGATGATTGTCTGCAACTGGCAGATTATTGCGACGAAGCGCGTACTGGGCTATGCCATTGTTTGGACTATTTGGGCGATTCCCTGGTCACCTTTTCTGGTCACAATGTATTGGAATTTACGCCAACCAGCCTTTATCAGTTGGGCCACAGCCTGAACACTATCAATTCATTGACCACTGCGCTGACTCAATTAGAGCAACTTATCAGGGCCGATATTCAAAACATGGATCCTCAGCCTACTGATATTTGTCTGTAATTTTTAACGGGCGATGTTGAGTTAAACATCGCCACAGTTCTTCTATTTTTGCACCTTACATCTTTCTGAATGGCGAGAAGGATAAAGTGCTATGTCGCCCGCAACCTTGCTGAATAATGCCCCAGTCGCTGATCCTATCGGTTTGAATCGCTCCCCACGCTTTACGCTTCAAAAAGCGCAATTACTGAAACGCCTCCCTTACACCGTTGCAGCACTGGTTTTAGTCGTCGGTTCGAATTCTGCCCACGCGAATTTGGCAAGTAATGTCACGGATTACAGTTCAGCACTTGAAACGTTGCAGGAAAAATCAGTACAGCTTCAGTCCAGACAGAATCCCCGGCAGTGGGGGCTAAGTGATGTTGAATGGCAAAAATATCTGCAATTACAGCAAGGTAAGCGTGGCGTACAGTCACCGGGGCTGGATCCTCTGACGATGCTTGGTGTGGAAAGTGAAACGTCAGCAGAGCGTCGTCGTTTGGCTGAACTTTGGGTGAAAGAAGAATATCAGCGGACAGAGAAAGAACTGGCATTTCAACGTGAGGTCAACGCCGCCTGGAATCGCCTCTATTCGGGGGTGTTGTCGGTAAATATGGGGAGTACGGGCAGTATCGTACCCGATAGCCGTGGTCGGCTGGCGCTGTTTGTCCGTGATAACTGCGCTCGTTGTGACGTCAGGCTGGCTGCGCTTCTCACCAATAATAGCGCCGTTGATATTTACCTGGTAGGCAGCGACGGAAAAGATGGCTCAGTACGTCAATGGGCTGCCAGCCGAAATATTCCAGTGGATAGAGTGAGGGCCGGACAGGTCACTCTAAATCACGATCGCGGTTTATGGCGACAATACGGTCAAGGCCAAATGCCCGTTATTCTGCGAAAAGGGGAGAATGGATGGCTAATCGCAGCATTCTGACCGCAATCTTCCTGATGTTGTTTATATTGGGCAACGGCTTGCCAGCATCAGCCAAAACTCATCCCACATTGCAGACAATCCCCTCGATCTATAGGGAAATCGCCGCTGAAGCCCGAGTACCAGCGGCGTTTCTATACTCGCTGGCGCTGGTTGAAAGTTCACGGCGCTTTAAGGGCGGAGAGCGTCCGTGGCCATGGACGATTAATGTGGCAGGCAAAGGGTATCGCTATGAAACCCGGGAGGAGGCGTGGCACGCACTACTCAGATTCGTTCGCCAGGCACCACTGAAGCGTATTGACGTGGGCATTGCCCAGGTCAATTTGGGTTGGAATGGCCATCTTTTCCCTTCTTTTTATGATGTTTTTGACCCTAACACCAATTTGCGTGTCGCTGCGCAGATTCTTCGTGCCTGCTATGAAAACCGCGCGGGTAGCTGGATAAACGCAGCGGGCTGCTATCACCATCCTGCCGGTGGAAAACCCGCTGCTAATTATATCGCCATTGTGCGTCGCAAATTAGACACCCTGGCTCCAGTACACATTGCAGTATCAAGCAAGACGACCATCTCTGATGTTACATCGGTTAACCATCCACTCATCTGGATTGAGCCAAAATGAAATTATTGTTCACTGCATTATTAATGATGTCTGCCATTCTCATCTCCCCGATAAATTATGCCGCATTGACGGTGGTTGGCGACCTCGGTGGTGAGTCGGCCGAACCTTACCTGGATGCCGTTAGTACCCAGCCTAACGAATTTTCACCAGCGGAAAAATGGGTGCTACCTTCGCCTCCGACATCGATATCCATCGCTGCGGCACTGCCTGTTCATACTCCCGAACTGACTCCGGGAGCCGTTTCAGCGCGAACGCTTAATCTTCCGGGTATACCGCCGATTTTTATTGTGGGTGATGATGAGCTGTCGCGGCAGTGGCTCGCACTGCACGCCAATAAATTGCAACGAATAGGGGCCACAGGATTTGTGGTTAATGTGACCAGCCTGTCTCGCTTGCAGAGTTTGAATGCGCTGGTTCCCGAGGTTGAAATGGCCCCGGTTTCTGGCAGTGATCTTGCCCACCGTTTGCAACTGACACATTACCCTTTGCTCATTACTGACAAGGGGCTGACTCAGTAATGTTCATCAGGAGATTATGTCCTGTCGCCCACCAGGGAGAAGATGATAAGGAGCCGATATGAGCGATAAATATGTGATGGAATCCCTGTTGCGTCCCGCCGTCGAATTGTACACGGCAGCCACGGCGTGGAGCGCCACTTACATTTGCCTGACGGCACCCTGGGCGGTGGCATTGGCACCGTCTGTTAGTTGGGTGACGGCGGCGGGCTTTAGTGTTTTTGCTTTGAAACGAACCCACCAGGGGCTGCGTATTCTGCGCTATCGGCGCAATATCCGGCGGCTGCCCCGTTATGCAATGAGTAGCCGACACATCCCCATTAGTCACCGATATCTGTTTCTGGGGCGCGGGTTTCAGTGGACACAAAAACACACGCAGCGGCTGCTGGAAGCGCGTCGTCCAGAGACCGAACATTATGTGCAGCCATCGGTTATCTATCGTATGGCTCGGGATTTGGAAAAACGTCTGGAATCTCGCTTGCCATGGTTGTGTCGGCTGACGCAGGCCGATACGGGTTTAAATCCGGTAAGACCGCTGCCGCCCGTCGGGGGCAGCCCAATCTATCACGGTGTTGAATTAAATGAACGTGACGTTCTGTATGACTTGGGAGAACGTGTCGGCCACACGCTGGTTATCGGAACCACTCGCGTGGGGAAAACTCGTTTAGCAGAGGTGCTGGTCACGCAAGATATTCGTCGCGGGGACGTGACCGTCATGTTCGATCCTAAAGGGGATGCCGATCTGCTTAAACGTATGTGGGCGGAAACGCGTAGAGCGGGGAGGGAGAATGAGTTTTACGTATTCCATCTGGGCTGGCCAGATATCAGCGCCCGTTACAACGCCATAGGTCGCTTCAGCCGTATCTCTGAAGTCGCTTCACGCGTGGCCGGGCAATTATCCGGTGAAGGTAATTCAGCCGCGTTTCGTGAATTCGCCTGGCGCTTTGTGAACATCATTACCCGCGCATTAGTCGCCCTTGGGCAGCGCCCTGATTACGGGCTCATCCTGCGTTATGTGACCAATATTGGCGAACTTTATGAGACTTATGTAGAAAACCTGCTGACAGTACAAGCCCCTCAGCTCTGGCTGAATGTTCAGAACGTGATCAGTTCGAACATGCTGAAAGAGCGTGATCTTCCCCGAAATATGCAGGGCCAGGCCAATGCCATGAAAGTGTGGGCGATCGAGACGGTACTCAGCAGTGATGCCGGCAAGAAATTGTGGGATCCAGTGCTGGATGGTCTACGCAGTGCGGTTCGTTATGATCGTACCTATTTTGACAAGATCGTGGCTTCGTTACTGCCACTGCTGGAAAAGCTCACTACCGGTAAAACCGCGGCTCTGCTGGCACCTGATTACAATGATATGAATGATACGCGGCCGATTTTTGACTGGCAGGAAGTGATCCGTAAAAAGGGGATTGTGTATGTCGGTCTCGATGCACTGTCTGATCCTGAAGTGGCGTCGGCGGTGGGCAACAGTATGTTTGCTGATCTGGTCTCAGTTGCGGGCCATATCTACAAATTTGGCATCAGTGATGAAATTGGCGCTAAAACGCAGAAGAAAGTGCCGATTAACCTGCATTGCGACGAGTTCAACGAGTTGATGGGGGATGAGTTCATCCCATTAATTAACAAAGGGGGCGGGGCAGGTATCCAGGTGACGGCGTACACTCAGACGCTTTCAGACATTGAAGCGCGAGTGGGCAGTAGTGCTAAAGCGAAGCAGGTTGTTGGTAATTTCAACTCCCTGATTATGCTAAGGGTACGTGAAAACAGCACCGCCGAACTGCTGACCAGCCAACTGCCGGAAGTTGATGTTTATACTAAAACGCTGGTCTCTGGCGTAACGGATATGACTAACCTTGAGCAGGATTCTGATTTCACCAGTAATGTACAAGACCGTGTGAGTAGCATCCGTATGCCCATGGTCACGCCAGCAGATATTATCAACCTGCCCAAAGGTCAGGCGTTTGCACTGCTCGAAGGTGGGCAACTGTGGAAGGTCAGAATGCCTCTTCCTGATGGTAGCAATGATCCGTTGATGCCGGAAAGTATCAGCCGGATAGTCGAATACATGCAGCAGAATTACCGTACTGGGGAAAATTGGTGGTTGGGGAGTGCGCTACCGTCCGATATTTTGGCCGCGTCAGATTTTAGTCAAGGGGACGCTGAAAATTAATGGTTCAGGAGAATACGCCGCCACGACGGAACGTTGAACCACCTAAAAAACCGGGCCTGTTTATGTCTCTGTTCTGGCATCTGCCGTGGACAATTATCGGCATCTTGCTGGCGTCATGGCTGGTCAGCTTATTGATTGAGTACATCGGCATAACATTTTTCTGGGCCAGCGAAGGGGCAGAACACAGCAGGCAGGTGATGCTCACAGAAAGCGCATATTTATCTGAGGGTTTTACCCGCAGTCTGTTGATGTCCGAACCGGCTACGCTCATTGGTTATTGGATTCAACAGGCTTACCAATGGCTGTTTGTAGATAGCGGCTTTATTCGCTGGATAAATGAGGGACGACAGGTAAATACACCGGAAGAGGCGCTTCAGGCACTCAATCTTTTCGGTAGTTGGCTGGCCAGGGTGCTCTGGGAATATTTACAGGCGACAGTCTATATAACGGTTATTTTCTCCATCCGAGTGGCCATTTTGGTGCTGTCTATCCCGCTGTTTATCATGGTGTGTGCCAATGGCGTCGTGGACGGTTTGGTTCGCCGAGACCTGCGACGTTATGGTGCCGGTTACGAATCCAGTTTTATTTATCATCACGCCAAACGCTTTGTTAAACCTGCGATGTATGGGCCTTGCATGCTGTATTTGTCCTGGCCAACAGCGGTGTGGCCCAATTTACTGCTACTGCCAGCAGCGGTGGCTCTGGGCGTGGTGGTGTCGGTGGTGGTGGGGGCATTTAAGAAGTACCTTTGAGTGCGACGTGAGGTTTATTTTTATTTTTTCACAAATGAAGAATCTCACAAAAGAATTGATTAATGTTTAATCACAACGGAAATGATGTCTATGAATCACTCCATTTAATCTTCACCCCGCCATAAACAATTTCCTACTGCTCTCTGTTACGGGTTGCGCCAATCTTGCGCACCGTTAAAACCACAGGAGAGCTTTATGCGCCTATTCCCCAAACTCAGCGTATTGCTACTGACGACGGCCAGCACGCTCCCAATTCAAGCGGCCGAAAAAGATGAACTGGCGTTGGTTATGCGCCAACTCGATCAGGTTCAGGCCAGTTTTGATCGCGCCCGCGTAGTGGCTAATCAGAACGGCCTGGATGCCCGCTTTTATTTCGATTACCTCAGCGCCATAAACGGCATCACCACCATGAAACAGGGGATTGAGAACTATCTGGCTCCTTCGCGTGCCCAGCCATCACTGCCCATGTCGGTCACCGGTCAGTATCGCAAGGATAATCGTTGATGCCCATGACCGGTGCCCAGCAGTCAGCCTGGAATGCGGGGGTGGGTGGGGGAATGGAACCCTCTTCTCTTAATTTCCTTATCTTGGGGTTACTGGGGGGCGTGATTTTCCTGTTTTCTGCCTGGACGCTGGTAACGGCGTATCGCGGAGTGATCAATAAATCTCTTGCTATGGACAAGTTGCCAGAAACCGCCATTCGTCTGATTTGTTTACTGCTCCTGACACTCTTCTTCTTTTTCCATTGATTTAAGGACAATTCAATGAAGTTAATCACTTTTTTACGACAAAAATCAATTCTCCTAACCGGAAGTAGCCTGTTCTATGTTGATAATGCATTAGCAAATTTACCCGCGATTGAACGACCTTCATCCGGTGGGGGAGTCGGCACCTATAACACCTTTAAGGGCTATTTGCGTGATGGCCTGATTTTAGGGGGGCTGGTCATTGCTGCTATCGCCTTTATCGTTGTGGCAAATGCGGCCATTAGTTGTTTCCACCATGTGCGCCAGGGGAAAGCAACCTGGACCGAATTTGGCACTTTCGTCATTGTCGGTGTGCTGTTGCTGGTTGTGACTATCTGGCTGGTGACTAAAGCCAGTACCATCCTGTAAGGAGAGGGTATGGCCGTCATTGAGTTTCTTCCCGACCGCTTGAATACGCCACCTGTTATTTGGCGTGGGTTCACTTCCGCTGAATTCCTCCTTGCGGCTTGTTGTGGGTTTTTATTGGGTATCCCGATCTCTATTCCATTCGTTTTCATCCCCGCACTGGGTTGGATAGCTATCCCAACAGGCATGTTGATTATGCCTATTCTGGTTGTTTTTATTGGTGGCCGATGGGTCAGTCAATATAAGCGAGGCAAACCGGATAATTACCTCTGGCGGCGCTTGGAGGAGGTGCGTGTGCGGCTTGGATGGGCGCAAAACCTCATTATTATCAGCCGGGCATGGGCGCTGCGGCGTTCGCATTCATTCCAACGAGGGTGTGCCGAATGAGCCGTTTTCGCCATGCTGTTAGCGCCCGAGATAATCATATTTCCTCGCTTCGTCTATTCTGCATCATGTTCTTTATTGGCATGGTGGCCAGCAGCATTGGCTGGATGCGTGCGCCAGACGAACTCACTATCCACAACCCGCCAGATTTGCGTTCCGGTAGTACCAAAAAATGGTGGGAAGTGCCGCCATCCACCGTTTACAGCTTTGCGTTTTACATCTTCCAGCAACTGAATGCCTGGCCCAAGAATGGTGAGGTAGATTATCCAGCCAAAATTATCCAATTAGCGCCCTATCTGACTCCTGCCTGTCTGAGTTTTTTGCACCAGGATGCGCGCTTTCGCACGGATAACGGAGAGCTCAGAGATCGCGTGCGGGTCGTTTATGAAATCCCCAAACGGGGTTACAGCAACAAGAGTGTAGACATAAAATCTGATAACGAATGGAGAGCCAGACTGGATCTGGTGGCCGATGAATATTACCACTCCGAGCCGGTTAAGCGCGTGATGGTGCGCTATCCCATCAAGGTGATCCGCTGGGAAGGAGACCCGGAACGTAACCCATTTGGTTTGGCGATTGATTGTTATGACGGCGTGCCGCAGCGCCTTGAGGCCATACAGACCCAACAAAAGAAAACGGAGGTGTTCCAGTGAAGCCGAACGTCTTGGTAGCCGTGGTATTCATGATGATGCCCGTTGTAGTCAGCGCTGTTGAATTGATGAAGTGGGAACGCATCCCCTTGCAGATACCGCTGAACGTAGGGCAGGAGCGTATTGTTTTCGTCGATAAAAATGTGCGAGTGGGTTTTCCTCCTACTCTGAACGGTAAATTACGGGTGCAGAGCAGCGGAGGCGCTGTTTACCTTAGCGCCAGCGAGGCTTTCCCAGTGACCCGCTTGCAACTACAAAACAAGGCAAACGGCGAGATTATTCTTCTTGATGTCAGCGCCGCGCCGGGTAAGTCAATTCGGGAGCCTGTTCAACTGGTCTATGACGGTGAAGTATCTTCTGCTTCTACCAGTGATAAAACTCGGATTAGCGGTAACGAGCAAACAGCAGTGATATCCGAACGGCGTAAGCCAGCAAAGCTGAATACGCCGTTACCGGTGGTCTTGACGCGCTATGCCGCGCAAAGTTTATATGGTCCATTGCGCACGGTTGAACCTGTTGTGGGCATCACCAACACGGCGCTCAAACTTCCTTCTCGGCTGACCACTCTGTATCCCTCGGAACCCGTCGAGGTGAGTCCTCTGGCGGGCTGGAGCCTCAATGGCTACAGCGTTATCGCATTACTGGTGCGTAATACCGCCACGGTTAACGTCATTCTGAACCCTCGAATGTTGCAGGGAGAATTCATTTCTGCCGCTTTCCAGCACCCTTGGTTAGGCAATGCAGGAACGCCAGAAGATACAACCGTATTGTATCTGGTTGTTCAAGGGCGTCCTGAGGGAGCATTTAGATCTGAACCCATGACGGAAACGGACAAGACTCACCAAACGCGGGGAGCGCCTAAATGAAGATTAAATCCAACGCGTTAGCCAAGTTTCTTGTCCCACTGGTCATTTTGGGGGCCATGCTGATCGGCGTGAAAACTTACTCGACGGGAGGCGAAAAATCTACGGCATTGGTTAACGCCAGCAATGTGTTAGCCGATTTGACCCCAGACGATCTCAAGGCCATGGGTATTGAAGGGGATACGCCACAGGACACGCTACGTACGCTGGTTGGCAGCCTGAAAATGGTCACGACTCGTCAGAATCAACTCGATGCTGACAATAAAGCCCTGGCGGATGAGAGCAAAACCTTAAAGCAGGCTGATCAGGATATCGATGAGCGTATTAATCAGGCGATTGCCGCTTATCAAGCCAATGCCAATAAAGATCAAGGGCAGCTAAAAGGGCAGGTTCAGGAGATGACGATCCAGATTGGCGATTTAATGCAAAAGCTTAAGGCTGAGGGTTGGGCGGAAAAACATATCGCCGCCGGCAGCGATATCCCCGTAGGGCTGGGTTTAGCGAGTGGGGGAAACGCGGTGTCAGTTTTAGATAACGATAGTTTGCAATGGACTGAAAATTTGCAGTGGAGCGAACCTCAAGATGGTGTGGCTATCGATGTGACGGGTAAGCCGGTTGGTGAAAGCAACCACAATATCGCCAGTCGTAATATCGCCAATAGTTTTACCTTTGCGACCTCTTTTTTAGATGACAACGCGATCACTCGTCAGAAAGCCGAGCTGGCGAATCAAACCAATCATCGGCAGATCCTGAACGATAATCATGCGGCGGAAGGATCAGTCGAGCCAGTGTATACCTTACCGGAGAACTCCACGTTGATTGGCAGCCGTGCTATGACGGCGCTGCTTGGACGTGTACCTATCGATGGCAAAGTCACCGATCCGTATCCATTCAAGATTCTGATTGGAAAAGAAAACCTAACAGCCAACGGTATCGATTTACCCGATATTCAGGGCGCTATTGTTTCTGGTAGCGCAACAGGCGATTGGACGCTGTCTTGTGTCCGTGGTTCTGTCACCAGTATCACCTTCGTATTCACTGATGGCACCGTGCGCACCTTGCCGCGCCAGACTGAAGGTCACCAAAACAACAATAACGGCAGCAGCATTGGCTGGTTGTCTGATGAAAATGGTATTCCGTGTTTATCAGGAGAGCGTAAATCGAATGCCGCGACCTGGCTGCCAACCCTCTTTGCATTATCTGCCAGCGCCGCAGCGGGTGAAGTGTTGGCCCAAAGTCAAAACACGGCCCAGACCAATGCTAATGGCGGAGTGACATCAACGTTGACGGGTGACGCAGGGCAGGCGGTGATGGGTAAGGCGTTATCTGGAGGGATGCAAGCAGCAGCGGAGTGGGTTAAAGGGCGCTATGGACAGACTTTTGACGCAATTTATGTTCCACCGGGCGTCAAGGTGGCTGTCCATATTACGCGCCAGTTAGCGATCGACTACGAAGAAAAAGGCCGAAAAGTGAAGCATGATTTTCGCCTGAATCAAACTGAAACGGGCATGGACTGACAGGAGAAAATGATGAAAAAAACAATCAAGTTCGCTTCTATCCCACTTCTTTTTGCTGTCGTGACGTTGGCGGGTTGCAGTACCAGTAAAGATCAAATGTTACCGCCGGGCGGCAGCACCATGCTGACACTGTGGAACGATAGTTCATCAGCCACTCATGCAACCCGTGAAGGGCGGACAACGTTGCGCCGCACTCTGATGGAGTCGTTGGATCTGGTGACTGAAACTGGCAGCCGCATCCAAGAAAATGAGATACAGCACAGGTTCCCACGGCTGCCTAATCCCGATTTGGTGATGTTTGTTTATCCTCACTTCGCGGGCAGTCATACGCCGGTGCCGGGTTATAGCACCGTATTTCCATTCTATAGCCAGGTTCAGTATGCCCTTCCGGGTGAACGCACGGTGGAATTGTGATGTTTTCATTATTTCGCCCTAAAGCGGCCTTACCCGATATTCATTTGAACGATGATGGCCCTTTTGCTGTTGCGGGACGTGAACCGTGCAGTCGGGAAGGGAAGTTTACCCATAGCGATGAAGCAAAATCGTATGGCACCGAACCGTCGATTATTGATTATATGCCTTGGGGGGAATATCTCCGGGAAGAGCGTTGTTTGTTACTGGATGATGGCTTGTCGGTCGGCGCAGTTTTTGAAGTGATCCCGGTCGGAACGGAAGGACGCTCAACTGAACGGCTTGAGGAGATCCGAGACGTTGTGGAAGATGCATTGCAAGACAGTTTACCTGAGCTGAATGACCACCAATGGGTGGTACAGTTTTATTGTCAGGATGAGACGGATGTCACGGCGTACATGGATAAGCTGCGCAGCTATGTGAAACCTTGGGCACAGGGCACGCCGTTTACACAGGCCTGGCTGGCCGAAACAGAAAACCACATGAAAAGCATCTCAGTGGAAAAAGGCCTGTTTGAGGATAAGGTTGTCACGGGTGCGCCATGGCGCGGTCAGACGCGCCGCACGCGGATGGTGATTTACCGCTATGTTGAAAAACGTGGGTATGAACTGCGGTCACCAGCAGTAATGCTAAATCAAGTTTGTGATCGCCTGACCTCTGCGTTAGCCGGTGCAGGTATCCGCTGTGAGCGACAAAATGGGGAGCAAATTCATAGCTGGTTGTTGCGCTGGTTTAATCCTAAACCTGAATGGGTTGCGCCAAATACACTTTATCGCAGCGCCAGCTACGATGACGGCGCGCCGGACTCTTTACCGATCCTGAATGATTTCAGCGAAACCCTGTGGTTTACCCGCCCACGTAGTGACGCTGAACGCGGCGTGTGGTGGTTTGATAACATGGCGCATAAAGCGGTACCGGTAGAGCGGCTGCGCCGTGCTCCTCAGACCGGGCATCTGACTGGCGAAGTCAAGCGCGGTGAAAATATCAATACATTGATGGATCTGATGCCGGAAGGCACCATGATTGCCATGACGTTAATTGTGCAGCCGCAGGACGTGCTGGAAGAGGAGTTTAACCGCCTTGGCCGAAACGCGATGGGGGAAAATATTGAATCGACGCGCGCCCGTGAAGACGCACATACCGCCCGTGAATATTTGGGCGAACGGCATAAATTGTACCGAGCCACGCTGACGTTCCTGATCAAAGCATCGGATCTGGATATGCTGGATAAACGTTGTCTTGATATTAGCGCCAAACTGCTTAATGCCGGGTTACAGCCGGTCAATCCTGAGCACGACGTAGCGCCACTTAACGGCTATTTGCGCGCATTGCCCATGTGTTTTAACCCCGATGCGGATAAAAATCATTGGTACACTCGGCTAACCTTCGTGCAGCATTTTGCCTGCCTGCTGCCGGTATTTGGGCGGGACACCGGCACCGGTCATCCAGGGTTTTCGTTCTTCAATCGTGGCGGTGCGCCGCTAACCTTTGATCCACTCAACAAAGACGACCGCACGCAGAATGCCCATTTGCTGTTGTTCGGGCCAACCGGCTCAGGAAAATCAGCCACGCTGTGCAGTTCGTTGTCTCAACTGATGGCGGTTCACCGTCCACGTCTGTTTCTACTGGAAGCCGGTAACTCTTTTGGCCTGTTTGCCGACTATTGCAGCTCGTTGGGGCTGACGGTCAATAAAATTAGCGTTAAACCCGGTAAAGGGGTTTCATTGGCTCCGTTTGCCGATGCACATCTGCTATTGCAGGCCTCTCCCGATGAATGGGGCACGGATGAAGCAGAATTACCCGATATTGATACAACCGACGACAACGATGATAAACGCGATATTCTCGGTGAAATGGAGATTGCCGCTCGCCTGATGGTTACCGGCGGGGAAGCGGCTGAAGAGGCTCGCATGACGCGGGCTGATCGGGGGATGTTGCGCGAAGCCATTCTGGCCGCAGCACGTACTTCCTTTGAGGCGGGGCGTCAAATGTTGCCGGAGGATTTAATGCGTGAGCTGGAAAATATTGCTCGTGACAACCATACCGATGAAAACGGACGTGAGCGCAGAACAGCCGGTCGGCGGGCCAGGGCAGAAGAGATGTCGCAAGCGCTGCGAATGTTCACTGAAGGATTTGAAGGTGAGTTGTTCAACCGCCCTGGAACGCCCTGGCCAGAAGCCGATGTCACGCTTATTGACCTCGGCACCCTTGCTCGCGAAGGCTACGAAGCACAGATGGCGGTCGCCGTTATCGCTCTGGTAAACACCGTCAATAACATCGCAGAACGTGATCAGTATCTCGATCGGGAAATCAATATGGTCATTGATGAAGCTCATATTGTGACCACTAACCCGCTGTTATCGCCTTACATGACCAAGGTCGTAAAAATGTGGCGCAAGCTCGGTGCCTGGTTGTGGCTGGCAACACAGAATTTGGCTGATTACCCTGATACCGCAGAAAAAATGCTGAACATGGCGGAGTGGTGGCTGTGTCTGACGATGCCACCAGATGAGGTCGAACAGATTTCCCGCTTCAAAAAACTCACCGAGGAGCAAAAAACCATGTTGTTATCGGCAACAAAACTCCCCAGATGCTACACGGAGGGTGTGGTGTTGGCCAAACGTGTCGAGGCTTTGTTCAGGGCGGTACCGCCCAGCCTTTATTTAGCGCTGGGAATGACGGAGAAAGAAGAAAAAGCAGAGCGCCGTCAGTTAATGACTGAGCATAATTGCAGTGAACTGGAAGCGGCATTCCATGTGGCGCGAAAGCTGGATAGGGCGCGGGGTATGACAGCAAAAGAAACGTCACCCAAAACGGGGGTTGACTGCTCAAATCCTTTGGGCAGATAACACCCGTTGAACAAGCCGTAGGCGCGTTAGCTTTGGTTGATAGGTTTCACTTTTTTATCATGGGGTTATGTGTATTAATTTAGACCAAGGTGACGGTGTTTTGTGGTAGAGCATGATTAAATCATGACCGTTGGTTAAGGGCGTGAAGCGGACTTAAGAATTACAGCGGACATGGTGGCTGAATAGTGAAAAGTCAGTTGCTAGCTGTACTAAACTGATTTTTCTGTAATTGTGATGAGATGTATTGACATACGTGAAGTGAATGAAATATGAATCGGAAGAGCAGCACGTCATACTATTCTTTAACAGCATCATAATGGTTTATAACTTTTACTAAACGTTCTAGAAGACTTGTAAATCCACTAAAATCAATATCATGCTTTTGGGCATGAACAATATGCGTCGCGAACGATTCCTTGCTTAAGTCACTATCGGGATCACGTTTTGAGACGGTATTGAAAAATTTACCTTTATGCAGCCTGAGTCTATCTGCATCTTTAAAAAAATGCTCTATATCAGTTTCCGCATATCCCTTAACCTGAGGGGTAAGCACTAAGTAGAGATTATGAAAAATATGTACAAATTCAGAAGATCGGATGTCCGTTAATCCTGTAGGGAACATTTTGATATCATTAATATTACTGACATAATGGATCAAATTTCTTGGTCCGCTATCATTATCAACGAATATAATTACTGGATTAGATGGTTTCGGGGCTTTGTAGTAATTAAAGTGCTGTTTATAGTGAATAACAAAATCCTTTAAATAATCAGCGCCGCCATAGAGCTCCAGTAAATATTTTGTTCGCTTATTATAATCAATAAAATTTGTAAGCGTTTTATACGGGGAACTTGCACTTTTCACTACTGCTAGTTTAGGGAATAATGAGTCTAGTTTATGTATTGCTGCCTTTAAATAGACATTATCGGTTTTACCTTCCGTAAGGATTGTCGGTAAGTTGTTACCATAAAACAAACGGTAAAATAGAAATTTACTAAATGTTTTTTCTCTTGAGTTGTGTAAGTAACGCCTGCTTTTGGCTTGGCCATTTTTAATGGCGTCTTTTTTTAAATGATATTTTGGGTTTGATTTTTCACCTTGGCGTAGTCGATTGTAGTGATCGATTTGATCTATGAAATTAAGCTTTCCTTCAAGGCGATTGATATTCCCTTTTGTTTCTTTACTATCAATTATTTCTACGAATTTACCGCTCTTAAATAAATGATTGCACTGAGCGCGTACAAGCCTCCAATATTCTTTTTTTGTATTAGGTTTTTTATTTACAACCACGCCTGTTACTTCTTGCCTTGAGTCTTTGTACTGATTTCTTGTTTTGCTTTCATTAATTACAAAGCCTGAACGTATTATTTCATTTCTAACTCTCTTACTAATAATATACTTATTATTTTGGTTTTTTGCTATAGAAGAAGGAAAATCGCTCTTTCTTGTTGAAAATGTAATATCATCAGCATATCGTGTATATGTAGATGAATTTTTTGTTGCTATTGCAGCTAGTTTAATATCTAAAGAATGAGTAATTAAATTGGTAATTACTGGGGAGCAAGGGCTACCTTGGGGTAGTTCATTATTGTAGCAAGCAATTTTAGCAATTACAGTGGCAATTTCGGGATCAAGTGCAAAATTTCTATTTTTTATGAAAAAGCCTCGAACTCTACCAAAGTTAAAACTCCCAAAAAAATTCTCTAAGTCTATATTAAAAACATACTTCTTACCTAAATGCATCATTGCATTTGTTATAATCGAACGTTTTCTTTCAAATCCATGAGATAGCGAGGGTTGTTTTATTTCGGCACTAGAGCATTTTATCTTTAATATTTTTGAATTTTTTGCTTTCTGCCTTGCTAGTTCTGACTCTGGAAACTTATTATGAATAATTTCGTCTAAGCAATCGAGTAGCAGTCTTGATAAAGATGACTGAATCATCTTCAATATTCCGTTAGGAGCGTTTATTATTCTTTCACCGCCATTTTTCTTTGATATCTTAAACTGAGTATATTGACTTTCAGGTTTTAATACATATAGGCAGTATGTTAACGCTGACGGCTTGATTCCTAATAGTTTAGCCAAATCAGGCTTTGTTTTTGCTTCTTTCAATGATTGTAGTCTTTTCACTATATCACCTTGAAAAATGGTTTATGGGCACTCTTACGCAAACTTGACAAGAACCTCGAGTAGCGCGGAGAACGTGAGACCCTGAAAGGCAATCCTATAGGACATTTTTTTCACTGATCGCGAAACGCGATCCAAAATCTGCCCATAAACCATCATTACCATAGCAAAACTTAAAGAATATACAATTAACAAATTCACCTTAATGTGTATGGTCTTTACTAGTGTGATTAATATCACGCTTAGCTGTGAACCTTTAGATCTCAAACCTTGAGTAAATCCTGAAGGCGTTGAATTGCTTATACAGAGGTAGGGTGTTTTTGACCTTGACAACGTCTGCCTCAGATATACTCATAATCAAATCTCCTGATGTGTGGGAGATTTGATTATGGTTGTCCCTCAAGAGCGAAAAGTATAAGCGCCAATAAATCCACGTCTATCCATCCGATTTTGGGAACCGCACGTACAGTGGTGTGAGAGGACGACGGGAGTGATCTCGCCTCCTATTCGATTATTGTCAGCCAACACAAAAAAATAACTTAGCCCCCTTTGTACATCAAAGTCATAGCTCTGTTTGCGAAACTACGTAATTCAGTATCAACGATAGTCTCTGCATCGGCACCAGGGTTTGTGTCATGATGGAATTTACCAACATAAGTATTAATACCATTTAACTCAGGAATTAGTGAGATTGCATAATTTAACGGACTACCTGCATGTGCACTTTGTATTGCCCCTATTATTTTACCAAACATTAAATCCTTCGCTATATGATTAGGGAATCTGCTATGTAAATACCCCTCTAACATTGGACGTATCGCTTTGGCTACTTCGGCAGAGTTGTGAGCATTACCAATAATGAACTCATTTACTATTCTATGGTGTTTAAAATATTTTGATTCACATGCGACATCAATATCAATGTTATCAATTTCACTAAAACTACCGTTAGCATGTTGAAGTTTTAACAACAATGTATCTATGGGGTTTTTTCCTGAAAACTCATCACGTAGTTTTTTAATAAAATACACATCATGAGCCAGAATAATAAGCTGCTTACATGATACGCAAATTTCTTTCAAGATAGTTACAGTATTTGACTTTCTATTCAAATCTAAACTACACATTGGATCATCAACGACTACTATTTTTTTGGAAAGCTGGTCATCATTTTGAAGGACAGCAATAAAGAATGCAAATGCTAACGTACGTTTATCCCCTTCACTTAATGAAGAACGGAAATCGGGATTACCTCCTGACAAAGAGATATTCTGACCTCTCATTTCTATTGCATACTCACTTCGTGGTGCCCCTCCCCCCAAATAATTAAACTTCACTTCTTTTATGGTAAAATTAGCTCCGAATTTTACCAATAGATTGTTAATGGCACTTTCATATTTATTTAATGTTACTATCATTATTACATTCAGCGCTGCTTTCTTTACATCCTTTACACCAGTTGCAGCTTTCTCGATCACTTTCTCGGCAGAATATTCGGTAATTAAATCTAAAGCAGGCTGTTCATACCTCTTCTTAACCATTTGCTGAGTTAATAAATCCCCTTTCAACAGTTGTAAGTTTTCAGATGCTAAGTTTCGTTTATATAGATTTATCGCTGCATTTTTTTCTGAAATAACGCTATTACAATCTATTATTGCATCAATAACATCAGTCCACAATGCTCTGCATTGTAATAGTTCCTTATCAGAACCAACTTTATCTAATGGATTGTTTATTTTATTACTTGCCAAAGATAAAAGTAGAAGTTTTAACTGATTTAGTGAAATGGTTATTTTTGTTAAATCTAATGAAGTTTCTTGAATTGCTATATATTCTAACCATGATTGATATACTGATTGAGCTACTTGGTGCGCAGCCTTTATCTTTTCAATTATGTGTTCTCCAAGCCTTGTTTCTATACCTGTAGTTAAAAGTGAAACACTTTTAACTAGGTCTTTATACCCTTTATTAAAATAAGTACGATAAGCAGTTACGAGGGTTAACCCATCTAATGATTGTTCACAATAAGGACAATTGTCATTCTTTATAAAAGCAGCACCTTGGCTTAACCAGTTCTCGATGCTTCCACCACCATGTTCTGCTATATGCTGCTTTACCCTTTCTTCTGCCTTAAGATCAATCCCTTCCAATGAAGTATTTAATATTAGGAAAAGATTATCTATGTTTAAAGATGGTAACTCTATGTGTTGAGGCAATAATTTATTTTGAATAACCAAGTTTTTTTCTGCTGCAGTTATGCGAATATTGGTTAATTTTATCACCTCATCAATATTGCCAATTTTCTTTAATTTTATAAAACTAGTTAAAGTTTGACCACTATGAATACCACTTAACTTATCTGTCAGTGCTTTTATTTTTTTTGAAGATATAGATAGATAATTAATTGCTGTATCAAGCTCACTCTGTGCTGTTACTGCAGAGTTACCAATCGCGAAATTTAGTAGATTCTGACGTTGCCCTGGGGTTACTTGCCCGCCAGAATATACATTTTGCTCTACAAAATCCAAATCAAAAACAAGCATTTCAGTATGCTTACTATCCCATGCTGTTTTATCAAATACGGTTTTATTACCATTAGAGAAATGTAACTCTACTTTTTGTTCATCAGTACTACCGAGCGTTTTTCTGTTGACGATTAGTGCGGGGTTACTTTGCGAATAAGATCTAAATATTGATGCTAATGTAGATTTTCCTCGACCGTTATCTGCATATATAAAATTTGCTTTCTTCAACTTAAATTTTGCAGCATTAACGTCATGAAGCAATCCAACAGCCCTTATGTAACTAATTCTCTCTAACATGTGAAATCCTAGTTTGAGGATGGATGGGATAGTCATCCAAAACAAGCTAGGACAAGAACTATTACAAAGAAAGAACAAATATTAAAAAACATGATATTGATTAAAAATTTTAATGAATTAGTTAATGTTTATTGTTTTTTTCCCTAGACACCATTTTCGTGAGCGCCCTTAAATCAACGTACTACCCCAATTAAGACCGTGGTATTTTTTTCAAAAAAAGTCGGTAAACCTATATTGCCAAGGCAATAGCGCCATCTGTTTCTCTTGCGTATCTGCGTCAGCAATATGGTTTAGCAGGTGATGAATTTAAGCGTAAGGTTCGAGATTGTTGGCCTTTGCGGTCACAATTAGCGAATAGCAGGTGGCGCTTGCGTTTGCACCTTGTGAGCTGTCGGCAAATAACCATGCTTTTCGCCCGATGGCAAAGGGACGGATGGCATTTTCATCCAGCACATTGCTGATGTTCAGACGACCATCTTCACAATAACCGACCAGATGTAACCACTGATTTAGCGAGTACGCCATCGCTTTGCGCATCAGTGAACCTTTGAGTACCTTGTTAATGCTGCTCAAGCCAGGCTTTCAGTTTATTCAGCAAAGGCAGGTTTTTTATTTGGCGAACACGGTATTTTTCAGCCTCATTTTCTTACGCCAGACTGCGCTCGATGGCGTAGAGTTTGTTAATTTTTCCCAGGGAGATATCAGCTTTGCTCACTTTACTACTGCCTGATTTATTTGCTGGCGCTGCATTGCTGGCCTCAACAAATTTGCGGCATGCATGATCCCAGCAGCCAATGTGCGTAAGGTTATTTTCGCGACACACGTAGTCATACTCCGCATAGCCATCGGTTTGTAATATTCCGCTGAAGCCTTCCAACAGGCGTAGCGGAACGGTGCCTGCGCGACTGGGGTACCGAGAGTTTATCCGGTGGGCCGCCGCGCGTTACCCACATCCATTTATCAGATTGCGCAGTTTTTTATGGCCTTTAAACAGGCTGATATCATAACCATCAAGCAGCCAGTTTATCTGCTCACCGGTCAGTGAGAGCAGGTCATAATCAAGGGAGGACCTGCAAAAACGCTCTTCTGCCAGCGATTTATAATAGAGCACAAAACCATTATCTTCCTACACCAGACACTTGATTTTGGTGTGTTGACGGTTGTTGAAAGCATAAAGTGCGCCGGTAAACGGATTGTGCCCAAGTTCTTGCTCAACCAGTGCCGCCACCCCATTAACCTGTTTACGAAAATCGACAGGTGCGCGGTAGAGGTAAATCGGCGCTGGTGCTGAGTTGCTTAACTCGGGGCTACGGCGGCAAACCCTACCGACTCTGACGTCTGCTCAGTGCGATATTTTTGTCGCCAATAGATAAATTAGTGATAAATAAGTTCGTGCTGCTGACAAAATTCCGATGCAGATAAACCTGAATCGAGCTAGGTGGTGATGCGCTCACGCCAATAGTCAGCCCGCTGTTGCATATTTATGTGATTTCTCCGTTTAGCGAATATGCCGTTAGTATGGTGAAGTAAAAATCGGATGGATAGACGTGGATTTATTGGCGCTTACCATTCAGATATCTTAATTTTCAGGTTCCAAAAAAGAGTTTTTCACTGACATAAAAATCCTCTAACTGCACCTTAAGCCGATAATCTGCTTAAGGAGTATTGACAATGATCAAACCTATCAGCTACTTGGCTGCGCTATGCCTGTCTAGTGGCGCTTTTGCCAATAGGGTTATCTATACCGACGGCTCTTATCCCGTATCTGCTATCTCTCCCGATATCCCGATTGTTTATCTTGATGCTCCAGACCGTGTGCAAAGGGGAATCTTTGGTTCTTTGCCCACTGACCCCGTTCAGGCAGAAAAGCAGGTTCGTAAGCTTCTGGCGTCACCTACATTTAAATTACGGCAACAACAGTTAACTGCGGCCTGGCAGGGGGTAATGAAAGCCTGGTCTTTGGGCCTGGAGAAATATCCGGCAGTGGTATTCGATGACCAGTGGGTGGTGTACGGAACCACCGATATCGACGTGGCTACGCAGCAGTTCACCCTCTGGCGGGAGACTAATCAATGACTCTCACGTCTCTGCGCCATCGGCGATTATTATCGCTTATTCTCCTTATCGGTAGCAGCCAGTGTATGGCGAACGTCAACACCGCAAGCTTGATTATCAGTGCGGCCAGCGCTTCGTGCGTCAGTTGGAAAGTGAAAGGAATCTGCTACTGGTTGCTGTGTACGCCTTTGGGTTGTTCAGTGAAAACCTCCGTCAAAGTTGAGCATTTTATTCCCGAAGCCGTTGTCTCTGCCTACAGCGGCCCCGGCGATAATCCCTGGGTGGAGATGGCTGCTGTCAGCAGAGCCGCTAGTGGGGCTGAAAGCGGTATTACGGGTATGCTGACTGGCGGTGGTCAACAGCAAATGAAGGCACCTGGCTTACGTCAACAGAACCTGCGCTACCATTATGCAGATGCCTATGGACATCCGGCGACCTCGCTGATGGGGGGTCATATTGCAGGCTATTCCTGCCGTTCAGCCGCCACTCCTTTTGCCCCTTATTTTGTCAGTGCCCTCGATGCTTTGGTATGGCGCAGTGGTTTGCCTGAATCTCTCTATCCAGAAGCACTCATCCCCGGGCAACGTGAACTGGGTCGCCAGTCAAACGCCAATATGTGGGGGAATATTTACCCTCGTAGCGGTTTTGTTATTCAGCAGGATAGCTATAAATCCGCTGCGGTAGTCGCCCAACGGGTTGCCGATATTATTACTCGTCATGGTCAACTGCATGTTTATCACCCCCTGGTTGGTCAACCTTCGCCGGGCTATTGGCCGCCTGACCCGGTTCGTGAGAATACCGGTAGCCAGAATCATAAATGGCAGCGTCTGGAGCCACAGCTCTCAACGGCCTGCGCTATTTTTCCAGAGGCTAACGGCCCCATTGCTCAGAGCGGTAACTATGCCTGGGCACTCTGGCAACCTTACAGTTGCTGTAAGCGGCGTGGGCAAACCTTCCTCTTACATCACTGATTTTGATGAGATAACTCCCCATGACACAGCATAATTATTTCTTCCTGCAGCTGATGGCTACGGCTTTCGTGTTAATTGGCAGCGTTGCTGCTGGTGCGGCTTCTGTATCCAATAATGGCTTGTCAGCAAGTGGTGCCATCAGCGATGGCTTGTTCTACTCCATCGGGGGCGGCACCGTCATTTCGCCATCTTCTTCACGAAACAACATGACCCGCTTGGGCATGACTGGAAGCTGGAATAGTGACCTGATGTGCGGCAATTTTGACCTGAAAACCACGGTAGGTAATCAGCTCAATGGGGTAACCAGCGGTTTTAAGGATTTGATGAGTGATGTGATTCAAGGGGCGACTGGAGCGGTGGCCAGCATGCCAGCGATGGTTATCCAACGCGCTAATCCGGGCCTGTATGAAATGCTGACCAATGGGATGCTACAAGCTGGTCTGAGCTTCGATAAATCAAAACTCAACTGTCAGAATTTGGCGAAAAAAATGGCCGATTACACCCTGGGGAACAAGTGGACGCAGGCTGCGGTGGCTGAAGAATACAAGAGCATTGTTGCCTCAAGTGACGGTGATGCGGTTAGCAGCGACCATCAATTACACAAGGCTACCGGCGAAGAGGGCACCACCTGGATTGGCGGGCGGAAGCGCGGTGGCAAAGGCCAGCCAGCCATTAAGCCCACGTATGATCTCGCTAAAGCGGGTTACAACATGATGAATAATTTGCCGGTTACCAGTAACCACTCGATAGTCGCCGTAAACTGCAATGGGGCAGTTTGTCTGCGCTATAAAAACTCAGAAGAAGCCGCGACCGCAGTGGTAAAAGTGCTCGGTGATCGTTCTATACGCACCTGCCGCGAAGCCAGTGCGTGCAGCAGCGGTGGTGGCGAGAACAGGTCTGGCAGTACCGTTGCGGGCAGCGGATTTTCTCCCATGATTGAAGAAACTACCAAAGAGAATCTGGAGCAATTGATCAAGTTGGTTGGCGGGCGGGAGAAACCCACAACAGAAAGTCTGGCGAAGCTAAAAACGGGAGGCCTTGTTGTTACCCGAGGAGTGATCCAATCGCTGAAAGATGATCCAGACAATTCGGCGTTGATACAGCGGCTGGCGGGTGAGTTGGCCATGGCTGACACCGTGGAAAATGCGCTGACCATGCGACGGATGCTCACTACCGGCCAGGCGGAGCCTAATGCCGCCGATCAGCCTGAAGCCCTGGCCGAAGGAGACCGGCGTATTGAGGCACTGGATCGCGAGCTTGCCGCACTGCGTAATGAAATGGAACTGCGTAAGGCCATCAGTAATAACAGCCTGCTTACCACGCTTGAGCGTCAGGGGCGACGTAATCAGGACAACCGTCTACAGCAGCAGAGCGGGGATCAAGATCAGGGCTTTAGCCAGATGAGCCAGAAAACGAGAGAACCCTAATGACGGCAAACAGTTTCCTTGAATATTTCCTGGTGCTGTTCGGGTGGATGCTAAACAACGCGCTGTGGAATATTTTGCTGGGCACAGGACTGTTCGCCTTGCCACTGGTGTTTAAAGTGCTCGGTATTTGGCTAAAAGTGCGTGAAGAGGGCGCGGATGAAGGCAATAAAGGGGTGCTGGCGCTGCCGCGCGTGGAACATGCCATCTACGTATCATTTTGTGTCATGTTGTTTTGCTGCATCCCCTTGCTGCCGGTGGATATCAGCACCGTCCAGTTTGACAGCTCCCGCACCAAACAATGTGGTGTAAACGTCCCTGCGCCACAAAATTCTGGTTATAAGGCACTGGTCAATGATTTTGACGGCAAAACAGCAGAAGTACCGGTGTGGTGGTATCTACTACACATGGTATCGAAAGGCACCACTCAGGCTATGACAGCTTCTATCCCTTGTGGTAATCAACTGCGGCAACTGCGTTTTGACGTGCAAAACACCAAGATCCGTGACCCCATCGTGCTACAGGAAGTACAGGATTTTGCAGATCAGTGTTACTCGCGCGCTTACTTTAAGTTGAAGAACAGCAATAGCCAATTGAGTGATGCCACTATCAATAGTGTGGGCTGGATGGGGAGTCGATATTTTCTCACGGTTGGGGGCTACTATGACCATTACACTTCGACTGAACCGCGCAGTCTGTGGCCCTATAATAACAACAGAGACAATGGCTATCCTGATGTCGGCCGGGGCGGCTATCCGACGTGTAAACAGTGGTGGTCTGATGGCACTAACGGCCTAAAAACGCGTGTTCTGGCCAACCTTACCGCCGCCACTAAAATAGCGCTACAGCTCAGGTACAGTAAAGATCAGTGGGAAGAAATGGCCCTGCGTTGGCTGGTAAGCCCGCGTAACGTTGACCTATCTGGTCGTGGTGAGACTTATGCAATAAGCGGTAATGATGCCACATCTGGACTGATGGGGAACGTCACTCGCCTGGTCTCTTCCGTTGGGTTAGGGTTGAAGCAAGCAGAGGCTTTGCCTGGATTTGATGCGCTGAAACAGGCGCTGCCAATGATTCAGGCATTACTTGAGATGATGATCATTATCGCCATCCCGATATTAATGATGTTCAGTGCCTACGAGCCGAAAACGGTGGTGACTATTTCCTTTGCATTATTTGCCCTGATGTTCATTACGTTCTGGTGGGAACTGGCGGGCTGGCTTGATGACAGGTTGATCACTATTCTTTATGACAATATGGCGGAGCAAGGGATTATTAACAGCAGCGTGCCGTTCGCCGGGTTCTTCAGCTCGACAGCGGATGGTTGGATCATGAACCTGGTATTGGGGATGATGTATGTGGTTTTTCCTATGTTTTGGCTGGGAATGCTGAGTTGGATTGGTGTGAGAATAGGTGACATGGCCAGGGCGATAAGTGATGGAGGCAAAATGCCTCAGGCTGCGGGAGAGTCGGGAGGGAAAATGGCAACCAGTGCAGCTAAAACGACAGTGAGTAAGGGGTAAAATAAAAATAGCTGGGAATAAAAAACCGGCTATTTATGTTTCAGCTGAGGAAAATCTATTAAATATCGCGGTTTTCCGATTCATAGGGGCGATCTTCCCATGAGTATTGCAAGTGGCTGGCAGACTCATTAGTTTTGGTTGTGTTTTCAGCCATAGATATCACAACGCTTGCAGCCTTGACACTTTCTACAGCAACGTCAATAGAACCGAGTAGAACGTTACGACCTAACTCCTTGAAATCGGCTTGCTGCATGCGAAAACCTCGCGGCTTTCTGGCGCAAATTTCTTCCAAGTCCTTTGGATCAAAACCTTGTGAGCTCATGGCTATTACTCCATTAGGTGCAGATTTTTCAATCTAACACGGGGAAGAAGGGCGTTCAATCTTACAGTTATTGCTGGCTTTTAATCAGCTCAGTTATTTTTAGGCGGTTTTCTGCGAGAATCGATTTAATTTGATAGCGGTTACGTTGCCTGGCTCGTTCCTCAAACTGTTCTTTGGTGAATAGATTAGACAAACGTGCCACACCTTTCCCGCCAATTTTTGTTTTAAGCCATCTAGGAATAGAGTCTTTATAAATTGGAAATGTTAAAGAAGAAGAACGGTGCAGTGCCATAGCGCGTAGTTCGGATAGCTTAAGAACATCTGCAATGTCCCTATCAAAGGTGATCAGGTTGGCAATGTAAAATATCGGCTGCGTATCATCCAATGATGCATTGGTTAGCTGATCAAGTGCCCTGACCATGTAAAGATCTGTAGCGCAGTTACGCAACAGTCCAAGAGGATTTTTGTTTTTTAGTAGTCCATGCAACTTGTTGGACATTTGTGACTGCCTTTCATGAAAAATAATATCTGCACAAATAAGTAATTCACGAAACATCAGAGTTGATAGTTTTTCATGCATAAACAGAACTAGCTCCTCCATTTTTGCTGGTTTCTCTTTAGAGGAAGTGAGCTCGAGAAGCTTGGTTTTTATTAGCATGATTTCCATCATGTCGATCTGATCTTCGATAGCTTGGCCTAACCCAGCATCTAACTGTTGATAAAAATCAAATAGAAAACAGTCTGCTTCTTCCTCTGCTTTTTTGCGGTAAATGGTTCTATATGTTTCCCCCCACTGAGCATTAAGTGGTTGCTTAATATGAGGCAAAGCAAACAGTGCAGCCAACGTTTCACGGATCCCATTGATAGTTTCCAGGCGCCTATCACTCTGAGCTTCCCATAAATAAAGGTAAGGATTGATAGTTGATAAATCGTCAAAAGAAAAAGAATCAGAGATAATGCGACAAAAATTTAACAATTCTTCTTTTGGAGCCTCACGGTAAGCTAGTGAACGAATATAACTTGCCGCATTTGAGTCAACGAATAATCCGAACCCAACTTTAAACGCCATCGTTTCCGATGATGATAAAACGTCATTATCAATAACCCACAAAGAGTTACCATAAAAAACTGTCGAAATAATTCCTTTTTCAGAAAACTGGCGTTTAGTTAATTTGAAGGGGCCTGATTTACTCTCATCTGCATAAATAATCCTCCAGTCTTTTAAAATACTCTTGTTTTTTTCGTAAAGATATAATGCTTCACGCCGAGAATTTGCCGTGCCAACTAGATTCAGTGCTAATTGGATATCATAACTATCTGCACTCATTTCGTTCTTCCTTATTATGATCTTAAATGAGATATATTCTATTTCCAAGTATAAATATTCAGTTTGATATTTATCATAAATCAAGTATGGAACTGATTTAATCATTAGATCGGCGGTTTTCCGCTTTTGGAATAATAATATAGGGTAGGGGTGTCTACTGGCATAGGGTCAGCCCACTGACTCCATTGAGATATCTGTTAAAACCTGTAGCGATCCAAAATTAGGATCGGTATATATTGCTATCAGGTGTTTTAACGGTCTAGAATCATCCTCGCTATAAACGTTGTTTTGAGCAACATGCCAATGTCCTGGCGATTTGAAAGGGACGCCTTCGGGTAATCGCATGCCAATGTCACCTTAACCTGAGAGGTGATGCCTTCGGGCGGTACCCCCGTTAACCTTTGAGAATGGGGATCGCAATCAAGTCGCGATAAGGTCTCTTCTATTTCAATTTGCTGATTTTTTGATGCAAATACGCTTTACAGTTTTCACTGCTGCTTCATTGGATTTCAATACTTTTTGACGTCAGCTTCAGCTTTCGGACTCTGCGAACGGTGGGTTTGCCAATTGAAATATTTGGCATTTTTCACGTAAGCATTGAGAGCAAAGGTGCGCGGCGTCACTTGCGAACGAGTGAAACGAGTACCAAGTGACGCGCGCAGCGCACGACCGGCAGTACAGGCGTACTGCCACTTCAACGATACTTTTACCCTCTGGCCAACACGTAACGACAGTTTTAAAACGCTTAACAGAGTGTTTTAAACGCTCATCTACTCATCATTCAACCCATGGTCAAATTCGCAGGAACACTCTGCATGACGACAACTTTTCAATTCAAGGAGGTAAATCGACACGACATCGATGGCGACGCCAATAGCACTGGCGTGTGGAGGTAGACTGATGTAAATCAGCCCGGCGTAAGCCGCAAACAGGTCTGAGACCTGGGGAACCTCGTAAGAACTCAACATTTCGCCGCCCCGATGCACAGATGTCTGTCGAGATGCAGGAAGCACAAAATTAACCGTGCCGTCGGGGTGAAATATTTAAGTTATATGTCATGGGGAATCCGGCGAGTTATGTGTTCCGTTCACACGGGACGGAATACATAACTCGCCTTATGCGGATCAGGAGATATTATGGCGAAACTGAATAAAAGTTTGATGACACTCGCTCGTCAGGCGGGAGGGAGTTTTAAAACAGTCTCAGACCGCATGAAAATAGCGGATCGTTTAGCCGAAAGAGTGTTGAAAATGAATATCCAGATCCGTGACGCCAACCATTTAAAGACCAATCATATTGCGATGTATATTAACAGTCGTCTGGCTGAGAATATTTCCAAGCGAACCTTACAAAATGAAATGGCTGCCATACGTGCCGTTCTGCGTTTAGCTGGAAAAACCTTTATGGCGGATCCGGAACACGAAAAACTGAGTAACAATGCATTAGGAATTTCAGGAGCTAGCCGAGAGGGTACTAAGGTCGCTATTCCAACAGATATATATGAAAGTACCCTGGATAAAGTCCGTGAAATTGATAGAGGAGCAGCCGCGGTGATGGAATTATCTCGTCACCTCGGGCTACGCACAGAAGAAGCTATTCAGTCGGTTAAATCATTAAAAACATGGCAAAAATCTATTCTTAATCAGCAAGGAAAAATACGTGTTATTTTTGGGACTAAAGGGGGAAGGCCAAGAGATACGACAATCATAAACAGAGATGAGTTGATGCGAGTTGTTAATAATGCCATCAACATCGCTAGCGATAATAACGGAAAGTTGGTTGATAAGGCTAGTATTCATCTTGCGATTGAACGCTACCGTAATATTGTCAGGGGCGCGGGATTGGTGGGTAAATATGCTCCTCACAGTTTACGTTATACTTATTCTGGAGATGCTTTAGTACATCATATAAATAATGGTTTTAGCCAGAAAGAAGCCGAAGCTTTAGTTTCAATGGATTTAGGACATGGTGATGGGCGTGGTCACTATGTGGCTCGCGTGTATATCAAGGTAAATGGTGATATTTAAGTATACCAGTGTCATAAGTTCTGAGGTGAAAATCATACAATGTCCATTACTTATGAAAATTGAACTACCTCGGGGTTCTTAGAGACCAAACTGAAATTCAAAGGAGATCCGATACCCAATATGTCATCAAAGTGCAATCCCTCCGACTGCGTGAACGGACTGTCTGATCTTACCCACACCAATGGACACAGGCCTAATCGAGGTTCTTGTTTTCACATTTTTCTGGGCTTTCACATCATTTCCCGGTTGATAAAGCGTTCTCCGTGGAGACATTCAATCTTCAATGATTACGGGTCTATAACAACAAAAGTCGGAAAGATTATATATAACCTTTCCGACTTTTTTTATCGTAATGGAACAGGCAATCGACGAGTCAACGGACGCAGTTTCTCGCGATCATCCCATAGACCGGGAAATACTTCGAATTTAAGGTCATCTCGATTAATACCGGTATCAAAATAGCGGCACAAACGGTCGCTGAGATCTTCATGCCCCCACATATTATCTAACTCATATTTTTCAATAAAATTACGGTCTTGAGGGAGCGTTAAGTCTTCTTTTATTACCGGTGCTTGAGTAACGCTAACATTTCCATCAGGGCCAAGATCTATTATTTTCCCCCCAAGAAAAGGAAAGTTATTTCTAGTTCCTTTATAATGCACACCATCTATTATTGAATAAGGAGCAATCCAATAGGGTTCATAAGGCTTCGTACTTGCTATTACTTCTGGTGATTCAACTTTGCCTTGAACAAGATATTTATTAATCACTTTACCAACAAAAACTCGAAATAGAGGGTTCACTTTATTCAGGTCTACATTCTCCCATACGCCATCAGTGTTAAATATATCATAAAATCGCATTGCCGGGCTGGTTAGCATTTGGCCTATGGTATATAAACCATCACGCAGCTTGATATTAACCAGGTCCCCATCTTTCCAGGTAATTCGTTTAGCCATAGATAAAACGCCTTTAACAGCCGCCTCCTGATTTGCCGCCACCATTCCTGCTGTTTAGATGATCATCAGCAGCACTAAGATATTCTGCTCTTCTACTGTTCCCTTGCCCAACAGGGTTTTGCTTGTTAGCTGTGCCATCCATACCCCCCAATTGTTCGAATGTTCGTTGTTCCAAGCCTCGAGCTATATCTTTGCCTGGCTGACCATAACCATCATATAAAACTCTAGGGGCCTGTTCGCCAAAACGATCAAAGTTTCCACCGTAGCGATAATTCAATATATCTTGTGCCGTTTGCTTTCCTTGCATGCTGGCATACCCAACATAAGGCTTACCTGTAGCAGCATCAATTCCTTGATAGGTAATATGTGTGGCCGTTGCAGGATTACCCGCTAATCCTAATGGATCAATCCACCCCAACGGATTCGGAGCATACTGATAGAGGTTCAGCCCCCCCGCCAGCCCTATCGGGTCTGGTGACGTGAACCGTCCAACTTCAGGCGCATAGTACCGATAGGTATTGTAGTGCAACCCCGTTTCGTCATCCAGATATTGCCCGGCATAACGCAATGGCTGCCTGAATTGGCCCAGCGGTTTACTGACGTTACGCCACATCGCATCGGTCTGGCGTGTAACTTGCCCAAACACCCCATATTGCCCCGACCATACCATTTCACCCTGCGCGTTGGTCACTTCCTGTGGCGAGCCATTCAGATCAGTGTGATACCAGTACAAGGTGTCTTCACCGTAGCGCCGCTCAATGCAGGCGAGTGGTGTGTATGCCTCATTCGGGTCATAGCAGTAGGTTTGCTGGCTCTCGTCCGTGCGGCTTTGCAGCAGACGCAGACCCTGCCATAAAAAGTGAGTCTCTTGGTTACCCTGTGGCGTCCTGACCACTTTGCTGAGCCGCCGACCCAGCGCATCATAATGATATTGCGCCTCAAAGAGACCTTTCTGCCCATCGCCTTTGGCCCCGACCAACCGGTTATCCCCATCATAGCGGTAGCGTTGAGTACGGTAGCCTTCCAGTCGCTCCGACAGGTTACCAAAGGCATCATAGTGATACTGCCACTGTTCCCAACGTGTCAGCCGATTATCACAATAAGGTTGACTGCTCCGTGCATATGGCGAACTCTCCGGCGTCTGTAACGGTAACATCAACGCGTTATCGGCCCGGTCATAATGCACCGTCGTCTGACCGCTGTGTGGCGAGACGGTACTGCGTAGTCGTCCCTCTTCATCATAGCCGTAGCTCAACATGCCCCGGTTGCTGTCCTCTACCGCAGCCAGTTCATGCAGTTCATCGTAATGATAGGCCCGCCACAGTATTCCCTGCTCTGGCGTGGTGAGCGCCTCGGTGAGACGACTGCTGATACTACTTTGCCAGCGGCGGCGACCCAGTACATCATACTGACGTTGTTGCGTCAGGATACCTTGTGTGCGGCGGGTCTCGCGGTGTAATGCATCACGCTCGAATTCGCTGACCAACTGGTCATTAAAGCGGATGGCACTCACATGCCCAGAGCCATAATGCAGCCACTGGAAATGGTCATCATTCGGTAATTCCAGTCGGGTCAGGTTGCCCAGCGCATCATAGTGGTAAGCCAGCGCCTCCACCCCATTATGCTCCTGAGTAATGCGGCCCAACGCATCCCGTTCAAAGGTCACGGTATTGGGCAGAATACCCAGATTTTCACCCTGTTCGGTCGGGGTGCGGATGGCACTGAGTAGATTGCCCATCTTGTCCCACTGATAGCACGTCTGTTCCGTGAGAGTATGGCGCGCTATCAGTCGGCCAACGGCGTCATACGTCAGTCGGGTAGGTTTCTCTGGCCGTGAGGCGTGGTTCTCTGACAGGCCACGTTGTGTGATATCCGTTGCCTGCCCATCGGCATTATAGGTGTAGGAATAACGAGTATCATCCGGACGCTGTTCTTCCAGCAAACGACCTTCCACATCCCGGTTAAAGTGATACTGGCCGCCGTTGTCATTGTCCAGATGGACCAAGCGTCCCTCGGCATCATAGCGATAGCGGATAACCCGGCTCAGGCGGTCTGTGGTACTCAGGATTTGTCCGCGCACACTGTAATGCCAATGGCGGGGCTGGTTATGGCCTTGCTGGTGTCGCACTAACTGACCCGCCGGAGACCAGTCAAACTGTTCCGTTGAACCGTCTGGCAGGGTCACTTTGGTTAACCTGCCCACGGGATCCCAGTGGTAGCGAATTTCCTGTTGTAAGGCATCGCGGCGCAAGAGCAACTGCCCCAGCGCATCATAGCGCCACTGCGTGGGCTGACCGGAACAGTCGGTGTAGCCGGTGAGTTGACCTTGCTGACTCCAGAGCAACTGACTTTGCCCTCCCAGCGCGTCAGTGATGCTGTCCGGCAGTAAGGTACGTGGATGCGGGTAGGTATAGTACGTGGATTGCCCCAGACGGTCAGTTTCCTGCAGGAGTCGCCCCTGGGCATCCCACTGCTGGCGCTCTTGCGTGCCGTCCGGCCAGAACACAAAGGTCTGCCGGTCAGTATTGCGCTCATACTGCCAACGTGTTTCTGCGCCATTGGCATCCGTCACACTGACCAGACGGCCCAGTTCATCCCACTGACATTGGCGTTGATGTCCCTGCGGTGAACGGTAACCTGTCGGTTGCCCGGTCGTGTCCCACTGGAGCTGACATTCATGGCCGGTGCGGTCGGTGTAACGGCTGACCCGGTGCTGTTCATCCAATATCCATACCGCCTGACTGCCGTCCTGATAGGTCGCAGTGCGTTGGTGCCGCTCTTCATCGTAGGCCAGTCGGTAGCCGTCACCCTCGCAGGTATGCTGTTCTGCCACACACCAGATGTCGTCAATCTCCTGCCACTGGTAGTCACAACGTAATCCAGCCACATTTTCATGCCAGAGCAATAAACCGTGATCTTCACCCCAGCCAAAACGGCGTACTACCGTATCATCCCGGTGTTGTACTGCTGCCAGTTGCCCTGACTCATTATACTGATAGCGGGCGCGAATAATGTCCCCGTCAGGCGTCTGTTGCCAGACCGCCGTCAGACGATGCCGTTCTGGGTGGTAGTCACAGCGCAGTGACAGCCCGCCAGTGCCCGTAATGGATACCATCTGCTGTTGGTCATTGTAATGAAACGACTGGCGGTTACCGACGTTATCGGTAATATTCGCCAGCGGGGCGAGACCTTGTGCATCAAATTTTCCGTAATGGTAAACCCATTCACCCGCATCGCGGATACACCAGCGCCCGTCCTCCAGATGTATCAACCAGCACTGCTGTTCGGGACAGAAGGTTTGGTGACCTGCCGGTATGTCTGGGAAGGGAATATAATCTCCATAGGTATTGCGCCACAATATACCGTCGTCTACACGACTCAACGCACTTTCCCAAAACAAATTCCAGCCACGTCCCAATACCCCCTCATAGACATAGCTGCTCAGATATCGGCGCTGCCAGAGTAGGGGCAATTCACCATCAAGCGTAAAATCCCGCTCATCCTCGTCGTTAAGGAACTTCTGTCCACTGGTCACATCCACCGGGTTAGTCAGAATACCGACCACCGGTAAAATAATCGCCAGTGGTGCCAACCGACAGGCTATTTTGGCAATTTTGTCGGCACCAGGCAGTTTGGCAAACAGTTTCTGTACCGCCCCTGGCCCCCGACTGACTGCGCCGCCAAAACTGATCAACCCGGCAGCAAACATCGTCAGGTCTGAAACGGTATAGGCCCAATCAGGAATTTCAGATGTAATGGGGAGCGTAGTTTCCGTTCCTCCCCCAATGAATACATTCGTGGAACCGACCATGATACTGGCATCACAGGTGGTTTTATCGTTACGACGGGCGGCTGGCAAGCCATTGATAAATACTGAGGAGGAGCCTTGTGCCACCTGCTGTGCTTTATCTTTATCGCAGGTGACGGCACTGAGGGTCGCTACGGCGGCGGCTTTACTGTTGGTGCGAACATTAGCGGAGCCGGTGACTATGGCCCCGCTGGGGCTGAGCGAGTTTTTTCCTGCATCAACACAGGCATCCCGTGCCTTTTCCCCCAGAGCATTCGCTGCCATACCCACGGCAATCGATGCGCCAATCAGCAGGATACCCACCCCCAGACACGCCGAGGCACACCCTGCGGCAAATAGCATTCCGCCAAGAATGCCCCCCGCGACATTAATTAACCCGCCTAAAATCGTTCCACCGATAAGACCGGCTAATGCCTGAGAGTGACCAATGGCATCGCCAACACGCGCAGCGGCTTCCAGCATAGAAATGCACTCCTTTCCTTGTGCAATAGATTATGGGTATTGATAGCTGCTTACACAGTCAGCAAAGAAGGTTTCATCTTGTTCGGTCAGGGGAGAAGTACTGGCTAACGTAAATATCAGTACACCGGAGGACACAGGAAAAACCGCCTGCCGCTGATAAATAGACTGACTTTTTTGCGGCTGATAACGGGATAACAGACTGATGCCCTGAATGAGTCCATCACCGAGGGCCGCGGGCTGTTCGTCCAGTGCTTCATATTTGCGCAAGCCTTTCTTTAGCGTCGTACGCTGACGAGACAGATAGTCAGCGAAACCTTCACCAGGCGGGAGGATATCACGGGAAATATTAAGGGAGGGGGCGTGTGGTGCCACCAGAATATTGACGGTTTGTTCACGGTAGCCAACTGGCAAACAGATACTGCCTTCGGTGAACACACAACGCGAGGAAGCTGGCTGAGTCATTTCTGCCCTCCATGATATCCATAATGGATACGCATTCTTTTATCTCTGGTTAACGTGAGGTTCAATAAGCCGACAAGGCTTGATAAGGGAGAGGTGATACCGGCCTGTTGGTATTGTGCCGTGTTTAACTGAACGTGGGGATAAACTGGCGGTAAAGACCATCTTGTCCTGAAAATATCCTGCGTATTCATCATTCCCTCGGCATTAACCATCCATTATATATGGTTAACATTAACACACTAAGAATGCAGAGAAAACAAGCAAATATCGTCTTGGAATTGGCTGGCTGGCACATTGTTGTCCAAGACTCACACGACAAACACCCTTGCCTGACTTAGAGGGATTGTGTACGATTTGTTGGTTAAATGTTGTCTTTGACAACGGCCAATGTTCCCGTGATTTGAGAGGAACGCTTTCGGGTAATCACATGCCAATGCCATCATGACCTGTGAGATGGCGCTTTCGGGCGGTACACCTAAATCTGTTAACCTTTGCAAACAGAGACCTTCGGGTTAAGGCTCACTTTACCGCATAGTTACATCCACTTTCGACTCCGTGATAATCATCGTCATTTAATGACATATCCATTTGGGATCTCGATCCCCTTTTATCCACCTGTGGCGCACTCCGCCACTGGCTGGGGTGCGCCTTTTTTGAGGTTCATCCCATGAAAAAATCGACTTCTTGCCGTAAGGCTCACAAACGCGCTGATTTATATCAACAGGTCACAGATAAAATTATTGTGGCACTGGAAAAAGGCACTATTCCCTGGCGCAAGCCCTGGCGTTCAGTAAGAAAGCCAGAGGGCAGTTCGCTGCCAACCAATGCATTGACAGGGCGTCCGTATCAAGGGGTGAATATCCCGTTGTTATGGATGGCGGGTGAAGAGCGAGGTTTTGGCTCTGATCGCTGGCTGACCTATCGCCAAGCTCAGAAAGCGGGTGGTCAGGTGCGAAAAGGCGAGAGCTGTAGCCTTGCTGTTATTTTCAAACCGTTTGAAAAACAAGCTGAAGATGAGCAGGGTAATAAGCTGTTTGATGGCGCAGGAAAACCGCTCATGAAACGCTGCTCGATGATGAAGTCCTTGCAGTTGTTTAACACGGATCAGTGTGAAGGTCTGCCGGAGCTTATGGCGACTCAGCCTGTTCAACTGATGGTTCAGGATGAAATTGAGATCCTAAGTGCGCCGTTGATGAATCGGGTAGTGGAAATACTCAATCACAGTGGTGTGAAAACCACACCGAGAAGACAGAATCGGGCATTTTATCGACCATTAACGGACGAAATTATCATGCCGCTCGTTGGGCAGTTTTTTACCGAAGCAGATTATTGGTCCACGCTGTTGCACGAACTGATCCACGCGAGTGGCCATCAGAAGCGCCTGAACCGCGAGGGAATAACCTCGTCAACTCGCACTTTTGGCGATCCCATTTATGCGTTTGAGGAGCTTATTGCAGAACTGGGTAGTGCTTTTCTCTGCGCGGAGCTGGGTATTTATGGCGAGGTGCAACACGAGAGTTATATCAGTGGTTGGCTGAAAAGGCTCAGAAAAGACAAAAAGGCGCTATTCCGCGCCTGCCGACAAGCACGTCAGGCGTCTGAGTTTTTGTTAACCCAACAAATTGGTAACGACGGCTAAGACAATGCCATAACGGCAGTTTCGATTTGAGTCAGTAACCAAACCCATCGGGGGCCTTGTCCCTGTGGGGCGGCTCCCTCTTTTTTATGATCAAAAGAGGAGTAAAGCCATGTTCGAATGGTGCAAAAACCGACTGGAAATCACCGGGCGTTCCGTGTTCGTTGACATCATGCAGCAGTGGGTAACCGGTGAAGAAGTCCCTCTTTATCGCCATGCGATCCAGCAAAGTATCAGGTTATTTCTGGCGGGTTGTGCAGGAATATTGAAACCGGTGAAATGCATGGAGTATCCACCTTTCCCTCGCCTTGTTTCTCATGGTACGGGTTCCGCTGTGGCGAGTAATTTGGCCTTTCAGCACTGGCTGGATTTGTTATTGAAAGATGCGGTGCTGGATGGCGACACCATTCGCCAGATTGACCGAATCTACCTGCAATCAGGTATTGCATCCGTTAAATGGGAGACAATTCCCGAGGGGGCACGCCAGATAATAACGCAACTGATAGCTCGTCAGTATCCTGACTGGTTTGGTGTGGCCAGTTGGTCATCTCACATCAATGGTGCTGATTGTTGGACGAAACTGGGGGTAATGCAGGAACATGCCTGTAATTGCGATATGTTGATGATTATCCCGACGCGTTTGGCCATTGAACTCAATGGTAATAGCCCATTATTGACTGGAGTATCGACAACCCATGATCTCTATAGTCACTTATATGGGATGGCGTGGCCTTCTGGTCAGAATATTATCTGGCAGCGTGACAGAATAAACAGCCTGCGACTGGATTTTGATTCTCCGTCTTATCCGCCGTCTGCTGAACTGATGGGGGAACTTTCAGCGGTATTTGACTGCGAGATCCGCCATTGGTATCAGGAACCGGTCAACGGTATCCGCGGTTACGATTGTTATGATCGCGGTGACCATGTAGACAGCGGAGAGTACGGTGCCGGGCCATTTTTACCTCCACTGAAAGTTGAAGAAGTCACGGTTAATGGACAGGAAGAAGCCGCGGTATAAATTAATGCCACACTTAAGGGAATATCACCTCAATGGGATAGCATCCCGTTCTTAACAAACCATCCTGAATGGGGGGGCTCCCCTATTCAGGGCGAGTTTCCTCATCAAATACATCGAGTTGTCGTCTGCGTATCACCACAATGCCACCCTGCGTGGAGGGGGTAAACCACCGCCATTCTTTGATTAAAATCTCTAACTGTAAACCGATGTGCTCTGTGTGTCCGACGCTCCTATTGATGGAATGAAACCGATAGTATTCGGCAGGGAATTGTCGCCGCAGTCTGGCAATACGCTTTGAACTCAAAAGGTGAGAAGACATGATGATGGGCTGAGGTGACTGCGCCAAAGAAGATTTGAGTGTGACGATGAGTGAGAACCAAAACTCAGTGATCTCCCTGACACTAAGTTGGCCGGTGCTGACCCAAGGATTGAGGTGTAGCCAAATACAACCTGATTTTTTCTTTAGTACAAATATTGGCTTTCTGAATCGCCATATCAGACAGGACAAGGGCTTTAGCAGTAACGGAGAAAGGAATAGGGAGGGTTGAATAAATAAATTCTCTAATGCGATAGGAAATGATGTTACGGCGGTGGCGATAAGGGCACAAAAGGTTGCCCATCCAGCAACGATGAAGACCACGACAGCCTTATCTGTTCTCACACTTGCGATTCCTTAGGACAAAAACGCCATTTATACATAACGGCACTTTAAGCGCCTGAAGAAACTCTTCATCTGTGGCTGAAAAATAGGTCAAGGGTTTTGTCTCCAAAATGGACTAAGAGTTTCTCGTTGTCTGCTAACCACTAAAGCGTAGCGTAATCCCCTTTCTAAATAATCGAAACGGGGGCGCAATGCTAAAGTGGGTTTCAGGCAAGTTTGATCAGATTAGGGGCAAGGCACTACCAGCTTCAACGGTACATAGCGCTGACCCCAACGGTTGGTTTCCCTTTCTGAATGCGGAGAGTCTTCTTTCCGTTGATCACCGCAAGCGAGCACTTCAGCAACTTTGGGAAAACAGTCCGTTCTCTCGTCCGGTCTGGGAAGCTTTCTGGCTGATACCGATCAGGGAACTGGCCATCAGGTTGCAGCAGCTACCTGCCGCACAAAGTGGCCCTTATGCACGGGAAGGCGGAATGCTTGATGAGGCGTTAGACGTGGCTGTCTGTGCTGTCAGGCTGTCACGGGGATGGCTGCTACCACCAGGGGCTGCGCCGGAAGATCAGGCTGCACAAAGTTCCGCCTGGTATACGGCGATATTCTGGGCTGCGCTGTTGCATGATTTGGCGGGAATGGATGATATAGCCGCTTTCCATCAGGATGGCACCCGCTGGTATCCTGGCATAGCCGCCCCCATTGGCCCTTGGCGGTTCAGGTTTTGCGACAGTGGCCCCGATACGCCTGCTTTGGGGGCTCTGGTCGGATACCGTCTGCTTCCTGAAGAAGGCCTGCGTTGGTTATCTCACTGGCCTAAGGCTATCAATACACTGTTGGTTTATCTCTCTGGAAATCAACCCGATTGTGATGTACTTCACACCGCTGTAAATGAGGCCCGACAAAAATGCGGCCTTCAGCCTCTCGCTGCTAAAGAGATACCCACGCCAATGACCACGTCTTCGCCTGTTGTAACCGATGAGGAGACGGGACATGAAGGGGGCTTGCCTCCGGTTGGCGGCAAAACGCCTGGAGAATCCTTCTGGAACTGGCTGGTTTCTTCTGTGGCTAATGGCGTACTCACAGTCAATGCTCAGGACAGTTTAGTACATGTTATGATGCAGCATATTTTTGTTCAAACCCCGGAATGTTTTTACCGTTATTTAGGCACAAAGAAAAACGCCGAGATTGAAAAGGATAATATTCAGAAAGATTTTGAAACGCTACACCGCCATTATTCGCAAAATGGCAAAGGTATTTATATTTATCGTAAATATAAAAATGAAAAAAGAGAAGGCTCGTTTATCAAATTATTCGGCTATATGATCCCACTCACACTTATTTTTACCAATGGGTCTCAGCCCACTGACAGTATTTGGCTGTCGCCTAATAAATAGAGCATTAATAACGTATTTAATAAATCTATATGGAGATAGAAATGAATCAGGCTAATTATGATGAGATTCTTCAAGACTATTTTTTTAGTAAATCATTAAGGCCTGCAACAGAATGGAGCTATCGGAAGGTGATTAATTCCTTTAGACGTTATATTGGTGACAATCTGTTGCCTGGTGAGGTTGACCGACTAACCGTCTTGAACTGGCGGCGACATGTCTTGAACAAACAAGGGCTTTCATCAATAACCTGGAATAATAAAGTGGCGCATATGAGAGCTATTTTTAACCATGCGCTTTTACATGATCTTGTCTCATTCAAAAATAATCCGTTTAATGGCGTTATTGTCAGACCTGATGTGAAACGAAAAAAAACACTGACTCAATCTGAAATTAAAAAAATTTATTTGATTATGGAAGCGAGAGAAAGGGAAGAGCATGTTGGAATAATGGGTAAATCACGATCTGCATTAAGACCCGCATGGTTCTGGCTCACGGTGGTTGATACATTGCGTTATACCGGCATGAGACAAAATCAGCTCCTGCATATACGCTTGGGAGACGTTAATCTTAATGACGGGTGGATAAATCTACGGCCAGAAGCCTCGAAAAATCACAAAGAGCATCGGATACCCATAGCCCGAGTGTTACGTCCTAGACTGGAGCGGCTGGTTGCCACGGCGATAGAAAAGGGGGCTAATCAAGTGGATCAGTTATTCAACATCAGCCGGATTGACGGGAGAAAAGAGACCGTCACTGAAAATATGGACAGTCCCCCGTTACGTTCTTTCTTCCGCAGGCTTTCAGTCGAATGCCGTTGTACGATTAGCCCACACCGATTTCGACACACTATCGCCACTGAGATGATGAAATCACCGGATCGTAATCTGAAAGTGGTTCAGACCCTGCTAGGGCATTCAAGTATTGCGGTCACGTTGGAATATGTTGAGGGCGATATAGACAGCCTCAGATTGGCGTTGGAAGAGACTTTCGAGAGAAAAGAGGTTTTTTAAAAAAATCGGCATAACAGAAAGAAAAAACTACCGCTTTCCTTAACAGGATATTGACAGGAGCGCTGAAAAACTGTCAATATCCTCCGCCTTAAGACGCAAGAAAACCGAAGTTTGTCATCGACATCCTCCGGTTTCTTCGTCCCGTATGTTCAACCAAGGTGTAGTAATTGCAGCCTACTTGCACGATGATGATCCGGGTACTTTTTCATGCCCGTTAAGAATATTTATCCTTAACGAACAGGTTTTGAATAATGGTGCCCGGACTCGGAATCGAACCAAGGACACGGGGATTTTCAATCCCCTGCTCTACCGACTGAGCTATCCGGGCAACGGGGCGCATTAAACCGTATTGTCATCAAATCGTCAATGAGTTTCTCATATAAAGGCGATCAACTGCTCTCTTTTCAAACAAAAAACGTTAAAACGATATAATCATGCCTATTTATGGAACGCAGCTAACTATTTCATCTGGTTGATTTATAGATTTTTTATTTTTCTGACTCGTTAAATAACAATGGCTTAGATATTCACTAAATATGCATTTTTATTGGTTATCAAGGGTTGAACCCTCTGGTAAAACATGCAACTATTGCGCAAATTTTAGCATTACAATTCATGTCTATAGTTCATATCATTTCGAGTATTCAGGTAGGAGGCGGTTATGACAGTTTTACACAATCCCATGCATATTGAGCGCCTCACATGTCCTCTTTTCTGCTTTATTTCTACTAAGCCCCTTATTTCTTCCATGCGGTAAGGCTACCTTTTGCTCACTGTTAGGCATTATTAAAAATAGAGCAGAGTCTCTGATTTTACTGATGTCTATTGGTCGATGCTGAGACCAGTTCACCTATCCCTCAGGCGTGTATTTCCGCCGGGGAAATGTGCGCATTTAATGACATCAATTTACCGGCATTGCATTAGTGTTCCGCGCTATGCGATGTCATCGATATGCCAAAATGGCAGCCTCATACCTGACCGTCTGAGAGTAAGTGATATGACACTATTAAAAATAGCAACAAGCGCCCGCCTGGCTTCTTATGTAGAAACTCAGCGCGGAGTGGTGTACCTCAATCAGACTGATTTTACTGATGTTGCCGCCGTGGTAATGTCGGTTGAAGATGCAAATGCAGGTATATTGTCAATGCTGCATGGCCTTGGTTTTGCTATTCCTGCGTTTATTGCCGTGACGGTAGAACAGACGGTCTCTGCTGATTATTTGCCCTTGATTAAAGGTGTCATTACGCTTGGTGAAGCAAATAAAGCTTTTTATAACGCTCAGGTAGAAGCTGCCGCCAGTGAATATCAAAAGAATCTCTTACCACCTTTTTTCTCAACACTGAAAAAATATGTCGAGATGAATAACTCGACCTTTGCTTGCCCTGGCCATCAGGGGGGCGAATTTTTTCGCAAGCATCCTGCAGGACGCCAGTTTTTTGAATTCTATGGTGAGACGATTTTTCGTTCAGATATGTGTAATGCGGATGTCAAATTAGGTGATTTACTTATCCATGAAGGGGCGGCAAAAGATGCACAGAAATATGCTGCTAAGGTATTCAATGCCGATAAAACCTATTTTGTCCTGAACGGTACCTCGGCGGCCAACAAAGTCGTGACCAACGCTCTACTGACTCGTGGTGATTTGGTGTTGTTTGACCGCAATAACCATAAATCTAACCATCATGGTGCGCTGATCCAGGCGGGCGCAACGCCAGTTTATCTGGAAACGGCCCGTAACCCCTTTGGTTTTATTGGTGGCATTGATGCGCACTGTTTCAATGAAGATTATTTACGTCAACAGTTGCGTGAAGTTGCTCCCGAGCGTGCAGAAGAGACTCGGCCATTCCGATTAGCGATCATTCAATTGGGTACCTACGACGGCACGGTATATAACGCCCGCCAAGTAGTTGATAGCATTGGTCATTTATGCGATTACATTTTGTTTGATTCTGCTTGGGTGGGTTACGAACAATTTATTCCGATGATGAAGGATTTCTCACCGTTATTGCTGGAATTAAATGAAAATGATCCTGGAATTATTGTGACTCAATCGGTACACAAGCAGCAGGCTGGTTTTTCTCAGACCTCTCAGGTACATAAAAAAGATAATCACATTAAAGGACAGAAACGTCACTGTAACCATAAGCGTTTTAATAATGCCTTTATGCTACATGCATCGACCAGTCCGTTTTATCCATTATTTGCGGCATTGGATGTTAATGCCAAAATACACTTTGGTGACAGTGGCCGCCGTATGTGGATGGATTGCGTAAAACTCGGTATTGAAACTCGTAAATCATTATTGGCACGCTGTTCGATGTTACAGCCCTTTATTCCTCCAATTGTTGGCGGTAAAAATTGGCAAGATTATGCTACTGATGTGATTGCCAATGATGCGCGCTTCTTTAATTTTGTCCCAGATGAACGTTGGCATGGATTTGAGGGATATAACCAAGATCAGTATTTGGTTGATCCGTGCAAATTATTGCTGACGACGCCGGGAATTGATGCCAGCACTGGCCGATATACTTCGTTTGGTATTCCGGCGGCTATTTTGGCGACTTTCCTGCGTGAAAATGGGATTGTGCCGGAAAAATGTGATCTTAACTCGATCCTGTTCCTGCTGACCCCTGCAGAAAATACCGCCAAAATGGCACACTTGGTTGATATGCTGGTGCAGTTTGAACGCTATGTTGAACAAGATGCGAAGCTGTGTGATGTATTACCGACGATCTATCGTAAGAATGAAGAGCGTTATCACGGTTATACCTTGCGTCAGTTATGCCAGGAAATGCATGACCTGTACGTCAGCCATGACGTTAAGCAATTGCAAAAGGATATGTTCCGTAAAGCCAGTTTCCCGCGGGTAGTCATGAACCCACAAGACGCCAATATTCAGTTTATCCGCGATAATATTGAGCTGATCCCTATTGCTGAAGCTGAAGGCCGTATTGCCGCCGAAGGAGCCTTGCCTTATCCGCCGGGTGTGTTGTGTGTGGTGCCCGGCGAAGTTTGGGGGGGGGCGGTTCAGCGTTATTTTCTGGCGTTGGAAGAGGGGATTAACTTACTGCCAGGTTTTTCACCTGAGTTACAGGGCGTTTATATCGAAAAAGGTGATGTGTCTTGGCGGCGTATCTTTGGTTATGTGATCACGTAATAGTCTGATATTGCTCCGCACCACTAGCCGCGGCCATTTTTTAAATGATGGCCTCGGTATTACATTTCACTCCCCCTACCAGATAACGTCGTAGCCCATCTCTATTATTCATTCTTATCACTCATCGCGTTCTACCGGTGTTGCTGCATCTAGTTTTTACGCCCTTTATATTTTTATTCCTTAGATCATTTATCTTTTACACCACTTATCTCTTACATCGCCTACCCCTAACTCATCAGGGAAAACATATCTCCTATTTCTGTTATGTAGATCATGCTAATTGGCTGCATTTTGTTTATTAAACGGCTAATAGCAATAAACAAATATAATTAATAAATAAAATCAATGTGTTAATTAATGGGTGAAGATTGTTTTATTTTTGTGAATTAAAGCAATAACTGAGAGTAATTATTCATGTAACCTAAAAATAAGTCAAAAGCCTTTTGCGTGGGCAAATGACCATTTGATGATGATGAGAAATTGAGAGTGCCAGTTCGGGTAGTAGCATCTGTTCTTTGAAATAACGGCCGTAGTCAGTCAATCTGCCGAATTTAGTCTGATAACAACACTTATCCGCCCTGTATAACGAGAGGAAATATAATGAAAAAAAGACTAATTGGCCTGCTGTTGGCCGGTGTCACCATCTCAATGAGTGCCTCTGCCGCAGAGACACTCAAGATCGGCTTCGCTAACCGTACCTTGAATGGCGCTTTTTTTAATGGACTGACCGAATACATGAAGATTCATGCCAAGGAGAAAGGCTATACATTAATTACCACCGATGCCCGAGGCGATTTGAATAAGCAAATTGCTGATGTGGAAGACATGCTGTCACAGGGTATTAATTATCTGATACTCAATCCCCAAGATCCCCAAGCTGGCTTGCGTATTACTGAAATCGCCAAGCGTGCTGGTGTACCTACTGTGATCCTTGATAGTGATATCGCGCTTGAAGCTCCGGTTATCACGCGAGTTCAGGCCAATAATGCCAAAAATAACAACCTGATCGGCGAATATGCGGTGGGCCAGTTTGGTGATAAACCGATGAACTGCATTTTCCTCAGTGGTAACCAAGGTAATTTGGTCGGCCAGGCGCGTCGTGACAACTTCCTGCTGGGGGTTGCTGAAGCTCAGTTACGTAAATACAACCGCACTAATGTGAATTTTCTTAGCCAAGGGTGGGGGAATTGGGATCAGCAGGGCGGTTTGAAAGCTATGGAAGACATTATCGTGGCGCAGGGTGACAAAATTAACTGTGTTTACAGTGAAATGGACGATATGGCGTTAGGTGCCATCCGTGCGCTGAAAGCGGCTAACAAGCTGGATAATATCAAAGTGTATGCTCACGACGGGTATAAAAAGGGGCTGGAAGCCGTGAAAAAAGGCGAACTGCAAGCGACGGCCTCGAATAACCCAGACTTGCTGACTCGCACGGTGCTAGAGGTTATTGGTCAATATCAGGCCGGTCAGACGAGTTTTCCTGATTATGTCTATATCCCCTCCATTCTGATCACTAAAGATAACGTCGACAAATATTATAAAGAAGATTCGATTTTCTAACCGTCGTATCCCCCTGTTTACAGGGGGATATGGGAGACCGACCAGGTGGATCAGTACGCTATTGAAGTCATACAGGTGACGAAAAGCTTCGGGGGGATTCACGCGCTGAAGTCAATTAATCTGCAAATTCGCACCGGTAGCATTCATGCCATCATCGGCGAGAATGGTGCCGGGAAATCGACACTAATGAAGATCCTGTCGGGGATTTACACCAAAGACAGCGGGCGCATTATGATCCACGGAGAGGAGAAAAATTTTACTTCACCGATCCACAGTAAAGAAAACCGTATTGGCATTATTTATCAGGAGCTGGCGTTATCGCCGGACCTGACAGTAGCAGAGAATATTTTTCTCGACGATCTTGGTTTTGGCACCGGCATGATCAACTGGAAGCGTTTGAATGAAAAAGCCAGCGCCATCCTGAATGAACTGGGATTTCAAATCGATCCCCGCGCCAGAGTGGGGGATCTGAGCGTTGCCTATCAACAGATGGTCGAAATTGCTAAGTCGCTGGCCAAAGATGTCAACATTCTGATCCTTGATGAGCCTTCAGCGGTACTGTCAGGTAAAGAGGTCGCGATATTATTTACCCAGCTACGCAAGTTAAAGGAGCGCGGGGTGACCATCATTTATATTTCACATCGGTTGGAAGAATTGATGGTTATAGCTGATGTGATCACCGTCATTAAAGATGGCGAGACCGTCACTACCTTAGATCCTCAGTCTTGTAACGAAGACGAAATTATCACCAGCATGGTAGGGCGCAAACTGGAAAGCCTCTATCCCGAGAAAAATGAGCCAGGCAATGAGGTGGTCTTGGAGGTCAAAGCCCTCTCAACCCGTGCGCTGCTGCATGATATTAATCTGACATTGCATAAAGGTGAGATCGTCGGTTTGGCGGGCTTGGTCGGGGCAGGGCGTAGCGAAATAGCACGTTGTCTCTTTGGCATTGACAAGATAGCGGGGGGAACGGTGTTCAAGGCCGGTACGCCTATTCAGATTAATCACCCATCACAGGCGATGTCCCATGGGATTGGTCTGGTGCCTGAAAGCCGTAAGGAGCAGGGGGCGATTTTGGTACGCCCAATCCGCGAAAATATGACGTTATCGAATCTGAAGGCGGTTAGCGGATGGATGGGTTTTATTCGTCGCCGTCAGGAGCGAGAGACCAGCCAGAAGCTACAACAAAAACTGGCCATCAAACTGGGGTCGGTCGAGGATCCCATTGCCAGCTTAAGTGGGGGTAATCAGCAAAAAGTGGTCATCGCCAAATGGTTGAACACGGATTGCCATATTTTGATCTTGGATGAACCCACCCGCGGTGTTGATGTGGGAGCCAAGGCTGAAATTTATAACATCATTCACCAATTGGCCGAACGCGGTTATTCCATTTTAGTGATCTCATCGGAGATGGTTGAAGTGATTAATCTTTGTCATCGCATTTATGTGATGAGTGAAGGGCGCATTACTAAAGAGCTACAACATGATGATATTTCAGAAGAAAATATCATGCGCTATGCCATTCCCAAGCGCGAGATAATATTACATCGAGACAATATTACATAAAGGATAAGGTAATGGGATCCATAGTCAAAGAGGTTGATGACGTCAGGCAGGTGTCATTGATGAAGAGAACGGCGCTGTTCCTGCTAGACAACTCAACGACCGTCGTTTTTATTGTTATGTTGGTTGCGGCAGGTTTCTTCTCTGATCGATTTTACAGCGGGGATAATATTACCAATGTGCTGCGCCAAAGTGTTCCGCTTGGTCTGGCGGCATTGGGGATGTTGTTCGTCATTCTGACTGGCGGCATTGATCTGTCTATTGGCTCCATTATGGCATTTGTTTCGGTCTTGGTAGGGCTGTTGATCCCAGAGTTTGGGTTATGGCCTGCGTTGATTGCCGGTGTCGGTATTGCCACTCTGATGGGGGCATTCTCCGGTTTTCTGGTCACTTGGTTTAATATCGCGCCTTTTATTGCCACGTTGGCGATGATGACCATTGCGCGAGGCGTGGCACTGATTATTTCTAAGGGCCAACCGGTATTTATTGATAACGATGCTTTCGTAAACTTTGGTACGGGCTATTTCCTCGGGATCCCTTTGCCTGTTTATATTTTCCTCGGTTTTGCCATTATTTGCCAATTGGTATACAAAAATTCAGTCTTTGGCCGGTTGGTGGTGTCGATAGGCTCTAACGAAACCGCGACTCGCTTCGCGGGTATTCGGGTCAATAACTATAAGTTGGCCGTTTATGCTATCAGCGCATTTGCCTGTGGTGCGGCGGGTATCATTTCTGCCACCCGAACGGGGGTGGGATCACCGGTGCTGTCTATTGGGTTTGAACTGGATGTCATTGCTGCGGTAGTTGTTGGCGGGGCCAGTCTGGCGGGGGGGCATGGCAATGTGGTCAATACTATTATTGGCGTATTTATCCTGAGTATAATCTCCAATCTAATGAATTTAATGAATATTTCCGGCTATAACCAACAGGTGGTCAAAGGGGTTATTATCATCATCGCGGTGATGGTCCAAAGCCTGAAATCACGGAGTAAAGTCTGATTTTTTGGGATTCAGGACGATGTGCCACGATAAACCGCCGACAACGTCCCGGCTTCCTGGCCGGGACGTTGATCTAAATTGAGCGTAGCAGTAACTAAATAGAGGATAATAATATAGAGGGTAATAATGCCCTCTGTTTGTTAGAAATCGATACTGCCTTGCAATACAACCTGACGTGGTTCGCCGATAGCGATACGCAGGTTGTTAGCGCTCGACGGATAGTATGTCTTATCGAACAAGTTTTTCACATTAAGCTGCCATTTGAGTTGATAGCCGGATAGCGGCATCTTCCAGGCAACAAATGCGTCTGCCACCGTGTAGTTATCCAGCCAGAAACTGTTGGCGGCGTCGCCAGCACGTTTTCCGACATAGCGTGCGCCAATACCTGCTTTCACTTCATCGCCGGAAATCAATGAAGTGGTGCCGAAGTCCTGACTCAGAAACAGTGCCGCAGTGTGGCGTGCCACGTTGGGTAGGGAGTTACCATTGTTATCCGGGTCTTCAGTCAGGCGTGCATTGGTATAGGCATAGCTGCCAATGAGGCTCAGTGAGTCGGTCACTTCGCCAGCCATATCCAGTTCCAGGCCGCGTGAACGCGCCTTACCGGCGGTACGTGTGACAGTTTCTCCGTCCACCAACTCGCTGACCATAATGTTGCGTTTATGGATATCGTAGACCGCGAGCGTACCGGTTACACGGTTATTGATATCAATTTTGTAGCCCGCCTCCCACGATTTGCCGTATTCGGGGGGTAACGCATCAATGGCGGTGGCGATAGAGACGTTTGGTTTAAATGACTCGGTGTAGCTGACGTACAGGCTTGACCAGTCGTTCAGGTTGTAAACCACACCGGCGCGCGGCACCAAGCGGCTATCGGAACTGTCGGTATTCTTTTTGAATGGGCGGCCTTTACCGGCTATTACATCGAAGTTGTCGTAGCGCAGGCCACCGAGCAATAGCCAGTGCTCGTTTAGGCGCATCGAGTCTTGAATGAACAGCGCACGGCTATCGATATTTTCCCGCTGATCGCTATCAGCAGCACTGATGGCCGTGGATGGGGGCAGAGTGCCATAAATTGGGTCATAGACATTAAACCCGTTGTTTTTGCTGCCGCGTATCATGTCGCCACGGAAAATACGGCTGGCTTCATAATCGATACCAAACATCAGTTGGTGATTGGTGAACCCCCAATCGAGATCACCATTGACTATCCACTGCACCGCCTGCGAATGGCTCTTGGCGTTAGCGGTGGCGTCTGCCTGGCGGGTCAATACGCCGGTTTCAGCGTTAAATGCAGTGGCGCGCGCCTGATTATCACTATAACTATTGCGGCTAAAAGTATAATTTAGCTGTGTGGACCAGTACTCGTTCAGTTCGTGGTTGATGTTAAACGTGACTGTGTCTTGATCGCCGCGGGTGGCGTTATAGCTCTCGTCGAAACGGCGATCACGCGGAGTGTCGATGGGTTTGCCAGTGCGTGGGTCAATCACCGTGCCACGGTCGAACGGTACCAGATACTCCATTCGTTCCCAGGCGAGGTGTACGGTGGTGTCTTCACCGTACCAGTCAAGCGATGGCGCGACCACAGTTTGGCGGTTACGGCCAAAGTTACGCCAGTAATCGGTCTCCTGGTGATCGATAATCAACCTCCCGGCAAAACCGGATTCACCCAAGGGGCCTGTTACGTCAAGTTGGCCACCGCCGCCATTGAAACTACTAGCGCTGGCTTCCAAATGCACATGGGGATCGAGTTGTGGTTTTTTGCTGATCACATTGATCAGCCCACCCGGTTCATTCATACCGTATAGCATGGAGGAGGGGCCTTTCAGCACCTCGACGCGTTCGCTAGTGGGCGTGAAATTACGTGCCTGAATTGAGCGTATGCCATCGTGCAGAATTGAGCCGTCACGGTTATCGCCGAAACCGCGTTTAATCAGCGCATCTTGCGTGCCACCCAGCGTGTTGGATTGGGTAATCCCGCTGACAAAATAAAGTGCTTCGCCAAGATTGGTCACATCATAATCTTCCAGCACCGGATGCGTCACTACAGTTACGTTTTGCGGGGTGTCGATAATGTTGGTTGGCGATCGATTAGCTGTCACGCTGGTGGTCGCTTGATAGCTATCAGTTTGCGATCTATTTCTCTCAACGATTATCGTATCTTCTGCCAACACGGCAGTTGGCAGCAGTAGTGTGGACAGTATGAACGTAGAGGGTATAAACGTAGACAGCATGAACATGGATAGCATGAACGTGTTTATTTTATTCATTATCCAAATGACTCCAGAAAGTTCCTGTGAAATCCAGCGGCAAAAACTGCTGGTAAATAGTTTGCAGCGTATCCTGTGGTGAAACGTCGGCAAACAGGTGTGGATAAAGCGTTTTAGCGAAAAACTCCGCAGCCACCACATGCAGCGGGCTTAAATAGAAGTTGTGCCACAACCCCCAGGCGTGACCATTTTGAATCGCAGGAAGGTGCTGCAATTTGCTTTGCGTGGCGATAACGCGACGGAAACTCTCCTGCGCTTGCGAGGTGCTGACCTGTGGGCCGAGCGCCAGCGTTTGGGCTTGGCTGCCAGCCGTTGCCATGCCGGTAGCAATATAAATCTCTGGTGAACGGGCCAGCACATACTCTTCGCTAAGCTGGCCGAATACCCCTTTCACTTGCGCGGCAGCGATGTTGTCACCACCAGCAAACTCCAGCAGTTGGCCGAGATTGCCCTTTAGCGTGGTGGTGCAGCATTCGTCACCCCGTCCCAGATGCAGCTGTAGCAACACGCTAGGGCGCGGCCCCTGATAAGCAGCGATGCGCTGGTGGATACGCTCCATATGGGAGTGATACAGAGAAATAAAGGCTTCGGCGCGATCTTGGCGGTTCAGCACTTCGCCGAGTAGGCGTAGGCTGGGAATGGTGTTATTGAGTAGATCGACGCGTAAGTCGACGCGGATCACCGGGATATGCGCTTGCTTGAGCAGGGAAATTAGCGCGATTTCTTCATGAGTAGTTTTAGCGAGTACTGGCAGGATAACCAGATCTGGTGCCAACTCCAGCACCTTCTCCGGGTTGATATCGCGCAGGCCCGTGCTGCCCAGAGCCGGAATGTGGGTCATCTGCGGAAACTTATCAGTATATAGCGCCCAGCTTTGCGGATCGTATTTCTTCAGGTCCAACGGCCAGCCCACCACGCGAGCGGCGGGGTAGCCCGGTTCCAGCAACGCGAGGGTATATAGCATGCGGCTTTCACCTAACACGATACGCTGTGGGTTATCCGGAATCTCGATGCGTTGGCCGGTAATATCGGTAATCGTTTTGGCGCTAACTGCCCAAGTGCAGAGCAGGAAAATAAGTAACAACAGACGCATAATTATCACTGGCTAAAAAAAGAGGGCGAATGATAATCAAAATCGTTTGTAACATCAATTTGAGATATTCAAAAAAATGTATTGAAAGGTAAGATGGCCGCTGTAGGTACAGATGCCTGACACGCCCAGCCGATCCTCGCCGTTTAAGGGCGAGCTATCGGAAGGGGTGTCAGCCGCTTGATTGCTTATTTTTTCTGCCTACTAATCACTAATAGCGGCGATAGTTCTTCTGTGCGCTGTTCACTTTCACCAGATAACGGCGGGACTCACCTGATGGATGCTTGGTCGTGAGCGTTTGGAACACATCCCCTGGTGACATTGTGTTAATGATACCCACCGCCTTATTTTTATCGCTGTGGAACACGCGCAATACGCTACCTGCGCCGCCGTTGTAGGAGGTGATCACGGCATAACGCCGTGAGGTGGCATTTTGAATTCCACCTAAATAGGTATTTTGCAGAATAGATAAATATGCGGTGCCTGCGTCGATATTATTTTCAGGATCAAACAGATAGCTGCGGCTTGGTTGGCCACTTTTGCCTTTCAGTTTGAATACATCTTTCCCAGCGGTATGCTGAACCACTTGCATCAGCCCCAGTGCATCAGAACGGCTGACGGCATAGGGGTTGAAGCTCGATTCAGTTTGCATAATCGCCAGAATCAAAGATTCCTCCACGCCGTAACGTGCCGCTGATTTCCGCACCAATGGCAGGTATTTATGCGCCCGTTTGTCCAGATGGTTAGGCACTAACTGTATGGTAACCAACGAGATTACATGCAAACCGGAAGTCCGTGTTTGCATTTTGTTTTGTAGCAAATAATCAGCAAAATGGGCTGCCCGCCATTCCCAACGGATCGGTTCGCCATTGTTATCCAGCACCTGACCATAAAGGAACGGCTCTTTACTGATCTGAATATCATTTACATCAGAATAGAGGTCGATCGAGCCTGGATCGTCACCCATCAATAGCGTTGTGATGATCGCTTGACGTAAATGTGCCGCCGGATTGGTCGTGGCGATCGTCTCTATCGTAATAGTACCAGCATCAAAATTGATATGACTGCGGGTTTGATACTGGTCCGTGTACTTAACGTAATCTTTCGGACCAGCGATTAAGACTTCTTTTAATCCCCAAATATTTTCAATGTTATGGGCAAATTGGCCCATTAAAATCTCAAAGCCATTGGTGTCTTTGACAAAAACTTCGTTTTCTACCTGATTTTTGTTGCCCGAACAAGACACTAACAAGGGGGCGATTACCAGTAAAGCTAAAATTTTCTTCATCTTACAAGCCATATCTTGATGAGGAATTTACCCGTCATATTTCAAGCTACCAGTGCGTTGGCTGCCTTTGCTCACCCCAGTCACTTA
>NZ_CGBP01000030.1 GCF_001053095.1 Yersinia similis | reverse complement strand
ATTCAAAATCAAAAAGTTATTAAAAGTCTAATCAGGTCTGTCTCAGATAACGGGGAGTAGACAGTCTGGCTTCACTCGGCTGCTCAAATGTGCTTTGGACATCAACAACCCATTCAAAATCAAAAGCGTATTAAAAGCCTAAAGATGATGGTCTGGCTAGCCCTCCTGCTCGGTCGAGACGACTGTGATTAGGTGATCACTGAACGAATATCAACCGAACCCGATCACCGACTCAAATCACCCAATCAAAAATATAAATAAAAAATACAAATAATCAGCCAATATACTTCTCAATCGCAGTCGCCACACCATCCTCGCAGTTGGTCCCCGTCACATACTGCGCTATCTCTTTCAGCTCTGGGATAGCATTCCCCATGGCAACCCCCACTCCGGCGTAGTTAACCATTGCGATATCATTACCCTGATCACCCAACGCCATGACATTTTCTTGCACAATGCCTAAATGCTCAGCCAGCATTTTCACGCCAGTGCCTTTATCCGCCCGCTTACTCAGGATTTCCAGATAAAATGGCGCACTCTTCATAATAGTGAAACGTTCAAATACCTCGGCAGGCATCATAGCCAATGCACGATCCAACCGCTCTGGCTCATCAATCATCATCACTTTCGGGAAACGTAATGTCGAATCCATCTCGTCCACTGCTCGGTACTTCAGTGGGATCCCCGTCAACATCACTTCATGAAGTGTATATTTACTGATGTCTTTATTGGCGGTGTATAACGTATCGAAATCAAATGCCTGGAAGCTAACACCCAACTCACGGGATAGCGCTTCAAAATAGAGATAATCCTCAAAACTGAGGGTCTCTTGTAAAATACACTCGCCAGTTGCTGCCTTTTGTACTAATGCACCGTTATTACTGATGCAATAATCGCCACTGTACTCCATATTCAGTTCACGTAAATAACGTTGAACCCCGATATAAGGCCGACCCGTGGCCAGCACCACACAGACGCCTTTAGCCCGCGCAGCAGCAATCGCCTGCTTTACCCGTGGCGTAATTTCATGCTGTGGATTCAGCAACGTGCCATCCATATCAATAGCGATCAGTTCAATAGCCATAGGGCCCTCATCTATATTTAACGAATATCTCATGCTAACTCGATTCAGCACACGAATACCAGTAAGTCTAAGCACCATGCAAATAGCATCAAAATGAAAAATCTAAAAGCGATACTCATCAGGTAACAATAATAATTTTCAGACAAAAAAAAGCCCAGTGGCAGTTTCCCACCCTGGACTTTTTTATCTGGCCAATAATTATCTGGCTAACAAATTAGATATCAATATTGGCTGCGCGCAGTGCATTCTCTTCGATAAAGGCACGACGAGGTTCAACGGCATCACCCATCAGAGTAGTGAATAGTTGATCGGCGGCGATAGCATCTTTTACCATGACTCGCAGCATACGGCGGCTCTCTGGATCCATCGTGGTTTCCCACAACTGATCTGGGTTCATTTCACCCAAGCCTTTGTAACGCTGGATTGCCAAACCACGGCGAGACTCTTTCACTAACCAGTCCAGCGCCTCTTCGAAGCTTGAAGCCGGCACACGACGCTCACCACGTTCAACGAAAGCACCGTCTTCGATTAAGCCACGCAGTTTGTCACCCAATAGACAGATTTTACGGTACTCGCCACCATGGATGAAATCGAAGTCCAGATCATAATCGGTATCAACCCCGTGGGTACGAATACGCAAAATAGGCTCGAACAGTTGACGCTCACGGTTCTCACGCACCACCGAACTGTAGCTGCTGCCATGGTGTTCTTTTTCGTTCAACAGAACCACCAACGAATCAATCCATTGCGTCACAACCTCTTTATTGCCTAAATCCTCTTCTTGCAAGGTAGGCTGATAAATCAGGTTATTCAGTAAAGCACGCGGATAACGGCGTTCCATACGGGCAATGGTCTTCTGGACGCTGTAATGCTCAGCAACCAGCTTCTCCAAAGGCTCACCAGCCAGTGCTGGCGCGTGAGCATTGGTATGCAATGCCGCGCCATCCAGAGCCAGTGTCATTTGGTACTGCTCCATCGCATCATCATCTTTGATGTACTGCTCTTGCTTGCCTTTCTTCACTTTATACAGCGGAGGCTGAGCGATAAATACATGACCACGCTCAATAATTTCCGGCATCTGACGGTAGAAGAAGGTCAACAACAACGTACGGATATGCGAGCCATCCACGTCGGCATCGGTCATAATAATGATACTGTGATAGCGCAATTTATCCGGGTTATATTCATCCCGGCCAATACCACAACCCAATGCGGTGATCAGTGTCGCCACTTCCTGTGAAGAGAGCATTTTGTCAAAGCGCGCTTTCTCAACGTTCAGGATTTTACCTTTCAGCGGCAAAATGGCCTGATTTTTACGGTTACGGCCTTGCTTAGCCGAGCCGCCCGCAGAGTCCCCTTCCACTAAGTAGAGTTCGGACAATGCTGGATCACGTTCCTGACAGTCAGCCAATTTGCCGGGTAAACCCGCCAGATCTAGCGCGCCTTTACGGCGTGTCATTTCACGAGCTTTACGTGCAGCTTCACGGGCACGGGCCGCATCAATAATTTTACCCACAACGATTTTGGCGTCAGATGGGTTTTCCAACAAATACTCAACCAACTTCTCGTTCATCAGCGTTTCGACCGCCGTTTTCACCTCAGAAGAAACCAGTTTATCTTTGGTCTGTGAGGAGAATTTAGGATCGGGCACTTTCACTGAGACAACGGCAATCAAGCCTTCACGGGCGTCATCACCGGTGGCGCTGATCTTCGCTTTTTTGCTGTAGCCTTCTTTATCCATATAGCTGTTCAGGGTACGGGTCATTGCCGTACGGAAACCGACTAAATGGGTACCGCCATCACGCTGTGGAATGTTATTGGTGAAGCAGTAAATATTTTCCTGGAAACCATCGTTCCACTGCAGTGCCACTTCTACCCCGATATCGTCTTTCATGGTGGAGAAGTAGAACACTTTAGGGTGGATCGGGTTCTTGTTTTTGTTCAGATATTCAACAAACGCCTTGATACCACCTTCGTAATGGAAGTGGTCTTCTTTATCGTTACGTTTGTCTTTCAGCTTGATTGAAACACCCGAGTTCAGGAAAGAGAGTTCGCGCAGGCGTTTAGCCAAGATCTCATACTGGAATTCGGTGTTATTGGTAAAGGTCTGGAAACTTGGCCAGAAACGCACAGTGGTCCCGGTTTGCTCAGTTTCACCCACCACTTTCAGCGGTGCCTGTGGCACGCCCATTTTGTAGGTTTGCTCGTGAACTTTACCTTCACGGCGGATCACCAGCTCTAACTTTTCAGACAAGGCGTTAACAACGGATACACCTACGCCATGCAAGCCGCCAGAAACTTTATAGGAGTTATCGTCAAATTTACCGCCAGCATGCAACACGGTCATGATGACCTCTGCTGCAGATACCCCTTCCTCATCGTGCATACCAGTTGGGATACCACGGCCGTCATCCTGTACAGAAACGGAGTTATCCGCGTGGATGGTTACCAGAATTTCTTTACAATGACCAGCGAGGGCTTCGTCAATAGCGTTGTCCACAACCTCGAATACCATGTGGTGCAGACCGGTACCATCATCAGTATCTCCGATATACATGCCCGGACGCTTACGAACGGCATCCAGCCCTTTTAATACCTTGATACTTGAGGAGTCATAAGTATTCGACATCAACGTTTCTCGCTCATTTTTAATCCTGTGGTTGAACCTCTATTTTGCCATGTTCCACACGGAACATCTTGCCCTTTTCACCTACCATATCGGCAACTTGCTCAGCGCTCACTGCACTGACAAAAACCTGTGCCTGGGTAGCTTTCAAACGCTCGGCCAGCAATCGACGGCGGCCGGTGTCCAATTCGGAAGCAAAATCGTCAAGCAGATACAGGCAACGCCGCCCGCTCTGTCGGGTGAGAAACTCACCCTGCGCTAACCGCAGTGCGCACATCAGCAACTTAAGCTGACCACGCGATAGCAAATCTTCTACCGGCGTACCATCGGCCCGAATGCGGAAATCCGCTTTATGTGGCCCAACAGCGGTATACGTTAGCGCTCTGTCACGCTCAAACTGGCGCTCCAACAACTCGCCATAGTCACTCTCTTTATCCCAGCCGCGCTGAAAAGAGAAACTCAGGGCGAACTCTGGCAGGAACAGAGCGCATGTGGCTGAAATATCCGCCGCAATCGCGTCACTGTATGCCGCTCGCCATTCGCTGATACGCTCAGCCAGAGGGATAATTTCCTGATCCCAAGCCCGGATTTGCGTATAGCGACTAACCTGGCGCAGCGCGGCGTTGCGCTGCTTGAGTAACCTTTTCAAGTTGCTCCAGGCCGTAAAAAAACCGGGTTCATTATGAAAGCAACCCCAGTCTAAAAAAGCGCGCCGGAATTTTGGCCCGCCATTTAATAAAGTAAAACCTTCGGGAGTGATCAACTGCATTGGCAACATTTGCGCCAATTCAGCCACTTTATGACCATCAGTGCCATCAATGCGTACTTTGGTATCACCCTGTCGGCTTTTGCTCAGACCCACTGACGCCTCACGTTCATTGGCGTCAACCCGTCCATGCAACACAAACTCAGCACATTCGTGACGTATCACTCTGCCTGCTTGCAAACTACGAAAAGCCCTACCATGACCAAGGGTATAAACCGCCTCGAGTACACTGGTTTTGCCACTGCCATTGGGGCCGACTAAAAAATTAAAGCCCGCCGCCAGCGCCAAGTCTGCCGATTCGATATTGCGAAAATCTTTAATTAGTAAACGCGTTAGAGCCATGAAACTAATTCTTATGATCGAAGGCAATGTCGCCTTATTTCTGATCAAGGGCGTTATCGTCGCAGGCCATTTGCGTGCGGCCAGCGCGCAGCCACCGGAGCGTACTTCATGTACGTGAGGATGGCGAGCACTGCCCAATCGCAAAGGGGCAAGTAAGATAGCCCGATAAATACTACAAACGCATTGGCATGACGACATAGGCGGCAGCTTGGCTGGCGCTGTCTTCAATCTGCACACTGGATACAGAGTCAGTCAATAACAGGCGCACATCTTCGCACTTCAGTGCATTAAGCACATCGAGCACATAGCTGACGTTGAAACCGATCTCCATTTCTGTCCCCTCGTAGCTAACATCGAGGATCTCTTCTGCTTCTTCCTGTTCAGGGTTATTAGCAGTGATTTTGAGTTGATTGTGGCTGACATAGAGCCGAACACCACGGAACTTCTCATTTGACAGAATTGCCGCACGCGAAAATGCCTGTTTCAGCAAATCGCAACCCGCTTCCAGCATTTTATCAGGATTCTTCGGCAATACGCGGCGATAATCTGGGAAACGGCCATCAACCAGCTTAGATGTGAAAATAAAATCGCCTACATGAGCACGAATATTATTACTGCCAATTTGCAGCCGCAAGGGGGTATCACCGCCATCCAGCAACCGAACCAGCTCCATAACACCTTTACGCGGCACGATCACCGAATGTGAAGGTAACGTCTGGCCTATAGGCATTGAGCATACAGCCAAGCGATGCCCATCGGTCGCCACAGTACGTAACTCTTCGCCTTCGGTCTCAAACAGCATGCCGTTCAAATAATAACGGACATCCTGATGGGCCATCGAAAACTGAGTGGACTCAATCAGACGCTTTAACGTGGCCTGCGGTAAAGTGAATTCAACATCACTCTGCCAGTCATCCAGATTAGGGAAGTCAATCGCAGGCAAGGTAGACAACGAGAAACGGCTGCGACCAGAGCGTACTAACAGGCGATCACCATCCAACGCTACCGTAATTTCCGCCCCTTCGGGTAAACCACGCCAGATATCAAAAAACTTCCGGGCGGGTACTGTGGTAGCACCCGGCTCATGGGACTGAGACAGGGCAACACAAGCCACCATCTCCATCTCCAGATCGGTACCGGTCAGCCGCAAAGAGCCTTCCGTGACTTGCAGCAACAAGTTACCCAGAATAGGCAACGTAGGGCGTCCACCCAGCGGGCTACTGACCTGTTGCAGCGGTTTTAGCAGATGCTCACGTTCAATGATAAATTTCATAGCGCTAGGAGGATAATGTTCTGATTAAGTTAGAGAAATCTTCTTTGATGTCGTGACTTTCCTCACGCAATTGCTCAATCTTCCGGCAAGCGTGCAACACCGTGGTATGGTCGCGGCCACCAAACGCATCGCCGATTTCAGGCAGGCTGTGGTTGGTTAGCTCTTTTGCCAGTGCCATTGCCATTTGGCGAGGGCGGGCAACCGAACGGGAACGCCGTTTGGAGAGCAGGTCAGCGACCTTAATTTTATAATATTCAGCAACAGTCTTTTGAATATTATCGATAGTGACCAGCTTTTCTTGCAACGCCAACAAATCACGCAGGGCTTCGCGAACAAAATCAATCGTGATAGCGCGACCAGTAAAATTGGCATTGGCGATCACACGGTTCAATGCCCCTTCCAATTCACGCACATTGGAACGCAGACGCTTGGCAATAAAGAACGCGACCTCTCCCGGTAAGCGAATATCATTTTCATCCGCTTTCTTCATTAGGATCGCTACACGCGTTTCCAGCTCTGGTGGCTCAATGGCGACCGTCAACCCCCAACCAAAGCGCGACTTCAGACGATCTTCCACCCCATTGATCTCTTTTGGATAGCGATCTGAGGTCAAAATGATCTGCTGATTCCCCTCCAGCAACGCATTAAAGGTGTGGAAAAACTCTTCCTGAGAACGCTCTTTATTGGCAAAAAATTGAATATCATCGATTAATAAAGCATCAACCGAACGATAATAGCGTTTAAACTCTTCGATAGCATTATTTTGCAAGGCTTTGACCATATCTTGCACAAAACGCTCGGAATGCATATAGACCACTTTAGCATTGGCTTTACGGGCCATAATGCCGTTCCCCACCGCGTGTAGCAGATGGGTTTTACCCAAGCCTGTACCGCCATAAAGGAATAACGGGTTATAGGCACCACCTGGGTTATCGGCTACCTGACGGGCGGCAGCACGGGCCAACTGGTTAGATTTACCTTCAACAAAGTTATCAAATGTGTGTTTTGGATTCACATTAGAGCGGTAAGAAAGTTCTGGCTGAGCGGGTGAGTTGTCCCAGCTCGGGCGCATAGGTGCACTGCGGGTAACCGGAGCAACAGGCGTACTCACGCTGGCTGTAACTGGATTATTGTGTGCTCTTGCCGCAGGTTTACTCCCTACCTCAAAACGCAGTAAAGGGACCTCTGCGCCACAAAAATCATTAAGTAAGCCATTGATATTGTTTAAGTACTTATCGCGGACCCAGTCCAGTACAAAACGATTAGGTGCGTAAAGCGCCAGAGTATTGTCACTCAGTTCTGCCTGTAGGGGGCGTATCCACATACTAAATTCTGTGGCAGGTAACTCATCCTGCAATCGGGCAAGACACTGCTGCCAAAGCGAAAGTGACACGGCGGACTCCACTCGAACAAGATCAATAAAAAGAAAGAAATCAGGATATTTTGTAACTCATCGTTTTGACACACGCCATATGGCCTGTAGCAAGCCAAGGTGACATGCGAACTGTTTTTTACAGTTGTTTTTTTACTGCTGATTTTTTACGACTCACATTCCCCCACGATCCCAGAGTAGGGGAAGCGATCGGAATGGCGGATCATAACGCAAAAGGAGCAATAGATCCTCTCCTTCCTCACAGATTAGATCCTTTTTATCCACAGGCTGTTACTTCTGCAATGAGTGTAACCCAGTAGATCGATTTTCGTGGCCTCATCGTTAAAGATCCATAAATATTTCGGAATATACTGGTGTCACCTTCCCCTTATTCCGGCAATGGATCTCTTTTAATCTGTAAAGGATCTCACCGCGATCCTTGCGCTTTGGCAGGGAGTCCGTATAATCCTCAGCCCTACGTGTGATGCCTGTGTTCTTAATAGCGATAGCTAAAGGGAATCCAGCGGTAAACACGGGCAGGCAGGCTCTTGGTAAACTCCCCGTTTAGAAAACTTCTAAGCGGCAGACGCGATGTCAATTGACTCGGGACTGTACAATTATTACAATCCCGCTTCTTTATATGTTGCGATTGAGGCGTCGGTGGTCTTCACTCCGAGCAGCCAAACGCGTTTACTGAATCAGTAATTATTTTAAGTTTAGGTAGAAATCGCTATGAAACGCACTTTCCAACCGTCCGTATTGAAGCGCAACCGTAGCCACGGTTTCCGTGCTCGTATGGCCACAAAAAATGGTCGTCAAGTTCTGGCTCGCCGTCGTGCGAAAAGCCGTTCTCGTCTGACTGTTTCTAAGTAATAAAAGCTAACCATCTCAGTGGTTAAGCTAGCATTTCCTAGGGAGTTACGTTTGTTAACTCCCAGTCATTTCACTTTCGTCTTCCAGCAACCACAACGGGCTGGCACGCCGCAAATTACTATCCTCGGCCGCCTGAACGAGCTGGGGCATCCCCGCATCGGTCTTACCGTCGCAAAAAAACATGTCAAACGTGCTCATGAACGTAATCGGATAAAGCGCTTAACCCGCGAAAGCTTCCGTTTACATCAGCATACGTTACCGTCTATGGATTTTGTCGTTTTGGTAAAAAAAGGTGTGGCTGACCTCGATAACCGTGCGTTGACGGAAGCTTTGGAAAAATTATGGCGTCGCCACTGTCGCCAGGCTCCCGCATCCTGATCGGGCTGATTAGGGGCTATCAGCTCGTAATCAGTCCGTTGCTGGGGCCGCGTTGCCGTTTCCATCCGACATGCTCTCATTACGGAATTGAGGCATTGCGCAGGTTTGGCATGATAAAAGGCAGTTGGTTAACACTGAAACGCGTATTAAAATGCCACCCTTTGAACTCAGGTGGCGATGATCCCGTGCCGCCGAAACTCGACGATAACAGAGAACACTAACGATGGATTCGCAACGCAATCTTCTACTCATCGCTCTGCTGTTCGTGTCTTTCATGATCTGGCAAGCTTGGCAAGTGGATAACAATCCACAACCAACCGCTCAGACCACGCAACAGACTACGAATACCGCTACCGGTGATAAAGCAAGCCAGGCTGTGCCAGGCAGCGGTCAAGGTCAACTGATCACTGTAAAAACTGATGTGCTGTCTCTGACTATTAATACCCGAGGCGGTGACATTGAGCAGGCTAATCTCCTGGCTTACCCAGATACTTTGGGTTCAAGTAATACGTTCGAATTACTGGAAACCACTCCAAGTTTCGTTTATCAGGCACAAAGTGGTCTGACAGGCAAAAATGGCCCGGATAACCCAGCGAATGGCGACCGTCCTTTGTTTGAAGTGCCACAAACCAGCTTTGTTCTGGCAGATGGTCAGGATGAACTGCGCATTCCATTAACCTTCACAAGTAAAGATGGCTCTGTTTTCATTAAGACTTTCGTGCTGAAACGTAACGATTACGCCATCGGCGTGGATTATCACGTTAACAACGCCTCCGCTGCCCCGCTGGAGCTGACGCTGTTTGGTCAATTGAAGCAAAGCATCAACTTGCCTAAAAAGCGTGATACCGGTAGCAATAACTTTGCGCTACAGACTTATCGTGGTGCGGCTTACTCTTCTGATGAAACTAAATATAAGAAATATAGCTTTAGTGACATCGAAGACAAAAATATGGACATCACCACCAAAGGTGGCTGGGTCGCTATGTTGCAGCAGTATTTCGCCACAGCATGGATCCCAGCGGCTAACGAAACCAACACCTTCTACTCTGCTGAGTTAGGTAACGGCCTTGCCGCAATTGGTTTCAAAGGTGCGCCTGTTGTTATCCAACCCGGTGAACAGAAACAACTGAGTGCCACACTGTGGATTGGCCCAGAGATTCAGAATAAAATGGCGGAAATTGCGCCACATCTGGACCTGACTGTTGATTATGGTTGGTTGTGGTTCATTTCTCAGCCACTATTCAAACTGCTGAAGTTTATCCACAGCTTTGTGGGTAACTGGGGCTTCTCCATCATCGTTATTACCTTTATCGTGCGCGGTATCATGTACCCGCTGACAAAAGCGCAATACACCTCGATGGCGAAAATGCGTTTGCTGCAGCCTAAACTGGCCGCCATGCGTGAGCGTATCGGTGACGATAAGCAGCGTATGAGTCAGGAGATGATGGCGCTGTACAAAGCAGAGAAGGTTAACCCGCTGGGTGGCTGCTTACCGCTGATCATTCAGATGCCAATCTTCCTGGCGTTGTACTACATGTTGATGAGTTCTGTTGAGTTGCGCCATGCGCCATTCATTCTGTGGATTCATGACCTGTCAGCACAAGACCCGTACTACATTCTGCCAATTCTGATGGGTATCACCATGTACTTTATTCAGAAGATGTCACCAACTACCGTGACTGACCCAATGCAGCAGAAGATCATGACCTTTATGCCGGTTATCTTCACCGTGTTCTTCCTGTGGTTCCCGGCAGGTCTGGTGCTGTACTATATCGTCAGTAACCTGGTGACCATCCTGCAACAGCAGCTGATTTATCGTGGTCTGGAAAAACGTGGCTTACACAGCCGCGAGAAGAAAAAATAACCCACAGCGATAATCATTAGTATTTAGGGCGGTCAATATGACCGCCTTATTCTTTTTACAGAAGCCTGATTTTTTACCTTCAGGTTTTTGCAAAAATAATACAGAATTGTTGCAAAAATAATCGATAAAGAGAGAAATCACCATGAGCACCACTGATACTATCGTGGCCCAAGCAACGCCTCCTGGTCGTGGCGGTGTTGGCATTCTACGTGTTTCAGGTCGTGCTGCCTCAGAGGTTGCACACGCCGTTCTAGGCAAATTACCTAAGCCACGTTATGCCGATTATCTGCCGTTTAAAGACGCGGATGGCAGTACGCTGGATCAAGGTATCGCTCTCTATTTCCCCGGCCCAAATTCCTTCACTGGCGAGGATGTATTAGAGCTGCAAGGCCACGGTGGGCCAGTGATACTGGATTTACTGTTAAAACGCATTCTGGCCCTGCCAGGGCTGCGTATTGCCCGCCCTGGGGAGTTTTCCGAACGTGCCTTCCTTAACGATAAGCTGGACTTGGCACAGGCTGAAGCAATTGCCGACCTGATCGACGCCAGTTCAGAGCAAGCAGCACGCTCAGCAGTGAACTCATTGCAAGGCGTATTTTCAGCGCGTATCCATCAATTGGTGGAAGCACTTACTCACCTGAGAATCTACGTTGAAGCTGCCATTGATTTTCCAGATGAAGAAATTGACTTCCTTTCTGATGGCAAAATAGAAGGCCAATTGAATGGCGTCATGGCCGATCTGGAACAGGTACGCACTGAAGCCAGACAAGGCAGCTTACTACGCGAAGGGATGAAAGTGGTGATTGCTGGCCGTCCAAATGCCGGTAAATCCAGTTTACTCAATGCGTTAGCTGGCCGTGAAGCGGCGATTGTAACGGATATCGCGGGTACGACCCGTGATGTTTTACGGGAACATATTCATATTGATGGGATGCCTTTACATATCATTGATACCGCAGGGTTGCGGGAGGCCAATGACGAAGTTGAGCGCATTGGTATCGAACGCGCGTGGAACGAGATTGAACAGGCCGACCGTGTATTGTTTATGGTGGATGGCACCACCACCGATGCCACCGAGCCTGCAGCTATCTGGCCAGAATTTATGGCTCGCTTACCGGCAACGCTGCCAATCACTGTGGTACGCAATAAAGCAGATATAACAGGTGAAACGCTGGGGCTGACCGAAGTAAATGGTCACTCACTTATTCGCCTGTCGGCACGCACCGGAGAAGGCATTGACCTGCTGCGTGACCATTTAAAACAAAGTATGGGCTTTACCAGCAACACTGAAGGCGGTTTCCTGGCTCGACGTCGCCATTTACAGGCGCTGGAGACGGCTGCTAAGCATTTGGTACAAGGCCACGAACAGTTAGTGAGCGCTTACGCTGGTGAATTACTGGCAGAAGAACTGCGTTTAGCACAACAGTCATTGAGTGAAATTACCGGTGAATTTAGTTCTGATGACTTACTGGGGAGGATTTTTTCCAGTTTCTGTATCGGAAAATGAGTGTAATACCATAAAGCTAGCACCAGTTATCGCTAATTTTGATAACCTTACTCTATGGGTCTAGCAGTGAATTGAACACTTAACGTTGTATACCCTAAATAATTCAAGAGATACCCTAAATAATTCAAGTTGTAGGAAAGCGGCTAACGCACATGCAACTTGAAGTATGACGGGGATAATTACTCGTTTCATAAATTGAGGTTCCCATGATTATAAAACCACGTGTACGCGGCTTTATCTGTGTGACAGCTCATCCGACGGGCTGTGAAGCCAACGTCAAGAAGCAGATCGACTACGTCACAACAGAAGGCCCAATCGCTAATGGTCCTAAAAGAGTATTAGTGATTGGTGCGTCAACTGGATACGGGTTAGCAGCCCGGATCACAGCAGCATTTGGTTGTGGCGCCGATACACTGGGCGTTTTCTTTGAACGTCCCGGTGAAGAAGGTAAACCCGGAACCTCCGGTTGGTACAATAGCGCGGCTTTCCACAAATTTGCGGCACAGAAAGGCTTGTACGCAAAAAGCATCAACGGCGATGCGTTCTCTGATGAGATCAAACAACTGACTATCGATGCTATCAAGCAAGATCTGGGTCAGGTTGATCAGGTTATCTATAGCCTTGCGTCACCACGACGCACCCATCCTAAAACGGGTGAAGTGTTTAATTCGACACTGAAACCTATCGGCAATGCAGTTAATTTACGCGGTCTGGATACCGATAAAGAAGTTATCAAGGAATCGGTCTTGCAACCGGCAACACAAAGCGAGATCGATAGTACAGTGGCCGTCATGGGTGGCGAAGACTGGCAGATGTGGATTGATGCTCTGTTGGAAGCTGGTGTACTGGCCGAAGGGGCGCAAACGACAGCATTCACCTATCTGGGCGAAAAAATTACTCATGATATTTATTGGAACGGTTCCATTGGCGCAGCCAAAAAAGATCTGGACCAGAAGGTGCTGGCTATCCGCGAGAGCCTGGCGGCTCACGGCGGTGGCGATGCTCGCGTATCCGTATTAAAAGCGGTCGTGACCCAAGCCAGCTCTGCCATTCCAATGATGCCTCTGTATTTATCATTGCTATTCAAAGTGATGAAAGAGAAAGGCACTCACGAAGGCTGCATCGAGCAGGTCTATTCCCTGTATAAAGACAGCCTGTGCGGCGATTCACCGCATATGGATCAAGAAGGTCGTCTGCGGGCTGATTACAAAGAATTGGATCCTGAAGTCCAAAATCAGGTTCAGCAGTTGTGGGATCAGGTTACCAACGACAATATTTATCAGCTAACTGATTTCGTTGGTTATAAATCAGAGTTCCTAAATCTGTTCGGTTTCGGTATCGACGGTGTGGATTATGATGCAGACGTTAACCCTGATGTAAAAATCCCTAACTTGATTCAGGGTTAAGCTCCAGTTTATTGCTCAAATAACCTGCTGCGTCACTATCACGCAGCAGGTTGATCATCTTTTTACTGGGGTTATCAAAAATATCAATTGCAAACCGCAGGGGGTTTTACGAAATTATTTGGTGACATCCATGATATTCTGTCGCAAGCAACGTAGTTATCCTGTTTTAGTTTGTAGGTAACATAAAAAGAAATGGGTAAACTAAGGATTACTGATATCACGGATATTATTAACAAACATCTGCAAATAAGTGAGTCATATTTGAACCGCCAACCAGAAACAAGGTAAATAAGGCCGCTTAATAAAGCATAAATCAGTAGTGGAATTGATAAGAAAGCGATAAAAATAGAAGCAGAAAATGTTATTTCCTTTGCCATAACCATATATGAATTAATGTATTTATAGCTTGGGTATTCTATTGGGATTATTATTAACAACAATATTATTGATGCTAATATATTAAAGTATTTATTGTTCATTACCCCCTCCAGCCCATTAATAATATATATTCCAAATAAAAGATAGCTTCATTGGTACTGGCGTCATTCAACAGGCATACGCTCATAGCGTATTAATGAAATCTTTCTTCAACAATGCCCACTTATCTGGTTGATGGCGGCGAAGCAATTATTATCCTGAACGAATGCTTTTATTAATAGAGCTCCCCCAACCCTAATACACCGAGAGGGGGAGTTTTTTACTTAATATTCAAACGGGATTAATCACCATTATCAGTGATCAACAAACGCAATTTTCAGCATAAACAGTAGCGCCACTACCACTACGCAAGGGCTGATTTCACGCCAGCGGCCAGTACCTAATTTCATCAAGCAATAAGAGATAAAGCCCAGTGCGATCCCTTCAGTGATAGAGAAACTGAACGGCATCATGACGGCCGTGACAAAGGCCGGAACGGCTTCAGTCAAATCATCCCACTTCACCCGTGCCAGGCTAGACGTCATCAACACGCCAACATAAATCAGCGCGCCCGCTGCTGCATACGCAGGAACCATACCGGCCAACGGAGAAATAAATATCACCAGCAGGAAGAGTATCCCGACAACAACGGCAGTTAACCCAGTACGTCCACCAACAGATACCCCGGAAGAACTTTCGATATACGCGGTCACTGATGAAGTACCGATAAAAGCACCGGCAACAGAACTGATACTGTCCACATACAGCGCTTGTTTCATGCGCGGGAACTTGCCTTTATGATCCGTTAAACCGGCTTTATCCGTAACACCAATCAATGTGCCGGATGAATCAAACAGGTTAACCAGCATGAAGGAGAAAATGATACCCGCCATACCAATGTTTAATGCGCCCGCTAAATCAACCTGCCCAACCACAGAAGTCACACTTGGCGGCATGGAGAAAATGCCCGTGTAATGCACATCACCCAACGCCCAGCCAATCAGTGTGGTGACAACAATAGAAACCAGCACTGCCGCGTGAATATTACGAGAAGCCAAGACTGCGATAATAAAGAAACCCAGTGCACCCAACAGTACACTGTGAGAGGTCAGATTACCCACCGCCACCAGTGTATCTGGGTTTGCGACCACGATACCGGCATTCTTCAACCCCATCATGGCAATAAACAGGCCAATACCACTTGTGATCCCCACACGCAGGCTCAGTGGGATGTTCGCTATCATCCAGTAACGAATGCGGAAAATGGTTAGCAAAAGGAAACCGATTGCCCCCCAGAAAATAGCGCCCATACCGACCTGCCAGGAAATACCCATCGCCCCCACCACCACAAAAGCGAAGAAAGCGTTGAGCCCCATCGCCGGTGCCAGTGCCACAGGTAAGTTAGCCAATAAGCCCATAAAAATGCTGCCAAATGCGGCGATCAGGCAGGTTGTCACGAACACAGCCTGCACATCCATACCCGCAACCCCGAGAATCTGCGGGTTTACGAATACGATATAGACCATGGTCAAGAAAGTCGTGATACCCGCAATCAGCTCAGTACGAGCTGTGGTGCCATGCTGTTTCAGTTTAAATACACGTTCGAGCAGGCCCTGCTCGGTATCAAGGTTTGATTTACTCATTCGAAGAGTTCCGCTGAAGGGAGTGATAGTCGGGGCATATCCTATAACAAAAACCATTTGTTTAGAGCGTGAACACACTCTTTTTTATTATGGTTTTTATAAATGTCTCTTTTTCGCGCCAAACGCGCCAGCCCGATGACCTGATTAACCTCAGCGATAAGACAATGCAGCATCGCTAATCACTCTGTAATTTTAAGTTAAGAAGAAAATATTAATTTTATTACTAACAGGCTAATAAACATCGCTTTATTTATTAGGATGGTTAGAGTGGGATTAACTGATATCTATCTTTTTGAAGGATTAGTTGCGTGAATCAGATTCAATGCGTCATGTTCGATTGCGACGGCACCTTGGTCGATAGCGAAGTCCTGTGTTGCCAGGCTTACGTCCTGATGTTTGCTCACTACGATATTCACTTGTCGTTGGAAGAGGTGATTAAACGCTTTAAAGGCGTAAAACTGTATGAAATTGTTGGAATAGTCTGTAAAGAATATGGATTAGATCAACCGATAGAGGTACTGGAGAAGCTCTATCGTGCAGAAGTTGCACGTTTATTCGACGCCGAATTACAGCCTATTTCCGGTGCAAAAGCACTGTTAGAACAAATCGTGTTGCCCGTCTGCGTGGTATCCAACGGGCCTGTCAGCAAAATGCAGCACTCGCTTGGCCTGACCGGATTACTGCCATTCTTTGAGGACCGACTTTATAGCAGCTATGATATTCAGCGCTGGAAGCCTGATCCGGCCCTGATTTACCATGCCGCGGAACATATGCAGGTTGCCGCTGAGCGCTGTATTTTGATTGAGGATTCCGCTGCAGGTGCCCATGCCGGGATTGCCGCAGGTATTCCGGTGTTTTATTACTGTGCCGATCCGCACAACCAACCGATTAACCACCCGCTAGTGACTACTTTTACGGATATTCAGCAACTGCCTGATTTGTGGAAGGAAAGAGGCTGGCGTATCACCCGCGATTAATTTGCCTGTAATCAATTAACTCGATTGCAATGTTAACTTGTTAAACCACCAGCGCCATGAACGTGTCATGGCGCTTTGGTTTTTAATGGCATGCTGTGGGCTAAAGCGGCGATTAAGGCCGTTAGCCAGCAGATCCAGTGCCAGACATAAAACAAAATAGACCAACGCCACAAACAGGAAGACCTCCATCGGGTAAACCATACTGCGGTTATTAACCTGTGTAGCCAAAAAGGTCAGCTCATTCACCCCGACGATATAAGCCAGCGACGTATCTTTAATCAATGATATCCATTGATTAATAAAGGACGGTACCATCATGCGCAGCGCTTGTGGCAATACGACAAACCACAATGTCTGCCAGCGATTAAAACCTAATGACAGCCCCGCTTGCCACTGCCCGGCACCGATCGCCATAATCCCGGCCTTTACCGCATGAGCCAGATAAGCAGAAGCAATTAACGCCAGCGCACACACTACAGTTGTGATTTCAGGTATATCCACACTAAAAACGATCGGCAGCAGGAAATACGTCCAAAAAATCAACATAATCACCGGGATAGCACGGAAGAAGCCCAAAATAGCGGCCAATATCCCCGCCCAGATACCACGGGACATCGCCAATGCCACGCCCAGCACAGTGCCTAATACGGCTGAGGCTACCCCAGCCATAATGCTGATCACCAAGGTCAATGCCGCCCCTCCCAGAGGGCCATCAGGGAAAGTCCCCCACAGCAGATAACGCCAGTTATCAACGATAATGGTAAAATCCATCTCAGTGCCCTCGGACGACAGTTCGCTGTTGACGCCACATACCCCAAGCCTCAATTAGCGCAATGGTGAAAATATACAATAGGGTTGCAACTCCGAATGCCTGAAATGTCCGTAATGTTTCAGTTTCAACCTGGCGGGAAGCATAGGAGAGTTCAGCCACGCCAATAGCCATTGCCAATGAAGAGTTTTTAATAATATTCATATATTGGCCCAGCAACGGAGGCATGGCTATTTTCAAAGCCTGCGGCAAAACCACATACCGCATCGATTGCCACCCCGTAAGCCCCAGCGCATGTGCAGCATATTTCTGCCCTCTGGCTACGCCGCTGATGCCCGCACGCAGCTCTTCGGCAATAAATGCGGTGGAATAGAGTGTCAACCCGACAAAACCAGCTAAAAACTCAAAAGAGGGCCAGGCCAGGGTTAACCCGGCAACCGTAATTTGATGAGGAGTATTGAGCCAAGGGATCCAAGAAGCTGGCAGGAATTGGCTGGCAGCAAAGTACCAAAAGAATAATTGGATCAGCAGAGGAGTATTTCTGAATAAGGCGCTGTAGCCAATAGCAAAGCCTTTCAAGGCTTTTAACTCACTGTCTCTGGCCGCGGCCAGCAAAAAGCCCAATAACGTGGCAGCCACTACCGTACAGGCGGAAATCCACAACGTCAGTAGAAAACCATCCCACAACCAACCAAGATATTGCGGGGCTAATAGCCAATCTGTCAGATGGTATAGATTCATAGGCTTTTATATCTATATCCATCTGATGCTCTAATATAATGAGTTTTTAAGTACACAATAAAATCCATCTTATTTTTACTCCGTAACTTAACATACCGACACATTACCGTACTGATACCCAAAGTCATTGGCGCTGCAGGTAGGCAATCGGCCCCTGCAACGCGAAGAACTAAGGGGGATAAGTTACGCTTTAGGCTGCTGGTCTAACGGGGCAAATTTAAACTCGCCACGCGGTTGTGCTGAATTGGTTTCCGGTCCAAACCAGCGATCATAAATTTTTACTGCTTCACCGTCTTTCTCCAGCTTAATCAGTGTCTCGTTGACCGCTGCTATTAAGCGGTCTTCACCTTTAGGAATACCAACGCCCTGATACTCTTTGGTGATACTAAAAGGTGAAATCTCAAAATCTGCTTTTTGCGCCTCGGGGATGTTACCCAGCAGGCCCACTAATTTTGCATCATCCTGCGTGATAGCTTGGACGTTACCATTACGTAAGGCGGTGAATGCCAGCGGTGTATCATCGTAAGAGATCACTTTCGCGGTTGGATAATGCTCACGCAAAGTAATTTCCTGTACCGTGCCTTTGTCTGCACCAATACGTAACTTACCAATATCTTCTGGTGTTTTTAATACACCTTTGCGGGCAATAAATTTTTGGCCAGTAGCAAAATAGGGCAAGCTGAAGTTCACTTCCTTGGCCCGTTCATCAGTAATAGTGAAGTTGGCAGCAATCAAATCAACTTTTTTAGAGACCAGTAATGGAATACGGTTCGCCGGGTTGGTCGCCCGTAATTCCACTTTCACCCCTAAATCCTTAGCAATAGCATTAGCCACATCAACATCGTATCCCACCAGCTTTTTAGTCTGTGGGTCGATATAACCAAACGGGGGATTGCTATCGAAAACCGCAATCCTTACCACGCCCGCTTGCTTGATATCATCCAACTTATCAGCGTAAGCAGCGCCGGAAAGTATAGCCAGACCAGCGAATAGCGTTAATGCTATTGCGCTTTTTTTTATGGAAAGACCCTGTTTCATGGGAAAACTCCTAAAGAGATGAGGTATTACGTTGTGTATACGCTACCAACTCCGTGTTAGGTCAGGAAATAATATAAAACGATATGTTTATAACTAATTAATCTCAATGAGTTAATCTGACTACATTGGGAAATGTGAGACAAGGCCGTAGAGCGGCAATAAAGCAGTAACTTAGGTGTCTCACTATTGTTTAAGAAACATATATTTCTGAATTTTCATATTAAGAAACGTTAGGTATGCATCAAACTAGCCGCGTCACTCAAAAATAAGCATCAGTGGACAGTTAGTGACCAGTAGTTAATTAGGGCGAGAGGGATACCCCATGCACTGCTCACTGCTCACTAACAATTATTCGCATATGTTATAAGACAGTATTATTTACTGCTGTGCTGGCCGACAGCGAGGTCCTCTACTTTAGTCTTTTCCTGACTTATCGCGATAATTGGCTTAGCTTTACTCTTAACTTGGCTAACCGGTTCTTCCGTAATCTCCGACTGACCAACAAAAATACCGCCTTTTTTGATTGAGAAATTACTGCCTTTCACGATACCTTTTAAGCGCCCATGTTCCAGAATTTCCAGATCATCAGAAATACAGACCCCTTCAACCCTGCCATCAACCGTAATATGAGGGGCAGTTAAATTTCCCTCAATCTGCCCACTACGCATTAATCTGATTGAACCTTCATTGACGATGATATCCCCCATCACTACACCGTAAATCTGAATATCACCATCCAGATTAATATTACCTTTCAACTGTGTACCTGCGGCAATAATAGTATTGTTTTTAGCATGATCCTGTGAGGTATTAGATAATGGCATACTGGTTTGGTCAGGGATATTTACGATAGAAGAACCTTCATTATTACTATTTATTTTCTTTTTAAACATAACGTTAATCACTGTAAAGATGAGGAATAATGCAGGAACGATAAATAAATAGAAAAATAAATCGTAGATGATATGGGCCACTAAAGCCGCAATCCACAGACCCCACAAGAGGCTAAGCACCGTGTTCTTGCGTATATAAAAGCTCATTTTTTCTATCCTGCCCTGCTTAACAATACATTGGTCATTATTTTTAATAAATAACACACTCAAAAAATAATTTAGGAATTAAATTTTCCTGTGTGAGGAAGGTATACTTCCTATTAATAAAAATGACTAATAACAATAAAAAATAACCATCGCACTATGTGTGATAATTGTCAATTATAAGTATAAACAGAGATTAAATGTATTATAATTAATAGTAAGAAGGTTGGGATATTAATAACAAGAAATGGATAAAAAAACCGGTCAAGACAGCAGCCTGACCGGGGTTAAATATTATTATTCAGTCTTACCAGAAAGCAATTTCTCTAAATCATCGCCACCAAGGTGGCGGAAGTCATGCCCTTTAACAAAGTAGAAGATAAATTCGCAAATATTCTGACAGCGGTCACCGATACGCTCAATGGAGCGAGCACAAAACAGTGCAGTTAACACACTTGGGATAGTTCGCGGATCTTCCATCATATATGTCATCAACTGACGTACGATGCCTTCATATTCTTGATCGACCTTTTTGTCTTCACGATAAATCCGGATGGCTTCATCCAGATCCATCCGAGCAAATGCATCCAGGACATCATGTAGCATTTGCACCGTATGACGCCCCAAAGACTCCAGGCTGACCAACAGCGGCTGATGTTGATGAGAGAATTTTTCCAATGCTGTGCGGCAGATTTTATCGGCCACATCACCGATACGCTCTAATTCGGAAATGGTCTTAATGATAGCCATCACTAACCGTAGATCACTGGCTGTTGGCTGACGTTTGGCAATGATGCGCACACAGGCTTCATCGATAGCCACTTCCATCATATTGACCTTTTTATCCCCTGCAATTACCCGCTTTGCCAGTTCGCCGTCTTGATTATGCATGGCGGTGATCGCATCAGATAATTGTTGTTCCACCAACCCCCCCATAGTTAAAACTTGGGTGCGGATATGTTCAAGTTCTGCATTGAACTGGCCGGAAATATGTTTACTCAGATTCAGATTATCCATGATACTTCCCGTACGTATGGCCTATCCCAAAGGCAGTAGGCGTAATGAATGTAGTTGCCTATGTGCAGTAGCCCAGTAATAAGGCAATCAACCATAGCGGCCAGTGATATAATCTTCGGTCTGTTTTTGCCGTGGCGCAGTAAACAGGGTATCGGTATCACTGAATTCAATAAGCTCTCCCAGATACATAAATGCCGTATGATCTGAACAGCGAGCAGCTTGCTGCATATTGTGCGTTACAATCACAACCGTATAGTCCGATTTCAATTCACTAATCAGCTCTTCAATACGGCCGGTAGAGATCGGGTCAAGCGCCGAGCAAGGCTCATCCAACAGTAATACATCAGGGCGGATGGCGATACCACGAGCAATGCACAGACGCTGCTGTTGCCCACCCGATAAGCTATAACCGCTCTGGTGCAACTTATCTTTGGTCTCATTCCATAGCGCTGCTTTGGTCAACGCCCATTGCACCCGCTCATCCATATCGGTGCGAGATAAACTCTCGAACAATTTGACACCAAAAGCGATGTTATCGTAAATCGACATCGGGAACGGAGTCGGCTTTTGGAAAACCATACCGACTTTTGCCCGTAGCAAAGCAATATCTTGTTTATCAGTTAGAATATTCTGGCCATCTAATAAGATGTCACCTTCCGCCCGCTGTTCCGGATACAGCTGGTACATTTTATTGAAAGTACGCAGTAGAGTAGATTTACCGCAACCTGACGGGCCGATGAACGCAGTGACCTGATTCTTGGCAATATCCAACGAAATATTCTTCAGTGCATGGAATTTGCCATAGTAGAAGTTCAAATCGCGAACCTGAATTTTACTGTTGGTAACGTCAGTAGCCATACTCATCAAGACTTCTCTCTTTTAGCCAATACCGCCGAAGCGGCATTTTGGAATTTATTGGCGAATCGGTATTTTTCTTAGCTAATTAGTATTTTTTCTTAGCGAAAATAACCCGGGCCAGAATATTCAGTAACAGAACACACAAGGTGATCAATAACACCCCTGCCCAAGCCAGACTCTGCCATTCAGCAAACGGACTCATAGCAAACTTAAATATAGTGACTGGTAAGTTAGCAATAGGCCGTGTCAGATCGGTACTCCAGAACTGGTTGGAGAGCGAGGTAAACAGCAAAGGTGCCGTTTCACCAGCAATACGTGCAATCGCCAGCAAAATACCGGTCAAAATACCAGAAACAGAGGCTTTCAACGTGATAGCAGAGATCATGCGCCATTTGGGTGTCCCCAATGCATAAGCCGCTTCTCGCAGGCTATCAGGCACCAATTTCAGCATGTTCTCTGTGGTGCGGATAACAATCGGCACTTGTAACAGCGCCAGTGCAATCACCCCGGCCCAACCAGAAAAGTGCTCCATCTTGGCGACCACAATGGTGTAAACAAACAGACCAACAACGATAGACGGCGCTGATAATAAGATGTCATTAATAAAGCGGGTAACTTCTGCCAGCCACGATTTACGGCCATATTCCGCCAGATAAATTCCTGCCATGATCCCAAGCGGGGTACCTATAACTGTTGCCCACAGGATTAATAACCCACTACCGGCGATGGCATTCGCTAAACCACCACCCGCAGCATTTGGCGGCGGTGTCATCTCGGTAAACAACGCCAGAGACATCCCATCAATACCTTTGGTGACCGTGGAGAATAAAATCCATATCAACCAGAACAAACCAAATAGCATAGTTACCATTGAAAGCACCAAGGCAATCCGGTTCTTTTGGCGACGCCAAGCCTGCTTTTTGCGGCGGCTCTCCATCAGCGTCGCATCACTTCGCATATCCATGGTCACCATGTTAACGCCCCTCGTTCTTAGCCAGACGCATAATCATTAACTTAGATAAAGCCAGTACGATAAAGGTAATAACGAACAAAATAAGGCCCAATTCCATTAACGCGGCGGTATGTAAGCCAGATTCAGCTTCTGCAAATTCATTAGCTAACGCAGAGGTAATACTGTTACCAGGCATAAACAGTGAGAAACTATCGAGCTGGTAGGTGTTACCGATAATAAATGTCACCGCCATGGTTTCACCTAATGCACGGCCAAGACCCAACATCACACCGCCGATAACCCCATTCTTGGTGTAGGGCAGCACAATGCGCCAGATAACTTCCCAAGTGGTACAGCCAATGCCATAAGCGGACTCTTTCATCATCACGGGCGTTTGTTCAAAGACATCGCGCATGACTGCCGCAATGTAAGGAATAATCATGATGGCTAAAATAATGCCTGCAGCCAAAATACCGATGCCGAATGCAGGGCCGGAGAACAGTGTCCCAACAATTGGAATACCGGACATCACGTTACCAACAGGCTCTTGAAAATAGCGGGCAAATAATGGAGCAAAGACAAACAGGCCCCACATACCGTAAACAATACTTGGGATCGCCGCTAACAACTCAATCGCGACTCCCAAAGGCCGTTTTAACCAGTTTGGTGCCAGTTCCGTTAAGAACAAAGCAATACCAAAACTGACAGGAACGGCAATAATCAGGGCAATAAACGAGGTGACTATTGTGCCGTAAATTGGCACCAATGCACCAAACTGTTCAGCTGGTGGATCCCACTCTTTGGTCCAGAGAAAAGCAAAACCAAACTTTTCTATACTTGGCCAGGAAGCAACAATCAATGAAATGATAATGCCGCCCAACAGAAATAGCGTAATCAGCGCAGCCAGTTTTACCAGCGCACTGAAAATGATGTCACCGTATTTACTCGGTGCTTTGATCGTCGGCTTGTAGACAGCCATAGACTCTCTTCTCATCAGGGTGTTATTCCCTTCGCGCTTGAAGCCGCAGGTGTGTTAGCTACGTTCACGCCCCGAATCACTTACTGGTATTGACCTTAAAACTTACTGGTCTTGACCTTAAAATAAGTAAGCTCATCGGGATGCGTTCACTTGCTGCTTACCTGCGACTCCAATTACTTTGGGTATAATATTGAATCAATATTTTATAAATCACTCGTTGCAAGTAAATCAGAAGATTGGCTTACCGCTACTATCTTTAATCTGAGTTTTCCAAGCTGCGCGTACTTGTTCAACAACTTCCGCTGGTAATGTTGCATAATCCAGTTCGTTAGCTTGTTTAGCGCCGTGTGTGTAACCCCAGTCAAAGAATTTCAATACTTCAGTGCCATTAGCGGCATTTTTCTGTTCTTTATGCACTAAAATGAAGGTCGTTGAGGTAATTGGCCAAACATCATCACCTTTTTGATTGGTTAAGTCCTGAGCAAATGATTTGCTCCAGTCCACACCTTTTGCCGCAGAGCTAAAGCTGTGCTCAGTTGGGCTAACGGGCTTCCCATCTGCTGAAATCAGTTTAGTGTAAGCCAGATTATTTTGTTTCGCGTAAGCGTATTCCACATAGCCAATTGAGCCAGGCAGACGCTGAACAAAAGCAGCAATACCGTCGTTACCTTTACCACCTAAACCGGTTGGCCAGTTCACGGTAGAGCCAGCCCCGATTTTCTCTTTCCATTCTGCGTTCACTTTAGCCAAGTAGCTGGTGAAAACAAATGAGGTACCAGAGCCGTCTGCACGACGTACAACAGCAATGTTTTGATCCGGTAATTTAACGCCTGGGTTCAACTTAACAATCGCAGGATCATTCCACTTTTTCACATTGCCCAGATAGATATCACCCAGCGTTTTACCGTCTAATGTCAGTTCACCGGATTTAATGCCTGGGATATTCACGGCTAACACCACACCGCCAATCACGGTCGGAAATTGGAACAAACCTTCAGTAGCCAGTTTTTCATCTGTTAATGGTGCATCAGAAGCACCAAAATCAACAGTATTGGCAATAATTTGCTTCACGCCACCGGAAGAACCGATACCTTGATAGTTAATTTTGTTACCTGTTTCTTTCTGATAAGAATCTGCCCACTTGGCATACACCGGTGCGGGGAATGTCGCACCTGCACCTGTCAGGCTTGCAGCAGCGAACGCGGATACAGCAGTCATAGATAAAGTCGCTGCCACAATGCTGGCTACGGTGGTACGCATCAGTTTCATAATCCCTCCTAATGGGATATTAGAATTAACTCTTTACCCAACGAACTTGGTGTTGCTGGTGGGCAGCAAATGAATCCCAGGAAACTTACTCAGGTAAGTAAGTGATTCGAGGAGTGAACATCGCTAACAACCCTGCGGCTTCAAGTACGAAGTGTATAAATTGTTTTCATCAGATCAAGTATGGTGCAGGAGGGAAAATAGGACAGTTTAATGACAGAAAAATGTATGAATTATTACAGTTATATGACAACTGACGTTAATATAAATAACATTATGATTAATATATGTTTTTATACTTAATCTGTTTAAAGACCGAACACAATAAAGGTGTCATAAATGAAAAAAATGGTCATATTACCAATAGCGGCAAGCTTGTTATTTATTAGCACTTCTAGTCTGCAAGCTCAATAATTGAGCTATTCAGACCAAGGTAGTGCCATAGTCGCATGAGATAGCCGGACAGGAGAATTAGTCTATAGCGATGTGGCTTTAGTGACCTGAGCCAGCAAGCCTCACAGTACAAAAGCCAGATATCTAGCCTACAAGGCAACGTTTCTTCATTGGAAAGAAGCATTTCTTCTCTTGAGCAAAATATGAGAAGCCTTCAGGGCAAAATTCGCTAATAATTCGTAGATAAAATGAGAAAGCCGACAATTTTGCCGGCTTTCGTTAATACGCTATTCTTTCGTTAATACCCTATCTTAGAGCAACTTATTCAACCGTTACTGATTTTGCCAAGTTACGTGGCTGATCCACATCGGTACCTTTAATCAGCGCGACATGATAAGACAGTAGCTGTAGCGGTACGGTATAGAAGATAGGCGCAATAATTTCTTCTACATGTGGCAGCTGAATTATTTTCATCCCTTCGCTATCAGTGAACCCGGCATCTTGATCAGCAAACACGTATAGCAAACCACCCCGGGCACGAACTTCTTCAATATTGGATTTGAGTTTTTCCAATAATTCATTGTTTGGTGCTACCACAATGACCGGCATATCCGCATCAATCAATGCCAATGGGCCATGCTTCAATTCACCCGCAGCGTAAGCCTCTGCGTGAATATAAGAGATTTCCTTCAGCTTCAGCGCACCTTCCATTGCGATCGGGTATTGATCACCACGGCCAAGGAACAGTGCATGATGCTTATCAGAGAACCCCTCAGCCAACGCTTCAATGGTTTTATCCAGAGACAACATCTGTTCAATACGAGCAGGCAATGCCTGTAACGCATGGACAATATCGTGCTCTAGGCTGGCATCGGCACCTTTCAACTTACCTATACGCCCCACCAGCATCAGTAAAACGGTCAACTGAGTGGTAAAAGCTTTCGTTGAAGCAACACCAATCTCGGTACCCGCTTTGGTCATCAGCGCTAAATCGGATTCGCGAACTAATGAAGAACCAGCAACGTTACAAATGGCCAGTGAACCTAAATACCCCAACTCTTTAGATAAACGCAGAGCTGCCAGAGTATCTGCCGTTTCGCCAGATTGTGACAAAGTGATCAACAGGCTATTTGGACGCACAGCTGATTTGCGATAACGGAATTCAGAGGCGATTTCGACATCACAAGGCACACCCGCTAAAGACTCAAACCAATAACGAGAAACCATCCCTGAGTTGTAAGATGTACCGCAGGCAATGATTTGAATATGTTGAACCTCTGCCAACAAGGCATCAGCTTTTGGGCCAAGCTCTGACAGATCAATCATCCCGTGGCTTAAACGGCCTTCCAGCGTATTTTTAATCGCCATTGGCTGTTCATAAATTTCTTTCTGCATGTAATGGCGGTAAATACCTTTATCACCCGCATCGTATTGCACCTGAGATTCGATTTCAGGACGCTCAATGGCATTACCCTGCTTATCAAAGATAGAGATGCTCCGGCGGGTAACTTCAACCACATCACCTTCTTCCAGGAAGATAAACCGGCGAGTAACTGGCAATAGAGCAAGCTGGTCAGAAGCAATAAAGTTTTCACCCACACCACAACCGATCACCAGCGGGCTACCGGAACGGGCAGCAATCAGACGATTTGGATCACGGCTATCCATCACAACAGTACCGTATGCACCACGTAATTGCGGGATCACGCGTTTCACTACTTCCAGCAAAGACCCCCCTTGCTGTTGCTCCCAATGTACTAAGTGAGCAATAACTTCGGTGTCAGTTTCAGAGCTGAAACGATAGCCACGGCTAATTAATAATTCACGTAACGGCTCATGATTCTCAATAATGCCGTTATGCACGACTGATATATGGTCAGAAACATGAGGGTGTGCATTGGCCTCTGACGGCTCCCCATGGGTAGCCCAGCGGGTATGTGCTATCCCCGTGCCACCGTGTAAATCCTGCTTTTCAGCAGCATCAGACAGTGCATGAACCTTACCCACCCTACGTAAGCGAGTTAGATGACCTTCACTATCAACTACCGCTAAACCAGCGGAGTCGTAGCCACGGTACTCAAGGCGACGTAAACCTTCGATCAGAATCTCAGCGATATCACGTTGCGCTACTGCGCCAACAATTCCACACATCTGTTTTATTCCTATGTAAGGTCCCTTATTAGAACCTTTTCGATGTCAGTGACCTGATTGAACCGGATTTTCCGGGCTCCCCGAGCCTGTAGAGTTGGGGATTATTATGTTTTGTACTGTATTTTCAGCAGCAATCAGTAAACCAAAAATACAGGGCAAAACATCCCTTCAAAGAAGCATTACTCACCTTGAAGGGCGTTTTAAATAACGTTATTTTTTCTTTACCGGGCGCTTCCATCCCTGAATATGAACCTGCTTGACCCGGCTGATGACTAACTCATTTTCGGCAATATCACGGGTGACCGTCGTACCCGCGCCAATAGTTGCACCTTTTGCGACAGTGACGGGGGCGACTAATTGAGTATCCGATCCGACAAAAACATTATCACCAATAATAGTTTTAAACTTATTAGCCCCATCATAGTTGCACGTTATAGTTCCCGCACCAATATTGACGCCAGCCCCAATTTCAGCATCACCTAGATAAGAGAGATGGCCTGCTTTAGAGCCTTTACCCAAACGTGCTTTTTTGATTTCAACAAAATTACCAACATGTGCACCTTCAGCTAATTCAGCGCCAGGGCGCAGACGAGCAAATGGCCCAACAGTACAATTGGCATCCAAGCGGGCATCTTCCAAAACGGTATATGGGCTTATTTCTGAGTCATCACCAATAACACAATTTTTGAGTACACAACCCGTACCAATTCGCACCCGGTCACCTAAAGTCACATGGCCTTCAATAATGACATTGGTATCGATAGTAATATCGCGGCCATGAGTTAATTCTCCGCGCAAATCAAAGCGGGTGGGATCCAATAACATCACACCCGCTAACAATAGTTTTTCGGCTTGTTCAGTCTGAAATACGCGCTCAAGAGCAGACAATTGTAGGCGATTATTCACCCCCTCCACTTCACTCAAGCGGGTAGGATGGACAGTAGCAATTTTCTTACCATCAGCATGCGCTAGCGCAATAATGTCAGTGATATAAAACTCACCTTGAGCATTATTATTATCCAACAGTGATAACCAGCGTTTTAAGTCACGCCCATTAGCGACAAGAATCCCCGTATTGATCTCGTTGATTTCCCGCTGTGCGTCGCTGGCATCTTTATGTTCAACGATCCCAACAACATTACCATTCTCACGAACGATACGACCATAACCGCTTGGGTTATCCAGTTTTACCGTCAACAAGCCAATCCCGCCTTGGGGCTTAGCGGACAGCAGACGTTGTAGCGTATCAACAGAGATCAACGGCACATCGCCATACAACATCAAAACATCTTCATCATCAGTAAAATGTGGGGCTGCTTGCTGCATCGCATGCCCGGTGCCCAGTTGCTCTGCCTGTAATACCCAATTCAAAGATGGATCAGCCAGGGTCTCCTTCAGTAACTCCCCCCCGTGGCCATAAACCAGATGAACATGTTGTGCACCTAGCTTCATAGCAGCATCAATAACATGCTGAACCATTGGCTTACCGGCCAATGGGTGTAACACCTTAGGAAGGTCGGAATACATACGTGTCCCCTTACCCGCGGCAAGGATGACTACACTCATTGAGCTGTTAGACATAAGCAACCTGATAACTCCAATTTAATAGACGGAAGTAAACCTGTTTACCGAAATAATTACTACATATTTCTCAACGAAAAACGTACACAATCCGCGTGGCTAAAGGGTTGTAGTGACTTGTCATATAAACAAAAAATGCGTAAAAAAGTGTCGGCGATCGACGACGTTTTTTGCTGTTTTCTTGTCAGAATGTATTCACATAATTAGGTTATTAACTACTTATTTTACGACAAGAAACAAGGCTTTTAAGAAAGAAATTTTATAACTCTGGCTTATGATTTGTTGAGGGTTTTAAAGAATTAAACATCATATATACCCTAGTTACTTCAAGATGCAGATAGGCAGCAACCGGGTAAATCCCAGGAACTTAGATAACTAAGTGACTGAGGTGAGCAAGGGCAGCTAACACTCCTTCATATTGAAGGGCGACGGGTATATGAGGGATAAAACAGTCAATGCCGGGTGGTATAAGCATTAAAAAAATGCCAGTCAATTTTCACCGACTGGCATTCTATCGTTATTATTTAATAACATTATACTTCATATGGTTTAAACGCCGCGGTTTAAAACCTTGTGATGTTCTATCTGATACCATTTAAGCAGTCACAGATAGATAAACAATACAAAATATAACGTTACATCGCCTTCTTGGTTAGCTCAATTACGCGTAGTTTCGCAATCGCCTTCGCCAATTCAGCGGATGCCTGAGCATAGTCGACATCGCCGTGGGAGTTATTAATATGGGCTTCTGCTTTACGCTTAGATTCCAGCGCTCTTGCTTCGTCCAGATCCAGCCCACGAATAGCTGTGTCAGCCAATACGATCACAACACTCGGTTGCACCTCAAGGATGCCGCCAGAAAGATAAATAAACTCTTCCTCACCGAACTGTTTAACGATACGTATCATGCCAGGCTTGATGGCAGTGAGCAGTGGGGCGTGCCCAGGGAAAATACCCAGTTCACCTTCACTACCCGTCACCTGAATCTTTTGTACCACGCCTGAGAACATTTTCTTCTCGGCGCTCACAACATCCAGATGGTAAGTCATTGCAGCCATGTCACCCTCCAGTCAACAGCGTTACAGTTTCTTGGCTTTTTCCACTGCTTCTTCAATGGTACCGACCATGTAGAACGCCTGTTCCGGCAAGTGGTCATAGTCGCCATTCATGATGCCTTTGAAACCACGAATGGTATCTTTCAGCGACACAAACTTACCCGGTGAACCGGTGAAGACTTCAGCCACAAAGAACGGTTGAGACAGGAAGCGCTGAATCTTACGCGCACGGGATACCACCAGTTTGTCATCTTCTGACAGCTCGTCCATACCCAAGATAGCGATGATATCTTTCAGCTCTTGGTAACGTTGCAGAATAGACTGCACGCCACGCGCTACATCGTAGTGCTCCTGACCAACAACCAACGGATCAAGCTGACGGCTGGTAGAGTCAAGTGGGTCAACCGCTGGGTAAATACCCAGAGAGGCGATTTGACGACTCAGAACAACGGTTGCATCCAAGTGAGCAAAGGTGGTTGCCGGTGATGGGTCAGTCAAGTCATCCGCAGGTACGTAAACGGCCTGAACAGAGGTGATTGACCCCGTCTTAGTGGAAGTAATACGTTCCTGCAACACACCCATCTCTTCAGCCAGTGTTGGCTGATAACCTACCGCTGATGGCATACGACCCAGTAATGCGGATACTTCCGTACCAGCCAGGGTATAACGATAGATATTATCGATGAACAGCAGTACGTCACGACCTTCATCACGGAATTTCTCCGCCATGGTCAGGCCGGTCAGTGCAACGCGCAGACGGTTACCTGGTGGCTCATTCATCTGGCCGTAGACCAAGGATACTTTGTCCAAAACGTTGGAGTCAGTCATTTCGTGGTAAAAGTCATTCCCCTCACGGGTACGCTCACCTACACCGGCAAATACAGAATAACCAGAGTGCTCGATCGCGATATTACGGATCAGCTCCATCATGTTTACTGTTTTACCTACACCCGCACCACCGAACAGACCGACTTTACCGCCCTTAGCAAACGGACAAATCAGGTCCATAACCTTGATACCGGTTTCTAACAGATCTTGTGAGCTGGCAAGCTCTTCATAAGAAGGCGCTTCGCGATGGATTGCCCAACGATCTTCTTCACCGATAGGACCTTTCATGTCGATTGGTTCACCCAATACGTTCATGATACGGCCAAGGGTCGCTTTACCAACCGGCACTTCGATCGGGTGTTCCAGGTTGATTACTTTCAACCCACGGCTCAGACCATCGGAAGAGCCCATTGCGATACAACGAACAACACCACCGCCCAGCTGTTGCTGAACTTCCAGCACTAACTTTTCAGTTGTGCCTTCTACCTCAAGGGCGTTGTACACTTTTGGTACAGCGTCTTGGGGGAATTCGACGTCCACTACGGCGCCGATTACCTGGATAATCTTTCCAGTAGCCATCTTGAATCCTCTACGTAATACGTTTACCCGCCATACTTCAAATTGCTGAGGCGTTGGCTGCCTTATCTCACTCCGATAGCTTACTTTATAAGCGCCAGAGGATTTACTCAGTTGCCGCCTTCCCGCAATCTGAACTATTTAGGGTAATAACCTGGTTAAACCGCGGAGGCTCCCCCGACGATCTCGGTGAGTTCCTGAGTGATGCTGGCCTGACGAGCCTTGTTATAAACTAACTGCAGCTCTTTGATCAGGCTACCGCCGTTATCGGTGGCGGCTTTCATCGCTACCATTCGCGCGGCCTGCTCGCTGGCCAGGTTTTCAACGACCCCCTGATAAACTTGTGATTCTACATAGCGCCGCAAGAGTGTATCCAGCAGGGCTTTAGGATCAGGTTCATACAGGTAATCCCAGGACTTCTTCTTCAGCTCGCCATCTTCCGCAGGCGGAAGAGGTAACAACTGCATGATCCGTGGTTCCTGAGACATTGTGTTGATAAACTTGTTATTGACGATATACAGCTTATCCAGACGACCTTCATCATAGGCTTGTAGCATGACTTTCACCGGCCCGATCAGCTCTGACAACGAAGGGTTATCCCCCATGCCAGTCACTTGAGCGACAATCTTGCCGCCTACGGAACCAAAGAAAGAGGCTGCTTTTGATCCGATCAGTGCTAAATCACATTCAACGCCTTTTTCAGACCAACCTTTCATCTCAGCCAACAGTCTTTTGAACAAGTTAATGTTCAAACCACCGCACAAGCCACGGTCTGTCGAAACCACCAGATACCCAACGCGCTTAACGTCACGTTCTTCCAGGTACGGATGTTTATATTCCAGATTACCTAACGCGAGGTGACCAATCACACTACGCATTGTTTCTGCATAAGGACGGCTGGCCGCCATGCGTTCCTGCGACTTACGCATTTTGGAGGCGGCGACCATCTCCATGGCTTTGGTGATCTTTTGCGTGTTTTGCACGCTGGCGATCTTGGAACGTATCTCTTTTGCGCCGGCCATTTCTGCTTCTCCTCATTACCAGACGGCCTGCTTTCCTAAAGAAAAGCAGGACCGCATAGCGTTACCAGGACTGGGTTGCCTTAAATGTATCGAGGATGCCTTTCAGCTTGGCCTCGATCTCATCGTTATACGCGCCAGTTTGGTTGATTTGTTGCAGAAGCTCAGCATGCTCACGGTCGGCAAATGCCAACAGTGCAGCTTCAAAGCTACCCACCTTCGCCAACTCGACATCACCCAGATAACCACGTTCAGCTGCGAACAGAACCAGAGACTGCTGTGCAACCGACATCGGCGCATATTGTTTCTGTTTCAGAAGTTCGGTCACTTTCTGACCATGGCTCAGCTGTTTACGTGTTGCATCATCCAAATCGGATGCGAACTGGGAGAACGCTGCAAGCTCACGATACTGTGCCAGAGCGGTACGAATACCACCGGACAGTTTTTTCATGATCTTGGTCTGCGCTGCACCACCCACACGGGATACGGAGATACCTGGGTTAACGGCAGGGCGAATACCGGCGTTAAACAGGCTGGATTCCAGGAAGATCTGACCATCGGTAATCGATATTACGTTGGTCGGAACGAACGCAGAAACGTCACCTGCCTGAGTTTCAATGATAGGTAATGCGGTTAAAGAACCTGTTTTACCTTTCACTTCACCCTTGGTAAAGGCCTCAACATACTCAGCGTTTACACGCGCAGCACGCTCCAACAAACGGGAGTGGAGGTAGAATACGTCGCCAGGATAGGCTTCACGACCTGGTGGACGACGAAGCAGCAAGGAGATTTGACGATATGCAACAGCCTGTTTAGACAGGTCATCATAAATAATCAGCGCATCTTCACCGCGATCACGGAAATATTCGCCCATAGCACAACCGGAGTAAGGTGCCAGATACTGTAATGCTGCAGATTCTGATGCAGTAGCGACAACCACAATGGTGTTAGCTAATGCGTCATGTTCTTCCAGCTTGCGCACTACGTTTGCAACAGTAGAAGCTTTCTGGCCGATAGCAACATACACACATTTGATGCCGGAATCGCGTTGGTTGATGATCGCATCAATCGCCAGTGCAGTTTTACCTGTCTGACGGTCACCGATGATCAATTCACGCTGACCACGACCTATTGGGATCATGGCATCGACGGATTTATAACCCGTCTGAACAGGCTCATCAACGGATTGACGTTCGATAACGCCAGGTGCGATAGCTTCAACAGCTGAGAAGCCGTCGTTTTCTATAGAACCTTTACCATCAATAGGTTCACCCAGAGTATTGACGACGCGACCCAACAAGCCACGACCGACAGGAACTTCCAGGATACGGCCAGTACATTTAACCTTCATGCCTTCGGCAAGATCGGCGTACGGCCCCATAACTACAGCACCTACGGAGTCGCGCTCCAAGTTCAGTGCGATTGCGTAACGGTTGCCTGGCAGTGCGATCATCTCACCCTGCATAACATCGGCCAGACCGTGTACACGAATGATCCCGTCACTAACGGAAACAATAGTACCTTCATTGTGAGCTTCGCTCACTACATTGAACTGAGCAATGCGCTGCTTGATCAGTTCGCTGATTTCGGTGGAATTCAGTTGCATATGCTCCAGTCCCCTTAAGACTGCAAGACGTCTGCCAGGCGTTCAAGACGACCGCGAACGCTGCCATCTATCACCATATCGCCTGCACGTATTACTACGCCGGCCATTACAGACTTATCAATTTTGCAATTCAGCTTAACTTTGCGTGACAGACGTTTTTCCATCGCAGCAGCAATTTTCGCTAGCTGTTCGTCGTTAAGTGCTCTCGCAGAGGACACTTCAACGTCGACGGTAGACTCCAATGAGGCACGCAGTTGAATAAACTGCTGTAACACCTCAGGAAGAACCAGTAAACGGCCATTCTCCGCCATAACTCGAATGAAGTTCTGTGCGGGCTCATCGAGCTGATCACCACAGACTGCAATAAACGTCGTCGACATTGTCTCTGGCGCTACAGCACCGGAAAGTAATTCAGCGATCTGTTCATTGCAAGTCACTTGGGCAGTAAACGCCAGCATATTCTGCCAACGCTCAACCGCCTGGTGCTCAACAGCAAAGTCAAAAGCTGCTTTGGCGTAGGGGCGAGCTACAGTTACAAATTCAGACATCAGCCCCTCCCTCCTTACAGTTCAGCGACCAGTTTATCAACGATGTCGCTGTTAGCAGCTTCATCCACGGAACGTTCGATGATCTTCTCGGCGCCAGCTATAGCCAACATCGCGACTTGCTTACGCAACTCTTCACGAGCGCGCTTACGTTCGGCGTCGATCTCTGCCTGCGCTTGCGCCACGATTTTGTTACGTTCCTGTTCAGCTTCTGCTTTAGCTTCATCAAGGATCTGAGCTTTGCGTTTATTTGCTTGCTCAATGATCACCTGTGCCTCTGCTTTGGCTTTCTTCAGTTGGTCGGTCGCATTGGCTTGCGCTAAGTCCAAATCTTTTTTGGCACGCTCTGCAGAAGAGAGACCGTCAGCAATTTCTTGTTGACGCTTCTCGATGGCAGCCATAATTGGCGGCCATACATACTTCATACAAAATATGACAAACAGGACAAACGCGATGGCCTGGCCGAGGATTGTTGCGTTAAGATTCACAGCACAATGCCTCTTTAAAAGTTAATAGTTTGGTGTAGTTTCACCGTAGAGAAAACTCTACTTACGCGACAGCAAACATCACGTACAGACCCAGACCAACAGCGATCATAGGGATGGCGTCAACCAGACCCATGACGATAAAGAACTGTGTACGCAGCAGAGGAATCAGGTCAGGCTGACGTGCAGCGCCTTCCAAAAATTTACCACCCAGGATGCCGATACCGATCGCAGCACCGATTGCCGCTAAACCCATCATCACAGCGGCAGCCATGTACAGCAGATCCATATTCAGGTTTTCCATGACAGTCTCCAGTTTATTTCAGTTAAAACGCAGTAGTGTTATAAGAAAATCAGTGCTCTTCGGATGCCATCGAGAGATAGACAATCGTCAGAACCATGAAGATAAAGGCTTGTAACGTAATGATCAGTATGTGGAATATAGCCCAAGGTACACTGAGCATCCACTGTGACCACCACGGCAACAGACCCGCAATCAGGATGAAGATCAACTCACCCGCATACATGTTACCGAACAGTCGCAGACCCAGTGAAAGCGGTTTGGACAGCAGGCTGACACCTTCCAGAATTAAGTTTACTGGAATGAATATCGGGTGATTGAACGGCTGCATAGTTAATTCTTTTGTGAAGCCGCCTACACCTTTCATTTTAATGCTATAGAAAATAATCAGGATGAAAACACCCAATGCCATAGACAACGTAATGCTCACGTCAGCTGTAGGTACCACACGCAGTGCTGGTAACCCAAAGACATGTTCACCGATGTAAGGCAGTAAATCGATTGGCAGTAAATCCATCATGTTCATTAATAAAACCCAAACAAATACTGTCAGGGCTAATGGTGCGATGACTTTACTTTTGCCGTGATACATATCCCGCACACTGTTATCGACAAAACCGATAATTAACTCTACAGCAGTCTGCAATTTACCGGGTACGCCACTGGTGGCGCTTGCAGCAACTTTGCGGAACACAAGCAGAAAAGCTAACCCCAGCACGACAGAGAAGAACAAAGAGTCAATGTTCAACGTCCAGAACGTTGCAGGGCCAGTTGAGTGGGGATTGACCAACTCAAAGGTACGCAGGTCCAACTGAAGGTGATTCAGGTGGTGACCTATGTAGTCCCTTGGAGTAGAGATTTCTCCTGATGCAGACATGATGCCTCTTACCCTTGTTGTAGTTAAATACGATAACTGTTAAGTACGGTGACCGTTAATCACGGCTGGTGCTAAAATCTGCACAATCAGCACCGATAAATAGGTTAAACCAAGTGGGACAAATGCGGCTTTAAACAGCCCTAACGCCACAATCAGTAAAGCTATCGTAAGGATAACTTTTAACCCTTCGCCAATGGCAAACGACCACGCAACACGACCCGGAGCTGCTGTTTTTGCCTGATGGCGGCAAGCAAACAACATAAACATGGCACTAGGTAACCAGGCTGCCAACCCCCCTGCCAGAGCTGAAACACTCCATTCCAGGCTTTTAAAGCCAAAAACTGCGCTGAGAACAACAAAAGTCATTAACTGCAAAAACAGTAACTTTCGTGCAATTTTCCCACTGTAAAGGGATACAGGCATGACGTTTGTTCTCTCCGAACCACACCAGGGTATGCTGAGTGAGGTATGAAACTGCCTTTCTCCCATTGAGTCAAGCAGCGAAAAACGAGCAAATTATACGGGCCACTCAAACGAATTCAATCGATAAGTAGCGAAAAGGTGAACAATTATTTAAATTTTATTCTTTAGGCTTATTTTCACAAGAAAAGCCTCGGAATAAAGCTCTCATTTAATTGTCTTACTATTCCAAGAATAGTCATAGAAACGTGAATTTCATCACATAAATAAAAAGAAAACGAGTTATAACCTATAAAGCCTTGCTTTGTCTTTAACGAAAAGAGCCTTTAAAATATTTTATAAATCATAATGTTAAATTAAAACTCTTTCTAAAACAACTTATCTACTTAGTGAAAACTTACCATTGACATTTCAGATAATAATTTAATAACAATCAAGAGACATAAAAAGAGTGATAGCCAACAAAAGTAATTACTAAAGTGACTATTTAGCTGCTTACGATATTGTTATGCTCACTTTTACCTCTTTTTTTGTAAAAAAAGGTGAAATATAATTTTCCTAAACAACAGTGGGCAAATAAAGATCTCCCCATGCTGGAAACAATGAACTTAATAATTTTACTAACGACTACTAATAATTTGTTGCCTTTTTTTGATAAAAAGCAAAGTTAGTTTGACTTAAGAATAATCAAATGCCGCTCTCCATCCAATTCGGGAACGTCCAGTTTTATCACCGACTCAAGAACAATTTCTTCGGGTAGAACCGCTAACTCATCATCAGGCCGAACCCCTTTAAGCGCATAAAAACGCCCTTCAGGCTTAGCTGGCAAGTGGTGACACCACGAGAGCATATCTTGTAAAGATGCAAATGCACGGCTTATCACACCATCAAATGGCGGTTCTGAGGTAAACGCCTCAACTCTGCTCTGAACTGGCTCTATGTTATTTAACCCCAGCTCGTGTTGCACCTGACGTAGAAAGCGAACTCGCTTACCCAGGCTATCCAACAAAGTAAAATGCGCATCAGGGCGCACGATAGCCAAAGGAATACCAGGAAGGCCTGGCCCAGTTCCGACATCGATAAATCGGCTGCCTTGCAGATGCGGATTAACCACAATACTATCAAGGATATGCCGCACTAACATTTGCTGCGGATCACGAACAGATGTCAGGTTATAAGCTTTATTCCACTTGTCTAACAGCTCTACATAGCCAATCAACTGATGTTTTTGCTGATCGGGTAACGTAATGCCAGCAACGGTAAGCAAATAGTCTAATTTTTTTAACACAAGGGTATCCTCTGACCAGAAAATGCCCAGTCAGCATATAAATGGGTCAATAGGCAAAATGATAATCCAGCATGGTCATGGATTGAATATGTTTGCTGTGCTTGCCTGACCATAAAATTCAGAATGCAGGCAAACGTTTAATCGTCACGCACTGCGGCGCAACAAACCTTGTTTTTTCAGCCAGACCAGTAAGATAGATATTGCCGCGGGGGTAATACCTGAAATTCGGGATGCCTGACCAATTGAACTTGGTTTATGGTCATTCAATTTGGCAATGACTTCATTCGACAAACCTGAGACTTGCTGATAATCGAGATCAACTGGCAATAAGGTATTTTCGTTGCGTAGTTGTTTTTCGATCTCTTCCTGCTGACGAGTAATATACCCTTCATATTTGACTTGAATTTCAACTTGATCAGCAGATTGTGGATCTGTCAACGCTGGACCAAATGATGTCAAAGAAGTCAACAAACGATAGTCTATTTCAGGCCGACGCAGTAGCTCTTCTCCGTTGGCTTCTTTGGACAAAGGCGCTTTCAACAGCGCATTGATCTCTGAAACATTCTCAGAATGCGGATGCACCCAGATATCACGCAGCCGTTGGCGCTCTTTTTCAATTTGTTCAACTTTTTGACTGAAATGTGCCCACCGGATGTCATCCACTAATCCCAATTTACGGCCTGTTTCGGTCAGGCGTAGATCAGCGTTATCTTCGCGCAGCATCAAACGATATTCAGCTCTGGAGGTAAACATGCGGTACGGTTCTTTAGTGCCGAGTGTGCTTAAATCATCCACCAGCACGCCAAGGTAAGCTTCATCACGCCGAGGTGACCATCCGTCCTCCTCGTTGGCAAAACGGCCCGCATTAAGCCCTGCAAGCAGCCCTTGGGCCGCAGCTTCCTCGTAGCCCGTTGTGCCATTGATTTGTCCCGCAAAGAACAAGCCCTGAATATATTTGCTTTCCAGAGTCGGTTTCAAATCACGGGGATCAAAAAAATCATATTCGATAGCATAGCCGGGACGAATAATACGTGCATTTTCCAGCCCTTTCATCGAGCGGACAATTTGCATCTGTACATCGAAAGGCAAACTGGTAGAAATACCGTTCGGGTAGATCTCGTTACTGGTTAACCCCTCTGGTTCGAGGAAGATCTGATGTGAATTACGATCAGCAAAGCGCATGACTTTATCTTCGATCGATGGGCAGTAACGTGGGCCGATCCCTTCGATGATCCCTGCGTACATTGGACTGCGATCCAGATTATTGCGGATCACATCATGCGTTTTTTCATTGGTGTAGGTGATATGACAAGCCATTTGTTCAGGATGTTGCTCAGCATTTCCCAGGAAAGAGAATACTGGAATTGGCGTATCACCTAACTGAGGTGTTAATTGGCTAAAGTCAATAGTTCGCGCATCGATACGTGGTGGGGTACCCGTTTTAAGGCGATTTACCCGCAAAGGTAGTTCACGTAAGCGTTGTGATAGTGAGATCGAAGGGGGATCTCCGGCACGGCCACCACTGTAATTTTCTAGCCCAATATGTATTTTACCATCGAGGAATGTACCAACGGTTAGCACCACCGCTTTGGCACGGAATTTCAGGCCCATTTGTGTGACAGCGCCAACGACACGATCATTTTCAACAATGAGATCTTCAACAGGTTGCTGGAAGATCATCAAGTTAGGTTGATTTTCTAATGCTGTACGTACCGCTAGCCGATACAGAACACGGTCAGCTTGAGCGCGGGTTGCTCTTACCGCTGGCCCTTTGCTGGCGTTTAGTATCCTAAACTGGATCCCTGCAAGGTCTGTTGCCTTCGCCATCAGGCCACCCAGAGCATCAATTTCTTTGACCAAGTGCCCCTTACCGATACCGCCGATCGCTGGATTACAAGACATTTGTCCCAGTGTATCGATATTGTGCGTCAGCAATAAGGTCTGACGTCCCATGCGTGCTGCGGCCATTGCAGCTTCGGTGCCTGCATGGCCACCACCGATGATGATGACGTCAAATTGATCTGGATAAAACATGGTACTGCACCTCGCCGTTATGCGAATTTCTGTGTTTGCCCTGGGGTGGGGGATTCTACTCAAGTTTAGACGATCGACCAAGTGGCTTAGGATCGCCCTTAATTAAAAGAAGATCTTTTTATTTAAAGATCTCTTTATTAGATCTCTTATTAGGATCACGATCCTCTGTGGATAAGTGATTATTCACATGAAAGATCATGTAATTAAGGAGGATCGTTTGCTGTGAATGACCAGTGATCCTATTGCGTATAAGCTGGGATCTAAATGGCATGTTATACACAGGCACTTGTCTGCATCAAGGTTGTTATGTGGATATCTACTGGTTTTACCCTGCTTTTAAGCATAGTTATACACATTCGTTCGCGTGATCTTTGAGCTAATTAGAGTAAATTAATCCAATCTTTGACCCAAATCTCTGCTGGATCCTCTGGTATTTCATGTTGGATGACGTCAATTTCTAATATTTCACCCAAACGTTGGGCTCCTTGTGCGATCAATTGTTGATCCAGTTTTATGATTGCACCGCAGAAAGTGTCATATTCTGAGCTGCCTAAACCAACCGCTCCAAATCGTACTTGGGATAAATCAGGTTTTTGTTGTTCGAGCTGTTCTAATAATGGCTGCAAGTTATCAGGAAGATCCCCGGCACCATGGGTGGATGTCACTATTAACCACAGGCCATTCAGCGTAAGTTCGTCCAACTCTGGACCATGAAGTATTTCTGTAGAAAACCCACTTTCTTCTAATTTATCCGCTAAATGTTCAGCAACATATTCAGCACTGCCAAGCGTACTGCCACTAATCAAGGTTATGTCAGCCATAAAGAACCCAACTGAAGTAGAGAGCCAGTATTGTACTCTGTGAATCAGCTGGGATCTAGCTGTGGATAATGTGGGTATAGTTATTTTGGGATTAAGGGACGATCGTACGCATGATAGGGTTTTGCAGTGATATTAGCGTCTCGGTTGACTGGATCTCATCAATAGTCTGGATCTTGTTGATAAGTACCTGCTGCAATGCATCAATGGATTTACACATCACTTTAATAAATATGCTGTAGTGGCCAGTGGTGTAATAGGCCTCAACCACTTCTTCCAAGCTTTCCAATTTTTTCAGGGCTGAAGGGTAATCTTTAGCACTTTTCAAGATTATGCCGATAAAGCAGCAAACGTCGTAACCCAGTTGTTTTGGGTTAACGTGTACACAAGCTGCGGTAATGATCCCTGCTTGCCGCATCTTTTCTACTCTTACATGAATAGTTCCGGGGCTAACGGTGAAGATTTTGGCTAATTCAGCATAGGGTGTGCGTGCATTTTCCATTAATGCTTTCAGGATGCTGCGATCGAGATTATCGATCTGATAAATTTCACTCATATTTCCCCCATTTTTTTATCGATATCTCAATTATAGTGCCATATAAATTCATTATTAAAACAACAATGGCTATATTTGTTATTGGATATTGAATTTAACCCTCATTCTGTTGCTTAATCGATGACAAGCCAGTAGGCATAACTAAACATAACGAATTGAGAAAACAGCAATGAAAAAACAATTTATCCAAAAACAACAACAAATAAGCTTCGTAAAATCATTTTTTTCCCGTCAATTAGAGCAACAACTTGGCTTGATCGAAGTCCAGGCGCCTATTTTGAGCCGTGTGGGCGATGGTACCCAAGATAACCTTTCTGGTTCTGAGAAAGCGGTACAGGTAAAAGTTAAATCATTGCCAGATTCAACTTTTGAAGTTGTACATTCATTAGCGAAGTGGAAACGTAAAACCTTAGGGCGTTTTGATTTTGGTGCTGACCAAGGGGTTTATACCCATATGAAAGCATTGCGCCCAGATGAAGATCGCCTGAGTGCTATTCATTCTGTATATGTAGATCAGTGGGATTGGGAACGTGTTATGGGTGACGGTGAACGTAACCTGGCTTACCTGAAATCCACAGTTAACAAGATTTATGCAGCGATTAAAGAAACTGAAGCGGCGATCAGTGATGAGTTTGGTGTGAAGACCTTCCTACCGGATCATATTCAGTTTATTCACAGCGAAAGCCTGCGTGCCAGGTTCCCTGATTTAGATGCTAAAGGCCGTGAACGTGCAATTGCTAAAGAGTTGGGGGCTGTCTTCCTTATAGGGATTGGTGGCAAATTGGCGGATGGTCAATCCCATGATGTTCGTGCGCCAGATTACGATGACTGGACCTCCCCGAGTGCGGAAGGTTTCTCTGGATTAAACGGCGATATTATTGTCTGGAACCCAATATTGGAAGATGCCTTTGAGATATCTTCTATGGGAATTCGTGTTGATGCAGAAGCACTTAAGCGTCAGTTAGTCCTTACTGGTGATGAAGACCGCTTGGAACTGGAATGGCATCAATCACTGTTGCGCGGTGAAATGCCACAAACTATCGGTGGAGGTATTGGTCAGTCCCGCTTAGTGATGTTATTGCTACAGAAGCAACATATTGGTCAGGTTCAATGTGGTGTTTGGGGCCCTGAAATCAGCGAGAAAGTTGATGGTCTGCTGTAAAATCTAGTCGTTATCCCCCTAGCTAACCCGCTATAACTGTATCAGTTATAGCGGGTTTTTAACTTTAATCAGTCTGTAGGCGGCATAACTATAGGGGATTATCGTTTCCAGCGGCGTATCAAGCGGCTTTTTAAGCCTGTATCAAAACGCCAGACATGATCGAAAATGCGCATGATCCCTGGTTTGCCATAAGCGGACATGGCAACGGCATGGAAACGGTGCTGTTGAGCTTGCTGTTGGATTTTGATTTTTCTGACTAACTCTTCTGGTAAACGCTGGGCGATAAAGTCTGAAATGATTACCGCGTCTGCATCATACCATTCTCTGTCTTCCATTTTATTTAGCGTGTTGGTTAAACATGCCGCCAGATCAGTACCACCACGAAAATGTTGGTTGAGGAAACGTATGGCTTGCTCAATACCATTGTCGGCTGATAGCTCGTAGTGAATTATTTCGGTAGAAAATAACATGATGTAACAGCGGCGATTATCGGCCAACGCGATACGGAGTAAGGCCAGACAAAATGCTTTGGCGCATTGCTCGTTGAAGCCCCCCATAGAGCCTGAAGTATCGACGCAGACAATAAATGGCCCACGGGGTTGCTCATCATTTTGTTTAAGGCTGACGGGTCTCTGTAGCGTTTTTTCCTGCCAGTTGTCCCCTTGTAATCGGTATGTGAGCAAGCGCCGTTCCAATAAGCGGCGATAAAATTCAAACTCCAGTTCACTCATCCCTAACATCACCAGTTCAGTCGGTAATAATCGCAGAATGTCATTACTCTGATGAATGCCACTGACCTCCTCAGGCACTGAATCTGGCTGGCGTACCATGACGGTGTAAGGCTCATAGCGGGCGTCAGGTGTTGGTTGTGCTTTGGCTGAACGGCTGCGGCCAAGCTGTTCGGCCAAACGCATTAATTCAGGTTGCTGTTGCAGAAAATCGCCATATTGCAGCAATAATTGATAATCGCCACGTTGCAAATGCCCCTGACTCATATCCCAAAGTCTCCCAGCGGCATTATCATTGGTGGTGAGTATGGGTTCCAATGCACCACTGAGCGCTAATCTCTGCTGTAGTTCAGCTAAGAGCTGCTCCCGTTCTTGTTCTAACAACTGATGATGAATCGTGATGGTTTGTAGAGTCAGACTGACACGCCAACGTTGTAAAAAAAGTGTTTGTAGGCTATTCCCGCCCTGAGGATTTTTTGCCAGGTCTGCAGTTTGTAATAATGTTTTAGCCTGCGCTGCAAAAGGGGAATGCAAATCTTGTAACTGTGCCACGATATCGGGCAGATGCGCATAAAACTGTGGGCTATCCTCCAACAGACTCTGTTGATATAAGGAAAATTCATTCGCCAGCCCCGGCGGAACGCTAGCTTCACGGATCCGTTGTTGTAAATTTTGTTTCCAGCCGGGGATATCTTTCATTAATGCCCGTTTAATCCGCGGGAATTTTTCAAAGAAAATCGCCAATTGAGGTGCCGCCAGTAAACCTACCACCATCTCTTCGATAAGTTCGCCTTCACTTATCGACAGCAGCATATCCAGTGTTGCCAGACTGAACATCGGTCAGTGTCCACTCAGTTGTTGTTTAACTTGTTGAAGTTGCTGACATTGATGTTTAAATTGTTCCGCCACCTGCAAAAGGTTGGCCTCTATTTTTGCCAGCCAAGATGATGGTGTAAATAAACAAGGCTGATGCTGGCTAAATAAGCGCCGTTGTTCTGCCAGCGTACTTTCCAGTTCGGTGAGTGCCACCAGCAGTTCTGGCGGTACGCTAGTGGTTGAGACACCCGGTAGGGACAATGTTGATGGCTGGCGGCTCACATCTAGTATGATTATATGTAACTGATCATCAATTTCCGCATCGATAGATTGTGCATAGCCAACGCCATTTAATTTGGCCCGTAAAGCGCCACCTTTACTCAACCATTGAGCAAGAGCCTCTTTCTCAACTTGCAAGTGATTGACCTGAATATCATGTAAATTAAGCGGTTTTTGCAGTAATAGCGTCAAGGTACTGTTTGTCAGATTATCTGGCAGAGCATATTGCGCTTTTCGGCTGAACATGCCGCTTTGCTTAATTACTGTTAGCGCCTGGTGGTCACTTTGCTGCTGCTGATGTTGCAACCATTTGCTATTAATATCCTGTAACTTCATTAATAAGCTTTGCTGTTGATACCCTTGCTCCGTCAGCAATTGTTCCAGTTGCTGTTGCAGTAATTTGAGCGAGTTAAGGTCATGCCATAGGCAATCTTTCAGTAAAATCAGATCAATAGGGGTTATTTCATCACGGCCACTGAAGAATGCACTGGCTTGCAGCAGACGCAATGCCTTCTTCCAGCGGCGGTCAGAGACATAAGGGGCGTGTTCCAGAGCGCTGAGTCGTTGACGTAGCTGAAAAATAAGCTCAAAGCAGTGGTCCGGTAGTGTGATTTTATCGATTAATGGCTGCCATTGGTGGAATTCTTCATCAGTGATGCTGAGGTTTTCAGCCACCGGATTGTGATTTTCATTTTGTCTGCTGATCAGCAGTGAGCGGAAATTTTGTTTCTCTTGTACCCGGTCTAGCCACAGACGGATCAGCATCCGGTCATAAAGTGCTTCCAGGCTGCTGTCAGCGTCTGGTAACTCATTGGACGCGGTTACCAGTAAGCGCATCGGGATACTGTCTTCCCGATCACCATTTCGAAAGCGCCGTTCATTAATGGCGGTCAGTAGAGTATTAAGGATAGCCGGGCCTGCCTTCCAGATTTCATCGAGGAAGACAATTTCCGCTTCTGGCAGGTAGCCCCCGGTCATTCGTTGGTAGCGCCCTTCTTCTTTTAATGCCTGTATGGACAGCGGGCCAAAAACCTCTTCCGGTGTAGAAAAACGGGTCATCAGGTACTCAAATGCCCTGGCATGGCGGAAAGCAAATTTCAGGCGACGGGCAATCAGGCTTTTGGCAATCCCCGGTGGACCGAGCAGAAATACACTTTCACCACTGAGTGCCGCCAGTAAGCATAAACGAATGGCTTCCTGTCTTTCATACAGCCCACTTTCAAGAGCATTACTTAAGCGAGATATTCTTTCTGCCAATTGCGATGATTGCGCCATAATTGTTCTACATGTTCCTCTGATGAGTTAATTTTTACCTGATAAAAGGGAATAAATCCTCTTTTTCCTTAATGGGATAGCTTGTTGACTAGTGAAATTTTTATATCATCAACTATTTATTTTTGATTAAACTTTACTCTTTTTCTGCTCTAATTTAAGAGTAGGCAATCCATTTAAATCATGCATACTGAGCGCCTTTTAGTAGGCGTCAAAGGCTACAGAACCCACTGTCACGGGGTCTTAAACGCACACATCAGCTTATGGATGTTCTAGCAAAAAGAAATAACTTATGAGCACAGAACATAAACAGTCTTTATCCGCGGTGACTTTGGCCGCAATCGGGGTCGTTTACGGTGATATTGGCACCAGCCCACTCTATACCTTGAGAGAGTGTTTTTCTGGTCATTATGGTTTTGATGTCCGACCAGATGTGGTGTTTGGTTTTTTATCGCTGATTTTCTGGATGCTGATTCTAGTGGTCTCGGTTAAATATCTGACCTATGTAATGCGGGCTGATAACGCGGGTGAAGGGGGGATTTTAACGTTAATGTCTTTGGCAGGGCGTAATACCTCTTCCAGAGCCACGTCTATTTTGGTGGTCCTCGGGTTAATTGGTGGCAGCTTCTTTTATGGTGAAGTGGTCATTACCCCGGCAATCTCAGTGATGTCGGCCATTGAAGGGTTGGAAATTGCTGCACCTGCCCTTGATCCCTATATTGTTCCCTGCTCCATTGCTGTATTAACACTACTTTTTGTGATTCAAAAGCATGGCACTGGCAGTGTCGGTAAACTCTTCGCACCCGTTATGCTGGTGTGGTTCCTGACGCTAGCCTTACTTGGCCTGCGCAGTATTATTGCTAACCCAGAAGTTTTGGCTGCGCTGAATCCCAAATGGGCAATAAGCTTTTTTATCGAATATAAGTCTGTTTCATTTTTTGCCCTTGGTGCCGTAGTACTGGCGATCACCGGCGTTGAGGCGTTGTATGCGGATATGGGGCATTTTGGTAAATTTCCTATTCGACTCGCCTGGTTTACTGTGGTTTTACCTTCGTTGGTGCTGAATTATTTTGGTCAGGGGGCGTTATTACTGAAAAATCCTGAAGCTATCAAAAACCCCTTCTTCCTACTGGCCCCCGACTGGGCACTGATCCCATTACTCATTCTGGCGACGTTAGCCACCGTTATTGCCTCACAGGCGGTGATTTCTGGCGTGTTTTCACTTACTCGGCAGGCTGTTCGTTTAGGGTATTTGCCACCTATGCGAATTATTCATACTTCAGAGATGGAATCTGGCCAGATATATATCCCGGTGATCAACTGGACCCTCTATTTAGCGGTGGTGTTAGTGATTGTCGGTTTTGAACGTTCCAGTAATTTGGCGGCGGCTTATGGGATAGCGGTTACCGGTACTATGGTTATCACCAGTATTCTGTTTTGTACCGTGGCATGGAAAAACTGGCATTGGAATCGCTTTCTTGTCGCATTTTTACTGATAGTCTTGCTGATTATCGATATCCCAATGTTTTCTGCCAATGCGCTTAAATTATTCTCTGGGGGTTGGTTACCACTGTCTCTGGGCTTGGTGATGTTTATTATTATGACTACCTGGAAAAGTGAGCGTTTCAGTTTACTGCGTCGTATGCATGAACACAGTAATTCACTGGAAGCGATGATTGCCTCACTGGAGAAGTCACCGCCAGTACGAGTACCTGGTACGGCGGTGTATATGTCACGAGCAATGGATGTCATTCCATTCGCACTATTACATAACCTTAAGCACAACAAAGTGTTACATGCCCGTGTTGTGTTGCTCACGATGCGTACGGAAGATGTACCTTATGTGCATAATGTGGAGCGGGTTACCATCGAGCAGCTTTCTCCAACTTTTTGGCGGGTGGTTGCCAGATACGGTTGGCGTGAAACACCTAATGTGGCGGAAATTTTCCACCGTTGTGGCTTGGAAGGTTTATCTTGCCAGATGATGGAAACCTCGTTCTTCATGTCACATGAATCGTTAATCCTTACCAAGCGGCCATGGCACTTATTTTTACGTGGCAAGTTATTTATTGCACTTAGCCGTAATGCATTACGTGCACCAGATCAGTTTGAGATCCCACCCAATAGGGTTATTGAACTTGGGACACAAGTGGAAATTTAATTGAAAGGCCGTTAATCATAACGGTCTCAGACTGCTGACAACCCCCGATGACTTGATCTTGAACGGTGAGGATAGGCAGAGGAGTAAAGCGTCCGCGCCAGGGAGGGCGCGGCTCGAGCCCCCAGGGAAGGCTATTTTTATACAGGGAAGCCGGCGTCTTTACGATCTGCCTGTTCTCTCCGTTGCAGGCACTTTGTCAATAACCTCTCTAAAGATCCTTCTGCTTTTTATATCGCCAGCGAAACGTTTCGATTGCGATCACAATTTCGCTAAATTAGGTTTGCCTTCTGCTGCCATTTTTCTAAACTCCTTATTAGCGAAACGTTTCGCTCTTGGAGTAGAACATGAAAAAAGGTGCATTACTTAACTCTGATATCTCCGCTGTTATCTCCCGTCTGGGCCATACCGATCAGATTGTGATAGGTGACGCAGGGCTACCGATACCGGCAACCACTACACGAATCGATTTGGCATTAACACGAGGCGTGCCAGGGTTTCTGCAGGTTGTCGATGTGGTAACGCAAGAAATGCAGGTTGAGAGTGCTTACCTTGCGCAAGAGATCGTTAAAAATAATCCGCAACTTCATGAGGCATTACTCGCGCTGCTAACACAACTTGAGCAACAGCAGGGAAATCAAATTACTCTGCGTTATATCAGCCATAAGGTGTTCAAAGAGCAAACCAAACAAAGTCGGGCGGTGATACGCAGCGGAGAGTGCTCTCCCTTTGCTAACATCATTCTCTGCTCCGGCGTAACCTTCTGAGGCCTTTATGCAACCTTTACTGCAACTTAAAGGAATTGATAAAGCCTTCCCCGGCGTCAAAGCACTCTCCGGTGCTGCGCTCAGTGTCTACCCTGGCAGAGTTATGGCGCTGGTGGGGGAAAATGGTGCGGGGAAATCAACCATGATGAAAGTGCTGACGGGTATCTACAGTAAAGATACTGGCAGTCAGCATTTCTTGGGTAAAGAAGTGGTGTTTGCGGGTCCCAAGGCTTCACAGGAAGCAGGCATTGGCATTATTCATCAGGAACTTAACCTGATCCCACAGTTAACTATCGCTGAAAATATCTTTTTGGGTCGTGAATTTGTTAACCGCCTTGGCGGCATTGATTGGAAAAAGATGTATGCCGAAGCCGATTTATTGCTAGCGCGCCTGAATATCAGTTATAGCAGCCATCGGCTGGTCGGTGAGCTTTCCATTGGTGATCAGCAAATGGTGGAAATTGCCAAGGTGCTGAGCTTTGAATCTAAAGTCATCATTATGGATGAACCAACCGATGCCTTGACGGATACCGAAACAGCCTCTTTATTTAACGTTATTAATGAGCTGAAAGCTCAAGGGCGTGGCATTGTTTATATCTCTCATCGATTAAAAGAAATCTTTGAAATTTGCGACGATGTGACGGTATTCCGTGATGGGCAGTTTATCGCCGAAAAACCGGTGAGTAGTCTGACCGAAAACTCACTTATAGAGATGATGGTTGGCCGTAAACTGGAAGAACAATATCCGCGCTTGAATTTACCACGTGGTGAAAAACGTCTGCAGGTTAAACAGTTATGTGGCCCAGGCGTGAAAAACGTCAGCTTTACGCTCTACGGTAGTGAGATCCTCGGTGTTGCTGGCTTGATGGGGGCTGGCCGTACTGAATTGATGAAAATCATCTATGGTGCCTTACCGCGCAAATCAGGTTCTATCATGTTGGATGGACGAGAAGTAGTGACTCGCTCACCACAGGATGGCTTGGCAAACGGCATCGTCTACATTTCTGAAGACCGCAAGCGGGATGGTCTGGTGCTGGGTATGTCAGTCAAAGAGAATATGTCTTTAACGGCATTACGCTATTTCAGCCATTCAGGCGGTTCGCTCAAGCATGCTGATGAGCGGCTGGCTGTGGCCGACTTCATCCGTTTATTCAATATAAAAACACCTTCCATGGAACAACCTATCGGTTTGTTATCCGGTGGCAACCAACAAAAAGTGGCGATTGCCCGTGGTTTGATGACCCGGCCTAAAGTATTAATTCTTGATGAACCAACCCGAGGGGTAGATGTTGGGGCTAAAAAAGAAATCTATCAATTAATCAATCAGTTCAAGCAGGAAGGGCTAAGTATCATTCTGATTTCTTCAGAAATGCCGGAAGTATTGGGCATGAGTGATCGTGTTCTCGTCATGCATGAAGGTCAGCTAAGCGGCGAGTTCTCTATTGAGCAAGCTACCCAAGAAGTATTGATGGCAGCAGCCGTTGGTAAGCAATTTATTGATTTATAAGTCATGGCGCGTAGAGCAGGAGTCATCAGATATGAGTTCTCACACTATCCAGACAAAACGCTGGTTCAGTAAAGAATGGTTATTAGAACAAAAATCACTGATTGCGCTATTGGTGCTGATAGCGGTGGTTTCGTCACTAAGCCCGAACTTTTTCACCCTTAATAATATGTTTAACATTCTTCAGCAGACCTCTGTCAACGCCATCATGGCGGTAGGGATGACACTGGTTATTCTGACATCCGGTATTGATTTATCGGTGGGGTCATTGCTGGCGTTGACTGGCGCGGTAGCGGCCTCAATTGTTGGGTTGGAAGTCAATGCCTTGGTTGCCGTGGCTGCGGCGTTAGCATTGGGTGCCTTTATTGGTGCCATAACCGGAGTTATTGTTGCCAAAGGGAAGGTGCAGGCATTTATTGCGACACTGGTTATGATGCTGTTGTTACGCGGTGTGACCATGGTTTACACCAATGGTAGCCCGGTCAATACCGGTTTTACTGAGGTGGCGGATACATTTGGTTGGTTCGGTATTGGTCGCCCATTTGGCGTACCCACTCCTATCTGGTTGATGGCCATTGTGTTTCTTGCCGCATGGTACATGTTGCATCATACCCGCCTGGGTCGTTATATCTACGCGCTGGGGGGCAATGAGTCTGCAACTCGTCTATCGGGGATCAGCGTCGATAAAGTTAAAATTATTGTTTATTCATTATGTGGATTGTTAGCTGCACTGGCTGGGATTATTGAAGTTGCCCGTCTATCGTCGGCACAACCTACAGCAGGTACTGGCTATGAGTTGGATGCTATCGCGGCTGTGGTTTTAGGCGGCACCAGTCTTGCCGGGGGGAAAGGGCGAATAGTGGGTACCTTAATTGGCGCACTCATCCTCGGCTTCTTAAATAATGGTTTGAATTTATTAGGTGTCTCCTCTTACTACCAAATGATCGTTAAAGCAGTGGTGATCTTGCTGGCAGTATTGGTAGAGAACAAAAAGCAGTAGGCCGTTTGTTTGCAGCAATAACGCCTACCAGATTAATTGATTTTGCTAACCTCCCTACAGGAAGTGCGACCATGAAAATGAAGAAACTGGCTACTTTGATCTCTGTTGTTGCGTTGAGCGCCACCGTAAGTGCTAACGCGCTGGCAAAAGACACTATCGCGCTGGTGGTTTCCACCCTGAATAACCCGTTCTTTGTTTCAATGAAAGACGGTGCGCAGAAAGAGGCCGATAAACTGGGCTATAACCTGGTGGTCTTGGATTCTCAGAATAACCCCGCTAAAGAGCTGGCCAACGTGCAGGACTTGACTGTCCGTGGCACCAAATTACTGCTTATCAACCCAACAGACTCTGATGCTGTTGGTAATGCCGTTAAAATGGCTAATCAGGCGAATATTCCCGTGATTACATTAGACCGCTTGGCAAATTCAGGCACCGTAGTCAGCCACATCGCATCTGATAACCGCTTTGGTGGTAAAATAGCCGGTGATTTCATTGCCAAAAAACTGGGTAATGACGCGAAAGTGATTCAACTGGAAGGTATTGCGGGGGCTTCTGCTGCCCGTGAGCGTGGTGAAGGTTTTAAACAATCAATGGAACAGCATCAATTCCAGTTGTTAGCCAGCCAGCCTGCGGATTTTGACCGTACTAAAGGCTTGAATGTGATGCAGAACCTGCTGACAGCTTACCCAAATGTTCAGGCGGTATTTGCTCAGAACGATGAAATGGCGCTGGGTGCTTTACGTGCTTTACAGACTGCGGGTAAAACGGATGTGCTAGTGGTGGGTTTTGATGGCACAGATGATGGCATCAAAGCGGTTGAAGGCGGCAAACTGGGGGCGACAATTGCTCAACGTCCCGATCAGATTGGTGTTATTGGCGTACAAACCGCAGATAAGGTATTGAAAGGCGAAAAGGTACAGTCTGTCATTCCGGTTGATTTGAAATTAGTGACTAAATAATAAAGTCAGTCACTAGCACGTTGTTATTCAATAATACCCAAAGTAATTGAAGTTGCAGGTAGGTAGCCAGCAAACTATAAATTGGTTATAAACCATTTTGAACGTGGTTCACTGCGTGAGCCGAGTAAAGAGAGCAGCTACCCCTGCAATTTCAAGGACAAAGGAATAAATACGATGGAAACAGGTAAGCTGGTGGTGTTGGGCAGTATCAATGCCGACCATATTCTGAATATTGAGCAGTTTCCACGTCCGGGTGAAACGGTGATCGGGAAGCAGTATAACGTTGCTTTCGGTGGCAAAGGGGCTAATCAAGCGGTTGCTGCTGGCCGTAGTGGCGCGGATGTCGCATTTATTGCCTGTGTGGGTGATGATGATATTGGTGAAAGGGTGCGTCAGCAGCTCACTGCCGATAACATTGATACTCAGCCTATCGAGGCTATTACGGGGGCGACTACCGGTGTAGCATTGATCTTCGTGAATAGCGATGGTGAAAATGTGATTGGTATTGATGCGGGAGCTAATTCAGCGGTGACACCAGAGTATCTTCGCCGCTACCAACAGCAAGTGATCGATGCTGATGCACTATTAATGCAACTGGAGTCACCGCTCGACACAGTTATTGCGGCCGCTAAACTGGCGAAGCAGCATCAAACTCAGGTTATCCTTAATCCGGCGCCCGCCCGTAAATTACCCGATGAGTTATTAGCTCTGGTTGATATGATCACGCCTAATGAAACGGAAGCCGAGCGTTTGACTGGTATTCATATTGAGCTGGATGATGATGCAGCGAAAGCAGCACAAATTCTGCATCATAAAGGCATTGCTACCGTGATCATCACCTTAGGTAGCCGTGGCGTATGGCTCAGTGAACAAGGTAAAGGCAAGCTAGTGGCGGGGTTCAAGGTAAATGCCGTAGATACCATTGCTGCCGGTGATACATTTAACGGTGCATTATTGACAGCTTTATTAGAAGGCCAGTCTATGGATGCCGCAGTCCGTTTTGCTCATGCCGCGGCGGCTATTGCGGTCACTTGGTCTGGAGCACAACCGTCCATTCCATGGCGTACTGAAATCGATAGTTTCTTACAAGAACGAGTGTAAAACGTGGCCACTATGAAAGATGTTGCCCGCCTGGCGGGTGTATCAACCTCAACAGTCTCGCACGTTATCAATAAAAATCGTTTTGTCAGTGATCCTATTCGCGACAAAGTATTGGCTGCTATCAAACAACTTAATTATGCTCCATCAGCACTGGCTCGTAGCCTGAAACTGAATCAAACCCGCACGATTGGCATGTTGGTTACTGCCAGTAGTAACCCATTTTATGCGGAGGTCGTGCGTGGTGTTGAGCGTAGTTGTTATGAGCGTGGCTACAGTTTGATTCTGTGTAATACCGAGGGCGATATCGACCGTATGAGCCGTAGTATAGAAACATTGATGCAAAAACGTGTCGATGGTCTGCTGCTCATGTGTACCGAGAGCCACCGTCCTTCCCAAGACATTCTGCGCTGCTATCCTTCATTGCCTATTATTATGATGGACTGGGCCCCCTTTGAGGGGGTCAATGACGTCATTCAGGATAATTCATTATTGGGCGGGGAAATGGCAACGTCATATTTGATTGCCAAAGGCTATACCCGTATCGCTTGTATTACGGGGCCACAGGATAAAACCTCCGCTCAAGAACGGCTGAAGGGGTATCGTCAGGCAATGACACGTGCAGGTTTGCCGATTATTAACGGATATGAAGTTGTTAGTAATTTTGAATTTGGTGGCGGCCTGGTTGCCATGAAGCAGCTACTTGCGCTGCCACAACCTCCAGACGCGGTGTTTACCAGTAATGATGCGATGGCGGTCGGGGTTTATCAGGCTTTATATCAGGTGGGGTTATCCATTCCACAACATATGGCGGTCATTGGTTATGATGATATTGAAATTGCACAATATATGACGCCACCATTGACCACTATTCATCAACCCAAAGATGATCTGGGTGAACTGGCTATTGATACGCTGATCCATCGGTTGAATAACCCGGAAGCGGATCCACAAGTTCTGACTCTCACCCCCGAGCTAATAGAACGCGGTTCAGTCTCCCCCCGTTAAACGTTATTTTTTACCGGCGGGGCTGCTTTCTTCACATTACGGCCCTGAATTAAATTGTCTCCATCTCTGGGTTTGAGTAATAAGAACACCAGAGATGATAGCAATGTCACTATTCCCATGGTGATAAAGGTGTAGTGGAAGTGGTCAACATTACCGCCTAACGACAACTCATCATAAAAACGCAACACAGCCGCACTGATAGCGATCCCGAAGCTTATCGATAATTGCTGGGTTACCGCCAGAACACTGTTACCGGAGCTGGCATTGTTATCAGTCAAATCAGCCAGTGTAATTGTATTCATTGCAGTAAATTGGGTCGACATCGCTATGCCTAATATAAATAGCGGCAATATCATCATCCACGCCGGCATCCCTGGAGATTGCAACGCAAAAGAAGCAATCAGTACCCCGATAATTAAGGTTATACCGACTAGTACTTTACGATAGCCTAGTGAGCGCAGCACCTGTGTGACGGCTGATTTTGCCATGATAGATCCAATCGCGGTGGGAGCCATCATGCAACCGGCGATAAGTGCGGAATAACCGAATCCAACTTGTAACATCAACGGCATTAAAAAAGGCACACAGCCAGTCCCTAAACGGGAGGCTACGTTACCGGCAATCCCCACGGAGAATGTCCGGGTTTTAAATAATGGCAAACCAATAAGTGGGTTAGGATGGCCTTTGGCATGGAATATATAGAAAACCAGCATTAATAGGCCGCCTAGCATGGTTGCGGCAGGCAAATAATCTGCGATTTCTGGTCGGCCCATAATCTCTAGGCTGACGGATATCATAACTAAGCTGATACCAAATAGTAGGAAACCAATAAAATCAAAGGTGCGCTTCGGCATAGTAAAATTTGGCATATATTTGCGGGCATAAAAAATACCTAATAAGCCAATAGGGATATTAAGGATAAAAATCCAATGCCAGGAGGTATAAGTCACCAGCAACCCGCCCAATAATGGCCCCATGATTGGCCCGACTAACCCTGGAATAGTAACAAAATTTAAAACCGGTAATAACTCACTGCGTGGATAAGCCCGGATAAGCGCCAGCCTGGCTACCGGCATCATCATCGCCCCACCGATCCCTTGAATGACTCGAGAAGCCACTAAGAAAGCCAGTGAATCTGAAAGCGCACAGAGCAGTGATCCGAAGGTAAATAAAGAAACTGCCAGGATAAAAATTCGGCGGGTACCAAAACGATCAGCCAGCCAACCACTAACTGGAATCAACATCGCGACTGTCAGGGTATAGCTAATAATGGCTGACTGCATTGTCAGCGGCGAACGGTTAAGGCTTTCGGCGATTGAAGGGAGAGCAGTATTCAGTATGGTGGCATCCAAAGCCTGCATAAAGAAAGCCATAGCCGCTATCCAGGGAAGGCCTGCCATACTGCGCGCAGATTTTATCATTATCCGTCCTGGTGATTTATATGGGGGCGATAATTTTTCTTCTTTATATAAATAGCATGTGGCTGATAGTGCTGTCGTCAGTCTACCGTTTTTAATAGCACCTGACAGGCGAATAAAGCACCTTGGTTATCACCTGCCAGAATAGTATCTACAATGTTCTGATGATGTTGTAGCTTAATCACTTCATCACCAGTAATAGCACGAAAGTAGCTGTAATAAACCGAACTGAATAAGTTAGCAAAAGAGGTTAAAAATGGATTGCCGCTAGCTTCATAAATTAATTTATGAAACTGGGTATCCACCTGAATCCATTGCTCACGATTAAAGTTGCTATGCAGCGCACGCATTTCTGCAACTAATGATGCTAACAGCTCCCGCTGTTTCTCATTGGCATGTGTTGCTGCCAGATAACAGGCTTGTGGTTCCAACGATGTTCTTAGTATAAGGAAGTGTTGCATGACCTGATCAAAATTCTCCTTGGTCATCCACCACGTTAATAATTCCTGATCAAGGTAGTTCCAATTCGTCTGTGGCATAACACGAGTACCAATTCGTGGGCGCGGCAATAGCATCCCCTTCGCTGCCAGTATTTTTACTGCTTCACGTACTGCGGTGCGACTTACACCAAATTGTTCACCCAACTCTATTTCGCCGGGCAGTATACTGCCCGCTTCATATTCTCCTGCGAGAATACGCTGACCAATCTTTTCAGCCAGTAAGTAGGAAAGATTTCGCTGGGCGGCCTGCTGTTGGGTATTTAGTTGCATGGTGATTTGTCCTATCAGTCTTCTTATATTTCTATTTTACTCTACTGTTTCACTTCGGTATTGGATGTTTAGCTTAATAATTGTTTAAGGATTGTTCTTTTACTCGGTTTTTGCTGAAAAAAAACACGGTTGAAAAGTTTTTTGAAATTAGGG
>NZ_CGBP01000029.1 GCF_001053095.1 Yersinia similis | reverse complement strand
AAGGCGGATTAAATCCGTACCAGTTTGCGGTGAATACACTGGGATGGGTGGATCCGCTGGGGTTGTGGAAAAAACGTAGAAATAATGGTCAGTTTGCGAAGAAACCGGGGCGTAAAAAAAACAAATCTTGTAATTCAGCACATGGAAATAGCCATGATACTGATAAACCAGCAGAAGGGTATACTTTGCGTGATCGTGATTCCGGTGATGTTACGAAATATGGTGAAACAACTCAAGGTGAGAAGAGATACTCTCAGAAGTATTTAGATGAAAATAATGTTGATATGTTCTTCGAAGCCAGTGGTTCTAAGAAAGATATGCATGCTTGGCAACATGATAATATATTAGAATATAAAGATAATAATGGTGGTCTACGTCCATCATTGAATAAATCGGATTATTAAATTATGAAATTATGGGTATCGTCAGAGGCTGATATAGATGTTGCTGAGTTATATAGAGAGACTAGGATTTTCATAGAGAAGCAAGTTAATAGCAATCTTGATGAAATTACGTTCGATCATGATTATGACAAATGGGCTTTTATTGTCATGATTCGTGATAGTAAAAACTGGGCAGATGAAGTTGCTAAACGTCATATTAAGCGTAAAGTTTTAGAGTTTAGATTGAAGATAGACCACAATGAATTTTTAAATGGTAATTTCTCTCAACGAGCCAATTTATTTTTGGATGCCTTACAGCGTTCTATTGATAAGATGGAGGATTTAGGTATTTCACTTGAAGATAGAAATAAACTATATGGTATTTTAGCAAGTATAAAAAATGAATTGTGATTGATTTTGTTAACCAATTAGAACTATTTAAATTAAATTTTCCAGTTGGTTAACATCAGTTTTCGTTGATTTTTTATATTTCACAGTGTGAAAACTGATTTATTAAAAGTGTGATTGTTTAATTGGTGGAGGCAGGAAAATCGCTATCGCGGTTTATACCCTCACGGAGGATGATGCAGTATTAACGATTGAAGCCTGGCGGATGACGGCCTATTTTGAGCAAAAATGTAAAGAATCGGTGCTGGGTTGGCAGCAGCCTGGACGTCACACATTAAAAACCGAATTAGATGAAGCTCACGTTTATTTCTACCAGAATGACCCGAACGGTATGCCGATCCGCCTGCAGGATAGCGAAGGCGAAGTGGTATGGGAAGCACAGTTCACCCCGTTCGGGCAACTGAGTGTCACGGGTACCAGCCAACTGCGCCAGCCGCTGCGCATGCAGGGCCAATATTACGACACGGAAAGCGGTTTACATTATAACCGCTACCGTTATTATGATCCGGCCTGCGGTGTCTTTATCAGCCAGGACCCAATAGGGCTAAAAGGCGGATTAAATCCGTACCAGTTTGCGGTGAATACACTGGGATGGGTGGATCCACTGGGGTTGAATGGATGGAATATTGATGGAGTTCGGACAACTTCAATCCTTCAAGGAGGGCCTTTTAATGAAAAATATTATAAAGATAGTAAGACAGGTCTTTGGTGGTCAAAAGATACCCATGGGCATGGTGGCTCAGCGTTTAAAGTATATGAAGAGACGTCAACATCTTTAGAATGGATTGCAGATGCTGATCAAAATGGTGATTATCTAAATAGCTTTTCAAAATAGTAGATCACCAAAAGGGAACTCAGTCCGAGTTGAGCGATCTGAGCAATCGCCAAACCAATCAAAAAAACCTACTGGACTGAGTTATGTCGATCATAGCACCTATCCCGCGTCCTGAACGACGTTTGATGCAGAAAGCTATTCATAAAACGCGTGATAAAGATTACGCAAGAAGACTCACTGCCATGCTAATGCTTCATCGGGGCGATACTGTCTCTCATACCGCCAGAACGCTTTGTGCTGCTCGCTCTTCTGTCGGACGATGGATTAACTGGTTTACTTTATTCGGTTCCGAAGGACTACAAAGCCTTCCTCCCGGACGCCCCAGACAATGGCCCGTTGAACAGATTATCCCGACACTCATTCTGTTGGTGCAACAACCCCCACAACACTTTGGATGGTTACGTTCACGCCGGAGCACAACACTTTTATTCATTGAAATTAAAAATCTTTTTAGTATTAGCATATCAATCAGCACTGTATATCGTTGTTTATGTCAGGCCGGTATTGTCTGGCGCAGAGCGGCACCAACGTTAAAATTTAAGGATCCACACTATGCTGAAAAAGTCGCTGCAATACAGACTGCACTGGAGAAAAACGATGTGGCAAATCCGGTATTTTATGAAGATGAAGTGGATATCGATCTCAACCCTAAAATCGGTACTGACTGGTGTATGAAAGGCCAGCCAAAACGGATCGCCACACCGGGGCAGAATCAAAAACACTATCTTTCAGGAACAGTCAATGCGATGACAGGTAAGGTCGATTACGTTAGTGGGGCAAGCAAAAACTCTATCTTATTTATCAATATGTTGGAAAAGCTGAGGCAAACCTATCGGCGAGCTGAAACCATTACATTAATCCTGGATAATTATGTCATACACAAAAGCCGTAAAGTAGAAGACTGGTTACAGGAAAACCCGAAGTTTAAGCTGTTGTTTTTACCGACATATTCACCATGGTTAAATAAAATAGAGTTGCTTTGGTTATCACTGCACGAAACCCTTACTCGCAACCATCAATGTCGTTATATGTGGCAATTACTAATAAAAGTGAAGCAATTTATGGCGGTGGCTTCACCTTTCCCCGGAAACCAGCCTGGCGAAGCCAGGGTGTAGCGGTATTATGAAAAGCTATTTAGGAAGTTGAGGCGTGAAAATAGTATTGTCTATAATAAACTATATCAGGAAAAAATAGAAATGCTTTACTTTCTAATAGAAAAAAAGGTGGGTGTTTTAATGGATTCGATAAAAAGAAAATCAACTGATGAAATAATTCAAGCGCTAAAGTTTATTTTATGACAGAGGTTTTTTTATGAAACTATTATATCGCGTATTTATAGATTTATTGTTTGTTGCTTTAGCTATGCTGTTTTTCGCGTTCTTCATATATATGTCTGGTAAAGTACCTGAATTTTTCATGATGTACGTAGTCTATGGTGGTTTTTGTTTGTCATTTTATTTTTCATATCGTTTGAGAAAAATTTTCATGACTTAATTTTAACGTTGCCCATACATAAATGATATTTACTTGAATGCATGGGCGCGAAAATTGATTGGTTTAATAAACTCTGTCACTCCATATACTATAACCTGATGTGCCTGCTATTTTATGTTGCCAGGATATTGACTCATATATAAACGAGATTTTTTCAAACGGTATTGCACCATGATTATTTATTACATGAGGGTAATTTGAACTGATATCTATTATCGTAGCTTTAGTTAATTTTATCTCATAAAATATTTCCAAAGCACCAGATTGATTTAATCTATAAATTGAAAATGATGGGGTTAATATTTCATTGTTGGATATGGCTATAGCCATTAGTGGTGATGATTTGTCAATTGGTTTGATAAATTCAACAGGATGATGTGTACAATGTTGCTCTCTTGTTATGGCGTGATTTAAGGATAGTATCTGAATTTCATCGTCATGACCATTCTGATGTCGATTTCCAATCGAGTCAAATGAACTGCATCCAGCAGAGATTAATCCTTGTTCACTTCCTGTTAATTTTAAATAGGTATTAAAACTCATAAAATATCCTTATAGACTCAGTTGTTTGGCTTAATTTTATAAAGAGTGGTGTTCTTTTTTATAAAATACGAATTCAGTATTTTATATTAACTTGATATGTTTATTTTTTTTAATGTAAACAACTCAAAAATGAAATTTTAAGATATTTCTTGCTTGCATGGCTGTCATACTACATGTGCGTTGGTTGGGGCCAATAACCCGAATCACTTACTACAATCATCTCGCTTACCGCTTTCCTGAAAATCGAATTATCTAAATAGCTTTTCAAAATAGTAGATCACCAAAAGGGAACTCAGTCCGAGTTGAGCGATCTGAGCAATCGCCAAACCAATCAAAAAAACCTACTGGACTGAGTTATGTCGATCATAGCACCTATCCCGCGTCCTGAACGACGTTTGATGCAGAAAGCTATTCATAAAACGCGTGATAAAGATTACGCAAGAAGACTCACTGCCATGCTAATGCTTCATCGGGGCGATACTGTCTCTCATACCGCCAGAACGCTTTGTGCTGCTCGCTCTTCTGTCAGTCGATGGATTAATTGGTTCACATTATTTTGCATCGAAGGTCTGAAAAGCCTTCCAGCCGGACGCCCCAGACAATGGCCCGTTGAACAGATTATCCCGACACTCATTCTGTTGGTGCAACAACCCCCACAACACTTTTATCCATTGAAATTAAAAACTTTTTAGTATTAGCATATCAATTAGCACTGTATATCGTTGTTTATGTCAGGCCGGTATTGTCTGGCGCAGAGCGGCACCAACGTTAAAATTTAAGGATCCACACTATGCTGAAAAAGTCGCTGCAATACAGACTGCACTGGAGAAAAACGATGTGGCAAATCCGGTATTTTATGAAGATGAAGTGGATATCGATCTCAACCCTAAAATCGGTACTGACTGGTGTATGAAAGGCCAGCCAAAACGGATCGCCACACCGGGGCAGAATCAAAAAACCATCAATGTCGTTATATGTGGTAATTACGAATAAAAGTGAAGCAATTTATGGCGGTGGCTTCACATTTCCTCGGAAGCCAGGGTGTAGCGGTATTATGAAAAGCTATTTAGTGTAAATATAATCATTTCACGCTAACACTGGCGAGTAACTCTATAACCTTCTTAATATATCAGATGAAAATAATGGCGCTATCAAGTTGTTTATTTTTAATAATAGTAGCGAGGGAGTGGGGGGTTATAAGCTAAGTGATGGTTTATATTGAGAGTCATCATCTAATGATTATTAGCTTAGTAAGCTTAACAGTTTTCGCTAATTTTCTATAGAAGACTGAATGGATTTTATTATTTTTAGGTTGATGTGATATTAGTTATTTACTGACTTAGCGTGCCTGAAAATATAACTCCCCCGCTTATCAGACATTCCGTTTGAGACTATTCTCAACAGAGCCTTATAGATTGCACTCCGCAAACAATTACGCAATACTTAGGTTCCAAATAATGGATATTCAAAAATATTGAGCACATGCCTCAAATATTAGGATATCAGTACCATGAGTGACAAGGGAACATGCCGTTTTTCTACCTGCAAATACGCAAAAATCATCTTACTTTGAAAAATCTGGATAGCCAGAAAGTTGTCTCCGGCATAGCTAATTTTAGTACCGAGCGGCTGCTGATTGGCGAGTTCTTTATTGCTGAGGCCTGCCTATATCCTCTGGTGTCACAAGTCTTACCTGGGTTTATTAACCAGTTAAAGCGGCGCTATTTACGCACTCATATTCTGATTCATGCACAAGAGATGCTGGAAGGAGGGGTCAGCCAGGTAGAGCAGCGGATTATGCGGGAGTTTACCGTTCCGAGCTTCCCCAAGGGATACCATTCTTTATATGCGGGTCCACAGGCACTGAGTGATGATGCCGTGAAGCGTATCATTTTGATGGGTTCAGAAGACCTTATTACCGCTGCTGACCTCAAAGTCTGACCGATTCATGGCCGCGATTTAACGGGTCACCCGATAGGCGGAACATTAAATCGTTGGCGGGTAATCCCCTCTTGCCAGACATGGTCTGCGATAAGCGCGCCCTTTGTCATCGCCCCGTAAATTAGGCCCATGCAGGGGTTTAATCCCCTGACGGCGCAATGTACCGTCAGGTTCAGCGCCTTAATACCAGAGATACCAGGCTAATAGCGAGACAACGATGATGCAGATGATATTTAACCAAAAACCAACCTTCACCATCTCTGGTTGCCTGATAAAACCCGTGCCATAAACAATAGCATTTGGTGGCGTGGCGACCGGCAGCATAAATGCGCAGGAAGCACCGATACCAATAATCATGGTCAGCAGAAGCGGTGGCATACCTAAAGCCTCAGAGACGGTGGCAAACACCGGTACTAGCAAAGCCGCGCTGGCTGTATTACTGGTAAGTTCGGTTAGGAAGATGATAAAAGCCGCTACTGCCAGAATAATAATAAACCAGTGATAGGCACCAAAAATGGAGACAATGCCTTGTGCCATAACGGCACTGGCACCGGAATCGCGCAGAATAACACTTAGCGTCAAGCCCCCACCAAACAGCAGCAATACCCCCCATCCGGTGTTTTGCTGAATTTGACGCCAACTGGCGACGCCGCTAATGCCAATCAGGACGACTGCACTCAGTGCGACCAGCGTATCAAACTGTTTCACCCCACCGAGCATTTGGCTCAATTGACTACTGAAAATCCAGCCAATGACCGTCATACCGAAAATACCTATCGTGATTCTACGTGCGGCCGTCCAGGGTAGTTGCTCCAGTTCGATATCAAAATGATGCTTAAGATTAGGCCGCAGAATGACGTACAGCGTCACCACCATTAGCGGCATCAGAATGATCATCGCGGGAGTGCCATATTTCATCCAACCGACAAAATCTAGCCCCAACTGTGCCGCTGCAATGGCATTAGGCGGGCTCCCCACCAAGGTACCCAATCCACCGATACTGGCGCTATAGGCAATACCCAGCAGAATAAAGACATAGGTATTACGTTCTCGTTCCAGGTTCAGGTTACCGATGACACCTAATGCCAGCGGCAGCATCATTGCCGTCGTCGCGGTATTACTAATCCACATGGATACTAATGCCGTGGCACCAAACAGCATCAGCACCGCAACCATCAATTGCCCTTTTGCTGCAAGTAGCAGGCGGTTAGCAATCAGTTTATCCAGGCCTTGAATATGCAGTGCCGTTGCCAGAGCAAAGCCACCAAAGAATAGAAAGATGATAGGGTTAGCGAAGGATCTCAACCCCGTGTTAACGTCCATTAGCCCCGTACCCACGGCGATCAGGGGAACCAACAGTGCGGTGATCGTGACGTGAAGTGCTTCGGTCAGCCAGAGGATGCCAATAAAGGCCAAGATGGCCAGGCCGCGATTGGCGTTAGCGTCGAAAGGTAGAACATTAAGTAGAAGAATAAATAGCAGAATATCAGTAATCAGAATCGCTAAATTGCGCCTGGAGATTGAGGGCGGTGCAGCAGTCGATAAAGGTGCGTCAGCCATAACAAAGTATCCTCATTTTTTATCGTTAGATCACGTGAACCTCATGGGGTTATATCGTTGCGCATGTTATCTTTTGGTATGATAAGTGAGCAATTCGTTATGGCTTAGTAAAAAATGTTAATTTTGAGAGTTGTACCCAATTAAGAGTTGTTATTAATTAAGAATTGCTCTCAATTAAGTCTCATTAAATGGAGGTTGGTGTGGGATAGGCTATTTCTCTGGTCTTATCGAAGACTGTCGGATAACCAGCTCGCCTTCAACCTTCATTTTCAACGACAGCAAGGGTTGTTGCTGAGTGATGTTGAGTAAGGTATGCAGCGCCATTTCGCCCATTTCACCGTAAGGTAAGTCTACTGAGCTTAATTCTGGCGACAGTTCAGAGGAAATACTTTGATTATCATAGCCCACGACCGCGATATCATCGGGAATACGCAACCCTTGTGACAAAATCGCCTGATAACACCCGAGTGCTATATAGTCACTACTGCAGAAAATCGCTTCTGGTTTGGCAGTGAGTGCCAGCAATTCCAGTGTTTTTTTATACGCTTCCTTCAATGACCAGTTTGTCACCTGGATATAGCCTTCATCAGGGCAGATATCATGGTTGATGAGCGCTTGCCGGTAACCGCTAATACGGTCGTTGGCGGCATCCATCCACAGTTCGCCAGCCAGAATGGCAATCCGTTTATATCCCTGCTGCAATAAATGGCTGGTGGCCTTATAAGCGCCAATTTTATCTGCGGGTAAAATACAGGGAACATCGGGTAGCTCAGGGCAATAACCATTCAGCATCACCATTGGAATGGACAGATTATGAAACATCGGTGCTAACTGGCTGGTCATGCAAGAGGCGTAAATTACCCCCTGATAACCTCCCCGACGGATTTCCTCTTCAAGTGCTGCACAGTGCTCTGGTTCATTTTCCTGATCAAAAATCGCCAACAGTTTATTGTGTTGCCAGGCTGCCTGTTGAACAGCACTGATCGCTTCAATAAAAGGATCGTGGTTTATTAGCCCATTGATAATTAATGCTATTTTATCTCTGGCAATGGGCCGTTCCACGGCTTTATGGACATAGCCCATCTCCTGAGCAATACGCAGTACTTTTTCTCTGGTGTCATCTGCCAGTTTGATGCTGTAAGAACCGTTTAACACCAATGAAACTGTTGATTGTGATACTCCCGCTTTAGCCGCAATGTGGCTCATGGTCACTTTAGTTTTTTTATTCATATTTTACTCATACTGGCTATATTTCATCTTTTTTTATACTAACAGATTTTAGCTAGCAGGGCTGTGCATCAGGGCCTTGCCGGGCTGATATCTCCATTCATTCGATCCGTCTTCGGATGCCTCAGCCATGCTTTATAAAACAATTATAATATAACGTATTGATATTTATTAATTTGTATTTCTTGCTGAAAATAATTTCGTGATGTGTATCACTTTTGATGAGATGACTGTTTGAGATTAGTTTATTAGCTAATATATTAGCTAAAGATGCAGCCACTTATTAGATGAGAATAATTATGAGCAAATGGTCTGAAGAAAAATCATGGGAATGGCATAAACAGCAGGGATGGTTGCGTGGTTTTAACTATTTACCGCGTACCGCCGTCAACTGGACTGAAATGTGGCAACAGGATACGTTCGCTCCGGCCTGTATAACTCAAGAGCTGCAATGGGCTGCTGAGGCTGGCTACAACACACTGCGGACCAATTTGCCCTTTGTTGTTTGGCAGCACGATCCTGATGGATTAATGACTAGAATTGAACATTTTCTCGATATTTGCCAACGTGTTGGCATCAAAGTGATGTTAACCCTAATGGATGATTGTGGCTTTTCTGGTGACCATCCTTTTATCGGGCAACAAAAGCAACCTATTCCCGGTTTGCATAATAGTCAGGCTGCCGCCAGCCCTGGCCGCAATGTGGTCATGCAGCCTTATTTATGGGGACAGGTTGAACGGTATCTCAAAGATATTATTGGTCATTTCGCTCACGATGAACGGATCGTGATATGGGATCTCTACAACGAGCCAACCAACCGCATGATTTTCACCTTAGCGGGTGAAGACGCTTTTGATCCGGCGCTGGAAGAATATAGCCACCAGTTAATGGAAAAAGCATTTATATGGGCGCGGGAGGTCAACCCGACACAGCCACTCACGGTGGGTGCCTGGCATATTGCTAATATTCTGGATCTCAATGCGCCTATTTATCAGCATCCGACGGATCTACGCGCCTTGGAATTATCGGATATCATCTCCTTCCATGCCTATGTACCGTTAGATTTAATGAACAAAGCTATTGGCCTTTTGAAAGAATATAAGCGCCCAATGCTGTGTACCGAATGGTTGGCACGTCATGCCGAATCGAAAATGCATGAACAGTTACCTTTGTTTAACGCTGAAGGTATTGGCTGTTATCAATGGGGGTTAGTCAAAGGCGCGACTCAAACTCATATTCCATGGCCTGAAATTAAACGTACCGATAATGATTATGCGTCCCGCTGGTTCCATGATGTTTTTAATGAGGAGGGTACCGCTTATGACCCCTCTGAAATGGAACTGCTAAAGGCGTTAGCTCTGAAAAATACATAAATATAGCCTGCTCTGCCATAGCAACCTCAGTGACATATCGGGCTGTGGCGGGCATTAAAAATTTATCTGTACCTTACATAATATATACCCAAGTGACTTCGAGATGCAGGTAGGCGGCAACCGAGTAAATTCCCAGGAGCTTAGAGAACTAAGTGACTGGGATGAGCCTGGACAGCCAGCACCTCTGTAGCTTGAAGGACGAAGGGGATAAAAGGCTAAAAATAAATATGAACAATTCAGGCATGAAAATCCCAATGAAAGAGCTGGCGTCTTATTTTGGGTATGGGATGGGGCAGTGTTTCAGTTTTGGGTTGGTTGGGACTTTTATTCTCTTTTTCTATACTGACATTATGGGGATTTCGCCGGTAGCGGCCAGTATGATCTTTTTAATTGCCAGGGTATGGGATGCTATACATGACCCATTAATTGCCGGTGTAATGGATACTATTAATATGCGGCGCGGGAAATTCCGTCCATATTTGTTGTTTACTCCCTTCTTGATTTTCCTCGTTACTGTCGCTGCATTTTATAATATCGAAGCCAGCTTGATGACTAAAACGATATACGCAGGTGTGACTTGTATCCTGTGGGGGACGCTGTATGCCCTTTCTGATATCCCATTTTGGTCAATGAGCACTGTGATGACGGATGAACCGCAAGAGCGAGCTAAAACAGCGACCTGCGCGATGTTGGGTGTGAATGCGGGTATCGGTGCTACGATGATTTTATTCCCTTATATCAGCGGGTTATTTGCTGAGAATAGTGCTGATCGTGGTTATTTTGCGGGTGTTGTTATCCTCATGATTTTGGGGGTGATACTCATGTTGAATGGGTTCTTTAATACAAAAGAACGCGTCAACGTCACGGTGACGGAAAAGGTCACCCTAAAGCAGACATTTATTGTGGTCTGGCAAAATAAGCCGCTATTTTTTATTCTTAGCGCCTTTTTCATGAATGTGTTTTCTAACATCGTGAATACTTTTTATATTTTCTTTTTCACTTATAACATGGGGGATGCTGAGCTGGTTTCTGTTATCGGCTTAATTACGTTCACCTGTGCTTTAGCTTGTCTGGGAACGCCACTTTTAACCCGACGTTTTAAGAAGCGAGATTTATTCATTGCATTATGTGTGTTGGAAATAATCGCTCGCATTGGTTTTTGGTTCACCGGTTATAATAATGTCGTGTCAGTCATGGTATGGCTAACCGTGATCACTGCCATCTTCATGATGACGAATCCACTTATTTCCGCGATGATTGCCGATACCGTAGAGTATTCCTACTATCACACCGGTAAGCGTTGCGCGGCCATCACGTTTTCTGGGCAGACTTTTGTCGGTAAATTGTCGGTCGCTGTTGCTGGCGGTGTCTCTGGCCTGATCCTGTCAATATTGGGATATATGCCTAATGTGGCCCAATCGACATGGACATTGAATGGCCTATTTTTCTGTATTTCTCTGTTGCCCGCCGTGGGTGCCGTGGTGCGTATCCTCATTATGCGTAAATATAAATTTACCGAAGATGAACATGCAATTCTTCGTGAAGAACTGAAACAAGGGAAATTTCACTCTTCAGTGGGCAAATAAAGCGATTCTTAGCAGGGCGTGAACGGATAAAGCCTGCCAGAACAGATTGCTATGGTGTGGGATGGCCTTAACATAATCGGGTTATAGGGGCTTGCGCAATGTCTTAATTTTGCGCAAAGCTCCTTAATTATGGATGGGTGATGAACGGGCGGAATATGAGATAACGCCGTACTATCAGAACAACACTGAGTAGTTCACGCCAAAAGTACGGCCTCGGCCTTTGTAGCTGTATAAGTTGGGTGAACCGTAGGTTGGGCTATACAGAATCGGTGCGCGCTGGCCCCAAACGGTGGTGTACTCTTTGTCCAGCAGGTTTTCGATACTGAAGCTGAGTTTTCCCACGGGTAGGGCGTAGCTACTGAGAAAATCGATGGTGTTGTAACCGTCTATTTTGTTTCCCTTGCTGTCGGAAACATCGAATGTCTGTTGGGATTGCACCCGCAGATTCCAATCGCCCGGTGCCCAGCCAACGTAGGCGGTGGCTTTTGAAGGGCTGGCAGCATCAATAGCCAGTTTCTGCCACTTACCGCTAACCTTGGTTTCAGATTTGATTAGGTTAAAGGTTGCACCGGCACTCCATTCGCTATTATCGAAGAAGTAATCTACTGCGCCTTCTACCCCATAGATTCGGCGCTGATCCGGCAATACATTGATGGTCATGTCTGTTTTGTTGATCGAGATAGTCTGATCCGAAAGCGAGTAATAACCCGCCATTTGGGTACGCAGGTTATCACCGGTATAACGCCAGCCCAGCTCATAGGAATCAACCTTGATGCCCTCTAGTTTGGAGTCATTCACGTTGACGCTGTTTTGCAACTGATAGTGGCCGTTAACCAGCGTGTAGGAGCCAGAACCGTAATATTTCGCCAGATCTGGGATCTCAAATCCTTGTGAGAAGTTGAACCAGGTCTGCTGACTTTCTGTCAGGTGCGCCAGTAAACCGGCATTGAATAGGAAGTTGTTGTAATCCGTTTTCCCGCCAGGCACGGGATCTGCAGAGGTCGCGGAGCCGCTGGCAATCGCTTGTTGCTGTACGTAACCCACGAAATCATCAACCTTGTTCTCTGTGTACTGGTAACGCACACCGCCGCTCAGAGTGAAAATCGGGTTGATGTCATAGCGGGTTTGTAAGAAGGGAGCCAGGTTGGTGGTGGTATAACTTGGGTAACGGCCAACGTTGTAGGCATTTTCTAACGTCATGCCGCCGGATTGCTGTGCCTTCGCCAGATTAAAGAACTGTTGATTGGCATTGAAACTTTCATGTTCCAAATCGATACCGTAAGTCAGTGTTAGGCTATCGATAGGTTCACTGTTCAATGTCAGTTTACTGCCGTAGAAATCGGTTTTTTGCTGTGATGCACCGATAGTGCTCACCTTGCCATCTTTCAGTGTTGGGAATGGGTAGAAGGTTAGTGATTCATCACGGTAATACACTTGCGCCACTAAATCCTGCCCCCAGAAATCCGTGTTGGAGTATTGCAAGTTGATGAGATGGCGTTCGGTACCCGGAATACGGTCTGAATTTAGCGCTGCGCTGTTGGAGGCCTGCCCGGTACCCGTTACTGCTGAGAAGTTTTGCCCCAGATACAAGCCGTGTTTGCCATCGGATTCGCTGTTGAAATACTGAGTGGTTAGCTGCAATTGCTGGTTTTCGTCGATATTGAGGGTTCCCGTGCCCATCACGTCCAGACGGTTAGAATATTGCAAGCCGGTCTGGGTGTTGTCGATCAAAACCTCATTGCCTTTGCCGTCGTACCACCCCCCATAACGTTGATAAGAGACAGAGAATCGGCCGAATGCGCGCTCAGTCCCCCCACTCATGGCGGCCGAGATGTTCTCATCGTGGTCGTTATGGCTGTTAAAGCCGGTTTTGCCGCCAATTTGCAACTCAACCTGTTTTCCTTCCTGGCCTTTTTTGGTCACGATATTGATCAAGCCCCCCGTGCTACCCCCGCCATAAAGTGACGTCGCACCGGAGATGACTTCAATGTGTGCAATATTAAACGGATCGATCGAATCGAGTTGGCGGCTGTCGCTACGTGAAGAGTTCAGCCGCACGCCGTCGATCATCACCATGATTGAGCGGCCACGCATGTTCATGCCGTAGTTGGTGCGGCCTTGGCTGCTGACGTCGATACCTGGGATTAATTGAGCCAAGATATCTTTTATTTCCTTACCACCCTGAACTTGCTGCTCAAGTTCCTGGCCTTCAATCACCCAAGTTGTTTGCGCCATTTCTGCCACGCTGCGGTGTGAGCGGTTGGCTGAAACCACAAGTTGATCCTCTGCCCATGCCGCTGGTGTGAGCATGACCAGCAGACACGGATTTAATACCCAGAGGTGTTTGCGTTTCATTGTGACTTTCTCCCATATTGGTCTATGGCGTTAAATTTCGCCTGTTATATTTTGACGCTTGGTGCCGTATTTAAATGTCGATGCAGTTGAGCACGGGATGTTCCGGGTGGGCAGGGACACCAGACTGTTGGCTGCGCCATTGGATCACCGCCGGGGTGGAGGTTAAATCGAACTGAGTACGCCCTAAAGCCCGGTTGAGAATATGTGCTGATCGCCAAGCCATCAGGCTGAGCTGAGGTTCGGCAATGCCGTGGCTATGCATACCGGCATTCACGGCGAACAAGCAGTTTTCACGCGGGCCTTGCCAGTCGAGGACAAAATCTGGAGCCACTTGGTACTGGCAATCGGCGGTGGTTTGCAGGCGATCAGCCAGTGGATCGAGAAACGCTGGGCGATCCTGCTGGTAACCGGTGGCGAAGATTACCACATCGGTATCAAAAGTCTCTGTGCCTTGATCGAGATGGTGATGGGTGAGTAATTGATAACTGTTGCCTCGTGTATGCATATTGGTCAGTGAGCGGCTGGGGAGCAGGCGCGCCCACGGTTTTTCACGTAACACTTCAAATTGGTGGTACATAGCACGGTAAATAGCCAGTAGCGATTCACTGGTAATGCCGTCAGAGGTCATTCGCTGTTCTGCCAGCATATGCTGTTTGGCGCTGTCGTTCAGGGTGTAGAAACTCTCAACGTATTCCGGCATGAAGTACTCATTGGCAAAAGCGGCTTCATCCAGTGCGTTGTAGTTGTTACGGCGTGAAATCCAGTTCAGTTGCTTTGGCTGCCCCCATGCAGCGAGAAAGATGTTCAGGAACAGGTCAGCCCCGCTCTGGCCGCCGCCCACAATGGTGACGCGTTTACCGGTCAGATCTGGATTACGCAGTGCCATTTCGCTGGCATGGAAGCAGCGGTCATTTTGCTCGGTCACACAGTCTGGCAGTTTGATGCGTTTGCCAATCCCCAGGCAAACGTGGCGCGCGTGGTAGACATTACTTGGGGTGGTCACGACAAAATGGCGCTGCTGGTCGTCAAAATCTACGCTCTGAATATCTTGGCTAAACTCGAGCGAACTCATGCCACTGGCGGCCCAGCTAAGGTAGTCCGCAAACTCCTCACGGGAAACGGTCCGGTGCTCGGTGGTCAGAAAACGGTAGAATTTCTTATGCTGCACCAGATAGTTAAGAAAGCTGTAAGTGTTAGTCGGGGAGACCGCGCTGACCAAGTCTTTCAGGAAGCAGGTCTGCATATGGCAGTCCGGCACCATCATGCCAGGGTGCCAGGAAAAGTGTGGTTTACGTTCGAGAAATTTACTGTTAAAGCCAGAAACTTCACTGCCAAGTGCGGCAATACTGAGGTTAAATGGGCCGATGCCAATGCCGATGAAATCCAGAGGCTGATTCATTGGGCTAGCTCCTTGGTGACCAAATAAAGAGGGTTATCCAGATCCTGCAAATAATCAGGCAACATGCGGCTGCCGCCGTCCTGTTCTGAGTAGGTGAGTTTTACTGGGTTGAGGACCACACGGATAATCTGTGGTTTAAATAAATTGAATAAGGTAAAGCGGTCTGCCAGGTCTGGATGCTGCGCCATGTAGTGCCCCAGCACCTGTGCCAACAGTTGATAGAAGCGATATTCGCTCAGGTTGCAAGCCTGCATCAACGGTGAAATAAAGCGTAATACGGTGACAAAATGGCCGGTTTGCAGATCGTGGATGAGGTAGTCGGCAGATAAGCGCACAGTCACGTCTTTAACCACGTTAGGCAGTGAGGCTGCTTGCGGAAAATCTTTATCGACCAGACGCATATCGCCCTGGAAATCTTTCAATAGGATGCGCTGTGGTACATGGTCTTTCATTACCAGAGTGATGTTCTGGCCGTGGGCAATTAGCGCCACGCCGTAGCAACACATCAGGTGGTACATTGGCACCACTACCACGCGGAACATCTGCTCCAGCCAGGCTTCAGCATTTAACCCCGAACGTGCAATATAGGCCGCGATCAGCGGATGACCCTGATTGTTGGTTTCCATCAGCGTCGCCATCAAAATGGCATGTTCACCCTCTCGCAAATAGCAGGACGGATTCTCTCGCCAAATCACACCGAACATTTCCTGGCAGCGATAAGGCGCATTGGCGAGTGTGGCGTAGGTCTGGTGCAGCATATAACCTGCGGCGGGTTCACCGAGGATCTCAGCCCCGCTTTCATGCAGTGTGCGGTCTTGTGCGAAGACTTGCTGCAACCAGCGCGAAGCCGCCGGGCCTGCGCTGATGTATTTGCCTGGGATGCCACGATAACAAGAGGTATTGTAAATGGTGAGTGGCAGTTTGATATCAAATGGCACACGGCGGCTGACATTGGTTAATGTGCGTAACGATTGTTGCGCCAGATAGTGATCGCCAAATTCACCCAGTTCGATCAGTTCACCTTCGGCCAGTTGTGGCAGGAAGTGCAAGGCAATTTTTTGCTGCCATTGCCACGGATGTAAAGGCACCGGGACCCAATCATCATTCAATTGGCACTCGCGCCAGCGGCGATCAAAGCGTTGACGTTCGGCGGGGTCCATGGCGCTGTTGAGCAAGTTTTCTAACGGGTATTCGGCATCCACGCACCAGATAAAGCTGCCACGTTTGGCTGCGACCCAATGCAGACGAAATTGGCCCTGATATTCGGGGGCATATTGCTGCAGGGCGGTTAGACCCCAGCCGCGGCGGCCTTTGTTGAAGATAAATTTCGGGTGACCAGCCAGCAGGCATTGCAGGGCATCATCATTAAGGGCGATCAACGCTTCCGCACTCATACCGTGGCGAGCAGAGAGTAACTGCATGTCACCACGCAGTGTGGCGTACAAGTCTTCAAGGTGCTCCGCGACCTGCGAATCGTCCATCTTCAGCACCAGCGCCAGTTGGCGCAGCATATGGTCAGCGGCGAGCGGTACACCCTCACAGCGCAGCGTGGCAGGATCAATATGTAACCAACCCCAGATACCCCGCTTGCCGTTAAAGGTGTAAACCGCGCCGGGCAAGGTGATGCGCCATGTTTCACCGTGTAATTCAGCACGCAGAGTGCGCTCATATTCGAGTTCGCTAAGGATTTTAGCGATCATGTGGCGATTAACCTGCTGCCAGTTAGCATAATCGGTGGTGATCATCGTGTACCCTCCCGGAAGAAATCGGCGCGTTGATTCATGATCAGACGCGAACGTTTATGCGGGAAATCAAACTCTTTTAAGGTGTGGTAGCCAGCGGCGGGTAGGTGGTGGAACAAACGCTGGTTATCAATACGCGGTTCTGCCACTACGCGCGTGGTGCGCGATTCGTCCAGATACAGATAATGCGTTAGACCACGTAACCAACTGTGTATATATTGCGCACCGCGCCAGTTCTCTTCACCGACCAGCATATGCAACCCGCGGTCAAAAGGTTGCCAACGGTAGTGGCGGCCAATGCGGTCTTCCGCCGCCCAGTACACTTCGAAATAACCGAATGGTTGATCATCGAAACATCCCAGCAGCGGGTAGCAATAGGGGGAGTCTAATTGGCGTTGCAGATAAGCTGCCTGCACGTCAAGTGGGCCGCTCATTTCCCAAAAAGCATCCACGCGCGGTGCGTTCATCCAACGGGTGAACTGGGGGGCATCGTGATCGACTTCCGGTAACCGGAAACTCAGGGTACGTTTGATGTTGGGATCGAAGCGGCGATAGACTTCTCCGTCTGGGCGGGGCGGGCGTTGCGGATACCAGAGATGTCGCTCGGTATCATATTGCATCTGGCCCGCAGCCCGGTTGCGTTCTGCACCCAGCCACAGTGGTAACTGATAAAATATCTCCCGTGCCACATAGTCGCTGCTGGTCAAGGCAAACAGAGCCAGCGCCTGCGGTGCATCGCGCCACTCGACATATGGCAAGGCGATACCCGTCAACAGCGGTGCGGCGATGAACAGTTGATCCAGTGCTTGCACCAACCAACCTTGCGGTAACGGCCCAGGCAAGTGCAGTACGGCACTGCCGTCAAGCCCGAGAGCAAGAGGCAGCGCCTTTCCCAGATGTTCACAGTAAAAACTGCCACCGGAGTGTATTAACTTAGCGTGTGGCTCCATTGATCACCCCCTGGTGCAGAGGGTTAACGAAATCGAAGTAGATCACTGCCGGATCAACGATGGTGTTTTCGTTGTGATCGTGTAGATAGCAGAAGAAATTACCTTTGCAGTTCCAATGTGGGCTATCAAGTACGTAATCCAAACATAAGGTGTTTTTGGCGCAAGCCCGCAGGGCGCTGAGTGCGTCACGAACACGAACCATCAAATTTTCCTCGTTGTCGAAACCTGCGGCAGCCAAAGCAGCCGTTACCGCCAGGCTGGAGTTCACCAGCAGGTAATACGGGAAATAACGTAATAATTGCTGTTCGCTAAAGCTATTTTCCGCTTCGGCTTCGCCAATCTCCGCCAACCATGGCATCGCGCTCTGGGTAAAGCCGCTCCCTTGGCAGTCGCGGTACAACATACCGACTGGCAGGTCTTGCTGCATCTCCACCAGAATATTTTGCTGATGCGCTAACAACACCAGCCCGTAGTCAGCTTCGGTGCTGAACAGTGGCAATAATATGTGCTGGCAGTAAGCATCCAGCCAGCAGAAAGCGGCCTGTTGCAATGGCAGATTCAGACGGGCAGCCAAACGACGCACAGCACTGGCCAGCAGGCTGTCCCCCCCATCGGGCGCGGCTTGTGTCAAGGTGACCAACACATTGGTCTGGCTATCGGGTTGGCTGAATAGCAGGTTGTCGCGTAGTACTAACAGACTCTCTTCTTGAAGAGTGAAATCGGCTGAACGCAAACCGGCCCAACCGTCCTCCTGCATCACACGGAAAGCCGGGTAGCGCGCTTGCAGCTCTTGCCAGCGGGGCGTTTGAGCCAAACGTGCCAAGCGCATACCGCGTTTGGCTTCTTTTACCGACAGTGTTCGTACTGAGTTGGTCAGGCGCACACTGAGTGAGAACTTGACCATGTCGTGGTTTGACGGGCTGTACAGTGAACGTGAAGAACTGGTGGGTAGCCAGCGTTCACCGGCTTCGCCCAGATCATGCAACGCGTTTTGTTGTAATAATTGCTGGCACCAGTCTTGTTTCAATAGGTGATCGGCTTGCCAGGGGTGCATGGGGAGCAGCCAAACGTCATCGGTAAAATGCGCGAGTAATTGTGGGGCGCTTTCGCTGGCAAAGCGTTGCAGCCGTTGTTGTAGCGTTAGCTTGAGGCTATCGCCGCACAGGTAGCGTTTATCGACCGCAAACCAGCGTAGTGGAAAGCGGGAGGCAAAATCGGGCAGATAACGCTGGGCCTGTTTTTTATCAAAGGGTTGATGGGATTTCGGTGCCGGGTGAAAGGCATGGCCGGCCAGTAATCCTTGTTCTGCCTGGGCAAAATTAAGTGGTTTATCGCGTAATGACGGCCAGTCCAGACGAATATTAATCGCCTGCTGGGTATTATCATGACTTTCCCGCACCCTTTGGTGGAAACGTGCTACCACATCATCAGACAGCTCACCTTTTACCGTTGGTTTCTCCAGCAGAAGCGTCACCAACTGTTCGAACCCGAGTTTTACCGGGGTATCATCATCCTGCCTATCATTATCCTGCTGATGTAGATAGGCAGGGAATAGATAGTGATGATGTTGTGTTGGGGAGATATGGCATAAGGCAATGTGGATAGCGTGTGAAGAGGAAAGAGGAATGTGGAGTTGTGGGTACTGTTGGTTGTTCGTTGCCGGAACGATCTGCCAGTCCTGGGTTTCACGAATCAGCGCGTTGAGAAAACATTGAGCAGCCACATCGGTTGCTAAGGTTTCTACTTGGATAGTCATGATGTCATGTCGCTTATTAATTCACTGAGAACGATCCTTATATCAATAATGGTTATCATTATCAATTGGTATATGATACGATTTTTCAATAAATTTCCCTCAAAAAACCACACCTTTATTAACGGTTAATTTACTTTTAATGCGCATATCCTCAGAGTCTGACGCTCGCTCAAGCGGGTTTACATCTTCTACTCATTGGCCCTTAGCGTGCTGCGTCGGGTTACTGGGTATCGGGCAAAACGGTTTATTAGTGGTGTTGCCGGTATTGGTAAGCCGCACTCACCTGTCATTGTCGGTGTGGGCGGGTCTATTGACACTCGGCTCCATGCTATTTTTAGTGGGATCGGCGTGGTGGGGCCGGCAAGCCGAGATCCGTGGCTGCAAATTTGTTGTCATCATGGCACTGGCAGGCTACTTGCTTAGTTTTGTTTTGTTGGCGCTGGCAGTGTGGGGATTATCCGTAGGGGGGTTATCAGAAATGGCCGGTCTGGGCTGGCTAATCGTGGCTCGTATTATTTATGGCCTAACCGTCTCTGGTATGGTGCCCGCTAGCCAGACCTGGGCATTACAGCGTGCCGGTTATGAGCAACGGATGGCGGCGCTGGCGACCATCAGTTCGGGGCTGAGTTGTGGCCGCCTGCTAGGCCCATTGTGTGCTGCCCTCGCGCTCTCAATACACCCGATGGCCCCCCTGTGGCTGATGGCGATAGCACCACTGATCGCACTGCTGGTGGTGTATCGCCAATACAATGACCCGCCGTTACCCCCAGTGGTACATCAACAGAATCGGTTACGCTTCAATATGTTGCCTTATTTGTTGTGCGCGCTGTTGCTTGCGGCAACCGTCAGTCTGATGCAACTTGGCCTGGCACCTCACTTAAGTCGATTGTTTAGCCATTCGGCCACCACGGTGAGCCACCACGTGGCAATTTTGCTCAGCATGGCCGCCGGTTGTACGTTGCTGGCACAGTTTTTGGTGGTGCGACCACAACGTTTTACGCCACCTCAGTTGCTGCTAGTAGCAGCCTTGCTCATGGTGCTTGGCTTAGGGCTGATGTGTGTACAGCCGCTGGCATTATTCTACGTAGGTTGTGCGCTGGCTTCTTTCGGCGCCGCGATGGCGACACCGGGTTATCAACTGATGTTGAACGACCGGTTGTCTACAGGAAAAGGTTCCGGCGTGATCGCTACCAGTCATACATTGGGCTATGGCATGAGCGCATTGATGGTGCCGGTAGTTGCAAAATTTTACGGTGAGTCACAGTTGATGGTCGCGGCGCTAATGATGGCCGTTTTGTTGGGGAGCATTAGTGGCTGGTTGTGGCATCAGCATCGAACAACCGCCCATTCTGTGGGAGAGTAACTGGCGCTGCCTGGGAGGCCAGAACAATCTTTTAATCCAAACAATCTGTTAATTCATATTCTGTACAATATATTGATATGCCCACAATGGCCCTGACAAAAACCTCATGAAGAGTGCCTTCTAAAACATAAACTGACAACTTATGTTGCCAGTTTATGTTCGACTTACTGTGTCTTTATCTTTCTTCCAATGGATAACGCTGAGAACATCACTGCCCAAGCACTTTTAGACCATCCCGATAGATGCCTTGTAAATCATACCAGTATATAACGGCTTCGACCTCTTCAGAACCATACTCCCACACTGCCGCAACGTGTTTCGTCATATAACAATTCTTCAGACTACTCTGCGTACCTGATTAAAATCCGGTCGTCATATCTTTACCAAATAACTTTGCTAATTTAAAAAATTTACTCTCATCTTTATAATCTTTGGAGTTAATTAGGGTCCTTACTTCTTTAAATAAAGGTAGTGATTTCACATCGTCTTTACTCTTTAAGCCTAATATTTTTTGCAGTGACTCTGGTTCATTAAATTGTTTTCTTAATTCATCAATATCTTTGAATTTAATGGGTTCTTCTTTTCCAGAGAAGTAAATATTCATTGGTTCTTCTTTGGTTTTTTTTGTCAAGTAGGATAATGATTGGAAAACGAGTTTAAGATATTTTCGGGTTGCCTTTAATGTAGGGTCTTTATACATTTTCTCTTCAATTTCTTTATATTTAGACGCGTATGAATCTAATTCTTCTCCTGTAAAAATAATATCGTGAGCCTGTTTGACATAGGTTTCTTCATTTTCTAATGCTCGGCGTAATTTTTGGCAAGACTCTGTGCCATTGTTTTTATCATGTCCAGATTTTTTTACTAACTCATCAATGTCTTCTTCTAACTCGTTAATGTTTTTTCCTGACTTGTTAATATTTTTTTCTAAATATTTAATTTTCCTATGTTTAGGAACCATATGTTTATTTGTGTCTATATCTTTATATAATATATCAGTTATTTTCTCTTGCTCATTATGACCTTCAATGGGAAGACTCAGAAGATTGGATTTTGCGCCGGCGTTTTTATGCAGGTAAACAAATTCACCGCTGGTGCCTGCTCCTGAGGTTGTAATACCATCGGCATCAATTAAATACGCCAAATGCATGGCATTGTAATCAGGGATGGCGCCGGGACCACAGAAAATAAAAACTTTGTTTTTATAATCTTCACTATTTATTTTATTAATAATGTAATTTAAAATAGTGTTTGTCTTGTTATGGGCATATATATATATCACATTTTTAATATCACTGGATTTATCTAAATTTTCACTTTTCACAACGCCAACATAGGGGGATTTTTTTTGATGGTTAATATCATTAGCATTTATCGCAGCGTTAAAAATTTTTTCATATATTGCATTTCTAACATCTTCCATTTTACTATTTTCGTCACCGAATTGATTTAAGGTGGAAAGTGCGCCTGCTAATGTGTTTTTACCCCCCAGGCTGATATGAGATATCTTCTCACCCCGGCCCCCTAAGACCTTAGCCAAAACCGCATTTTTCATATTTAGATTATGATTAGTATTTTCCAAATCTAAGAGTATTGCATGATTTTGTTGATCTAATCGTTGATTATCTGAAATTCCATGGTTTTTCGCTGCTTTTTGTAATGCAGGGTCCATATCAGAAAGAACTGTAATTTTATATTCATCCTTCAGGCTCTTTATAAGTGTATTGGCTGTCATACGTTGTAATTGATTAATGTTATTACCTTCTTTATAATCGTTTACTTTTTCAATTGTTGGCGTTAATTCTCCATAATATTTTACTAGAAAGTTATTTTCTTCTTTTATTTTATTTTTTTCTTCTTCAGTAATGTTATCTTTAGAGAGCATAATATTTACTTTTCTATATAATGGCTGCAACGCTATGCGTGTAATAATTTTAGCATCATTTGAACTTCCGTCTTCATTAAGGTAACCGTAAACAGGTTTTTCTGATTCAATTATTTTTACCCTGATTTCTCTATCGAGTATATTTTTTGCAAGATTGTTCAATCCCTCTGGGCGATCTTTATCCTCCCACTTAGGCGGGACATAAAATACGACTAACTTGTATTCATCTAGAGTGCCCTGAGCAAGGGCGTACTTCACGATATCCAGCGTACGGCCAGTATGCCCACCACCAGTAGGAGAATACCCTACCACTAATACTTTCGTCTTCTGACTATCTTCAGTTGTACTGCTACTTGGTCCATCATCAGTTTTTAGGCATTTTTTGGGTGTGTTATATTCATATGAACTGTTGCTTTCTGTAGTATCAGAACCTTTATTTTTTTTGGGTTTTTCACATGTTTTTAGCATATAGATCTCCTGGGTATTTTAGAAATACTTGGTTAGGTTATTGTGATGTTTTTAGGTGCTTATAATAAATAAACGTAAATGTTGTTTTATCTGATCTATATGGAACCTCTCTATATTAGATAAGCCATGGATACAATTTTAATTATCTGTTGTGAAATTAAAAATATAATGAATTAAGGTAATTTTTTTACTGATTATTTACTTTGTTAAAATATAGTTATAAAACTAGCCTCTATCATTTTTCCCATTAAGGGGGCTTAATTCCATGCCTATTGAATCTCAGATTTTAGGCAAGCCAGCCGGATATACTCCTGTAGCCCCGTTATTTGCTGGTCGGCGATGGCGATCCGGTACCGGAGATCGAAATAATGCCGTTTAGCGGCGTCAGTAAATCGGGGTTGGGCAGCATCAACCACGCTGGAGGTTCGGGTGGCCCCATTTCTAACGGGCACGGAACCGATTGAGTTGAACTGCAAGCGCCGAGAGCCAGTGGCAACAGCATTGCGCAAATCTTCAATGGTCGTTTTTGCATGGGCGAGTTCCTCTGTATGCTGTTTATCCAGTGCGGCAACGTGTTGTTGTTGGCGCTTTTGTACGGCAAGGACGGTATTAGCCGTGGTCAGAGCTTGCTGACTTTGTCGAGCTGAGTTCTTCCAATCAGTGGCAAGTCGATGGTAATGGCGCGTGCTCAGTACTGAACCGATCAATGCCAGTAGTAAAAGTAATCCAGTAAATAAGATGGCTCGATTCGGCATGGCTTGACCTCCGGTTGATCCGAGTAACGGGTGATGTTCATATCTATGTCCTATATGAGAACTATGATTGGCATAAATAAATGAGTCGAAAATAAGTCTGTTTTTTTTGGACATGGTCCGTATTACATTGGTCTGGGTATTTAAAATAAATAATTTATTATGGGTAATGCTGTCGGGATAACTCAAAATGCGGCCCATCCTTAAGTGAGATCCAATCTCCTCCCCAGATAATAGGAATATTAAGATTTTGTGCGGCTTGCTTAACGGTATTCGCGAGCTCAGCAAAATTTGACCAGTTACTCCATGGGATCATGCCATTGATTAACGGTGCCAAGTCAACAGCATGGCCGGTTAAATGCCGGCTGTTTAGCGTTTGACTGTGTCCACTATTAACCATTTTTTTTTGGCTTTCTGCTGTTCTAAGGCCTTCAATAACGATGAAGTCTGTGTGAGTTAGGTATAAGGTTAAGTGAACTACTTTCACCAAATCAGGATGTACACCATTTAAGTGTTTTTCGCTTCTTTCGCTGAATTTAAATAGGTTATTTGTGCTCATTTTTATCTCCATGGCTAAAAAACTTTCTCCATAGATAATGTATCCCTGAGCTTCCCATGGTTCCGAACAAACCTGATATAGCAAATGTGATATAAAGGCTGACACCACTCTCAAAACTGAGGAAGCCACCAAGGAATCCAGAAAAATTGGAAATAACTATCTGACTTAATACTTCTTTACTGTCCCATTCTTTATTTTTTTCTTTTATATCAATAATGTACCTAACAAGCCCTCCCCAGGCTGCTAATAATCCTATAATTAGCCATATAATAATGACCTCAAGGCTTGGGGTGTCTAATTCCATATGCTCTCCCTTTGGTTGTAGTGGCTCTTTTATTTCACTTTTTTATCTGTTTTTTATTGATCCCTCGCCCCCACCCTGTATATATATGTTAACTATGGCGGGTGTGGAATGAATAATAACTTAATTAGGCGAGTCTTACGTGTTTGTGATCTTATATTGCGCAATAAACAACGTGTATAAAATATAAATTGCATAAAAGGCAAATTGCATTGTTAGCAATGTACTTTCTTAGGAATTTTTTGCACAATTAATATCGATGTGTGAGTGTGTTTCAATATTTTAATAGAATGTGTCCTTTTACATTTTGTGGCGGTAGCGTTGTTTTTACATGCTCATCAGATCAATGACAGTTTGATTCTTGATTTTTCACTATGTATTTTATTACTAATCAATGAGGTTATTATGTCTACAAGTGCATCGCAGATTTCTGTTGAATATCCAATTCCTACTTATCGTTTTATTGTATCCATCGGTGATGAGCAAATCCCATTTAATAGTGTATCAGGTCTGGATATAACCTATGACACGATTGAATATCGAGATGGTGTGGGTAACTGGTTTAAAATGCCAGGGCAGCGTCAGTTGATTAATATCACCTTGCGAAAAGGTGTTTTCCCTGGAAAAACAGAGTTGTTTGACTGGATTAATTCAATTCAACTTAATCAGGTAGAGAAAAAAGATATTACGATCAGCCTGACTAATGATGCAGGTACAGAGTTACTCATGACCTGGAGCGTCTCTAATGCTTTCCCTACCTCACTGACCTCGCCTTCATTTGATGCCACCAGCAATGATGTTGCTGTTCAAGAAGTGACGCTAGCGGCGGATCGGGTAACGATTCAATCTGTTTAATTTATTGATACTTATTTTACTCTGATAAAGGAATTATTATGACGACGAGTACCAGTTATCCTGGTGTTTATATCGAAGAGCTAAATAGCCTGGCTCTTTCCATTTCAAATAGTGCCACTGCTGTGCCAGTTTTTGCTGTAGGAGAAAATAGTAATATTGTTGACGAAGGTGAAGCAACCCGAATTAACTCATGGATGGATTATCTTAATCTCGCTGGTGATTTTAATCATAGCGATAAATTAGCTATTTCTTTACGTGCTTATTTTACTAATGGTGGCGGCTATTGTTATCTCATCAAAACCAGTGATCTAGAGGCGGTCATTCCAACCTTAGATGATGTGACATTATTGGTTGCCGCTGGTGAGAATATTCAAGTAGCAGTGGATACGTTATGTCAGCCCGGCAAAGGGTTGTTTGCCATTCTTGATGGCCCTAAAACGGCTTTGACAATAAATGGAGTCGAAGATGCTCAGAGTAAATATACCGCGACTCCATTTGCGGCAGTTTATTACCCTTGGCTAACCGCTGACTGGGCTGATGCTGATATTCCGCCAAGTGCTGTTATGGCGGGGGTATATGCCGCAGTGGATCTGTCCCGAGGTGTGTGGAAAGCACCGGCTAATATCGCGTTGAAAGGTGGTTTGGAACCGAAGTTTCTGGTTACTGATGACTTGCAAGGGGTCTATAACTCGAATCGGGCTTTCAACATGATCCGAAACTTTACAAACACGGGCACCACAGTTTGGGGGGCAAGAACGCTGGAGGATAAAGACAACTGGCGCTATATCCCGGTTCGCCGTTTGTTTAATACTGCAGAGAGAGATATCAGACGGGCCATGAGCTTTGCCGTTTTTGAGCCGAATAGCCAGCCGACCTGGGAGCGGGTACGTGCGGCGGTCAGCAATTATCTCTATGATCTGTGGCGTCAAGGGGCCTTAGCCGGAAACAGTGAAGAAGAGGCGTATTTTGTGCAGATTGGTCTAGGTGTCACCATGACCGCTGATCAGATTAATGAAGGAAAGATGATCATTAAAATCGGCATGGCGGCAGTTCGGCCAGCGGAATTTATTATTCTTCAGTTTACCCAAGATGTTGAACAGCGTTAATTCACTGATTATGAGGAATTACCATGCCTGCTATTTCAAGAACAACACCGGGTGTTTATATTGAAGAAGATGCTTCATTGGCATTCTCTGTTAATAATAGTGCCACGGCCGTACCTGTTTTTATTGGTGAGTTTACTCCTAAATCGGTAGATACCACGACGGTTTGTACCCGTATTAATAATTGGCTTGAGTTTACCTCGGCTTATTCTCTGGCTCCTGCAACTGAAGTTGTAATTAAATCCACTGAATCAGTTCTCCTGACAGCAGATTCTGAAACAGTCCCTAAGTCTAGAGCCAAATCGAAAAGTAAAGTAGCCGACGTCACTGAAAATAAGTGGGAGTACCGTATTGAAGACGTCAAGTTTTCTCCCGCAGTTGAAGCATTGCAGCTCTATTTTCAAAATGGCGGTGGAGCCTGTTATATCTACCCAATAAAAAATGCTGATGATGCTCTGGCAATGGCGGCTATCCCTGATGTTATTGAGCAAAAAGGGGACATTACCTTATTAGTCTGCCCGGAAAGTAAAATTACCTATAAAACAATGGTTTATAACGCATTAAAAACACTGTTAAGTCAAAAGGTCGGCTACTTCCTGATCGCGGATAGTAATGATGGTGATTCGGTGGCGAATGTGAGTCAAATTCCTCAGGCTGCCGTTTACTATCCTCAACTGGAAACTAACCTGAGACCCTCTGTGTTACCTGATGATGAAAATATTATTGTCAGTGGTTATGAGAATGAAGAGGGTAAGGATCAGTTTAAGACCTTGGCAGCACTGCGGGAGGAAAACCCAACGCTGGCTGGAGATATTGATGACAAGATGCAGCTAGAGCAGCAGCGTATGGTTATTATTCCTCCGAGTGCGGTTATCGCCGGCGTTTATTGCCAGACTGATAGTAGCCGAGGAGTGTGGAAGGCACCGGCCAACGTTGTGCTCAATGGCATTGGGGGCCTGCTCGATAAGGTTGATGATCAACGTCAGGGAGATATGAACGCCAGAGGGATTAACGTTATTCGTTTCTTTAGCGGCCGGGGCTTCGTTGTTTGGGGCGCACGTACCTCTGTTGGCGACTCGGGAGATATTAACTGGCGTTATATTCCGGTTCGTCGGTTATTCAGCTCGGCTGAACGGGATATTCGTCAGGCACTGCGAAGCGCGCTGTTTGAAACCAATAATCAGCCTACCTGGATACGAGCCAAAGCGGCTGTTGATAACTATCTTTATGCCCTTTGGCAGCGAGGGGCATTGATGGGCGATCGCCCTGAAGAGGCTTATTTTGTCCAGATTGGTCAGGGTCTCACCATGTCTGATGATGATATCAAACAGGGCAAAATGATCATGACGATCGGACTGGCAGCAGTACGGCCGGCTGAGTTTATTATTCTGCAATTTACGCAAGATGTTGCTCAATAATCTCCATGAGAAAAATATCAGGCACCGTAATTTTATGGTGCCTATCTAACCACTGATGGAGGACATGATGATGGAGAGAACACAGCCGGGTGTCACCTTGACCGACAGTATAATATCCACCCGTCAGGGCGTGATAGCCACAGCTGTTCCCGTATTTATTGGTTATACCGACTATACCGCAAAAGAAAAAACTGAAACGGTCGCGATTCGTGTTGATAGTCTGGCGGATTATATCCAGACATTTGGCGACCAAAGTCTTATGGCATTTGCTGTCAGACACTATTTTGATAATGGGGGCGAGCAAGCTTTTATTTTACCACTGGCAGGGAATATGCCATCCGATGTAATGACCGAATCTGAAGCAGATAACCTTATATCAGCATTACAGGACGTTTCAGTTAGTGCAACTATTGCGGGTGAACCGCGGATTACGTTGATTTTGGCACCAGATATATCCCGCCTTAATGACAGCCTTATTACGAGCAACTTAACGCATCAAAATTTGTGGTCTGCCGGTTGGGCCGCATTGCTGGAGCTCAGTCAGGCCAAACCTAACTTATTTGTGCTGTTGGATGCACCTGATGATGTTGCTCTCGCCCGGCACTGTTTACAGAGGTTGTCGTCAACGTATCGCCAATGGGGGGCGGCATATTGGCCAAGAGTGGAAACAACTTACCGCAATACTTCTGTTGAAGGGGCTGAAGCGCAACGGATTGTGTTGTCACCCACGGCGGCTATTGCGGCAGTCATACAGTGTACTGATAACAATGTCGGGGTGTGGAAAGCGCCCGCGAATGTGGTATTGACTCAGGTGATTAGACCGGTTAAGTCACACTTGCAAAGTGATGAGTTGTTTAACGCCAGCGAAAGCTCTCTCAACCTGGTGCGTAGTTTCCCAGGGAAAGGTATTCGTATTTGGGGATGCCGTACCCTGGAAAACAGTGACAATACACCATGGCGTTACTTGCAGACTCGCCGCTTGGTTTCTTATGTCGCCGCTAATTTAGCTCAACTGACCCGCATGTATACCTTCGAACCGAATAATGAGCTGACATGGATGAAATGCAAAGGGCAAAGCTGCAACTGGTTACGGCAATTATGGTTACAGGGGGGGCTTTATGGCACACAGGAAGATGAGGCGTTTAATGTCCTGCTGGGGTTAAACGAAACGATGACGGAGGAGGATGTTCGTGCTGGGAAAATGATCATGAAAATAGAGTTGGCGGTGCTATTCCCGGCTGAGTTTATTGAGATTAATTTGGTATTTGATACCCGCACGGGTGCCCTTTTATCTTAAAAGAGGAGAGATCACGATGAGCGATTACAACACACCGGCAGTATCTCACCGTTTTATGGCCAGTTTTGTCTTTAACGGTATTCCCAATCCACTGGATATTCGCTTCCAGCGCATATCCGGCCTTAGCCGGGAGTTACAGGTTACTCAGTACAGTGAGGGTGGCGAAAATGCCCGCAACACCTATTTCGCTGAAAAGATCCAGCATGGCACCCTCAGACTTGAACGTGGCGTAATGACGGTATCTCCCCTGACCATGATGTTCGATCGGGTTTTGCGCGGGGAAAATGTTATCTATGCCGATGTGGTGATTATGTTACTGAATGAGAATTTGCTGCCGCTGTCCACTTGGACGCTAAGTAATGCGCTGCCGGTAAGCTGGCAAACCAGTGATTTTGACGCCAGCAGTAATGCCATATTGGTGAACACACTTGAATTGCGCTATCAGGATATGCGCTGGCTGGGAGTCAAGGTATGACAGTGGAAATCAGAGAGTTAGTTATTCAGGCCCGAGTGGCGCCTGCCACCCCTAATAACCCTGCTGAGCAGCAAACACGTTCTTTGGTGCAGGAGAGTCTGGATGAGGCAGCTTGGGTGGATAGGATTAAGCGTGAAGTGCTGGCGGCACTGCGCGATGGGGAAGGGTGGCGTCCATGAGTCTGATTGAACGTGGTTTGGCGAAACTGACCATCGATGCTTATCAGGATCGGGAAGGGAAAAAATGGGCGGGGACATTACAGGCTATGTATAACCCGACAACCTTGCAGTTGAACTATCTAACGGACTATTTGCAATCTCAGGCCATTAATAACGAGAAACAGAGCAGTACTTATGTACAAGCAAAACCTGCAGGGTTATCACTTGAGCTGATTTTTGATGCAACCATGCCAGGCAATAAAACGCCAATAGAAACACAACTCACGCAGTTAAAACAGCTCTGTTGCGTGGATGCCACCAGTAAAGAAACCCAATTTCTACATATTAAATGGGGGAAAATGCGCTGGGAAAATCGGGGTTACTTTGCTGGAAGAACCAAAGAACTGTCAGTGAGCTATACCCTGTTTGATCGCGATGCAACACCATTACGGGCGAGAGTTTTCCTGACGTTAGTCGCCGATGAAAGTTTGATATTGCAGGAAACTGAACAAAATCTGAAATCACCGGCGAAAATTGCACTACGGGTTCAGGATGGAGTCTCTTTGGCACTGATTGCCGCCAGCGTGCCATTAACCTTGGCAGGGGGTGCCGATTATCTGATGCTCGCCCAGCAAAACGGGTTGGATAACCTAAATGGTTTCATCCCTGGCGACATTTTGCAGGCTGCCAGAGGGGAGGATTTATGAGCTATAAAATCAACATCATCGCCGATGGTAAGGTGCTGGCCTTACTGGCCACCGTCGATGTAGATACCTATCATCGTGTTAATAGCATTGCCTCGACGACCATCAAGCTAAGCGTACCGGATCGATCATTATCCTCTTTCCATCAGGCTGATGTTCAGAGGGAATTGGCTCATTGTCAGGTGGGGAAAAACCTGACAATGGAGCTATGTGAGGGGAGCCAAAAATCGGTGCTGTTTAACGGCGTTATTACTCGCCAGTCTCTACGGGTCAGAAATAAACAATTGTTGCTGACTCTGGTTATCAAACATCGGCTACAACTGATGGTGGATACCCAGCACTCACAGCGCTTCAGCGACAAAAGTGAAAAAGCCATCTTAAGTAGTCTGTTGAATCAGGCGGGCGTGAAAGCCAGTTTTGGGCGCATCCCCGCGCTGGATCAACAACATGAACAGATGGTGCAGTTTCGCTGTTCTGATTGGTATTTTCTGTTGTGCCGCCTTTCGGCAATGGGGATATGGCTATTGCCAACGACGGAAGGCGTCAGCTTAGTACAAGCTGAAACACTGAATACGAGACCGGTGCATATCTTAAAAAACCGGGGAGATGGGAATCAAGACATTGTAGTTAAAGATGCTTACTGGCAGTTTGACAATCAGCGAAATCCAGCCTCATTAGAAATCAGTGGTTGGGATATCAGTAAGCAACAGCCACAATCAGGTGGTCGCTACGGTAGCATCGCGACAGGTAAAGGCGCACTTTCTGTTGACCGTTTAGCCTCGCTGAATAAAGAAAGTTGGGATATTCGCTACAGTAGTCCACTCACAACGCTGGAGAGTGGTTATTTGGCTCAGGGGTTATTACTCAATCAGCGTATTTCTGGGGTAACCGGGGCATTCTTACTGAACGGCAGTGGGCGTTATCAATTGGGGGACAGCATTCAATTATTGGGTTTTGGTTCTCAAGTTGATGGCACCGCAATCATTACTGGCGTTCGCCAGCGTTTTAACCGACAAGTTGATTGGGAAACAACGCTGGAAATAGGGTTGCAGCCGGAAAGTTTACCTATGGTGCCTGAAGCGTCGGGGCTACATATTGCGACTGTGGGAAAATATCAGCAGGACGGTGTGGGGCTAAATCGTATCCCAATTATTCTATCAACGTTAAATCGTCCAAATGAATATTTGTGGGCCAGACTCGGGAAGCCCTATGCCAGCCATGAAAGTGGTTTTTGTTTTTATCCAGAGCCAGGTGATGAAGTCATTATTGGATTTTTTGAAAATGACCCGCGCTATCCCGTTATTTTAGGCGCGATGCATAATCCTAAAAATAGAGCGCCTTTTGAGCCGACTCAAGATAATAGAGAAAAAACACTGATTGTTAAAAATGGTGATATAGAACAACAGTTACTTATTGATAGCAAAAATAAAACTATCACAATAAATGCAGGGAGCAACAAAATGACCCTGCAACAGGATAAAGATATTTCGCTGGTAGCCAGGCAGTCAATTAATGCCACTGCGGATAAATCTCTAACCCTATCCGGAAAAAATAGTGTGGAAATTAAAGGCGCTAAAATTAATCTTACCCAGTAAAGGTGATAAATGGAAAACCAAATACTGACACAACTCTATGGTCGAGGTTGGGCTTTTCCACCGCTGTTTTCCTTGGAAAAGGGCGCAGTGATGGCTGAAGGTGCGGAGGATGTTCGGCAAAGTTTGCAAATTCTCTTCAGCACCGAGCCAGGAGAGCGCCTGATGCGAGCAGATTATGGCTGTGGATTGAATGATTTTATGTTTGAAAATATCCGTAACGAATTGATAGCTGAAATTGAGTCACGTATACAAGACGGCATTTTACGTTACGAAACCAGGGCTGATATTACGGATATTCAGGTCAGTCAGTCTCTCAATAGAAGTAATACGTTACAGATGCGGGTTGCTTATCGTTTACGCGGTAGTGAAATTAACCAGAAAATTCAAGGCTCGCTTGCTTTGGCTGAGGGGAAAACTGCGGAGGTGGCATGAGTGAAGCTATTGTGATTGACGGGGATTTGTTGATGTTTGAGCCTATGTTTGGCGCTCGTTCGGTAACGGTTATCAGCCCAGGGAAAATAAGGGGTACTGGCCATGCGCAGATAAATGGGAAAAAAACTTGCATTTTAGGTGATGAAAAAAATGTGCGAATTCCAGCAACTTATACAACTAATACCCACGTAATTCCAGGCTCGGGTACGGTTACCATCAGTTCATTGGACAGCAGCCAACAGGTTCGACACTGTACCAGCGGTGCGCCCTTGATTGTCAAAGGGCAACAATTTACCGCAACATTTTTAGTGGAGGCTCCAGCAACGTCTCCCAATATCGAGCCAGATAATACCCTCGATTCGTCAGGAAAAGGGCGTTTTATTACTCAACAAAATTTTGCCACTGTTAATTAAGTTAGCAGCCTAAATCAACAGCATTAAAAATGGAGTGAATAGTGGTTTATTCGCTGAGGGTGCTCTGTGCTCTAAAAACACAGGTGATATTATGGAATTAATTGAACTAAATCATAAATTGTCAGAGTTAGTGCCATATTCCAATTTCAAATTGGATAATAGAAATAGTTTTAAATTACTTGAAGCCATTAAAGAATATACTCATAACATCCCTTTTAATAATGATGGTGGATTTTGGGATGATTTTTTCTTTATGTGTGAAAATGAGCCAGAAAAACTGGCTAAATTATATCTGGCGGAAACTGATAGTGATGGGGAATTACTGCCCCACCAAGCCTTTATATTGGCTATTTTGCAAATTCTGGAAACGCCTAGGGCATTATTAAATATCTTACCTGGGGCACACCGAAGTCTGTATTATCGGGATCTATTAGGTTTATCCTCCCGTCAGGCACAACCCGATCAGGTCGCCCTGTCTATTGCATTAAATCCAACAGTGACTGAAAAATTGCTGGTGAAAGAGACCTTATTTGAGGCGGGTCAAGATGCGCTAGGTAATCCATTACACTATGCACTGGATGCCAGCTTGCTGGCCAACCGCGGTTATATCAGTGATCTGCGTTGGTTACGGCAAGATGAATCTGAACAATGGTTCATCGCGGCCCCGTTAGATGTTCAAGATCAAGTTGAATTACCGGCTACGGGTATCCGATTATTCAGTGAAACTGTAGGGGAGCGGCCTGTCGTTAATGGCTGTTTGATCCAGGCCGCACTGCTGGCAATGGCCGAAGGCGAAAGAGTTATTACTCTGGCCTTTGCGCAACCCGTTACCGCTTCGCAATTTGCCTCGGTAGAAATCAGTAGCGGTGATCGGTGGCTGGCATTAACGCCGGTGGTGACGTCGCCTAAGGTAACATTCACGCTTTCCGATCAGGAACCGGCAATCAGTGCTCCTGATAATCTTGATGGTCTCATTTTTGAGCAACCGGTCCTGCGGTTACAAGTGGCGAAAGGCCAGCAATTGCCAAAGGTGGTAACCGTCAGCGTTGAGCAGCGCCCGGTAGAGGGCGTTGATAGCCTACCCGAAGTAAAAACAGCGACAGCTGCGAATATCCTTTTTGACTTATATTATTTAACGCCGTTTGGTTACAGCCTGAGCGCTGAACCGGCGCAGGAAGATCCCTCTCTTTATTTAGGTTTCGCTGATATAGAACCCGGCCAGACACTCTCGTTGTATTGGAAGTTAAAAAGCCCAATGCAACCTAAGGTTGACTGGTATTACCTCAATCAAAGTAACCAGTGGGCCGCTTTAAATGCCTGGGTAGACGATGGTACTCAAAATCTGTATCAGGATGGAGGTTGGAGCCTGGTTCTACCTGCAGATGCGGCCAATCAGGCGAGCCAAATGCCAACTGACCGTTATTGGCTAAAAGGGGTGGTTAGTGTGCCTGCTCAAGAAGGCAGTTGGAGAAACTACCCGCTATTACAAGGTGTTATCTATAACGCGATGACGGCAACGCTGATCAATGCCACGACCATCAGCGATAGCCATTTTTTACCCGCTTTATCTGCCGAGTCTATCCAACGAACTGTTGAACCTATTCCGGAGGTGTCCTCTGTGGTTCAGCCTTGGGCATCATGGGGTGGGCGGATGGCGGAATCTCATGGTGAGTTCTTTGACCGTGAGGCCCAACGTCTCTCGCACCGTAACCGAGCGCTGACTTGGGGCAATATGGCCACCCTGTTAAAAGCGCGTTATATCAGCATTTTTGACGTTAAATACCCCACTCATGATGAATTAACCCAGGTGTCAGCGTCAGAGCAACAACAACTGACGGTGATCCCGGCTAACCATTATAGCGATAGCGATGACGCTTTACGTCCGGTGCTTAACCCCGCTCGGCTAGCGGAAATGGCCGACTGGTTGGAACAGCGGGACTCGCTTTGGGCCTCTATTACCGTTACTAATCCGAGTTATATCGATGTGTATATCAATTATCAGGTGATTTTCACCTCGGGCGTTAACCCAGATTTTGGCTATCGCCAGCTACGGCAAAGCCTGAGTGAAACATACATGCCCTGGAGTAGCAGCGAGCAGCGAGCGGTGATTATGAACAATAACATTGGCTACTTTCAACTGCTGGCAACGATCCAGCAACACCCACTGGTTGAGCGAGTCACTCATCTGACCTTACAACGGGAAGATACGATTATTAGCCCCAGTGAGACGGCATCGGTGAATGCAGAAGATAACGAGGTGCTGGTTCTGGTCTGGAAAGACGATGACATAGCGCAACGCCGAGGGAAAAACCATGAGTAATCAGGATCCACTGTTTCACCTCGTTAAAGAGGATATTCATTTCGACACATTAGTGAGTCAGGCTCATCAGGTGGTGGAAGAGCACGCAGGGAAGTTGTGGACGGATACCACAGAGCATGACCCTGGGGTGACAATGCTTGAGGGGTTCAGTTACGGGGCCTCTGATCTAGCCTACCGTCATACACTGCCGCTACAAGATTTACTCACACCAGAATCTACCCGACAGCAAGGTGGGGGGGTTTTCCCCGCAGAGTTTGGCCCACACCGTGCGCTAACCTGTGGCCCGATCACCGCTGATGATTACCGAAGGGCACTGCTGGATTTACACAGTAGTGATTGGCCGGCAGAAACAGCCCATGATGACGGCGATTTTTTATTCCGGAATGTGCAATTAGTACGTGAACCGGAAGACCAGCGTTACACCTATTGGTATGACGCGGAGAAAAGAGAATACAGCTTTGCCAGCACTGATGATGCGGAAAAGCTCACCCTACGGGGTAATTACTGGTTGTATCTGGAGCCTACTCGCCAAACTCAACTTAATCTTGCTACAGCGAAAGAGCAGCTCAGCGAATTTTTGGCGGAAAACCGCAATATTGGTGAGTCGGTCAGTCACATTATCTGGTTGAAGCCGGTTGATTTTCCACTTTTACTGGATATTGAACTGGATGATGATATTCAGAATATCCCCAGTGTATTTGCCAATGTATATACCAAGGTAGAACAGTATCTGATGCCCAGAGCATTGCGTTACAGCCCGGAATCGCTGCAACAACAGGGTATGAGCAACGATGATATTTTTGAAGGGCCGCAGTTGAAACATGGCTGGATCCCTGAATTACCGGCAGGCCAGGATTATACCGAAGGCGTCACCCTTAATTTGAGCCAGCTAGTTAATAGGTTGCTGGACATTGACGGCGTCAAAAATGTTAGCCGCATGATGCTGGGTAGCAGTGACGATAATGCTCAAATCACGCCTGTTGCGAATGAAGCCTGGTCATGGCAAATGAGCGCTGGGTATTATCCACAACTGTGGGGAGTGGACCCGATTAACCAATTGGTACAACCTGAGGGGCCTCTGCAGGTGATGGTTAAAGGGGGGATCAACGTTACGGCCACTAAACAGGAGATTATTGACAACCTGCCCCATGTACCTGTTATCCAAAATCTACCGGTTATCTTAGGTTATGGTCAACACCGTGATGTGGGTAGCTATTATCCGGTCAGTGATACGTTGCCGCCGAACTACGGTTTACAACAGTCATTGTCGACGCTGCCTGAGTCAGAACGCTTACGGGCACTGCATCAATTTATGCTGCCGTTTGAGCAATTACTGGCGAATGGTTGCCAACAGTTAGCTATGTTGCCACAACTACTGGCTTTTCAACGTACAGGTACCCGGGTATGGGGGGAACAGTGGCCCTTTAAAGCGGGCTCCGTGAATGATGAAGCTCATCAAACTTATGCCATAAACTTAAAAAACTGGATGAAGGGAGTTGCGCAAGATACTGAACAGGAACTGAATATTATCAATTATCTGTTAGGTTATTTTGCTACGCAACGAGCGCCAAATACCTTTACCATCAATGCCGATGATTTCCTTGCCGTGCAACAAGGCTACCTGGCGCAGCAGACGGTATTAACCTACCATCGCGATAATATTCGTGTTGACCAGGTGTCACCGTTACAAAAACGTATTGCTGCCCGCATGGGATTGGGCAAGAAATTATTTCATTTACAGCCCAATTTAAGCGAGTTGCCTTTCTATCTGATTGAACACCGCGCATTGTTACCTATCAAACCCAACGCAGAGTTTGATGGTGAACAACAGCCATCTTCGGTGCGGATCGAAGATGGAGATAATGGTCAACACTCTCTGGTGATAACCCAAACAGGTATTAACGATAAGTTGACGCAAGGGCAAGTCGTCAATCTGGTGTTGTATGAGGGGGATGCGGACGACAATAAGTTCATTTTACGTGGGCAAATGATTGTTAAGATCCAGGGTGATAGTTTCTGGCTGGATACCAATAACAGTACACAATTGCAAAACAACTTAGAGCGGGTATTAGCGGTGGCGAATGCTGGCAGGTTGGCTTGGCAAAATAGCCCAGTGTGGTTAGAGGATATGAGCTACCGCTTAGCCTATGCCAGTGATCAGGAGCAACTGCCGAATAATCAGCGGCGGTTAACCCGAACCCCGCAGACCCCCTTCCCGAGCCTGATTAGGGTAGGAAGTGAAATAACGTTAACCAACAACCTTGGCCTGGGCAATAGGGTGCGGGAAGCCACGCCGCAGCTTTACGCCAAGGTGATCAGCTTTGATCGTATTCAAGGTACGCTGGTGGTTGAACGTCAGGATAATTCCACTTTAGATTTCCCCAGTCTTAAAGATGATTGGCGTTACCATTGGCATTTCTCTGGTGATGAATATGGGCGTACTGACCGATTCTCATTTGTCATTAGCGCGGTGATGAATAGTGACTTAATTGAATCACCCAACGTGGACCCGTATAAATTAGAGAAGTGGGTTAAAGATACTATTATCACTGAATTACCCGCCCATATTTCTATGATCATCCATTGGATGGGGCACAATCAGTTTTTAAACTTCGGCAGTACTTATCAACGTTGGCAGAATAATGGTACCCCATTGGGTGATACCTCTTATTCTATTCTGGAAAGTCTAACGTTAGGGAAAATGCCCTCTGGTACAACGGGTATTGGTACTATGCGTATTGCTACCGAGGCTCAGCGCACCGACGTTGTTGGTAGCGAGGAGAACCAGTGGAATGAAAACATGATAATTCAGAATGAATTGTACTATATACCACAAGAACGTGATGAATAGCCCATCCTATTAATTAAATTCTATTAAACTTATTTATGGAGTTAAGCATGAAAGATACGAATATTTTAAGCACTGACCAAGAACAGAAAGTATTAAAGAGGGGAGCAGCGATAGAGATAACAACGGATCATTTAAAAGAAAGGTTTAAAGAGGGCAGTATTCCCCTGCAAACAGATTTTAACCAATTAATTGATATTGCGGATGTGGGGCGTAAAGCGGTTGGTTTGGCCCCCAGGGAAGAAGGAGACCCAGGCCCCGGCCCCGGCGTCGGGCTACAATTGGACAGTACAGAGCGTTTGTCAGTAAGGCTAAAAACTATCAGCGGGTTAGCGGTGGATAGTAGTGGCTTATCGGCTAAACCCGGCAGAGGGATGGAAGTCACCACTGAGGGTATCCGTATAACAGAGGAATTCGCTTTCCAAAAAGGAATGATTCTGATGTTTTCAGGCAGTATCGTTCCAATAGGTTGGTTGTTTTGTGATGGTACCAATAATACACCGGATTTGAGGGACCGATTTATTGCCGGGAGCACTACAATCAACGCCGAAGATAGCGGTGGCAGCACTGATAAATTATCCGGTGAGAGGGCAAGTAAACAATATGAAATATTGACAACTAAAGTAAAAACAGGTGTTGACGCGACGGTGATGCCAATGGCTTTAAATACCAAACAATTACCTGAGCATTCTCATTATGATGGAATGAGATATTACCAAAATCTAGGTTTCTCAAATTATTATAGCCAAACTATGGAAAATAAAGAAAGAAGCATGCTTAAGAATACCATCGATAATGTGATTTCATATGACAAAAATAATGGAGGAGATGTTATGGCTTATCTATTTGAGACGTCAACATCCGGTAAGGGTGAGGAGCATACTCATAATATTTCCATCGTAGAACCAGCTCATGGCCATTCAGTGAATATGGTGCCGCCTTATTATCTTTTGGCTTTTATTATGAAAGCATGATTTGACTGTTAGTTAATAGCAATGAGCGTAGAAAGACTCATTGCTACATATTTATAAAAACTCATATGTGAGGTAAGCTTACTCAATGAATCAATCTAAGCTTCCAATGAAATCTCTAGTACATAAAAATAAAATAGTCATTGAAACTTTTAGCATTAGTAGTGATAAGTTAATTTCACAAATTTCTCATTTATTCCATGAGAAACTAAGTGAGATTATTAAAGGGCAAGTCCACAAGCTTACATTAAATAGGAAAGCTGATTTATTCCTCGGTTGTATTACTCTGGACCTGGGGGACATCAAAAGTAACGTATTTGAAACCCAACTGGCGGATAAATTAGCCATAGCATTAGAAAAAGAATTATCAGCCTATTATGACGCTAAACCTACGTTTTCATCCGATAAAGTCAGCCTGCAACCCGGGGGGTTATTCGGGAGCCATAATGTAAAAAATAGAACATCCGTTCAATCTGAACAGCAGTCCTTAGCGGATCCCTTTCCTGGGCCAGTGCGAGGGCAGGCATTGATAGCTGCGGTTGATCACTATTTACAACAAGGTGACTGGCCAGCGGCATTAAATCCGCGCTCCCCCATGGATACCGGCAACAGCAGGTCGATGACGCAGGATCTCTGGCACCACATCCATCGCCAACCACCGCAGTGGTTACCCATGCTGGCAAAACACTGCTTAAAACCGTTGGGACAGCGGCGTTTGGCGATGATTCTTCCACCGGCGGCACAGCAGGCACTATGCTGTTTACTGGCCGAAGATAGCCTGGGGTCAATCGCTATGGCAGCGCAACTCAGCCATGAATCAATAGTTACGTCAGCACAATTAATTACTGCGGCGGAGCACTATTTTAGCAACCAAAGTGCAGTGGCAAAGGATAACCCTGAAGCTATATCGACTCAGCCAAAATGGCTGCCACAAAAAACGCCATCAGCCGTGTCAGGTTTAACCCATGGAGTAGAAATAGATATCTCAGATTCTAGCCTTGTCACTACGCTAAGATCAGGAGAGGTTTTGGCGGTTAGCAATGCGGGCTGTTTGATTTTTTGGCCACTGCTATCAACATTTTTTAGCGTTTTTGATTTGTTAGAAAAGCAGGTGTTTATTCATCAGCAAGCACAGATAGAGGCGGTATGTTTGCTTGATTGGCTCATCTGGGGGGATGACGAAATATCTGACGGGCGACTGTCCTTGAATAAAGTGATTTGTGGCTTACCCATTCATTTCGATACGGCATGGCGTACACCGGCGGCGGAACAAAAAGTCTTGATCAGAGAATGGTTAGAAAAAATCCGACAGCAGCTTCCCGCCTGGAAACGAATGGGGGCCAAAGATATTCGTACTCTATTTCTCCAGCGCCCAGGCGAAATTATTTGGCTTGATGGTGCGGTGGCGATTGGGGTTAACCCAGAAGCTTATGATGCGTTGATCAATACCTGGCCGTGGCCGATGAATATGGCCTGTTTTAACTGGCTGCAACAACCATTGAGTATTCAATGGCTATAACGTATTCCACTTAATATTCCTAGCCGAGTAAATATATGACACTCTCTTCAGACTTTCAGCCTGTCTTTAATCAGCATAACGAGTGCCAATTATCGCTGCTATTTCGCGAACTGGAACGCATAGATCTTGCTTTGCAGGATTATTGTTATCGCCTCGACAAACCGCGACACGATTTGTTTAATGAGTTTTTGTTAAGCGAAGAAGAGGTAACCGCGCGAATTAACCAACCCATTGGCAAACCTCATTGGGCGGCAGTCACGCAGACGGTAAAGATCCCCCTGGGAAATAAACATTCAGCGGTGGCAGAAGGTTTAACTAGCCTGATTAACCGCTTTAAACTCACTGACTTTGAGCGAGACACCTTGTTATTGGGTTTATTACCTCATTTTGATAAGCGCTATTATGGGCTGTTTTCTTTGATTCAAGGGGAACAACAAAGTCAGCTACCCAGTTTTTCATTGGCATTAGACTTATTTTGTTATTCAGAAATGGAGAAGCGGGCGCAGCAAGCCAGCTTCTTACACCGGGCACCTTTGATCGGTTGTCAGCTAATATCGATTGATAGCAATAAAAAAAACCTGGCATGGAGCCAAACCACTTTTATTGCCGATAGTGGTGTTTACCATTTTTTACTTGGGCATCATTATCTGGCTCCGGCATTAACACAGTGTGCTGAATGGTCAGCGCCATCGGCACTGCCCTTTTATCCTGCAAGCTTAAAACAATCGCTGGAAGCGGTGTTATTAACTGAGGGTATTGAACCTCGTCCGGTTGTATTCCTGCGAGGAATGATGGGGAGTGCCAGGGCTTATACTGTCGCTAATATCTTTGCATCAGAAAATCGACAGACTCTGTTGGTTGATATGGGGAAATGTACTGAGAACGATGACAATGCAATATTAGTACGGTTAAAACACCTGCTGCGGGAAGCCAGGATGTGGGGAGCGGGTATGGTAATACGCAACCTGGGCGCATTGATGGAGACGAATACCTCACTACTTGAGTCCTTATCCGAATTATTGAACCAGCCGGGATTAAGGGTAGTTTGCTTGGTTGAACCGTATTCTCCACCACTATGGCTAAAAAAAACGCCAACATTGCAAATAAAAATGCCGATCTTTACTCATGAGGAAAAAATTCAACTGTTAATTACCCAGTTGCCAGATAACCGTTCAGCAGATATTGATCCCATCATGCTAAGCCAGCGTTATAACTTTAATCCGGAAAGTTTACCGCTTATTTTGCAGGAGGCAGAACTCTATCAGCAACAACGTAACTCTGCGGATATATTGCAACAATATGATATTCAAAAGGCATTAAATTTACGTACCCAGCAGAACTTTGGTCAGTTAGCGCAAAGAATTACGCCGAAGCGTACATTAAGCGATCTCTTGGTATCAGATAATATCATGCAACAATTACACGAGATCTTCACCGCAATTAAATATCGGGAAAAAGTATTAGCGAGCGGTTTTAAAGATAAGGTTAGCTACGGCATAGGGATCAGTGCGCTATTCTACGGTGATTCAGGAACGGGGAAAACCATGGCAGCGGAAGTGCTCGCCAATACCATTGGTGTGGATTTAATCAAAGTCGATCTCTCAACGGTAATTAATAAATATGTGGGCGAAACTGAAAAAAATCTCTCCCGTATCTTCGATTTGGCGGAGTTGGACGCCGGCGTTTTATTTTTTGATGAAGCAGATGCATTATTCGGTAAACGCAGCGAAACTAAAGATGCTCAGGATAGACACGCTAATATTGAAGTGTCTTATCTGTTACAGCGCCTGGAAAGCTATCCTGGTCTGGTTATTTTATCTACCAATAATCGCAATCATTTAGACAGCGCTTTTAATCGTCGCTTTACCTTTATTACACGTTTCACTTATCCGGATGAGGCATTACGACATAAAATGTGGCAAAAAATATGGCCAAAAAACATTAAGGTTTCCTCTGATGTGGATTTTAGTCAATTAGCTCAGAGAGCGAATATAACTGGAGCTAATATCCGGAATATCGCCTTGTTGGCCTCATTTTTTTCCGGAGAAAATGAAAATCAAGAAGTTAGTCATATTAATATCGAGGCTGCCTTAATGCGTGAGTTAGCCAAAACAGGCCGACTCGCCATTTAATGTTTTAGTGAAAAGTTAGCGAGAAATTAAAATAGAACCATTTTAAACATTCAGTAGTTATAACTAACTTAGAGGATTTAGCATGTCGAAATATAAAACAATAGTCGAAGTGAATAAAGCCATGGAGACTATGTTGCGTGAGTATCTGAATAACGAAGTCGCTATTCGTTTTGATTTACCGGATGTTGATGCCGCACAGTCTGACGCTGTGGTAAGTGTATTTCTTTATGATATACACGAAGATCTACAACTTCGCTCCGCTGAGTCTCGCGGGTTTAATGCCGAAGCGGGGCGGTTATTACCCGGTTGGGTCAATATCAAGTGCAATTATCTGATTACGTATTGGGAGTCTACCGGGCCGGCTACAGATGCCAGTAGCCCGGATAGTCAGCCAGACAATCAGGCAATATTGGTCATGTCTCAGGTACTGGATGCGTTAATTAACAACCGCCAATTGACAGGTATTCCTGGAGCCTACACGCAGGTTATTCCACCCAAAGAAAACCTGAACAGTTTGGGGAACTTCTGGCAGTCATTAGGTAATCGGCCACGTCTTTCGCTTAATTATTGCATTACCGTGCCGATTAGCCTGAGTGATAAAAAAGATGAAGTGACACCGATCAAGTCATTATCTGCCAACATCGAGCAAAAATCCCGCATATAGTTATGTAATTTTATTTTTGGTTACGTCGTGATGAACAGGAAGTTAGAGTTCGGAAACGATCTGCCTTTATCAATCGTCTCTTTAATATGGGGGCGATCTTAACCTAAATATTTTTTCACTGAACAAAATTATCCAATTAAATGATTTTCAATAAGTCAGTATTCTTGTTGGTTGTCATTGTAGTGATGCAGTCGTTGTTTTTATTAAAGGTATTGGTATTAGAATTAAAAATTAGAACGAGACAGATTAGAGTGGATGTGACACGATTATATTATGTTCGTATGATAATCATTGGAATAAGATGATATCACAATGTTAATAGCTTAATTAATGATCGTTAATCTGAATTTTTCTATAGGATGGTATTTTTACATTTAATATTGGCTATTTTTAATGTACTTTTCACTTAAGGTAATAATTAATATAAATAAAATGACCTTGCTTGTTTTAAACAAGTTGCAGTGAAAGGTTTTTACTATTAACGGACTACCTACAGCAGCCATAAACAATGTGTAATAATATGGAGGTAATAGTGTTTATTTCAAAGGAATTATTGAATTTCATTACGGTTGCAAATGTTAAGTCGTTAGGTAAAGCTTCTGAGTTGCTATTTGTTACGCGGTCTCCCATTTGCAGAAGTTTGAAAAAATTAGAACATACTCTGGGTGTTAAGTTGTTTATTAGAAAAGGGCAAGGTCTTATCTTAACAGAAGATGGCATTATCTTATATAATAAGGTTTTCACGCTATACTGTCAGCTTGATGAATTACAGAATTTATACAGGCGAGAGCGATTATCTTTAATCGAATATAATTGATATTATCATTTATTTTACAAGAATTAATCTATGGGCGTTAAGATAGCGTTTCTAACGCTCAGTGCAGTTGCTATCGAGGAACATATATATGAACTCAATGGGAGTATTCACTAATTCCTTGCAATTAAGATTGGCGTCATATTTTATCTCCAAAAACGACAATAAACTATCCTCATTAATAATCTATATTGATTTATTATATATACCTTAAACTATTGAGTATTATCGGGAAATAAAAATTGGTTTGCGAAAACCATCAGTTTTATCTATTGGGATACGATGGCTAATAGCTACCAATGATTTCCCAGGCTTGCTCCACAAATAGACAGTTGTGCATCGAGTAGGAAACCGCAAGAGTTAGCATCAAAAGTGAATGCGGCTAAGCCCGGCTCTAATAATGAGGAGGGGCCTGACTGGGTAACCGGCGGGTCTACTCACCTCAAACTCCCTCAATAGACACCCCTAGGCTATATTTGACCGTTACATTATAATTTGGTCTGGTATTGTAACTTTGATACCCAGTGCATGTAACTTCTGGCGAAAGTCTTCGCTTAGTCCCGCATCTGAAATAACGTGACTGATTAAATGTGTCGGCCCAAGGGGGTGAGGATTGATCTGGCCAAACTTCGTACTATCGGTGAGTACGATATTGGTAGCCCCTTTATTCAACGCACAATTGACCACATCGGCACGTAACATGTCACGTCCGGTAAATCCGGTCTCAGACCTGAAACCATCAATACCTATAAACGCTTTGCTAAAATGAACATGTTCTAACACCAAGCGCGTTAATGAGCCTACCATGCTTTCGCTACGTTTCTGGAGGATGCCTCCAAGTAAAATGACTTCACATTGGGAATTGCGAAGTAAATTTGCGATATAAGAACTGACAGTGACTATCGTTAGATTTTTCTTTTCGCCTAATAATCTGGCGAGGATCGCATTCGTACTACCACTTTCGATAAAAATGGTTTCTCCATCATCAACGATTGAGGCCGCATACTCTGCAAGGCATTTTTTTTGATGAAAATTACTCATCATCCGAGTCTCAACATTGTCTGTATCAATAGCGACAGCAAAGCCATGTACACGTCGCAAATAATCTCTCTGCTCAAGATGATTAAGATCCTGACGAACCGTAACAACTGAAACTCCAGTCAATTTAGCCAGTTCCGCAACAGTGACTTTTCCTTTTTCAATGACGTTTTGTAGTATCAATTGTTGTCTTGCGTTCATATTTTCCCTGTCAATATGCTCAAAATGTTAAAATTAAGATCCAAAAACTCACAAGAACACACCTCTAACTTTTCGAATTCATTATCCATAAGAAACAAAAAAAAGGAAATAAGAAATTACAATTCAATTCTTTAGAAATAAATTTAATTTTCGATCGAAAGATAATATGCATTTTATCCATTAATGTAATAAGGGTATGTTTTATTTCCAAGAAAATATGTCCAAGGGATGGGCGTAATGAATGAACTGGGAAAATCTGAGTAATTGCTAATTAATGGAATGGTTATCATTGCAGTAGTCATTAAGTGCCTATCAGACACTATCTGAAGCAATGCTGGCAAAATGGAAAAATAAAATCAAAAGATGAAGAAAAAATGGCGCAACAAGAAATATTGCCACGCCATTATCACTAATTACAGAGTATGTTCAGTACGGGTAATAATATCGTCCTGCGTATCCGGAGACAAGGCGGTAAAGAAAGCGGAATAACCTGCGACTCGGACGACCAGGTCACGATATTGGTCAGGATGTTTTTTCGCCTCTATCAGTGTCTCTCGCGACACGATATTGTATTGAATATGCCAGCCTTTATGTACCTCAAAGAAGGTCCGCAGCAATATCATCAGCTTCTGACGATCACTGGCATTCTCCAGAGTGGATGGGTTGAGTTTCTGGTTTAGCAGTACCCCACCAAGAATCGAACCAGTAGGCAGTTTACTCACAGAACTGATTACGGCCGTTGGCCCAAGGTGATCTGTACCAGAGGCTGGGCTTGCCCCTTCCGCCAGCGGGGTTTTTGCTTTTCGTCCATCCGGTGTTGCCATCGTCTGGGCGCCAAACGGCACATTAGCTGAGATGGATGACGTCCCTGCATAGTAGTTACCACCAATCGGGCCACGGCCATAGCGCGGATTATGGTATTTTTTAATCTCATCAATATAGGTCTGATAGGCGCGCACCAGTAGATTATCAACGGTATCATCGTCATTACCATACTTTGGTGCGCCATTCACCAAACGTTGACGCAATTGCTCATTTGTGAGTCCTTCAAAGTCATCTGACAGGGCTTTCGCTAACTCCTGTTGTCCAATCGTTCCTTGTTCAAAGACCAGTTTTTTCACAGAAGCCAGACTGTTACCCAGATTCGCGATCCCCACTTGCAGGCCGGATACCCAGTCGTATTTTGCTCCACCCTGTTTGATACTCTTTGCCCGTTCGATGCAGTCATCAACCAGCGCCGAGCAAAGAATATCATGGGCATTTTCTTCCAGAACGGTATCCACGACATACTCAATTTCGATGGATTTCCGAGTGTAGTAGCGAATTTGAGTATCCCACGCTTTCATGACTTCATCGAAGTGGTTGAAGTTGCCTTGTGAGAGCGCTTTTTCCTGAGGCAAGAAGACCTTCCCACTGGTAGCATCACGCCCCCCCTCCATGGCTGCAAGCATCACCCGTGCAAAGTTGATAAAGCTCATTCCTGTGCAGCGATAACCCCATTTGCCGCCAACAGCGGTTTCGATACAACCAATAGCTGCATACTGATAAGCATCTTCCGGTTCAATGCCCAGTTTAATAAATTCCGGGATCACGATTTCATCATTATTAAATGCTGGCATCCCAAAGCCACAGCGGATCACCTGAACACAGGCATCCAGGAAATCGTCGCTTATTCCGGCATGATAACGAACGCTCAGATTGGGCTGGGTGGAACGAAGGCGGCCACAGGACTCGAGAATAACGTATGAGAGTGGGTTCACGGCATCAACGGCTTCACCATTCACCAGATTTTGGCCACCAATGGTGACGTTCTGATATAGCGGACTACCCGCAGAGGCTTTGGAATGGGAACCTGAACGAATTTTATTCACTTCAAGCAATTTTAGCCAACAGCAATGCAGCATCTCAATCGCCTGCTCACGGCTGATATTTTGCTCAAGCTCTACATCGCGGCGATACAGTGGGTAGAGATACTGATCCATTCGTCCAAAGGATACAGAGTGGCCGTTGGATTCAATCTGGAGGATAAGCTGAATGAAGTAACACAATTGCAGCGCTTGCCAAAAGGTCTTCGGCGGTTCGTGAGCAATAATATCGCAGTTTTCGGCAATGGCGAGCAACTCGGCACAGCGTTCAGTGCGAGTCTCTTCCTTCGCCATTTTTCGGGCCAGATCGGCAAAACGTTTGATATGGTTGCTGACGGCTTCCAGTGTAATATCAATCGCCTTCAGGAACTGCTCACCATGCAAATCGTTTAATACAGTGAGGTTTATGCGGGAACGGCGCTCAGCTACCTTTTCACGCAGGCCATCTATTCCTTTTTCCAATACCAGCGGGAAGTTCACTGCCAGATGTGCATCTCCGGAGGTCATGTTCCCTTCGGCTTTAATAATACCGGTGGCCAGCAACTCTTTTTGCTCGTTGGTAAACATACCGTAGCAGCGATCCTGTACGGTCTGGCCACGCCACCATGGGCAAACCTCATGTAACACCCGTTTGTTTTCTTCACTGACTGAGAAACCCGCTCCTGAACGATCCGCCAGGTCATCGATCTCTTTTTCAATCCACGAGACGCTATATTCAGGGAAGATGGGCGCTGCGCGAACTTCACTGGCTTGGTTGCCTACGAGCAACTCATCATGTTTGATCCAAATCGTACGATTTGCCAGGTGGTAAGCTAATGCCAGAGCACGCCGAACCGGCATCGGCTTGTCCATGTTTTCCTGATATATCTGGGTGTAATGCTGCGCTCGTTCTGTGCAGACTGGCGGTTTGACAATATGTATCAGGATATTTTTATGGGCATTGATACGGGCACTTAAAGTATCGAGTTTCAGGGTAGTCATCATCTTATCCTCTTAAAGTAGCCCTCAGGCCTTTTTGTTGCGCGTATGACTGAGCAAAGGCCAGTAACTCCGGGCAGTCCAGCGGCTTATCTGGTGCGAAATAGGGTTGGTTCAACAACCGGTACTTATTCATGCCGAGTGTGTGATAGGGCAGAAAATGGATTTCGCTGACACCAAGCTCATCTGCTGTAAGGTCAACAATTTTTTTGATAGATTCCTCATCAGCATTGAATCCTTGAATAAGGGGAACACGAATAATCATTTTCTTACCCGCCGCGGCAACCCTGCGCAGGTTATCCAGTACTCGCTTGGCAGATCCCCCCGTCCAGTCACTGAATTTTTTTTCATCGACATGTTTCAGGTCGGCAAGGAACAGATCGATATAAGGCAGAGAAGGTTCAATATACCGCCATGGAACATGCAGACAGGTTTCCACCGCAGTGTGGATGCCCTCTGCATGGCTTTTACAGAACAACTGTTCCGCCAGTGTTGGATTCATAAATGGTTCCCCACCCGAGAGAGTTATGCCTCCCGAGCTGCGATCGTAAAACGCTTTATCGCGTCTGACCGTTGCCATAATGTCCTCAACCTCTTTTTCCTCTCCACTGACGGTTAACGCCTGAGTTGGGCAGCAATCTTTCAGAATAGTAATGTGCTCTGGCTGTATTTTTTCCCTGAAAATCAACAGGTCATTCAGTGTTCGTTCTATCACTTCGGGTACGGCTCTTTGACAAAGCTCACATCCATCGAGACAAAATCTCGCATCGAACAGGAGATCTTGATGGCGTGAACGACTCTCTGGGTTTTGGCACCAGCGGCAACCCAAGGAACATCCTTTTAGAAACACCACCGTGCGGATGCCGGGGCCATCATGTGTGGAATAACGCTGGATGTTAAAAATCATAAAATCGCCCTTTCATTTCGTATGAAGATTAAATGACTTTCGAAAGAAAGTAACTTTGACTTCAATCAATAAAAAGAGGCTGTTTATCGATATACTGAAAAAAATTTGCTAACCATCACAATTTTCCTCAGGAGCAAGTAATGGAACTTTATCTCGATACCTCTGATGTCGCTGCGGTAAAACGTCTGGCGCGCGTATTTCCACTGGCAGGGGTGACAACTAATCCCAGTATTGTTGCCAGCGGTAAAAGACCTGTGGATGTGGTATTGCCGGAACTCAGAGAAGCATTAGGTGGGAAGGGGCGTCTTTTTGCTCAAGTTATGGCCCCTCGTGCAGAACAAATGGTAGAGGAAGCGAAAAAGCTCCGTAAAATAATTAATGATCTTGTGGTAAAAGTACCCGTTACTGCAGAAGGGCTGGCAGCCATCAAGTTACTAAAAGCGGAAGGCATCCCAACACTGGGTACTGCTGTATATGGTGCGGCTCAAGGTTTATTGTCTGCACTTGCCGGTGCTGAGTATGTGGCTCCCTACGTGAACCGGGTTGATGCTCAGGGGGGGGACGGTATTCAGACCGTTAAGGATTTACAACAGTTGCTCACCCTTCATGCACCAGGAGCGAAAGTGCTGGCGGCTAGTTTCAAAACTCCACGTCAGGCATTGGAATGTCTCATGGCTGGATGTGAGTCGATCACTTTGCCGCTTGACGTGGCAGAACAGATTATTTCTGCCCCGGCAGTAGCTGCTGCTGTAGAGAAATTTGAGAAAGACTGGTTAACCGCATTCGGTGGTCTGTAAAAATAAAATGTAATAAGGCGCTACAAAACAGCGCCTCAGACGGCTGACAAAACTCAATAACGTGATCCTGAACAGTGAGGATATACGCACCCTGTCGGCACATTTGCTTTATCACGTAAAAGTCCTCTCTGCTCAGCATGCTGATGTCCTTTCTGGTGTAATAACCTCAAGGAAACAACAGGTTGGGTGGATCGGACAATCCAAATGGTGAATTGGGGGTGCGGATGTTTTCTTGGACTGTTTTAGTCTGTGTTCCCGAGCCTTCGCCGGTACATTCTGTGGGTGAATAACCGGTCTGCCCTGCAACTTTTGTGGCAGCGCCAGGCATGGGGGCAGTTAGCGGTGATGAGCGTGTATTGGGCACGCACTTTTATGGCCTGTGCTAAAAAGGGGGCTGTTGCATCGTGATATCCGCCATCCTATTTCCTTGAGCTGTAAGCCATACTCTATAGCCAGCCGTTTTCTTCGCTGTAAATGGGTTCGGTGTATGATGGAATCGTTTTCATAAAAATATAACCTATTGATTTAATGTTACAAAAATTTGAATGGGTTTATGTTATTTTTAAAATATCCTTGGGTTCAATTCTCTTGGATAAGATATCTTTATTTATTGCTATCGTTATCTCTGCCAAAACACCATCATTAATATCATTTTTATTGATTTTACTCACGGCGAGGACTGCATTCTCACCATTTGCTTCATTAAATATTTCATCATTACTATTTATTAATCTATTGATTTTTCTAAGTGAATATTCAGCCCGTTCTTCTATTTCTCTATTGAACTCTTCCGGGAAATAAAGTTGACTAATAAATGAATATTTATCCATCTCCTGAGGAGATGCTTTTGGTGGCTTGATGGCAAAATGAATATGAACAGCACGCCCGGCATAAAACCCAGGGCAGATACTGGTGAACCTAACAAGTCCATTACTATCAGTTACCTGTGAGCCTCTTAAAAAACTTTTATCATCGGTCATGTTGATACTCGCAACTTCTCCACTTGGTGCTTCTTTATCAGGGTCAACATAGCTCCATCCAGAATAATGCCCCCGAGCATTACAGTGCCATATATCAACGTAATAATATTCTAATGGGCGGCATGAATTTGAATCGATAACTGTTATTTTAAGGAGTAAAGGCACACCATTTTCATTTTCTGCTATGTTCCTTCTTATTGGCATATTGCTTTTAATATATGGGCCAGCCATTTGTTCAACAGATAAAGTACATGTTCCAGGTTGAGGCTTGGCATCTTTCTCTAATGTAACGTTCGGAGCAGAGAATGCACTAGTCACTACACCGGTAGCAACGACAGCAATCGATTTTTGTAAAAATGATCTGCGCTCCTCGCGATTAACTTGTGGCATTATTTTGTTTTTCATATCATAAAACTCCATTGATTTATATATTTCAGTTAACATTTACGTGTCAGAAATATCTAAGATATCCCTTCGGTTATCTTCAGGTTGAGTAACTCAGAACGAACATAATTAAATGAACATGTTCTTGAATTTATTTATAATTGTTTCTTCTTTATCTATTTTTATAAAGCCACTGATAACTTTCTAGTTTAAGTATTAGTGTTGAATTTATAATAGGGAAGGGACGTTTCGACAAAATGATCTATTGCTTAAAGGTAGGCTCTCTGATTATGCATGGCCTGAGAGCGGCTTTAATGCGCAACAAATCTTCGCTTTGTGGAGGGGGGAGGGCCGCCGAACGATCAAGGAGAAGCGTGCGGCGTTGGATAAGCCCTCGTCAATCGACTAACGCGATTGTCTGAAAATCCATTCGCGTATGAGGGAAATGGTATAGGCAATTCGCCAGGTATTGCGATGCCCACTGGCACCTTCGGTGGATTGCCGCTCAGGAATAACCGTACCTTCACGAAATGCCAAATAATCAATAGGGCTTTTTTCTGTATCTATTGTTTTTGGGGATGAAAAGGCTGTATTTCAGCTTGTTACCTGTTTTTTCATCATAAAACTCCAGCTGTTGAAAATCATCAACGATCAAGTTTTCCACATATTGAGTTGTCAACGCTTTTTCGCTAGCGGGAAGCGTATCACCACTGGCGGTATGAACTGACGGAAGGCGCAGTACAGTGGCCTGAGCTGTCCGGTAAACCGTATCATAGGCAGGAATATCGCCCGCATTAGCGGGGCCACCTTTTCCACTGGCAGATTCGTTACTGTTGTTTTTACTATTTGGTTGCACCTATTAAGCCAGCGTTGCATCCTTGCCACTCATTGATGCTGTTGCTGGTTGGCATGGCGGTAATGTTGAACAGGCTCTATACTCATTATTTTCGGACACTAAAATTTGCAGAGTCTAACTATATTTGAATGATTTCGATTTCGATTGCGGCTGACAATATTTTTCTTTTGAATTGATCAATTAAAACCATATCTACGCACCAAAATCACAATATTTTTTGAGTGGGAATTGTTTATTTACGATGAGAGTCCAACTCACGTTCTGTATTATATTCAATTGCTAAAAGACAAACTGACTGAGTTTGGAAAATTCATTAATGATATAGATCTCAGATAAGAAATTCACAAGGAGCTAGAGGAAAATAATCGAAAGAAGACTCTTTGCCGAACATTTGGTAAAAAAATGAGGGGAGATTGGACATTATATTAAATGCTACAGAAGTTCTACTTGCAGAAACAAGTGCACTTCTGTAGCATTTTCCTTTATTATTTTTGGTTTTTCCCTGGTATTGACTGGACTATTGTTGTCACCTGACTCAAGTAGCTAGGTTTTTACATCAACTTACTCTATTCATTATACGGGGACTGGTATGGGGCGGTAGTTGTACTAAGGTGCAATTTCCAATTGCACCTTAGTACAGTAAATGGAGAAAAGGAATGCATTCTGTTTTCAATAGGAGTAATGAGGTAATAGAAACACTTCGTGATTATATCGACAGAAAACTCACCATCTACGACAGTCCTAAATATACCTATATGGTGATCAATAAAAAAAATCCAGGCGATATTTTTATTGTCACTAGCTACCCAAATGAATGGGCTGAACTCTATACAACTAATAATTACCAGAATATAGATCCTGTTGTCCTGATAGCTTTCAGGCGGTTCTCTCCATTCTCTTGGGATGAAAATATCACGGTCCTTTCTGAGCTGAAATTATCAAAAATTTTCACACTCTCTAAGAAATATAACATTGTTAATGGTTTCACTTTTGTTCTGCACGATACAATGAATAATCTGGCGATGTTGTCACTCATTATGGACGATAGTGCTCTGAATGAAGTAGAAAGCAGAGTGTTGAATGATAGGGACAGGCTACAAATGCTCCTGATAGAAACCCATGAAAAGATGCTTACACTGAGTCAAAGAAATATGAATATCCAAGAACGTCAGGGGGTAGGTATGCCCGGTAAAGCCATTCTATCCCCACGAGAAAATGAAGTACTCTACTGGGCCAGCATGGGAAAAACCTATCAAGAGATTGCCATAATCACAAATATCACCCCCAGAACAGTAAAATATCACATAGGAAATGTGGTAAAAAAGTTGGGCGTAATTAATGCGAAGCAGGCAATCAGGCTTGGTGTTGAGCTGGAAATTATTAAGCCGATTCTGGCATAACGGGCAACGATATAGGCCATGTATTTAATACGGAACATGAATCCTGCAAACGCTGATTAACCTGTAAAAGCAGCCGTGCTTGATTGTCCCGATCTATCGGGAGATGCAGTAAGTATATCCTTTCTTTTTCGGTAATATGTGCTTCTTTAATCACCTCAACCTGCCAGCCTGATCGTTTAAGGATGGTCAACATCGCTCGGCTGACGATAGTGTAAATACCTGTGTATCCATTATGTCGGGAGTAATTAATAATCGATAAAAAGAATAAGTAGCTTATGGGGTAATGGCTCCCAAAAAGCAACTTGGCACGGGTTTTATCAACGAAGAAACGGCTCGATTCTATATAGCCCCTTTTAGGTAATACCACGTCATCGAAGAGTGCATTGAAAGTATGGGTGATCATATTAGGCAGGTGAAGTTCTATAAAACGGACACTGCAGATTAGTTGACCTTGGTAAATACCAAGGAGATAGCGCGTATCAGAATTATCATATTCATCAAACTCCATGCCGTTACTGCAATTCACCTCCCAGTTAAGACGATCCTTAAACGTCTTTTTCCTTAATTTATATAGGTCCTCAGACCGTATATCGGTCAACTCGTCGTATCTGACATCGAAAATTTCTAACATTATCTTTCCTGATATTTAACACTGCCAGTGTGCTATATGTTAAATTGAATTGTATTTCATCATCACAAAATAAGTTGTCACGCTAGGGAATAATTTTAGTGCTAATAGTTTTTGGAGTCTGTTAACTGGTGAACGAGTACGTCTACCTAATCTCAGAATCTACATTAACTTTACCATAACTTATGCCGTATAATTTAATCTATGTGAAGTGGAACACTAAATTTGGCTATCGATGTTACTTCTGTAAGCACACCCGTTTTAGTTCCACGTACTTTTTGAGATCTCCGTGTTTTCAGTCATCAGCCGGTATTCTTTCGGCGTCAAATTATTCAGGGATTCATGAGGTCGTTCGCTGTTGTATTCGTTCAGCCAGCGCTCTATGATTTCCCGCGCTTCATTCAGTGTCCTGAATGAGTGATCCACTACAACTTCATTCTGCGAACAATATAGCCTCCGTAGCTTGGGTGCTGACGTTGAGTTAAGGCGGTTTTTGGGCGCCCCGGTATGTAGATGTTAGCTTTGTGCGCCAACCAACTTTGAACTTACCGGGCAAGCGCCTTACTCTGATGTCATCCATGACAGACTGTCATCCCAATAAAAAACGCACCCAAGAGTGACGTTATCATCTCAATCTTGAACTGAAAAAATTGAAACGATGTTTGCTGGGTTAGGTGGACTGATATTTTAGGGTTGTGGCGTTGATTTCCTCAATTTTTGCATGCCACGCGGCTCCCAGTAGGAACGCCAATTCCAGTGACTGTGTTCGGTTAAGTCGAGGGTCACACAGAGTCAAATAACGGTATGCTAAATCGCCATCATCAATGTGCTGTAGCCCACCGGTACACTCTGTTACTTCCTCACCAGTCATTTCTATATGTAGACCACCGCTTTGTATCCCTTCGTCCTGTAACAGCATAAGAAAACGTTGAGTTTCCTCTACGATGTGGACAAAGCTACGGGTTTTATATCCAAAGCGGGTGCTACGAGTATTACCGTGCATGGGATCCACCGCCCAAATAATAGGGTGGCCACTCGCTTTTACTGCTCGCAGCAATGGTGGGAGTTTTTCGTTAACCTTATCGACCCCCATCCGGGTAATCAATACGATTTTCCCCGGCTGTTTGTGAGGGTCAAGGGTTGCTAGTAGTGCTAGCAACCGTTCCGTTGTCATGTTTGGCCCGCATTTGATACCGACAGGATTGGCGATCCCACGCAAGTATTCAATATGCGCACCGTTAGGATCGCCAGTGCGCTCTCCAAGCCACAGCATATGCGCTGAACAGTTGTACCAAGCGCCATCTTGTGTATCTTTACGCGTCATTGCCTCTTCATAGTGTAATAGCAAAGCTTCATGACTGGTAAATAGTGGGCGGTGGGCATAATCTTCGCGCACATGAAGATGGTAGCTAGAGTACAGTTTTTGCTGCAGTAGGTGAAAGTCGTGCTCCGTGCTACCGATTTCAACAACGCCAGTAGGCGCAGGGGAGAATAATTTCTCAGGGTAGTCAGGAAATGTTGGTTGGTTCATCGCCCGTAACAGGTTCATCGTGGCGGCCGCATGGTGGTAGGCACGGAGCATACGCTGCGGATCAGGGGTACGTCCTTGACGTGAAAAATCTGCTCCGTTAACGATTTCACCACGAAAACTGGGTAGAGTCACTTCGTCACGTGTCTCTTCCTGTTGGCTGCGCGGTTTGGCAAACTGCCCGGCAATACGCCCCACTTTCAGCACTGGTAGTGCGGTGGCATCATGGATCAGGCCAGCCATCTGTGCCATCGTCAGGCTGTGATCGCGGATATTTGTAGTCTGGCAGCCATCGAAAGACTCTGCGCAATCTCCACCCTGAAGTAGAAAAGCTTTTCCCTCCGCGACCAGTGCCATCTGCTGGCGGAACTGGCGGATCTCTGTGGCCAGTACTAACGGCGGGCTTAACCGCAATAGCTGCTCGTAGTACTGGAGGGAACGCTCATCCGGATATTCCGGTAGCTGGCTGGCAGGAAAATCACGCCATGAGGTAGGATGCCAGCCTTGTGAGATTGATTGTGGGGGGGTTATTCCCTCAACCTGAATCGGTACCCTTCGATATTCCTCAGATGTTCCCGCTAGTACATCAATATCTCGTTTAAGTAACATACTCACCTCTTTCAAAAAGTTAATCAAAGAGGGCTGTAATGGTCTAATCATTCCGGACACTTTGTTAGAGATATAATGAGCAACACTAACGAGGT
>NZ_CGBP01000028.1 GCF_001053095.1 Yersinia similis | reverse complement strand
ACTATACGGTTGGCGGCACAATAGGCGCACGGGTTAGCTGGTAAGTTGTTTTTATAACGCAGTGAGTGAAGGGGTAACCGCACCCAAGGCCGCTCCTCGCTAAGCCCCCTACGGCACGTTTCCCCTTAATTTAACGCTGTCAGCAGTCTGGAGATGCCTCTCGGCACCTCCTGTTGGATTAACGACCCGCGGTATACCCCACCCATAGCGTAAAACCGCCACTAGCCCCCGGAGCCCACAATGGATCATAGGCAATGTGCGACTGAATACAGCGCCAGAGTTTACCCATATTGCTTACCACATCACCAACAGCGTAGCTTCCATTCAGTACCCATGCTGGGTGTGCGCCTTTGGTTCTCACCGTCAGTACATTGCTGGGCACTGACAGATTGCCATGTTCATCACCTGCGGCAACAAAATAGCGATACTCAGTATTCGGTTGTAAACCGGCATCTTCCGCTGAAGTCTGGGTTCCGTTCAGAAGTTTCACTTCATGACCATCACGGTAAATGGCATAGCTGGCAACAGGTAATGCCCCTATCGATATCCCCCACATGAGACTGATACTGGTCGTAGTTTGCCCCGTGCTGTGGAGATTAACCGGGGCTTTAGGCAATTCTGTAACTAATGGGATAGACAGTTCATGGTGAAAAATATTGTTAGGATCGATTCTCGCTTTTAGCGCAATCAGCCTCTTGATCAGTTGCGTATCCCAGCCATAGTACAGATTCAACCAATTTGGATCTTCCTCACCTGAGTCGGTGTATTTCATGTCGATATCGGGATAATTGATATAGCATCCCTCGAACTCAGGAGGAGCAGGTTTGCCATTATGCACCGCCGCATAAATATTGCGGATCCATGTTAAGTGCGTATTGTCATCGGCTTCATTCGTCCAGTAAGTCTGGTATTGCGCTTTGAGCAGCGAATTCCTTTGGGACACGGCTGTTGCCCCGATACCACGGCGGTTGATCGCCCCGCCATAGGAGTCAATTTGTACCAGCGACTGATTGAAACGCTTATCTGCTGTGGCGGTAGTCAAGTGAGTCAGCAAAGCATGGCACATCTCGTCTGAAAACTGCTTGATTTGGTAGTCAGATTTATATTTTCCACGCTGATTACTGCCAGACCCATTGATCATTTGAGTCACATGCAACCAATCCATGGAGGCGCTTTCATCCACAGTACGCCCGATTTTTCGACCTGAGTGCAAGTGCTTAAACGGCGGGATATTCGGCAATATAAAATCATCATATATCGTCGGTGTTATGCCAGCCGCGGCATTCATTTTTTCGATAAAGTCATTGAGAGGAATATCATTCGCCCCCCCGACTTGACCATTTGGGCCAGTGTATTGAATGGCCAACACGACATTATTGGACGCATCGATATGATTTAATTTCAGTAAAGTAAATAGCCCGCCATTACCGACGCCCTCCTTCGTACTGGTCGCATTAACATCATTGTCAGCAAACCATTGCCAATAAGCTTTTAAAAAGGCTGGGAATGTCGCTTTTAAGGATGACCATGGGTAGGTTAGGGGTATCCAGTAGGCTTTCTGAGGTGCTTTGGGAAGATCATCGAAATAATAGGCGATAATGATACCGAAATTCCCACCGCCAGCGCCACAGCAAGCCATGAATAGCTCCCTGTCTACCTCAGACACACTATCAGCACGCACATGTCGAAACGACAAACGATGCGAGGTCCCGACTGGCACCAGAATATCAACCCCGGTGACCCAATCTACTGTCAGCCCATGCAGACGTGAGAGTAACCCATAACCTCCGCCACTGATGTGCCCACCCACGCCCACTGAATAACATGACCCGCCAGGGATCGTCCGGCCAGATCGCTTGTATAGCGAAACATAGCCATTCCAGTTCTGATTCCCCGTCAGGCTCTTGAAGCGATAAGTATTTTTATTCGCGTCCCAAAGTGACGTTATTGTTTTGTCTTCATCGTAGTCCAGACCACTCATCTCACCTAAATCAATGATCGACAATCTTTCTGTAGATAACTTGTTGGAAACAAAACCTTCATAGCAGTGCCCCCCGCTCCGCACCGTGATGCGATTTCCTGCAGCTAGCGCGGTATTGGCAGCAGCAAAAACTTCGTCGGGTGTCGTGCAGATGTAGATAGTCTCAGCGCCCTGCTCAACGTTGGGTGGCCAACGCAAATTAAAACCCTTTTGCAACGTTTCATAGGTACTGACATTTTTATCAATAATCTTCATCGGTTAACCCCTGTCGATATACAGAGAACAGTCCTGAAACTAACCTATACGTTAAGCAGCAGTTCTGATTTTTTTGCATTAACGATAGTGGGAACCGCTCACAAAACGTGAATTTTTAGTCGAGTCACGACCATTATTTAAAAAAATATACCCAAAATAATTCAAATTGCAGGAAGGTAACCAACGCTACTGGCAGCTTGAAGTATGACGGGTATACAAGGCTAATTATTTCTTTTGTTACATTTATATCAAATTCAATTTTTAGATGGCTGAGTGCCAAAAAATGTCAGGTATTAAATATATTATTTTTATTCATAAAAAATAACGTGCTTACCTGCCGAATATATTGTCAAGATATCCATCTTGCATATTGGGGTTTGGGTTTCTCCATTTCTTATTTTTTGTGTAAAACACACATATACCTACAATAATCCGAGTTGCAGGAAGGCGGCAACTGAGCGACAAATTGGTCGGGAACCAATTTTAACAGCATTTATGCTGCCCGCAGGATAAGCCTATGGGATAAGCCTATGGGATAAGTCTTATTAATCTTCAATAACTTACACAAGTAAGTGACTGGGGTGAACGAAGGCAACTAACGCACATGCAGCTTGAAGTATAACGGGGATAGCTGCGTATGAACGTTCGCGTAGATACAAAGACGTTAAAGGGAGAATTGGATTCATGCAATTATTTCAGTTACCCACACATACAGTATGATATAATATAAAAATCTTACTTTAATAAACATGAGAAAATTATAAAAATGAGCATCTTGGTTATTGCATCTTTTTATTTTTTAATTGCTTATTTACTCATAAAAAGAGAAGTGAGAATATATCAAATAGTATCAAGCTTGCTATATGCAATTTCTTTACAAATGATACAGTGGAATATTACCGCCTTCATTGTATATTTAATAATACCAATATCAATTGCATTTTTTATGCATGATTAAAAAATCAAACAATCAAATAACATACTTTTCAATCCCTTGCTGGCTTGTTATTTTATCAATAATGATAAATTCAATTTTAAAATAGTAAGCCATCTCTTTGGGATTTATTTTTTCTCGTTACTTTTTACCTGTTTTCGCCAGACCCGCAGCATAAGTCGCTGTCCACAGTCCAGACAACAGAGATAGCCCAAGGTGGACACCATTTTTTGTCAGGTAAAATACTTATAGAACAAGGTATTCACAAATAACAGCGCTGCCCATTGGTGACTCCCCTGGTGTTGGATTACGCAGTGGCCAGCAGCTGTTACCGTGAAATAACATATTCAAAGGCTTTCTATGCATAACGAAATAGCCCTTGCCCCCTTTGGATACCGTTAACCAATATGCAATGGAACATAAACACGTATATCTATAAATACAGCCCATACCCTTTGAATTTATACGGATACTTCTGTGATGTAATAAATTTGAAGACAAATAATTAAAGTAATAGATATATCCCACACCTGAGTTAAACGAACGGCTAACGGTATACTGGTTTAGCCAGTATATCCCCGTCGCCCTTCAAGATGCAGGAGTGTTAGCTGCCCTTGCTCACCCCAGTCACTTAGTTATCTAAGCTCCTGGGGATTTACTCGGTTGCTGCCTACCTGCATCTTGAAGTAACTTGGGTATAGATGCATAGATAAACCCCATGCACTGAACACCACCATAATGTAACCCCCCTAATTAACACCTTGGATCCCTGGATAGGTATCTAGCAAATAACCATAAAGTGTGTAACCGAACACAGACGGTAAATAGCCAATCAATGGCTATTGCAGAGCCGGCAAACTCTCGCGGCGTATCAATTTCTGCCATTGGGGCAAAAAATACCGCCCTCTGTGTAAAGATGATCGCCCCACATCAAAATAACCTTAACGCGTTACCGGTAATGTGACTTCAGTCTGGACAAAACCATAACGGCTTAGCGGTGTGACTTTAACGGAAGTGGGTGATGACTTTATCGGAAACAGTTTGGAGGTCTCCGGCATAATATAAGGATTACCCAGTGCAACCACCTCATTACTTGGGACTAAAATAATCTGAGGCCCTAAGCGGACCACATGTTTACCTGGATTCTTAATAACCAAGTTATTGCCTGATGCGGAGAAAACCAACGTTTGCCACGGCATTCTAATTTGTGGCACAGCTCTAGGCTGGATCAGAAAGCCGACCTCCTGACGAATTGGCATAACGGCTGCATTACCTGGGATCTGTTCAACCCCTTCAAAAGAGGCTTTTAACAACACTTCATTGTTCAGCACCGTGCCCTTCTTCAAGACAAAATTCACTTGCTGGCTTTGCCCTGCATTAATACGGGTCACTGGGGGTGAAATCAAAATCTGCTTACTGAAACTTTTGCTATCCAAATCCGTTAATTTGGTCACCAGTAGTATTGGGTTGGTAGAGATATTATCGATAGTAAAACTGGTACGAGCATCACTTTCTTGCAAGATCACCGTCGTACTTTCTAATTTAAACGACGCGTAAGACACTGCGGCCCAACTACTCAATAAAATCAACAGAGTAAACACAAAAAATGGACTAAAACGATTGGCGCGATTCACCGACCTAACCGTTGCGCCAGTATCACAATGGAGAATAGTGGAATTTTGCATAAGAGATCCTATATTCAAAAGTCTGCACGTCTGGTCTTTTTGGTCACTTCTACTTTTATAATGTAAAACTCACTGACAGACCGCATCGGCAACTTCATACAATACATCAGGGTCAAATTTTTCAGGCTCACGGTAAGTCACACGACATTCATCACGGTTGCTTGCCTTGACGCGTAACGTCATACCAATCGCCTTGTTTTCCAACATAAAGTTTCCGTCACCAATAATTGTTCCCATAAAATTCCCTTTTTCATCCAGTACATTCGCACCAATCGGTAACATTTCACCCTCACTACCACGGATGGTTAGCAACAATTGGCGGGTTTCTGTTGTCTCAAAATTATGGGTTGCTACCGTGCCTCGAGTCATCATCAAATCGGCACTGGTGCTGTTAAGCCGAATATTCAGCGGTAATGTTTGAGTATTTATTTGTGCTTTCGAAGCGGTGTAAGGCCTCACTAATGGCAGCAAGGCTGTCCCGGCATAATCCGTAATCGCAATACCGCTGCTCGGCGATGAAACGCGCAAACCTGATTGGTTCGGTATGTTCACCACCGCAAAAGTATCGCCAACCGATGACGACGATGTGGCAAAGGTGTTATTCGCGTAAGCCACTGAACCAAGTGATGAAAGATATGCGGACCGGCTATTGTTTGTCGCTTGAGAAACCCCGCCGGTTAATTGTGAGTAAGCTGTCCTTATATTCATCGAACCATTGATACGCCGTTGCCTATCGTCACCGGTTATCCCTACCGAATAATCTTTGTTATCACCCCATCGCCCCTGATACGTACTACCTAGTGCCACATTGCCATCGTTACGTTGCACTCGACCACTTAAAGACCCATTCCCCAGTGGCATATTGATACCAACATATAGCGAATTTTGCCCTTGCGAGCTTGATTGAAAACTCAACAGGGTAGTGACCCTGCCAAATTGCTCACTCATTGAGAAAATATGATAAGTACGATCAGCGGCCTGATAATACATGTTATTCGATAAAACATAGGAGAATGCGCCCCAACGTGGGTGCGCCCAGCTCACGGCTACCGACGTCGCATTTTTTAATTTTCCAAACATCAGGTCATTCAGATTATTGCTACTGCTCAGAGCATCATCCGGTGACCAGTAATTGGCAGAGCCATAAATCGAGGACCATGAAGCACTCAAATTACCGTTAATCGTCATCTGATTCTGAATGCTAAACTGGTATCCCTGTCCTGCGTCTTTGGTATTAGCATAACTTGCTGCCGCTGAAAACCAGGCCTTATCCCATCCACTGTAAAGATTTTGCACACGGATATTTTGATAGCCAGAGGACAGTAACCCAGCAGATGTCATATAAAAGGCAGCCGCCGGATTGAATGACATTTCTCCGGAAACCAACAGTGGTGACTGCCGGTCCTCACCGATAAATATATCTCGGTAACGCCCCATCGCCAGCTGGTAGGTGGATGCCTGTTGTTCCGCGTTAATATCAAGGGCGCTCGTCACCGTAAAATTCTGTTGAGTTCCATCCTCTTCAATAATACTGACATCAGTGTTAACACCACTTGAGAAGTTACTGATATTGGATAACGAAAAAGGACCAGGTGCCACTACGGTACGATAAATAACCCGCCCACGCTGACGGATTTCAATGGTGGCATTGGTATTGGCAATGCCCTCAATGGGTACGAGCAATTGTGTATCATTCAGTTGTGCATTATCGGAATACAACTGAACGCCGGTTACCGGCAAACCCGAAAAAGTGTTACCTACTAAGCCAAACTCACCCAGTTGAGCCACGGATTTCAATGATTCAACCGCGCGTAAAGCATAGGTTTCCTGATTATAGTATTGGCTCACTCCTTGGTTATAACTGTAGGAACCGCGGTTTCTTAGTACCCAATTTTTAAAATTAATCCCCGGTTCAAATTGCCCCTGAACAAGATTAAAGTTGCTATTGTTACTTTCGACCCGTTGACCAAAGATATTGTAATTGAGCAAGAGTGCACGCCCTCCTTGCTGATACTCACTTCCTTCAATTTCTGGATCAAACGCCTCTTGTGGCAATGTCATTTCCACCCGGAACTGACCGGGAAAGAGTTTAACAGCCATACCCGGCCACCGGGTTTCCATATTCTCACAACTGCCGCCACTCTCTGTATTTCGTAATTTCAACGCCATTAGTAACGCTTTATCCATACACAGTTTCCCTTCGCTATCGAAGGTCGCTGCAATACGGTAGGTCTTGCTGACATTAATAATAACAGTGACATCATGTTGACCGGGTAGAAATCTATCCTGACCGCTGAAGAATTTTGCCAATTCAGCCGAATAACCTAATTTCTCCAGCGTTTCTATGTCAAAAACCACACCCCCCTCTTTTGTTATAGGGAAAGCCAGCATAGGAAAAAGAAAGAAAAACAATGCGATACACTGGAGATAAATACAACGGTCGATCACAGATATTCCCTGAAAAATTCATTACCAATAAAAACTCATAGGTTAAAATTATTAAAATATCTATTCTCACCATAGAGTTAAATAAAACAATGGCATATCTAAACCACGTCTTAATAATAAAGAACAAATGACCAAAACTATTTTAAACAAAAAGTAGTTTTGCCAATCAAAAATAGCCTTGGCCTTATCCGTTCATTACCAACTATATCCCAAATGCAAATCTCATGGTCAGGGAACCGTCAATCTTAGCGTCTTCCGTGATCGCGCCATTCATCGCACTAGTACCAGCCAGAACGGGAGTCACAATCAGATCAGCAACAAACACTTTGCCAGCGCTCTGTGTGCTGGCACCCGCAGCCCAACCGGTACGCAGGCCAGTAGCCAGATAAGCATTCGCTACAGGGGAGAATGAGGCGGATGCCGAAGTAAACACATTCGACTTTTTACCATCAACAGTCGCGTTCCAGATTTGTACCGTGTAGTAACCAATTTTACCGGTCTCGTTTACCTTACCCAAACCGAAGGCGGTGAGGGAATTGTCAGATGAAGAACCAGTACGGTTATCAACTGGAGTAAAATTCAGATAAGTATTGGCGTCGCAGTTTACCGTCCATGTTTTGTTGATCGGCTCCAGTGCAGTCACTGCATTACCTGGCTTAATTAGAGAAGAAGACAGTTTACCCATATCATAGACGCCTGCGTCCGGAGAAACGACGGTACAACTTGGTACTGTCACAGTGCCGACGACTTTTAATTCCGCAGTCGGCACTGCTGCATTAGCGGCACTAATACTAATAACCAAAGAAGACAATATCGCAATTTTAACCAATGGCTTTTTCATCTGAGACTCCTGATATATTATGATATTTATTTATGAGTAATAAAAATTGAATGTAGGATTAAAATCTTGGCCTTGAACATATCTATTAATTATTTGAATATAAATAATGAACACACCCAGATTTAGGCTTTGATTAGAGATTTTATTATTTTAGTTGTATATCAGAATGCACGCCATCTTCTGTAGGAAATTTCCTACGGCAGTTAAAGCTTATTCTTACCTAATATATTCACTCACGGCTTAACCCAACATCAAATACATGACATATCGCCATAAAAACAACAAGTTAAATGCCAATCAAACAATATTACCCCAGTTGTTTTATTATCATAAAAAAATCCATATAAAAAAGTAAGTTAATATAATTTAATGATTAATGAATCCTATTAATCATTAAGTGATTAGCAATATATTCTTATACATTTGTTTAAGTTTCAAATATGGAACAAATACGTAATCTTACAGTGGATATATAATATTCACTCTATGAGAATATTATATTCATATAAAAATCTGAGCGCCTATATTTTAATTTTGCATTTCAACTCATTATCTCTTTTCTATCCGAATATACCCGTCATACTTCAAGCTGCATGTGCGTTGGCTACGTTCGTTACTCGGCCCATCCATAGGCCTGAAAGATCATAGGCATAGGAGATATCCTGGTGTTAGAAGGGAACTCTATAGCTTGCCCTCAATGTGTTCAGACGAAGCAGGAGCGGTACTCAGAGGGTGTAGACAAGGAGAGTTGTGCGAAAAAAAACCCTGCCGAAGCAGGGTCTAATTGAAGTGGGCAGTCGTTATACCGACACACCATGCTGGCTTGCCAGCGCAGACAGGCCACCGGCAAAACCTTGGCCGACAGCTTTAAATTTCCATTCGTCATTATTGCGGTACAGCTCACCAAAGATCATGGCGGTTTCAGTACTTGCGTCCTCGGACAGATCAAAGCGAGCAATTTCTGCGCTGTTATCTTCGTTGACCACACGCATGAAGCTGTTACTTACCATACCAAAGTTTTGCTTACGGGCTTCAGCATCATAAATAGTGACTGAGAAAACAATTTTCTTCACGTCAGCGGGCACTTTTTTCAGATCAATTTTGATCTGCTCATCGTCGCCTTCACCAGCACCGGTGCGGTTATCACCCTGATGAACCACAGAGCCACACGGGCTTACTTTGTTGTTAAAGAAAATGAAGTGCTGATCAGACAAAACCTTACCATTTTCACCGACCATAAATACCGAGGCATCAAGGTCAAATTCAGAACCATCGGTTACACGTGCATCCCAGCCCAGCCCCACGACAGCAATGTTCATGGTTGGAGCTTCTTTTGTCAGAGATACGTTACCACCTTTTACCAGAGAAACTGCCATCGTACTTTCCTTAAACTGATATGTTAAACATTCAGAGCATTTTGCCCTGAATATGTGAATACGTTAATCTGCAATTAGCGTTACAGGTAAGCAGCCAGCAAACCAATCCCGATGAGCTTACTCAACGGATACCGTGCCTAGCGGCCCCCTGCAACGTCAAAAACGAAGAGAATGATTAAGATGCGTTGATGCCATACTGAGCACAAACAGACGACAAACCACCCGCATAGCCCTGACCTACTGCACGGAATTTCCACTCCGCATTATGGCGATACAACTCACCAAACAGCATCGCCGTTTCGGTGGACGCATCTTCAGACAGGTCGTAGCGCGCAATTTCAACGCTATTGTCATCGTTTACCAGGCGAATAAAGGCATTAGCGACCTGGCCGAAGCTCTGACGGCGCGCCTGAGCATCATGAATAGTGACAACAAAAACAATCTTATCCACATCTGCCGGGATCAGAGGCAATTTGATTTTCAGCGACTCATCGTCACCCTCGCCTTCACCAGTACGGTTGTCACCGGTGTGCATCACTGAACCATCAGATGATTTCAGATTGTTGTAGAAAATGAAATCTGCATCGTTACGTACTTTGCCGTTTGCAGTCAGAAGAAAAGCTGAAGCATCCAGGTCAAAATCCTGACCATCTGTAGAACGGGCATCCCAGCCGAGGCCAATCAGCACATTCGTCATTGTTGGAGCTTCTTTACTCAGGGAAACATTACCGCCTTTCGAAAGAGATACACCCATTTTCATTTCCTCAGTAGTTAAGTATTAATTCAATTTACATCATCAGGTATCAAAACCCTACGTTAGTGCTGTTCTTCCTTTGAATCCTTTTCAGGGAACAGGAAGCTGGCAACAATACCTATCGCCAGTACACCAATGACCACAAACAGGCTGGCATTGGCAGAGATTTCATAACCGTGATTGAAAAAGTGATCAGATGCATTCAGGCCCAATTTAGCGGCGATGAAGAACAACAGCACAATAACGGCTTTTTCGAGATGGACGAGATATTGCTTCAGCGCTTCAAGTACAAAATACAGTGTACGCAGGCCAAGGATTGCGAACATCATCGCACTGTAGACGATCAACGGTTCGCGGCTGACCGCAATCACCGCTGGGACGGAGTCAAAAGCAAACATCACATCTGACAGTTCAACCACTGCCAAACAGAGCAGTAATGGCGTGGCATAACGAGCAACACCGCCGTTACGGCCTACCTGCACATCCGCATTCTCAGGTTTAGCCAGTTCGGCATCAACCTCTTTCTGGCTCAATATAAAGGCGCTGCCTCTCAGTTTTGGCCAAATAGGGAAAAAACGCTTCACTAAACGATAAGCGATATGTTGGGAATAATCCTCAATGGCGTCATCGTCATCCCCTTTTCTCAGCATCATTACTGCCGTCCAGGCAACAACCACCGCGAAGACAACCTCAACCCACGGCCCCAGCATCAGCAAGCCCGTACCGATGGCGACGAAAATACCACGGAAGACGATAGCCCCGATAATCCCCCAATACAGTACGCGATGGCGGAAGCGGTCTGGTACCGCAAACCAAGAGAAAATAGCCATCATGACAAACAGGTTATCAATGGATAACACTTTTTCAAGCGCATACCCAGTAACGAACAAACTGGCTGCTTCAGCACCGTGATGCAGGTAAAGGAAGCCTGCGAATACAAAAGCGATGGCGACCCAGAAAAGAGACCACAACGCCGCACTTTTCAGAGAGATTGGCTTATCATGGCGATGCATGAAAAGATCGATAAAAATGGCACCGACAGAAAGCAGAATGAATACTGCTACTGTCTCAATGGGAAAGCCAATATGGGTGGATTCCATAATTCCTCAAATTGTTCGCTATTACAGTTGAAAATCAGCCAGTGCAAAACCTAAAGTCACGCAAATTTCACGTGCTGCAGTTTCTTCCATTTCATCAAAAACGCCGTCGCTTTTCGCCACAGCGATACCAACGCGCAAAGCAAGCTGTGCCGCTTCTGGCTGGCTTTTAAGCGCCATGATGTACTTCATCGCCTCACCCTTGCCAATGTCAGCATCAAATTCATAGCTGGTGACCAGTTTGTTAAAGAACTCGATCACTTCATTGGTATCGAAGACGCTTAATTCAGGCGACTGCTTGATGAACATGATCATCTTTTGCTTTTCTTCCGGACCCGCGCCATTACTCGCCATTGAGATATGCGCGCAGACGGCTACTGTGCCTTCCATGAATTTACGGTTTTTAAAGCGGCCAACCTGATTAGTCAGTTCGGTGCGCCCGGCACTGATGGCATTTTTCACTTTATTGAAAAAGCTCATAATATTTCCTCCAAATAAAAGTTTAACGTGGCTTATTTGCTGCCCGCTTTCCAGCGGAATCCCCAGCCAAAAGCCTCGTCCATTTCTTTGTGTCCGCTAAAATAGCGGTTAATTCGTTCAACTTTGATGTTGCCTGATTCATTCACCAAACGAGCAACCGCACACATATTTTTCCGATCATTCCCTTCGTTCATCTGCGTCTCGATAGGGGCCTGTCCGGGGACATTAATGGTTACAATGCCGTCGGTATTTCCCCAACTCGGAACACCTTCATAAATAAAAGCAAAAATCAGCACTTCCTTGACGTGTTTCCATTCGCGCCCATTAATGTGCATCCACTCACCGTCGCTGACATCACCAGTACGATCATCCCCCTGCAACTGAACATAAGGTTTACTGTGGTAGGAGCCAAAATTGTTCCCTAACGCCTGAATAACGCCACGGGAGCCATCGTTCAATGCGATAAAAGCCCCTAAATCGAGGTCGATCCCCTTGTTCGAGTTAAAGATGCCCTGCAAGAAACCTTTTGCTGGCGCACCTCCGCCACGGTGCCAATTTAGGTTGACGCGGATCTCACCGAAATCATCACGTTTCGTCAGGCTGATGACCGGCTTTTCTTTTGTCAGAGATACCTTGCTCAGATTGATAGGTTTGGCGATTGGCGGTGCGGTTGGCGCAGGGGTTGAAACCGGAGTTGGAACCGGAGTGGGTGCCGCGGGTTCGTCTTCTACCACCACACCAAAATGTTCGGCAAGCGGCTTAAGACCACCGTTAAAACCCTGAGCAACAAAGCGGAACTTCCACTCAGCATTACGCCGATACAATTCACCCAGAATAAGCGCCGCTTCCTGACGCCCCTGCGTCTCGACATCGCCCTTTATCAGCACACTGCCGTTCAGCTCGACCTGGATCGATAAGCTGCCTAGCTGTGAAAGGATTTGGTTACCGTCGCAGGTGGCCGTGAACGCTATCTTCTGTACATCATGATTGATGGCCTGAAGGTTAACTGAAAACTCAGTATTTACTCCCTGCCCAGACAAACGGATGGTGCTATCATCCGTAACAGGTTGACCATAGAACACCATGTCCGTATCGCCCCGGACTTTTCCGCTGGCATATAGCCGAAAAGCAGAAACATCAACGGAGGCACCAGACAGAACCCGTACTGTCAGCGTCTGAGACGCAACAGGGGCATTACCCCCAGGCATCAGATTCATCAGCGCACCACCGTCTCAATGATTTCAGACATCATGTCTTCGATAGTGCGGCCACGGCATGCACGCCCATGAGCGGTAAAGTCCCACTGACCATTGTTGCGGCGCAGAGAAGAAATAACGATACCGGTATGGCTCCCCTGTTCAGTGAGAACATAACGAGCAAGCTCTTTGCCAGCTTGATCGACTACGCGGCAAAACGCATTTTCGACTTCATTGAAGGTCTGCCCACGAAAACTGTTAACCGTAAATGCCAGATACTCGACTTCAGCAGGCAGCCGGCTCAGATCTACATTGATGACTTCATCATCACCGTCACCTTCCCCAGTGAGGTTATCGCCAGTATGTTGCACAGAACGACACTTGGAAGTGAGATGACGAAAAGAAACGGTATCAACGGGTTTGCCAGCCTGGCTCAACATCACACAGCTTGCATCCAGATCTATGCTATCGCTAGCGCTACCACCACCGAACAAACCGCCCAGAAAACTTTTTTTCTTTTTAACAGGATCCCAACCCAGACCGAACTGGACGCGGGACAGGGCACTGCTTTCTTTTGCCAGTGAGATAGTTTGGTTTTTGCTTAACGATATCATCACGTTTCCTTTTAGAATGAAATTATTGAACAAGTCACATTAACCGCATCACACCAATCATATCATGAAGCTATCATCATTCAACTCATGAATCATATTATGATTTGTAAAGAACATTAAATATCATTATAAACAATGCTTTAACCGTAATTTATTTATTTAAAATAAATTGATCAGTGCAATGATATGACAATCATAATATGATTAAGGATGAGATTTCATTCATAGACGATTAACACCTTCCCTTTGGCGGTTTCATAAGGATTCATCCACTGATGAAAAAAAATATTTGGTTCATGGGGGGATTATCTTCCCAAAGGGACATCATTTCTGGTGTGAAAAACACCAGTGAACTTCATGACAATGCTATTCAGGTTTTCGCCTCCCATCATCAGCATCGCTATGAAATTCTTGAAAAAGCGGATGCCGCTTTTATCGAACCATCGGATCTTGACGCCAAAATGGCGTTTATCAGCCATATCGTGAAGACGTTCGGTATAGAGGCAATTCATACTGGCCGCAGTTGTCTCTGGTTTGAGCAGCACCGAGCAGCCATTGAAGGGCTTGGCGTAAAATTGACCACTGGCGCGCAGTGCCCAGCGACCTTTGCTTTAGCTGACAATAAAGTCGAATACGCCGCTTACATGGCGCAAAAAGGTTTGCCTGTTGTTCCTTCAATTCAGATTTCTTCGCCTGGCGAATTGCGTGAACAACTGGCTAACCCGCCTTTTGATACCGAAAAACTCTGTATCAAACCCGTAACTGGTATTTACGGCATGGGTTTTTGGAAATTGGATCAATCCATTTCAGCAATGGACTGTTTTGACCGTACCGATAATCGTGTTGTTCACCCAGAGCTCTATCTGACCGCCCTTGAGCGCACTGAAAAGATGCAGCCCATGGTACTTATGCCCTATCTGCCTGGCCCTGAATCCTCCGTTGACATGTTGGTTGAAAAAGGCAAAGTCATTGCAGCTGTAGCACGCCGCAAAGAAGGTAGCGTACAGCACCTCCATCAATCGGGTGCCGCCTTTGAACTGGCTAAACCCAGTGCGGAGCTGATGCAGGCTGACGGGCTGGTGAATGTCCAAACTCGCTGCGATCACCACGGGCAGCCACTGTTACTGGAAATTAACCTTCGCCCCTCAGGCGGTATTGGCTATACCCGCCACAGCGGCGTGAATTTACCGGGCCTGTTCGCCCTTCGGCAACTGGATCTGATGAGCCAAGATGAGGTGAGTTCGCAAGCTATTACACATTTCAAGCCCGTCAGCGTGAGAGCAATCACTGATGCACAGCTGTTCCCCGCTGAGTTGCAGAATCTTACTCATTTCTAAAGAAGGACAGTCATGATGACAACCCAACCGCCGGTTTATCGCCGGGAATTGTCAGGGGGCACGTTGACGGTGATACCTAACAGTAGCGATATCCCACTGGATTCACTTTTTGATATTGCCGAACGTCGTAACCCTAAGCGTGCCTTCCTTTTTGTCAGCAAAGTATTGGGGCGGCACATCCCTGTTAGCCCTGCTACCATGCGCAATGTCTATCGCCAATTGGCGGAGAGATTTCCCGCAGAACTGCCTGGCCCCGTTCTGTTTATTGGTATGGCCGAAACCGCAGTGGGCCTGGCCGCCGGTGTATTTCAAGAGCTACGCAGCACGGTCTCTGAGCCGGTTTTTTTGACGTCAACCCGGCATCCTGTTGATGGCGATCTACTGTGTGAATTCAAAGAAAACCATAGCCATGCGACAGACCACCTGATCTATCTACCGTCTGATCCCGCGTTGCGCGCACGCCTGCAACGCGCCCGTTCAGTTGTTCTTATTGATGATGAGGCCACTACGGGGAACACCTTTATCAACCTCCTTCAGGCATTACGTGATGCCAATCTGAATGGCCTTGAAAAGGTGGTTGCCGTCACCCTGACCGACTGGAGCGGTAGCGCACTGACGGAACGGTGCCCTTTGCCAGTCACCACCATCTCACTTATCACCGGGGAGTGGAACTGGTCACCCACCCCTGATGCCCCAGTGCCCGTGATGCCCGCCTGTAATGTCACTGCCCGTGGCAATATTGCCATCACCGATAAACAAAATTGGGGTCGGCTCGGCATGGATGAAACCCGCTGTGATATAGGTCATATGGTCCATGTACTGGCCGGTGAGAAAGTGCTGGTTCTTGGTACCAGCGAGTTTGTCTGGCCACCTTTCTTATTGGCTGAGAGGCTGGAACATGAGGGGGCTATCGTCAAATTTAGCTCTATAACCCGCTCACCTATTGCACAGGGCCATGCCATTAACTCAATCATAGCGTTCAGCGATAACTACGGTCTGGGGATCCCTAATTTCCTCTATAACGTCGCTCATCAGCATTTTGATCGCATTATCGTTTGTGTCGAAACGCCAGCCGAATCTATTGATCCTTCACTGATTGAACAGCTTCGTACGGTGGCACCTTATGTGGAGGTTATTGCTTATGAATAAGCCTGTTTTTTTATGTGATCTGGACGATACGCTGTTCCAGACACGGCGCAAAATGGTCGATGAGCTAGGCCTTCCTCCTTTTCGGGTGGGGGCGTTGGATCGCAGCCTGACACCCCGCAGTTTCATGACCGAAGAGCAGTCCATGTTGGTGGATTGGCTATTGGAGCACGCCGAATTTATCCCCGTGACCGCCCGTGGAACAGAAGAGATCAGCCGCGTCAAAATTCCTTTCAGCTCATGGGCGATCACCACCCACGGTGCCGTTATTCTGACGCCAGACAGACAACCCGATGCTGGCTGGCAGGATACGGTGCTGACGAACTTGCAACCCTATCGTGACCGTTTGATAGCAATGGAAAGCCGTATCAATGAAATGATGGCCGAACGGGGTCTGAATGCCTGGTGCCGAATCAATTACGAATACGGCGATACCCCGGTTTATTTCGTGATGAAACACCGCGATAGCACACAGATAGCCGAGTTGTATGCCTTCAACGACGAACTGGAATCCCTATTTTCCACGGATGGATTTTATATTCACCGTAACAGCAACAATATTGCGTGGTTACCGGTTTGTATCGAAAAAGGCCTGGCCACCACTTATCTGCTCGATAAATTACGCCACGAATATGGCGCGTTTCCGGTTCTGGGTTTCGGCGATAGCCTGAGCGATTTCAGCTTTATGCGCCACTGTCATTGGTTCGGTATGCCCGTACAAAGTCAGTTCTCGCAGGCCCTAACATCGCATTTATTTGATAACAGTACATTTAATAAAAATAATGTTAATGGAGATAACGATGCATGACATTACACCTTTTTCTGGCTCCTATTTGCCAGATGACATTCAATTTTTGCTCAAACCAATACAGATTGAAATGACACCAGTCGATGTTAAAGAGAAACTGATCCAGTCAGGGGCACGCCATTATTCTGACATGCTCAGTCAGGAGCCAGCGCCGACCGATCATCACCTCACCTTGTTTGCACGAGCACTGGATCAAGGGGCCACACGCATGGCGCGTGAAGTGGTGATGCTGGCGAAAGCCCTGATCAACCGTTTCGGTGATACCCCGATTGTACTCGCCAGCTTGGTACGCGCGGGCGTACCACTTGGAGTGATGCTCCATCACACTCTGCGCGCGTTGGGAAAAACCTCTTTTCACTACGGTATCAGCATCATCCGTGACCGGGGGATTGATGAGGTCGCCTTGTCATATATTGAGCAAAAACACGGCACCGAAGGGCTGGTTTTCGTCGATGGCTGGACAGGTAAAGGGGCAATTACCGGTGAACTGACCCGCTCCCTACAGGGGCGTCCGGGCTACCCCGAGCTGCCTCGTCTGGTAGTGCTGGCCGATCCCTGTGGCTGTTCCTGGCTATCCGCGACCGATGATGATTGGCTTATCCCGTTCGGTATTATGGGCGCGCCAGTCTCGGGGCTGGTCTCCCGTTCCGTCTGGTCGGATAAAGGGCTACACGGTTGTGTTCACTGTGAACATTTGCAGGAATTTGAGTGCAGCCAACTGTTGGTGAACACCGTCGCTAACTGTCGCCAACAACTTGATCTGTCCCAGATACCCGCGGCGGAGTGGGACTATCAGAAAAACGCGTCGCTGCGGACCCAAAGCCATCAAGTGGTGCAAAACATAGCGGAACAGTTTGAGATCAGTAGCGTCAATCGTATCAAGCCGGGGATCGCTGAAGCGACCCGAGCCGTTCTTCGCCGTGTACCTGACCATGTTCTGGTTCGTCACATTGACGACCCAGATGTGTCATTGCTGGTCTATTTAGCCAAACAGAAGAAAATCACGATAAAAGAAGTGGGGAATGAACTGGGCCAATACCGTGCTATCACCATTATTAAAAAGGTCATCTGATGAAATCAACACCCTCCGCGTACGCTTTGGGGGCAACACTTTATATGCCCGCCACGCGTACCGATATTGCCGATATTATTATTCATAATAAAATTTCCGGCCTGCGCTCACTGGTAATCTGCCTGGAAGATGCCGTGAGTGAGGATGATGTGCCAATGGCTATCTCTCAACTCAGCACCCTATTGAATACGCTAGCCGCAGAGAAAGAACGCGATGGATCTTCCCATTGGCCGCTGATCTTTGTTCGTCCACGTCATGAAGCGATGGGGCTAACATTAATCACCCGTTTTAACCTAAGTGCTATCAATGGCTTTGTGTTGCCAAAGTTTACCCAAGCATCCATTACCACCTGGTGGGAGATCATGAAAGAGACTCATCTGTGCATGATGCCAACGCTGGAAACTGAAGATGTCTTTGATGTAGAGAAGATGAGTACTCTCGCCAGAGAACTGGAAAATCACCCCTCTCGTCAACGCATTGTTGCGCTGCGCATTGGTGGTAATGACCTTATGAGCGTTATTTCGATGCGGCGCTCACGTAAGTTGACACTGTACGATGGCCCTATGGGCTACGTGATCAAAATGCTGATTTCGGTATTCTGTCCAAAGAATTTTGCGTTAACCGCACCGGTCTGTGAGCAAATAGATAATCCGCAGTTGCTGGAAACAGAACTGGCGCTGGATATCGCTCATGGTCTGGTGGGGAAAACCGCTATTCATCCAAGTCAGATCGAGGTCATTCAACGCGCCTTAATGGTCGACACTCATGATCACGCTGATGCATTGCGGATCCTGAATTCAACACAGGCGGTTTTCAAGTCTCAGGGGGCGATGTGTGAGCCATCCACTCATAAGCGCTGGGCAGCGGCAATCCTTGAACGTGCACAATATTACGGAATAATGCCTGATTTTGCCGCGATGGCTGTTCGTGATGCGCCAAGAAAACATCAGAGTGGATAATACATGCCATAAGATGTCATGTTCAAAGAGGCGTAAGCACAAATATAGCCCATTTGGCAAAGCCGTTCGCTCATATATAAAACGCTTTTTGAGTCTCTTTTAGCCAATCAGCCATGGGTAGCATAGTCGTATAAGACAAGGGTTCCCTTTAAGGCTAAACTTGATGGGATCGTAAGTTGCACCGAGTTTTATCCCGTGGAGGCACTGGCCATGTATCGCGTTATATACCTAAATAATTTGGTGTTATTGGTAGGCAGATCCCGATGAGCGTACACTATCAGTGACTCGGGAGAAAATGCACCGCTAACCCCAGTAATGGTTAAGTACGAAGGGTATAGAGGAAAATATCGTCACCCCTATTTTCCTGCCAATCATTCCACCCATTAAAGGCGGCACTAACTAAAGATGCTTCTCAGCACCAAGCAATTTCGTCACTACACGCTGGCACTGCTTCTCGCGGGTGGCAAACCAGTGGACGCGGATGACATATACGATAAGTTGAGCTGTTCAGGCCCAACCCTCACCCGTGCGCTCAAGGAACTGCGGGAAACCTACAACGCAGAGATCCGTTACAGCAAAAGCACTCACAGTTACCAATTGACCGAGAAAGGAACGCTGACGCCAAAAGTGCTACGCCATATTAAAGATGCCATTGCCTCGCATATGATAATAAAATCACATGAGGAACAGGTGGCCAGCCACGTTATTTTGGACAAAGAGAAAAAGAGATCCATTTCACTCTCCCTACGCATGTCCGTTATCCGCAAAATTGACCAAGTGGTTAATCAGCTTGAGATAACCCGTAGTGAAGCCGTGGAAATGCTTGTTAACGCCTACATTAGCGAGTTAATGCTCTCCGTCAATAAGTCCCTAAAAGGGAAAAAAAGCGTTTAATTTAAAAAAATAATCTACAATTTACCCCCTAAATACCCCATCGACAGTGCTTCCCTATCAGCGGGCGCACTGTCGACATCTATTGCCGGAGAAAAAGTAAATCATCATCAACGATTCTTGCAGTAAACCCATCATGGCATTATTCAATAGATAATATCAAAATCCAAGTCTGATATTAAACAATAAACATTTTCTAGCCATTACATTTATATCATCGATATTTTATTTGCATTACACAATAAATAAATGTTATTTAATTAATTCGTTATTGAGTTAATTAACTATATTATACCCACACAAAGAAGGGAACATTATGGAAAGAAAACTAAGTTTCGAAATGAATTCAGCTAAAAATGAAAAAGAAATGGAGATTATATTTAAACTTATCGAATTTACCGACACGCTAGACCCTATTTATTACACAGTCAACACAGAAATTGGGGCCTCTGTATGGAGTGATACATATCGTACTATCATGGAGTTAAGAGAAAAAACAGATGTTACCTTGATACCTCACATCACAATAAATAATAAAAAAGAAAGGGAGATAATGCAGATTATAGAACAATATATAAAAGTAGGAATTTGTGAGTTCTTCGTAATTCGTGGTGACAAACATGTGTACGATCAAGATAACCCCATTAACTACGGGGTGGAATTGATTGAGTTAATACGCTGTAGCCACAAAACCGTCGGAATCAAAACCAGCCTGTATCCTGACTTTCACAAGGAAACCACAGATGTAAAAGAAGAGATGGACTGGAATGAAAGAAAATATCAACTCGGGGTTAATGAGTTTATTAGCCAACTGACGCTCAACACGAATGCATTAGATTTTCTGAGTCACTGGGTTGATAAAGAGCGCACCTTTACACCATCCATAATGCCACTTGGCAATTTTTCATTTATTGAAAAATTCACTTCATCTAATTCAATCGACTACCCTTTGTGGATTAAAAAATTCGCAAACAGTAAGAGCAATAGTAATGAAGATAAAGAAAACATCGGGATTGAGATAATTCGCTTTCTCTGTAGGGAACATCTCCATAAAAGGGAGAGGCTTCATGTGTTCACTTTGAATAAAGTTGATGTTATGAAGAAAATTTTCCAATAAGGAATTGTACACCGAAAGATTCTGTTGCATTAGCGCAGAACTGAGACTGTCATTAAAATTTCGATATTGTTTTATGGCTATGATACACCAAAATAACCTCACTCTGATGGGTGGGGTTATATCACCCCCCATTTCTTTTGCTTGATAGCTGTTACCCTTTGCGGGGAGCCAAATCGGTCTCGTCCACTGCCCCTAATTTTGGCCTGCCTCCCCTCAATTGTCTAATTTATGCACTGTTTGTCGCCATTTACTGATACAGGTCAAGATACTTCACATTAGCCATTGATCGAATGCTTATGATTATCATTTAATTTCGCATCTATGATTTAGTGAGCTTGCTATGAATATTGATCTGATGCCGTATTATACCCAACCAGGGCCACTGCCATTTCCCAAACGCTGGGCTACTATGCCGTGGCGTGACAGCCGGCCATTACCCGCAGAGTCACTCCAGGATAGCTGGCAGTCACTATTACAAAAAGTGCTTCCTCGCAATAAGCGTTTACTTTACTTACACATTCCATTCTGTGCTACCCACTGTACTTTCTGTGGTTTCTACCAGAACCCGCTGCAATCTGGTAGCACCGAACGCTATACCGATTACCTCTTGCGAGAACTGAGCATGGAAGCCGATAGCCCACTGCTACAAGGGGGGCCAATTCATGCGATCTACTTCGGTGGCGGTACACCAAGTGTACTTTCCGCACAACAATTGCATAGTATTATCAGCCAATTACGCAAGAGTTTACCGCTAGCACCCGATTGTGAGATCACCGTTGAAGGGCGAATTTTTAATTTTGATGATGAGAGAATTGATGCCTGTCTGGAAGCAGGGGCTAACCGTTTCTCTATCGGGATTCAAACGTTTAACACCCGTATTCGTCAACGAATGGGCCGCAAAGCTGACGGCGATCAGGCGATTCGTTTTCTGACTGATTTGGCGGCCCGTGATCGTGCTGCTGTTGTTTGTGATCTGATGTTCGGTTTACCACATCAAACCCCCGAAATCTGGCAGGAAGATTTGGCCATCGTGCGCCAACTCCCGCTGGATGGTGTTGACCTATATGCCCTAAATTTGTTGCCGACCACACCGCTGGCTAAATCGGTAGAAAATAACCGGGTGGAACTGCCGACACTGGCACAACAATGTGATTTTTACTGTAGCGGTGCAGATAGCCTCGCACAGGCGGGTTGGCATCAGTTAAGCAACAGTCACTGGGCGCGAACCACTCGTGAGCGTAATCTGTATAACCTGTTAATCAAGCAAGGGGCCGATTGTCTCGCTCTGGGCAGCGGTGCAGGAGGCTCCTTGCAAGGGCACGCTTATATGCAGCACCGTAGTCTGGATAACTACTATCGGTTAATCGATAATGGGCAGAAACCGTTAATGATGATGACGCAAGCCAGCGGCGAACATCCGTGGCGGGCTAAATTACAGAGTGGCATTGAAGTTGGGCGTCTGGACTTGAGCGAGTTAATTGCCGATCCGTACCCTCTAATGCCATTGATATCCCAGTGGTATCAAAGCCATCTACTGAAAGATAACAGTTTTTGCCTGTGCCTAACCGACAGCGGGCGTTTTTGGGCCAGCAATATCATGCAGGCACTGCAAAATATTATTCCTTCATTTATCACAGCGGAAAGCCACTCATGAATACGTCATCGTCTATAAATACATCGTCCTCTATGAATAGATCGCCACTGGCCGAATTCCTTGCCACCCAACCGGATGGCACCTTGGAACAGATTGCACAGGATTATCAGGCCAGCGTACTTGATGTTGTACGCGCCTTACCCGAACGAGTATTGGTAGGTGCAGAGCAGTTTGATCGTATATGGGACAGCATGACCGAGTGGGGGGATGTCACGACCTTAGTCCATACCGCCGATGTGATTCTGGAACACAAAGGCCCACTACCGAGCGGTGCTCACCGCCATGGCTATTTCAATTTGCGCAGTAAACAAGGCCTCAGTGGCCATATCAGAGCACAAAATTGCCAGGCAATCGCCCTGCTGGAACGCCCCTTTATGGGAATGGCAACAGCGTCAGTACAGTTTTTCAATCAGCAGGGTGAAGTGATGTTTAAAGTCTATGTTGGCCGAGATGAACATCGTCAATTACGGGCTGATGGCCTTACCGCATTCCATCAATTGGCTCAGCAACTCCTGATTGAAGACCTGATCCTGACTAAATAGCAAGACTCGTCAAACACAACAAGAGGAAACACCATGAGACCATGGTTGATATTTGGTGCAGGTCGTGGCGTAGGCGCACATCTGTTAGCGTTGGCAAATCAATATGCGGATTCTGCATCGAATCCTCGCCCTATCACCTTGTTGATCCGTCATCAGCAGCAAGCAGAGGAACTACGCAACAAAGGTCTGACGGTGGTCTGCGGTGATGCTTGTGATCCGGCCTGTGTACTCGAAACCTGCCAATTAGCCGGTGAGGACGCCGCCATCATTTCGACGTTGGGTAATAATAATGCTAACTATCAGGGCAATCGACTGATCATTGACACGGCTGAGCAACTGGGGCTGAAGCGTATGCTTTTGGTTACATCAATCGGTTGTGGCGATAGTTGGCCAACCCTCTCCCCTACGGCCCGAGCGGCTTTTGGTCAAGCAGTACGTGAGAAATCACTGGCCGAGAGTTGGTTACAAACCAGTAACCTGATTTATACCTTGATTAGGCCGGGTGGCCTATTGGACCAACCCGCCACCGGTAATGCGATACGCCTGCAAACTGAAGCCCATGGCATGGTCACGCGTGCAGATGTCGCACACCATATAAGCCAGATGATCGAGGACCCAGCGACATATTACCAAGCTTATGCATTAATTGAGCCAGGATTAGCTCGCAAGGTAAAAATTAATTAACAACAAATATGTCTTGATGTAATATCAAACCATACCTGATAATGCTTATCACACTGATAGTCGTTATCATTAAGTTGTTGGCCATATGGATAAACAGTTGAATAAAGTGCCAATGTTAAATGACGAAACTGCCACCGAATATTCGGTGGCACGTAAGCCTTTGTCTATTGCCAGCGAACAGCTGCTGGGAGAGCACGGCGTAGCCTTTATCGTCCATCAGGGTGAATGCTATCAACTGCGTCAGACCAAATCTGGAAAACTCATACTGACAAAATAACTCGCGTTATATACCCAAGGGTATGAATGACGCTTACTGCAAGCCACCCAGATTCTCGAATCAAGGCAGCCAGCAACCTATCGATATGTTTTTGAAAAAAAATATGGAGAATTGCCGACATGCTTCGTTCCACTTCCGACCGTTTCCGCTGGTCCCTACTCAGTTTGGCAATCGTTTGTACCTTGCCCCTTGCTGCTCAAGCTGCTGATACCACAACCACACAAACCAGCAGTAAAAAGCACAGCACCGACACCATGATCGTAACAGCAACCGGTAATGAGCGTAGCAGCTTTGAAGCGCCAATGATGGTAACGGTGATCGAAGGGAATACCCCAACCAGCCAAACCGCCGCGACGGCCGCAGATATGTTGCGACAAGTACCGGGGCTGACCGTCACTGGCAGCGGGCGTACCAACGGTCAGGATGTGGTGATGCGAGGTTACGGTAAACAAGGCGTGTTGACACTGGTTGATGGTGTTCGTCAGGGGACCGATACCGGTCACTTGAACTCCACTTTCCTCGATCCGGCGTTAGTCAAACGTATCGAAATCGTCCGTGGGCCAGCAGCACTGTTGTATGGCAGTGGCGCTCTGGGTGGGGTTATTGCGTATGAAACCGTAGATGCGGCGGATATGCTGCAACCGGGCCAAAACAGTGGTTATCGGGTTTACAGTTCTGCCGCAACGGGTGATCACAGCTTCGGTCTGGGTGCTAGCGCCTTTGGTCGCACCGATGATCTGGATGGTATCCTCTCTTTCGGTACCCGCGATATCGGCAACATTCGTCAAAGCAACGGTTTTAATGCTCCGAATGATGAAACTATCAGTAATGTGCTGGCAAAAGGCACATGGCAAATTGACCCGATTCAGTCTTTAAGCGCCAATCTGCGTTATTACAACAACAGTGCAATAGAGCCAAAGAATCCACAAACCAGCGCGCCATCCAGTACCAATGTCATGACCAATCGTTCAACGATCCAGCGTGATGCCCAGCTCAGCTATAAAATTAAGCCTCTCGATCAAGAATGGTTGAATGCCACGGCACAAGTTTATTACTCCGAAGTGGAAATCAATGCCCGCCCACAAGGTTCAGCCGAAGAAGGCCGCGAGCAGACGACCGAAGGTGCGAAACTGGAAAACCGCACCCGTCTGTTCACTAACAGCCCAGCATCCCACTTGCTGACCTATGGCACCGAAACCTATAAACAGGAACAAACCCCCGGTGGGGCAACGGAAAGTTTCCCACAGGCAAAAATTCGGTTTAGTTCGGGCTGGCTGCAAGATGAAATCACCCTGCGCGACCTACCTGTCTCCATATTAGCCGGTACCCGTTATGACAATTACAGTGGTAGCAGCGATGGCTATGCCGATGTAGATGCCGATAAATGGTCATCACGCGGCGCAATAAGCATTACGCCAACTGATTGGCTAATGCTGTTTGGCTCCTACGCTCAGGCTTTCCGCGCCCCAACCATGGGTGAGATGTATAACGATTCCAAACACTTTGCGATCCCTATCCGGCCTGGGATGACACTCACCAACTATTGGGTACCCAACCCAAATCTGAAACCAGAAACCAATGAGACCCAGGAATATGGTTTTGGTCTACGTTTCAGTGATTTACTGATGGCTGAAGATGACCTGCAATTTAAAGCCAGTTACTTCGATACCAATGCTAAAGACTACATTAGTACCAGCGTTAACATGCAAGCTATGACCACCACATCAGTGAATATCGACCGGGCAAAAATCTGGGGCTGGGATGCCACCATGAGCTATAAAACCGCCCTATTTAGCTGGGATCTGGCCTATAACCGCACCCGTGGTAAAAATCAGAATACCGATGAATGGCTCGACACCATCAACCCGGATACCGTCACCAGTATCGTTGATGTACCTGTCGCCAACAGTGGTTTCTCCGTCGGTTGGATTGGGACCTTCGCTGATCGCTCCAGCCGCGTTTCCAGTTCAGGCACACCGCAAGCCGGTTATGGCGTCAATGATTTCTATGTGAGCTATAAAGGCCAGGAAGCATTCAAAGGCATGACCACGACTATGTTATTGGGTAATGTCTTCGAAAAAGAGTATTACGCGCCACAAGGCATCCCACAAGATGGCCGTAACGCGAAATTTTTCGTTAGTTATCAATGGTAGCTAATGAAAAAAAGTTAGTCTGAAATCACTCATCCGGTAATCCAATTTAGGGCTTACCGGATTATCATTTGACAACGATTACCTGCATACAAAAAAACCAATTAATTAGGAAGCCATTATGAGCGCATCATTATACCAACAATATGTACAGGCTAAAGCAGAGCATCCTGGCAAATATGCCCGTGATTTAGCCACCCTGATGGGGATTTCAGAAGCAGAGCTGACCCACAGCCGCGTCGGGCATGATGCAAAACGTTTACAAAGTGATGCTCGCGCATTATTGGCCGCATTGGAATCCGTAGGCGAAGTCAAAGCCATTACCCGCAACACCTATGCGGTTCATGAGCAAGTGGGCCGCTATGAGAACCAACACTTAAATGGTCATGCAGGGTTAATCCTCAATCCACGCGCATTGGACCTCCGGTTATTCCTTAATCAGTGGGCAAGCGCCTTTACACTGAGCGAAGAAACCCGCCACGGCGTACGCCATAGTATCCAATTTTTCGACCATCAGGGCGATGCATTACACAAAGTGTATGTCACAGAACAGACAGATATGTCTGCCTGGGAAGCCTTGCTGGCACAATTTATCATCCCGGAAAAACCGGTATTGCAGTTAGAACCTTTGAGCACCCCAGAAGCTGTAGAACCCACAGCCGATGATGCGGCAGTGGATAGCGAATGGCGTGCCATGACCGATGTACACCAGTTCTTCCAACTGCTTAAACGTAATAACCTAACCCGTCAGCAGGCGTTCCGCGCTGTCGGTGATGATCTGGCTTACCAGGTCGATAACAACTCACTGACCCAACTTTTACACATCGCTCAGCAAGATCAGAACGAGATCATGATTTTTGTCGGCAATCGCGGATGTGTACAAATTTTCACCGGTCTAATTGAGAAAGTTACACCACACAACGAATGGATTAATGTTTTCAATCAGCGTTTTACACTGCATCTGATCGAAACGGCCATTGCCGAAAGCTGGATCACCCGCAAGCCAACAAAAGACGGTTTTGTCACCAGCCTGGAACTGTTTGCTGCTGATGGTACTCAACTTGCCCAACTTTACGGCCAACGCACCGAAGGGCAGCCAGAACAAAACCAATGGCGTGAACAGATTGCCCGCCTGACCAACAAGGATATCGCCGCATGAGACTCCGGTTGCTGTCGCTCCCCTTCATTCTGTCGCTCTGTGCCCCCCTGCTGCCACTAAATACATTGGCGGCAGAACGTATCGTGACTATTGGTGGAGATGTAACAGAAATTGCCTATGCACTCGGTGCAGGTGATGAGATTGTGGCCCGTGACAGCACCAGTCAACAGCCTCAGGCAGCGCAAAAGCTGCCTGATGTTGGTTATATGCGCACGCTGAATGCGGAAGGTATTTTGGCGATGAAGCCAACCATGTTGCTGGTTAGTGAACTGGCTCAGCCCTCACTGGTGCTGACGCAGATCGCCAGCAGTGGTGTGAATGTGGTGACGGTACCAGGCCAGACGACTCCGGAAAGCGTCGCGATGAAGATTAATGCCGTTGCCACGGCACTTCATCAGACGGAGAAAGGGCAGAAACTGATCGAAAACTACCAACAGCGCCTAGCCGCCGTGAACAATACTCCACTGCCAGTGAAAGTGTTGTTTATCATGAGCCATGGCGGGTTAACGCCTATGGCTGCGGGCCAAAATACGGCGGCAGATGCCATGATCCGTGCTGCGGGTGGCAGTAATGCGATGCAGGGCTTTAGCCGTTATCGCCCGTTGTCACAGGAAGGGGTTATCGCCAGTGCGCCAGATTTATTATTGATCACCACTGATGGCGTTAAAGCGCTGGGCAGCAGTGAAAATATCTGGAAATTACCCGGTATCGCACTGACCCCGGCAGGCAAACATAAACGCCTGTTGGTCGTGGACGATATGGCATTACTTGGCTTTGGTCTGGAAACACCACAAGTGCTTGCACAGCTACGTGAAAAAATGGAACAAATGCAATGAATGGTCGTGTTCAGCCACGACTCATGCTGAGCTTCTTACTGATATTGCTAGTTATTCTGGCGCTGGGTTCAGCTAACATGGGGGCATTGTCGCTCTCATTTCGCACGCTATGGAACACCTCCACAGATGATGCCTTGTGGCATATTTGGTTGAATATCCGTCTGCCACGGGTGTTGTTGGCTGTCGTAGTGGGGTGTGCATTGGCAGTTTCTGGCACCATTATGCAAGGGTTATTCCGTAACCCGCTGGCTGACCCCGGTTTGTTGGGCATCAGTAGCGGTGCGGCGCTTTGCGTCGGGCTGATTATCGTGATGCCTTTCAGCTTGCCACCGTTACTCGCGCTGTATAGCCATATGGTTGGGGCCTTTATCGGTAGTCTGGCTATTTCTACTATTATTTTTACCCTCAGCCGTTGGGGACATGGCAACCTGGCTCGTCTACTGCTGGCCGGTATTGCGATCAATGCCTTATGCGGTGCGGCGGTTGGGGTACTGACCTATATCAGTGATGACCAACAATTACGTCAGTTCTCGCTATGGAGTATGGGGAGTTTAGGGCAGGCGCAGTGGTCAACGCTGCTGGTCGCATCCTCCCTGATCCTGCCTACCTGTATTTTGGGGCTGCTACAGGCCCGCCAACTGAATTTGTTACAGTTGGGAGATGAAGAAGCACACTATCTTGGCGTCAATGTTCGGCAAGCCAAACTACGCTTACTGCTACTCAGTGCCATCCTGATTGGTGCCGCAGTGGCCGTCAGTGGCGTGATCGGCTTTATCGGGTTAGTGGTGCCACATCTGATCCGTATGCGTATCGGCGCGGATCATCGTTGGTTGCTACCCGGCGCGGCGTTGGGTGGTGCCTGCCTGCTACTGACGGCCGATACACTGGCTCGCACACTGGTTGCTCCGGCGGAAATGCCTGTTGGTCTGTTAACCAGCCTGTTGGGTGGGCCTTATTTTCTGTGGCTGATTTTACGTCAGCGGGAGCAACGCAGTGGTTGATATGGCAGTAACACCCGTCGCATTATTAGAGGCCAGCCACCTTCATTATCATGTACAACAGCAAGCGCTGATTAATGATGTTTCGCTGCACATCGCCAGTGGTGAAATGGTGGCTATTATCGGCCCAAATGGCGCAGGGAAATCAACCCTGTTACGTTTACTGACCGGCTATCTTTCCCCTTCCCACGGCGAGTGTCACCTGCTGGGGCAAAACCTCAATAGCTGGCAACCGAAAGCACTGGCTCGTACCCGTGCAGTGATGCGCCAACACAGCGAACTGGCTTTTCCTTTTAGTGTCAGTGAAGTGATTCAAATGGGCCGCGCACCTTACGGTAGCTCACAGGATCGACAAGCATTGCAGCAGGTCATGGCGCAAACGGACTGTCTGGCACTGGCACAGCGCGACTATCGCGTTTTATCCGGTGGCGAACAACAGCGGGTACAACTGGCGCGCGTTTTGGCGCAACTTTGGCAACCACAGCCAACACCACGCTGGCTATTCCTCGATGAACCCACATCCGCCTTGGATTTATATCACCAACAGCACACGCTACGTCTGCTGCGTCAACTGACCCGTCAGGAGCCGCTCGCTGTCTGCTGTGTGTTACATGATTTAAATCTGGCGGCGCTATACGCAGATCGTATTATGCTGCTGGCGCAGGGCAAACTCGTGGCTTGTGGTACGCCGGAAGAGGTGCTTAATGCCGAAACACTGACCCAATGGTATCAGGCAGATTTAGGTGTTTCGCGTCACCCAGAAAGCGCCCTGCCACAGATTTATCTGCGGCAATAACTTTACCGGTACCGCTATGCTAAAAAACAGCCTATGGCGGTTCTAAAGCACCAACTAAATAGATCACCAACAAAACTTAGGCAAGGAGCGGAAACGTCGATAAGAGCAATTCACGATAAAAACTATCCGCCAAAAAATAGTTAACTATTTGATGCTAAACGAACAAAACCTTGTACCAAATCCTCTTTGAGTTCATCCATATCCTCAAGACCAATTTGTAAATGGATGGTTAATCCACCAGGATTCCATTTCGTCACAGTGCGGTATTCCGAACAATCAAAAGGAATCACTCCAGCAACCATCGAAGATCTTGAGCAAGATGATTACCTGGTTATATAAAAGTACAGAGGGTGAGAGCGTATCATTGAAAATAAAAAATACCATGTAGACGGCTGGAAGAACCGAGTGTCTGCGCCAGGCAAAGCGCGGCCCCGGATAATATCAGCGCTGAATCAAATAGCGAATAGTTGGCCCATCCTGCTGAATATCTAGCACGGTATAGCCGTAATTACGGGCATCCAGAGGAATATTATTGATCGACTGTGGGCAGTCGCTGATCACCTCCAGAATTTCTCCCGGCTTCAGTTGTGGCATTGCCTCCAGCGTTGCTACTGCAGGGTATGGGCACGGCTCACCCACCATATCGAGGCGATAATCAGGCACAATAGGCGCTTGCGGCTGTGGTCTTTCCTCTGACGGAGAATGGCTCATAAGGATCCCTTAATCAGAGCCGAAGTTGTCGTTTTTTGTTTGTGGAAGAAACGCTTCTCCCACCACAGCATGGCGGAAAATGCTAATGCCAGCATCAGGTAAGTCACCAGCAACCCGCCCATTGGTCCGAATGTCTCCAATAGGTTAACTTTGTCATAATTGGTCGCTAACGCAGGGGCGAAATCGTCCCAGTAGTAAGCCAAGAGAGTGGCACCGATAATATTGCCCAATCCCACCCACCAATAGTGAATTTGCCCTTCCAGCGCGCGGTACATCCAACCGGTTTCACAGCCACCAGCCAGCACGATACCAAAACCAAACAGTAAGCCACCAATTACCGCATTTGGCCCAGCCCACAGAATTTTAGGTTCAACGCCCAGTTGGACGTAGCTGAAAATACCGATAGTACTGACCGCCATCCCTAGAATAATGGCCTTCGCCATATGGGTGCGCCCGGTTATCCACAAGTCACGGAAAGCTGACGTAAAGCAAATTTGAGCACGTTCAATCAGTAGCCCAAAGCCAATCCCGCACAACATGGCAATACCCAGTTTAGGCTGACGGAACAACTCAATCAGGGACCAGCCAAGTGCCAGAATCAAGACTACCATTCCCAAACGGAAACGGCGTGCCGCTCTGGCCGGATGCTGCGTAAGTGGTGAGGCGGCAGTCACTTTTTGTAGTTTAATCGGAATGCGAAACAGGGGGAGCAGCGTAAATTTGGCACCGAAGTAGGAACCAGCCGCCGTCGCTAGCGCAAAAAACCAAGCGTGCAGCGAAAATTGCGGGATACCGGTAAAGAAGGCAGCTAAATTGCACCCCATGGCTAAACGAGCGCCAAAGCCAGCAATAATACCCCCCACCAGCGCCTGCGCAATGCGGATATTGTGTTGCGGCTTACGTAACTTAATATTGTTAGCCCAGAGTGCAGCAGCGATACAACCAGCGAACATACCGATAATCATCATGCCATCAATACGATCCAGTGGCGTTCCTGCCAGACCGATCACTTTAAAATAGCCCCACTCCTGTGGCTGCGCACCAAACAGTTGCATAATATGCCCCCCCCAGCGAGTAAACTCACCAGTGACCGCCCAGAACGTGCCAGTCAAACCAAAATAATAGGTCGATAGAATACCGGCAGCAATAACCGCAGGTAAGGGTGCCCAAAAGCGCACTAAATATTGAGATTTAAACGCGGGCCAGCTCATATCGGCACCTCCAAACACAGGCTGCTACCTATAATATTAATAATATCAAGGTATAAAAGGTAACAGAGAAAATTGGCTTATATAATAAGCCAACTCAGACTGCTGACAAACCCCGATGACGTGATCTTGAACGGTGAGGATAGGCAGAGGAGTAAAGCGTCCGCGCCAAGGATGGCGCGGCTCGAGCCTACATGGATGTATTTACGGCGTCTTTACGATCTGCCTGTTCTCTCCGTCGCGGGCACTTTGTCAATAACCTCAGAGAAAATTGGCTTATATAATAAGCCAATTATTCACATAATAAAGATCGATATTGCATAATTTAGATGTTACTCAAATGTTACGCCGGAATGGTCAATATTATTGAATGACGGGGGTATATCGGGGGTCAGCTAGCTCTGCGGATCATCATTTGATTGCTGATAATCCAGCTCCAATGCCATGCGTAGAAGCGCAGCAACCGGCTCGAAGAATTGTTCTGGGATGGTGTCACCACAAGCAACATCACGGTGTAATGCGCGCGCCAGCGCAATGTTTTCTACCACAGGGATGCCGCTCTGCTCTGCGAGGCTCACAATCAATGCAGCCTGCTCATCATGACCTTTTTCAATCACTATCGGTAGCGGAGTATCTTCAGGATGATAAATCAGACAAACGGCAAAATGTGTCGGATTACGGACTACCGCGGTGGAACGGCGCACGTTAGTGGCAAAACTACCACTTTGTACTTCATGCTGTAGCTGCCGCCGCTTCTGCTTAATGTGCGGATCCCCATTACTGTCTTTATGCTCCCGCTTGACCTCATCATGGGACATTTTCAGCTGTTTCATGATGGTATAGCGCTGAAAAGCATAATCCATCAGTGAAAAAACCAGATAGCAGGCAATCAGTGAGCCTAATAACCACCCCATTAGTGTCGAAAAGACCGGGAAAGCACAGCGACTGCCACAGTGGGTCAAATAACCAAAAGAGGGCGCATATTGCATCAATAAGTAACCAAAAATCAGGGTTAGTACACCTACTTTTAATAATGACTTCATCAGCTCAAACAAGCTGTGCAATGAAAAAAGTTGTTTGGCATTCTGAATGGGGTTAATTCGTTCACCTTTAAACGATAACGCTTTGGTCGCCAACAGCGGCCCAACCTGAGCAATACCGGCAATAATGGTGACCACGATCAGTGCCCCCCCTAATACCACCACGATATGCATCAAGACTTCCATACACTCGGCACCGATACGGGTTAAAGCCAGGGTGAATGGTTGCTGTAGTTGTACGATTGAACTGCGGATCAAGGTTTTTGCCTGCTCGACCAAACTATATCCTGTCAGTAAAAAGTAGATAACCAGCGCCACCAACTGTACGCCGGAGGTTATCTCAACACTTTTGACTACCTGCCCTTTTTCTTTGGCTTCCTTAAGGCGCTTGGGCGTGGGCTTTTCATTCTTTTCAGTGGCCATCGCTTCCCCCCTTAATCAACGGGATCAACGTGCCAATTTTCTGTTCAGTATCGCTAATGCGGGCCAGATAATGATGCAGGCCATAAGGCAGGCTGATCAATAATAGAAAGAGTGCCAGTGCGCTTTTAATCGGCATTGCCAGAAAAAAGACATTCAGTTGCCGAGCCGAGCGGTTAATTAATCCCAAAGATAAATCAGCCAACACCATGACCAGCAGTGCCGGTAATGCAAAGCATAAACCAAGCTCAAACATCATCTGCCACTCAGTTTGCAGAAAGAGTAATAGATCTGCAGCAGGCTGTATCCCCTGGCCGATGGGTAAGCTATCGTACGAGTTGTACAGCGCCGCCAACACCCGATTAAAACCGCCGGAGATCAGGAACAGCACCGTTAATATATGGGTAAACAGAACGCCAAAAAGGGAGGATTCGACGCCCATACCGGGGTTAAATAGCGTGGACATCGTTGCCCCGCGTAAGGTATCGATCAGGAAACCGGCCATATTCATAGCCCAGAAAGGCAATGCGGCGACAAACCCCATCACCACTCCAATTAATAGCTCAGTGCATAACACCCCAATCCAGGTTGCCGGGCTACTATTGGCGATTATTGGTGCGGATAAAAATAGCGGCGTTACTGGCAGCGCGATGGCAAAAATCAAGCCATTACGCAATAAACTGCTTCCCAAACTGCGGGCGGTAAACAGCGGTAATATCAGTAATATGCCATAGGGCCGCATCATGGCTAATGCGAGTGCAGTCAGACCGGGCAGGACGTCAGTCATCTCAGGGCCGCATACTGGTTATATGCAAAAAACTCTGCTGGGTATAATTCAGCAATGTCGCCCCCATCCAATGGTAGGTCATCAGTAATGTGGCTGATACCGCTAACAACTTAATCAAAAATTGTAGGGTTTGATCCTGTATTTGGGTCAGTGCCTGAACAAGGCTAATCACCAGCCCAACCGTGGAAGCCACCACCACCACAGGTAAAGAGAGGAGTAAAACCAGCCATAACAACTCAGTGGCCAAATGAATAATAATGGCATTCTCGTGGTGGCTGCTCATAAATAGGAACCTACAAGCTGTCCGAGAACCAATGACCAGCCATCCACCAGGACGAAAACCAACAATTTAAACGGCAATGACAGGGTCATGGGTGACACCATCATCATGCCCATCGCCAGCAAGATGTTGGATACAATCAAATCGATGGCGACAAAAGGTAAAAAAAGTAACAGGCCGATTTTAAACGCTTCATTAAGCTGACTGAGGGTAAAGGCTGGCATTAATATCAGCAATGAATCGGGTTTGACGCTATCACGGTAACGTTCAGGCCACTTATTCTGCACAATATCGTTAAAAAAAGTGACTTGCTCAGTATCAGTATTGCGCTGTAAAAAATCGCGATAGGGCACCAGCGCATTTTGATCAATTTGGTGCGCTAATGCGCCTATGTCGTTGGACAGCACTTCATTTTGCAAGCGCTCCTGAACATCTAAACCAACCGGTGCCATGATAAAAATAGTCAGCACCAGCGCCAGCCCGTAAATAGCAATATTAGGGGGCACTTGTTGAACACCTAGCGCATTGCGTAACAACGAAAAAACCACCGATAACTTAAGGAACGCGGTCCCCATAACCACCAGCAAAGGTAACACTGACAGCATGAAAAGCAGGGCGATCAATTGATAAGATGAATTCAGTAATTCCATGTGATCTGTTTCATATAAGTAATCTGTTTCATATAAAAAGTAAGCTGTTTCGCATAAAAACAAGACGGACAGTATTGTCCTCCCCCTCCTTTCAGGGGTATCAGGTGATGACCCTAACCTTGTCATTCCATGACTTTTTCGTCATTTTGTAATCCCCATTGCGCAATTCTGACCACCAGTTGTTCATCGCAACGGAGTAAACTGCCGCGGCCAACAGATTGCCCATGCAGGCGGATATTTACCTCACCATAACAGTGGGTTTGGCACGCCAGCGTCTGACCAACCGCAAGTTGTTTGATATCACTCAGTGGCAAGGTCAAACGACCAATTTCCATCACCAACGTTTGTGGTAAATCCTCAAGTTGTACGGCTACCAAAGGCGGTGATTCAGCGGTGTTGCCGCAGACCAGCGGGTCACTATCTTCATTAATCTGCTGAACTGTCATTTTGTTCCCATCCTCTAGCTTGATATAAATTTGTGGCGATGCGTAGTGCCATAACCAGCACGCCTCTTCATCCAATTCCGCCGCCATAGAGAGGCGTAAACCATCGCCCGGCCCTAACTGCCGTAATTGACGCAATGATAAGCGGCACCACCCCGCCACCAATCCAGATTGCCACGGAAAATCGGGGGCAATGACCGCTTCACGCGGCCAATGAGACAAGGTGTCTGCCAACGCCGCCTGCGGCCAATCCAGCAGTACACCGGTAATCTGCTGTTCTTCCAGCTCGAAAGCCACCGTCACGGCCCACTGCATTGGCAGTGATCTCTTCTGTGGTGGCTCGGCCAATGCCACCAGATCTGCAAACGGCGCTAACAATGGGGTGACGGCCCAATTGGCCATTGCTATCACTAACTCTGCTGTCAACAACCGGGGGTTATCGGTTGCCAGCGTCGTGTCCAGCCAGTGCTGCCAACAGGATTGTGATAGCCACAATCCACACTCTTGGCCGCCATAGTGTAGCGGCAGATAAACACCCTCCCCGTCAACTTCCATCAAGGCTACGGACACCCCTGCGGTATGTCGGCCACTACCGATCAATGTACTAAGGGCGAGTAACTCAGGCGTCAGATTCGTCAACACAAGTGACCTCCAGTAGACACGGGAACCCTACCTGATGCAGTTGCCGCTGCCAGCGGTTTTGTATGCGCTGTAAGCGTTCAATCAGTTTGCTATCTGTATTACTGAGCACGATACGTAACCCGTGAGCCGTCATGCTGACACTGATTTTCGTCCCACATAGCGGCCCACTAACGATACGATAATGCGTCTCCATCAGGCTGTTATCATCATACCCAGCAACGGTACACGCTATGTTTTGCATCCGGGGTAAGGGAGATGAGAAACAGCGAGCAAACTGCTGACGTTGCCTCTCATGATCCCAATGTGCTGGCCGCTCTTCTGAATAGCCTCGTTCTCTTAGTGGCGGTAACGCGCCCTCAATATCGATTCGACTCATCTTCTGTCAGCATCCGTAATTTTTCCTGTTCACGCTGATTACGCCGTAACCGCGCCTGTTGTAGCTCAATGGCACTGACCTGTTGCCGCCCTTGTACCACCCATGCATTTAGCTGTTTTTGCGCCTGCCGTTCCGCCTGATACACCGCCTGCCGTTCCGCCTGATACACCGCCTGCCGTAATACTACTTTTTGCTCATCCGCCTCTCGCGGGGTCAGCATGCCGCACCATTGCGCAAGCTGTTGTAGCTGTTGGCAAAGTTGTTGATGCAGGCGACGGCCATTTTCCAGTTGCTGCTCCTGTTGCTGTTGTTCACGCCGCAGTTGTACCAGTTGCTGGCGTAACCGCCGTTCCTGCCGCTGCCGTAGCGCCAACAGGCGTTGTAGCATCTGTTGTTGTAATTGCTGCTGTTGCGAGCGATTCAACCGACAACCTGCGCCAGGTGTTCCAGAGTGGCATCAAGATGGGCGGTATTTGGGTCACGCGATAGGGTGTGGTCTTGTTGTAAAAAGGCGCATATTGCCGGATAACGTTGTAAAGCTTCATCAGCCTGTGGGTCTTCTCCTGCCTGATATTCACCAATCTGCACCAACAGCTCGATCTCCTGATAACAGGCCAGCATCCGCCGCAGTTTTTGTGCCATCGCCAACTGTCCGGCACTGACGATTTGCGGCATGATACGGCTGACGCTGGCGGCAATATCAATTGCCGGATAATGCCCGGCCCCGGCCAACCGTCGTGATAAAACGATGTGCCCATCCAACAGCGAACGCACTTCATCGGCTACCGGTTCATTCATGTCATCTCCCTCCACCAGCACGGTGTAAAAAGCCGTAATGCTGCCGCGATCACTGTTACCCGTTCGCTCCAACAGGCGGGGTAAGTTGGCAAAAACACTTGGGGGGAAACTGCCAGCAGCCGGTGGCTCGCCTGCCGCCAGACCAATTTCACGGGCGGCACGGGCATAGCGGGTCAGTGAATCCGCCAGTAACAACACCTTCAATCCACGTTCGCGAAAATACTCCGCCACCGTGGTGGCAGTAGACAGCCCCTTCAACCGCTCCAATGCTGGCCGGTCAGAGGTCGCCACCACCACCACGGTGCGCGCACGAGCCTCCGGAGTCAGCACCTGTTCAAGAAATTCGCGCACCTCCCGCCCACGCTCACCAATCAGTGCCAGTACCATCACATCAGCCGCACTATCAGCACATAACATGCTCAATAAAGTACTTTTCCCAACGCCAGCAGCGGCAAAAATACCAATACGCTGGCCCTCGCCACAGCTCAATATCCCATCAATCGCGCGGATCCCGGTGGTCAGCATTTGCTCTACCGGCTGGCGGGTTAGTGGGCTGGGAGGAGGGCAATCCAGTTCACGCCACTGCCCCGTCAGCGGGGGGCCGCCATCTATCGGAGCACCTAATCCATCCAGGATCCGTCCGGCCAAATCAGCCCCTACCTGTACCCGGTGCATGTGTCCAAGTGGCGTCACCCATTGCCCACAGCGCAGGCCATCTGAAGAGGCAAACGGGGATAACAAGGCCATGTTCTGCTCAATTGATACCACTTCAGCCAACATTCCTTGCGGTTCAATCCGGCATAATTCGCCTTGCGCCACATCGGGTAGGCAGGCTCGCAACAGGGTCGGACCAATTTCCACAATTGGCCCACGGTAACGCAAGCCTTCCGGTGGCACAGACGGTAATGTGAGTTGTTGTTGCAGGCGGGGGGTTAACCGCGCGATATCAGGCAGTTTCATCAAGTTCATCGCCAATCAATTCAATGGTGCCCACCACCTTGAGATTCATTTCATCGCCCAGTTCCTGCCAGGAAAGTACCGGTAGCACGAAGAGATCCCGCTCAATAATTTTGCGGACAAAGCGACGAACATCGAGGGTGGTGAGCAGTACCGCATCCTGATTTTCAGCAAATGCAGTTTTTATTTTGTCGAGGATCAAGAGGGATTGCCTCTCCTCCAGTGCAGAGTAAGTGCCTACTGATGTCTGGCGGATAGAGTCGCGGATCAGGTGCTCCACTCCATCACCGAGGCGCAATACCGATATCCATGTTTTATTGTGACTGAAGCGACGGCACAAATGGCGGCGCAAGGCGATACGTACATATTCGGTGAGCATAACAATATCTTTTTCTTTCGGTGCCCAAACTACCAACGCGCCGAAGATAGTCCGTAAATCACGAATGGAAATATTTTCCTCAACCAGCCGTTGTAATATTTCAGCCACTTTACCGACGGGTATCTGCCGTTGTAGCTCTTTCACTAACTCGCCATAGCGCCCTTCCATGGCATCCATCAGATAGCGGGTTTCCTGTACGCCGATAAATTCGGCGGTGTACCGTTCAAACACCCTTGTCAGACAGGTGATGATCCGTTGATGGCCCTCCACGTAAGGGATACCCAAGGTTCTGGCCTGCATACCCTGTTTAGCATCCAGCCAATCAAATGACCCCATCCTGGCACCCAGTGCCTGATTGTTCGTTGCTAACGATGAGCAAGGCCGTGTCAGTAACAAGCTGTCGGGCGGTAACACAACATCCAGCACCCGCTCCTGATACACCTGCACTGATAAGGTATTTTCCGCCAATGTAGGATCACAGCGGATCTCCACCTCGGGCAATGGCACACCGAGATGTTCAAACCAGCGCCAGCGTAGGCCATCGATATCGCGCCCTAAATGCGGGTGATGTAAATTTGAGGCACAGTGCAACATCAGCGGTACGGCACCGGGTGCCATAAGCTGCCCTGCGGCCACCCCCTCCTCACCGCCTCCATTTGCGTGACCATCCTGCGCTACCCGGCGGTTCTTCCGATAAAGTAAAAAAGCCGGGGCCGCAACAGCGGCTGCCAGAGTCATAAAGATCAGGAACGGGAAGCCGGGTAACAGGGCGAACACTGCCAGAATAGCCGCTGCCAACCACAGGGCATCGGGCTGACGCCCCACCTGCACCGCCAACTCATTCGCCAGACTCTGTTTATTGCTGCCAGGGACTCGGGTAACAATAATCCCGGCGGTAATAGAGATAAGTAACGAAGGGATTTGGGCGCACAATCCATCTCCTATCGATAATACCGCGTAGGTATTCATCGCCTCTTCCGCTGACATCTTGTGTTGCATCACACCAATAGTGATACCGCCAATGATATTAACCAGAATGATAATGATCCCGGCGATGGCATCCCCTTTAACAAACTTCATGGCACCGTCCATAGCACCAAATAAGCGGCTCTCTTTTTGTACCCGCTCCCGTAGCCGTTTAGCTTCGGTCGAATCGATCGCACCAGCACGCATGTCGCCATCGATACTCATCTGCTTACCCGGCATCCCATCGAGTGAGAAGCGCGCACTAACCTCAGCAACCCGCTCTGAACCTTTGGTAATCACGATAAATTGGACCACCGTGATAATAGTAAAAATGATCATCCCGACGGCCAGATTACCACCTACCACAAACTGGCCGAATGCCTCGACAATCTCACCGGCATCATGTTGCAACAGCACCAGTCGCGTGGTGCTGATCGTCAATGCCAATCGATAAAGGGTGGTGATCAACAGTAATGATGGAAAGACAGAGAACTCCAGGGGATCACGTAAATAGATCGAGATCATTAAGAGCATGACGGAGAAGGCAAGGTTGATGGCGATCAGTAAATCCACCATCACCGTAGGCAACGGCAAGATCATCATAAAGACAGCCACCAACAACATGACCGCTAAAAAAATATCCTGCCGCGCGGTGATCATCGTCAAACCCCGCACCAGTGCTGACTTACTCATAAATACTCTCTTCATCGAAAAGATCTGGCGACCGTTGTAGCCACAGAACCAGTTGAGATAAATGGTGGTGGAGAGAAAGCGTAAGTTGCAGCATTGGAGAGCCGAGTTGCGCCTGATCTGCGGCCATCTCCGTATCCCCTACACAACGCAGGCGTTCCCCCAATGCGGTAGTCACCGCAGGCAGGTGCTGTGGATGAACCCGTAGCGTTAATTCGCCTTGTTGTGCCATTTTCTCTACTTGATCCCCCAGACGCTGGATCAAAATCTGACTCATCGATTGTTCACCGCTCCAGGTCGTTACCACTGACGTGATGGCGGCTAAAATACGTTGGCGAGCTTGGGTTATCAGTAACGACTCCAATTGCTCCGCGCCCACCAGCCAGCGAACATGCTGTGCTAGCAGTGCGGCTTCCATCTGCGCACGCGCCTGACTGGTCAGTGCATCAGCTTGCTCCGCCGCTTGATCTAGCAGCAACAAACGCGCCTGCTCTGCCGCTTGCAGTATCTCTGCCGCTTGCGCGTTAGCCTGTGTCAAGAGATCCTGGCTGTGCATGACCTCTGCCAGATAAGTGGCCGGAATAACCACGCCAGACGGCAATGGGTAATCGTGCTTTTCAATCTCAAGGTGAAAGGGGTTCACAATAAACGCTCCAACCGGCTTAACCAGGCTTCTGTTTGCACCTGCATAGAGCGTGACAGGCATAGCGCACGTGGGTTAGGGGGGAGCAAGATGGAGACCGCCTGCCAAATAATATTGTTACTGCGAACTTGGCAGGCAAGGCTTTGCCCCAGCCGTAATGCCACATCGGGCAGCTGTTGTGGGCTTAGGCTGGCTTGCCGCCGACCGCGATATCCCATCCCAATCAGTTGTTGAATATCATCGTCATTTAACAGCGGAGACAACGCCTGCCGGTAGTGACGGAGACGTAAATAATCATGACACTGCAAACTGACAACCCCGAGCGCCAGACACAAGGCCGGTAAGCGTCGGCGCTGTGTGATTTGGCGCTGTTGCCGATGGTTTAATACCGCAGGCAGGGGTTGTTGCGGAAATTTTCGCCGTTGAATCAGCATGCCATTCAACGCACAGTCCAATGCCCGGCTGCGCCCATAACCGTAGTTTTCTGGGTTAACACCCACCTCAGCCAACCATAATGGGTGGGCAAACTGCGCTGGCCGCCAGGCTAACTGGTGTAAATATTGAACGTCAATAGACGGTAAAAACGCCATCATGCCCTCCCTGGTTATGTTGGGTATTCGCTTTTTTATCGATGATTTACTGACACGGATGGCTGTACTGATATGTCTGATTTGCTGACAGATACCGTTTTGTTGACGACCGCTCTTTATTTGCGTCGCCCGCCCTTTACCTACGTCGATAACAAAACCAACCCACAAACATCAATACAATAAGTGAGATAAACGCCACTCCCACCACGTTCTGCACCATTCCTACATGGCGCAATAGCCATTGCACCGTGGTTTGTGGCCCCTGTTGCTGCGCCGCTTCTGGGGCACTGAAACGGTAGTTCGCAGGCTGCATCACTACGCTTATCTTGGCGTAATCAATACCGGGAACCGCATCACGGACCAAGCCTTTGATTTGCGACTGATAACTTTGTAAATTGACTTCCGGTGAATACTTGATAAATACCGAGGCGGTATGCGGAAGACTGTTTTTTCCGTCAACCGACATGGGCATTGCCACTGTGACATCGGCATGAATCACCCCATCCATATGGCTCAGCATGTTTTCCAACTGCTGTTCTTTCAGAAAAACCATCTTGGCCTGCTCTTGTGTGGGAGAGGTCACTAACTGGTTGGCAGGAAATAGCTCATCCACCGTGATAAAACGTTGACGGGGGAAACCATTCTGTCGTAGCAGCTCAACGGCATTAATAAATTGCCGCTTATCGACAGTTAGCCCAACCATCCCACCCTTTTCGATCTGCTTTTCGGCGTTAATTTGGTGCAGCATCAGCAATGCCAGCATTTGATTGGCCTCTCCCTCAGACAGCCCGCTATACAACTCCATATCACAGCCAGCAAGGGATAATGTCATCAGGACTATCGCTAACATCTGCCGCAGAGATTTCATTGCATATTGACCAATTTATTAATGTTCTGCCCCATCACACCGGCCACTTTGGCGGCTAAATCTACCGCCAGTGAAGCGTGCATCCATTCAGCCTGCTGTATCAGCAATGATTCTGGTGTCATCATTAATTCAGGTGATGATGGCTGCCCCATTAACTCGGCAAATTTTGTCACTTGCTGTGTGTCACCCACTGGCGACTCTGTGGCCTGAAACAAGCCAGTAACGGCTTGAACGCTACTAATATTCATCTGATCATCGCCTATTAATAAAAAATTAATTCTGTCTTAGGATTACCCTAACGGCATATTTCCCGTCAGTTGACTTTGTTAGCCACTGACCCACCTCTTATCGCAGTAGACCCAGCAGAATCTGAGCGTCTTCTTCCCCCGATGTCGCCAGCAAAGCCCGCGCCTGGGTCTTATCACCGAGCCCGAACCGCAACATTGCCTCACAAACCAAACGTACCCGAGGCTCCGGTATTAATAAGGGCAACGCATTGAGGATATCGTGGGCTTCGGTCAACAAGCTGTGATTGACGCCCGCCAGTGCGGCTTCGACCACCAACTGACGGCAATCCGCTGAAAGTAAGTTCATATACGGGACAGGATTCTGTTTCTTATATCGTTGATCATCTTCATCTCGATGCTTTTTAAATCGAGAAAAGCCGAATACTGATTCATGGTGAATTGCGACTTCAACATATGTTCAGGTTCATTGATATTCATTGCCGCCATCTGGTTCTGATACTCCTGTTTGGCCTGATGAATATCGTTTGTCAATTGGCCCATTGGGCTACTTATATGCATCAGATTCTCCTATTCAATAAGTGAACGCATATGCGATGGGCATTGCTGAAAGCGCCGACGAAAGCTATCTGAGAAGTGTGCGTGATTACTAAAACCACACTCCATTGCAATATCTGCCACCCGTAAGCGGGTAGAAAGTAATAGCTCACAGCCCTTTTTCAAACGCTGATCCAGTAACCACTGTTTAGCCGACATGCCGAACTTCTCATAAAACAGGAAATTCAGTTTCCGGGTCGAAATACCCAACTCATTGGCATAACGTGAAACGCTCCATGGGTTGAGCCGATTCTTTTCGAAAAATTCAAGTAGTTCATTATTCGTGCCAACAATGGAATCTAACAACTTGGAGAAATAAACGTTATCAATACCTAAACAATAAAGATAAAGAAACCGCAGAGACGCAACACGCTCTATATTAATTAACTGTTCGGCAGCTTGTATAATCTCAATGTTAGCTGGCAATACTTTATATTTATCATTTACCACATGAGGTAAACTGCCTTTATTCAATGACAGTGTTCCTCTGGCTAAATCCTGATATATCGGAAAAAGATCTATTGGGTAACATAATATCGAGGTGACAGCACTGTTTGCAAACGCAGAGGCACTGGCCTGCTCATCAGCAATTACTAATTTCCCCGCAGGTATAGCATAGCGTTCGCCATCACTGCGTAATACGCCCTCTTGCCGAAATAAAATAAACTGTATTGACTTCATGATATTCCTTAAGGAACGATTAATCTTATGCAGTTTGACAAATAATACTGACAATACGTATCCGGCATTCACCTGAAGTCTGTATAATCAGACAGTAATACATCACTTTATTTTTTATTCCTATAGCGTAGCGTCAGTATTTCTATTATTTCCTCTGCTCGTTGCAATGCCAGCATTATGTTATTAAGCGACTGATAATTTCCCTGTGTATGCAGCTGAGATAATTGATAGGTAATTAGTTTCCTTCCTTTCGCCAATACCTCTTTTCTTTGTTGGATTGCTGCAGGATCATGTTTAATATCTTCTTCCAGCACAGTAATATGCCGCATTTCCGTTGCTCCTGAACCTTAGAAATCCATGGGGATATGTACTAAATTATTTGCTTTTAATAATGCAAGCCCCTGTTCCCCAATAAAAATCACTTTATAACCATTTGCCAACACACTCCCTTGCTGCAAACGCCCACCATTAGCTAACCGCACAAATGCCGAATGGGTATTTCCTCCATAGCTAACGACCTTTGCCGGAAGAAATTGATCCGTTCGGTCTGACGCCGGGATATTCTGATATCTGACTGACGGAAAACCAGGTTGCTGCTGAGATAAAGCGGCCAATGTCTCCGTTAACTGCTGCTGCTGTTTAGATGACAGCACACCGCTGATGGTCAGCTCTTTATTACTTTCCGTCATGCTTAAGAGGCCTAATAAGCCTGCCGTCCTTAAGCGTTCCACCAGTTGTTGTATTTGCCCTGAATGAGCATTAACCACCAGCCAACCTTTCAACCCCGGAACCGCCGCTAGCGTGTCCTGCACGCTTAACCATTGATCACCCATTTGAACGGCACCATGAATAACAATATTTCCCGGCTCATCACCGATGCGCACCTCAATATCGTGGTAACCATGCTGATGTAATAGATCACTAACGGAAGCGATTAAGCGATCATCACAAACCAATTGATTACGAAAGGCGATATGGTTACGCAGTAAAAAATGTTGCAGTGGCTCCATAATTGAGGACGAGGCACAATGCCCACTTAACGTGACACTCCCATCCGCTAGCCAGGTTCCCTCTATGCCCTGCAAAGCGGGTTCGCGCAGGTGTTCGGCTAATTGCGTCGGGACATCCGCAAGAATCGAAGCACGTAATGTCTCAGGCTGAGTGGTTAACCAAAATAGAAAAACAAACAGCAGTGATAAGGGTACACATATCGCAATAACCAGCCATACCAATAAAGGGAACCTCGCACGGTGAGTGGCTTTAATTCCACTCAAAATATCCGTTTTTTCACCCAGAACAAATACCAATCCGGCAATCTCAACCGATTGCAACAGAGGAAGGGGAGCGTGTAAATCGTGCTGTGCACCATTAATCCAAACCTCCCCCGCCACCTGTATCATTACCTGATATTCATTAACATATAGCGTCACTATATTGCCGTCAGATAAAGGCAGCAGAACATCACATCCCTGTTCTCCCAGTGTAAATTCACCTTCCGGTAATATCAGCTCACGACCATTGAGATCACCATTTAGCAGGCGAAGCTTGAATACGGTGGTCATGTTATTCCCCTGCATTAACCGGAACAGCCTTGATCAGGAAGAGTCTGACCACGCTGTGAGATTGTTTATCCGTACTGCGGAACAACCCACCTAATAGAGGAATATCACCCAGTAAAGGAATTTTATTTTGTGACTCAATCTGCGTGTCCTGAATAAATCCGCCCAAAAGTAAACTTTGCCCAACCTGTAACGTGGCCTGAGTCGAAATGTCTGAGTTTCGTATTTCGGGTAATGGCTCATTGCTATTGGTAGAAGCTTGCTGCTGGCCATCCTGAATATTGAGATTAAGTAAAACCTCTTGTACCCCCTCGGTCTCGATCATTCTTGGTGTCACACGCAGTAATGACCCTGAAGTGACAGATTCAAGTTTGGCCACTTTCTCACCTTGCAGCTTGGTATAAAACGTCACGTTTTTATCCAGTACCGCCTGAATATTATTCAGGGTCACCACTGAAGGTTGAGATAAAATTCTGGCTCGTGAATTTTTTTGTAACGCATTCAGACGAACCATAAAGTTCCCCGTATCACCAATCACGGTAGAAAAACCTTCAGCATTACTCTTGGCAAAGGTGCTATTAAATGAGACCCCCGTTCCACCAATAGAAGCGGATGCAGACCAATCAACACCCAGTTGGCTGATATCTCCCGCATCAACATCAATAATAGTGACAGAAATTTCTATCTGAATTGGCCGCTGATCCAGTTGGGTAATCAAGCTGCGATAGATCGGCATATTAGCCTGACGATCGCGAATAATGACGGCATTTTGCCGAGGATCTGCCGAAAATACCGGCGAGCTTGCTTGATTTCCTTCCGGTTGGTTACCGCCCACTAAAGGCAAATTATTTCCTTGGTTCAACTCTCGTAACACACTGACCAACCCCGGTAATCTGACGTTTTGATCTCGGTACTGATAATCCGAATCCGCTGCTGAAGCATATTTCAGCGGGAAAACTTTCACTGTTTCTTTATTTTGGTTTTGGTGACGAACTTGCTCAGAAAGCATTTTGCTTACTGCTTTTACGCGTTCGATGCAGATAGGCACCCCCTTGACCTCAAGGGTATCAAGATGGGGAATCGCTTTTATGGCACAGTTTTTCCCCGCCAGCACGTCACCGCGCTGGAGATATTTAACTAACGTATTTGCTGCCAGACCATCGGGGGATATAAACTCCCGCTTGATTGATTGAGCTGGGTAAAAATAGAGTGTTTCACCATCGTAATACCACGTTATATTATATCGCCCAGCTAACTCCGATAGGATTTTTTCGGGTGTTTTATCCCTAATCTTCCCAGTAAAGTGCTCATTTATTTCCGCACTGACCACCACAGGAATACCGTAATTCATACCCAAATCTTTTAATAATTCAGAGACTGCCATACCTCGGCTATAAATAAAAAAAGGCTCGCCTTGCCAAGGAATCACTTTCCCATAAGAGATTTTCCCATAAGGCAAAAATGTGGCAAAAAACAGCAATATCAGACCCGTTATTTTTCTCATGATATAGATTAGCGACTTCCACTTATAATTTCTTAAATTTAAATACGGTTTTCGGCGTAAACCGATCATCGAGATATTGAATAATTATCCTTTATAATCTGGCGACCACAATAAGGTCATGACCTGATTAGCGCTCAGATTCATAGAGCTAAATGAATCTATAACGATGAGTAATTATATCAGTGTAATTCTTGATATCCCTTATCATCTATGGCGTACTGAAGAAAAAAATCAGGTGACTTTATGGATAAAGCATCATCACTTGTCACTCGATTGACATTATTACTGGGCGTCACACTAACCGTTATTTGGTTAATATTAATCGCAACAACGGCATTTTTTTCATATGAAAATACACGTCAAAGATTAATCAATGAGTTAACACATATGGCATCGATGCGGGCGGACTTAAGTAATCACCAGTTTGAAGGAGCTGAACGTGATGCAACCTCGTTAATAAGCCGACGAGAAAGCCTCCAGAACACCTCACCGTTGCCTGAAATATCGATAAAACATTATGACAGCCACTATATTCCTTTTAATCTGGATAGCTGCAATATTAATCAACACAAAAATGATCTGTGGATAATTCAAGCGTATGGCACAGCCGGACAAACGTATTATCTCGACAGTTTCATTATCAAACAAAAAGAGGGAATTGTGTTATTCCCACCCCAAAAATCATCGAGTGATTATCTGAATCAACGGCGCAAAGATTTATTTTTGCTCCCAAAATTCCCTACTCACAATAATATCTATTGGGGAGTGCCCACCTATACGCCTCAAGGTGGCTGGCATGTTTCTGTCGCGGCGTGTGATAAAGCGGGCACCTTGGCTGGCTTCGCCTTAAAACTGAACGATCTCGTCGCCTATAATCACCCTGTCGAGCAAAGAGACATTAATTTATTGTTGGATAAGAATGGTGAATTATTACCTATTTCTCAGCAAGCAACATCATCAAATCAACTACATGAAATTCTTAATCAACTCAAAAACAGTAAATTACACGATGGCTGGCAGCAAACACCCGATTATTTAGTATTACGTACCCAATTGAAAGGGCCGGGTTGGCAGCAACTAGTTGTTTATCCACGAATGGGCTTTGCCTGGGAGGCACTGAAGCCCGCCTTATATCAACTTCCTTTCGCTCTGGCTATTTTGCTATTGCTCACGTCAGTACTGTCACTGTTGCTGCGATATTATCTGGCGATCCCTTTGTGGAATTTCATCAATATCATTGGCGCTACCGGGCCACAGGCAATGGAACCCCGACTTCCCATAAACCGAATAGATGAATTAGGGCATATTGCCCGCGCTTATAACAACTTACTGGATACGTTGAACGAACAATATGACACCTTGGAAATGAAGGTGAAGGAGCGCACTCTGGCTCTGGCAGAAGCCAAGCGAGCTGCTGAGCAGGCTAACCGCCGTAAAAGCGACCATCTGACCACGATAAGCCATGAAATCCGTACACCGCTCAACGGTACGTTGGGGGCCGTTGAATTATTACAAAATACACCACTAGATGCTGGGCAAACCAGGTTAGCGGAAACGGCCCACCAGTGTTCGTTGTCACTGCTCGCAATCATCAACAACCTGTTAGATTTTTCACGTATTGAATCAGGACAAATGACACTGTCGCTGGAAAAAACGGCTCTACTGCCTTTGCTGGATCAAGCGATGTTAACCATTCATAGCCAGGCATTGAGTAAGTCATTAGCGCTATCCACATTTGTCAGTGCCGATATCCCACTGGAACTTGAGATGGATACACTGCGTTTAAGACAGATTCTGGTTAATTTATTGGGTAATGCTGTTAAGTTCACACCGCAGGGCTGTATTCAACTCAAGGTCAGGCGTCAAAACCAAACGCTTTGTTTTACCGTTGAGGACACAGGTTGTGGTATTGACGTGCAACATCAGCAAACAATATTCCAACCTTTTATGCAGACCAGTGACCATGAACAAGGAACCGGTCTGGGGCTGGCTATCGCAGATAACCTGACCAAAATGATGGGAGGGCACCTGACAGTATTCAGTGAACCGGGTCAGGGTAGCTGTTTTTCATTATATCTTCCCTTCAGTACAATCACACCGCCAGTACCTTTTCATGGCGAGTTATCCGCACCACGATGCTTACATGCTCAATTATCAGCATGGGGCATGACCTGCCAGCCAGAGTTACCCAATCAGCCATCACGGTACTTTGTGGATAACGCATTATGTTACTTACCCGGCAGGCTATACGCCAACCTGAAACAATATCTACAAGGTTCAGAGACAGAGTCGGTCAAGAACCTCCCACTGCAACCTTGGCAGATGCGTATTCTGCTGGTTGATGACTCAGAAACTAATCGCGATATTACCGGAATGATGTTGCAGCAACTGGGGCATCAGGTCACGCTAGCAGACAGTGGTACAACCGCACTGATAATTGGACGTCAACACAGTTTTGATTTAGTGCTAATGGATATTCGAATGCCTGAACTGGACGGGCTAGCCACCACGGCACTCTGGCGTCATGATCCGGCGAACATTGATAGCCACTGCATGATCACCGCCCTGAGTGCCAATGCCAGCCCAGATGAGCAAATCAAAACCAGTCAGGCTGGAATGAACCACTACCTTTCCAAACCTGTTACCCTCGGCCAGTTGGCTGAAATGTTAGATCTGACCGCGCAATTCCAGCTTGAACGTGGAGTCGTTCTATCACCACAACTATCTGAACCTCAACCATTACTGGATCTCGCGGACAGTACCCTGTCCCTGAAACTTTATCAGTCACTGCAAGGATTAATTCAACAGGCCAAAGACACTATTGAAAACTTGCCCGAATTATCCCATACGCTTCACACCATAAAAGGCTGTGCCGGGCAAGCTGGGCTCATTGAATTACAAGATGCAGTCATTCAATTAGAACACTCTCTCGACACTCATGAAACGCTGACACAGCAAGACATCATTCACCTTGATGAAATAATTCATGTGCTGCTACAGCCACTCATTACATGCGAATCCACGTTTATCATCAGTCAGGGCCAGTCCCTTATGGTTAAATAAAGAGAATGACGGAATGAATACCAAATTATTGATTGTCGACGATCATGAACTCATTATTCATGGCATCAAAAATATGCTGGCCGCCTACCCACGTTACATGGTTGTAGGCCAAGCTGATAATGGACTTGAAGTATATAACTTGTGTCACCAAACTGAACCTGACATGGTAATTTTGGATTTAGGATTACCTGGTATGGATGGCCTTGATGTTATCATTCAACTGCTTCGCCGTTGGCCAGCCATGAAGATCCTGACATTAACCGCCCGCAATGAAGAACACTATGCCAGCAGAACATTAAATAGTGGAGCCTTGGGTTATGTGCTGAAGAAAAGTCCCCAGCAAATCCTGATGGCAGCGATTCAAACAGTCGCAGTAGGTAAACGTTATATCGACCCTGCCCTTGATGCCTCTATGGTAATAAAACTGGCTCAAGAATCCGCTAATACTCCCCCGATTCTGACACCCCGCGAGCGGCAGATATTAAAACTTATCACCGAGGGATCTTGTAATCGGGTTATTGCTGATCAGCTTTCTATCAGCCAAAAAACCGTCGAAACACACCGGCTGAATATGATGAAGAAATTGGATGTACATAAAGTTGTAGAACTTATTCACTGGTCATATCGCTTAGGCTTGAATGCCTAGTGCCATCGAGCTACTTATTACTTATGTTGCGACAAATAAAAGCTCCCCATCAGTATGACTCTGATGGGGAGCTGGCAGATACTATTCTGCTATTCGCTAGGTCACATTCTAATCAGGCTATTGCTTTCCAATTAGGCTCTCGCTAATACTGCGCTGTAGCACCAAAGACGCAGGATATTAGCTTTGATTCGCTGGCGTCGGCTCTGCCGCAAACAACGCTTTTTCATACGCCTTGGCTTTTTTATCGTCAAACTGATTTTCCCATTTGGCGATAACCAATACTGCCAATGCATTACCCACCACATTCAGCGCCGTACGGGCCATATCAAGAATACGGTCAACACCCGCAATGAAGGCCAGACCTTCCAATGGAATACCCACACTGCCCAAAGTTGCCAGTAATACGACGAAGGATACGCCTGGTACACCGGCAATCCCTTTCGAGGTCACCATCAATGTCAGAACCAAAATAATCTCTTGCCCAATAGACAATTCGATTCCGTATAACTGTGCAATGAAGATAGCCGCAATGCTCTGATATAATGTCGAGCCATCTAAGTTGAATGAATAACCCGTTGGAACCACAAAGCTGGTAATCGCTTTTGGTGCGCCATAAGCCTCCATTTTCTCAATAATACGCGGCAAGACTGTTTCAGAGCTGGCGGTGGAATATGCCAAAATCAGTTCGTCTTTCAAAATGCGAATCAATATCCAGATACGCAGCTTACATAATCTTGCCACCGTTCCCAGAATGACCAAAGCAAAGAACAGGATCGCGGCGTAAACCAGAATAACTAATTTAGCCAGAGGGATAAGTGAGGCAAAACCAAAATTAGCCACGGTCACCGAGATCAAGCCAAACACCCCGATAGGCGCATAACGCATAATCATGTGAGTGACTTTGAACATGCTTTCAGAAACAGCCTTGAACACATTCAACAGTGGTTCTTTGGTTTCTTTTGGCAATGAAGACAGCCCTAAACCAAACAACACTGAGAAGAAAATAATCGGCAACATATCGCCTTTCGCCATTGAGGCAAAGACATTGGCTGGGATCAGCGACAAAATAGTGCTAACCAGACTATGGCTACCGCTTTGTACCTGTTCAGTGGTTTTTTCATACTGAGAGATATCAACGACGGTTAATGCAGACATATCTATACCCAGCCCTGGCTGGAACACATTAGCCAGAGTAATACCGATAATAATGGCAATCGTGGTGATAACTTCAAAGTAGATGATGGTTTTTAGACCAATCCGCCCCAGTTTCTTCGCATCACCGACCCCCGCAATACCGACAATTAACGTTGAAATAACAATCGGTACAACAATCATTTTAATTAAGCGGATAAATATATCACCCGCCGGACTCAGAATATTACTAACTAACCACTCCCTGGATTCAATTTGATTATGCAGAATTGCACCAACCAAAATGCCTAACACCAGTGCAATGAGTATTTGCCATGCCAGACTTATTTTTATACTTTTCATACCCTAAAAATTCCTCAAAGCATTCCATAAAATGCAAGAAACTAAGCATCTAGAATAAAATACTTAATCATTAAATACGGGCTATAGTTGATAGAACATATGGTTCAGCTTCCCGCCAGCCGTCCACGTTATAAATCAGTATCATTTCTGGATGCCCTTCTGCAAGTATTGTTTACACTATGCCCACATTATGATGATAGATAATTTCGGCCATATGAATTTTTCATTTTCAGTAAACATTTGTTATCTAAAAAGTAAAACTCACTCATTGCAAATAGTGTCTTCGCCAGAAGGGATAAAAAATAGGTAAAATTAAATTACTGTATAAATACTAATTATGTTTTGTTTTTTGACTCATTATGTTTTTAATTTGTTAAATTACAAAGTCATCACGACCCCTTTCACTTAAGATATTTCTCAACTAAAAACATTTTTTAAAAAATTCTCGACAAACAATCAGATAATAAAATAAATATGAAGATGTGATTTTATATCTCCATATTTTAATTTTTGTTACTAAATTTATAATAGCGTAATAACTTTAATTATAGAGTGGTACTAAAACAATAATTATTTAATAATTATAAATTACTTCAGTTAATTTTAACTCTGCGCTCAATATCAGAATATCAACTCCCAAAATGCGGATAGGTAATTTTCCGTCCACTTATTGCCTTAGTACTCCCCCTTCTGACTATCATTAAGATATCGATTCACCACGCAGTACATTGAGTCATGTCACTAAATCAACATCTTTTATACGTGATCTGCCGCCCAAAAAAGAAACAAAACACTCCCTCATACTATAATTAACCTTTATTTGACATATTATTAACAACCTCAAGGAGAATGACGATGAGCCAAATACATAAACATCCTATTCCAGCTGCAATTGCAGAGAATGCCCTAATTACCCCAGAACAATACCAACATTATTATCAACAATCAGTGCAGAACCCTGATGAATTCTGGGGCGAACAAGGCAAAATCATTGATTGGATTAAACCCTACAAAACGGTAAAGAATACCTCCTTTGACCCCGGTCATGTGAGTATCCGCTGGTTTGAGGACGGTACATTGAACCTCGCGGCGAATTGCCTCGATCGCCATTTGGCAGAGCGTGGTGATCAAACAGCCATCATTTGGGAAGGTGATGACCCTAATCAATCAAAAACCGTCACTTATAAGCAACTGCACCATGATGTGTGCCAGTTTGCTAATGTCCTAAAAAGTTTAGGCATCAAAAAAGGCGATGTAGTCGCCATCTATATGCCAATGGTGCCTGAAGCTGCCGTGGCGATGTTGGCTTGTGCGCGCATTGGCGCTGTTCATTCCGTTATCTTTGGTGGATTTTCTCCAGAGGCAGTTGCCGGGCGTATCATCGATTCTCACTCTAAACTGGTGATTACTGCTGATGAAGGTATCCGTGCCGGCCGTGCTATTCCACTGAAAAAGAATGTCGATGAAGCACTGAAAAACCCCGCGATCACCAATATTAAAAATGTTGTGGTCTTCCAACGTACTGGTAATGCTAGCTACTGGAAAGATGGGCGCGATGTATGGTGGCATGACCTGATCAAAGAGGCATCCGCTGACTGCCCGCCAGAAGAGATGAATGCAGAAGACCCATTGTTCATCCTTTATACATCTGGCTCTACCGGCAAACCTAAAGGGGTTGTGCATACGACTGGCGGTTATCTGGTTTACGCTGCACTGACATTCAAATATGTTTTTGATTATCACCCTGGCGATATCTACTGGTGTACTGCAGACGTTGGCTGGGTAACCGGGCACAGCTATCTGTTGTATGGGCCACTGGCTTGTGGGGCCATCACTCTAATGTTTGAAGGTGTGCCTAACTACCCTGGCGTCAATCGCTTGAGCCAAGTTGTTGATAAACACAAAGTCAATATTCTATACACCGCGCCGACAGCTATTCGGGCCTTAATGGCCGAAGGTGACAAAGCTATCGAAGGAACCAAACGCGAATCACTACGTATTATGGGGTCGGTCGGCGAACCGATTAACCCAGAAGCCTGGGAATGGTATTACAACAAGATCGGTAACAGTAAATGCCCGATTGTTGATACCTGGTGGCAGACTGAAACCGGTGGTTTCATGATAACCCCTCTGCCGGGTGCCACCGAGTTGAAAGCCGGCTCCGCAACTCGTCCATTCTTTGGGGTACAACCCGCGTTGGTGGATAACTTGGGCAATCCTCAGGAAGGGGTAGCAGAAGGTAATCTGGTCATAACTGACTCATGGCCAGGGCAAGCCAGAACATTATTTGGCGATCATGACCGTTTCGAACAAACCTACTTCTCAACCTTTAAAGGCATGTATTTCAGTGGTGATGGCGCACGTCGTGACGAAGACGGTTACTACTGGATAACCGGTCGAGTCGATGACGTACTCAACGTTTCAGGCCATCGCTTAGGGACCGCCGAAATTGAATCAGCGCTGGTCGCACACCCAAAAATTGCCGAAGCGGCAGTTGTCGGCGTGCCACATAATATTAAAGGACAGGCTATTTATGCCTATATCACGCTAAATCACGGTGAAGAACCAACACCAGAGTTATATACCGAAGTACGCAACTGGGTACGTAAAGAGATTGGCCCACTCGCAACACCCGATATCTTGCATTGGACAGACTCATTACCCAAAACCCGTTCAGGCAAGATCATGCGCCGTATTCTGCGCAAAATTGCGACAGGGGATACCAGCAACTTAGGAGATACCTCAACACTGGCCGATCCAAGCGTAGTAGAAAAATTACTAGAAGAAAAACAATCAATGCAGACACCGTCGTAAATTGTGCCGCCTGTGGGCGGCAAACTTAATTGATGCCTCAAAGGAGAGACTCTGATGAATGACAGCATTTATCAAGAGATTGAAGATAATCCGCGTTTCCAAGAATTGGTGAAAAAACGCAGCCGCTTTGCCTGGCTGTTGTCATTAATCACCTTAACGATGTATGTCGGTTTCATTTTTCTTATTGCTTTCGAACCACAATGGCTCGGTACTCCGATATATACCGGTTCTAGTGTCACTCGTGGTATTCCTGTCGGCGTGGGATTAATTGTTACTTCTTTTATTCTTACAGGTATTTATGTTATCCGCGCTAATGGCGAGTTTGACCGTCTGACGGCAGAAATCATTCGTGAGGTGAAGCAATGAAGATCCGCCATTGGTCTGCTCTTTCTTTATTAGTTTTGCCTACGCTGTCACAGGCGGAAGCACTTACCGGTGAGGTCCATCGCCAACCCCTCAATATTCAGGCGATCGTCATGTTCCTGCTGTTCGTTGGCGGAACTTTGTATATCACCTATTGGGCATCAAAACGTACTCGCTCCCGGCAAGATTATTACACTGCCGGTGGGCGGATTACTGGTTTTCAAAATGGTTTGGCAATCGCTGGGGACTATATGTCCGCTGCATCATTCCTCGGTATTTCAGCATTGGTTTATGCGTCCGGTTACGACGGTTTAATTTACTCCATCGGCTTCTTAATCGGCTGGCCCATTATTCTATTTTTAATCGCTGAACGCCTGCGTAATTTGGGGCGTTATACCTTTGCCGATGTTGCATCTTATCGCTTGCAACAAAGGCCCATACGGACATTATCAGCCTGTGGTTCGTTAGTCGTTGTCGCCCTGTATTTGATCGCTCAGATGGTGGGGGCGGGTAAACTCATTCAACTTTTATTTGGTTTGAACTACCACGTCGCTGTCGTGCTGGTTGGTATCCTGATGGTGCTGTACGTCCTGTTCGGCGGTATGTTAGCAACCACTTGGGTACAGATAATCAAAGCGGTCATGCTACTGTCTGGCGCCACATTTATGGCTATTATGGTCATGAAGTCAGTTAATTTTAACTTCAATACGTTATTCAGTGAGGCGGTTAAAGTTCATCCCAAAGGCCTCAGCATCATGAGCCCAGGAGGGTTGGTATCTGACCCGATATCAGCCTTATCTCTTGGTTTGGCCCTCATGTTTGGTACTGCTGGCTTACCTCATATCCTGATGCGCTTCTTTACTGTAAGCGATGCCAAAGAAGCACGTAAAAGCGTGTTCTATGCCACAGGATTTATAGGCTACTTCTATATATTGACCTTTATTATTGGATTCGGCGCGATCTTACTCGTTGGTCCAAACCAGACATTTAAAGATGCTGCTGGGGCATTATTGGGTGGTAACAATATGGCTGCGGTCCATTTGGCTAATGCTGTTGGGGGGAGCTTCTTCTTAGGCTTTATCTCAGCAGTTGCCTTCGCAACCATTTTGGCTGTAGTGGCAGGCTTGACATTAGCCGGTGCATCGGCGGTATCTCATGATCTCTATGCCAGCGTAATTAAGAAAGGCAAAGCCAATGAACGGGATGAATTGAGAGTATCCAAAATCACGGTAATCATCTTAGGTATTGTCGCTATCGGTTTGGGGATTTTGTTTGAAAACCAGAATATTGCCTTCATGGTCGGGTTAGCATTCTCCATTGCTGCCAGTTGTAACTTCCCAATTATTATCATCTCAATGTATTGGGATAAACTGACAACCCGTGGAGCAATGATCGGTGGGTGGCTCGGGTTATCAACGGCAGTGATCCTGATGATTTTAGGCCCTACGATCTGGGTAACAATCCTTGGTCATGAAAAGCCAATCTATCCGTATGAATACCCTGCATTGTTCTCAATGATAGCGGCGTTCGTCGGCACCTGGTTCTTCTCAATCACGGATAACTCAGAAACCGGCAAACAGGAACGGTTACTATTCAAATCACAGTTTGTCCGTTCACAAACCGGCTTGGGGGCATCTAAAGGTGGCGCTCACTGATAATATTTACAGGTTAAAAGGCCATTAGGGCCTACATACTGCTGGCAAAGCCCTAGCCTTCTGGCTGGGGCTAATCATTTTAGCCAATGGCCTAGCCACAAAAAAAAACCACATCTTGCTGCTCTTGATAAAAGACATGCCCAAGAGTTGGCCAGCTACCGCGGCTCCGCATTCTGTGAACGCCAGATGGCATGAACCTTATCGTAAGCTTGATCCACTGTTTGCGCGGGGAATAGCTTATCTTTTTCCACCACTAAAAAGTAGCATCGGCTTGGGTGCTACCAAGCTAGCAATATCAGGAAAATCTAACTTACTCGCTATGCCAGGGTGGAACATATAGAAAGAGGATTACCCACGCAGCACATTATTATCCGGCGTCATTAATCCCTGATAGTTACCAAACCACGATATAGCGGCTGTCGCAGCGACCTGATCGGACAACGCAGCCAACTGCCACGCACGATATGCCCCCATAGATAAAGTCAAGCACACCGATCCGTTTAGGGTCAACCGACGGGAGCGTTGTCATAAAATCGACGGTTCGCATGCCATCGTACCGGCAAGCGAGCGCCCCAAATTGAAAAAGTTACTGGCTAAAGCTTGTTGTCGCTCATAACTCATTGGGCCTCTATCACCCCAACCAATAGAATCAATGGAAAATACTACATAGCCACGCTTTGCCAGCTCATCGCCAACAAACTTTCCGCTGAAAAATTTATCGGACCAAGCCTGTGCAGAAGTGAGCTTTGCGCTATCTCTCCAAGGGCGGATCATTTTTTCTTTACCAATATCAAACTTCGAGCCATGGTCGTGCAATAAAGCAATCGCCGGGTGTGGCCCTCTTCCGTTTTAGGTGTTAATAACAATCCCAGAACACTGCTTTCATCGGTGATATTAAGGGCAACTTTTTCAGCTATGTAGCTACCGCGATCTTGTTGCTCAGCCTTCTCTGCAGAAAATGTAATAGTTGAATCCGGAGTAGTAGTACCTATCTTAAAATTTTTTTGGTATCACTCCGCCATAGAGAAAAACCTGTGTATTTTCCTGCCAGCCATGAGCTTTGATAAGTCATCTGCTGTTTCAACTGTGGCTAAAATACAGGTAAGTTATTTTCAGTAATTGCTTCTTTCTGGTATGCCACAGGGCTCGCTTGTACTGTCGTTGCAGTAAATATTACGCCTAATAGCATCGAACTGATGAAAGCAGCTCCATTCATTTAAACCTCACAATCAAAACTACATTTCATTTTGTATGAAATGACTCTAAGGTAATAGCACTTATTTTCTGTGGCGGATGTTATAAAAACAGTCGAAATAAAAATATTATGAGGTTTGGGATCACACTTGATGGCAAAGCAGAGTCATTAGCTCAAATTTATTAGAGTGAATAGTGTATGGAAGAAAATTATGAAAGGGAAATATCTGTGGGGCGAAATTTTTTGTCGATACCTCATTTATCGATGTGATATGAATTAATCGTGCAGGACCATAACCATATGCCGTCATACCGCTTCTCCCGGTGATCGATTATACCCACAGTCTCCTTACTCAGCGGCCGCGACGAACAAAACAATAAGGAGAGGAGAATATCTATCACAAAAAGTGAAGCTTCTAAGGTTGATGACCAAATGTCCGCGGCGAAGAGAATAGGCAACCAGTAAAAAATACCGTTTTGCCTGCTCCATATAGGCTCGAGCCGCGCCATCATTGGTGTGGACGCGTTGCTAACCTACCTTAGCCTCACCATTTTAATCATCATTATAACGCGTAATTTCACTGTTTCGCACACAGCAAAAACCCCACGCTTTTGGCATGGGGTCTTGGCTTTATTTGATGCCTGGCAGTGTCCTACTCTCGCATGGGGAGACCCCACACTACCATCGGCGCTACGGCGTTTCACTTCT
>NZ_CGBP01000027.1 GCF_001053095.1 Yersinia similis | reverse complement strand
TCCTGCAAGGTAATGTTTTTCATTTTTTCCCGGCGTAGGGATACGTTTTTGTTTACCTTTTTTATGCCAGTCAGCACCGATTTTGGGATTCAAATCGATATCGACTTCATCCTCATAAAATACGGGATGGACGGCACAATTTTGTTCTAATGCTTCACTAATCGCTGCCAGTTTTTCCTCTTTATGAGGATCGCGAATATGCAATGTCGGAGCCGCCCTGCGCCAGACAATCCCAGCTTCAGGCAGCCAGCGGCGGATTGTTCCAGGATGCAAAGTAGAATTAAATAGTTTATTAATTTCAATCGTTAACATCTCAGTACTCCACCGTGAACGCAGATAGCCGAAGTCCTGTGGAGAACGCTCAACAAGTAAATTGAGCATGTGCATCATCGCTTCAACGGGCCACTTTTTTTGACGTCCAGCCGGAAGACTTTTCAGGCCATCAATACCAAATAGTGTGAACCAGTTAATCCAGCGACCGACGGAGGAACGCGCGGCGCACAAGGTTTTAGCAACATAACTGAGTGATTCACCACGATGTAACATCAGCATGGCGATGAGACGCCTGGAATGGTTTTTGTCTGCCGTTTTATGGACAATTTTTTCCATCTGGAGACGCTCGTTTTTGGATATTGGTGCTATGATCGGCATAACTCAGTCCGGTTGTGGTGATTTGGGATATTCAGCGATTGATCAGATCGCTTAAACCGGATTGAGTTCCCTCAGTGATCTACTATTCGGCGCAGTTATTTAGGCGGCTATCAGACGAATTAATTGGAAATACACTCAGAAAAACATTCATCAGCCATATGGTTATGGTATCAACATGAAGTAATCGCGTGTCGAAAAATACCTTAAAAATGTACCTGAAAGTTATCCTCTTACGGGCCACCAGCAGCAGCGGCCCGTTTCAATTCAGCGCCCTGGCCATCAAGCAAAAGTATTTGGGGGCATAATTGGGGGCACATCTCAGGCGAGGGATTTTAAAATCTAGTAAATACAAAAGATTATCTTGTAATGCCGACTCCTGTGATCCCGCCAAAGCCTATATCCAGCTGTCTCTCATCGTCAATAAATCCTTTTATAATCCAGCAGCTATCACGATAATAGTCTGTCTGAATCTACCGCAGTTTACTGGTTTCGACCCTATGTAGAGGCATAAAAGGAGCAGCCAGTTAGCAATGATTTCATTTTCCCCTCCCAATTTAGACTGATAGCGATAGCCACTTTCGTTGACGGCAAATAACTGACAGGCAAAACGAACGCTGATACATCGATACCTGACCGCTTCTTGTGCCATCTGTTTTTGATGCGATGGCCTCACCGTTTTTTCGGGGGATCACCGAGGCATTTTTACTTTCTTTCTCACAAAATCATCTGTGCCGGCCGGCATTTATAAATCGCTGCTAATTTCTCTCTGGTTTTCTTCTGCGGACGAGAATCTATGGCTTCCCACTGGGATACAGCCGATTGCGTGGTACTAAGCAGCTCTGCGATTTCATATTGTGAAAATCCACGGTAAATGCGCCATGCTGCCAGCAAACTGACACCATCATTTACCATGATTTGAACAACTTCATTTGGGATAGTTTGATCATCATCGTGATCAGTAACATAGGGAATATCCTCATACTTTGTATTAGAGATAAGCTGCTGGTATTCGGCAATGGGTAAAACCACAAACTGAGGCTTTCCTGCTTCATCATGAATGTATTGTAGTTTTGCCATCTTATTTACCTTAGTTTAGAAAAATAACACCACGCCTTTGAGGAAAAATAGGCTTAGTCAGCCTAATAGGTTGCCGTGGTTCTACGTTTAACGTCCTGGATTTTACATATCACAGGCGTTCCCTCTACAATCTGAAAAATAACCCTGTAATTCTCTACACGCCTCCGATATTGGCTAACACCCATCTGTACCTTTTTGATATCCAAATTAACAACAGGGAAATTTGTCAGCTTATTAACTTTTTCACTGATGGATTTTCGATATCTGACATCGATTGAAAATAATTGCTTAACCGCTTTCCTCGACCAGTCAACCTTGACCATCGTTCCCTCACTTTTGTAAGTGATCACATCCGCTGTTATGGTGAGATAGTAGAGTTATATGTAAGTAAGGTCAACACAGCTAACTAATAATTAACTGGTTTTAACCTTATTAAAAACTAATTTTAGAGTTAAAATAATAATTGATATTGATGGGTTACATCCACAAATACGGCTCTTCTCGCATTGACAAAAATATTTGTCCTAACTTACCACTGGTTAATTGAACAGTAGGGTATCCACCAACGAGCTGATACCAACTTACCGAATATGGGGCAGGCTATTCCTTCATCTCTTCCTATTTTGTCATCTCGCCAGTATGACTATTTCCAGCATATGATTTAATTAACTGGTGAATTCACGGCTCATTGATTGCCTGACTGAAATATTACCAACAGAGACAGGAAAACACCTTAGCGATAATAAACCGCGATATGCTGGCCTTGTACTTTTTCTATGCTTATTTTTATATCAAAAATTTCTTCGAGGATCGAAGGCCGCATAATCTCTGCTGGTGCTCCGCGATAAATGACCTCACCATTTTTCATGGCAATAATATGGTCGGAATAAGCAGAGGCAAAATTAATATCATGGATAACCAGAATGATGGTTTTATGTAGCTCATCTGCGGCCCGTCGCAATTGTTTCATCATCGCGACACAATGTTTCATGTCTAGATTATTCAATGGCTCATCTAGCAGGATATAACTCGTATCCTGACAAAGTACCATAGCAACATAAGCGCGCTGCCGTTGCCCACCCGAGAGTTCATCAAGATAACGATCTTTCAGGGGCATTAGGTTGAGAAACTCCATCGCAGCATTAATATGCTGGCGATCATTTTCGTTAAGCCTGCCTCGTGAGTAGGGATAACGGCCAAAACCTACCAAATCAGAGACGGTCAGGCGGCTGGTAAAATGGTTCTCTTGCCGTAAAACGGAAAGGATTGTCGCCAGCTTATCCCCAGAGGTTTTTGCCACATCCAGCCCATTGAACAACACATTTCCAGAATCGGCAGCAAGGAGGCGGCTCATAATCGATAATAACGTAGACTTTCCTGCACCATTTGGCCCAATGATTGAGGTAATACCACCAGAAGGAATGCGCTCATTGATTTCATTGAGTACCGTTGTCTGTTGGTATTTTTTATTAACATCATTTATTTCAATCACACGGGAGCCTTTTTTATTAAAAGATAAATAAACAGTGCGCCGCCAACGAACTCAATAACGACGGACAGTGTTCCCGCCATATTCAGCACACGTTCAAGGATCAATTGCCCACCGACCAGTGTAATCACCCCCAGTAGGAAAACCCCTGGTAGTAAATATTGATGTCGGTATGAGCCCACAATCGGATAAGCCAGGTTCGCAATAAGTAACCCTAAGAAGGTCAGCGGCCCCACCAATGCGGTTGATATGGCGACCAGTAGTGAGACCAACAGGAGGATAACGGTTATTTTTTTCTGATACGCGACACCAAGGTTAATCGCGGTATTTCTGCCAAGAGCAATAACATCAAGGCAATGACGTAGACGCCAAATAACAACGCCCACAATTACGATGATCCCAGCAGAGACGGCAATAATTTCTGGTGCGGCGCGGGTAAACGTAGCGAAGATCCGGCTCTGAAGGATGGCAAATTCACCGGGAGAAAGAAGACGCTGCATGAGGTTAGAGATACTGCGAAACAGTGTGCCACAAACTAACCCTACCAAAAGTACTTTGTGTAGATTGATACCCACACCAGACAGTAACCAACGGTAAAGGAAAACGGAGAACAGCAACAGTAATGCGGATTCACAGAGAAATTTACCGGTGATACCTAATGCGCGGAACCCATTGGCGTCAATAAAAAATATCAACATCGTCTGGATCAGAATAAATAGCGCCTCAAGCCCCATGACTGATGGCGTTAAAATACGATTATTGGTTACCGTTTGAAATAAGACCGTAGCCACACCGGATGCGAAAGCGACCAACAGCATAGTGGCTAAAATAAGGCCTCGATGAACGAGAATATACTGAATATTGCCACTCAGATTGATTGTCATGAAAATAATCATCGCACCGAGAGCGATGATGCTCAGTAGCAATAACCGCTTTGCTGGCAAAGTTAACGCTTTATTTATGCCTTGGAATAGCGTGTTTTTTGCAGAGTACTCCTCAGCCCGCATGACGTTTTGTCCTAACAATTAATAACAGGAAAACGAGTGCGCCAATAACGCCCAGAATAACACTGGCAGGGATTTCAAAAGGGTAACTGATTAATCGGCCAATAATGTCGCATAATACAACCAAGCCGCCACCACAAAGGCCAACCCAAGGTATGGTTCGGCGCAGATTATCGCCCATCGCCATACTGACAATATTAGGGATAATCAAACCAAGAAAAGGCAGCACACCAATCACGACTACCACGACGCCACTGATGATGGCAATGATGGACATCCCAATCAACATAACTCTTTGATAATTCAAGCCGATATTGACCGAGAAATCCCGGCCCATACCCGCAACCGTGAAGCGGTCAGCGATAAAACACGCTACCAGCGTCAGGATGCCCACAATCCACAGCAATTCATAGCGGCCCTGTAATACACCAGAAAAATCACCGGACTCCCAACTGCCTAACGACTGTAATAGGTCGAATTCCATCGCCAGGAATGTGGTTACGGCACTAAAAACTGCCCCTAACATAATGCCGGTCAGCGGCACCATCAGCGCAGATTTCATTCTCATGCGTGCCAATAGCATCATGAACAGGACGGTGCCACCCATCGCGAATAACGTGGCCACTAGCATCTTGATCATCACCGAGGCTGATGGACTGAAAACCATCACCAACAATAAGCCAAGACTGGCCGATTGGGTGGTACCAGCAATCGAGGGCTCAACGAAGCGATTCTGTGTCAGCATCTGCATAATCAGCCCGGAAACGCTCATGGCACTGCCAGCCAGAACCAATGCCAGCGTTCGCGGCACACGACTGATGAAGAAGATGTCGCGCATATCGGGATCCGACCAGAGATTGGCGAGTGTGACATGCCCAGCCCCGATGAATAGGCTGCATATCATCAGGCCCAGTAGGATCACCAGGCCTGCGACAAAGCTTAAATTTTTCATGAATGAAAATTACTGCGCTGATACTGGTTTATCCAGAATTGCACTCACCTTATCCATCAGCTGTGTATAACTCTGCACGCCCCCGGCAATATAAAGTGAGGCAGAATCGAGATAAACAATGCGATCGTTTTTCCATGCTTTAGTTTTATGGATCAGCGGGTTATCGAGGACCTGTTGTGCGGATTGCCCTTCAGTCCGGCCAATCGCATTGTCGCGGTCAAGGACGAACAGCCAGTCAGGATTAGCATTAAGAATGAATTCTGATGTCACCACATTTCCGTGGCGGCCTGATTCAGCAAAGGTGGCCGCAGGTGTGAACCCCAGTTCGTCAAAAATAAAACCAAAACGGGAACCGGGGGTGTAAGCCGACATTTTTCCACCGCTGATCATCAATACCATTGCCGAGCCAGCGTTAGCCGATTTCTGCTTTATCGCGTTTACCTGTGATGAGAAATTACCAAGCAGAGTTTTGGCTTCTTCTTCTTTGCCAAATATTGAGGCCAGTTGCTCGGTACGTTGGGTAAGGCTCTGGGTAAAGTGCTGAGTATCAACATCAAGCGCGATAGTTGGAGCGATAGCACTGAGTTTGTCATAAGCATCTTGAGCACGCCCGCCAGCGATGATCAGGTCAGGTTTAGCCTGACTGAGTGCCTCATAATCCGGTTCAAACAGTGTCCCAGTATTCATATACTCAGGGCCGCTGTACTTGGATAAAAATGCCGGTAGATGTGTGCTGGTCTGTGGAACACCGGCCACCGTGATGTGTAGGGCGTCCGCGTTATCCAGCACTGATGGGTTCAGTATGACGACTTTTTGTGGGTTCAGCGGAACCAGAGTTGTTCCCTGCGCATGTTCAATACTGATTGTTGCTGCATTGTCAGGTGTTGCTGACGACTGATCACAGCCTGTTATGGCAAAGGTTGCTACCAGTAATGACGAAAATAAAGCTAAACGTAATCGCATTTTCTCTCCTGAGAAGTGGAATGCAGAAATCAGCACCAGTAATGCTAATGATTTTTATTACCAATCCCAGGATGATACCTATCAATGCTTGTGATGAACAGATAACGCAATCTGCCCTTTTGATGAATTGACAGTGCCAGAGCAGGGTTAAACACATTATGTGGGGTTAATACACCGAGAAAGTGAATTTAACATATTGTATTTACTTAAAAATAAAAAATTCAACTGTGCCAGTGACGTTACTTCAAGATTATGGATAAATTATGAATTTTCACATCATCTTGATGTATAGCCAAAATAATTCGAGTTTCAGGAAGGCGACAAGGGAGATACAAATCGGTTGGGAACCGATTTGAACAGTATTTATGCCACGTTGCTATATATACCCGCATTACTATATATACCCGCATTACTATATCTATGACCGTATCGCTGTGTCTGACATCAAGGGTGAATGAGATATCAGCCTTTGATTACTTATGGCAGTAGAATCTATCAGATTCCATTTTCCTGATAGATGCATAATCTTGCCAGAGCTGCTCTTTGCTTTTATGAACCAGATAAACCGTTCCGGGTTGGCTGAATACATTTTTTGTCACTTCAATATTGTCCCCCTCATTGACGTAATAAACTGACTTTTTATATGAGGGCAGGCGTTGTAATTCACGTTCAAAATGTTTGGCTGAGAACACTCCAGCGGCCTGATTGATTAAGCACACATTAAAAGAATGAGCATTGAGCTGATAACTCTCTTTTTTGAGTGTTTGTCTGAACCCGTCTGGATCTGCAAGCGATTGGGCGAAGGCTACCAGTTGACCAAAGCCGGTTGTTACGGCGGCGACGTCAGGGTGTAAAATTCCATCAGTTCTGGCGGCAATCTCAACCAGAACTGGGCCACCGGAGGTCATCATCACCTCTGCATGGCTAGGGCCATTTTTGATCCCCAGAACCAAAGCGGCTTGTTTGGTGTAATCCACCAGAGGTTGATACTCCGGGCTTGTGCAATCGAGAAGTTCGTCAATATCGTAAATAACGCTGCCTGATGGGAGCCTTCTTTTATGGTAGCGAACGATTTCAGTGACCAACGGTTCACCATCTAACGAAACGAAATTGACAACGTATTCGGTGCCATCAAGAAACTCCTGCAATAATACACTTTCATTGACCAGACTAAGCTTATTCGCGGTACCGAGAATAGCCAAAAAAGCGTGATACGCACTCTGTTTATCTTGGCAAATAAAGACACCATCTGAGCCTGCGCTCTCAAGTGGTTTTAAGACGACAGGCCATGTTGCGTGAGTATCAAGCCATGCGCTGGCATCCTCCCAGTCAGCGGTATCAATCTGTCTGGCAGCCGATAATCCTGCGTTAGCCAAGGCATTGATCATCTCATATTTATTACGACGGGCAGATGAGGTGACAAAGGCGTTCCTATAGCATAAGCCCAGTTCATGATTAAGCCGATCAGCCAGCAGGACACCACTCTCAGCCCCAGCAATAACCGCGTCGGCACCAAGTTGGCGTACAAATTCGATAGTGTCATCAATGTGCTTATTGATATGTTGCTGACGATAGATTGTTTCATCGAAGCCTGCATAGTAATAACTATCCAAATCACAGCGCGATGCGATATGAATAAGCTCACACCCCATTTCATACAGCTTCATAGCCACAAATTTACCGGAAGAAAATCCGTCTACCACAATGATTTTTTTCATGTTATTCCCCTCTTGTTTTTGGGTTCCCAATAATTTTGTTTATGCCGAGAATAAATAACAGAATGGCAATAATGCTAACGGCGGCAATGCTGTCGAAGGAAACTTCAACTCTGGTGTCAAAATATTGCAGGAGAAGAGTGAAAACAGGAAGCAGCAGCAATACCAGCGACACGTGCAGAGGTTGTAAGCGTTTTATAGTGTTTTGAATCAGGTAAATTGGAAGCAAGTGACCAATAACCACCAAAAGTACCATTGGTGCGGCAAGGCGCATATTAATGCTCAATGGGACATCAGCATAAAGACAATAAACCACCGCAATCAGTAGCATCAGCATATTTCTAAACCCTAATATTTCATAAGTTTCCCACTGCCGCTGGTATAACTCACGAGAGATAAAGGTATATGTAACCGTGCCTAACGCACTGAGGATGACACATATAATTCCGATTAGACGCTCATCTGCCGTTGTTGTCGTAACACCGCTTTTCCCCATCAGCGAGTTAAATAACATCAGGATGACACCAACCATAATTAGCCAAGAAATAATGAATTCTAACCCACTATTTTTTCCATTCCTATTATCTATACATCGGGAGATGATCGTGGTTATTGCTGGTCCACAGGCAACCGATGCTATCCCTACAATGGCAGGTTCAAGATAGCGCAGTGAGACAATAAGCCCACCCCAATTCAGTAACACTGCAACATTAGTCAAGATCAGTAATGGTAGATTGGCTTTGGCTTTATAAAAAACAGCAATACCCTGTTTGAATATACTGAATAGAAGAAAGACTATTGCAGATGATATAAAACAGTAGAGAATAATAACAGCAGGACTTATTGATTGAGTGATATAACCGACATAGACATCGAAGGCCGCACTGATCAGACAAAAAATAACGCCGTAACCTATTCCACTATAAGCATGCATAGTACTTCCTTATCTTACTGATTAATTTTATATAATGTGTTTTTTAACCAGTAACTGTTGTAATGATGTGATTTTTTATTTCACTCAATGATATCGACCCCATGAGGTTTAACACTGATTTTCATTAGTGTCTTAACGTTAATACCTGTTTGTGTAAATATGTTGTGTTTACCATTGTTTTGGATTTTTTCTACAGCACAAATAACATCCTTAATTATTCCGCCAGCATTCTGTATTGCTTTAATGAGCGAGATAACCGTACCCCCGGTACTCAAAGTATCATCTATAATAGCGACACGGTCACCAGCAGATATGCCATTAAGGTACATTACACCTTCAAAATATTCAGATGAAATATTTACAACATTGTTATTTAACTCATTAAGACTATATGGATACCAACGAGCCATCGCCAATGGCTTGCCTGATAACAAGGAAACAGCAGTAGCGAGGGGGGCACCTTTATCTTCTTCTGTCACGATTTTATCGATATCCATATCTATAATTTGTATGACTTTATGTGCGACTTCTATCAAGACTGCTGGTCTGAGGGCGGGCAACTGGTCTGTAAATTCATTGACGGTGGTTAATGCTTTTCCTGAGTTCACTACCTGAGCATTTTTATACACATTCTTTAGTAAAATCATTGGGTTTCCTTATATCCAGGGTAGACTCCATTCCAGCGACTTTTATATTTCCATGCACTATCAAAGAATAGGGTGACAATAACTTTCCCGTTAACTTCTTGCATGATGTCCTCCGTAATCAACAAGTTAGCGCCACAGGTTGGCCCAATCCCTAATCGCTCCTTTTCGATGAAGCTTTTCATCCTTTCCCAAGCCGCCTTTCCATTAACAACCCTTACCTCATCGATCAGGTCTAAAAGGGTATTCACTGAAATAACGCCAGCACCTAGCCCCATAAGATTATGATGTTTATGCTGAAAATTAAGACCGTGTCGCTGTGAATAGATCGGGGCAGATTGATCAACTTCAATACCCACCGTGCGGATACGTGGGTAGGCGTTCTTCAAAATTTCCGCAATACCTGAAAATGTACCTCCCGTTCCGATTGAACAAATAAAATAATCAGGCTCTTTATTTATCTCATTCATTTTTATGACAATTTCTTCTCCGCAACTATGCCAGGCATCTTTATTTAAGGTGGTGTCAGATTGATTGAGAAAAAATATATTTTTCTGGTGATTTGAGTACTCGGTTGCTGCCTCTACAGCACCCTTTAAAAAACTTTCTTTGGGGGTTTCGATAATTTCCCCACCAAATGAATATATCTGTTCTTTGCGTTCTTCAGTCATACCTTCAGGCATGAATATTTTAACTTTATATCCTTTTTTTTGACCAATCCAAGCCAGTGCCGCACCTCCATTCCCTGTTGAACAGTCTATCAATGTCATTCCGGGGGCTATTTTATTTTCTTCTTCCAATGAATTAATAATATACAGAAAAGTTCGGTCTTTATGGCTGCCGGTGGGATTGTTTAATTCGCATTTAGAAAAAAGAGAATTATTGTTTATTGATAAACTTGTTAGCTCAATAAGCTCAGTGTTACCAATATCATTAAGTTCCATGATCCACTCCTTTGTTATAGAGATGCACAATAAAACATAAATTTACCGGAGGGTAAATATTAATATTAATATTTAATTTATTGAATTATTAAAAGTGCTATCTATAGATAGGTTCATTATTTTTATGTTAATAATTTCGATGTATTTTTTACCTAATTAGTTTACTTTTATCTATATAAAACCACCTGAGAAGATACCGTATTATAAATAAGTGAAAATAGATTTCTTATGATTTCATCTTATTAACTTCCCTCTCGATGTTGTGTCAGCGCGGAAACTACTGCTCCAATGAGGTACACGCGCCATAAAACCAATGAGACATACGATGGAATACGCTCTAATCTGCTGCGGGGCAGCGCGCAAACACGGGTTGTTAATGTAAAATTTATGTGAATAATGTGTGACTTGGTGCGCAAATATAGACCAATTTTATGCTGATTTTACGGTTTAAACCATGTCGAAAATCCTTTAAATTTCTCTTCATACAAAACAATAGTGAATATAACTAATTGATTAAATTTACTATTGTTGTTTTTATTTTTGTATTTCAAGTTGTTATTTGGTTTTTCTCTCTGAACTTGATTGTACTTGTCTATACGAGTATATGTTAATAAATGCTCAAGATGAGCAATGTCATTTGATACCTGAAAAACTAGTTGAAGGAAATTGCCGTGACTGCTCAAAACAGATTCCGAGATAATGAGATTCGAGCTCCGCAGGGTACGCAGCTGACAGCGAAAAGCTGGCTGACTGAAGCCGCGCTACGCATGCTGATGAACAACCTCGATCCTGACGTGGCTGAGAATCCCAAAGAATTAGTGGTCTACGGCGGTATTGGTCGCGCGGCCCGTAATTGGGAATGCTATGACAAGATTGTTGAAAGCCTGATCAATTTGAACGATGACGAAACTCTATTAATCCAATCGGGTAAGCCTGTCGGGGTATTCAAAACCCACAGTAATGCGCCTAGGGTACTGATTGCCAACTCGAATTTGGTACCTCATTGGGCTAACTGGGAGCATTTTAATGAATTGGACGCCAAGGGGCTGGCTATGTATGGCCAGATGACGGCGGGTAGTTGGATCTATATTGGTAGCCAAGGCATTGTACAGGGTACCTATGAAACCTTTGTTGAAGCGGGTCGCCAGCATTTTGGCGGTAGCCTGAAAGGGCGTTGGGTGTTGACTGCTGGGCTAGGAGGAATGGGCGGCGCGCAACCGCTGGCCGCAACGTTAGCCGGTGCATGTTCTCTGAACATCGAATGCCAACAAAGCCGCATCGATTTTCGTCTCAAAACCCGTTATGTGGATGAGCAAGCAACCGATCTGGATGATGCTTTAGCGCGCATTGAGAAATATACCGCTACAGGTGTCGCGGTTTCTATTGCACTGTGCGGCAATGCGGCTGAAATCTTACCTGAGCTGGTACGTCGTGGCGTTCGACCTGATATGGTCACCGACCAAACCAGTGCTCATGATCCATTGAACGGTTATCTGCCGAAGGGTTGGGATTGGGAAGAGTATCGCCAACGCGCTCAACATGAGCCAGCGCTGGTGATCAATGCCGCGAAAATCTCCATGGCGGAGCATGTTGAAGCGATGTTAGCCTTTCACAATATGGGTATTCCAACCTTTGATTACGGCAATAATATCCGTCAAATGGCCTACGATATGGGCGTTATTCGTGCCTTTGATTTCCCCGGTTTTGTACCGGCGTATATTCGTCCTCTTTTTTGTCGTGGTATTGGCCCATTCCGCTGGGTCGCGTTGTCGGGTAACCCAAACGATATTTATAAAACCGATGCTAAGGTCAAAGCATTGATTCCTGATGATGCACATTTGCATCATTGGCTAGATATGGCGCGTGAGCGTATTAGTTTTCAGGGGTTGCCAGCACGTATCTGCTGGGTTGGTCTGGGTCAGCGTGCCAAATTGGGTTTGGCATTTAACGAAATGGTGCGCAGTGGCGAACTCTCTGCGCCCGTTGTGATTGGCCGCGATCATCTGGATTCTGGATCGGTTGCCAGCCCTAACCGTGAAACTGAAGCGATGCAGGATGGCTCCGATGCTGTGTCTGACTGGCCGCTGCTTAATGCATTACTGAATACGGCCAGTGGTGCGACATGGGTATCACTACATCATGGTGGTGGCGTAGGGATGGGCTTCTCGCAACATTCAGGCATGGTGGTGGTTTGTGATGGCAGCGATGAAGCCGCTGAACGTATTGCCAGGGTATTACATAACGATCCGGCCACGGGTGTGATGCGCCATGCGGATGCGGGTTATGACATTGCGGTTAATTGCGCGCAAGAGCAACGACTTAACCTGCCAATGGTTGCCGCAACTCAAGGGAAAAAATCATGAAGACAATAACACTGTGTCCTGGTCAGATGACGCTGGCTGACTTACGGCATGTCTACCAACATCCCGTACATATCATGTTGGATGGCAGTGCCTATGTACCCATTCAGCAAAGTGTGGGTTGTGTTCAAGCCATATTGGCAGAAAAGCGCACGGCATATGGCATTAATACCGGGTTCGGTTTGTTGGCCTCTACCCGTATCGCCACCGAAGACCTGGAAAATTTACAGCGTTCAATCGTACTCTCCCATGCCGCAGGAGTGGGAGAGGCGAATGATGATGCGATTGTACGTCTGATTATGGTGCTGAAAATCAATAGCCTGGCGAGAGGTTTCTCCGGTATTCGGCTGGAGGTCATTCAGGCGCTGATTACCTTGGTCAATGCTGGGGTTTATCCGCATATTCCGTTAAAAGGATCGGTGGGCGCTTCTGGCGATTTAGCCCCGTTGGCACATATGAGCTTGCTGTTATTAGGTGAAGGTAAAGCCCGCTATCAGGGAGAGTGGCTGCCTGCACACACGGCACTGGAGCAAGCGGGTTTACAGCCCCTCATATTGGCGGCGAAAGAGGGCTTGGCGCTACTTAATGGCACCCAAGTCTCAGCCGCTTATGCGTTGCGTGGCCTGTTTGAGGCCGAAGATCTCTATGCGGCTGCCTCGGTGTTTGGCTGTTTGACAGTGGATGCAGCATTAGGATCCCGTAGCCCATTCGACGCCCGTATTCACGCCGTTCGGGGCCAACGTGGGCAGATTGATGCTGCCAGCACTTATCGTCATCTGCTTGGTGAGCGCAGTGAAATCTCAGAATCACACAAGAATTGTGACAAAGTGCAGGATCCATACTCTTTACGCTGTCAGCCGCAGGTGATGGGCGCATGTTTAGCCCAAATACGTCAGGCGGCAGAGGTGCTGGCTATTGAATCCAATGCCGTTTCAGATAACCCGTTGGTGTTTGCTGAACAGGGTGATGTCTTGTCTGGTGGGAATTTCCATGCTGAACCGGTTGCTATGGCTGCAGACAATCTGGCGCTGGCGCTGGCAGAAATCGGCTCATTATCAGAGCGCCGTATCTCGTTGATGATGGATAAGCATATGTCTCAGCTACCCCCATTTCTGGTAGAGAACGGGGGCGTAAATTCTGGCTTTATGATTGCTCAGGTTACGGCTGCGGCGTTAACCAGTGAAAATAAAGGGCTGGCATTCCCCGCCAGTGTCGATAGCATCCCAACCTCTGCCAATCAGGAAGATCATGTTTCTATGGCCCCTCGGGCGGGTAAACGCTTGTGGGAGATGGCTGAAAATGTACGGAATATACTGGCTATCGAGTGGCTGGCAGCGTGTCAAGGGCTTGATTTGCGCAAAGGGCTGAGAACTTCCGCCGTACTGGAACCCGCCCGTCAGCTATTACGCCAGCACGTCACTTACTACGATAAAGATCGTTTCTTTGCCCCCGATATTGAAGTTGCTAGCCAGCTTATTGCACAGCGTCATATGAATGAGTTGATGCCAGCAAAACTACTGCCAAGTCTTTAATAACAATAGTTTTCCAAGGCAGCAGTTTCCCAAGACAATAGTTTCCCAAGACAATAGTTTCCAAAGACAATAGTTTCCAAAGAAATTGGCGTTGCAGACTAGTAATAAACGAGCGTATTCCACTGAATTGACTTAGGTCAGTAATTTGGCGGAGAAAATGACGCTAGCTATGCTGCAACGTCAAATACTAAGGGGATAAACGATCCGCCGCTTCTCTCCGCTGTGGGCACGTTGCCATTAGCCCCAATCGATTAGCTGTAAAAACAGTTCACTGTAAAAAAACCAGTTCGCTGTAAAAACCCAGTTCAATGGAGGCGCGGATCACCGGAGCTTCCTCTCTGAATCCCTGCCTGAAAAGGCACAAATTTTGCGAGAATGTACCATGAAGAATGATTCATCCACGCTCAAGCGCGGCCTTAGTGCACGGCATATCCGGTTTATGGCGTTAGGTTCTGCCATTGGTACTGGCCTATTTTATGGTTCGGCCGAGGCAATCCGTCTGGCGGGGCCTGCGGTATTATTAGCTTATTTGATTGGCGGTGCGGCAGTCTTTATGGTGATGCGAGCATTGGGTGAAATGGCGGTACATGACCCAGTGGCTGGTTCTTTTTGTCACTATGCCAGCCGTTATCTGGGGCCACTGGCGGGGTTCCTGACGGGCTGGACCTATACCTTTGAAATGGTTGTTGTGGCACTGGCTGATGTTACCGCTTTTGGTATCTATATGGGGCTGTGGTTTCCTGATGCGCCCCAATGGGTATGGGTGCTAAGTATCATTTTCTTTATCGGTGCGCTGAATCTATGTTCAGTGAAAGTCTTTGGTGAAATGGAGTTCTGGCTCTCTTTGCTAAAAGTGGTCGCTATTATTGCCATGATTGCCGCAGGTTTGGGTATTATGATGTTTGGTTTCGGGGCGGGGCATGACAGCACAGGAGTCAGTAACTTATGGCTTCATCAAGGGTTTATGCCAAATGGAATCACTGGGGTGATTGCGTCATTTGCTGTGGTGATGTTTGCTTTTGGGGGGATTGAAATTATTGGGGTGACCGCCAGTGAAGCGAAGGATCCGGGAAAGGTATTACCACGAGCTATCAATACAGTACCAATACGTATTCTATTGTTCTATGTTTTGACCCTGTTTGTCCTGATGGCTATCTATCCGTGGAATAGCATCGGGCAAAATGGCAGCCCCTTTGTGGAGATTTTTAGTAGTTTAGGCATAAACTCTGCCGCTAATATTCTTAATTTGGTGGTAATAACCGCTGCAATTTCAGCGATTAACAGTGATATTTACGGTGCTGGTCGTATGATGTACGGCCTGGCGCAGGAAGGATTGGCCCCTAAGAGCTTCAGTCGACTGACACGTAATGGTGTGCCCTATATGACTATCTTGGTGATGGCTATTACGCTGCTGTGCGGTGTGGTATTGAATTACCTTATCCCGAAAAACGTGTTCCTGGTTATTGCATCGATCGCCACTTTTGCAACCGTTTGGGTGTGGCTGATGATTCTGGTATCACAAGTCGCCATGCGCCGTTCAATGAGCAAAGCACAAGTCGCTCGGCTGGCATTCCCCGTGCCATTTTGGCCGTTAGCCCCAATCCTTACCATTCTCTTTATGGCCTTTATTATTGCTGTTCTAGGTTACTTCCCTGCGACCCGTATTGCGATGTATGTCGGCCTGGCGTGGGTGGCATTAATGACACTGGCGTGGTGGATTTGGTTACGTAAGGCTCCGTCACGCGTTATTCAAGAGCGGGTGAAAAGCAGCGAGATACCTTCGTAAAGGAACAAATATTAACGGGCTGTTGATGGGGTATCAGCGGCCCGATTTATTTTTTTCAAGCATGTGGCGGTAGTGAGGGGGGGTTAAGTACCAGCTTTTGGTGCAACTCAACAGCCATCGCCTCAAGGCGGGTGGTTAATTGGTTGGTTAGGGTTGTGAGTTCTGTATTTTGTCTTAACAATTCCAACATCTGTTCAGCATTCTGTGCGGCCATTCTTTGCCGCTCTTCGTTGGCAATAGCCAGCGCCTCGCGGTGTAGCGCATCGGCTTCTGCATTGGCTTTGTCACGTTCAGCCTGGCGAGTCTGTGCCAATAAAATAAGGGGGGCTGCATACGCTGCTTGTAAGCTAAAAGCCAAATTCAACAAGATAAACGGATAAATATCAAACTTGGCGATACCCATTACATTTAAGCCAATCCAAATCACCACGATCAGCGTCTGTGCCCCTAAGAAAACTGGTGTGCCAAAAAAACGCGCAAAGGCTTCTGCTTTCAGAGCAAACCAGCCGTTGCCGAAGGGGTTTGACAAATGTTCATGGGCACGGAGAAAGCGTAGGTAATCAAGCTTTCGCGTTCGAGGCGGCTGTTGTTCGGTTACCGGTTCAGCAGGCTTCATAAAATATTCTCCCTATGGATGACTTTAGTCAGGAGTGATGTCTTCACGACCAGACTAAATCAGTTTATTGAATACTTCAGGCTATAGAATACTTAAGATTTAAGGTTATTTAATGTCATACCCGCCATACTTCAGCTTACCTGGGCGTTGGCTGCCTTCGTTCATCCCAGTCACTTGCTGATGGTAAGCACCTAGAGATAATTTATTTAGGGTATAGAGTGAAATGAGAAATAACGGATAATTAAGCTGTTTGTCGAGGTTTATTTGGCAGTAACGACTACACGTTAATTTTATTAATAACGTACTATATACCAAGATAATCATTTCCGTTTAAAGTACTGGCGTAAACAGACGGTGATAAACTGCCCTCAATTATGAGAAATTATAGACCTACGGAGTAACGGCCCATGCCTGCCATAGCGATTAAGCGATGGATTAAACGGATTGTACTGGTATTGGTAGTAATAAGTATTACCATACTGGCAATACGTATCTACGATACACAACGTGGTCCAAAGCTTGAACTTTGGCACACTTTCGTTCCTCATGAAATGCGCGCAGCAGAGATAGATAAAGCCAGTTGGGCGGATTACATAAAAACTGAAAATAATATTTTCGATGAAGTCCGAATTAATGTTACGGAGAAACTGGAACCAAGTACTCAGGTTCCTCTGAATCGCTATTATTCTGGTAGTGCAATTTATCCACCTCATTTTAAAAATGATTGGAATCGCTCTTATATTCTCCAACCTGAAGGTGAGCCAAAAGGTGCGGTTGTATTACTGCATGGTTTGACCGATACCCCTTATAGCTTGCGCCATATTGCTGAAAATTATCGTCAGCGTGGTTATGTTGCGATTGGTATTCGCTTGCCAGCACATGGTTCGGTACCTGCCGCGTTAACCGATGTTGAATGGCAGGATTGGTTGGCAGCAACCCGGCTGGCAGTACGTGAAGCCAAAGCACTTAGCGGCCCAGATTTACCATTACATGTTGTTGGTTTCTCTAATGGTGGCGCGCTGGCAATGAAGTACACGTTGGACTCCATGGATGATCCTAAACTGGCAAAACCTGCTCGGGTTATCTTGATATCCCCGATGATTGGTGTGACCAGTTTTGCTCGCTTTGCCGGTATTGCCGGTTGGCCCGCTATCTTCCCTGCGTTTGCCAAAGCCGCTTGGTTGGGGATCGTTCCAGAGTTTAACCCTTTCAAATATAACTCGTTCCCTGTAAATGCGGCGCGTCAGTCTTATTTGTTGACCTCTGTGCTTCAACAGCATATTGCCCGTGATGCCAGAAACAATAAAATGGACGAATTGCCGCCAATCCTGACGTTCCAGTCACTGATGGATTCAACGGTAAGTACTCGGGCAGTGGTCACCGCGCTTTACAACCACCTGCCGAATAATGGCAGCGAAGTCGTATTGTTCGATTTGAACCGCGCAGCTAGTTTTGGCCCACTATTGAGAACTTCATCTTATACGGCCTTGGCGCGCTTATTACCGCCGCCACCGCGTAATTACAGCACAACGGTGATTACCAATGTTTCGCCGCAAAGTAATGAGACTCTGGCATTAACCACTCGGGCTGGTGAAACTAACGAGACATCTGTGCCGACAGGGTTGGTTTATCCACCGGATATCTTCTCGTTATCTCACGTGGCGTTACCATTCCCGATGAGCGATTCGCTGTATGGCCGTTACCCAGATCCGCGTGATCAATACGGTATTAGTTTGGGGACTTTTGCGGCTCGTGGTGAGCGGGCTGTGTTAGTCGTTGGGCTAGATTCGCTGATGCGTATCTCATCGAACCCGTTCTATCCGTATATGTTGCAGCGGATAGATGACAAAATAGATACGCCGGTTCAATAACTTGCAAAACCCAGGCTGCTGACAAAATGCCCACGACGGAGAAAACAGGCAGCAAGTAAAGACGCTGGCTTCCCTGCATAAGAATAGCCCCCTTGGTGGGGGGAGCCGTGCCGGCGCGGACGCTTTATTCTTCTGGCCATCCTCATCGTGCAAGATCGAGTCATCGGGGGTTGTCAGCAGAATGGAATCCCCAGTTTTTGCAGTGAATCCCGAAAGTTGGACATCCAACGATTAGGGATTTTTGCATTCTCGCCTTATAAAACTACCCTGTCGGTTAACCTGGATGTTTTTCCTGTTTTTCCTGTTTTTCCTGTTTTTTCAGGTGTAGATCAGGATTATTTCTGTGGGCTATGAATTACTGCACGAACTTACCTATTAAGATTGAGTAAGATAAATCTTATAGGTAGAATTCGCCGCGTACTAACTGACCCCATACTGAACCTGAGGGGGCGTTCACTGTCTGATTGATTCAAGCCGTAAATAGTGTCTTTGGAGACCTAGCGTTATATGGACAGAGTGAAATCTTTATCACAGCAAAGTCTTTCTTTGTTGTTGGCTGTTTATATTGGTATTTTCCTGAATATATCTGTCTTTTATCGTCGTTTTGACTCATTCAGCCAAGGTATCCAAGGCATAAAAGTGGTGTCCGCGATCACTGAAGTGATTGCGATTATTCTGTTTACCTTTTTTGTTATGCGCTTGCTCTCACTTGGTGGAAGGCTTTTTTACCGAGTGGTTGCCTCGTTGCTGGTGCTTATCTCTGTCGCTGCCAGCTATTACATGACATTTTTTAATGTGGTGATTGGTTACGGTATCGTTATTTCAGTATTGACCACAGATACCGATCTTTCTAAGGAAGTTATCGGGCTGCATTTTATTATTTGGATGGTGTTGGTCAGTGCATTGCCTCTGCTGCTTATCTGGAAGAATAGCCTGCGGTTGACGTTGTTGGAGCAATGTTTAACGCCTGGTAAACGTATTAAACCTGTATTGTTGATGATGGCTGTTGTGGCGCTGGTTTGGCTGCCGTTGCGCTATCTGGATAAAGCTCAAGCTCTGGATGAACAGCTAAAAACGGTGGATTTACCCAGTTATGGTGGGGTGGTTGCTCACTCTTATTTACCGTCTAACTGGTTGGCCGCTTTAGGTTTGTACGCTTATACCCAATATAATGAGAAGTATGACGCGGCGGTATTGTATAACCCCACTGAACATCATACTTATGTTGCCCCCGCTGGTATTGATGATACCTATGTCGTGTTTATTATCGGCGAAACGACCCGCTGGGATCACATGGGGTTGTTGGGATATTCACGTGATACTACCCCTCGTCTGAGTAAAGAGAAGAATTTAGTCGCTTTCCGTGGTGAGTCCTGTGATACCTCAACCAAACTTTCTCTACGCTGCATGTTTGTCCGTGAAAGTGGCGTTGAAGATAACGCACAGCGCACACTGAAAGAACAAAACGTTTTTGCTGTCATGAAATCGTTGGGATTCACATCCGAGTTGTTCGCCATGCAGAGTGAAATGTGGTTCTACAACAACGTGAATACCAATAATTACTCATTTCGTGAGCTGATTGCATCGGAGAAACGTAACGATGGAAAACCGGTAGATGACATGCTGCTGGTTGATGAATTAAAAGAGTCGTTAGGGCGTTATCCGGTGGGTAAACATTTGGTGGTGCTCCATACCAAAGGCTCACATTATCTTTATTCCCAACGTTACCCTCGCAGCTATGCCCGTTATCAACCGGAATGTATGGGTGTTGATGAGTTTTGCAGTAAACAGCAATTGATTAATGCTTTTGATAACAGCGTGTTGTACACAGATTCGTTTATTGCCAATGTGATTGACCAAATGAGGGATAAAAAAGCGTTGGTATTCTATTCTGCCGATCATGGTGAATCTATCAGTGATAACTCTCACTTCCATGGTACTCCGCGTGAAATGGCACCTCCGGAACAATTCCGAGTGCCAGTGATGGTCTGGGCATCAGATAAATTCCTGGCACAACCAGAGCATCTCGCTGCTTTTGAACAACTACAAGCAGAACAGCGGGTAGGTAAAACACATCGGCACGCAGAACTCTTTGATTCTGTTTTGGGGTGTTTGGGCTATACCTCACCAGATGGTGGGATTGATGCTAAAAATAACTGGTGTCAGGCCCCTGAACGCCATCTTACACCCGCAATTTAGACGAACTGGCCAGGCTTGTCCAAGTCTGGCTCAATTTTTGAAGTGCCTCCTCATTGTTGTTTCACGGCTAAGGTATAATTCAAATTCGATCCCCCTCCAGATGGAGCCACACCATGACTTACCGTGTTGTATTTATTGATGATCATGACATTGTGCGCTCAGGTTTTGCACAGCTACTCTCGCTGGAGGAGGATATCCAGGTTGTTGGGGAGTTTAGCTCAGCAAAGCAGGCTCGTGCTGGGTTGCCGGGCTTACAGGCGAATATCTGTATTTGTGATATCTCCATGCCTGATGAGAACGGACTAGATTTATTAAAAGGGCTACCTTCAGGGATGGGGGTCATCATGCTATCTATGCATGACAGCCCGGCGTTGGTAGAAACGGCGTTGGAGCGTGGAGCACGCGGCTTTCTTTCTAAACGCTGTAAGCCCGAAGATCTGATCTCTGCCGTTCGAACGGTGGGCAGCGGCGGGGTGTATCTGATGCCTGAAATTGCCCAACAATTGGCACGGGTTGCTGTCGATCCATTGACCCGCCGTGAGCGAGAGGTCGCAGTGCTGTTGGCAGAAGGCATGGAAGTACGCGAGATTGCCGAGTCGCTCGGGCTATCGCCAAAAACGGTCCATGTTCACCGGGCTAATTTATTTGCCAAGTTGGGCATCAGCAATAATGTTGAGCTGGCTAAGAAAGTACTGAGTCTATGATACAGCGCTTGGTGATGCTGCTGGCGTTATTCTTTATTTATTTTACTGCGGCTTTCTGTCTGTGGGCTATAGGGACACAATTAGCTGATCGGGCTTTACAGGCGCTGCTGTTGTTCCCATTTGGTCTGCGTATGGGGATTTTATTACAAAGCCCACGTGCTTACTGGCCTGGTATTTTACTGGGTGATGCCCTGCTATGGTGGCTATTAGCCGATCAATTCGATGATTTATATCAGTTGTGGGTCGCCTTGCCGCTGTTGTTATTGACCACCTTATTGGCCCTTTTTGCCTCCCCGTGGTTATTGCGCCATCAGCAAAATGAGAGCGAATGGCAATGGCCGTTAATGCAGGGGGGCGTTATCACGGTTGCTGCATTAATACAGGCGCTGGGGTGGCAGATAGCCAGTGGGCAGGGTGCAATGGCGCTCTTGTTAGGGTTGGTCGGCGGCTTTACCATCGCGCCTACCTGCTTGCTGTTGTGGCACTATCTGGCACGTCAAATCTGGTTACCGCTTGAACCTGGGTTGATTCATAAATCGGTTAACCTGCGGTTGCGGCATATCTTGTGGTATCTATTGCTATTCGCCATCAGTATCTGGTTACAGTACCAAGTGACTGAAACAGATTTACGCTTATTTGTACCGTTCTGTTTGGCGATCCCCATTGTGTTTATGGCATATCGCTATGGCTGGCAGGGGGCGTTGGCGGCCACGTTACTCAATGGTGTGGTGCTGTTGATTAATACACCTGAACCCCTTGAATCTCATCGCGGCCTGTTACTTTCACTGCTGGCACAAAGTTTGACAGGGCTGCTCTTGGGGGCGGGCATTCAACGGCAACGGGAGTTGAACGATCAGCTACAAATAAAATTGAACGAAAACCGTGAGTTGGCTAAGGCATTAGTGGTTGCTGAGGAGCATACACGGCACGATGTCGCGCGTGAGCTACATGATGAAGTGGGGCAAACCGTAACGGTTATCCGTACCCAAGCCAGTATTATTAAACGTCTGGCCGCACAGCAGCCGGTACTGACCAGTGCAGAGATGATAGAAACTGCGGCATTACGGGTTTATGATGGTGTCCATGACGTATTGGCTAAATTATGGCCAGCGGCATTAAATAATTTGCCGCTGTCGGCCGCCATCGCCGCCTTGATGCGCGAACTCATTCCGCAAGACCAATCGGTGCTCGGCGTGCTTAATTGGCAGGTCAATGACCATCCTATGGATGAGACGTTGAAAATTACGCTTTACCGTATATGTCAGGAGGGGGTGACCAATGCTTATCGGCATGGTGCCGCCAGCCGAATCGAAATTAATGCACGGCAGGATAACCAACAGATATATCTAACGATTAGCGATAATGGTAAAGGTATCGATTTAGCCTCAATTACTCCAGGCTATGGGCTACGGGGTATTCAGTCACGGGTCAGTGCGTTTGGGGGTAATGTGAGCCTAAGCGTTGATAACGGTACTTGCTTAAATGTGACCCTGCCCACAGTTTCTTTATCTACAAAAGGAAACTAAGAAATGTTCTCGTTGGCAGCGGGAATTCCCCCGTGTGTTTTCATACACATGCAGATGATGATGATTGCACTTGCAAAATACCCTGAGGCCCGAGATGTGGTTTTTCCTCAAAAGTCGCGATAACGTACCGCCAGTAACGGATCAAACACAAATTGATTCATCTTATAAATATTGGCGTATCCAATTAATGTGGACGATGTATATCGGATACGCTGCGTTTTATTTCACCCGTAAAAGCTTCAATTTTATTATGCCTGCCATGCTCAGTGATCTCGGGCTGACCATGTCTGATATCGGGATTTTAGGCACTCTGTTTTATATCACTTACGGCTGTTCTAAATTTGTCTCTGGGATGATCAGCGATCGCTCAAATCCGCGTTATTTTATGGGGATCGGGTTGGTCATGACGGGGATTATTAATATCCTGTTTGGTATGAGCTCATCACTCTTGGTCCTTGGCGCATTGTGGATCCTCAATGCGTTCTTCCAAGGTTGGGGCTGGCCACCATGTTCCAAAATATTGACCAGTTGGTACTCGCGTTCTGAACGTGGTGGCTGGTGGGCTATCTGGAACACCTCACATAACTTTGGCGGGGCGTTGATCCCCTTGCTCGTTGGGGTGATTACTCTGCACTTTAGCTGGCGTTACGGGATGATTATCCCCGGAATTATAGGTGTGGTGATTGGTTTGCTGATGTGTTGGCGTCTGCGAGATAAGCCGAGCACTATGGGCCTGCCAAGTGTTGGTAAATGGCGTAATGATACGATGGAGCTGATACAGGAATCCGAAGGTCAGGGGCTGTCTAATAAAGAAATTGTGAAGCGTTATGTCTTAACCAATAAATATATTTGGTTATTGGCCGTCTCCTATGTGCTGGTTTATATCGTTCGAACCGCGATTAATGACTGGGGTAACCTCTACCTGACCCAAGAGAAAGGCTATTCGTTACTGACAGCTAACTCTGCGATTTCATTATTTGAAGTCGGTGGATTTATTGGTTCATTGGTCGCTGGTTGGGGTTCTGATAAGTGGTTCCGTGGTAATCGTGGGCCGATGAACCTGATTTTTGCTATTGGTATCTTTCTCTCAGTCGCATCATTATGGACGCTGCCAAGCATCAGTTTTGTCTTACAGGCAGGCTGCTTCTTTGCGATTGGTTTCTTTATTTTCGGGCCACAAATGTTGATAGGTATGGCTGCTGCTGAGTGCTCTCATAAGGATGCCGCTGGTGCTGCAACCGGCTTTGTTGGGCTGTTTGCCTATTTAGGGGCGGCTTTATCGGGTTACCCTATCGCTCGCGTCATGGAAATCTGGCATTGGAATGGTTTCTTTGTGGTTATCTCTGTGGCGGCATGTTTATCTGCTTTCTTCTTATTGCCATTCCTGCGAGCGCAATCGCCGCAGTTAAAGCAAGCTGCAACCTGATTTGAGTGTGAAGGCAGCCATTTTCACTGCGGGTGTGATGCTTTTAACAGCAGTCACCCGCAGGTTATTAAAAAGTGATTGACGCCTCAGAGCTGTAGCAGTAAGATGCGCCCCGATTCGGCGAGTAGCGCAGCTTGGTAGCGCAACTGGTTTGGGACCAGTGGGTCGGAGGTTCGAATCCTCTCTCGCCGACCAAATTTAAGAACCCTGACAGTAATGTCAGGGTTTTTTTGTGCCATTTTTTCTTTACGTCCTTTTATCCTATCCCGTTATTGTCTGATTATATAAATTATCAACATAATAATTTATATAATATCTTATAAAGAATTTATATTTATCTTGGGTTTGTTGTCATTTTTTGAACATCTCTATTTTTTATTCTTCTAACATATTATATCTCCTTTGTGTTGTTGACTTTGTTTTATGAAAAACCGGTAATGATGTTGGTTTTAGACCGTACTATTAACAACATAACAAACACATTAATTATTTTATAAGGGGAATAATATGAAGTTGAAAAATATTAAAACGAAACGGGGATTGTCGATATTACCTCTTTCTATCATATTGTCGCTCTATGGGAGCTCGGTTGCTTATGCTGATAATATTATCGCTGACGTGCAGGCCCCAACTGGACAGCAAGCGGAAGTCTCTATTATAGTAACACCGCCCAGTGTATGCCGAGCGCTTACCTCTGACTGTGTCGGTATGACAGAGACCGTCGTTAATATTCAAGCACCTGATAAAAATGGTTTATCACATAACAAATATTCTAAATTTGATGTGGTGGCTAATAGATTATTCGATGTCACGACACTCAATAATCGTTCAGCTCAAGAGATTAATGGAAATCCTTTTTTGCAAGAGGGAGTGGCAACCATTATTTTAAATGAAGTCAATTCATCACAGGCCAGCATATTAGATGGGCATCTCCATGTTGGTGGGGAAAATGCGCATGTTATTATTGCCAATCCAGCGGGTATTAATTGTCAAGGGTGCTCCTTTACTAATGCCTCTCATGTGATGTTGACGACGGGTACGCCATCTTTTTCTGATAATAAACTAAACGGTTTTATTGTTGATCAGGGAAATATAAATATTGAAAAAAAACCCTCTTACTATATGAGAACAGGTTTACTGCATAAGGGCTCAGATAAAACTTATCTTGATCTATTCGCAGATACTATTACGGTTAATGGTGATATCAATGCGGACGATGTTTATATTGTCACGGGAAAGAATAAAGTAGGTTTCTCTTTGTCTGGGCAACCATTGCACGTGTCGCGCTTAGACAGTGTAAATACACCAGTACCAGATACAGTTAGTTTGGATGTCAGTGAAATTGGGGGAATGTACACCAATAAAATTCGTATCTATGCAACCGATGGTTCGATTAAAAACAAGGGAGCAATACGCACCAACGATATGCTGAGTATCAACTCCGTAGCCAATATAGATAACAGTGATGGGAATATATCAGGGAAAATGGTGTTACTGAACAGCCATGGTGTTATGGATAACTCAGGTGGAGCAATATCAAATAATAGTGAATATGATTTATCACCCTCTCAAGGTATTAAAATAAAGGCTCGTGGGTTAAATAATGAAGGTGGAAAAATAGAGTATAAAAATGGTAACGTTGAAATAACAACAGTTAACACCATCAAAAATGGCAAAGGAAAAATTGAAGCGATGTCAACACAAGGGCGGGTAAAAATAGACCTTTACAGTAATAATCTTAATAATACTGGCGGGAGGATTCTTTCTTCAGGGAAAATAGAGGGTAAGGTTAATAATATACGAAATAATAGAGGGGCTATTATGGGGTTCGGAGGCGTGGATTTGAATGAAACTGTTTTGATTAATGATACCGGAAAAATAACTAATGGTTTTAATTAATTAGTTTGTAAATGACAAATAAATTTTAAAAAAAGTTAGTCACTTTTTGTGGCTAACTTTTATTGACGTGTCTTAATCGTATTTTTATTGAAATGGAGTTCATTGGTATGATGTTTAAAATAAATATGAGGGGGGAGGTAACAATTGGAAGTACTTGGTGGGGGATGTTGTGTCTATTATATTCTCAAATTGTGATCGGAATACTTCCGTTTAAGGCTTTTGCTGAAATAGCATTGCCAGAACTGGATCAGTTTGAAATGGGCCTGCTTGAAATGGATATAGCCGAGCCGCAGATCCCAAGGAGTATTATTCCTCCTCTATCACATGCACAAATGACCAGTGAACCGGCTCTGCCAGAGAGTCTTTATAATGATGAAGTACAATGCGTAGCAATTAATCGTATCGAATTGATTAATCTTAATGTTTTCCCAAATGCAGCACGTTTAAAAAGAAAGGCTGAAGAGGTTTACGGGCGTTGCTTAGGGGATCAAGGGGTATCGGTACTTGTGGCTAACTTACAGAAACAATTAGTGGTTGATGGCTATATCACCTCTCGTGTGGTTTTTGTCGATGATAGTGAGCGTGACGGCACGTTAGTGCTGAAATTGATGCCCGGCAGGATTGGGGATATCAGGCACCATCAGGACAGCGTCGGCAATGCTCAGCTACCTCCCCTTTTCCCCGGTAAGCGTGGTGATCTGGTTAATTTACGTCACCTTGAGCAAGGATTAGAAAACTTACAGCGTTTGCCTTCAGTGAATGCCACCATGGATATCGAATTAAACCGGGACGATTTAAGTAGCCAGATTATCGTGAATCGCCAGCAATCACGTCTCTGGCGTATTAATGCATACCTTGATGATGCCGGGCATTATGCCGTTGGCCGATATCGTACGGGCCTGATATTGTCTTTTGATAACCCATTATCCCGTTATAACCCATTGTCTCTCAGTGATTTACTCTACTTCTCTGTTAACCGTGACCTTGATAGCCAACCCGATAAAGGACACAACAGCTATGGGGTTCATTATTCTGTCCCGTATGGCAACTGGCTATTTAGCATGACGGGCAATCAAGGTGAGCATTATCAATCGTTCTCTTTTGCAGGTAAAAGACTTGCAGGTAAAAAATTTGGCTATCGTTCCCATTGGTCTGCATTGGATACACAAATTCAACATTTACTCACCCGTGGAATAAACTATAAAACAGTGAGTTATGCAGGAGTGCTAATTCGTCAGTCTGCCAGTTTTTGGACCAATCGGGAGATAGATATTCAGCGATTCAATACCACGGACTGGCAGCTAGGGGTTGAGCATCTACATTACATGCCATGGGCGACTTTCAGAGGGGGAATTCGTTATCAACAGGGGGCTTCATGGTTTGGTGCCCAACCTATTCCCGGCAAAATGAGCGCCGCACCAGCGAGGTTGGTTGATATCACCGGCTCACTGGATATCCCTTTTAAGATCGGGACACAGTCCTTCCAGTATCGGCCCACTTTCAGCCAGCAACATACATACTCGGATATTAGTTCACTGGATAAATTTACGATTGGTGGCAGGAGTTCGGTGCGTGGTTTTAATGAGAATAACGCTATGACGGGGTCACGGGGGTGGTCTCTAAAAAATGATATTTCATGGATTCGCCCGATACTCGGCCAGAAATTCGTGGGCCAGCAACTTTATATCGGCATGGATTATGGTGAGGTGAGTGAAAAGGGCCAGCCATTTCTTTTGGGCGAGCGTTTAGTGGGTGCTGTGGTAGGTACTCGTGGAAATTATCATTCATTTGGTTACGATTTTAATGTCGGCGTGCCGATAATTAAACCCGCTGAATTTGATACCGATCCGTTGGTTTTTGGGTTTACGCTAACTTGGCAATATTAGGGTCTATATTCGTCGTCCTTCAAGATACCTGTGCGTTGGTTGTCTTCTTCACCCCACGGGCAGCATAATTATCAGTAGTAGGGTCTGTAATCGTGAAGCGCTTTTGCTTCTCGATTCTTTCAGGTTAAGTCCAACCCGTTGATTCTTATGATCGCGAAAGTTTTCTTCTATTTGCATTCGCAAACAGTATATTTTAACTGCCTACAAAATGTTTTTAACAAGAAATATGTAGCTTGAAGCGACATATCGTATTTTGAAGCATATTAATGAAGACTAATAATTATTAGCATTCGTGTGGTTATGAGTATCATCCAATTAGGGTTTTAGTTTTAGATTTGGCCCGGACTTCAGCTAATTCATGTGTGTTAACAATGTTGATACATATTGTGATGTCAGTTTTTATCGTCATTTTGTAAACTTTTTTGATGACATATTCTGTTTTTCTGGATGCCATTGAGGGCTATACCTTCTCTGATGTTGAGTGTTTACTGTACTGCACTGATTGGGGGCATCATTATGGTGCGCCTCTTCGGGAAGCTATGTAGCTTTTTGGGTGAGTAAGCGTGGTGGGTGAATTTTTTTCTTTTTTAACCGCGCACCCGATGTTGGATAAGAGGGGGAGTGGTGACCACAGTAACATCACTTATCGGCTGTTGATGCAGAGTTTCCTCCTGTTTTTTGTCAAAATTTCAAAAAAATCTGTACGGATACATCTGATTTAGCAACAAAGTTTTTGGGTTTGCTACTGGGGGTTGCAACTGCCTTATTGCATTTAACCAGTGAATGTTACTGGGGTATGTGCGTTAGCATAATTTTTCATGCTAACAATGTTAATGATATGTTTTTTTGTTGTTTGCTTACTGTTTCTCATTGTCTAGATAAATCCTTTCAGGCTGTATTGACGTTGCTAGCAACTGTTGCCAAATTGGTACCCTCAGGGGTAGTCATCAAGAGCAATTTAGGTGATTTCACACAGCCAAAATGGGGGCCTGGATAGCATTTTATCTGGCATCTCAATCCTGCATCCCTGTGATCAACGGGCCAAAACGGCACAGTCCATGGACTAAAAATTATAGAGTCTGGCCGTATACACAACACACATCACCATAATGGAGCACAAGCGATGACGATTTCCTTGAGAAAAACAGGGATACTGAAATTCGGTATTGGGCTGGTTGCACTGACTATAGCGGTCAGTGTACAGGCAAAAACGCTGGTATATTGTTCTGAAGGGTCACCGGAAGGTTTCAACCCACAGCTCTTTACCTCTGGCACAACTTATGACGCAAGCTCGGTACCTATTTACAATCGTTTAGTGGAATTCAAAATCGGGACTACCGAAATTGAACCCAGCCTGGCGGAGCGGTGGGAAGTGAGTGAAGATGGTAAAACCTACACTTTCTACCTGCGTAAGGGTGTGAAATGGCAGGATAATAAAGATTTTAAACCCACCCGCGATTTTAATGCTGATGATGTTATCTATTCATTCATGCGTCAGAAAGATGATAAAAACCCGTACCATAAAGTCTCTGGTGGCAGCTATGAATACTTCCAGGGCATGGGAATGGGCGACTTAATCACCAATGTGGTGAAAGTTGACGACAATACCGTTCGCTTTGAACTGACCCGTCCGGAATCGCCATTCTTGGCAGACCTGGCGATGGATTTCGCTTCTATCCTGTCCGCTGAATACGCCGACAATATGCTGAAAGCAGGTACCCCGGAAAAAGTGGATTTGAACCCAATCGGTACCGGCCCATTCCAACTGCAACAGTACCAAAAAGACTCCCGTATTCTGTATAAAGCGTTTCCTGGTTTCTGGGGCACCAAACCAAAAATTGATCGCCTGGTCTTCTCTATCACCCCAGATGCATCCGTTCGCTATGCTAAATTGCAGAAAAATGAATGCCAGGTTATGCCTTACCCGAACCCAGCTGATATCGCCCGGATGAAAGAAGACAAAACGATTAACCTGATGGAGCAACCGGGTCTGAACGTTGGTTACCTCTCCTTTAACATTGAGAAGAAACCACTCGATAACCTTAAGGTTCGTCAGGCACTGACCATGGCGGTTAACAAAGACGCGATTATTGATGCGGTTTATCAGGGCGCGGGGCAAGCGGCCAAGAACTTGATCCCACCAACGATGTGGGGTTACAACGATGATGTGAAAGATTACGCTTACGATCCCGCTAAAGCGAAAGAGCTGCTGAAAGAAGCGGGTCTGCCAGATGGCTTCTCCATCGACCTGTGGGCCATGCCGGTTCAACGTCCGTATAACCCAAATGCGCGTCGTATGGCGGAAATGATCCAGTCTGATTGGGCAAAAATTGGTGTGAAAGCCAAGATCGTGACCTATGAGTGGGGCGAATACCTCAAGCGTGCCAAAGATGGCGAACATGAAACTGTGATGATGGGTTGGACCGGGGACAATGGGGACCCAGACAACTTCTTCGCTACGCTGTTCAGTTGTGATGCGGCCAAGCAGGGTTCTAACTACTCTAAATGGTGTTATAAGCCGTTTGAAGATTTGATCCAACCAGCCCGTGCTGAAGCTGACCATGACAAACGTGTCGCACTTTACAAACAAGCTCAAGTTGTGATGAACGAACAGGCCCCGGCGCTGATCATTGCTCACTCAACGGTATACGAGCCAGTGCGTAAAGAAGTGAAAGGCTATGTTGTGGATCCATTGGGTAAACATCACTTCGATAACGTGTCCCTGGATTAATTTTAACCCTTATACCGGACCGGTGTGCGTATCAGCGTTCATCGGTCTATTTATTTAGGTTAAAACAGATACAGATGTGAGCCATATAACCTCTCCCGGTACGTGTCATTGTCGCAGGATTTGAGCATGGACAGCGTGTCATCACCAGAGCGTACTCAGCGTACGTGACTGTGATGGGCATGGCTTTCGCTCAAAATCGACGAATAAAATCGCTTAGTTGGAGAGGTTTAATAAGCCAGGTTGCCTATGAGCAGCCCGGCATTCTACACAGAGAGTTCGGGATATGTTGCAGTTCATACTCCGACGTTTGGGGTTAGTTATCCCAACGTTTATCGGCATTACTTTGCTGACCTTTGCTTTTGTCCATATGATCCCAGGTGACCCGGTGACCATCATGGCGGGGGAACGCGGTATCTCTGCCGAGCGTCATGCTCAAGTCATGGCAGAAATGGGGCTGGACAAGCCTCTCTATCAACAATACTTCCGCTATGTGAATGGCGTTTTACATGGTGACCTTGGCATTTCGCTGAAAAGCCGCATTGCGGTATGGGATGAGTTTGTCCCGCGCTTTAAAGCAACACTGGAACTGGGGATCTGCGCGATGCTGTTTGCTATCGCAGTCGGCATTCCGGTTGGTGTGCTGGCAGCAGTGAAACGCGGTTCAATATTCGATCACACCGCCGTGGGGATCTCCCTTACCGGCTATTCGATGCCTATCTTCTGGTGGGGCATCATGCTGATCATGCTGGTCTCGGTGCAATGGAACCTGACCCCGGTTTCCGGGCGTGTCAGCGATACCGTGTTCCTTGATGACAGCCTGCCTCTGACGGGGTTTATGTTGATTGATACCCTCATCTGGGGGGAGCCTGGCGATTTTAAAGATGCGGTAATGCATATGATTTTACCGGCAATCGTCTTGGGTACTATTCCTTTGGCGGTGATCGTGCGTATGACTCGCTCCTCCATGTTGGAAGTGTTGGGGGAAGATTATATCCGTACTGCGCGCGCCAAAGGGTTGAGCCGTATGCGGGTGATTGTGGTCCATGCGTTACGCAATGCCTTGCTGCCCGTCATCACAGTGATTGGTTTGCAGGTCGGTACCATGCTTGCTGGGGCTATCTTGACGGAAACCATCTTCTCTTGGCCGGGTCTGGGTCGTTGGCTGATGGATGCATTGCAACGTCGTGATTACCCTGTGGTGCAGGGTGGGGTGTTGCTGGTCGCGATCATGATTATTTTAGTTAACTTGCTGGTAGATGTGCTCTATGGCGTAGTTAACCCGCGTATTCGTCACAAGAAATAAGGGGCGCAGAATGTCTCAACTTATTGAGTCAGCAGTAAAAAGTGCGCCGAAGCCAATGACGCCATTGCAGGAGTTTTGGCACTATTTCAAGCGCAATAAAGGGGCCGTTATCGGCTTGTTTTTCATCATCATTATGCTGTTGGTTGCCGCAGGTGCGACCTGGTTAGCCCCTCATGGTCCGGCAGAGCAATTTCGTGATGCATTATTGAAGCCGCCGGTTTGGGAAGAAGGCGGTAGCTGGAAGTTCCTTTTAGGCACTGATGATGTTGGCCGTGATGTCCTCTCTCGCCTGATGTATGGCGCGCGCCTCTCCCTGTTAGTCGGGTGCTTGGTGGTGGTGCTGTCATTGGTGATGGGCGTTATTTTTGGCTTACTGGCGGGTTATTTTGGTGGGTTGGTTGATGCCATCATCATGCGTGTTGTTGACATCATGCTGGCGCTGCCAAGCCTGTTATTGGCCTTGGTTTTAGTTGCCGTATTCGGGCCTTCTATCGTGAATGCCTCGCTGGCGCTGACGTTTGTGGCTTTGCCGCATTATGTGCGTCTGACGCGGGCGGCGGTGCTGGTTGAGGTCAACCGAGATTACGTAACGGCATCAAGAGTGGCCGGTGCGGGTGCAATGCGCCAAATGTTCATCAACATTCTACCAAATTGCCTGGCACCGTTAATCGTGCAGGCTTCTCTCGGCTTCTCTAACGCCATTCTGGATATGGCGGCTCTCGGCTTTCTCGGCATGGGTGCGCAACCGCCAACACCAGAGTGGGGCACCATGCTCTCCGACGTGTTGCAGTTCGCCCAAAGTGCCTGGTGGGTTGTGACCTTCCCCGGTGTGGCGATCCTGCTAACAGTTCTGGCGTTTAACCTGATGGGGGACGGCCTGCGTGATGCTCTCGACCCCAAACTCAAGCAGTAACAGAGGTAGAGAGATGGCACTTTTAAATGTAGATAAATTGTCGGTGCATTTTGGTGACGACGCTGCGCCGTTCAAGGCCGTAGATCGTATCAGTTACAGCATTGATCAAGGACAGGTGGTGGGGATTGTCGGTGAATCCGGCTCCGGTAAATCGGTCAGCTCACTGGCGATCATGGGGTTGATCGATTATCCCGGAAAAGTAATGGCCGATAAGCTGGAATTTAACGGTCGTGACCTGACCAAAATTTCGGAAAAAGAGCGGCGTCAATTGGTGGGCGCGGAAGTTGCGATGATTTTCCAAGACCCAATGACCAGCCTGAACCCGTGTTACACCGTTGGTTTTCAGATTATGGAAGCGTTAAAGGTGCATCAGGGAGGCAATCGTAAAACCCGCCATCAGCGGGCGGTGGATTTGTTGACGCTGGTGGGTATCCCTGATCCTGCTTCGCGTCTGGATGTGTACCCACATCAACTCTCCGGTGGGATGAGCCAACGGGTGATGATCGCTATGGCGATTGCCTGTCGGCCTAAATTGCTCATTGCCGATGAGCCAACTACCGCGCTGGATGTGACAATTCAGGCGCAGATTATTGAATTACTATTGGAATTACAGCGGCGTGAAAATATGGCGTTGCTGCTGATTACCCATGATCTGGCACTGGTTGCAGAAGCGGCCCATCAAATTATTGTGATGTATGCCGGTCAGGTTGTTGAAACTGGCAAGGCAGCAGAAATTTTTCGTGCGCCACGCCACCCGTATACACAAGCGTTGCTACGCGCATTACCGGAGTTTGCTCAGGATAAAGCGCGGTTAGCATCCTTACCGGGTGTGGTACCGGGTAAGTATGACCGCCCAGACGGCTGTCTGCTCAACCCGCGTTGCCCGTATGCCACTGGTCGTTGCCGCGATGAAGAGCCTGAGTTGCTGGGTACACCAGGGCGTCAGGTTAAATGCCATACACCGCTTAATGATGCGGGGAGGCCATCCCTATGAGTTCGAATACCGAAGCGGCGCATAAAGTAAAAACGATGCGTGAAACTGAAATAAAGGGTGGGAATTTGCCAGCAGAGACGGGTAAAAAGCCGTTATTACAGGCGATCGAGCTGAAGAAATATTACCCAGTGAAAAAGGGTTTCTTCACACCAGAACGTTTGGTTAAAGCACTGGATGGTGTCTCGTTCACACTGGAGCGGGGCAAAACATTGGCGGTAGTGGGTGAGTCGGGCTGTGGTAAATCCACCTTAGGCCGTTTACTGACCATGATAGAGATCCCTACCGGCGGCGAACTGTACTATCAAGGGCAGGATCTGCTCAAGCCCGATGAAAGTGCGGAAAAACTGCGACGCCAGAAGATTCAGATTGTCTTCCAGAACCCCTACGGTTCGCTGAATCCACGTAAGAAAGTGGGGCAGATTCTGGAAGAACCATTACAGATCAATACCCAGCTCAATCGCAAGGAGCGCCGCGAAAAAACCTTGGCAATGATGGCGAAAGTGGGCCTAAAAACTGAACATTATGATCGTTATCCTCATATGTTTTCCGGTGGTCAGCGTCAACGGATCGCCATTGCCCGTGGATTGATGTTAAACCCTGATGTGGTGATTGCCGATGAGCCGGTGTCCGCGCTGGATGTCTCCGTGCGGGCGCAGGTACTGAACCTGATGATGGATTTACAGCAGGAATTGGGGCTGTCATATGTGTTTATTTCCCATGACCTGTCAGTGGTTGAACATATTGCTGACGAAGTGATGGTGATGTATTTGGGGCGCTGCGTTGAAAAGGGCAGTAAAGAGGCTATTTTTAACAACCCTCGCCATCCTTATACGCAAGCATTGCTATCAGCGACACCGCGCCTGAACCCAGATATGCGTCGTGAGCGTATTAAATTGACCGGAGAACTACCAAGCCCAATGAATCCACCGCCAGGTTGTGCATTCAATGCCCGCTGTCGTAGAGCATTTGGCACCTGTAGCCAGTTGCAGCCGCAGCTTAAGCAGTATGGTGACCAGATGGTGGCGTGTTTTGCCGTTGATCAGGATGAAGCAGAGAAGGTCGTTTCTGTTTGATCAACACCGGTAAGTCGTGATTACCGACGGATGGCCAATAAACCGAGGTTATTGACAAAGCTATTTTTAGCCTCGTGAGTGAAGGGTTGACCGCACCTAGATCAAGATATAAGGGCACTCCGGTGGCTTACGCCACTACGACCCCAACGGCACGTTTCCCCTTCATTTGACTTTGTCAGCAGTCTGAAACCCCATTTTGGGGGTCAGACTGCTGACAAACCCCGATGACGTGATCTTGAACGGTGAGGATAGGCAGAGGAGTAAAGCGTCCGCGCCAAGGATGGCGCGGCTCGAGCCTACATGGATGTATTTACGGCGTCTTTACGATCTGCCTGTTCTCTCCGTCGCGGGCACTTTGTCAATAACCTCAACCCCATTTTTGGGGTTTTATTTTTTAGCGTTCTGATTCAGAGAGGGGGATCGCCAGACTGATGACCGCCGAATTAGAGCCTTTATGCATCAACTGAAAAAATACAGATAGCCACAGGGTTTAATAGCGTAAGAAGAGATTGAAGTTCCGCGGGGTCCCCTGATAGGGTTCCCAATATTTTTATTAACGGGGTGCCGCATAGGCAAAAGACAACGATGCTGGTAGGTTAGCTATCAGCCGTATGTTGACGCGAGGGCTGTACCAAAGTGACATTCCGACGGCGGGGTTACATGGTGCTTGTGATATTTGATAATCCCTAGCCGGTTATCACCTGATGAGAGGGAGTTATTCTGATGGTCGTCATGTTTAAACACTTAGCCAGCATGTTGCTGTTGCTTGCCAGTTTTAGTCTTGCAGCCGCCAGTGACTGGCCCGCATGGCAACAGTTCAAACAAAACTACATTAGTGAAGGGGGGCGGATCATTGACCCCGGTAGCCCCTCGAAAATAACCACCTCGGAAGGTCAGAGCTATGGGCTTTTTTTTGCATTGGTTGCGGATGACCAGCCGATGTTTGAGCGTTTATTGGCCTGGACGGAAAATAATCTGGCAGCCGGTGATATCACTTCCCGCCTTCCCGCCTGGTTATGGGGGCAAAACTCACAAAATAACTGGGATATTCTGGACCCTAATTCGGCCTCCGATGCAGATATATTGATTGCCTACAATTTGCTGGAGGCTGGCCGGTTATGGGGTAACCGCCGTTACCTGATTATGGGCACCTTATTACTGCAACGTATTGCGAAAGAAGAAGTCATGCAGATTCCCGGCCTCGGTCAGATGCTATTACCGGGGAAAATTGGTTTTAACGATGAGGAGACTTGGCGTCTCAACCCAAGTTATTTACCACCACAACTGCTGGCACGATTTTCCTCCATAGCAGGGCCTTGGGAAGAGATGGTACAAGTGAATCAGCGTATGTGGCTGGAAACCGCACCAAACGGTTTTTCGCCGGACTGGGTGGTCTGGCAGAAAGGTAAAGGTTGGCAACCCGATACAATAAAACCGAATGTCGGCAGTGACGATGCCATCCTTGTTTACCTGTGGGCGGGTATGTTGGCAGATGACAGTCCACAAAAAGCTGAATTGATTGCTCGTTTTCAGCCAATGGCGGTAATCACTCAGCAGCAAGGCCAGCCACCGTCCACCACCAACAGTGACAATGGTAAAACTAACGGAGATGGGTCGGTGGGGTTTTCTGCGGCATTATTGCCCTTTTTAGCCAGCAGCTCGGCACCGTTTAATCAGCAAACACTTAATCTCCAACGGCTACGGGTGCAACAGTCACCGCCTGGTGCTGATGATTATTACAGCGCTATTCTGACCCTCTTTGGTCAGGGGTGGTTACAGCATCGTTATCATTTTAACCCTCAGGGAGAGCTACAGCCCTCATGGTACCGTCAACGTTAAGATTTTAGGTGTATTGGTGAAAGTGCTTAAGAGAGTACAACCTGCCTCGATGAGAACTAAAAAGGGGCATCTGAATGCGAAATAGTACTGAGATGTAGCGTTCCTAATAGGAAAAGACCGAAACCCATACTATTCTTGCCTTCCATTAGAGTATCGCAAGATAAAATTGGTAAGCGATCGAGTATACTCAGACGGAGTTGACGAGTGGTTAGAGGATAGTGGCAACCACCTTATTTTATACAGTCGGAATTGGCGGAGAACGAGTTTGCGGGTCAGGCGCTCATTAACGATTAAACAAATGGCAGCGGTGGCAGTAGTTGCACTGGTGACTATCTGTATCTTTATCATCCTTCAGTTGTTCCACTTTGTGCAACAGCGTAAAGATGATTACGCCAACCAATTGGAAAGTATTGCTTATTCGGTTCGCCAACCCCTATCTGAGGCAATACTCAGCGTTGATATTCCACAAGCCAAAAAAATCCTCAACAGCTTATTGCCTATTGGTATTCTTAGCCGTGCTGAAGTGATATTACCGAACCAAATGCAGGTATTGCACGCAAATTTTCCAACAGAACGGCCTGTTCCACACTGGGCCAAGCGGGTTTTCTCCCTGCCCGTCCAGATAACAGTGCCTTTGTATGCGTTGGAACGGGTACCCGCCAATCCTCAGCCCTTAGCGCATTTAGTCTTACGTGCTGACTCTTTCCGTATGTATCAATTTATTCTCAGCGCTCTGTCAGCCATGCTCTCAACATATTTGTTACTGGCATTGGTGTTATCAGTATCTATCGCCTGGTGTATTAATCGCCTGATTATTCACCCATTGCGGGCGATGGCCAAAGAGCTGGAGAATATCGGCGACCACGGGGTGCTGCATCATCAACTGACGCTACCGGCGCATCATCAGGATGATGAACTGGGTGTTTTGGTGCGTAATTACAACCGCAATCAGCAACTGTTAGCGGATGCCTATGCTGATATGGGCCGTATTAGTAGCCGTTTTCCGGTGACTGAATTACCCAATCGGTCATTATTTATCAGCCTGCTGGAGAAAGAAATCGCCTCCAGTACAGGCACAGAGAAATTTCATCTGTTGGTGATTGGTATTGAAACCCTGCAAGAGGTTTCTGGTGCCATGAGTGAAGCCCAGCACCAACAGCTATTGCTGACGATGGTACAGCGACTCGAACAGTGCAGTAATGACAGCAATTTGTTAGCGCAACTGAGTAAAACTGAATTTGCCGTGTTAGCCAGAGGTATCAGCCGCCCATTCCTGTCCATGCAATTGGCTCGGCGGATTATGTCGAAAATTACCCAGCCGCTTTTCTTCGATGAGATAACATTGCGTCCCTGCGCCAGTATTGGTATCACCAGTTATCAGGGTCAACATGACACTGCAGAATCCATGATGCGCAATGCCAGTACGGCAATGATGGCGGCTCATCATGAGGGGCGTAATCAGATAATGGTATTTGAGCCTCGTTTGGTTGAAAAAACGCACAAACGGCTGACGCAGGAAAATGACCTCTTACAGGCGATTGAAAACTGCGATTTCACGTTGTTCCTGCAACCTCAATGGGATATGAAGCGTCAGCAGGTTATCGGTGCTGAGGCGCTACTGCGCTGGTGTCAGCCGGATGGCAGCTATGGTTTACCGTCAGGTTTTGTTCCCTTAGCCGAAGAGGAGGGGATGATGGTGCCACTGGGTAACTGGGTATTGGAAGAAGCCTGCCGTATTCTGGCTGATTGGAAAGCGCGTGGTGTTAGCCTGCCGTTATCGGTGAATATATCGGGCTTACAGGTACAAAATAAACAGTTCTTGCCGCATTTAAAAACTCTCATTAGCCACTACCATATTGATCCGAAAAAACTGTTACTGGAAATCACTGAGACCGCCCAGATTCAGGATCTCGATGAAGCACTGATGCTACTGCGTGAGTTACAGGGGTTGGGGTTGTTGATCGCGTTAGATGACTTTGGTATTGGCTACTCAAGCTTACAGTACCTTAACCACCTGAAAAGTTTGCCTATCCATATGATTAAGTTGGATAAGAGCTTTGTGAAACATTTGCCAGAAGATGACGCAATGGTGCGTATTATTTGCAGTGTTTCTGATGTACTAAAGGTACGAGTGATGGCTGAAGGGGTAGAAACAGAAGAGCAGCGCCAATGGTTGCTGGAGCATGGCATTCAATGCGGCCAAGGCTTCCTTTTCTCCCCGCCACTGCCACGGGTAGAATTTGAAGCCCAGTATTTCAGCAGTACTCATCACGTCAGTTAACTCTTTGTATGGCGGTGTCCACCAGTCTTAACTCACCGAGAATCTGCAGTGAATGACCGCCTACCCACCGTCGATTCTGACGACAACCGATAGCACTGTGAGATCCCTACATATTAGAAAACTCTAGTCAGCAAGAGGGGCGGCATATTATCTCCTCTATCTGGAATTAATTTTATTATGTTGTATAAATTTCACTCTTAATAGGATTATCGGTTACATAAGTTTTGATAATTTTAACTTTATATAGAAAATATCCCTCGCTGTTAAACATGATAAAAGACTAATAAAAACACAGAAAATAGAGTATTAGCCTAAATGTTCACGTATGGTTTAATTGCTCCCCCTCCCTTACAATATGACTTATTGCTAAGTCAAGACTCTTTATTCCGTAAGTATTGTCTAAAAATAGCCGAGACCCTCTAATTATCACACTAGAATACAAAACTTATCTTTTATAGATAGTAATAAAAAACTATTTACTTTGAAGTTCATCACACAAATGTAAATTTTTTATTATTAATTTCAAACAACCTGCCTTAGATCTCGGAACTTTATATCAAAATAAATAAAATGCTGTTCCATAATTGCTTTTGTACTTATCAAAATAATGAGAATTTTTATTAAAATAAGGTAAATAGAATGAATATTAAATTATTGTCTCTGGCAGTGGCATCACTCATTAGTACCAGCGCAGTGGCAGTCACTATTGACTATCGTCATGAAATGCAAGATCAAAGTGGTAACACTCACAAAGACCGGTTATCAATATCCCATCGCTTTGCTAATGGCTTCGGATTATCCTTGGAAGGTAAGTGGAAAGGCGCCCAGGATAAGGATAAACCCTTCAATGAAACCGTCAGTAATGGCACTGAAGTTGTTGCCAGCTATGTGTATAAAATTAATAAAACATTCTCTATTGAGCCGGGATTCTCATTAGATTCAAACTCTACGTCTAACAATTATCGCCCTTATCTGCGCGGCAAGGCAGTTATCGTCGATGATCTTTCCGTTTCATTGCGTTATCGCCCTTATTATAAACGTACCAGTGCGAATATTAATACGCCAAAAGATACTTCTGAGAATGGCTATAATCTGACGAGTGTCATTAGCTATAAAGTTGCTAAAGATTATCAATTAGATTATGAAATCGATTACAAACAAGCAAATAAAGCCGGTGTCGTGTTAGCTGATAAAGAAAATTACGACTGGAGCCACGATCTTAAATTAACGTACAAGTGGGATAAGAATTGGTCTCCTTATATGGCACTCGGTAATGTTTCCGGTAGTAAGAATACCGATGAGCGCCAAACACGTTATCGCGTAGGGGTAAAATACAGCTTCTAATTTATCTCTATACCCAAAATAATTCGAGTTGCAGGAATGCTGCTTGCAGGGGCCTCGAAGAGCCGAGGCCCATGGATGGGCCGAGTAGCGATCTCTGCCAACGCGCATGCAGCTTGAAGTATGACAGGTATAAGGCTATTGGGGTTGCCATGATAGTCGCGGCAACCCCAAATAAGAACAGTGAAATAATCCGCTTCTGATCCTTGGGTCACACCTCACCATAACGATTTCTGGCAGGTAAGATAAGAGATGAAAAAAAGAGCATTAGTGTTGAGTATGTCAGTGCTGGCAATGCTGTACATCCCCGCCGGGCAAGCCGCAGAGACAGACCGTCTCACTGTGGTTAAGCAATATGTCGATAATGTACTGAACAAAGCGTCGGATACTTATCACGGTGATAAACCGAGCCCATTGCTGGCTGATGGTGTTGACCCCCGTACCGGGCAGCAAATGGAGTGGATATTCCCTGATGGCCGTCGTGCTGTGCTATCCAACTTCTCTGCACAACAAAATCTGATGCGGGTTATGAGTGGGTTGAGTGAACTTAGCGGTGATCCGCAGTACCAAAAACGTGCTGAAGATATCGTGCGCTACCATTTCCAAAATTATCAAGATAATGGTGGTTTGCTCTACTGGGGCGGTCACCGTTTTGTTGATCTGAAAACCTTGCAGCCGGAAGGGCCGAGTGAGAAAGAGAAAGTACATGAGCTGAAAAATGCTTATCCCTACTATGACCTGATGTTCAGCGTTGATAGTGACGCGACTACCCGTTTTATTCGCGGTTTTTGGAATGCTCATGTGTATGACTGGCGTATCCTTGAAACCAGCCGGCACGGTGAATACGGTAAGCCAATGGGGACATTGTGGGAAAGTACGTTTGAACAGCAACCCCCTTTCTTTGCCACCAAAGGACTCAGTTTCCTTAACGCCGGTAATGACCTGATCTATTCTGCTTCCCTGCTGTATAAGTATCAGCAAGATCAGGGCGCATTGGTGTGGGCAAAACGTTTGGCTGATCAGTATGTGTTGCCGCGAGATGCCAAGACGGGCCTCGGTGTTTATCAGTTCACTCAGGCACTGAAACGCGAAGAGCCAACAGATGATGCGGATACCCATTCCAAGTTCGGCGACCGTGCGCAGCGGCAGTTCGGACCGGAGTTCGGGCCAACGGCGCTTGAAGGCAATATGATGCTCAAAGGGCGCACCAGTACCCTTTATTCTGAAAACGCCTTGATGCAACTGCAATTGGGTAAGGATTTGGGGGGGCAGGGTAACGATTTACTGAAATGGACTGTGGATGGCCTGAAAGCTTTCGCTAAATATGGCTACAACGAACAGGACAATACGTTCCGTCCGATGATCGCCAATGGTCAGGATTTATCGAATTATACTCTGCCACGTGATGGTTATTACGGCAAAAAAGGATCGGTACTCAAGCCTTATAAGGCGGGTAACGAGTTCCTGATTTCCTACGCTCGCGCTTATGCTATCGATAACGACCCCTTACTGTGGAAGGTGGCTCGCGGTATTGCCAGCGATCAGGGGCTGGGCGATATCGGCAGTGCGCCAGGTAAAGAGATGAAGGTCAAACTGGAGACCACTAATAGTGATCCGTATGCGCTGTTTGCTTTGCTGGACCTCTACAATGCCAGCCAGGTCGCTGAGTACCGGTCTTTAGCTGAGAAAGTTGCTGATAACATTATTAAGACTCGTTATATCGACGGTTTCTTTATGGCTTCACCGGATCGGCAATATGCCGATGTGGACGCTATCGAGCCTTACGCTTTGCTGGCATTGGAAGCATCATTGCGTAACAAACCACAAGCAGTTGCTCCTTTCCTGAATGGTGCTGGTTTTACCGAAGGTGCTTACCTAATGGACGACGGTTCAGCCCGAATTTCTACCCGCGACAATGAGCTGTTCTTGCTTAATGTGGGTGAAACGTTGCAACCGAACGGCCGTAAATAGCCCCGACAGCGGCCACCCGATTGGCCGCTGCTGGTAAAAGTGCCGGGCTGCTGCTCCCCAGAGTCGGTTTGCCTCTGGCACTTTTCCCCACGGGTTATTGCACTGCAATAAAAAGGACACCACTGAGATGAAAAAACAAATTTTAGCGACGTTCCTACTGGGCGCACTGTTCTGTGTACCGGTTTATGCCGCACAGATTGTTGATAGGTAAGAACAAGCTAAAAAATCGATAACCTCATTTAGACGGCCAGAATTCTCCCCCCTCTCTTTTTCGCGCTTTTACCCCAATGGCTTATCACACCAATGGTTCTGTTCATAACAGCATGAGTTCACCACATATTAACCTTTATAAATATCTGGTTATTTTGAGGGTGGCGATGGCATTGCTGTCGCTTGAAGCGTTTCAGTTCTTAATTTCACGCGAAGGGTGCAATCCAGTACAACTAATAATTTATATATTGTTATGGGAGTGTTATTTTTCGCGCAATCACGGTTAAACGAAAGTGTTGCTTATTCATCACTGAAAGTAAAACGACATGCCGCCGTGTCACTCTTCAAAAGGACATTGTTATGAAAGTCTCTATTTTTAAAACACTTTATTTTCAAGTGCTAACGGCGATAACTATTGGTGTGTTACTAGGCCATTTCTACCCAGAAATAGGCGCTCAGATGAAACCGCTGGGTGATGGGTTTGTTAAATTAATTAAAATGATTATTGCTCCCGTCATTTTTTGTACCGTTGTTACTGGTATCGCGGGCATGGAGAGTATGAAGGCCGTTGGCCGTACGGGGGCGATTGCACTGCTCTATTTTGAAATTGTCAGTACTCTGGCGCTGCTGATTGGTTTAGTGGTGGTTAACGTGGTGCAACCCGGCGCTGGGATGAATATCGATCCTGCAACATTGGATGCTAAAGCGGTTGCACTTTATGCTGAGCAAGCCTCGCAACAGGGGATTATTCCATTCTTGCTGGATATTATTCCCGGTAGCGTAGTTGGCGCATTTGCCAGCGGCAACATTCTGCAGGTCTTACTGTTTGCAGTCTTGTTTGGTTTTGCTTTACACCGTTTGGGTGACAAGGGGCAGTTGATTTTCAATGTTATTGAAAGCTTCTCCCGTGTTATTTTTGGTGTCATCAATATGATCATGCGCTTGGCACCGCTCGGGGCTTTCGGTGCGATGGCCTTTACTATCGGTAAATATGGTGTAGGAAGTCTGGTGCAATTGGGGCAATTAATCCTCTGCTTCTATTTGACCTGTATTCTGTTTGTCGTTTTGGTACTTGGCACGATTGCGAGATTCAATGGTTTTAATATCTTCAAATTTATCCGTTATATCAAAGAAGAGCTATTGATCGTGTTAGGCACCTCCTCTTCTGAGTCAGTACTCCCTCGCATGTTGGATAAAATGGAGAACGCCGGGTGTAAAAAATCGGTAGTGGGCCTGGTTATCCCAACAGGCTACTCATTTAACCTAGATGGCACCTCTATTTACCTGACGATGGCGGCGGTATTTATCGCTCAGGCGACTAACACCCATATGGATATTATGCATCAGGTGACATTGCTGGTGGTGCTGCTGCTCTCCTCAAAAGGTGCGGCAGGTGTCACAGGCAGTGGCTTTATTGTGTTGGCAGCCACCATTTCTGCGGTTGGGCATTTACCTCTGGCTGGGTTGGCACTGATTCTGGGGATTGACCGTTTTATGTCCGAGGCTCGCGCCCTGACTAATCTGGTGGGGAATGGTGTTGCCACCATCGTGGTCGCTAAATGGTGTAAGCAACTGGACAATGATCAACTGCAAGCGGCGCTATCAAATAAAGTTCTGCCTAACGTAAAAAGCAGCCCTTCTGTGTCCTGATATCGTTTAGTAGTAAAAATCAGATATTTCTCCCTTCAATTCGCTATCGGTGGCTTGCTGTCACCGGTAGCGTCTCTGCATAATGTCGCCATTCATTTTTCTATAAATACTATTTTTCATACTGATGAGTGACATCGGCAAAAGCACGTGGTCTAACAGAATGGTACACTCCCACATTCGGCTCTCACTGTGGTGATGGCCGTTTATTTTTCATCCAATTACAGTCGCATAGCAATGAGCTCCAAAAACTGGCTTGATTTATGCAAGTCGGTGTAACCACCCAATGCAGGGTGTTGGCAGGATGAAATAACGTTAAAAATTGCATTATTTAAAAATTGGATAGTTTATTAAGTAGGGGTTCACATGCAGGGCACCAAAATTCGTCTTATGGTTGGTGGGTTATTATTGGCGGCGGCCAGCAATAATGTGCAGGCTGAAGCACTACAACCCGATCCTGCCTGGCAGCAGGGAAAGTTAGATAATGGGTTTTCATGGCAGTTGCTGGCAACGCCGCAACGCCCAAGCGATCGGATCGAGCTACGTCTGGTCGTCAATACCGGATCATTATCCGAAAACACACAGGAAGTGGGCTTTGCTCATTTATTGCCTCGTCTCGCATTAATGAGCAGCGCGAGTTTTACTCCAGCCCAACTCCAGTCGCTATGGCAGCAAGGGGTCGATAGCGAACGCCCATTGCCACCGGCCATTACATCGTATGATTTCACCTTATACAGCCTGAGCTTGCCCAATAACCGTCCTGATCTGCTGAAGGATGCGTTGGCATGGTTATCTGATACTGCGGGTAATCTGGCGGTAAGTGAGCAAACGGTTAATGCAGCCTTAAACACTGCAACCGATCCGATTGCGACTTTCCCACAAAATATTCAGGAACCGTGGTGGCGTTACCGTCTCAAAGGTTCTTCTTTAATAGGCCACGATCCAGGCCAGCCAGTGACGCAACCGGTCGATGTTGAGAAACTAAAGCAGTTTTATCAGCAATGGTATACCCCAGATGCGATGACACTGTATGTGGTCGGTAATGTTGATAGCCGTAGTATTGTAGCCCAAATCAGTAAAGCGTTTTCTGAGCTGAAAGGTAAGCGTACCGCGCCAGCGGCAGTCGCAACCTTAGCTCCGCTACCACCAGAACCGGTGAGTTTGATGAATGAACAGGCGGGGCAGGACACGTTATCGTTGATGTGGGATACCCCATGGCACCCCATTCAGGACTCTATGGCCCTGAGCCTCTATTGGCGCAGCGATTTAGCCCGTGAAGCACTGTTCTGGCATATCAAGCAGGTGTTGGAGAAAAATAATCAGAAGAACCTAAAACTGGGCTTTGATTGTCGGGTGCAGTATCAACGCGCCCAGTGTGCTATTCACTTGAATACCCCCGTTGAGAACCTGACAGCAAATATGATATTTGTCGCCCGTGAGTTGGCGGCATTGCGTGCTAACGGCCTGAGCCAGGCTGAGTTTGATGCGTTGATGACACAGAAAAATGACCAACTCAGTAAGTTGTTCGCCACCTATGCTCGTACTGATACCGATATTTTGATGAGCCAACGTCTGCGTTCACAACAAAGTGGTGTTGTGGACATCGCGCCGGAACAGTATCAAAAATTGCGGCAGACATTTTTGTCTGGGTTGACGCTGGCAGAGCTGAACCGGGAGTTGAAACAGCAACTTTCGCAAGATACCACCTTGGTTCTGATGCAACCGAAAGGTGAGCCTGAAGTTAATGTGAAGGCGTTGCAGGAAAGCTATAACGGCATTATGGCACCACAGACGGTGGCGGAAGGAGAGGTTGCACCTGCTGAAACGGCAGAAGCCGCGCCTGTTATGCCGACAACCGCGCAATAATGAACAAATAACGAACGAGTGATGAAAAAATAATAAACATAGGGCGTTTTTGGGGCGGCTAACACCGGATTAAAGCCACGTTAGCCAGTCGTAAAATGACCGATTGCTGTAGGTTTATCCTGTAACGATCGGTCATTAACGGTCTGTTATTAACGATCTAATAACGAGTAATCGCTCAAACGGGTTATTAAGCGACGGGCATGGCAGCCAGAGGGATAATGGCACCACGGTACTGGATTACGGTGCTGGCGGTTAAATGACCTCGGACGGCGGCATCGTGGGCATTGCCACCCGTCAGGCGGATAGCCAGATAACCTGCGCTGAAGGAGTCTCCTGCTGCGGTAGTATCCACCACGTCTTCTTTCGGCAGTTTGACGGCGGGAACATCATACTGCTGGGCTTCAAAACCTTCTTTCACCCAGACGATGCAGGAATCGGCCCCACGCTTGATAATAATCTCGCTCACACCCAGTGCTTGTGTCCGGTCAATCACCTGTTCCAGCGGCTTCTCGCCCCACAGCATGTCTTCATCGTCCAAGGTCAGGAACGCAATATCTGTACAGGCCAGCATGTCGCGGTAAGCTTCTTGAGTTTCTTCTTTGCTTTGCCACAGGCGTGGGCGGTAGTTGTTATCAAAAATAACTTTGCCACCCTTTGCGCGGCAGGCACGTAATAATTTCAGCAAACGCTGGCGCGATGCACTGTCGAGGATGGCAAGGCTGATACCACTGAGATACAGGTAATCGAATGTTTCCAGACGCTGGCAAATATCGTCTGCGGCAGGGCTGGTTAGCCAGAAGCGGGCGGCCGCATCATTACGCCAATAATAGAAGGTACGTTCACCGCTATCATCGGTCTCGATAAAATAGAGCCCCGGTAATTTATTATCCATACGCTGAATAAGATCAGTCTGGATATTTTCTTGCTGCCAAGCGGTCAGCATTTCTTCACTAAAACTGTCGGTACCCAGGGCAGTCACATAATGTACATTCAAGTTCGGCGCTGAAACCTGACGGGCAATATACACTGCGGTATTCAGCGTATCACCACCAAAGCCCCGGCTAAGATCGGTACCTTTTTGTGACAGTTCAATCATGCATTCGCCGATAACGGCAATATTTTTGCTGGTCATGGAAAGCTGGCCTATTCCTGAGTTTGTAGATCAGTGATGGGAATGAAATAGAGGTATATACCCGTCATCATTCAAGCAGCATGTGTGTTGGCCACGCTCAACAACCCGTTATGTAAGCTCATCGGGATCTTCTCGCTTGCCGACTTCCTGCAACTTGAATTAGTTAGGGTATAGTCTCACTGCTGGCTGATCCAGAGTCAATAGGATTAAAACGGTGTTTTAAATTTTTTATGATGTAAGTCGGGAAACCGGCAAGTTTCCCGCGTTGCACATCAAAATTATGACGATTGCCGCAGGTCAGTGACGCTGCGCCCACCAATACCCCAGTTATCGGTATCCACTTCATCAATCACCACCACGGTCGTCGCTGGATTTTTACCTAATGTATCGACCAGTAGCTGGGTGACACCGGCGATAAGCTGTTTTTTCTGTTCCGCAGTGGCCCCTTCGCGGGTGATTTTAATATTGACGTAAGGCATGTTTAGCTCCATTAGTGCTAGTCGCATTATTGCGTCTACGACTGTAGATGGCTTTATTGCACCGTGCCAGCGTGTGTCGGTGTAATAATCTGTTATCGCCATATATAAAGTTCTGGTCGCCTGAGTCGATAACATCAGCAGAAGGAAAACCGTTTACCACAGGATGTCAGCATGACAGCGATAGCCACCCCGCCATTGCTGTCTGGTGCCCTGAAACATGGCGACTAAACTGATGATGACTAACAGAATATCAGCCTTACTTGCGCCATCCTTTGCCGCGATTGATCAGACAAAGAAGTTCGGTCAGATCAAAGAAATTGAACGAACACAAGGACAGAGCTTCTGGCGGCAATGTCAGCGGCGGTATACTTTTCAACCCATTTATCGCACATCCGGGGCGTTGCTGGCGATTGAGTTGCTCACGGCTGTTTTTCACCCCTCAGCACCGGATACTCGTTTATCACCGGAAGCTTACTTCAGTGCTATCAGCACGCGTGCCCGTCTGGATGTGGTGCTTGAGCAGTTGAACATGGTTAAGCAGTGGCATCAGATATTTGTTCATCACTCGGTGTTGGTATCAATCAATATTGATGGTCAGGTATTGGTGGCAATGCAGGAGGATCATGTGGCCAAACGGCTGATTGATGCGATGCCTTATATCCGTTTTGAGCTACTTGAACACGTTGATACTTCACTGGATACCCCCTTTGCGCGTATTGCCGAAGCGGATCGACTCTGGTTGGACGATTTCGGTAGCGGGCTGGCGAATTTCACCTCATTCATTAGCTGGCGCTATGAATATATTAAAGTGGCCAGAGATTTGTTTACCGTATTGCAAGAAAGCGAGGCAGGAAACCGGCTCTTTTTCACGCTAGTCACATTAATGGATCGCTACAGTAAAGGCGTTATTGTTGAAGGGGTGGAAACTTCTCAAGAATGGGCGATGGTGCAGCGTTCCGATGCTGTTGCTGCGCAGGGCTATTATCTTTCTCGACCGACATCATTTGATGGGTTACAGGCACTCCCGATGCTGTTTTGTGGCTAACCCTCCCAGAGGCGATAATGATCGCCTTTCATATTCGCCCGCCTGCCTCACGGGTTCTAACGGTATAACCGGATTTCAACTGTCTAAATAGTGGATTCTGGTCCATTCTTAACGAGGGTTAACGATATCGTCTGGAGCCTCATGATTGGCCAACTAATGGTTTTTCCTGTTGGATTCTTTGATTAAAATATTCGGCATAACTCCCTATTTGAACAGGCCTTAATCGAGGATAGAGACCCAATACGCTACCCTTAGAGAGAATGCGTAGATTCACCGTGATTGAATGCAGAAGCATGGAGCTATTATGACAAAAACCGGAAAAGTATTGGTGGGCGTCAGTGGGTTTATCCTGTTGTCATTGGTGGTGGTGGTGATATTTGTCGCCTCTTTTGACTGGAATCGCTTGAAGCCAACGATTAACCAAAAAGTCTCCGCCGAGTTGCAACGGCCTTTTGCCATTCGTGGCAATTTGAGTGTGGATTGGTCACGAGAAGGCGAAGGCCCTGGCTGGCGCGGTTGGATCCCCTGGCCGCATATCCATGCGGAAGATTTGGTCTTGGGTAACCCAACGACGTTAATCAGCACACAAGAGAGCCGTGACGCTCAATCAGCACAAGGCACGCCGCTCTCCGACGCGTTTCCCACCGGAGAGATGGTGACGCTTAAGCGAATCGACGCCAGTATTGCTCCGCTGTCATTATTGAGCAAAGAAGTTCGTATCCCCCGCCTTTGGCTGACACAGCCAGACATTCATTTGCAACGCCTGGCGAATGGCAATAACAACTGGACGTTTAATCTGACCAATACCTCCACGGATAACTCGTCTTGGTCCGTGGATATCGGCGATATTATTTTTGATCGCGGTGAGATAACGCTGAAAGATGCCATCCTACAAGCTGATTTACTCGCGGTGATTGATCCGCTAGCTAAAGCGTTGCCGTTCGCACAAGTGACGGGGGGGCGTCGCGGGGCCAGTACTAATTCGGTGACCAGCACTCATTCGGTGGACACGACTACACCAGTGGACACGACTACACCAGTGGACACAACTACACCAGTGGACACAACTACAGCAGCGGTCACGACTACATCAACGGCCACGACTAACCCTGTGACAGAGACAGATACGGTAAAAAGCACGACCCCAGATTACCTCTTCGGCTGGAAAGTAGAAGGTAAGTATCAGGGGCAACCCTTGACGGGCAGTGGAAAAATAGGGGGCATGATATCGATGAATGACGCGAATGTGCCGTTCCCTCTGCAAGCGGATATGCGCTACGGTTCTACTCAGGTGGCCGTCGTCGGGACCTTAACCGATCCCGGAAATCTGGCGGGGCTGGATCTGCAATTGGCCTTATCCGGGACCAGTCTGGATAATCTCTATCCATTGCTCGATGTCGTACTGCCCGCCACCCCGGCTTATCATACTGAGGGTCATCTGAGTGCTCGCCTAAAACAAGCAGGGGGCGCGGTTTATCATTATGAAAATTTTAATGGGAAGATTGGTGACAGTGATATTCACGGTGACCTGATGTATACCGACAGCCAGCCCAGGGCGAAATTAGCCGGTCAGGTCGATTCGGAAAAATTACGTTTCACTGATTTGGCTCCGCTGATCGGGGCTGACTCCAATCAGGAAAAAGCCCTACGAGGTGAACGGAATCGGCAGCCGGGCAATAAGACCCTGCCGACAGAAACGTTTGATACCAAAAGTTGGGGAGTGATGGACGCTGATGTCATTTATACGGCTAAGCGTATTGAAAGGGATAAGTCATTACCGCTAAGTGATCTGTACACCCATGTCGTCTTAAAAGAGGGGGCGTTATTGCTCGATCCGCTACGGTTTGGGATGGCGGGAGGGGATCTGGATGCAACTTTGCGCCTCGATAGTCACCAAACCCCGATGCATGGCAAGGTTGATTTGCATGTCCGGCGTATACAATTAAAAGCATTACTGCCACAGGTACAGGCGATGCGGAGCAGCCTGGGGCGCTTGAGTGGTAATGCCTCCTTTACCGCAGAAGGCAACTCGGTTGCAGGCCTGTTAGCAACCAGCAACGGTAATGTACGTTTGCTACTGAGCCAGGGGCAGGTCAGCCGTAGCCTAATGGAGTTGCTCGGCCTGAATGTGGGTAACTATCTGATGGCGAAACTGTTTGGTGATGATACGGTGAAAATTAACTGTGCGGCGGCTGATATTACGTTGCGTAATGGGGTGGCGACGCCGAACGTGTTTGTCTTCGATACTGAAAATGCCATTATCAATATTACCGGTAATGCTAATTTTGCCACCGAGCGGCTGAATTTATCCATTGATCCTGAAAGCAAAGGGCTGCGTATCCTGACCCTACGCTCGCCGCTGTATGTCAAAGGGGCCTTTAAACGCCCCGATGTGGGAGTGAAAACCGGAGCGTTGATTGCCCGAGGTGCCGTTGCGGCAGCACTGGGTGTAACATTAACGCCGGCAGCGGCATTACTGGCCCTGATCTCCCCCAGTGAAGGTGCAGAGAATCAGTGCACACCGTTACTGCGAAAAATGCAGCAAAAGAAATAATGTGTTACTGCTCTGGGGGGAGAGGTAGCACCTGACAGGTGTGATCTTGCAGCTCCTCTGCTGAGGCGCGATCTTGGGTTATCAGGTTCGCTTTGTTGGCCAGCAGTAAAAAATCTCCAGAGGGCAGTGCGGTCATTGCCAGACCGTAACGGCCCATCTGCTCTTTTGCCCCTGGCATTTCATCGGCTAACAGACGAAACGGCCCTGATTGCTGTAATTCTGTTGCTGTGATGCGCCGTACCCAATAATCGTGTCCCAGTAAGCCGCCAGGCAGTGGTTGCCATTGCTGCTGGAAATCGGCGCTATGGGCGGCCAGTATGGTTTTTACTTGTGGCTTCAGACAAGAGATATGAATGTGTAATTGATCCTGTGTGCGCCCATATTTTGAATTAATGGCTAATGAGATATCAGTGTCATCGATAGGCGCGCCGTACTTATCAGCCATAAAATAGCGAGCCTGCCAGGCATCGGCAAAATAGTTCGGGCTGGTGGCGGTTAATAATTGCGGGCTTTCAATACCGCTAATTTGTACGGTGGGGATCAACAAATACTGTAACGGGCCATTCCTATCTTTAAGCACCGCAAAGCCCGCGGGTATATTCACCTCGGCACAAGGGCGCGGATCATCTTCTGTGACCATATGCGGAATACATTGCTGGCTAATGCTCCTCCAGAGCGCATCCGCATTACTGAAACGTAATTTATAAATCAGGCCTGCAGCCAGTATGATCAAGATCAGCAAGGTCAGTAAGTATTTACGCCATTTTATCGAGCGTGACACAGATGATTTTCTCATAATCATAAGTTACTTTTCTCTACTCGTTGGTAAACTCTTGTCCTCTACGTTTTGGTCCTCAATATTTTTATCCTCAATGTCTTTGCCCTCTACATGGTTATCTTCTACATCATGAGCAGTGGCTATCCAAGCCGCACAGAATAAGGTTAGGCGGGCAAAAAAGTAGAAGAAAGCCATTAAACCAATCACTGAGCCAAAGGCTGCGCCAGATGGTGAACTGGCAAGGCGAGGCAGCATCATGGTCATGATAAATTTAATCACTTCAAAACCGATGGCGGCAATTAGGGTTCCGCGCAACAGCGCTGTTTTCTTCGGCTTATTCCGTGGCAATATCCAGAATATCCATAAAAATAACAGGTAGTTAGCGGCAATAGAAATCGATAATGCGATTAACGTCATGGCTGGGCGTAACCATTCAATACCGCCCAGGCCTAACGCATTGACGATCGCCGCTTGGGCAGCACCGGCAATGGAGGTCAGTGAGAGTGTGATAATTAACGCCACCACTAACCCAATCAGTGAGATAAAATCCCGGGCATAGCGGTAATAGAATTTTTCCTTATCTTGCGGATTACGCTCCCAGACATCACATGATTGTGCCCGAATCGCTTCGCGCAGGTTCCCCATCCAACTGATCCCGGAATAAAGCGCAATGGCTAAGCCGGTCAGCCCAACGGTGGTGCGTTGCTGGATTGCGGTATTCACCGTATTTTTGAGTGTGGTGGCCAGTGCCGGGTCACTGATGCTATTCACAATCTTGTTAATTAATTCAGCCAACAGATCGGGATTCGACGCTAATACAAAACCGACGGTAGCAAAAGAGACCATCAAAATTGGGATCAGTGACAGAAATGAAAAGTAAGTAATAGCGGCACCAAATTGACTCCCCAACCGGTCATTAAAACGATCTGTTGCACGAATAATATGGGCGATAGCGGGATAGGCTCTAATACGATCACTGAGGCGGGCCATATGAGAGATGGCTTTTTTGCCAGTTTCAATCCCGACAGCCAGTGGGGCTGTGGATTGACTGCGTACCTGTGGTGTAACTTTATCTTTCGGTGCGTTCGGCATATTTCTCCTCGATGGCCTTAACCCATGCCTTATGCAGATGATTATTCTACAAAATATGACAGAAAATACTTATGGCCTGCTGATAATAGCAGAGTCGGACACCATCACAACTGTAGGATATAAAATTATCGTTTTTTGAGTAATAAGAAGTGTTAGAAATTAAGAATTATATTGTATTACTTCGTGTTTTTAATATTATTTCGTATTTGAAATGGTATTTTTACAGTAATGATGAATAGACCTAATTAATACTGTTTGTTGCACGACATGTTCAGATGAAGAAATCGCTTCTGGAAGACGGGAAGCACAGCCGGTAATGATAGGCTCAGTGATTATCATTATTATTTTTTTTGAAAAAATGAAATAGATAATGTTTTTTATAAAAAATTTTATTTATGGCATTGTCATTTTTTCTTATTCAGTTTAATTATGTTATTTTTTATTTAATTAATTGATTTTTATCGTAATCTTGATTTGGTGGGAAAGCTCCTACACATACAGTGTTGTAGTCTCATATCCAGTAACCATCAGAGTAAATATAATCTCTATATGGTGGGGTAACTTCCCATTTGACATGTAAAAATCCGACCCTGAATTAAAGAAATATAAAAATAACAATAAAAGTTTTGTTATTTTTATTGTTTTAATTATTCCAATAAAAATCCAAGGATGGTTATGAAAACAAACCGCTCTACGCTTTCCCCGTGCTTTAGTAAAACAGTGATAGCCAGTTTGCTGGTGCCTCTTTGCAGTCCCCTGTATAGCTGGGCGGTACAAACTGCCAGCATAACGGATGGCAGCACTATGGTTATCTCTGGGGGTTATGACACTGAGGCTAATAACCACTCGGCGGTATTTGTGCAAGGCTCCGGTAGCACCATTAATGGTGGCTCCGATGTCGTTATTGAAACCACGGGCTTTGGTGCAATTGGTGCCTATTCTTCTGAAGGTGGGACGTTGGGTTTGACGGGTTCGACTATCAAGACCGAGAGTGGTACGGCTTTTGGTGTCTTAAATGATAAAGGTACGGTGAATTTACAAGGTGGTACGATTACCACGAAAGGTCAGACGGCATATGGCGTGTATTCCTCTGGTTTGGGCAGTAATACCGATATTCACAGTTCGGTGATCACGACCAGCTACTCGTTAACCCACGCTATTTATGGTGCGGGAGGGACGGGATTGACATTGAACAATACCACCGTCAATACCAGTGGCAGTGGTAGCTATGGCATTTATCTGAATGGTCCCGGTGGTAGCCTAACGGGTGCGGATAACACCATTAATAGTACTCATGCGACCAATGGTGCGGGTATCTATATTTCATCGGGTGGCTCAGATGCGACTTTAGATAACACCACACTGAATATAACCAAAGGTTCTGTGGGTGTGAATGTGGGGGAGGGATCATCTATTACGATGGATGGTCTTCTTGCCACCGGTAATATCACCAACCTATTTAAAGTGAATGGGAATGCCTCGGTCAGTAATGCCAATATCGAATTAGCCGCGGGTGGCGTATTAATGGCACAGGGCAGCAGTGCGTCCAATCAAGCGGTCATCATATTAAATAATGTCGATGCTATTTCTAACAGTGGCAGCACGATACTGTTAGATGTTAATAAGGACGCTGACGTCACCATTAATGGGGGGTCTTACCACTCAAAAGGTAACTATGCGAAGGGGATCTGGGTTCGGGATAATAGCTCATCGCTGAATGTCGATAACGCCGTGATTATTACCGAGGGCGTGAATGCAACGGCGATTGAAAATCGTGGAACAGCTATTGTAAAAAATACTACGGTGATAACCAAAGGGAATAACTCTCACGGCCTCTACTCTGAGCAGAGCCTTGATGCCACCAATATGGCAATTTCAACGGCGGGGACTGGCAGTATTGGGGTGGCGGCAGCTAAAGGCGGTAACCTAAATCTAAATGATGCCCTCATCGAGACGACGGGTAACTCAGGTATGGTGCTGGGTACTTTTGCCGACTCATCCATCAGCGCTAAAAATATTACAGGTCTATCGACCGGCGCTGGTGCTTATGCCTTGTGGGTAGATGATGGTAGCTCAATTCTGCTGGAAGAGAGCCAAATTACCACTCAAGGCCAGGGCGCGGGAGGGATTTATGCCTCAAATACCGGGACGGGGTCTCACACCGCTTACACTCAGGTTACGCTGAACAACTCGCAGATTCATAGTGAGCAGGGGCCGGGCATTTGGGCTAATGGTGCTGACATTAATGTTGATGTGAAGAATGGTTCGCAGTTAACGGGAGGGAATGGGTTATTGATCTACGCCTCGAGTAATGCGGGAGCCACCAGTAATGTCAATGTGAATGGCGATAATCACGCCGTTCTGTTGGGTGATATTCAGGCCGCAGAAAACAGCAATATTAGCCTGGCACTGAATAACAATTCCGTTTGGACGGGGGCGGCGACTAACGCCAAACAGGTTGATATCGACAGTAGCAGTATCTGGAATTTAACGGGTGATGCAGATGTTGAGTCAATGCATGTATTGGGCCAGATGAACTTTATCCCAAATAGCAGTAACACCAATTCACGAGCCCCTTACGATAATTTCAGTACCTTAACGATCAACAGTAATGTCACCGGGAGTGGCAGTTTTACCTTTAATGTGCAATTGGGTGATAACGACTCACCAGTGGATAGACTCTATGTAATAGGTAATGCCTCTGGTGACCATGGGGTTCAGGTTATTAACCAAGGCGGTTTGGGTGCGTTGACCACGGGTGATGGGATTAACCTGATTACTGTTGATGGGGAGACCCATTCTGGCTCATTTACTATGAGCAACTCAGTGAGCGCAGGAGCCTATGAATATTTCTTGTATCAGATAGATGGCAACCGTTGGAACCTGCAATCTAATCTCATCAATCCTGATCCAGGAGTTGATCCAGGAGTTGATCCAGAAGTTGATCCAGGAGGAGAGACGGCTTACCGCCCTGAAGTTCCTGGCTATATTGCCGCACCTTGGTTAAATGCATTTTATGGTTTTACCACCTTGGGGAGTTTGCACGAACGCCGTGGCTCGGCCGAGGGGGCAGCTGAAGGGTTTAATCAAGACTCATGGGGCCGGATCCGTGGGCAGCATAATAATTTTGATGCGGGCCGTTTTAGCTACGATTCAAATATCTGGTTTATGCAATTGGGTCATGATGTCTATCAGGCCAAAAATGCCGCAGGCACTCAAGTGACTGGCGGTATGATGATCACCCTAGGTAAGCAGAATAGCGATACACGGGATCGGGCGCGGGCGATAAATCCGGATTTGTCGATCGACACCGGCAAGATTAAAACCGAGGCTTATGGGTTTGGGGGTTATTACACCCTGATGACCGAGGAAGGCGGTTACCTTGATATCGTTAGCCAGGCAACGCTATACCGCAACAACTATGAGAGCCAACATAATACCAAGCATAATGGCTACGGTGTTGTGATGTCTGCCGAAGTGGGTCAGCCGTATCCACTGGCTGCTGGCTGGGTAGTGGAGCCTCAGGGGCAGCTAAAATATCAATACCTGCACCTGAGTCCGAAGAATTTCAACGATGCCATTTCAGAGATCGGGGGGACGGATTACTCTGTTGGTCAGGTACGTGCCGGGCTGCGTCTGTTCAGTGACGCGAGTGAGAAGCGAGATATTAAGCCTTATCTGACCACCGATGTGCTTCACCAGTTGGGCCGAAACCCACAGGTGACGGTAGCGACGGTGGATATCCGTCCTGACTTCACAAAAACCTTCTGGCAGGGGGGCGCAGGGGTGACCGCTAAAGTGAATAGTCAGGTTGATCTCTATGCTGATGCGAAATACCAAAAATCTTTTGATGGCAAATTAGATGGCTACTTAGGTAATTTGGGCGTGAAAGTCAGTTTCTGATAATGATTTGGAGCGGCATCTTGTTACTGGATGCCGCTTTGCGTTATGACGGATAAATTTTTTTATTAAACGGATTTAGTTAGCATTATGACGGAAAAAAACATGACGGAAAAAAAGGCACCACCCAAAACGCTACCCTTACAGTTCCCATTGTGCATATTTAAAACACGCAATCGTATGGATGATTACGGTGCTGCGGATATGAAGAACGGCGATTTGACAGAAGCCGAATTAAAGGGAAAATTTAATCTGAGAGGGGTATCCGTTACGCTAGATCCTTACACGGGGGAAAAAACACCCACCAGTTTTGCTATGGATCATTTCAATCAAAAACCGAAAGAAAAAGTCAATAAAGCAGAAGTCGCCAGAATTTTATTTGATGAGTTTCGTCACTTATCCGATACGTTTTCATTTTCGGGAAAATATCAGAGTATTATGCGTAAGATGATCACGCATATGCAGATAAATAATGGTGCTCCTTTCCGTGATTTATTACTGGATAGTGCATTAAAAGAGCAGATATTAAGTGATAAATCTGATGATAGTTCATTGCTTGTGATAAAGAAAATTCTAAAAGAAAAAATAGATTGGGATAATGGACATTATCCTTCAACGGCAGCGTCATTATTTAATGATGAAATAAAGCTTACTGTTTTACCTAGATTTAATAGATGGAAAGATAGGACTAATGGGTTGGGTATTACGGTTCATGCCATCCATGCAACACATATCACTATAAAGTCCCTGAAAGTCGATAGTGATATGTTCTATGCAACGGTACATTATCGCTCACAAGATCACTTTGGCCTTGATGATACTGATGTTTTGGACTCTTTTTATCGCCAGTTTCGGATATTCCATATCTGGTTCGTCCTCCAGCGTTGGAAGGGATTAGGGTATAAACCCTTTCTGACTAATATGGAAGCCAGTATAGAAATTACAGGAAAGCGTTAGTAAAATGCTAAAAATTAAACGTAATATATTATTGGGAATATTTGCTGTTGGGTTGTTATTCATTATATGGATAATCACCCAGCCAGTAGAGATTGTCGCAGTTCACCAAGACCGCCATTATAGTTTTATTCTGGCGAAAAACTTTCCTATTACTGACAAGGAAAAAATAGCTTGGTGGGAAAAAAATAAAATAATGTTGAAGGAAAAGTATGACTTACCTAAAGAAGACTTGAATGGATATTATTTAGTTAGCGTTTGGAGTTTTGGTGATGGCTATAAAAAACTGCCTACCGGGGATATGCGGCTCAGTCTGGAATCATCTGATTTACTTTGTTTTGATGATATGAAAGTAGTAGAAAATTGCATAGAAAAAAAGTCTCTTTTATTTATAAGAAAATATGATGATAGATACGTTTTTTCTATAGGTAGGTCATCTTACCGACAATCAGTAGAGGGCGGTGAAATAACAAAAGATGCCGAGGATTAGTACTGGAGTTTTACAATGTGAGTGATTGCAAAAAATAATTTATTCTCTAGCGGAGATCGCGCCTAAAAATGAAAAATAGCAAACATAAAATTCTATTAGGGATGTTCGCTGTTGGCGCGCTCTATACCGCATGGGAGATTGCTCGGCCTGTAGAGATTGTTGATGTTCATATCGATAATTTTAGTGAAGGTTATTATTCAAACTATATAATAGTTAAAAATTTCCCTGTCACTGATAAAGGAAAAATTAGCTGGTGGGAAAATAACAAATTTTTATTAAAAGAAAAATATGGTGTTCCTAAAAATTATATAGATGACCGATTTTCGGTAAAAATATTAGATACAGGTGATGGATATAAATTAAATTTACCCAAAAGAGATGTATTTTTTCCTGATTCTGATACATCTCATTTAATATGCTTTGAGGAGATGAAAGTAGCAAAAAACTGCATAGATAAAAACTGGATAATGGGTATAGAAAAGATTAGAGATAATAGGATTTTCATCTCTATAGGAAGGTCATCCTACCAACAAGCAATCGAGGGCGGTAAAATAACAAAAAACGATGATTTATAACAACGCGATATCGGCTCTGTTGAGTAACTGTAAAAAGTCTATTGTCGTAATTTTATTTGTTACTGGAGAGTGTCCCTAAAAATGACAAAAATTAAACGTAACATCCTATTGGGGATGATCGCTGTTGGCGTACTCTATGCTGCATGGGAAATTTTTCGACCGGTAGAAATTGTTGGTGTTCATACCATAAAATTTGGGGAAACGACTTTTGGTAATTATATTCTCGTAAGGCACTTTCCTCTGACTGACCAAGGTAAAATCGCTTGGTGGAAAGAGAATAAAACTATGTTAAAGAAGAAATACGGCATACCGAAGTATGATTTGAATGGTGGTTTTTCAATAAGCATATGGGACTTCAGCGATGGTTATAAAAAAATGCCCACTGGAGATTTACGGCTCAGTACTGACTCGTCTGATTTACTCTGTTTCGATGAGATGAAGACTGAAAAAAATTGTATAGATAAAAACTGGATAATGGATATAGAAAAAATTAGAGATGATAGAATATTTTTCTCTATGGGAAACTCATCCTATCAGCAGTCAGTAGAGGGCGGTGAAATAACAAAAGATGCCGAGGATTAGTGAGATAATTTTATTGCTGGATACCTACTTTCTCACGAAAAACTAAAAAGTAGCGACAATATTGTAGGGGCTATATGACCATCTGTAAGTATCCCAGCTTTAGTTCCACACACTTTTTGAGATTTCCGGTTTCTCAG
>NZ_CGBP01000026.1 GCF_001053095.1 Yersinia similis | reverse complement strand
GTGAGGCCGCATGCGCAAGGGAGTGAGGAACGAGCGAGTGCGAACGGGGGAAACGACGGCGAAGCGAACCCTTTTCAGGGTTGCGCCCCGTGCCAGTGTCTTTCACGGAGAAAGAGAACCCTCAGCGAAGCACCGGCTAAAGGATGGCACCATAAAAATCCGGCTTGCCGGTCCTCAGCGGCCCAACGGGCCAGTGAAAGCGGCCCAACGGGCCAGTGAAAGCGGCGCGGGCGAAAGACCGCTATCAGCGCCCCGCGCGCGCAAAGGACACGGAACGCATTCATGCTACGTCCTCACTCGGCCATAAATCCACACTCATGCTGCGTTTATTCATCTTAATCATCAGATCGTGATAGCCCTCCATCAAAGTAGACATGATGAAAGGGGGCAAACTCAGAAATTCAACAAAATCATCCCCGCCACAAGCGGCAGCGGATGCACGATGTAATGCCCCTCGGTCTGGCAAGTCAGCAGGACCGAGCCCAACGGCATAAGCAACAGTATGGCCCCCTTTCTGTTCGTCTTTGTTTACCATCACATACACCCCTTCATTCTTCACCAACAATAAGCCACTATGATGTCGGTTAATCTCTGCCAATACCGGTTTAAGACTCTTTGCGGTAAACTTCAACATGCTAATTTCCTTACTTTTGATTTCACATTAACCCTGATATTTTCTACGAGCACATCCCCTGCCCTGCACTATCAACACGTCTTTAGATAGTGATATTTGACGGTATCGATGAAGGCGCTTTTTTCATCCTGATCAATACCCAGCCAGACACAAAGCAGTCCGGCCAAAACATCTGCCGCCAACCCGTCATAGGGAATATCATGGAATTTGATTAGCTCTGCGCCGAAGGGCTCTACGACTTCATAAAGCCAAACTCCCTGAAATTCATAACCGGCTGATGTTAAATACTCAGCAACCGTTTCAACGGCCTCGGCATGAGGAATAAAGGCACTCAACAGCTCCATTTCGCTGATCTGTAAACATTGGGTCGCATGATTAAAGTCCTCACGTTGGTCCCGTGCGCCCATCGTCAGATAAATCGCACTCAAAACAATCGCGTCATCCATGGGAATGAACCTCCGACAACACTCGGTGGATCAAAGAAAGGTTATCGCTAGCCGCCACAGGCCTACCGTCTTTGCAATACACGCTGTAACAGTCTATTCCGACATACATCACATATTCGTCGGCCCCTGTTGCCTCGGCGGGAACGGCAAGTGTCCCTGTCGATTTGCCATAGCTGAAAACGTAATCAAACAAATCACTGATTTGATCTGGACTAAGCTCAACAATTGGGTTTATTTCCATCATTTATCCTCGCGGTCAATTGGCTTCTTTCTGGCGTTCAACCTTTTCCCTTGATGTGTCATGGGAGGCTGTTGCCGTGATAAAAAGACGTCGCCCGGCGATAAGATGAGTACACAAGCCTTTTTTATGGCTCGTCCGGAAAAAAGGCTTGTGTGCGAGGCGCGCTGGGCTAAAGTCTTTCGCGGCAACTGACTTCGGTGACAATGAGAGATGGAGGTGATAACCAGAAACCGGCTTGGCCGGTCCCTTAAAGCCCCTGCGGGGCGGTGATGGCGCTGGCAATAGCCAGCTGCAGGGGTGGAATTTGACGTTATCCATCAGACACTAGCCGAATGGCCCGAAACCTGTAGGGGTTCGGCGGAGACTGCAGGGGCGTAGCCACTGCTTGGCGGAGTGTGGCTCGACTGCTGAACGGCGTCAGCCGGTCAGCAGCCGGAGGTGGCAAGCAAGGTTTTTGGGTCTACTTTCACCAGGCGAATAATGAAATCAATCATTATAAATTCAATAAATAACAGTCATATATAAAATTTAAGCTATTTGTTTCCATTGATATTCTGCGGTTCACTGAGTCGCTATAAGCTATCAAAAGTATGCTAAGAATCAGTACGCGTAGCGCCGTTAGGCGCATTACGGCAGGCGAAGCCTGCCAGGGTTTTTCGCGGCATTTGGCAGGCCACCCCCTGCCTGGTTCTTTATTCCGGGAGTTTTCCACTACCACCCTGAATGATAAATTGGTTACAAATGTAAACTGATGCCTGCCACGTTAAATATTCACACATTGAATCGACAATCTGCGCGGTAGTTACGGGGGCCAGTTCATTGGCCTTTCTACGCTCATTGATCAGGTTTTTATACTGTCTGAGGATGTCACGGCTTTCTGGTTTGAGTTGCATGAAATGTCCTTAGCGGCAAGGTTCTTCCTGCCGCTTTACAGTGTCAGGATGTGAAAACAAAACCACTATAAAAAGTCAGGTCGCTGGTAAACAGATCCCGCGCGTATGCTTCAAAGTCGATATAATTCCGAAGACAGTCTGGAACTTCACTGAGTAGACCAGACTCCTCCACGTATTCGCGGGCGTAGTCTTCCTCACTTCCCGCCTCCCCGATATATGCATCCTGAAAACTATCGAAGTCACACTTTCCTGAGTATTCAGCCCAAGCCACAAATGCCTCGCTCCGCCCTTCTTCCCAAGCTTGTCTGAACGCTTCAATAAATGTCCAGTCAACATGGGATTCAGAAGCGTGCTTTGAGGGTATTCCTTCCCAATCCTGAAACATCAACTCTGGATCAGATTCGTCGCAGTGGATCTTGCTGCAAGCGGCGTAAAAATCCTCTTCACTGTCAAAATCAGTCAGATCCAACCACTGGCCAGCAATGCTGCCACAGTTGTATTTATGGTACGTGCCGACATAGACAGCAGGTGAAGTCGTGCTCATGTAAATTCCTCCGCAGGTTGTGGGATAACAACACCGGCTTACGCCGTGCCGACACGACAGACGGGCGCAAAGTGGAGGATGCAGGGGCGCTACCGGAAGCCGCAGCGCAAGCGAAGGAGGGAAGTGGACTGGACGGCCAGCGAGTGAATATTGAACGAGCGGGCAACGGGAAGAACACTGAGTGGATGAGTGCGAACGGGTGAGGATAGCGGCGAAGCGAACCCTTGCAGCCGTAGCGGCCCGTCTAAAGTGAAGGCACGGCGTTAGCCATCACAACGACCATATTGCAGAAGAAATAGATTTAATAACCGCCACTGCCTGCAGTGGCCAAGCTACCGTGCCTTTGCTCATAGCAAAGGGAACGAAAGCGGACGCTCTCGATGGCGTCCGTTTTCGCAGTTAACCGGGTAGGACACGGCCTAACCCGAGGAAAGAGCGCCCCATAGGGACGCTCATCAGTTTTAGCCACCAAAATGGGGAGGTTATCTATAATATATTCCGTCCAATTTCGCGGGAATACTCATATCCATCATCCCCCATAAACTCTTCAAACTCGATATTATCATTCGCTCCATCAACCAAATCCCCCTTGCTATATTCGCCATACCCACAGAACCCACACACTGATTCACTGAAATAGTGCATAACATCACAGTCAAATTGACGGCTCAACGCTCTTAGGCACTTTCCCATGACCTATGCCAAGTCACTCAAACTCAATTGCAATCATACCAATATCATTACACAATTAAAATCAATCTAAAATGATACTAATTTAATATTAAAACGATATTAATAAATTAATGATCAACCCGTGAGATAAAAGATAAGGTACGTGCACAGTAATGATTGACAATAGATAGTTAATCACTATCATCTTAATATTACTTTAATATTAAAAGGACTAACTATGATACTTACGGTTGGTAATACAAAAGGTGGGGTTGGAAAGTCCACTCTGGCAGTGAACATTGCAATAACCAGAGCTCTGCAAGGTAGGGATGTATGGCTTGTCGATGGTGATAAGCAAGGCTCATCCCAAACAGCTATTTATATACGGTCAGAGGCAGGCATTGAGCCAGGGATCGCTTGTTCGTTCTACCCAGATGGTCCCGTACTCCGGTCACAGGTACTTCAGCAAAGAGATAAATTCGATGACATCATTATTGAATGTGGAGGCCGTGATTCGACAGCTTTGCGGGCTGCGTTAACCTTAACGGATGTCCTTTTGGTTCCATTCATTCCTGGTAGCTTTGAAGTATGGGCAATGGAACATGTATCTGAGCTCATCAAAGAAGCACGTAGTGTGAGAGATAACTTGGTAACGTACTCCATCCTAAATAAAGCGGATACGAACCCTCGGACAAAAGACAATATTGAAGTAGTAGACGCGATTCGTGAATTTAGCGAAGTACAACTCATAGAAAATTATATCTACCAACGTAAAGCCTACGCCAATGCTGCAGGGTCTGGTCGCTGTGTAAAAGAGCTAAAACTTAGGAAAGCTGAAAAAGTAGCTATCGATGAATTAGATAAAATCATTTCAATCTTATTTAACGATTAATTTAATATTAAAAAACAATCAGGTTAATATCATATGGCTATTACAAAACCCCCTAAAAAGAAAACTGACATTGATAACATTGCAGCAGATGCATTCATCAGTGGAGCACCAGATGCCCAGGCAACAAAACCTAAAGGTGTGAAAAAAGGGAAAAAGCAGCAAATAACCCTGACGATATCCCCAGAACTATTAGAAAAAATTGATGAGAAAGCAGCCGAGATAGGGCAGTCACGAGCCGGTTACATCAATATGGCTTGCCATAATGCCGTTGATCACGGGATACAGATTAAAGGAAACAAAAGCGAGTTATAATCATTGTTAAACAACATTCATACACTATCATTTTAATATTAAAACAATATTAATTAACCATCAAAAACAGACTGTATTACATGGTTCGTCTGGACTTCCCAGACCAATCCCAAATGATTATTACAAATATAGTGATATCATATTTGTATATACTTATTTAGTGAAAATATGATGAAACTCTACAAACGCCGTACCCTTATTGAGCTGGATGAAGTATATATCCAGCAGCTCGATGACCTGAAAGGTATCCGTAATCTATCACGTAACCACCTGATAAAAATGGCCGTCGAAAATTTCTTACTGGATAACGGGCGTTTAAACCGTCGTGCCGCATTTGGTGCCTGGAAATCCTACCCAAACTTGCAACTTAAGGTGGGTGAATAATGGCCGTTATTGATACATGCGTACTGTTTGCCTATCTTCAGGGAGAGGGGAGGGCAAAGGTTTCTATTGAAGGAGCGTCTAACGCCAGCATCAGTGCAGCCAGCCGGTATATTATTTTCCGGGAAGCGCAGAAACTGCCCCCTCTAATCCGTCAAGAAACACAACGATTTATCAATAGCTTCAGTTGTATTGCTATCGATGACAGAGTCGCGGCTCTGGCCAGCGAACTACAATCTCGTTATAGCACGGTACTGAGTGATATCGGTGCGCTGGTCATCGCTTCTGCTCGTTCTCAACACGATGTACTCATTACACTCAATAACTCACTGGAGATACTGGGGAGTGATATTCTGGTATTGACGGATACCGCCCCGAAATAATCCGGTGGAATGGCCCAACTTGCCAATTCTATGGTTAGAATAGGCTATCAATTGCGACTTACGTAACCTAATGAATAATAATACAGAAGATACCACGACTGAACTTTCCCACCTGGCATTCTGTGCCCTCGTTGCGCTTCATCTGGCTTATAAAGAAGGAAAAGTCAGCGCACCAACTGCAGAGAACCTTTTTTTGGTTCGCTGGCTGTCCCTGGCACAGAAACAAAAGCGGTTTTCGAAACGCGTCGCACTGGATATCAAATGGTTACTGGATAAAGGTCGTCAGCAAGGTTTGACGAGTAAGCTGAAACAACACCTGGAATACTTGTGGCGCTCCTGCACCGGCGCTTTGGATAAGCAATCTGATTTGTTTCGACTGACATATGCCACGGAATGCCTGAAAGAAAAAGGGTGGGATAACGCCGTGATGAACAGCAGGGAATGGAAATCAGAAGAAATTGATGATCTTCCTCCAGGAACGTCTGGGTTTTATGTTGAAAAAGAGAAATTAAACGCGGGTTTCTCCGTGGGCGGGAAACAACTGCAGGCAGTACCGTTTCGGGTATCCGGTAACCTGAATGAATTTACTGAGGTATTGGGTCAGTATGCCCTGAGCATTAATGTTAAGACTTCGACCCCCACATATACACAAGTTGAACTCATCCCAACACCTGAGTTAGGAGACTGCGGGGAATAGAATTCGTTAAATTATCCCTCTTTTAGGTAGACCTTTTTCGTGTTGAGGATTAGATGGTTTCGGCAAATCGAGGTTGTTTCACTTCATTTTTAACCAACGAGGTCTCTGCAGTTTGCTGTTTACGAATTGCCTTCGTTTCATGGTAGTGCTGGGCACTTGCAGTTTCGATAAAGTGTTAAATATTGTGCAAAAGTAGACCAAGGGATCGGGGAATTATGGTGTAAAAGTGCACCACCCTGATTATTGATAAACTCTTCGTTTTTACGGAGATTTCCTTGGATGCTGTACATGGAAACCATACTTAAAGTCAGAAGGCGTTCTCTTAAACAGAGGCTCTCTCAGAGAGCCATACCGGTAAAATTCTGACAAGGTTGATGTAGAACGGTCTAGCGGGCGCACTTGCACAGCTACGCCCGAATCCTTACGTCTAGCCATTACTATAGCTCCAATGGCTCACACTAAATGATGACCTATCAACTATGGAATTATACGTTGTAATTGTCGGGAATGGAGTTGGTATAAATCAACATCTCACTGATTATCCGAAAGATTATGTATACGTTCCATTTACTTCCAACAACCGGCACAATCATCCCATCCTTGGCCAGTCTGATCGTTGGTCAGTAGGCAATCAATTACCATACAGTTACGAATATCCGCTATCATTTTAATTTCACTGAATAAATATTCTATCTGCTCTTTCAGTTGCTCATCATTTTCGGCAATCATCGGCAACCGGTATTCATTGCCACCTAAAGTTTGACCGTCAAATTCAGCTTCGATAAACCAGTCTATCAACTCCCGGGTTTTTTTCTTCCCACGGGTAAATTTACTGCCATTCTCTATCGACACAAACAGCGTCATGGAAAGTTGGGCAGGAGAGTCCACTATGTGCGGTAAAGTTCTTGCCTCGTTCTGGCTTACCGCATACTTGATGGCACTACTGATGGTACTCCGACTACAACCAATGGTTTTTTGAACCAGGCTCCAGGAACTGCCACTCAACAACAATCGATTGATGGCGTCGTAACGCGCCTTGTTAATCTGGCGACCCCGGTATTTCCCTGCCGCTTTAGCTTTGATGATCCCCTGTTGCTGGCGTTCCCGACGTTGTTCATAATCACGACGAGCAATCGCTGCCAGCATATCGAGTAGCATGTCATTGATGGCCGCAAACATCCGGTTATCAAATTCATTAGACTTGGGAGAAAGATGCTGCCAGGTGGTAGGGACATTGACAGCCACAACCCAGACACCACGTTGACGAATAATCGCTTTCAGTTTTTCCCACTCGTCCCCTTTGAGACGGGAAAGGCGATCAACATCCTCGATCAAAAGCACATCATCAGGCCGACTGTCGTTGAGCAGACGGAAAAGCTCAGGGCGTTCCAGACGAGCACCTGATTCATTCTCAGCATAATAGTTGCAGATGACAACATTATGCTCATGAGCAAAACGATCAAGCATATCGCGAGCGCGTTGCGCATCCTGTTCACTGGTGGAGGCACGCAGGTAGGCACGAATAAACATGGGCATGGTACTGTTTAGGTCCTTTAGTGATACCGGTCTGATTAGAGTTATTACTATAGGCTTATACAGTACCGGATTATACTAGTTCGGTATAGGGATACTTATACAGCACCAAAACCTCCCTTACCGCCGTCGCTCTATCGAAGTAATATCGACACAACAGAACTAGGCTGCTTTGTTCACGTACTAAGATTATTCCCCCGTACCGTTAGCTATCGCGGTTAATGCCTTGGGTATAGAGAATGGTCGGATCTCCTTGTTGGAGAAATGTACCCGGTAACACAGATACTGGGCATAGCTTCTATTTTCACGCAGTTCATAATCCACGCTGAACGCCGTGATGTTCCTGCCGTTCAGCGCCCAAGTCGGATACAACTCACAGTAACGCGTAAAGAGTTCGGTTAATTCATTAAACAACTCACCCTCAGTCAGCACTCCCATCCCCTTCACGTCCTGCCGTTGATCCTGAAAATATTTGGTCGCCTTGCCCAGTGTAGCGAAAGGGCGGCCGGCAATAGACAGCGGTTTTGCAGTACCCATCGATGTATATCCCTGTATCGGTTGTGCCTGTCGGGTATTTTACCGTAATGCAGCACCGTGCAGTCGGCAGAATTGGTCTTTTATTGAATATCGTCCATTTCGAGCCATGAATACGTGACAACGTCACCTTATTAGTTTGTTTATTTGTTAGTTTGTTATTTTCTTTTCGGGGTATATAATAAATGCACACTTCATCATCACGGCAGGGATATATATGCGACCAGCAACCTATGAACCACAACAGATCATCGAGGCAGGGCAGGTACTACAGGCTGAAGGGCGTAACATCACCGGGTTTGCGCTACGTAACAAGGTGGGCGGCGGCAATCCGGGACGCTTGAAGCAGATATGGGATGAGTACCTATCTTCGCAGACCGAAGTCACCGCCGAGCCGGTCGCTGAGTTGCCCGTCGAGGTTGCCGAGGAAGTGAAAGCCGTGTCGTCGGCACTGGCAGAACGTATCAGCCAGCTCGCCACCGAACTGAACGATAAAGCGGTTCGGGCAGCAGAACGCCGGGTGTCCGAGATCACCCGCGCTGCGGGTGAACAGACGGCGCAAGCCGAGCGAGAGCTGGCCGACGCTGCGCAGACCGTGGATGATTTGGAAGAACGGCTCGATGAACTGCGCGGAGAGTACACCACCACGCTGGCTGAACGGGACGAGGGTAGGGAGAAAGTGCAGGCGCAGGCCATAGAGCTGGCGCAGTTGCGCGAACGGCTAACCGCCGCCGAACAACAGCGCTCGGAGACGGAAAAAGCGGCGATGCTCGCCGCCGAACAACATAGCCAGCAGTTGGCAGACCTGCAAAAACGGCTGGCTAACGCCGAAAAGAAACTGACCGATAGTATCGCGCACCATGCGGCCGCGCTACACGAGGCCAAAACTCAGCACGCCGCCGAAACTAACGAACTGAAAACACAACATGCCCGGATCGAGGCAGAACTGCAAAAACGTCTCGATGTTGTCGACAAAGCTGCTTCACTGACCGAAGAACAACACCAGCGAGAAGTGCAAGGGTTGAAAGAGCGGTTAAATCTCGCGGAACAGTCGGCTACCGGTGCCGCCGAAAAAGCGGAAACCACCATTACGGCTATCACCGCCAAACATGGCATGGAACTGAAAACCCGGCAGGATGCACTGGATAAAGCACTCAGGGATGCGACAGAGGCGCGGGAAACCAAAGCGGCGCTGGCCGGGGAGATCAAGGCACTGAAAGAGCAGAACGGCCAGTTGGCTACCCTGCTGGCCGGAAACTCGGGATTGTAAGCCGGAAGCCGCCAAAATTTTGTGGCATCGATAATTAGCCTGAAGGGTCGCGGATAAGCACAGTCAGGCCAAACTAAGCCATCTACCAGAGCAAGCGGATCATCTACAGATGGTTCAACCGCAAGGGTGGGCACTGTCCCATGACATGGGAAAAGCTGGGTCTGATTCTGAAAATGCTGGGCTATCCATCGTTATGGAAAACCCGTTCAATGTTCCAGTCTGGCTGAATATGTGTGGGGACACTGATCTGTCGGGAGCCGGATGCGGTAGTTCCGCACGTCCGGTTCTGAGGAGGAGCCCCGACCGGGTAACCGGCGGGTCTACTCACCTCGGAACCCCAACTGATGTGCTTTCCTTTTGTTGAAAAACCTGAAAGGGTAATCGTGGGTTCTGATAAACTTCAACCATCTGACCAAGCTGATCTGGATTTAAATTAATCATCCAAAAGGAATGTAAGTAAATGGAAGACACCCAATCATCAAATGACGTATTAGCTAAGTACTTTGATGCTTTCTTACAAAAAACCAGCGGAACTTTACGAGAAAGTGTGAGAGATATTGAAACTGGCGCGATGAGATCTTTAGCGTTGATGTCACCATCTATCACACTTGGGTATACCAATCCACAATATGCGTCTCTCATGTCAGCATATAGTGATATGATTCGCGCAGAAGATCTGCGGATGATTTACTCCCTTAAGTCTATAATAGTAAAACCTACTGTAATTTATGAAATGACCTTGACTATAGTGACCTTCTTGTTTGCAACAATGCCTGAGCGAACTAAAAAAGATTTTACAGAAAGGCGCTCTGAGCTTGAAAAAAAAATTACCGATACAATTGCAAAGCAAGCTGTAAAGGCAGCAGCAAAGATTGCTCTAATTGAAGTTATTTCAAGATTGATAGCTTTAGAGGTGTCAGGCTCGCCAGATGTTATTTTAATGTCAAGAAAATTAGTGGCGAGAATGTTAACTATGTTTCAAATATATAGTTACTTTGATAAAGCTGCCGTGGCAGCCAGGCAGTTAAGGCGTGAGAATAAAATCATTTATAATATGTTGTATTCACAACAAGTCGAAATGCTTTACTTCATCATTGAAAAAAAGATAGACCCCTTAATAAAAGTAAGCCTCTCAAATGACCATACAAACGCTGATGCATTAATGTATGCTTTAGCAAACATATTCTATAAGAGGTGAGTCTTATGTTTAAATCTCTCGGCTCGGTTGCATTGGATATCTTAAGCTATATATTGGCGTTTATTTTCTCTGGTTTATCTATCCTAGTGGCTACACTCTTCCCTGAAAAGTTTGTCCTCTTCATTGCTGTTGTCGGGATTTTGTTTTCATTCTATATTAGCGATGTCTTGATAGACAAAGTAAGATGATTTTTATCGTTATTCAATTGCTTGCGTGAGTGCAAGCAATTGAATATGTAATATATATTCTAATAAACTCGATCATTCCAAATGCTATAACCAGATGTACCAGCTACTCTATGTTCCCATGTAATAGATTCATATTTCAAGGAAATTTGCTCATATGGCATTATCGCAGAACTATTAATTACATGTGGGTAAGTTGAACTCACATTCGCAATGGTTGCATTCGTTAGCTTAACCTCATAAAAAACTTCCATTACACCGGATTGATTAAGCCAGTAAACTTCAAAAATAGCGGTAAGCCTTTCATTATTGGATATTGCAACCCCGATTAATGGTGACGATTTATCTACAGGTTTTATGAATTCTATGGGATGGTGATTGCAATGTTGTTCACGTGACATACTATGGTTTAATGAAAGTACTTGGATTTCGTCCAAATGATTTTTCTGATACTTATTACCAATAGAATCGATACTGTTGCAACCAGCAGATATTACCCCTTGTTGCTCTCCGACTAAATTTAAAAAAATATTAAAACTCACAGTAATCTCCTTTTTGTGAATGCACTATCAATTCGATTACTATCCTATAGTGGTGTAATCTACATTGATGTCCCGTTATATCTGGCTATATCTCGGATATTGTTCCTGTTTTACAACTTCAGATACCGATTTTCTGCTAATGATTACATAAGTCTGTAGCTGACACACCGAATAAAAACAGGTCTACTGAGTATCAGGTCCCTTAGATGTACGCAGTGCATAGAAAGCGGCTCACTATTATCCCATATATTTCCAATACTCAACCGCTGAAGCCCGGCAACGCCGGTACGGATCATAAGAGATCCTGATAACCTTCAGCTCTGCTAAGCCATACAGATTTATTGGCGATACAAAAGTTTCACTTACCCTCCTGACACGGTGAACGGTCAGTGTGGCGTTTGCGACGCGCTGAGCGTGATTTCCGTGGCGTTAGTGGACGCGAATGCGGACGCTTACGAGGGTAAGGTCACGTTACTAGATTGCCTGGCTTTAGCCAGGAGCTACTCATATCCCTTTTCTGAGCGGCGCTGACGTTAGTCAGTTGCAAGAGAAGTCATTTATTTTTTAATCCACTGTAAAGCTGGACTGAATAAGTATCTTTTTTATGAAAAAAAACTTCTAACCGTAAGGTTAGGAATGTTTTGCGCCTTAATAAGGTTTCGTTTCCAGATAACTCAATCTGTTCGTTTGCGGATAAATGTGGGTAACTAACAGAGTATGGCCACTTTGTGATATTTGAGAGGAAAATGAGAAATAGACCAACTACCGACGGGTTATTCTTTATACATTTATGGCACAGGAGAAAACACGGAAACCGCCAGCGGCGGTAAGGGACTTATCTGTGGGGCCTAACGGTTAGTGGTAGGGGTCTGGCGGTTCGTGAGCCAGACCGATGTCTAATTGATGCAAACGTTGCCACACTAGCTTCTCAAAGCGTTCGGGCGTCATATGGTACAGTTCATCGTAAGACAATGTGCGTTGTAGGAAATGACTCATTTCATACACGCGATCATTAAGCTCTAACTTTCCAAGTCTGTTGGCGCGTTTTTGTCTGATAGCTTCACCTCTGCGACGAACCAGCGTTGCATGTCGCATACGGTCATACCAGCGCTTACGCGCTGTTTTCACAGAAATATCTTCTCCTGGTTGCAGGATGCCTTCAAGCTCGGCCTGTAAGCGTTCTTCCTGCTCCGCATAGAGTTTATCAAGGTTTACCCCTATCAACTTCCAGGCCTGCTCGGTCAAAATGATATGCTTTGGAAAAAATTTCTTATTGTAGGCATCCCACTGGACACCTTCTGGTAATGCGATAAGACCAAATTTATTGAGCTCTTGTAGTAACCGACAAATCCGGGTCACTGTCACAGCCGTTGTAGGTATGACGTTACCATTCTCATCTTTAGGGCTGAGTTCCGCAGCCAAACGGCTTTCGTTCATCGTGACGATATGTGTTGCTCTATCCGCACAGCTCACGAGTAATACAAACAGTGCATCAAGCAGTTGCTCCCGGACGACTCGGAAATCACGTTGGCGACCAACAGCTTTACGCGCCCAAACAAAATAGGGGTGTCGTGATATTCGAATCCGAAGAGATACTTTTCCGGTATGTTTATCTTTTTTTGTTAACCGGCGATAGGCATGGCCCAGTTCACCCGCCAACGGTTTGTAATGCTCTGGGCGGCTAAAGAATGGGTTAGGGCATTTACACGCAGTCGAATGTTCGCCTCTTCGGCGCTTAGTCGTTTTTGAAGGTGTTTCAGTTTTAGGTTCATCAATCCACTGCCAATAGGTGTCATCAGTCGCGGCACGCTCTAGCGCATCGAGATTGATATTTTCCCAGGAAGGATCAATTGATAGGTTTTCTGAATGTTTCTTAGTCACACCCGCCAGCACTTATGGCGGACAGGTATTGTGTTCTGAATTGCATGAGTTATAATCTCTACAGGCCAGCGCCTGCTTTGTGACCCCCTGATATCTGAACCTTCCGCCAAGTTGATACAGATTTCGGGGGGTTTTTGCATTCAAGGCCCACTGTTCTGGTACCTTTTCCCTTGAGCATTTAAGGATATGCCCATCCAACGCTACCATGCCGCCTAAAGCCACATAGCCTCTTATTCCTCTGCGCTCAGCCTCTTACAAGCCAATGACTTCAGCACAAATCTCTGCAAATATTACCTGTTTTTTCTCTGCTTGCAACCAATGGATCCCTGTCTAACGATCACCATCACACCTCAGACAAAAAATATTCTTATAAATCATAGAGGAGAACGATGACTCCGAAGGATCGCGCCTAAGTCCCTTCTGCTATTCTCAAAATACCCACTTTTTAAAAATATCCAAACAGGCATGCCAGCGTTGACATCTTTCGTTGCTACGGATAGCCTAGACTCACTACAGCAAAATCTGTAGTCGGGTGTGACAACTCGATACTCTAAGTGGCGTACATAGCACGCGACAGCGTGTTTTTTTGTGCGTAGACCTGATAGTCATCAATGGTGACTCAGGCGGGGCAGCCTTAGGGCTGGCCGGTACCCACTTAGGCCGGTTTGTCACCCTCGTCTGAGCCACCACCAAAGGGTGTGACAACTCCCGTGGGGCTAAAAACCTACTATGTGGAGTATTAACTATGCTCGTCAATATCTGCTTAAAAACCTCTCAATTCGATACATACACATTCCAGACATTCATCCTTCGCAAGATATATCGTCATCAACAATACCCCCCTACATTCTTTCATATAACAAGGGGTATATCATGTTGAATTTAGACGTATTCTGGAAACTTCGCCTTATGTTTCCTGAGCTGACCGAGTCACAATTTCAAGTGTTGATGTTCTATGCTTTTGGTTCAGATAATGAAAGTATTGCGGACATATTAGGTTGCTCAGTAGTAGCAATTAAAAAAACACTACAGAGAATCAAACAAGATCTATGTATTGATAAACTGGATACAGCTAGGATAATTTATCATTCAAGAATACAAACAGCGATGATGGCACCTGATGATTTCCCAAAAAAATATTACGAAGCCATGAATAAAAAACAATAATCACATTGGTTGTTTTTTAAACGAAAATGTAGGGTATTAGTCAAGTGGAGGATGTTAGTTGAATTTAACTTAAATTCTTTAAAACTAAAAAACGATATTTTTTAACAAAATGTCTCCTTCAGGTACCTATTTTTTCACCAAAAACCATGCGATGATCTCTTTCATCACTGTTATTTAAATAATTATTTCTTTTCTCCGCCAAGAGAAGAAATAAAGTAATAATATTAGATCTTCGTCATGACTGTGGTTTGCAATACTCGGGTATAAAACCAGTGCAGCGTTGATAACAGGTCGCAGTCCTGACGGAGATCTTTTTTCACCTTTGTATTGATTCCGGAAGCGGGATCATTTTTTGGAAGTGCGCCCATCATTCTGATGATTTTTCTGACTTATATCTATTTGACAAGGAAGACAAAAATCATGCTTAACTGGTATCTGGCTTGTCATCAACCGGGAAAGGAAACACTGTATAAAGCTCAACTGGAGCTGTCACGTTTGCATATTGATAGCTTCTGTCCGTTGATCCGCTTATCCCGACCACGACCCGACAGACCCAGCGGCAGATTGATTATTGAACCTCTTTTTTCTGGTTATATTTTTATTCAGTTTGATCCGGACATCACACATACAACCAAATTGACAGCATTATCGAGTGTCAGTCATTTCGTCAAATTTGGTTGTGATATAAGACCAATACCAAAGACAGTAATAGAATCCTTAATGCTACTCCCTCTCTGCCCGACAGAGAGGGATATAATAGCAGGTAGGTTTAAAGAAAAAATAGTGGCCATCACCAGGGTCAACAATAAACATGAGCGCACAGTAATGTTTCTCGCATTAATGGAAGCTCTTAACACACCATTACGTCAATCTGCTTAGTGTAGATATTATTTCTCTTAACTATCTATTTCATTTATATCAATAATCTTTCATTCCCCCTCTCTTCGCCGACAGCAATGTCGGTTTTCTCTATAAAAGGCCCCCTATGTCAGACATCACTGATTTATCGCGCACAACTATTAGTATCGCCGGCAGTCGCAGATTAATAATTGATAAACTAACTATCGACCTCAGCATTAAAACAGGTGTTCCACTGAGCAAAGCTGAAATTATTAATGCTGTTATTGACCGGATTAGTGACATACAGCATGAGAATCTTGTTGAGCGAATTATTCTGAATAGATTCCCTGCGGGTCGGGGGCCGCTAGCTTTTCGTAAACACAGTAAACCGTAACATACGGAGAATGACGATATGTCTATTACCATTACTGAAAAGGATTTACGTGAACTCTATATTCAACGCGCAGCCCGTGTTATTCAGTTTAAACGTGCGTGTCGGCTTCGAGCAAAAAATCCTGAGAAAATAACGCTTAACGACCTTTCAGCGTTACGTTACTTGATCATCGAAGCAGAGGACAATATCGTGACGTTTGAAAAGGAACACTTGCGTTAACCCTTTATCTCTCTGGAAATACCGTTTCTAAATACCTCACGTCCCGATTTTTTCCTCTACCTGATGAATCTTATGAAAATCATTCACACATCAATGCTGCTCCCCATTATATTGGGTGGCTGCAGCCTGCCGCATCGTCAGCCGGCCAGCAGCGACGCCCTACAATTTGTGGATGCACAGATACAAACAAACACTCAAATAATCATACTGGCTCAAGATTCATTGAAGCAAGCCAGTGCCATTACACAACGAGCACCAATCCCTGAATTATCCTCTAGCCTTAAGTCATCGGTCGTAGCATCCAATAGTGGCCAGATTAATCCATCCTCAATACGAGGGTTGAAAAACGCCAAATCTCTCGGTACGCCGGGGTTATTTACACTGATTAATCAGACCGCGCAAAATCAATCCCTTGATGTGGTTCTTCGCCAGATAGTTCCACAAGGATGGACAGTTGAATTCTCTGCGGATTTGAAGACAGTATCTCAGCAGCGGGTTAATCTTGAGGCCAATGACCAATGGCCGTTTGCACTGGACAGGCTCTTAATTCAACATCAATTAGTGGCGTTAATTAACTGGCCAACACAAAGAGTCTCTATTGCACGCTGGACAGCGTCATTTAATTCGGCCCCTGTGGCCACCGTATCCCCCGCGAAAACGGGTAATGCATCAGCATCGATAAAATCGCCGCCAGTAATATCGCCCGGACCACGGAATCCGTTCAGTGCATCAAGAACGGCAGGATCCACAGTCATTCAACCGGGTAAAACTGCGCCTTCATCCCTATCCCCCCCTCCCGTGCCGGCAAAAATTCCGGTGATTAAAACGGAGGTGAAGCCAGCCGCTGCGCCGAACGACTGGCGTGCTGAGAAAGGGTCAACTCTCAAAGATACCTTGTTCCTTTGGGCAGCCAATGCGAAATGCATCCAAGGTGAGAACGATACCTGGAGTGTGGTATGGATGACTGATGTCAACTACCGGATAGATGCCCCGCTGTCCTTTTCTGGTTCGTTCCGAGAAGCATTGAATGGCGTATTCCGCTTATATACCACGGCAACCGTTCCCCTTTATGCCGGTATCAGCACGACACAATGTTTGATTAAGGTGGACGATAAGGAGGTGCGCTAATGGGGCTTGGCTATTGGCTCTTGTCGATGTTTCTGGTTATCTTTCTGATGACGGCTGATATGGCGCACCGGAGAACGTATCAGACTCTGGAAATGTCTGAAAGTGAGAACAAACAGAGAGCCCGACAAACAGTGCTTTACATCAATGCCATCAATGACTATCTGTATGACCACCCACAAGACAATGGCGTGATAAACGACAATTTACTGGGTTTCAGTTCCCTCCCATCCCTGTCTCATATCATTCAAGATCGTCGTGTCTTTGTTTACCAACCCAACAACAGTGGCTTAATGAGCGCACTGAAAACGATGACCCGAGACTCTGCATTACTGGGCCGGGTACAAAATCGCCGCCTTATCGATAATCTCGGTACCGATATGCAAGTCTCTGTTCCTGAAGTTATTTCAGATACTTATCTCGTTTATATTAACTGACCTCTCGGACTCCTTATGCCTAAAACCCCAACAGCGCTGGCCTCGGCCATTGCGTTAAGCCTTCTGCTGTCTGGCTGTTCCAGTATGGACAGAATAAACCAGACAATGAAACAGACGGATACTGACTACGGTACTGCCACTGGCCATCTCAGCCAGATAGCGTCCGGTTCTCCAGTCCAGGACCTCACCACTCAATGGATCAATCCTGTCCCGCTCAACAGCCGAACACAAACACAGTCTCAACTCCCAGGTTGTACACCCACATTTAATCGTCCAGGTGAAGTCTCACTGGCTGAGGTAAGCGCCTTTATTACCCGGACGTGTAAAATACCGGTGGTGGTTACACCGGATGCACAAGCCGCGATGGCTCCAGGTCAGGGCAAAACAGAAAAAATTCAAGGGAGCATCCCCGCACCTGACAGCAATGGCATGGTCCCCTTGAATGCAATGGGGCGCGCGGCCCCCGTGGTTCGTGAGACCGGCGGCTCTGGCAATACGCTGCGGGGTGTTCACTGGGAGGGATCCCTTGCTGGCCTATTAGATAATGTGACAACGCGACTGGGATTATCCTGGCGTTATGAACAGGGCCGTATTTCCATTTTCTATGTCGATACACGCACCTTCCCCATCATGTTTATGGATTCGAAAACAGCGTTTAGCTCCAAAGTCATTAGTGGGACCACAACCTCATCAGGCACCTCCGGCAGCAGCAGTGGTGGCGGTCTCTCTGGTGATGTGAATACGTCACAGACAACAACGATGGAAATGAGTTCGGGCCTTTACAGTGACCTGGAAAACACGATCAAGGCAATGCTCACCCCGGGCGTTGGCCGGTTGTTCCTTGCTGCTGGAATGCTCACAGTAACTGATACGCCTCGCGTTCTTGATGCGGTCAACACCTACATTAATGACCGCAATACTGAACTCAACCGTCAGGTGGTCCTCAACGTTAAAGTCTATTCTGTTGAAAAACGGCGTCAGGACCAACTGGGGATTGATTGGAATGCGGTATTTACGTCTGGCAGTATCGGCGGCTCGTTAACCAGTGCATTTACAGATGCATCCACCAGTGCCATGACGGGAGGGTTATCGATACTTGATGGCAAATTTGCCAACTCAAAAGCCTTTGTCAATGCATTGGCTGAACAGGCAAATGTATCGTTAGTCACACAACAGGCCAGTACCACGACCAATATGTCAGCCGTACCGGTTCAGGTGGGTACACAACAAGATTATGCCAGTCAAGTCAATACTGATTCCACGGCCAATGTGGGTACCTCTACGTCGATAACAAAATCAACTATCACAACCGGCTTCAACATGACCATGTTGCCGTACATCATGCCGAAGTCATCCCAAATCCAGTTGCAGTTCAGTATCAACATGAGTGATGACCCAACATCACGCACATTCACCAGCGGTGAAAGCAGTATTGAGTTGATGAAAACCCGACTGAAAACATTCAATCAGCGCGTGATCTTAAGTTCTGGCCAAACATTGGTGCTCAGTGGATTTCAGCAAGTCAATAACACCGGAAGCAAGCAAGGCGTGGGGTCAGCCTCCTTCTTTGGGCTCGGTGGTGGGGCGAATGGTCAAAAGGACGACACCATGCTGGTTATTCTGATCACACCAACCCTTCTGAGGTGATCCATGACAGAAAATGATAACGATAACCCGCTGTATGTTATTCGCAGTGGCGGCTGGGTATTCATCGCAGGATTGCAGTGGGAATTAGTCGAAAGTCGATACCGCTATGCGGCTCGCGCCTTCGCACGACGTCATGATGCTGACAGTTTTGCCACAGTTCCCACCAACAAAAATCAATTATTGGCGGGAATTGGCAATCTACACGATGCCGGAGTGATACCCCGGGAGACCCGAAAATCGGCTTCTTTGGCGTTAACCTTGTTGCCAATGCTCGGCAACCACGGTTGGGGCGTGTTCGAACTCGATGATGGCCAGTTCTGGTTTGTCGCAGCCCTTAACGGGCAGTTGTCTGTTCTCTCTGATGTTATCGGCAACAAACAATCAATACGCGATGCGGTGAAAACGTTCCTGAGCTTTGATCTGATGCCGCAGGATGAGCGGACCATTATCTGCCCTCCTGACTTTCTGCCCGATGTAACGGCCGATAATGTGTTGTTAGACAATGCGCTGCCCTCGATCACCGTACCACGCCGCGCCCGGCTGCATCCTCTCTCTAACCGCAAGGCACTGATTGTCTGGTCGGCCATCTTGATCGGTGTATTTGGGGGCTACTACGCGATAACAGAATATCAGTCCCTACAGGAAGCAAAACGCATTGCTGACGTAAGAGCCGCATTTTTAAAGACGAAAGAACAGATTAAGACAGCAACGCCAGCGGCGTTACAGCCCTGGAAAGAACAGCCTGGTCTGGCCACGTTTCTCAGTACCTGCAGTGCGCAATGGAAATCCGCCCCCATCAGTATTGCGGGTTGGCGTTTTCGCACAGCAGATTGCACATCAGGATCCATGAGGCTGGCATGGAGTAAGCCTATTGGGGGAACAGTCGGTGACTTTTCTCGTCGGCTTGCCATCAGGTATCCGGGTAACAAACCCTTGTTCAATATCCCAGGTGGAGCCGATACCGGGGGCGTTACCCTTCCCCTAGCAATGTCCCTCCCGGCCACGCCGGAAATCGTCGGTGATGCGGATAGCCAAACCCAACGACTGACCAATTATGCGCAACAACTGCGGGCAATGCTGAATCTGACTGAAGACAGTGCCTCAACAGTCAAGGTCAATAATGAATTAATCCCGCTTCCCTGGCGCAGTTTCAGTTTCACATTTGCCACTGATATACCGCCCGACAAACTCTTTGCTCCGGCGTTGTTTGATGCCTCTGGCATCCGACTGACGCGGATAACGGTCACTCTGAATAACGCCAGACTGCACTATTCTCTGGAAGGAAAATTGTATGCTCAATAAATACAGCCGCCCGTTGTTGCTGTGCATTCTGTTCGGGCCAACCCCAGGCAGCTATGCTGCGCTGACCACGGCATTACCCGATGTCACCCACACCACTGAAATACAGAAAAGTTCGCCCACTGAGTCTGAGACTCCCTCCTCAGATACTCCGCCAACCCCAACTCGCCTTCATGAGAACTCGGGAAATACGTTAAATCTGGCTCGTCTTGAGCGTATTCAGGCGGATACCTTGCTGTTTGAAGCACAAGCCGCCCGGGCAAAGGCACTGCTCTCTCTGCAGCAAAACAATGGCTATGATGCCTCCCTGCCTGCTCCCTTATCCCAAAGTCTGGTTGCGCCGGTTACAGCCACGGGAGGGATCCCGGGAACAACGTTATCAACACTCCCCACACAAACGGCATTACCGCGCATAGTGGAAATTGCGGGCAGTGGTAAGCATTTACGAACACGCCTGGCATTATCCGATGGTGCTGCGGTTGAACTTAGCGCAGGGCAACGCATTCCCGGCACGAACAACACCGTAAAGACGATTACGGCGCAGGAAGTCCAGATAACGACTTCAACCGGAGAAACTCACACCCTGGCATTTACTGAGTGAGGCTTTTATGTCCGAACTGCTACTGAATGACCTTGCAAGCTGGGTTCACGAACACACCGAAGACGATGGCAGCGTCACATTGATGATTGCTGAACATCACCGCAGTGATGTCCGGGTTCAGTCCTATACCAACCGTGTGCGGCAAACAAAAAAGGTCAACGATATTCAATTCCTGCCCCTCGACCAGATAAAGGCTTATAAGGAACAACAACCGCAACAACAGACTGACAAAACCTTGTTCAGTGATACCCAGAAAAAAGTGATCGCGTATTTCAAAAAGGCGGTTGAACTTAAGGCCTCTGATATTCATCTGGAGATAGGAAAAGGCGGAACAACACGCATCGTGATGCGTATTCACGGTGATTTGGTCAAAGTGGATGCTATTTCAACCAAAGAAGGCGAATTATTAGCCTCTACCATCGTGTTATCGATGTGCGATGTCGCGGAAGCCCAGTTTAATGCCAACCGAAACCAGGATGGCCGGGTGAAAGCGGAGTTTTTGCGGGGGTTGGGCCTTTTTGGTGCACGTTATGCGCACATTCCGGCCGTATATGGATTGTACGTGGTCATGCGTATCTTACCCGACGACAGTGCTACGCCCCCCACGCTGGAGGCATTGGGATTTCTACCTGAACATCAACGCCTTTTGCGCCGAATGTTGCAACGACCGGAAGGTATTATCATCCTGTCAGGGCCAACGGGATCCGGCAAAAGTACCACTCTGCGAACATTCAGTGACTTGTATCTGGAAAGCACCCATCAGTTACGACGCCTGATGACCATTGAAGATCCACCGGAAGGCGAAATAGAGGGGGCAGTACAAACGGCTATCATCGCCGATAAAAATAACCCTGCGGCCGTCTCTCAAGCATGGGTTCGGGCTATTTCTGCTGCATTGCGGCTCGATCCTGATGCCCTGGTTGTCGGGGAAATGCGTGACGAAAACTCAGCAAAAACCAGTATTACGGCCGCAATGACCGGACACCTTCTGTTAACCACTCTGCATGCTAACGACCCCATCAATATACTGGAGCGACTGGCCACGCTGGGTATTAATCCGGCGTTACTGACGGACCCACAATTGATGATCGGACTTATCAGTCAACGGTTGGTGCAATTACTTTGTCCTCGTTGCAAAAAGCCCTGGTCGGTAGAGAAAGAACGGTTATCGCAAGATGATAAAGAGCTGCTTTCAAATATATGCCAGTTAGAGAACCTGTACTTTCGCCATAAAGACGGGTGCCAACATTGTCATATGGGTATTGTTGGCCGCACCGTCATTACCGAGGTCATAAGTCCTGATGCGAAGTTTATGCAAACGTACCGTGACCACGGCAAACTCGCAGCTCGAACTTACTGGCACCGCGAACTCAACGGAATAACCCGCAATACACACCTGTTACACCATATCAATGCCGGTCTGGTTGACCCACTGGCAGCAGATCGCGTGAGCCCGTTAGACGAAGACCAATGGCTTCTGCTCGATAAGGAGGATAAATGAAGAGGCTGAGCAACTTTTTCACCCCCATTATCCGGCCCGATTTACAGATTAAATATCTACAACCGGCAAGACGCTGGCTTTACCGCCACACATTCTCAACTCGTGACCGTTTGTCACTGTATGAAGACCTGGCTTTTCTGCTTGATAACAATCGCACGCTGGAAGTTGCAATCACAAACATGCGAGACAGTGCAACTGACTTTGGTAAACGCAGTTCTCCTTCTGCCATCTGGCTAAATGACTGTTTGAAAGCCCTCAGCAATGGTCAGTCCTTGGATGTAGCGTTGGGCGATTGGATCCCTCGCCAGGAAGCCGCCATTATCAGTGCTGGCGTATTGGATGGCCATATTGCTGATGCATTACGTCGTGCCATGACTGTCGTACAGGGTATCGATGAAATGAAGTCATCCATCTACAGTACCCTGGGATATCCCCTAGCACTGATCGCCACTGTCATTGGCATCATGAATATGGTCAGTGAACATTTCATTCCTCAGTTGGCTAAAATCATTCCTCGAACAACCTGGGAGGGCGGGATATGGTGGCTGGGCGCAACCTCGGATTTCGTTGTTAATCAAGGTGTCTTGCTGTCGTTGTCGGTGGCATTACTCACAGCCTGGATAACCTGGTCATTCAATAATATGACCGGAAAAACCCGTCGCTGGCTTGATTACTTCATTCCCTGGTCGATATATAAAGATTTTCAGGGTGTCGCCTTCCTGCTCAATATCGCCGCCCTGTTACGGGCTGATGTCAAAACGTTGGATGCACTGGATATCCTCTCCCGTAACGCTTCGCCATGGTTACTGGAACGACTTAACGCAGCGCGACGCCTGGTTCGTCAGGGACAACACCTCGGCCTAGCATTGCGTAATACGGGCTATCACTTCCCGTCCAAAGACTGTGTGAACAAACTGGTGTTGCTCACCGACGGTGACAACGCTGCCGGCATCATCGAGAACTATGCCAAACATTGGATGCTCACCACGATCAAACTCATCAAACGCCGGGCGACACGCCTTTCTATCGTGTTGTTCTTGGTGGTCAGTGGTTACATGTTTTTGTTGGTCCAGGTCATTCAACAACTCAATAGCATGGCGGCCCAAATGGGTCAGTAATCGCCTTTATCCCTTCGAATCTCTCTAGCCCTCTGGCTATTTACTGTAATTAAGGAAAACCCAATGAAGAATGTTGCTTCACGGACGCGCCGTGTCCATCGCGGTGTATTGAGCATTGAAATGGTCATAATTCTGGCCGTTATCGTCATTATGGTGATTTACATTTTCTCCAACAGTGGCGGTCTGTTCCGCAAAAATGACACCACAATGGAGCTCGGTAACGCACAAGAGATCATGACCCAAACCCGTACCTTGCTGAAAACGCAAGGTCTGTATGACTTCAGTAATGCGGCATCGATGACCGGTACGTTGGTTCTGTTCGGTGGCGTACCAAACTCCATGACACTCATCGGTGATAAAAGCTCAGGCACGGCGACGGTGATTAACACTTGGGGTGGCGCTGTAACCGTGCAAGCCGAAGCGTCATCTGGCGGCAGTAACACCGGCTTCTCACTGACGTATGAGAGTGTACCGCAGGAGTCTTGTGTGACCATCGCAACAAAAATGTCACAAACTACCGTGGTATCAGAGACCACGATCAACGGCTCTGCAACCGTAGGGGCCGTCTCTGCTGCAAATGCCGGTTCACAGTGTCAGGCTGATAACGGTTCAAACGGAACCAACACGCTGAGATTCAAAAGCATGACTTAACTCACAGCACATCTGTGCTCATCACTGACCGGGCAGGCTATACAGCTTGCCCTTTTTACGGGCTGAGATATGGAAAAATCACACAAGCGCATCGGGCTGGTTTTGGGTCTGATATCACTGCTGTTGAGCCTGTCGGGGAACGCCAGTGCATTCTGTTTTCAGGCGGCAGGAGAACGCTATCAGGTTGATCCTGTGTTGCTTGAAGCCATGGCAGTACAAGAAAGTGGCCTGAACCCCCGGGCAATCAACACAAACCGCGATAAAGCGGGGAAAGCAATAAGCACGGATTATGGCGTTATGCAGATTAACTCCCGCCATATTCCAAAACTGGTTTCAATGGGCGTTATTACGTCTAAAGAAGACTTGCTCAATAACGCGTGTCTCAACGTACAAATAGGCGCGTGGATCCTGGCGACACATCTACAGACCTGTGGTGTTAACTGGAGTTGTCTCGGCTCCTACAACGCCGGGTTCGCGGGCAATAATGAACAACGTCGAATGCTGTACGCCAAACGTATCTACGGTATCTATAACAAGTTATTAGTGCGGAGACCGTCATGACATTACTGACGTTATGTCTGTTAATACCCGTTATGTTCATTGGCTTTGTCGTCATAGGCAGAGACCTGCACCAACAAGCCGCCAATTTCATCCGAGACAATGAAGGTCGCTCTCCCGATAAATGGCCTTATTCCGGCGTAATGACCGTCTTATTCGCATTAATGGCCAGTCTGGTTTTTCTACGAGGCGAATATCAGGAATTACCCAGATTAACGGTATTTCGTGACCTAATTTTACTCGGATGGTGTGTTGTGTTAACACATTTGGATATCGCCAGACACTGGCTACCGCTCCCCTTTACGTTAAGCCTCACCATTAGCGGCATGTTGTTTACCCTGCTTTCTGATACGTTACTACCCTTCCGTCATGCATTGGTTGACTGGGGGGTCATGATGGCATTGCTCTACGGCTTTCGTGTCATGGCCAACAGATACGGGAAGGAACGTTTTGGCCTGGGGGATGTTTATCTTTTGGCCGGTCTGAGTATCTGGTTGACGTTACCTGTCACCGCTGTCATCACATTGATGGCTCTCGGGATCATCACGGTTCAATGGCTGGCCAGCCGCACCGGTTTACTCGTTAATCGGGAGTTTATCCCCTTTGCACCCTATATCTGCTTCTGCCTCGCAATGGTCATATTGGCAGGTATTCCTTCATTTACAGGCTATGTGCTATGAAAAAACAGAATTCTTTGCCCGTTAGCGTTCATCAGGGTGTGCTGGCAATTGAGTTAATGATTGTGCTGGTCATTATTATGCTCGCCGCTATTTACGCTTACCCCCGCTATACCCAGTACATGGAAGAAATGGAATGGGGGGTAGAAGCCAGCAATATGACGACCGTCGGCAGTGCAGCCAAAAGCTATATTCGTGACAATCGCGACACATTGGTCAGTCAGGTCACTGGCGGAACGCCAGTCACGGTGACCTCAGCCCAATTGCAGCAAGAGGGCTATCTGCCTATCGGATTTTCTCTGCAAAATATAGCCGCCCAAACATACATGGTCGCCATCGCCAGAGACCCGGCGTTTAATCGAAAACTGGTCGCCTTTGTGTTAACTGAAGGAGGTCAGACATTCTCTTATAAGGCGTTGCGTTATATCGCGCTAAAAATTGAAGGCTCCGGCGGGTATGTGTGGACAGATAACATTGCGGTGGGCGCGGTTGGGGGGTGGGAAAAGAATCTGACAACCTTCGGGCTGGCGGCTGAGTCTGGTCGACCGCTTACCTGGTTATCTTCTGATATTCTCGGTACTGATACGCAAGAAAGTGACCGTTTATATCGTTATGAAGTCGGTGGGCGTCCCGACTTAAATCGAATGCACACCAATATCGATTTGAATAAGAATAATCTCAACAACGTGAAAGATATTAACGCCGAAACCGGCACGTTCAGTGAAACAGTCACTGCGGAGGGTGATATCAAAAGCAATACCGGTTGGTTAATAACACAAAGTGGAAAAGGTTGGTTGAATGAGGAGCACGGCGGTGGATTCTATATGAATGATAACGATTGGATCCGTACCGTTAATAACAAAGGCATTTATACCGGGGGTCAATTGCGGGGCGGGTCTGTTCATGCAGAAGGCCGTCTAGGCACGGATGAATTTCTTCAACTCAATAAAGTGATGATAGCAGGTCAGGCGTGTGAAATAGGGACGTTAACCCGCGATACAGAAGGTGCCCCTCTTTTCTGCCAGGCAGGAATATGGACCAGTATCGGCGGCGGCGGAATGTCGCGTGCTGGCGTCAATAACTTAGATGTCGTATCAAACGGGTCATATAAGGTTTTACTCGTCACCGTGTCCAGCTTGTTTAATCCCGCCGATGGTTCTCATACCGGTTCAGCTGACTTTAATGTGTACGTAGACGGAGGCTTGGTTGGCGTAGTCAGTACCCGTATCCAGGTTAATAAAAGCGGGAGTAACGGCCATTACTGGGGTTACCAAAATTTCGGTGTCGCTCAAAAACAACTGGCCGTCAATGTAAAATCAAACAGTCGGATCACGGTAACACTGGCGAACAGTGCCTATCACAACACCAGCGATGTCCGTATAGATTTGACGTCCTGACCCCTCGTATCACCCTATCTCCGATATTCACGCTATTAGGAAACCTCAATAATGAAATTATCGTATTTGGCCTCTTTTGGCCTTTTTTTGCTGTCTGGTTGTCATGCCCGCCAGGCCGACCACCCTACGCCCCCGCCACAACTCGCATCAGCCAATACCGCTCAGCTTCAAGCTACACAACAGGATCTGTACCTGAAGGGCGCATTAAACCAGAAAGCACCTCATATTCCTGGCAGTATCACAGCAAACAGTCAGCGACTTTCAGTTGATTGGGAGGGGGATGCCGTTGAACTCCTGGCACAATTAGCCCGTCAACGTGGTCTCACATTTGCTTACAGTGGAGTCCGTTTACCCCTGCCAGTCAGTATTCATGTACGCGAAGTGACCTTTGAAAATATTTTACGTCAGCTAGAGACGCAAATTGGCTGGAGAGCAACGTTCAAACAGCAATCCCTTGAATTACATCTGCATTTCTCTTTACCCGATAAAGAGGGGCGTCTTGCATGAAAAAGACTTTATTCGCTGCCGTCATACTGTTCGCCCTTCCCGCACTGGCGGTAGAAGAACCGGCCCCGCCTCCAGGCATGGATGCTTATCTGAGTCCATCAGATAACAGTCGTAACGGAATGAGTGACACGGTCTATCAGATGTTGACAGAAGCTGGCCGCACCGTCGGTTTTCGCGGAGGGAAAGCGCAACGTGCATGGGAGCTACAAACAGCACTGATCAGTAAAGAGAGCACTCTAAACACCGTGTATGACTTTCGTCCCCTCATTACTCGCCAGGGTTGGTTACCGCCTGTCATCGCTGCCTCAAAAGATATTGCACACATCACCCCGGACCAGATACGCACGGCAACCAGCGTATATAAAATTGTGGTGCCGGAACGTTTTGTCAGTAACCCCCCGGGATGGAGACAGTATCTCCTGGCGGGGCTCAATACCGGGCGCACTGCATTGCCAGAATCCAGCGTTCATCCTAAAGACGGCCAACAAAGAACTGTATGGCGGCAAGCGATTGAAAAGGGATGGGCTGAGGGGCGAGAGAGTGCAGATAACACTCTGGAGGCTAACTTTAGCCGATTGACCCGCGATTATGCCGGCATGTTGCAATACTCGACATTGCTACAACAAGGAATGATAAAAGCACCACGGATCACCGAACAACAGCAGACAGTCACTGGTACCCGTGACCAATTGATGATCGGCGACAAAGTGAAACGATTGAAAGAGCGTGCTGGCTTCGACATTGATAAAACCCATTGGCAACCTGTTATCACACAGGAGAAATAGCGCCATGTCGGACAAAATGCTTGTTCCCTTTGATTTCTCTGGGGGACTTACCGCTGATAGCTTGCGCAATTTCTTTACCTGGTGTGCGAGAAATGATGTTTCGGATATTCATTTGCAGGGCGGTAATCACATCATTGTGAGTCGATTTGGTCGTTTACTGAAAGTCAGTGAGTTTCGCGTCGAAGATGCCCAGCTAACCAAATGGATTGATGAGGTATTTACACCAGAAGTAAAAGCGATGGTCAAATCAGGCAAAGGGGTTGACCGGCCTCTTCAGCTCGATGGGGATGCGAATCAACGTTATGGATTGAATCGAGGCGAGCGCCTGCGGTTTCGAGCCAATTTTATTCAAGCGACGATTGGCCGGCAAGAACTGACTACGGCCGTTACACTCCGAATCCTCCCCACTGTCATCCCTACTTTAGAAACGCTGGGTTTGGAAGATGAGTTAAAGCTCAATCTACTCCCACACAAAGGCCTTATTCTGGTGTGCGGTGAGACGGGGTCAGGTAAATCAACCCTTCTTGCGTCAATTTATCAGTATTGTGGACGGTTATACCCTGATAGAAAAATTGTCACGTTCGAAGATCCAATAGAATACATTCTCGCGACACCCGATAACGTGTTACCACCGACTCAATCCCAAATTCGTCGAGATGTTCCCAGCTTTGCGGAAGGATTACGTCTGGCGCTACGACAAGCACCGGATTTGATTGGTGTGGGGGAAATTCGTGATCTGGAAACCATTCTCGGCGCCATCGCCTGTGGTCAGTCAGGGCATTTATGTTTGTCTACCATGCACACTCATTCCCCGGGCGAAACGATCCCACGTGCCGTTCTGATGTTCCCCCCGGAAATGCGAGAAGCGGCGGCCCGAGATATTCTCGGTGTTATTCAGGTTATTGTGGTGCAACGGCTGTTACGTACTACTGACGGTAAACGTCAGGCCATCAGGGAATATCTGGTCTTTAATGAAGAAATTCGTCATGAACTGGCCGGTTTGAATTACACCCTCTGGGGTAACTGGATTGACAATCATCTCCAGTCAAAGCAAGCCACCATCATCGATGCTGCCTGGCGCTTATATCAGGAAGGTCGTATTGATCGCGTAGAAATGCTCACCGTTGTCAGCCCTAGCCAGCTATTGACGTTAGAAACCCTACCTGTCTGACCCCCATATTTACCTCATATAAGGAGAACCTATGAAAGTCTCGCTCTGGCGGGATGCATCACGGCCATTGACCATTTACGGTATTCCGGCGTTGTTATTAACGATTTACTTCGCCTGGTTCCGTTGGCCGTCATTAATGACGCTGTATATCTGCACCACGATCATCATCGTCTTCAAGATCCTCGCGTATTTCGGCTACACCCTGACGGTTCTAACCCAGCGAGTTATCCATTTGATGCGGGGCAATCCCATTACGGGTCGCCCATGGTGGTATCGCAAATTCTTTGAATAACAGAGGAACATGGCAATGCAGAAACGTACTTATCTCACCATTATGCCGGATAACAAAAAGGACGCGCTGCGTGCAGCGGGCCGGCTTCCGGATGGGGGCTATCCCCTTGAATACGACAGGTCACAAAAACTCTGGTTTGCGAAGGAGGAAGCGGACCTTGAGAAAGTTAAGGCCTGGTTGCCGGAAAACACCGTCACAGGACAGATACAAACCGTCGCGGAAAACCTGACACCCGTTGATGAGTTTGCACAGGAGCTAAGCGAGGCAGGGTTCGTTCTGCCCGATAATGGCCTGCCGGAGATGGATGGCAAACGGCACCGGGTTGCTACGGAAGGTGATAAAGCAGGCAGCAAATCCGGCGTGTATCAGGGTTACATGGATGGCCGTCCTGCTGGCTGGTACCAGAATCACCGCGCAAGCGAAGGAAAGGTGAACTGGACATCCACCGGGAGTTATGAGTATGACCCAGCTGGGTCGCTGAAACAGCGTGCACTGGCGGCCCAGAAGCGTTGGGATCGGGAGTTGAAAGACCGGACAGACTATACGCGGATAGCGAAAACGTTGACTCGCCAATGGTCGAAAATGCCTCCTGCACCGGATACTCACGCTTACCTTTCACGTAAAGGTGTGTCGGCTGCTAGCGGTGTCAGACTGGATATCTATGACAATCTGGTCATTCCACTGCGAAACAGCGATGGCGAGCTCCGCACGCTGCAGTACATCAAGCCAGACGGTACCAAAAACCTGAAGAAGGATGCCGAGAAGACCGGTAATTTCTTCGTCGTTGGCGGCGAACTACGTCCACAACTTCCCATTCTCTATGCCGAGGGATATGCCACTGCGGCAAGCCTGCATCAGGCCACCGGCATTCCGGTAGTGATGACGGTCGACGCGGGAAACATGGTGACAGTGTCACGAAATCTTAAAGCACTTTACCCCGTTACGGCCCACATCATCCTTGGCGAAGATGACTTCACGAAAACCGATAACAAAGGACTCAATAAAGCCCGGGAGGCCGCAGCGGCTATTGATGGCACTTATATCATCCCGCAATTTACTGAAAGCGAACGCGCACGGGCATTCGCCGGCACCGGTTCATTCAGCGATTTCAACGACATTCATTCATCACGGGGACTTGATGCCGTGCGCGACCAGCTGTCTCCAGTTCTTGACCCTTTACTCCCTGACTGGCGTCAGACCTTCACAGAGGAACATTCCATGCCAGACACCCACCTAAGACAGGACGATCCTGAAGAGCAACTACCGGAACCCGCTGATATTGCAGAATATGCGGCTTATATGCAGCAGGAGTCTTTTTCACCATCCCCGGAAAGTGAAAATCACGTTCTCGGGCAGAACAGCAGCGATGCGGCAGAAGCTGTATCAGCACCTGCTGAAGCAACACCTGCAGCATCTGATGCAGAAATAGCACCAATTTACGCTGAAAATGAACCAGGAATAGTGAGTTCACTGCCACCTGATGCAGACGCAACAGATACCACGCAACATGTCGAAAAAACAGGGGGCGTTCACACTGAAATCGTCAGCCAGCCAGAACAAACCGATGTTCCGGTAGGGTCAGCGGAGGTCATATCCGAAGCAGACATAACGCAGACGGAGATTTCGCCAGCCCCTGTGATACCACATGATGATAAATCTACGGCTAGTTTTGAAACGGCATTTGAAGAACTGGCATCAAATTTCAACGAGTTAATGAACAAAGCTGATACGTTGGATGTCGCCAGCCTGCAGAGAGAAATTGATCTACTCAGCAAAAAGAGTATTGGACTTCGTAACTACTGGATGAGTTCAGATAGTTACACTACAAGTGCAGGTTTTGAAGAGCCAAGCATTGCTCTCGAAGAGTCACTGCGTGAAATTCTCAGTCAGAAAATTGATATCAAACACGCCAAACCTTCTACGCCAGATGATACCCGCGCTGAGCCAGCCTCATTCGCCTCAATGCTTAATGTTAATGACACCCCGCCAGAAGACGAATCACATCCAGAAAAGATGACCAGCAGTGAGCAACCTCAAAATAAATCAGTTGATAACAGTATTCATATAGACCCAGTTGACAGTGCTGAAAATGACCAACCTCGACGAGCAATACCGGTTAACCTTGATGCTTTGCTTCAAAATGTCACCCATGAGTACGAAGGCAATACTGTTGTCTATTTTTATGAAGGGGTACGGGCTTTTGTCGATCATGGCAATCACATCACCATGGCGACCCCCGAAGCCAGCCAGAATGTCACGTTGGTCTTGGCCGCCCTCCTCGTCGCCAGACAACATTATCATGGCAAAATTGAACTCACCGGCAGCGACGAGTTTAAACAACGCGCCATAAATTTGATTGCCGAACACAATCTTGAACTGGTGCTGAAAAATCCAATACAACAATTGATGTTGGATGAAGCGCATAAATTACTGGCACAACAGCGTAATGATACATCCGTATCAACGCCATCTGTTGACGGTATTGTTTTGACACCAGCCAATCAGGCGGAACCTTCGACGTCAGCGGTACCTGGCGTAAATCCCCAAACTCAGGCACCGACAGTGCAAGCACCCGGCAATATGGGTTTCCCACCTCAATCTCAACCGCGACCTCAACAAGACGCGGCTCAACCTGAAACGGCAGGGTTAACCGGTAAATTGCTGGCGCATGGCGAGGCACCTTACAATTTTGATGATACCAACAGCATGAGTTACCACGTAAAAATGCGGACTGCTGACGGTGAAAAAGTCATTTGGGGCAAGGAACTTAACGGGGCATTAGCCGATAGCGGTATGAATATCGGCGATATCATTTCGTTACGTTGTCTTGGCCAACAGCCTGTTACCGTAAACTCCCCGGTGAAGGACACAGAGACGGGAAAAATACTTCGTTGGGAGAAAATTGACGCCATGCGCAATCAGTGGGAAGTGAAGTCTGCCATTGATAATCGCCTTCTGGTACCCGACCGTCAGCAGGCATTTCCTCCGGCGTCATTATTGGCCTATGACATGGCGTCATTCCAACAGGTTCAACAAACGGTTATCGCAGCCAGTGGAATAACATTACCCCTACTCACGAACCATTCAGCCCTGCTCTGGTTACAACCCGATGGCCGTGGTGCGGCCCAGCATGGCAATCCACAAACAGCAAAACTACCGGTAGCCAGCCAAGACAGCGGAACGCCTGTCATGACAGGGTATCTGCCTGATGGCCAGTTATCCTTACAGTTGGTAAAAGCGCACGGAGACTACCTGCAAGGCATTGTTTTGCATAAAGGGGAGTATCAGCATGTTCTTGGCCAGCTTTGTACACGAGAAAATGGCTCACGCTATTTGACTCTCAATATTGTCGAACCCGATGGCTTAAGGCCAATCGGTCATGGTAATGCAGTCAACCAGGTTCGCGGGGCAGTAGTCGCGTATAACACTTTTGTTTTTCGCCTAAGCGGTGACAACGAAAAAGTGGTCGCCAAGCTGGATAGTCCCGAAAAAATGGAGGCGGTCTTGCATAAAAAACTGGGTTTTACGAAACGGTTTACCCCAGTAACTCCAGTCTCTGACGCCATCGTAAAAGCAGAAAATAAACCGCTAGTCAGACCCGACAATTCCCCTCGCCCGGGAATGTAGAGGTATTCATGAAAAAATCGTGCAATTTACTGCTCTGTGCTCTGTTGCTGACAGCCACTATGTCCAGTCAGGCCGCAATTTGTCGCGCTTACAGCGCCGCTCAAGTGGGCAGTCAGTCGGGATATGACCGAGCAAAGAAAGCAGCTGATGCCTGGTCAGAACGAGAGAATCAGGCAACTGATGCACTCCAGCAATGTCTCGGGGATATCAGTACGTCAATAACCATGCCGACGTTCCCTAATTTGGCCGATATTTTGAATGGGATAAAAGACAAGATTTGTGCCGCTGCCCGCGACAAAATTTCTGACTATATACCCAGCAATATTGACCCTTGGGGAGATTTGAGTGTGTCAGACTACTCTATCCCTACAACCTCAGTTCAGGTTTCACGCAGCGCCGCCCCGACGACTAATAGCAGCTCGCCATTCAATCTCAACTAACTACGGCCGCACGTTCTTAGCCGGAAGTCTCCTGTCCGAGGTCATTGATAATGAAAAAACGTCCCGGCCCTGCCGGTGCGGGCAACAGTGTGCCCGCACCCTATCAAGCCGCATTCCTGTTACATCAACAAAATCAACTGGGTGCCAGTGTTGCCCGTAGCGCCCTGAAACTGAATATCATGTTAAGTGCTGCTCTCTTGATCTCACTGATCGTTATCCTCGGGTTGGGCTGGAAAGTGGCACATCCTCCGGTTAAATACTTCGCCACGGTAAATGGAAGGGTTGTGGAAATTTTCCCCACAGACCAACCCGCGTATAGCCAGGATGAAGTCACTGAATTTGGTGCGGCAACCATCCGTAAAGCATTCACACTCGATTTTGTCCATTACAAGCAACAAATGAACGCTGTCTCTGACCGATTCTCAAGAGAAGGATATATCAGCTACTACAACGCATTAACGGCGTCCAACGTACTGAGCTCAATAACCGGTAAGAAAATGAACCTGTCTCCCTCGGTTGAACCCGGCGTCGTAAGGACCAAAGGGCTACTCGATAATGGGGTCTATGCCTGGGAAATTCAGTACCCCGTGTCCCTAAAGCTGGAAGGGCAAACCAACTCACTTCCGGCACAGAGATTCATCTTCTCAGTATTTATCCAACGTGCTGACGTCACAGATAAACCTGACGGTTTAGAGGTCACTCAACTGGTGACGTTAGAACCTCAATAATGGGATATAAACCATGAAAACTCTCCACATTTGCTTACTTGCCTGCTTGTCTGCAGGTCAGTCCTTTGCCGCTGATAGCCCTGGAGGCTGGCAACCTGCCACCTCAGCACATAAGCCCGCTGCACCAACCGCCATCGCGCCCGCCATTACCGCACCATCGCCCATTCAAGAACCACAGGCAAAATCACCGTTGCCTACACCATCAGCGGCGCTCAGTTATGCACAAGATCAAGCGACACCTCTCACGGGGGAGGAAATAAAACAGCTCAACAGATCAGCCGATGATGCCAGTCGTGGCCGAGCTTATCAGCCCACAGTTGCGGTCCCGCGTATCAGTTCGCTAACCGTGAATCTGTCTCCCGGATCCAGTATTCCTATTCTGCGAACCGCCATGAATCAGAGCAGCAGTGTCACTTTCTCCGACAGTACCGGTGCCCCCTGGAAATTGGGTGCGCCACCTTACAACTCCAACAGTGCCGGTTTTCAAGTGGAGTACATCGCCGGGAGCGCCATCATGACTGTGCAGGCAATGCGCCGATATGACACCGGCAATGTCACTGTTTACTTGGAAGGTTTGTCGGTGCCGGTCGTGGTAAATCTGGCCAGTGGTGAACCCGACGACAAATCAACATCACAGATTATGGACAGTCGTCTGGACCTGCGCATTCCAATGCGGGGACCTGATGCTAAAGCCATGGCTCAACCTGAGACAAAAATTGGTATCTACAACACAGTATTACAGTCATTTTTAGACGGTATTCCCCCTAAAGACGCTAAACGACTAAAAACCACCGGCAATGTGGCAGCAACCACCGTCTGGCAATTGGGTGATGACCTTTATATCCGTTCTAGGAGTGAGATCCGTGATGAGTTTGAGGAGACCCAATCCTCTATTGATGGCACTTATCTCTGGAAACTCCCCTTAACACCCTATGTCAGCTTCTCTGTCATGGGCCGCACTGAGTCTTTGACCATCCATTTGGAGTAAACAATGATCATTGAAAAAGAGGCTGCCAGTGATACGCGTAAATCTGTTGCGATCATCGGTACCGGCGTTATCACCGCGTTATGTGTGATTTATCTGGGTTACAGCTGGTTAAACTCCCCTCCCGTAGCCCGGTCTGTTTATGACATAAATAAAGTGGCAACCAATGCGGGGCGAACAACAACAGAAAGCCCGGAATATCGGGAATTATTGGAGAAATACAACACAGAAAAAGCAGCAAAAGCTCGTCAGGAGGGGAAGAGTTTTGTTGCTCAAATCCGTCAAGGCTCTGAAGGGGCTGGGGCCAAAACACTGACCACCCCGCAATCGGTCATACTGAATCAAACGCCACCGGCAACGACGGCTGGCGCGGCACAAGTACAGCAACAAGTTCCCGCCTTCAGTGAGAACCGCAAGAAAGCCATCGACTCACTGCTAAAAGAGTTGAACTCACACTGGTCCCCTGTAGGGTTTCAACTGGCATCAGCGGCAGGAGGCAATGAGGGAGCTGCTGGTGAGGGGCAATCGGGGGCATTTTCACAGTGGACCTCAAGCCTCTCATCACCCACAGCTCCCTCCCGGCAATCCTTCGATGACAGCAATATGCCTGATATCCAGCTGATACCGCCTTATACCCGAACGCCGGGGGTGATTGAAACAGCTGTCGACTCCGATAACCCGGGATCACAAGTTATCGCCCGCATCCCAGCTGGGCCGTATGCGGGCGCAATGTTGCATGCCAGTAGCGTTCAGTTGGCGGGAGACGGCGTGAATATTCACTTCACCCGGATGGCCTGGGGTGGCGAAACCTACACGGTCGACGCCTATGCGTTGAGCGATGAAACGCTTCAATCCTCGGTCGCCAGTAACGTCAATAATCGCTATTTTTCACGCATTATTTTACCCGCGCTGGCGATGGGGATCGGCCGCACGGGTCAGCTTTATGAGCAGGCTAATTCACAAAACATCATTACCCCTCAAGGGGGGATTATTCAAACCAGTACCGGTACTCCCAATGGTTCAGCGGTTGCCGGTACGATTGTAGGCGGGATCGGAAGTCAGGCAGGCCAGGTAATGGCCAGTGATGCTGCCCGTTTACCGGTAAAACAAGCCACTGTTGAGCCCAATCAGGTTATTGCTATCCAGTTTATTGGCGGAGTTTATCAGAGTGATAATATTCGCAGCAAAAGTGGCCAACAAAAAATTCAGCAACAAACCCAGGCACAACCACGCCAACTCACATCCCAGTCGCCCCCGGTAACAGCGCAGCCAACAACCTTGAATAGAACACCGAGCCCGTACACCCCGCGCTATGACAATCGTTAATCAGAAGGACCACACAATGAAGCAGGAAAAACCGGATATCTTTGGTCTCAACGCCCCCGAGATACATCCCGATAATGGGGAAAACGATGACACGCTTTACAATGATGCCCCCGATTCAGACGACGAGGCAGCTTCCGTGGTGTTGGAGGAAACTCCCCCTAAGCGCTGGTTTGGTCTGGGAAAAGTAGAATGCATCGGATTGGCCATTTTCATTCTATTAGGGGGAATTTACATTGTCTGGCCTCAAAGTCAGGACACTGGAGCCGCGCCTCAGTTTGTCGAAAGAAAATCGTCACCGGAGCCGGTGAACCAAACGGAGTGGTCATCAGCCTACCAGGGCAATACCTCACCCGACATGCCTGTTCGCAGCAGTTCTGTATTTTCTGACCCATTGACCAGCTTTAAAAAAGACATGGCAGCGGTTCTTGAATCCCGTCGCGTTTATGCTGAAGAGAACCGCGAGGCCATACAGGCAATATCCGACCGACTGGATGCGTCAGATAAGCAGGTTAAAGTCTTGGCGCAACAACTCGGCGATATGGCTATTCGACTGGAAAGTGTTCGTTCCCAGCCTGCCACACAGGCAAAAGCCAGCGTAACATCCACACCCACAGTAACCAAAAGTGTGGCACGGAGCACACCTCGGGTCAGCACATCGGGCTACAGCATCAATACTTTATGGCAAGGGATGGCGTGGGTTTCCCATCAAGGCAGCACCTATGCCGTTCGTGAGGGCGATACTCTGGGTAACGTGCTGATCAAAAGGATTGATTCGGATAAGCGCCAGATTGAGACCTCTGCCGGCATTATCCGCTGAGAGGGGCAGTATGAATAATGACCTGATACAGATGTTGGTCAATCTGGCCAATAATCTCACGCAATCCGGCATCAAGTTCATCATGGCGTTAGCCCTGATCATGGGGATAGTCAGCGCTATCTTGTATCTGGTACGTGTTACTCGCCCCAAAAACCACATGACCGGCTCGGATACCAGTCTGGGCAAGATTGTGGCATTCCTTATTTTGTGCGGTGGGCTCATTGCACTCAAACAGATGATGAACGCGACCGCACACCAACTGGGATTCGGTGATGTCACTTTTGATGCGATTACCTATGCATCCACCGCAAAATACGGGGCAGCAGCTGAGGCGATCAACGCCGTATTAACGCTGTTACAAGTCGTGGGGGCAATTTACTTCTATCAAGGGGTACAGCGGATCAAACGTTCGCTGATAGATGGCCATACAGGGCTAAGTGCAGGTGAAGATGTTTCTACTGGCGTCGTCAAAGCATTGATAGGGATCTTACTTCTCTGTAATCCCTACTTCCTTTCTGCACTTCAGAATACCGTTAAAATCGCCTGGTAATACGGGGTTAACACAACTCGCCTCTTAACACGCAGTTCATTCTGACCACTTTCCCCGTGCGTAACATCAGGATTTAACAAAAATCCTACGCATCGCCGTTGTTGTTTTTCATGTTTATTTTTCTTAAATCAGGAGTTTTTATGCACGTTCTTAACCACATTTCATTGTTTATCTGTACTCGCCTCTGTCTGGCCGCTGAGCGCACAGGCCGCAAAATGGTTCAGGGTTTGGTGTTTATTGTGACGTTATGTACCGCCCAGGCAGCGACCGCTGATGATGATATTGCGGGCATGATCAATAGCATGACTGACGGTATCTATAGCGTTAAGCCCGGACTGATGAAGGCGGCTCAGGTGGCCGGTATAGGGTGTGTACTCGTCGGGATTGCTTTATGGGCCCGTAAAAAGAATGACCCGCATGTCAAAGGCTCTCACATTGCTATTTCAATTGGCATTGGTTGCATCCTTATCGCTCTGGACCAGTTCATTAAGCGTGGCCAAAGCCAGGCCGGTCTCCAGCCGGTCAGTGTCGGCTGATGATAAATGCCCCGTACAAATCAGTGCGGGGTTTGAGATGATTAATCTGGAGTCCTAACCATGCGTTTTTTAGCGATAGCCTGGCTTTCTATAACCCAGGCTTTTGTTTGTTTAGTCATCATCCCTGCTGGGATTGTGGCCACCTTTCTTATCATGGGAATTTTGCATTCTGGCGGTCAGAGCCGTCATCTGTTTATCCAATAAACCTATCAGCACTGACACCCCGCCTCAATAAGCTCACCGCTCATTGTTACAACGTCACCTAAACCAACAATTGTCTGGGAGACTTATGCTCGTTTTTTCTATTTTGCAGCAAACCTGGGGACAGGAGCCGATTAAAAAAATCTCGTCCTCACTGCGCCGACAGGCACAAGAAAACAGTCACCACCACTGTGAATTCTGCGGTTATACCTCAAAAAATAACCGTTTGTTCTTTGTCGATAACAATCCACTCAATCACAGCACCAACAATCTGAGTGTTGTCGACCCCCTTTGTGAAGCCTGGCAGAACATCGGGGGTCTGGATGCAGATGCCGGGCATATCGTTTATTTACCTGAGTTGCGGCCAGAAGATGTAAACCATCTTCAGCGAGCCGCTGTTCATGCACTGCAATCGGGTGACGCTGTCTATCAGGAAGAGGCAAAAGCCGTCATCAACTGGCTGGGAACCCATAAAAAAGAAGTCGAACGTTTTTGGGGAACATCCCATCCCGGTGAGTTTGGAGAAGCTTTGTTGCAAGTAGATAAAGAGCAACGTTCTGAATTACAAGCTCGTTGGCGTCATCTGGCCCTTATCCTTAATCCCAAAAAACTCACAGGAAAGGGCATCTTTGCTGGCAATAAACCTGAATCAGACACCGCCAGTTGGACCGTTTTGTACCAAAAGCATCTGGCAAAGGACAAATAATATGATCGTTGAAAAAATCCTGAGTGCGGTTGAATCGGCCATTGCCAACACGTCTCGCTACACGCTAGGCCGTGACTTTACGGCCTATTGCGACCTGCGGACCACCCTCGGTTTAACCGATGAAGATCGGGCTCTACGACCCGAACTGCAAGCCCCATATATTTTTGTCACTCACCCCGGTGATTACGCCAGCGTGTATGAAATTCAGGGCGCATTTTGTGAGTTTGACGAACAGAATGCCCTCACGGAAACAGAGAAAAAAGAGAACACCTATTCTTTCAATCACTACATATCACGCCTTCATACCTCGCTTGCCAGTGAGTTCAAAACATTGGGCCATAAACTCAGTTTTGTCTTTGAGCGAGATCCAGGTAAAGCACGCGAAGAGTTAAACCGCCTGTTTGCACCACAATTCCGGGCTATACGTCGGTTGGGTATCGATATTGACGACATCATCCAAGAGAAAATCGACAAACTGACGCCCTACGCCGCTCGCGAACGGGCCTTCCTGGTTGTCTATACCGGATTGATTTCTCTCCCGGGAGCCGAATTAAAGAGCGACCAAAAGCGACTGAACAAACAGCTTGAAGGGGCTCCCGTTGCACGTTATGGCCAGAATCCAGAGTTGTATCGACTCGAAGGCCTGAAAATGAGACACGATGCCCTGGTCAGTAAGATACAAAGTGACTTTTCTACTGATGGTCAGGGCGTGTTGTTACGCCTGATGGACGCACATGAAGTCGGGTTCAGTATCCGGGAAGAAGTTGACCGTAATGGCACGGCATCTGACTGGCGTCCATTTTTACCCGGTGATGTGCTGTTCCCCCATGGGAGCCCAAAAGGGGACGACTTCTCCGGCCTGCTAGCTCCCCACCTGAATTATCAATTGTTTTCTCAGGAAACGAACACTCAGGGCAATCTGGTTGAAATCGATGGCATGTGGCACACCAGTTTAGCGGTCACTCTTGGCCCACAAAAGCCGGAGACGTTTACCCAACTGTTTAATAAAGTGAACCGTAAAGTCCCCTTCAGAGTACGTTTTGACCTGATGCCTGGCGGGCAAGAGATCTTGGGGAAAAAACGGACCGCGCTCGGTTTTTTGGCCGTTATTTCCTCTCTTCGCCCTATCTATGAGTCCGTAGAATGGCTGGCCAAAAACAATGAGAATGACCCGACCTGTGTGATGACCATTTCCGCCAGTACCTGGGCAGAAACCGAATCCGATGTGAAGCGCAACATCACCATGTTGCAGAAAGCCTTTCAGTCATGGGGAGTGTGTGAGGTCACACGGACGTTTGGTGATCCTTTACGGGCATGGGTAAATTCAATTGTAGGTGCGGCTACTGCAGGAGGGGCCAACTTGCTGTTCCCTCCGTTGTCCGCTGCACTGGCAATGCTACCGCTGCAACGTCCTGCTACACCCTGGACTAACGATGCCAATGTCGTTTGGTTGACATTAGACGGTAAATTATTTCCCGTCCGATTGGGGAGTTCATTGCAAGAGAAACACACTGAAATCGCAGCCGGTGAACCGGGTTCCGGTAAGTCTGTATTAATCAACGTACTAAACGAAGTAGTCATCACTAACGGTCAAACACACCTGCCATTCCTCAGTGTGATAGATAAAGGTTACGGCGCACAAGGGCTGATACGGATGATCCGTGAATGCCTTTCACCAGAACGCCAGGATGAAGCAGTCGGTATCGTATTGCAAAATGATGCCCATTATTGCCGTAATCCGTTCGATATCCAACTGGGTGCTCGTTATCCTTTGATACCTGAGCGTGCCTGGTTAATAAACATTCTCTATGCGCTGTGTATTGACCCCAGCAAGGGAAATCCACCCAATCCCAAGGATACTCGTCAGATCCTCGGGCGGGTTATCGATGAAGCCTACCGGAATAATGCCGAAAAGAGCCCTATTCGATATGCCCCATCTTGGGTACCAAGCGTAGATACTGCACTCGTCAGCAGCGGATTACGCTCACTACACTCAAACCATGAATGGGAAGAATTTTCCTGGTATGAAGTACGCGACATGCTGTTTGAAAAGGGGTTTATTGCAGAAGCGATGAAAGCACAATACCAGGCCGTTCCCGAACTCTCAGACCTGCAAATTTGGCTCAATCATGACGATGTGCGCAGTGCTTTCGGGAAGGTTAATCGCGATGGTTCACAAGAACCGTTGCTGGAGTACATATCCCGCTGCTTAACCCAAGCGGGGACAGAGTACCGCATGCTATCAGGCCGCACTCAGTTTGCTTTAAACCCGAATACCCGGGTCGTGGCCATTGACCTCAACAACGTGATGGGGGATGACTCCGATGAGGGCCATCTGCGAACCGGTATTATGTACTTGTTTGCCGGTCAGGTGGCATCGGGAGATTACATTCTGCCGCAATACGCTGATGAACTGATCAGTAAAATTAACCCGCACTACAAAGATTTCCATTTGGCGAGGATTGAGCAACTGGACCAGGAGCTCAAAACCAAAGGTTATGACGAACTGCACAATGCTCAGAAAGTACCTTTCATTTTCAGTGCACTGGAAACACAGGACCGTGAACAACGTAAGTTTGCAATTCGTACCGTTTTGTCATCGCAATACTTGTCTGATTTCCCCGAAAACTTATTGAAATCCGCAAACTCACTTTACCTAATGCGTATTCGCCCGGAAGACGCAAAGATCCTAACAGAGCATTTTCAGGTCCCTCCAGCCACCATCCGGCGTTTTATGAACAGCAGTAAAGGCGCTGCAGCGGATGGCAGTGGTACCAGCTTTCTGGCGGTATTTAAAACCAAAGTGGGCCGTATTGCCCAAATCCTCAAAAACACCGTCGGTCCCCGCGAACTCTGGGCGCTTAACTCAACGCCTAAAGACAGCGCACTTCGTAACCTGATGTATGAACAGCTCGATGGCCGTACTGCTCGCGAAATCCTGGCAGAAAACTTTCCTACCGGCAGTGCTGAAAAACTCATTGAGCTGAGGCAAAAGCAGGCTGGGGAAAACGACCACGCCAATATCATTCGCCGACTGGCTGACGAACTTATTGCCTCACGCGGCTTTCGTTTGTAAGGAACCCCATGAAAAAAACACTGATCGCCACAGCATTCTCGCTGTGTAGCACCGGTGCGGCTTATGCCATGCCAGTCGAAATTACCAGCAGCATCCCCGTAGAAACAGTCATTGGACCACAACTGATGGCCATCAATACCACCCTGGCGGATATCGCGGCCACTCAGTTTCAAATCGGGACCGCCATCAATACTAACAGTGACAAACTGGCGGCAATGATTGAGGAAACCGCAAAAACCCAGCGTGATTATGAGACGTTTGCCCGTAAAACCGAGCGACTGGAGACCGCTCGGCGTAGCTATTCCGTTCCTGACAGTATTTGCAGTGATTCAGCCTCGGGGATGGCAACTCAAGTGACCGCCGGTTCCCGCTCGATGGAAGGGCAATTAGCCGGGGGAAGTGGAATAGCAAACAAGGCTATTCAAACCGCGGTCAGCGCTCCGGCCGTTCCGCTTGAACAAGAGCAGTTCCGGTCTGCATCTATCCACGCCAACTACTGTAGCGCCTCAGATTTTGCGGCTTACGGGGGGACAGCATTGTGCCAGCAGGTCTCTGATTTACCTGGGGGGGATACTGATATCCGGTCAATTCTCTACGGTGCAGGTAAACCCGATAAGGCACCCGACATGACATTCACTCAAGAACAAACGGATGCCGCCATGATGTACATGAAAAATACCTCACAGCGTTCTGCAGGCCAACAGCTTAGCAAAGGTGAGGTTAAGACCGCCTCTGGCCAACAATATATCGGCATCATGAACCAACATAAGGGGATCCAGTCCGCTGCCGCGCAACCGCAGTTGGCCATGATTGCGGCCAGCCAGCCCAATCCTCAGACCAAAGAAGTATTGAAAGAAGCCTTGTTGACACCGTCAGCCGCTGCCTATTTCGACCAGAACGCCTCTCCTGAAGCCCGGAGGACCCACTCCATGTCTGAGCGGGAGTTTGAGTCCTTTGAAGTTGGACGTCGGTACGCCAATACCGACTATCTGACGGACCTGCAAGACATGGAGGACGATAACCTAATGCGTGAATCAATCAAGGTTCAGAACCTGCAAAACTGGTTATTACTGGGGATTAAACAGCAGCTTCAGGAAGGCAATATCCTTTCTGGCCAACAATTGGGTATCGCTGGCGCACAGGAATTCCGACCGCTATTACAACAGAAACTACAGCAGGTTAGCGCAGGGGTAAGCCGTAATGGATAAAGAAACACCTGTCACACCAAAACAACGCGCAATGAAACGTACCTATCAGGCCGCCAATCTTCTTCTCCCGCTCGATGAAAGCAAAAAGTTAGCCCAAAAGACCGGTTGGCTGACTGGCGCACTGAATATAGCTATCCCGATAGCCGAAACGCTAAAGATCGCTCAGATTACCGCTCGCCCCTGGATATCGATGGCTGACCGAATACGGCATATTCATCAGGGAAAGAAGGATCAGGAAGTAGCGCTACCGTTACTGAACTGGGAAGAAGCCGTCAAGGCTAGTGGCCAAACGCCAGCTCAATTGGACAAACGATTTTTAACGCAAAAAAGGATATGGCGTTTTGTCTGGTTTGTTCCGGCGATGTTGATGCTGGCACTGATGGCCCTATTGCTGATTAACGCTCCCCAACTCCCCCTCATTGTTTGGATCAAAGCCAGTGTTTTTTCTATGGCGTTGCTGTCTGTCTCTGCATGGGGTTTTACACAAGCGTTGATATGCGAGTACAGGCGCTGGCAACTGCGAGAACAACGCGTGTCACACGCTGAAGGCGGTGAGTTTCGCTGTTTTCTGGCTGAGACAGCCTGGGTAAAAGCGACACTGAAAGGAAAGTGATATATGAAAGGTATGATTAGGCTCTTCAGCTTCGTTGCCCTGGGACTCTATTCTCTCTCGGGGATGGCTGCTGATGGTGTGGATTTTGATTCCATTTCCAGTGCAGCAAAGCGCAGTGGTGACTTATCCCGTCAGGCACTGGTGATGATTTTTGGCGATGTGGTCAATAACCCTCTCAGCCCCACCAATACCAGCATGATTGGTGAACTCTTTTTTGTGCTCAACAGCATTATCGCCACAATCGCCATGTTCTGGTTCCTATCTGTCACTCTTCGCCAAACAGTTCGCGCGGGCAATCAGGGACAGGTATTTTCCTCCGGGCGCACCATGATGTTCCCGGTCACCACACTGGCCGGTTTTATTACGCTGGTACCGACGCCTTCGGGTTGGTCTATTTCACAATTGGTCGTGTTATGGGCAGCATCGATAATGGGCGTGGGGTCCGCCAATATGCTGACAGACAGGGCGGCGGATATGCTACAAGGCGGGAAGTCACTGGTTATGCAGCCGATTGCCCCTCAGACGCTTAGCGCCTCGCGAGCAATATTTGAAATGAATCTGTGCATGTATGGCATCAATGATGAACTTAATACCATGTACAGCGAAAGTGGCGATGCCGGCACAAAACTGATGAGTATAAGTTCGCTGAATGATGGGTACGAAATTGGTAACGGTAGTGCGCAATGTGGTTCAGCTCGCCTGCCTGTGACACAAAAAAGTAGCAGTTGGATCCCCCTTTTTGATGTGCCGGTGAACGTAGAACCTCTTATCGCCGCACAGAAAAATGCATTAAATCAGATGCAAAATCGGCTCTCACAATCCGCCTACAATTTTGTCAGTGAGTTTAGGCAGAAGCAACGAAGTGGTGAAGGAAATATTGCTGATGTAGAAAGCGAAGTCCAGGAAGCCGCTCGCCAATACGAGGAAACCGTTAGCCAGGCAGCGCAGGCGATGGACAATGAATCATCACTACAGGACCTGGTAGCGCAGCAACTAAAGCAATACGGTTGGTTAGCGCTGGGAAGTTGGTATCAGACCTTTGCCACCGCAAACAGTAAAACCAATGCTGTGGTAACAATGAGCCCTACAGTCTCCGGCATATCCGGGTTGGGTGAAATAGGTGCGGGTTCACTCTATAACCAGTTGGCTATGGCCTACAGAGCCCAATTACAAAATAATACCTACTCAGCGCCATTGGGTACCCAAAAGAGTAAAGATACTCAACTTGTCAGTAATGCGACGGACTCATCAGCGGTACTAGTTAGTATGACTAACTCCTGGGGGCAAGACCTTATCAATAAAATTGCCAATATAAATTTCGGTTCAAATAATGATTCAAGTGATCAAGTTAATCCATTATTGAAAATGAAAGCTATAGGTGATTACACATTAGTAGGTGCTCAAACAGTATTCACCGTATACACCGGTGCAAAAGCATTACTCTATTGGTCTAAGGGTAATAATGTTGGCGCAATTGGGGCTAAAGTTGTTAATGGTCTTTCAGGTGCTGGTGATGTTGCTGAAGGTATTTTAGATGCAATAAGTCCTGTAGTTTATTTTCTGTTATTCATTCTTTTCAGTATTGGTTTTAGCCTCTCTATTTATCTGCCCTTCATCCCCTTTATCTATTGGATAAGTGCCGCAACCAACTGGGTTGTTGGGGTCATTGTGGGTGCAATGTCGGGTTCTTTATGGTCTGCAACCCATCTGGGTAGTGAGGAAGATAAAGGCAGTCGCTCCGCATATGGCTATATATTTCTGATTGATGTAATGCTACGACCGATGTTAATGGTATTCGGGTTCTTCTTCGCTAGCCTGGTTATTGTCGCCATCGGTACCTTGCTTAATTTGCTATTGGCATCAGCCATTGCAAACGTTCAAGCCGACTCGATAACCGGTTTGGTCAGTATTGTCGGCATTCTAATGATTTATGCCCGTATTTGTACAACTCTGGTATCCAGAGCCTTTAGTTTGCAAGTCACCATGCCCGATTACGTTATATCCTGGCTGGGTGGTCGTGAAGGGGCCAGCATGTTGAATGGTATGGCAGACTCCGTCAAAAATATGTTTGCCGGGTTTGGCAGTGGTTCAGGCAGAACACCTAATGCTAAGAAAATAGTCTCTTCAGCAGGTGAGGGAAATAACGATAATGGCGTTAAATAACCAGTTTAATTGTTTAATTTACCTACAAACACCCGCGACTTTCAGCTATAATAGAGAGATCAACTTGGAGGGTTAATTATGGCAAGGCACGTTACAAAAAAAGAAACAATATTGGGCGTTAGTATTATGTTTTATATAATTGCTGGCATACCAATATTTCTTTTTATCGCTTCCTTTTCCACTTGGATGGCTAGTGATATATATTCACCTAATAGAAACAGAGATTTATTATATGCAGCCTTATCTTGGTCAGCATTAATTATCCCTATTGGCTGGTATATCATTCGATACATCAACAAACGCCGCCGACTGACCTCTATCCTCTCAACCATTAAAAGTGATGAGAGCTATGACCCAACGCCAGAGAGTGAAATCCGTGAGATTCATTCCAGTGCTTATTTCGGCATCGATACTAAACGTGGAACAATGCTTTACGTTCGGTTATTGAATAATAAAGAAGTCGACATTCTGGGGTTTAATATCAGCAACTGGCGACAGTGTGAGTTACGGGCCAATAATCAGTTACGACTTTATATTAACTCGACAGAAATGCCTTTCATTGATATTCAGAATAGTAAAGCCTGGTTACTGTACGAGAAAATCTGTGTCATGAGAAACCAGCAATACAACTATCCTTATAATTTTCCAGGCTATGTGAAACACAACACCGAGCGACTGGCGAATGAAATGGGATTTAAAATGTTAGCCTGCTGATTTTCTTCTGGCGTGATCTTGCTGTAATCCTTCCAATGTAACTCCCCCTAACCCGGCGTCTTCCAGACCCCGGGTTTTTCATTATTCATTTCTGACAGAGGTTCTGCGTGGATAAACGCCATAATGTCACGCCTGAAAATGACTGGTTTTTATTATTAAGTGCCTTTATTGGCGTAGCAGTCGTTTTCTGGATTTTCCTTGAAAATATCGTTTACTGGAGTTGTACCCTTTTATATTACCTGTGGATGTTTTGTGACTACCCCCGTATTCACACTTTTGTTGCCGAACGTATTAACCTGCTGGCTGCAACTGCAAACAGCGCAGATAACATCACATTAATGCAGTGGTTCGATGTGATGAACAGGACTGCGGGGGTACTGTTGCTGTTCCTGGTACCGCTGGCCATTATGGGTATTTATGCCACCGTGACTCACCCGATAAACAAAACTCGCCGGGAAATAAATATTCATACGCTCCCCTGGATAATGGCCCGGTTTTCCCCCGCAATTATTCCGGCATTGTGCTATGGCGATAAAAAATCACAGTTGCTCAATGTTGACCCAGCGGAACATCGTAGTGCACTGGACCCCTCAGAGTTTGCTCAGCGTCATAAATTAGTTATCGACCGGCGTCTTGACCATGACTTGGCCACCAAGGTATTCACTCGTCAGTTAGGTACCCGAATATCGAATCTGAAAATGGAGGATTTGAACTCTTATGAACGAGCGTTATTTGCCGTTTTTGGTCTGCAATTCTTTCTTAACGACCGTAAAACAGCGGAAAAACTACTCGATACACTGAACCGTTCTTGCCTCATCAAAAGTCGGCGAGACAAAGGTAAAATTGGTTACCCCGTATTGTCTGCCGCCAGCACCGCATTCAAAAAAATATCGTCCAATCAAGCCGCCCAAACATGGCTCAAACAACATTGCTATGCCCGGACGGCTATCGCGGCCCTCCATGCTAATGATCTGCACCTTCCTAACGCCCGATTTCGGTGGTTAAAAGGCCTCGACCGTAGCCTGTGGTATGCCTTGTGCTCCTCCGACCGACCTAAACCGTTTGTTGAAGGTGCCGGCATCGTCACGATGGCGCAATGGGAACGTGAGGCTGCAGTGCATAACGAACGTATACCCAAGCCGGTTGTGACCTATGCCGTGGAAGGACTGGAGCTCGACCTGATGACTGTCGGCGCAATAATTGATGACCGGGTACCCATTGAAGAAGAAGATTTCACCTTTGACGATGACCCTGATGATGAAGGAGATAGCGAAGAGATTGAATGGATGCCACCCCCCCCCAGTCCCAAAGGTGAAGTGCCTAAATCTCTCCCCAATAACGCCCCCCCAGAACCCACCCGCACACCTTTTTCACTTAAACGACCTAAATCCAAATTTTGATAGAGATCCCTATAATGAAAATCAAACAATACTTTGCCCGTATTACCGGTTCACTTCTGATTGTCCAGTCTGACCATGAGAATGGCCCTGCCCTTTTCACTCTTGATATTCGCGTAAGAAGTCAGTTTTACATCAAAGATGACAGTCTTTTTGTTCGCCAATCGTTCACTAATGACACCCTTATCTTCAAGAGTACGGGGGAGGAGTTAGAGGTTCATTACCTTCTGAATACATTGAATAACACGTTGGAAAAACACGATAGAAAACGTAAAACCATCAAGACGCTTATTTCTCTTGCCGCTGTCGCCGCACTGGCCATTACTGTCACATATGGATCTCCGCACTTCTTTGGCTCACCAATTGCACCAAAAACCGCTGAAACACAGCCTATTAAGGTAGAAGCAACACCAACGGTACAGAATGCACCGGCTAAAAGTGAAGTCAGTAAATCACGGCCCCCAGTGGCATCTCTGGTCCAACAGAAAACGACACAAGACGCATTAGATACCCTAGCTAATAATTTACGTAATGCGACAGAACGGCAGATATTTACCGTTTCTCTGACGTCTGGCCATCCCCGCACTCTGTATGTTTTTTCCGATCCATTATGTCCACACTGCAGGGAAATTGAACCGGCTCTCGAAGCGATTGGTCAACGCTACAACATTGTCATTTTCCCTGTGACCCTGTTAGGCAAACAAAAAACGGCGGCCCAGGTGATCCCTGTGCTATGTGCGGCCCCAGAGTCTCGCAGCAAGCATTGGAAAAATCTATTTGATGATGCTGCCGGGATGCTGGAAATAACGGGTAAAGAGCCCGTATTAACCCGATGTGACATTGGCGAAAAAGCATTGGTGGTCAACGATAATGCTTTCAGCAGTTATGGGTTCCGGGGAACACCCCAGCTTGTTGCCGATGATGGTCGTCCTGTGCCCTTTAGCGCTTTGCAAAATGATGACACGCTGGACTCCTTCATGAATGCTGGAAAATAAGCGAGATAACTCATGGATAAACGTCAATCTTCAGTTGATGCACGCCGAGTTAATCGCCCAGTCCTCGATGCCAACTTTGCTGACTCAATTCTCTCCCCTATCGGTATACAAATCACATTATTGATGGCGTTGATTGCGGCTTGTTTTTGGCAAGCAACACTGTTGGTCACATTACCGGGTACGGCGATATTGCTTATCATATTCGGTGACCGGCCTTTTCGGATGCCGCTGCGCATGCCAACGGATGTGGGTGGTATTGATATCACAACCGAACGGGAGGGATTTAAAGGCTATAAAGGGATTGGGGGGGTATTTCGGTTTGTTACCCGAACTCGCCATTATGGGAAGGCAGAGGGGATCCTTTGTCTGGGTTATGCCAGGGGCAAGCAATTAGCCCATGAACTTTGGTTAAACCTGGATGATGCCCTTCGTCATATTCAACTGATGGCCACGACCGGGAGTGGTAAAACAGAGGGTATTTTAGCAATCTGCCTCAACGCATTATGCTGGGGAAGAGGCTTTTGTCTCTCTGATGGTAAAGCAGAAAACAATCTGGCCTTTGCTATCTGGTCTCTTGCCCGACGTTTTGGTCGGGAAGACGATGTGTTGATCCTCAACTTTTTAACCGGGGGGGAAAGTAAACTTAAGCGCCTGGTTAAAGGCGATAAATCACGCCCCCAGACCAACTCAATCAATTTGTTCGGTCAAGCGACTGAAACGTTCATTATCCAGTTGATGGAGTCTCTTTTGCCAGTCTCTTCTACAGGTGAAGACGGCTGGCAAGACAAAGCAAAAGCGATGATCGGGGCTCTCATCTATGCCTTATGTTACAAACGCGAACGCGATGGGCTTCAGCTCTCGCAGAATGTTATCCAGGCGCATTTGCCTCTGCGAAAAATTGCGGCACTTTACCAAGAGGCAATAAAGAATAACTGGCATGAAGAGGGCTACAAGCCACTGGAAAGCTACCTGAATGCATTGGCGGGCTTTGACATGAATCTCATCAATAAACCCTCCGAATGGTCACAAGGGGTATTTGACCAGCACGGTTTCCTTATCCAGCAATTCACCCGAATGCTCAGCATGTTCAATGATATCTACGGACATGTGTTTCCCAAAGGAGCCGGTGATATTTCCTTTCGGGATACGTTGCATAATGACCGCATTCTCGCCGTCCTTATCCCGGCATTAGAGCTGTCTAATAGTGAAGCGTCCACATTGGGCAAACTCTATATATCTGGGCTGCGTATGACTATCAGCCAGGATTTGGGGCATCATCTGGAGGGTAAGCGTAAAGATGTGCTGATTGCCAAGCGTTATGCTGGAAAATTCCCTTATGCCATCATTTTTGATGAACTGGGGGCCTATTTTGCTTCAGGTATGGATAAGCTGGCATCCCAGATGCGGTCTTTACTCTACATGCTCATGACGTCTGGACAAGATGCACAGGCGATGAAACGTAAAGCCAACGGAGAGTTCGACTCGGTTAACGCCAACCAACGCACTAAATGGTTTATGGCATTAGAAGACCCACTGGATACCTTCGATATTATCCGGACGGCCGCAGGAAAGGGGTATTACTCCGAGCTCAGCAGTGTAGAACGCCGTTCAGGCGCGGTTTCATCGACTTATGATGATGCTGATTCAATGCAAATCCGTGAACGTGACAATATTGAATTCACTGAGCTGAAAGCATTGAAAAAGGGGGAAGGTGTCATCGTTCTAGAAGATGCGGTAGTCCGCAGTGCGGCGCTATACATTCCAGATGATGAAAAGCTGTCCAGTGAGTTGCCTATGCGCATCAATCGCTTTATTGAAATAAAGAAACCCACCTTTGAAGCGCTATGCGGATTCTTACCGTCACTGGCACGTAAACGTCCCGTATCCCAAACAAACGTAGACAGTATTCTCCGACGATTTAACGCTACAGCACTCAATAGCGAAGAAGGCATGCTGAAAGCGCGGCTTTATGACAAAACACTGCATCAGCTCTGTCAGCTGACCTGCGATCTCGATAACCGCGATGATGTCTCTTATACCCCGGCTGAACGGGGGATATTGCTGTTTGAAGCGGCCCGACGCGCTATCAAGAAAACCAATGCGACCTACCATACCCGCGCAGAGCCCAAAGAAGTCACGCTCAGCCGTAAAGCGCTTAACGCTGTCAATGAGGAGGCATCCCATGCTAATCCGTAAACCTATCGCGATGTTACTGGCCACAATGTTGCTCATGCCGTCAGTGTCGACGTTCGCCACATTGAACGCCCCCCAGGCAGAGATCACCATTGGTTTTTCACCATCAGGAGCCGCGCTATACAACATATTGCATGTTATCGACAGCGCTCAGCAGGAAATAAACGTTGCAGCCTATTCCTTTACCAGCAAAGAAATTGCTCTCGCGTTGCGCGCAGCTCAACAACGCGGCGTTAGAGTCCAGGTGCTGGCAGACAAAAAGGCCAACAGTGATAAATACACGGCAGTGACGTTCTTGGCCAACAACGGTATTGCGGTCAGATTGAGTGACAAATACGCCATCATGCACAACAAATTTATCGTGACCGATGGTCAGACAGTTGAGACCGGCTCATATAATTTTTCGGCCAGTGCAGACAAACGCAATGCCGAAAATACGCTCGTATTGTGGAATATGCCCGCAGTGGCAGCCCAGTACCAACAAGAGTTTGATAGATTGTGGCAAGAGGGTCAGCCACTTATAACATCGTGGAAGAGCATATGACTAAGATTTCACTAAAATCCATGGTCACTCCAGCTAAAAAAACAATCACGACGCATGAGATATACAGCAAAGTGGGTATAAGGACAGAAAGGATCCTGACCCATATTTCTACTGGAGCTCACGGTTATGAAGCACTTTGTATTGATGGTACAAGTGAGGGGTTAGGTAAAGAATGCCATATCATCAAAGAGGATTCGTTACCAATAACCTGCCCTATCTGTATGGCGATTTGGTTTGATTCATTTATTTTTAATGAGACAGATTTCGATTTAGCTGAAAAGGATGGCTGGGTCAGTTCCAAAATGCCAAGACAGAAACCTAAGTGCTTAGATGGATGAAATCAGTAAAGGAAAGCCGTCCCAAAGGACGGCTACCTGGCTTACTTGCCTGATGTATTGATTGTTACCGTGATCGAGTTGTTAGATATGCTCCAACCCCCGTTCCCGGATGACAACAGTGCACCAGAGACAACGAGCACAATACAGAAGTACCGTTTCATTGTGCGGTCCTTGCTCAGACCGCGCTTCACGATGCCACCACCGGAGATAAAACCGTGAATACAAGCACTGGATCGCGCTTGCGTTACGTTGGTAACCAAAGCCCTGCTGGAAAGGCCGCTAACCTGACCAGCACAAAAAAACCGCCTTTATGGCGGTTTCAGACTGCTGACAACCCCCGATGACTCGATCTTGAACGGTGAGGATAGGCAGAGGAGTAAAGCGTCCGCGCCAAGGATGGCGCGGCTCGAGCCTACATGGATGTATTTACGGCGTCTTTACGATCTGCCTGTTCTCTCCGTCGCGGGCACTTTGTCAATAACCTCAAACCGCCTTTATGGCGGTTTTTTTGTTTCTGTTAGCAGTTGGCTTATTGATTGCGCCAGAAAAATTTATTAAAAGAGAACTTATCCTGCATCAAGATCACTCGTCGATAAACCGACGCTCAAGGTGAACGGTCCCTTTTCGCGTTTTACTCACAATAGTAAATTGGGTCGATTGAAGTAACGAAACCATTCCTTTTGACGCCCGAAAACAACGCGCAAATAATATTGTATTAGGCAAGACATTTAGGTAGACATCATTCAGCATCAGTCTTCCATATCCTTTTCGACGAAAATCTTTTTTAACCCCTACAATATACAATTCAACATCTGGCGAACCTGAAAATTCCTGAGCCAAAAGTATAAAGCCAACAGGGATACCGTCTTCATTGTCATAAATAAATAGCTCTGCAGAAACAAGTTCTACTTGCCTGCCGGCCTTCTGAATCCTCATTTCTGATTGGTTTATAACTTTCTGCATTGAGATACATAGACGCTGGAGATGTTCGGGGAATTTGTAAGCCTCAGAGAAATGCCCATCAAGTACGCCATTTGAAATCTCTTCCATGATAAATGCCAGATCATCAACGGTGGCTTTACGGAGCCCCACTACATTTTTTTTCTGAGGTTCTTTTCTGAAAAAAAAAAATTATAGATTCGATTTAACAATGTTTATCCCTCGAATTAGCAGTGATGGATCTGTGGTACAACAATCACTAAGGTTAAATTAGTTAACTACCTTGGCTTTGGCATATTTGGTAACGACCTCTGAATTCGGTTGGCCAGTTCAGGTTTATCCTCCGTAGAATATTTAGCTGATACATAGCCAGCCTGTTGACGCTGCTCTGGCTGAGTCAGTGGCAATGCATTATCGCTCATCGCGTTAAAGTGGGGAACGGCAGCGCACGCCTGACTGACATAATCCGGTTTACCCACAAAGGCCAGAGTCTCACCACTCTTATCTTCAGCCAGGCTCAAGGCCGTTATGATATTTGCACCTTGTGACTCAAACGGCCTGGTCACTTCAATCTGCGCACCCCGATCGACAATCTGCGTAATCCCATCCGTCTGATACAAAATGGCCCCATCCCGGTTGATTCGAGTCGCATATCCCTCAATACGGAACGGCTGAATATCATCAGCCACCGCACATTGAATAACATTATCAGAGAGAATAGCAGTACGTGCATCACGCTTGATTTTGTATGCCCATCCCCGCAATTGACTCACGGCCGCCCTGTCACCTTTCATCGCTTGCTGCTCAACCCAGACCTTATAAGTCTGACGCCGGTACTCAGGTGAAGCACGAAGTGCATCACGTTCAGCTCGGATATCTATTCGCAATGCCGCCATCGCTTTAGCGCGTTCAAACTCAATGATGTTATACGTCAGTTTTCGAAGCAGAGGGTCACGGACAGAAATTCGGACGTGCGCTTTACGTACCCGAAACTCTGCGGCCAACGTTCTGAACCGGTCTTTTGCATTAATACTGGGGCGCTGCCAGGCATTCTTATAGGCACGATATCGTGCTTTCAAATCTTCTCTATCTTCAGCGCGAGCAACTCGGCGTTCGAAGCGGGCAGACTGATCACGGGCATGAAAACGTTCGTCATATTCTTTCTCAATCACGTACCCAAAGACCAATCTATTCTCGTCATGAACATCAACTTCCGGCGAGGGTTCGAAGGGACCGGCAAGAGGTTCGAGTACAGACAACGTCAGGTCTGGATGTAAGCTACTGGCCTTCAATGGCGTTTGTTCTGCATTAGATCGGCTGTAAATAGCCAACCCTTTATCTTTCTGTTTTAATTCCAACCCCGCCCGAATAAGAACCGAGTGGATCTGTTCCCAGTTAACAGAATCGGATGTCAACGTATCAGCAATATCCTGTTGGCATTCTCTTATTGCATACGTATACAGACTTTCCTGGTCAGCGTAATACTCCAGACCTTTAGCACCGTGTGGCATAGATTTTTGGTCTGGATGAGCACGAACAATCTCTCTATTTTCATTAAGAACGTAGCAACCTTTGGTTGGCATCCAACCGTATTTACGTTCCATTTCACGGCTGGCTTTATGCAAACGGGGAATATCGAAAGCATCATCGGCGGCTTTATATGTAATGGGGTTAATACGATTAACGGCAACATGACAATGCAGATGATTGGTGTCACGATGAATAGAAGTGACGTACTGATGGTCCGACATATCCAGCGCTCGAAGACTGTGACGGGCACTTTCAAATATCTGTTGCTCAGTAGGTGAATCTGTCTCAGGCCAGGAAAGAATAAAGTGATAGACAGGGTCTTTACACCGGGTATTTTGTAAAGCAACGGCTTGCATTTCTACTGCAGCAGTTGCCACACTGAAGGTATTCGTTTCGCACAACACACTATCGAAAATCACCTGGTGCCGACCATCAGGAAACGTTTCGGTAATATGCAGTTTTTCTTCATCGCCATCACGATGGATATAATCAATGAGTCTGCCAAAGATAGCCTCTTTTGACTTCGAAGGACGCCACGCCGGATGTGATGGATCAATCGCTTCATCAGGCTTTTCATCATCCCGAAGCGTGACATAGGCCACCAGTTTCAGGAAGCTGGATTTACCATCCCGGCGTTTCTTTGGTTTGACAACAATCACTGTTCCTCCCGCCCTATCGTTAAGATGGCTTTTTGTATGGCGACTAACACTTGCGAGTATTCTTTGCTAAATTTATCGCTGACATTTCCCCGACCCTCATTGAACAAATGTTTCTGAAGCCCCCCCAGTCGACTCAGCTCCATAATCAATTTTGTATCACATTTGGCTTGTATCTTCCGGCCTAAAGCACAACGACGCAGGAACTCACCCACGCTAAGCCCTGCGGCATCTGCCTTTGCTTTTATCAGCTCTTTCTCTTCCGGGTAACAACGGATCCCCAGCAGAACATCAGACCGTTGGCGTTTCTCACTTTTACTCATGTTTTCCAGTTCAATAATCCAGTCGTGCCGACGGGCACCAATCAGGGGTGTCGGGGCGAAGCCCTGACCCGGAGTTTTGTTGGGGCCGACTGCGTGCAGGCGGTTCAACAAAACATATCTGGTCCCGTGTTTTACACTGAGATACTGATTATGTCCTGTTTTTTCTTTAATGTCATTACGCCAGAAGGGCATGGGGGTTGGCCTTTGATTAAATTCTGGGATAAAGGTTATAATCGGTCACATTTTTAAAATTCAAAGTGAGAATCCGGATTATGGCTATAAACAGTTATTACACACAGGAGCAACTCGAACTTGCCAAAATGCAACTTGCTGACTTGCCAGATTTGAATGCATCAAGAATGACAGGAAAAGACGTATTAGCTAACCTTCGTGAACAACTTATTGATTTGTCTGTGAAGAAAGGTTATTCAGTAACAGAAATAAAGTCCGCACTGGATGTGGCAGGCATTACGGTCAGTGCAAAAGCGATTAAAGAAACGATAGATAGCAATATCACAATGAAAAAGAAGAAAGCATCGGCAGCAAAAATTAATACATTGAATTCATCAACTCAGCCATAACAAGCACGAAATAAAATAGCATCGCTTATGTTGAAGTGTCTGGATATGATTTCATCCTGTAGGGGTCAATCCCCTGCATAATGAAATGGCACTAAATTTTACGATTGAATATGAAATAATTTTCGGTTTTATGGAATTTTTCTTTCAACCTCTCGATGAGGTTGAAAGAAAATATCGGTTCACCATTCGAAATTATTTCCGCCCGAGATCAAGTCACCATTCCTGTCGCACTCTATCGTATCACATAAACATCGCTATCCATTTCAGTGTAATCATAAATGTAGGTAGTACCGGTGATATAAAACACGGGTGAATTCTGATCGTGTCTCATACAGTTCCCTCTTTTTCCTGCGCGACATAAAATTATTCAACACGCACCATAATCTGATTGTGTGTCAAATAGCGGTTATCACGCATTACAAAATAGTCACAACGAAAACGCACATAGATTTCAGTGATATCACCACAATATATTTCAATCATTTTGAACGATTTACTATGATCACCATGACGCCAATCTAACGGTGGGAGCACACACAGCTTTTCGTTGTATGTCTCTTTATCAATCTGACTGATGGGCAATTTTGTGGCGTTACAATAAGCCAAATACGTATCAATATCTTTATCTGTCATGAAGCAAGCGGTTCTGCACAATCAGCAAAAGCAAAGGGAGACGCCGGAAATAAATCGGCAAAGCCGAATCTTAACGGCCACGACAGTGGCCAGTGAAAGCGGCGCGGTCATCAGACCGCTGCAAGCGCGCCCTGGACTGGATGACATCCGCTCAAGACGGCTGGCATCCAGCAGGCAAAACACCGCCCCGGAAGACGGTAAGACATCAGATATAGGCTCGTTTATGCTCCAGTGTTCGCAACAACTGCCCCCACTCTGCCCCATTCAAGGCCGGTACACGGACCGGTTCCTGCTTGCTTTGGCAGTGAACAATATGTCGCCCTAATGCTTTCAGTCGGGGACTGATCGCAAATTCGTCAAGGGTGGCATGATGCATCCGCTTTTTTTGCGGCGTTCCGTTGGTGCGCTGGTTTACAAAATACGTCTGGCATGCAAGGATAAAGCGATCGTTAGTCATGGATTTGTCTCCGTTAACGATGGAGTTAACCGGCCTGTTCGTGCAGGCTGGAGATGAGAAGGCAGGGCGTAAGCTCTGCCTTTTTATTGAACGTCATAATTCAATAAATAGTGATATATATTATTGATATCATTATTTATGCATATTTAATCGATAGCGCGATAAATGAAACCACGCTCGCTGTGCTCGCTGGCGTAATTTTTCAACCAGTCATAGTTATTGGTCAGACGTTGCAGCAGCACCTCGTTATCATTTTCGCTCGCTTCCCACATCAGCACATTGAGTGCGTACAGGGTGACGATGATCCCCGCCGCATCACCCGAAATATCAGCATCAAAGCCGTTACTGGCAACCCCTATATGCGCCCTATCCATCTCAGGCCGCAGATAAAACCCTCCGTTAGATAAACGAAAAATGGCCCAATGACCGCCATTATAGGCGGTGCAAAATTTACGCATATGCCCGTAGATCAGAGCCTCGCCTTTGATGTGCCTGGCACCGAACAACAAAGGAAATATGTCCATGCGTTGATAATTAGGCACTTTTATCGCGGTTACGGTAGAAGCGGTCTGAATATTATTTGCAAGGTTGGTCATGCTCGTCTCTCCTGATAATGGCCTTTTTCTGGCGTCGCCCTTTTGGGTTTCACGCAGCGTGGGGAGTCTTACTCCGTGAAAAAAAGACCGGAACGGGGTATCAGCAGACATGACAAGGGCGACGACGAGGCCGCATGCGCAAGGGAGTGAGGAACGAGCGAGTGCGAACGGGGGAGACGACGGCGAAGCGCACCCTTTTCAGGGTTGCGCCCCGTGCCAGTGTCTTTCACGGAGAAAGAAAACCCGCCGCGAAATACCGGATAAAGGCAGACCCCAGAAAAAACCGGCTTGCCGGGCCTTGCGGCCCTACGGGCCAGTGAAAGCGGCGCGGACGTAAGACCGCTGCAAGCGTGCCCTGCATTGTTGGCTAACCGCTCGACGCGGTTAGCCAACAACCGCACGTTATGCGCGGATTTCCTGCAATAAATCAGGATGCTTATCAAGAACACGCAACAGCTTCACCGTTGACAGATGCGGCTTAGCTCGTCCCGTTTCATAACGTGAAAAGGCATTCGCGCCCCCGCCAAATATTTCACCAGCCTCTCGTTGTGAGAGCGCCAACTTATTTCTGACCTCAGCAATAAATAAGGGGGAGACTATGGCGGCGTTGACCTCTTTATTAAAGGCCAACATAGCAGCACTGACACGCGCTGCATCATGTTTACTGATAATAACCTCATTGCAGGCAGGACAATAATCGCCTTCAACATTCGCTATTATTGTAGACTCACCCTTGTAGGTATAGGACAACTCACGGATATCGTGGAACAATTCAGCTCCACCGCATACTGGACATTTCATGATCATAACCTCTTGAACGAAACAACTAATACGCCATCAGAAACCGTCAGTTTTAGATAAACGTCACCGCAATTTAACTCGGGGCGGTAAACGTCTTGCCATACCGTATGATCGGCGTAAGTCGTCATACTTTTGTAAAAGTCTTTAGCCGATAACGACAAAACAGCATCACACATGTCCTGAAAACTCAGCCCGAGTTCCGCAGCCCCCATTAATGCACTGTTCGTCGCGGTTATCTCGCCTTGTTGAACTAACTCCCTGATGCGGGATAGCTTGCAATGAGGCGTGCGCTTTTCCATTTTGAGCCTTTTAGTAATCCGTTTCCTGACTGTCAATCATTATACCCTAAAAGGGTAATTGGCACACGCCAAATTTACCCTTTTAGGCTAATTAAGGTCACTCAGATACGGGGTGGGAGTGCAGCGGGATAGTGTTTGGTAAGAATGTCATTCAGTTTATCAATAAGCTCCGGTCGCTTAAAGGTCAGATGACCTGAACGCTTCTTGAAATATCGGATACTAAAATATTCATCAACAAATACAGCCGCATCGGAGGGATTAGCACGAATGTGATCAGAAAGTCGGCCTGAAATACTGTCGCGGTGATCGGTTGCCGGTTTGCCATCAAGGAGACTCAAAATGCGCTCTAAATCATTCAGTTTATTATTGGCTGAGTAGCAGCTGCTGAAGCCCCAGCTTGCACTGTATTCAACAAAATAGTTCATGATTATTTTGGCACCAAAACGACAGGGATTATTAGTTTTGTAATCCCAGGACAATGACTTAAACAGGTTGATCACCCCCCGCTCGAAAACAGCTTCTTTTTCATGATTAAGCTGCTCAAAGGAGGCCAAAATATTGTCATGCGTGATTTCAGGATATTCACCACGTTCAAGGTGAGTATCCCATTCAGTACGGGCTTGATCGTCCATCAAACTTAACATGCCCGATTTTTTTATCAAATCAGTCCATATATGGCGATCGTTCACTTTCTTTACGCGGACAAGAACATCGTCTTTCTGTGCGGCAAACAGAGAGGTATAAATACCATTTTTAGTGTCCCAGTCTTTCACAATACCGCCGCCTATCTCGGTTGAGTACTTTTCGGCTTCTTTAAGCAATTCAACCGCTGCGGACACTTTCGCCAAAACGTGCTGACGGCAGGAAATGATTTTTTCAATCGATACGGATGCCATTAGCTCCCCGCGTTCGGTCTGATAATTCACGTCTACACTAGGCATCGCGGTGGTATCGGTAAAATGTTGGGTCATGATGGTGTTCCTCGTCTGTTAGCTTCTTTCTGGCGTCACCCTTTGGGGTTTCACGCAGCGCGGGGAGTCTTGCTCCGTGAAAAAAAGACCGGAACGGGGTATAAGCAGACATGACAAGGGCGGCGGTGAGGCCGCATGCGCAAGGGAGTGAGGAACGAGCGAGTGCGAACGGGGGAAACGACGGCG
>NZ_CGBP01000025.1 GCF_001053095.1 Yersinia similis | reverse complement strand
AAGGGCAACCGGTATTTCAGGCGTCGTGGAAATTTAAGGACTCCAAAGATATTAAGCCCGAACACCTGGCTGCTGTCGCTGAGTTATCCACTGGCAAAGATGGACTAAAAATTAAGCTGCATGATCCGAAAGCTGCTATCAAGCAACTGGCTGAAATGTGTGGATGGGAAGCACCGAAGAAAGCCGAATTGACCGGCGCGAACGGTGGCCCGATCCAAACGTCAAATCTAACCCCGGATGAAGCCGCAGAGGCCTACCGTAAAATGATGGGCTGATTTGGGTAAATCCACAGAGGCGACGATAAATGATTAAGCCGGGTGAGGTTATTATGTTGAGCCATAACATTATTGAAATGACCCTTATCAACGCAGCCAGGCGGCAAGGGGTGGATCTGAACAACAAGGATTTGCTGGATATACGCACTAAGGTAGCGGCGACACTGGCAGCTAAAGAACGTCACCGCCAGAGGATGAGTGCGCCAGCTTACCAGTGGAAGAAGCCAACGCCTCGCCGATGATTGTAGTATCGAAGTGTGGCGATGCGGTGAACGGGCATAAAATAACCAATAAACCCCATGATTACCCCTGCAAAATATCCCCGGCATATCCCAGAAATAACAAAGGAGTTACGCTATTAACGTAACTCCTTGTTTTATTTGGTGGCCCCTACTGGACTTGAACCAGTGACCAAGCGATTATGAGTCGCGTGCTCTAACCAACTGAGCTAAGGGGCCAAGCTTGGGCGCTGATTATACGGTAGTTTTTATCCTCAGGTCTAGAGCTGCTCACTCATATGCGTGTTTTATATGCAAAAATAAGGTTTTTTACGGATGAGGTAGGGAAGAGGAGAGCGTAGACGTGGTTGGTTTTATAGGAAAAAAAATCCCGACATAAATAATATGCCGGGATTTTTATTACTTCACTAACGAATTAATCGTCGAGGAAGCTACGCAGTACTTCAGAACGGCTTGGGTGACGCAGTTTACGCAATGCCTTCGCTTCAATCTGACGAATACGTTCACGGGTGACATCGAATTGTTTGCCCACTTCTTCCAACGTGTGGTCAGTGTTCATATCGATACCGAAACGCATACGCAGAACTTTTGCTTCACGGGCTGTCAGGCCTGCTAACACGTCGTGCGTGGCAGAGCGCAGGCTCTCAGAGGTTGCAGAGTCCAGCGGCAGCTCCAGAGTGGTATCTTCAATGAAATCACCCAGATGTGAATCTTCGTCATCACCAATCGGGGTCTCCATTGAGATAGGCTCTTTAGCTATCTTCAGCACTTTACGGATCTTATCTTCCGGCATCAACATACGTTCCGCCAGCTCTTCTGGCGTTGGCTCACGGCCCATCTCTTGCAACATCTGGCGTGAGATACGGTTGAGTTTGTTAATGGTCTCAATCATATGTACTGGAATACGGATAGTGCGCGCCTGGTCTGCAATCGAACGAGTGATCGCCTGACGAATCCACCATGTTGCGTAAGTTGAGAACTTATAACCGCGACGGTATTCGAACTTATCTACTGCTTTCATCAGACCAATGTTGCCTTCCTGGATCAAATCAAGGAACTGCAAACCACGGTTGGTGTATTTTTTGGCAATAGAGATAACCAAACGCAGGTTAGCCTCAACCATTTCTTTCTTGGCACGACGCGCTTTCGCTTCACCGATAGACATACGGCGGTTGATGTCTTTTACCTGCTCAATGGTCAGACCGGTTTCTTCTTCGATCTGGCGCAGTTTCTGCAAGCTACGTTGAACATCTTCCGAGACATCTTTCAGTTTTTCAGACCAAGGTTTACCCATAGCCACTGCCGCAGTGAACCAGGTATCGCTGGTTTCATTGCTGGAAAACAGCGTAACGAAGTTTTTCTTCGGCATTTTGCACTGCTCAACACACAGCTTCATGATGATACGTTCTTGAGTACGAACGCGATCCATCATGGCACGCATGTTATTGACCAGATAATCGAACTGCTTTGGCACCAGACGGAACTGCTTGAACACTTCAGAAAGCTTCAGGATTTCAGCAGCTGCGTTCGCGTGATTGCGGCCATTTTTCTTGATTTCCATACGCGCGTTTTCATACTGCTCACGCAAATCGCTGAATTTCTGGCGCGCCAACTCTGGATCGATGCTGTTATCGTCTTCGGCGTCGTCGTCTTCATCCTCGTCTTCATCTTCATCATCCATCTCTTCAGTGGATAATTCAGAACCAACGTGGGTCGCTGTTGGGGCAATATCTTCTTCAGCGTTTGGATCAACAAAGCCAGTGATCAGGTCGGATAAACGAGATTCGCCCGCTTCAACGCGATCATATTGTTCCAACAGATAAGTGATCGCTTCAGGGTATTCAGCAACAGAACACTGAACCTGATTGATACCGTCTTCGATACGTTTGGCAATATCAATCTCGCCTTCACGCGTTAACAGCTCAACGGTACCCATTTCGCGCATATACATACGCACCGGGTCGGTGGTTCGCCCGATTTCTGATTCAACACTGGAAAGCACCTGTGCAGCAGCTTCAGCCGCATCATCGTCGGTATCCGTGGTGTTCTCGGCCAGCATCAAATCATCAGCATCAGGCGCTTCTTCTAGTACCTGTATGCCCATGTCATTAATCATCTGGATGATGTCTTCGATCTGATCGGAATCGACGATATCTTCCGGCAGATGGTCATTGACCTCAGCATAGGTCAGATAGCCTTGCTCCTTACCTCGGGTGACAAGTAGCTTCAGCTGTGACTGCGGGTTTTGCTCCATAAGACGGTATCCACACTTCAGAGTATTTGGGTTGGTGTCGGTCGGCGAAACCGCCAACAATTGCATTTGGGGCCTTTTTTTGTCGCCGCTGCCCGCTATAGCGGCATCATTGTGGGGAGTTGCCCCCACATTTATCGGCAATTAAGCCGTTGGGTGTTTCATTTTTTTCTGGCTAGTGCCAGATTCAAAGACCAAAGCTCTTTACGTTCTTCGGCGTTTAATCCATGTGTACGGTCACGCGCTATCAGGGTTTCCTGACGTTGCTCCAAAATGGAGTCATACAGGCTAGCTAGCGTGTCGACAAAAGTCTGTTCGACCATATCCTCTACAATCATGTGGTTCCATGTTGCAAGAGTTTCAAGCTGTTGGCTGAATTTATTATCACGGTACAGTTCCAGCAGCTGCCCGGTTGTCAACCCCGGTTGGGCCAGACAGGTTTCAACCAACTCAATAAATAACGGTAAACCCGCCAATTTGGCTTGCTCGACCCCCTGCAATGAGGGAATAAGTGTAGCCAGTTGTGGGTTTTGTACCAATAGCCCTATAAGTATACGCATGGTTGTGCGTTTTAGCTGGGGCGGCTGGTAGGTATTTGCATTCTCAATCTGTTTTGGCATCAGCTTATCGAGCTGGCTGTCATCAAGCAGACCTAACTTATTCCCTAATTGTTGACGTAGGTATAGACGTAGCGCTTCACCAGGAATTTGGCTGATTAAAGGTAATGCCAGTGTGCTCAGTTTGGCGCGCCCATCGGGACTGCTCAAATCTACCTGTGGCATTAACGTTTCAAACAAGAAAGTTGAGAGTGGCTGTGCCTCCTCCATACGTTGTTCAAATGCGTCTTTCCCTTCTTTACGAACCAGAGTGTCGGGGTCTTCACCATCGGGCAAAAACATAAAGCGTAGCTGACGCCCGTCATTTAGATAGGGCAGAGCCGTTTCTAATGCTCGCCAAGCGGCATCTCTACCAGCCCGATCACCGTCATAACAACAAATTACGTTATCGGTGGCACGGAACAACAACTGAATATGCTCAGCGGTTGTTGCCGTTCCCAATGAGGCAACAGCATAATCAATACCAAATTGTGCGAGCGCCACCACATCCATATACCCTTCAACAACGAGTAAGCGTGCAGGGTTTGGATGATTGACTTGTGCTTCATACAAGCCATATAACTGGCGGCCCTTATGAAAAATTTCTGTTTCTGGGGAGTTGAGGTATTTTGGCACTCCATCACCCAGAATTCGCCCGCCAAAAGCGATAACCCGCCCGCGTTTATCGCGAATAGGGAACATGACGCGCTCACGAAAACGATCGTAAGTCCGCCCTGTATCATTAGTAACCAGCATTCCGGCATCGTTCAGTGCTGTACGGCTCTCGCCATCACGACCAAAACGTTTTAAGGCATTGTCCCAACCAGGGGGAGCAAAACCGATAGCAAAATGTTGGATGATCTCTTCACTCAAACCGCGATGTTTAAGATATTCACGGGCCTGATTGGCATTCTGGCCTTTGAGTGACTGCTGATAGAATGCGCTGAGGCTTTCCATCAATTGATAAAGACTTTGTCGTTGGTGTCGTTCTATCTGAGTGGTGCCGCTGCCTGCCTCGTAAGGCACTTCCAGCCCGTGCATGGTGGCCAATTCTTCGATACTTTCGACAAACTCGAGTCGATCGTAATTCATCAAGAAATCAACAGCATTACCATGAGCGCCGCAGCCAAAACAGTGATAAAACTGTTTTTCGCCGTTAACAGTGAATGAGGGTGTTTTCTCATGATGGAACGGACAGCACGCATGGTAATTTTTGCCTTGCTTCTTCAGCTTTACCCTGGTATCGATAAGATCGATGATGTCAGTGCGAGCTAGCAAGTCATTGATAAATACGCGTGGAATTCGTCCAGCCATAAGCCCCTATTCGCCAGTCCATAAACGAGAACAAGCCGCGCGTTCCTTTCGGAAAGCACGGCCTTCGTATGCAACTACTCGATCTGCGCGTTCTTCGAAATGAAAAAACCACGTATTGGGGTTATCCCCGAAGAATTAATACAGACGAGTGCGGCGTGCGTTTTCGCGAGCCAATTTCTTCGCGTGACGTTTTACAGCAGAAGCTTTAGCACGTTTACGTTCAGTAGTCGGTTTTTCATAGAACTCACGACGACGAACTTCAGCTAAAACACCTGCTTTTTCGCAGGAACGTTTGAAACGACGAAGAGCTACGTCGAACGGCTCGTTTTCACGTACTTTAATTACCGGCATGTGCCTCTCACCTCAATAGAAATCGGTTTGCTGCTGGCCAATCGCCAGCCTTCTCAAAATGGTGCGGAATTTTACTTCAATGGATGCTGCTTTGTAAAGCACCACAGCAAATTGAAACAGGCACGCCCCTGTGATGTCGCCCCCGCCTTTACAAAAAAGTTGGTGCCAGGAGTGCGACGGCCGCTGATTATATACTAAACAGAGGCGGTGATCGAATTAATCAACATTTTTTTCAAACAGAGCAATTATCAGCGATTATCAACAACGCATTTGCGGCCAATGTCGAAAATATTCGAAGGGGGGATGAGAAATCATGACTGCGGGCGCTGTTATGCTAAACTGTCGGCCGCACGTGAATGATGGGAAATGTAATGCGAGTATTGGGTATAGAAACGTCCTGCGATGAAACCGGAATTGCAGTGTATGACGATGAAGCCGGTCTGTTAGCTAACCAATTGTACAGTCAGGTAAAATTGCACGCTGACTACGGCGGTGTCGTACCAGAGCTGGCCTCCCGTGATCACGTGCGTAAAACCGTACCCCTGATTCAGGCGGCGTTGAAAGAAGCCAAGTTGAACGCCAAAGATATTGATGCTGTGGCTTATACAGCAGGTCCTGGCTTGGTGGGGGCGTTGTTAGTGGGGGCGACCATCGGTCGGGCATTAGCTTTCGCGTGGGGGGTCCCTGCGGTACCGGTTCATCATATGGAAGGCCATTTGTTGGCACCAATGCTGGAAGAAAATGCACCAGAGTTCCCGTTTGTTGCGTTGCTGGTATCCGGCGGTCATACCCAATTGATTAGTGTGACCGGTATTGGTGAATATTTGCTGTTGGGCGAATCTGTTGATGATGCGGCAGGTGAGGCTTTTGATAAGACAGCAAAACTATTAGGGTTGGATTACCCTGGTGGGCCAATGTTGTCGCGTATGGCCCAGCTTGGTACTGCGGGCCGTTTTATCTTTCCGCGTCCAATGACTGATCGCCCTGGGCTGGATTTTAGTTTTTCTGGTCTGAAAACGTTCGCGGCGAATACTATTCGTGCTAATGGTGATGACGACCAAACCCGCGCCGATATCGCCCGAGCATTCGAAGATGCGGTGGTTGATACCTTAGCCATCAAATCTAAACGTGCGTTAGATCAGACGGGTTTTAAACGCTTAGTTATCGCCGGGGGCGTGAGCGCTAACCAGACCTTACGATTAAAACTGGCCGATATGATGCAAAAACGAGGCGGTGAAGTATTCTACGCCCGGCCAGAATTTTGCACTGACAACGGCGCGATGATTGCCTATGCGGGGATGGTCAGGTTGCGAAGTAACCTGAACAGTGAGTTGAGTGTGTCGGTGTGGCCGCGTTGGCCGTTATCTGAGTTACCGAAAGTCTGATCAGAATGGCTGAGCGTGGCTGCGGCGGTGTTGCCGCAGTCATTCAAAATACTCATGGCCAAGAGTCCACTGCGTTTTTTCATTCCTTTGCGCCTTGCCTCGCTCATGCTCAGTCATTCTGATATGGGTGTCGAATGGTCGGGCGTGGCTGTGGCTGTGTTACTACCCGTCGTTCTGATAGGGGTGTCGAACGGCTGAGTGTTGCCGCAGCCATTCTCGGTTTCGGGGAAAACTAATCTTCTTTCTCTTCTAACTCAGCGGCTTCTTCTGCGGGAGTTTTCTGTTTTTTCTTTCTAAGCTTGTCCCAGACTTTCCCTTCTTTACCACGCCATAAACGCTGAATGTTATCGTGGTGACGCATCAGAATAAGGCAAGAGAGCATGGCGACAGGGAAGGTAAATTGAGGTTTGAACCACCATACGTAAAACGGGGCAATCAAGGCGCTAACTATTGCGCCTAATGATGAATAACCACTCAATAATACTGTCAGCAGCCAGGTCCCGGTCATCAAACCGGTCAAATCCCAGCCGATAGGCGCGATTGCACCAAATGCGGTTGCTACACCTTTACCCCCCTTAAAGTGGAAAAATACGGGATAAATATGGCCGAGGCAGGCGGCTATAGCGGTCAAACCGAGATAAAGTGGCGGGATGTGTAACAGATAAGCGAACCAAACTGGCAACATGCCTTTCAATATATCAAAGAGCAATACCGCCACTGCTGCTGTACGGCCACCAATACGCAGCACGTTAGTCGCACCGGGATTACCGGAGCCATGTGTCCGTGGATCTGGCAGCCTGGCAACCCGGCATACCAAGATTGCACTGGAAATAGAGCCGCACAAATACGCGAAGATAATCATGCCAAGCGCGATAGCACTCATAACACCGCCCCGTTGAATAATGGTCGTTTTAATAGCAACATCAGTGGATAATACGCATATTCGGCTGGAAGTGGTATCCGGCAGGCACAAAAACAGAGAATGACGTGATGGACATCGTATTTATTGAGGAACTCAGTATCATAACCACCATCGGGGTTTATGACTGGGAGCAGACCATCCAGCAGAAACTGGTGTTCGATATCGAAATGGGCTGGGATAACCGTAAAGCAGCGGGCAGTGATGATGTCAATGACTGCCTGAGTTATGCTGATATCAGTGAGGCGGTAATACAACATGTCGGCTCACAGCGTTTTGCATTGGTAGAGCGGGTCGCTGAAGAGGTAGCCGAACTGTTATTACGACGCTTTAATTCGCCGTGGGTACGTATCAAAGTTAGCAAGCCGGGGGCTGTCGCCCAGGCCAAAAATGTTGGCGTAATTATTGAACGCGGCCAACGGCTAAGCTGACCTTTTGTCACCGTATGACATAAAAATGTCATTCTGCATTGATAATGTTGTCTGATTGTGTCGAGGAACGTGATAAATTTTCTGTGTCCTTCTTACTTGAAGTTGCAGCGCTATGTGTGGGGTTCCTTCAGCCTAACCACTGATGAGAGCCAGCCTACTGGGCTGCAGCCCCAATTATTTTGGGTAGGAATTAAATTCTAAATTGAACGGCACTGTTTTCAGCATTGCCGTTTTTTTGTGGTTTTCCATTACAGGGTATTGGGTATTGTAGATGACGGATATGTATTCGCTGTTTGTGGCTTTTATTCTGGGTGTGGTCGAAGGGCTGACTGAATTTTTGCCGGTTTCATCTACCGGGCATATGATTATTGTCGGGGAGTTGCTGGGGTTTACCGGTGATAAAGCAAAAACTTTCGAAGTGATTATTCAGTTAGGCTCCATTCTGGCCGTAGTTGTGGTGTTTTGGCGGCGCTTATTCGGTCTGATTGGTATTCACTTTGGTGCGGTACCCCATGAGGGGAAAACCGATGGTCATTTGACACTGGGCCATATTTTACTGGCGATGATCCCCGCGGTGATTCTAGGTTTGGCATTCCATGATGTTATCAAGGCGCTATTTGACCCAAAAAGTGTCATGTATGCATTGGTGGCTGGTGGGGTGTTATTGCTGGCCGCAGAATGGTTCAAACCTAAAAATCCTAAGGCTGTCGGGCTGGATGATATTACCTACCGTCAGGCTTTTGCGATTGGTTGTTTCCAGTGCCTGGCACTATGGCCGGGGTTCTCTCGTTCTGGAGCCACCATTTCCGGTGGGATGCTGGTCGGTGTGAACCGCTACGCGGCATCTGAATTCTCATTTATTCTGGCGGTACCGATGATGATCGGAGCCAGCGGGCTGGATTTATATAAGAGCCTGCATTTCCTGACATTGGGCGATTTACCGATGTTTGCTGTAGGGTTTATCACCGCCTTTATCGTCGCACTAATAGCCATCAAGACCTTCTTGTCACTGATTAAACGGATCTCTTTTGTTCCTTTCGCCATTTACCGCTTTATTGTTGCAGCCGTGGTGTATTGGGTCTTTATGTAAGGGATAACCGTGGCTACAAACAAATAAACCCCTTGTTCAGAGGGGTTTATTTGAACGGCGGAGCCACTTATATTGAAGGTGTTTCCTGAGTCTGTTTCCACTCAGCCAGAGCTTGCTGGCGGCGGCGTTGAAGTTCGTCGCGAATTGCCAAGCCTTGTAACCCGCTGGCGACCACTTCTTGTATTGATACCCCGTTGGCAATATGGAATGCGGCTCGCAGATAATCCCCTTGTGGATAGGGATTTTTTTCAAATCCAGTCCGGCCACGGGCATCCGCTTCACTGGTCATAATCATCTGCTCCAGGCGCTCAGGTTTACGCCATACATCAATGGCATTAAACAGTTTTAGCAGAGTTTCTGGCCGGAGTTTATTCACTGTATGAATCAGGTCATGGTATTCCGCGACTAATTTAGCCAAATCACGAACAGGATTGGGGATCCGCAACCGTTGGCACAGTTGCTCAACCAATTTAACGCCCGCTGGACCATGGCCGTGATGATGTGGCCAATACTCTTTGGGTGTCAGGCCTTTCCCCAAATCGTGGCACAGGGCAGCAAAGCGTATATCAACCTCTGGGCTGAGCTGTGCAGCGATAGCCAACGTCATCAGCGTATGGATACCGGTATCAATTTCCGGGTGCCATTTCTCCGGTGCTGGCACCCCAAATAAACGCTCAATCTCAGGGAACAGCACAGCCAATGCACCGCAATCTCGAAGTACCTGAAAATAGACTTGTGGGCTTTGTGTTTTCAGTGCTTTCTCAGTTTCTTTCCACACGCGCTCTGGTGTTAGGGCGGAAAGTTCGCCACTTTGCGCCATGTTGGTCATCAGAGACATCGTTTCTGGGGCAATGGTGAAACCAAGGTAGGCAAAACGAGCGGCAAAACGTGCTACCCGCAGAACGCGCAGTGGATCTTCAGCAAATGCGGCGGAGACATGGCGTAACACTCGGTTTTCCAAGTCCTGTTTGCCATGGTAGGGATCGATAAATGCCCCGTCAGCACTACGGGCAATCGCATTAACGGTTAAATCGCGGCGTAATAGATCGTCTTCCAGCGTGACATCGGGTGCGGCGTAGCAGGTAAAGCCGGTGTAGCCTTGGCCGGATTTACGTTCAGTACGCGCCAGGGCGTATTCTTCATGGCTGACAGGGTGCAGAAAGACCGGGAAGTCTTTACCGACCTGTTGATATCCTAATGTCAGTAATTGCTCAGGGGTCGCTCCTACCACGACCCAGTCTTGTTCGGTCACTGGCAGGTTTAATAAGCTATCGCGTACGGCTCCGCCGACCAGGTAGATGTTCATATTTAACCCTTTTTTCTTGACGTTGCAGCGTTGTTAGCGGCACTCACTCACCCGAATCACTTACTTGTAATTGATTTTACTGATAAATAAACTCATCGGGGTTCACTCGCTCGAATCATTCGCGCTATCAGTTCATCCAGCGGTTATTCTTTTTACGGCTTGGGATCAAATGTGGCAACACTAAACCGAGGAGCAGACCAATACCCGCAACACCACCGCCGTACATAAACCATTGAAGAATAATAGTGCGTTGCTTGTCATCCAATTGCAGATTGACTGCATTGACTTTTTTCTGAGCAACCACCAGTTGGTTTTTCAGCGATTCATTCTCTTTTTGCAATTCAGAGATAACGCTATCGCTGGCTGCCACTTTCTGTTGCATCTCTGCCGTGCGCTGATTCCAGCTATTATCAATATTAGCTAGCTTGTCGGTCAGTGTTTTAACCTGTTGCTCAAGATCGGGCACACGAATGCGCAGGCTTGGCGTTTCACTCAATTGATTCAACGGAATCCACGTGGTTTTTCCTTTACTGTCACGGATCTGACCATAATCCGTACCGTTATCAACGCTTATCAGGGTGACCTCATCCCCGCCTTTTAGTGTGCCAACAATACGATATTGGTTACCCGGACCGCTATGAACGTAAGTATCCAGTTCATCTGATATGTAGCGTTTTTCTTCAGCTTGTGCGCCCCAAGAGAGGCTTAAACTGAGTATCGTGAGGCAAATTAGGCGTAATTTCTGCATTAGAGAGTCATTTATGAGTGAATTTATGGAACGATAGTAGTGTGTTCAGTTTGCCGACGCAACGCATAAACCGGAATGAGAACTGTCTTAGTCTCACAGCCAGCGCGGCTTTGGCCTTATTTCTGCTTATTTTAACTGCCGTGAAAATTTGTCTTATGAAGGCGTAGGGCAGATCCGCTAAAACAGGTTAAAATAGAGTTTTAGCGGGGGGCCGCCAAGCGGGTTTATCTGTACAAAACAGGCAAATCGAAGCGAAAGGTGCATAATGCCCGTCATCTCGTAACATACCGGTGTGAATGAAATTATGACCGTTGAAATAGAATTAAAATTTATTGCTACTCCTGCGGCCATTGCTGCTTTGCCTGAGTGGATTGAGTCCCAGAAAAACCAGTATTTTCCCCCACAAACACTGACCAATATCTATTTTGATACGGCGGATAAGCGGTTGCGCCAGAATGATATCGGTTTACGTATTCGCGGCTATGATGGCCGCTATGAAATGACGGCGAAGACCGGCGGCAAAGTCGTGGGCGGTTTACATCAACGGCCTGAATATAATGTCGATATTGATAGCGACCAACTGGATTTGGCGCGTTTCCCGCAGGATATCTGGCCGGAAGGTTGGGCGGCTGATTCGTTGCAAACGGAATTACAGCCGTTGTTCCGTACTGATTTCACCCGCGAAAAGTGGGTAATCACTTACGGTGAGAGCGAGATAGAACTTGCCCTCGACCAAGGCTCTATCAGAGCTGATATGTTGTCGGAACCGTTGAGTGAGATTGAACTGGAGCTGAAACAGGGCACTCAGGGCGATTTATTGGCACTGGCAGCCGAATTGGCGGAAATTGGTGGCTTACGCCAGAGCAATTTGAGTAAGGCGGCACGTGGCTATCATTTGGCGCAAGGTAATCCACCACGTGAGCTACGGCCTTTCCTGGTATTTCAACCCGTGGCGAAATCAACGGTTGAGCAGGGGATGGCCGGTGGTTTGGAAAGCATATTGGAACATTGGCAATATCATGAAGAGCTGTGGTTACGGGGGGAGCCTGCGGCCAAAGGCATGATTATCGACGCTTTGGCAATGGTTCGCCAATCATTGGCTATTTTTGGCGGTTTGGTGCCACGGAAAGCTAGCACAGAGCTACGTGCGTTGCTGATTGCCCTTGAGCCGCAATTAGAACCGAAGAATGTCGATGCCGAGTTGTTGTGTTACAGCGCCGACTATCTGAAATGTAAGTTGGCGCTTACATCATGGCTGGTCACTGCGGGCTGGCGGCCATTTATGGATGCTAAAGCACAAGCTAAGTTCGACGGCTCGTTTAAACGCTTCTGTGACATTATGCTTAGCCGCAGTGCTGCCGATTTAAAAGAGGCTTTTGGCCACCATCTTGATGATGATGGCTATTTGGCACAACTCCCCCGTCTGAACCGCCAGATCATCACCTTCCAACTGCTTTCTGGTTTTTATCCACAAAGTGAATGGCATTCGTATATCGATGGCTGGTTTGGTTTACAGCAGGCGATTATGGAGCGTCAGGGCCACTGGCGAGATACTGCCCGCAAAGAAGCATTATCTCAGGCCGCCTTTTGGTTAAACGGCGCTGTTCGCTAATTGAATATATAACCAAAGTTATTGGCGTTGCAGGTAGTTATTTATAAAAACAGCACCATGGCATTTATAAAAAATAGCGCTAAGGCATTTATAAAAAACTTACAACATTAATAAAAAACAGCCCTGCAATTTCACATACGAAATATGCGAAGGGGATACAAGGAATCTGATATGTTGCCACTCCCTTCGGAATTACAGATTCAGGCGCAGAATATCAAGCAGCGCTTTTCTGAGTTACCGGCATCACCGGATTTATGTGATGAAGATATCGCGGTACTGGCGCTGAGTGACTTTGTCAGTGATATGTTACAGATTCATCCGCAGTGGCTGGAGGAGTTGCATCAACAACCTCCGCAGCCGCAGGAGTGGCAATATTATCCGCAGTGGCTGAGTGAGGCGCTGGCCGGGGTGCAGGATGAAGCGGCATTGTTAACCGCATTGCGGCTGTTTCGCCGCCGGGTTATGGTCCGTATCGCCTGGTCACAGGTACTACAAACCAGTGGGACGGTGGAGACATTACAGCAGTTGAGTACTCTGGCGGAGAGCATAATCATCGCTGCCCGCGATTGGCTCTATCAGGTGTGCTGCCGTGAGCTGGGCACCCCATGTAACAGTCAGGGAGTGCCGCAGCCGCTACTGATTTTGGGGATGGGGAAACTCGGTGGCGGTGAACTGAATTTCTCGTCTGATATCGATCTGATTTTTGCTTATCCGGAAAATGGTCAGACTCAAGGTGGGCGGCGTGATCTGGATAACGCCCAATTTTTCACCCGCTTAGGCCAGCGGCTGATTAAGGCGCTCGATCAACACACCATTGATGGCTTTGTCTATCGGGTAGATATGCGCTTGCGGCCGTTTGGTGACAGCGGCCCCTTGGTACTGAGTTTTGCTGCACTGGAAGATTATTATCAGGAGCAAGGGCGTGACTGGGAGCGCTATGCAATGGTGAAAGCGCGCCTTATGGGCGGTGCTGACGATCCATATAGCCAAGAGTTACGTCAAATGCTACGGCCTTTTGTCTTCCGCCGTTATATTGATTTCAGCGTGATCCAATCACTGCGTAATATGAAAGGGATGATCGCCCGTGAGGTTCGGCGGCGGGGGTTGAAAGACAATATCAAGCTGGGTGCCGGTGGCATTCGTGAGATCGAATTTATTACTCAGGTCTTCCAACTGATCCGCGGGGGGCGTGAACCTCGGTTGCAAGAGCGTGCACTATTACCAACATTGCAGGCGGTGGCTGAGCTGGGGTTACTGCCAGAGCAGCAAGTGGTTGACCTCAGTGGCAGTTATTTGTTTTTGCGCCGTTTGGAAAACCTGCTGCAAGCCATTGCCGATGAGCAAACCCAGACATTACCCAATGACCCACTGAACCAAGCCCGGTTAGCTTGGGGAATGGGGTACGCGGATTGGGCGGCGATGAGTACCGCGCTGGAAAATCACATGCATGCGGTTCGTGTGGTATTTGATGACCTTATCGGCGATGAAACCCCTGATATTGGCGAAGATCCGAGCCATGGGTTGTATAAAAGCCTATGGCAGGATGTGCTGGAAGAGAGTGATTTAGCCCCATTGACACCACATCTGGAGGAGGCCGCCCGCCGTCAGCTATTGGCGACGATCAGTGGCTTTCGTCATGACGTTGATAAACGCACTATTGGGCCGCGTGGCCGTGAAGTGCTAGATCAATTGATGCCACGGTTATTTGCTGAAGTGTGTCCACGCCCCGATGCCAATGTTGCCCTCAGTCGCCTTATCCTACTGTTGCTCAGTATCGTGACGCGTACCACGTATCTGGAGTTATTGGTGGAATACCATGCGGCACTGAAACACGTTATCCGCCTGTGTTCTGCCTCGCCGATGGTCGCCAGCCAACTGGCACGTTACCCACTGTTATTGGATGAATTACTTGACCCGCAATCTCTGTATCAGCCTCTGGCTCCCAGTGCCTACCGCGATGAGTTACGCCAATATTTGCTGCGCGTGCCAGAAGATGATGAAGAACAGCAATTAGAGGCGTTGCGTCAATTTAAACAGGCGCAGCAATTACGTATCGCAGCCGGTGATATCACTGAGGTGCTGCCGGTAATGAAAGTGAGTGATCACTTAACTTATCTGGCCGAGGCCATTATTGATGCTGTTATCCAACAGGCCTGGAATCAGATGGTCGCCCGCTATGGTCAGCCTAGTCATTTACAGCAAAGCGAAGGCCGTGGTTTCGCGGTTATTGGTTACGGAAAATTAGGGGGCTGGGAGCTAGGTTACAGTTCAGATTTGGATTTAGTCTTCCTGTTGGATTGCCCATTGGATGTGATGACTGATGGTGATCGCAGTATCGATGGCCGCCAGTTCTACCTGCGTTTGGCTCAACGCATTATGCATTTGTTCAGCACCCGAACGTCATCGGGCATTTTGTATGAAGTGGATGCACGCCTGCGGCCTTCGGGTGAATCGGGTATGTTGGTCAGTACTATCGAGTCATTTGCCGACTATCAGCGTAATGAAGCCTGGACTTGGGAGCATCAAGCCTTGGTGCGCGCCCGCATGGTGTATGGCTCCCCAAAATTGCATCAACAGTTTGATGCCATTCGCCAGCAAATTCTCTGCCGCCACCGCGAAGATCCGCAGTTGCAGCAGGAAGTACGCGAAATGCGGGAAAAAATGCGTAATCACTTGGGCAGTAAACAACGTGATCTCTTTGATATTAAAGCCGATGCGGGTGGGATCACCGATATTGAGTTTATCGCGCAATATCTGGTGCTGCGCTATGCAGCCAGCGAACCGCAGTTAACTCGCTGGTCAGACAATGTGCGTATTTTTGAATCGATGGCTAATTACGACATCATGTCGCCGGAAGAGGCCGCCGCGCTCACCCGTGCTTATGTCACGATGCGTGATGAGATCCATCATTTGGCCTTGCAAGAACAATCAAGCAAAGTCGCAGCCGACAGTTTTATGGCCGAAAGAGAACAAGTGGAAGTCAGTTGGCATAAATGGTTGGCGGCAAACGGTGCCAGCGAGCTAATGCGATAGATTTTAGATATTAATGATATACAAGGTGCCTGTGATATTATTTGGCGCTAAATGATGAACACAATATTGGAGCGAAGGGATGGGTGCATTCGGGGTTAATAACAACTCAGGTTGGGGGGCAAACGTATGAAAGTCACGCTGCCTGATTTTCGCCGTGCTGGTGTATTAGTCGTGGGTGATGTCATGTTAGACCGCTACTGGTACGGGCCAACCAGCCGGATTTCACCAGAAGCACCTGTGCCTGTAGTGAAAGTTGATACCATCGAAGAACGCCCCGGCGGTGCAGCAAACGTTGCGATGAATATTGCCTCCCTTGGCGCGGTTGCACGTTTAGTTGGGTTGACCGGCATTGACGATGCGGCGCGTGCGCTGACCTGCAAGCTGAGCGAAGTTCAGGTGCGTTGCGATTTTGTCTCGGTACCCACTCACCCGACCATTACCAAATTACGGGTACTCTCCCGTAACCAGCAGTTAATCCGCTTGGATTTTGAAGAGGGCTTTGATGGTGTTGATCCCGAGCCGATATTTGAACGCATTCAACAGGCGTTGCCACAGATTGGCGCGCTGGTGCTGTCCGATTATGCCAAGGGGGCATTGAACAGCGTACAGCAGATGATCCAACTGGCACGTAAAGCGAATGTCCCGGTCCTGATTGATCCGAAAGGCAGTGATTTTGAGCGCTACCGTGGTGCCACATTGTTGACGCCGAATTTGTCTGAATTTGAAGCAGTGGTGGGGCGCTGTAAAAATGAAGAAGAGTTGGTTAGCCGCGGTATGCAACTAGTGGCAGATTTCGAATTTTCGGCATTGCTGGTGACCCGTTCTGAACAAGGAATGACCTTGTTGCAACTGGGTAAACCGCCGCTACATTTGCCTACTCAGGCAAAAGAAGTGTTTGATGTCACAGGTGCTGGCGATACGGTTATTGGTGTGCTGGCTGCCGCGCTGGCTGCAGGTAACAGCCTGGAAGAGTCATGTTTCTTGGCTAATGCGGCAGCTGGTGTGGTCGTGGGTAAATTGGGTACCTCTACCGTTTCTCCGATTGAGCTGGAAAACGCTATCCGTGGCCGTGCAGAAACCGGTTTCGGGGTGATGGATGAGCAGCAACTGAAAAGGGCAGTTGCGCAGGCTCGCCAGCGTGGGGAAAAGGTGGTTATGACCAATGGCATCTTTGATATTCTTCATGCTGGCCATGTTTCTTATCTGGCCAATGCCCGTAAGCTGGGGGATCGCCTGATTGTGGCGGTAAACAGCGATGCTTCCACCAAACGGCTGAAAGGTGAAGAGCGGCCGGTTAATCCATTAGAGCAACGTATGGTTGTCTTGGGTGCCTTGGAAGCGGTGGATTGGGTCGTACCCTTTGAAGAAGATACGCCACAGCGTTTAATTGCTGATATTTTGCCCGATCTGTTAGTCAAAGGCGGTGATTATAAGCCCCATGAAATTGCGGGTAGCGAAGAAGTATGGGCCGCCGGTGGCGAGGTCAAAATACTGAATTTTGAAGATGGTGTCTCTACCACCAACATTATTCAGTCGATCAAAAACGGCCGCGGCTAAGTCAGCGCCAGAGCGCTGGCGAATAAGGATGTGGCTGTGGGTGGGTTAAAGCAAGAGTTAAGTCTGGCGCAAGGCGTTGGGTTATTGTCCACTTCCCTGTTGGGGACGGGGGTTTTTGCTGTGCCAGCCTTGGCGGCAATGTTGGCGGGCCATGATAGTTTATGGGCCTGGCCAGTATTAATCGTACTGGTCTTCCCAATCGCTATCGCCTTTGCGGCACTGGGTCGCCATTTCCCCAGTGCTGGGGGGGCAGCACACTTTGTTGCCATCGCCTTCGGTCCGAAGCTGGGCAAAGTCACGGGCTGGTTATTTTTGTCAGTCATTCCTGTTGGGTTACCCGCCGCCTTGCAAATAGCGGCCGGGTTCTGGCAGGCGATGTTTGGTTGGAGTGATACCGGGTTGCTAATGGTGCAACTGGTGACCTTGCTGGTTATCTGGCTACTGGGCACCCGTAGCGCTGGTTCAAGCGCCAATATACAAACCGTGATTGCACTACTGGTGATAGCGCTGGTGGCAGCAATTTGGTGGCAGGGGGATATCCGCCTATCGCAGATCCCATGGCCAGCGCTACAAGATATTTCCCCACCCAATATATTCAACGCGTTAGCCGTGATGTTCTGGTGTTTTGTTGGTTTAGAAGCTTTTGCTCATTTGGCAACGGAATTTCGCCACCCTGAGCGTGATTTCCCTCGGGCATTGATCGTCGGGTTATTGGTCGCTGGCGTAGTTTATTGGGGGTGTACTGTCGCGGTGCTGCATTTTCAGGCTTATGGCGATTCGCAGGCTGCCGCGGCTTCGTTACCAGGAATTGTAGTTCGGTTGTTTGGTGAACATGCGCTGTGGATTGCCTGCATTATTGGCTATCTGGCTTGTTTTGCCAGTGTGAATATTTATACCCAAAGTTTTGCTCGCATGGTGTGGTCGCAGTCTCAGATTCGTCCACAAAGTAAACTGGCGCGTTTATCTGCTGGTCAAACGCCAGTTAATGCGCTGACCGCTGTGGTCGGCAGTTGTCTGGTCTTTGCGCTGCTAATCTACTGGCTTGCTTTACCACTGGATTTGCTGATTGTGTATGCCAACGGTATTTTCGTGCTGATTTACTTGCTGTGTATGCTGGCAGGGATCCGCTTATTGAGTGGACGCGCGCGGGTGATGTCAGTGATTGGCAGTCTTCTCTGCTGTGTATTACTGGTCATGATTGGCTGGAAAAGTGTATACGCTTTGCTGATGTTTGCGCTGTTGTGGATGTTGATGTCTAAGCCAAAGACGCAGCTAACTCAGCCTTAATGTGTTGGAATACAAAGTATTTAGGGCACCTGATGGGCGCCCTCTATTTTATTTATATAATTGGTTGTTATACGTGATTGATGTTTATACGTAAGTGATCGTTATACGTGATTTCTACTGGCACGCCGCTGATACGTGGCGGCTTATTCAGCCCAATTATTCCCCGGTCTTTTCGCCGTGATCCGCCGGGGCGCTGTTAAATTTTGCCTCAAGTGCCCCCACTCGTTGTTCCAGCAACGCCAGTTTCTCTCTGGTGCGCAGCAATACTTGAGTTTGTACGTCGAATTCTTCACGATTAACTAAATCCAACCGGGTTAACTGCGATTGCAGTATCAGACGGATTTTTTTTTCGACGTCTTCCCCGAATTCGCGAATACCTTTTGGCATAGATTCATGCACCTGGCGGGCGATTTGTTCAATTTTTTTCGGGTCAATCATGATATTTCCCTAAGTAGATGTGTGGTGACTCTTGATCAGTATAATGCTCGATGCTGATTGTATAAACCTCTGGACGCAAGGTTTAATTCTGCGTTTTGGTAATTGCCCAGATGAATCAATAGCGCTATAGTTATGGGGCTTATTCTCAGGGCGGGGTGAAAGTCCCCACCGGCGGTAAATTGTATTGCGACGATATCGTCATGTCGGTGGTGCAAAAGCCCGCGAGCGCTCACTTTGTTTCTCTTATCCAAGAGAGCAAGGTAGAGGTCAGCAGACCCGGTGTAATTCCGGGGCCGACGGTTATAGTCCGGATGGGAGAGAGTAACGGTATCTGCCGGGCTTATACACCCTATAGATTTCAAGATACAGGAAGGTGGTCATCAAGAATATCCTGAGGTGCTTACATGAGTAAGCGGTTCGGGAGAACGAGAACAACCAACATCTTTGTCGCTTGGAAAATGACGGATATAGTCCGCTTGCGTTATTTCGGCTATTTATTTCTGGCCTTTTACTCCTCAAGACCGCCCTGATTCTGGTAATCCATAATTTTTTAATGAGGTTTTTTTACCATGAATCAGACGCTTCTCTCAGATTTTGGCACGCCTGTCGAGCGTGTAGAACGTGCAATCGACGCCCTGCGTAACGGCCGTGGCGTTATGGTGTTGGATGACGAAAGTCGTGAAAACGAAGGCGATATGGTTTTTGCTGCCGAAGCAATGACGCTAGAGCAAATGGCTCTGACCATCCGCCACGGTAGTGGCATTGTCTGCTTGTGTATCACTGATGAACGCCGCCAGCAGCTTGATTTACCTATGATGGTTACCCATAACTCCAGCCAATTCCAGACAGCTTTTACCGTGACAATTGAAGCGGCTGAAGGTGTCACAACTGGGGTTTCTGCGGCAGATCGTCTGACCACTATCCGTAAGGCAATCGCTGATAACGCTAAACCTGCTGATCTTAATCGGCCGGGGCATGTATTCCCGCTGCGCGGTCAACCCGGTGGTGTATTATCACGCCGTGGTCATACCGAAGCGTCTATCGATCTGGCGACATTGGCAGGTTACAAACCGGCTGGTGTGTTGTGTGAACTGACCAATGACGACGGTAGCATGGCTCATGCTCCAGAAGTGATTGAGTTTGCCAAATTGCATGATATGCCAGTCGTGACAATTGACGATTTGGCGGCTTATCTCCAGTCTCACGCGAAGAAAGCCAGTTAATCTGATGGCGATCTCGCCTGATATTATTTGGTGATATCGCTATCGCTTGCTTGTTGATATTGCACGTAAACACCGGGGTGTTGTTATTGGTTGTCGTTGCTATTCATTACAATTGCTACTTATTATCATTGCTATTGGTTTGAATTTGCTGCTCATCTGAATAAATTACCACCCGGTTATTTTCTATCTTATGCCAAGCCAGCTGTGTTATCCCCTCTTTATTTTCCCTTCAAATTTATTGAATATCTTCATCATGGTTATCCGGCTGTTTAATGAAAAGAAAGCGCGTAATGTACTGTTTAAGGTTTAAACGCCCCCCTTTTTTCTCAACAGTAAGGATTTTCTATGAACACCTTTCGTATGCCTGCACTGTTTCTCGGCCACGGTAGCCCGATGAACGTGCTGGAAGAAAATAGTTACACTCAGGCATGGCGTACGCTAGGTGAAACATTACCGCGTCCAAAGATGATTTTGGCAATTTCTGCCCATTGGTATACCCGTGGTACGGCGGTAACTGCGATGGAACATCCCCGGACAATCCACGATTTTGGCGGGTTTCCACAGGCGTTATTTGATACGCAGTATCCGGCTCCTGGCTCCCCTGAACTCGCGGCGCAAATTCAGCAATTGCTGGCACCTACACCGGTACAGGCTGATACCAGTGAGTGGGGGCTGGACCATGGTAGTTGGGGCGTATTAATCAAGATGTACCCTGAGGCTGATATCCCAGTGATACAACTGAGTATCGATGGTACGCAGCCTGCGGCTTATCATTATGAATTAGGCCAAAAACTGGCGGCATTGCGTGAACAGGGCGTGATGATTGTTGCCAGCGGCAACGTGGTGCATAACCTGCGTATGGGCAAATGGCAGGGTGAGAGCAGCCCATATCCATGGGCGGAGTCTTTCAATCAATTTGTACGGGATAATTTAAGCTATCAGGGGGATGACCACCCGCTGGTTAACTTTATGCAACATGAAGGCGCAGCATTATCCAATCCATCGCCAGAGCATTATCTGCCATTGCTGTATGTGCTAGGGAGTTGGGATGGTAAAGAGCCGATTTCGATCCCGACGGATGGGGTTGAGATGGGGTCGTTAAGTATGTTGTCGGTGCAGGTCGGCTAAATACCCTTCGCCCCTGACGCCGCAGCGTTGTTAGCGGCGTTCGCTCACCCGAATCACTGACTTGAGTAAGCTCATCGGGATCCACTCACTTGCAGCCTAGCTGCAACGACAATGACTTTGGATATAAAAAAGGAAGGCGAATTGCCTTCCCGAGGTTATTGACAAAGTGCCCGCGACGGAGAGAACAGGCAGATCGTAAAGACGCCGTAAATACATCCATGTAGGCTCGAGCCGCGCCATCCTTGGCGCGGACTCTTTACTCCTCTGCCTATCCTCACCGTTCAAGATCGCGTCATCGGGGTTTGTCAGCAGTCTAAGGAAGGCGAATTGCCTTCCCTTACTATAATTATCCGGACTACATAATTATCCGAACTACATAATTATCTGAATAGCATAATCGCCTGAGCGGCAACCACCTGAGAATGTAGTGGCATTATCCCAAAATAATATGCGGATAAAACCGCGACAGGTCTTGAGTGATCAGTTCACGGTCTTCACGCAAACCAATACCACACGGCTGATCATTGACCAGCCAACTACCAATCAAGGTATAGCTATCACCGAATTTTGGTAATGGGTGGAATTGCTGGATGATCATCCCTTCTTCGCCGTACGGCCCATCAACTTTGGCCACTTCTTTACCGTTCTCTACGATCTGAATGTTGGCACCTTCCCGTGAGAACAACGGTTTGATGACATAATTATCCAGTGGTGGATGGTCATCTTCCGCGAAGTAAGCGGGCAGTAAATTAGGGTGATTTGGGAACATTTCCCACAACAGCGGTAATAAGGCTTTATTGGAGATAATACTCTTCCAGGCTGGCTCCAGCCAGCGTACGCCAGCATCTTCCAGTTTGGTGGAGAATATTTCGCGGAACATAAATTCCCACGGATAGAGCTTAAATAAATTACTGATCACTTGATTATCCAGGTCAGTAAATTGCCCTTTCTCCCCTAAACCGATCTCTTCCATAAACATGAATTCAGTCGGTAGACCCGCTTCCAGTGCGCAATCTTGCAAATATTGTACGGTACCACGGTCTTCCTCACTGTCTTGGCAGCAGGCCAGATGCAGCAAGCTAAATCCATGGTTATCACGTAGCTCGACAAAGCGTTCAATCAACCTTTCTTGCAGGCTATTGTACTGATCAGCGTCGGGGCTCAAATTGCCAGCGTTAATTTGGTCTTCCAACCATAGCCATTGGAAAAAAGCCGCTTCATACAATGAGGTTGGGGTATCTGCATTGTTTTCCAGCAGCTTCGCCGGGTTTTTACCGTCATAGGCCAGATCAAGACGTGAATAGAGAGAGGGCTGATTGCTACGCCATGAATGACGGACAAACTCCCAACAATGCTTCGGGATTCGGCACTTGGTCAGTAACTGATCGCTGTTAATGACTTTTTCAACCACTTGCAGGCACATCTGGTGTAATTCTGCGGTGGTTTCTTCCAGCTCTTCAATTTGCGCCAGTGTGAATTCGTAGTAAGCATCCTCACACCAGTATGGCTCGCCATGCATGGTGTGAAAACGAAAACCAAACTCAGTGGCTTTTTCGCGCCAGTCCGGGCGTTCGCTAATTGCTAAACGTTTCATTAATCAGCCTTAGCCACCCATGCTACGTGTGGTGGTTTTGGATGATGTTGCGGCGCTACGCTGCATAGAGGACTGTTTTGCCACGGATTCACCAAAGCCACCGCGAGTGATGGTTTTGGTTACCGCAGGCTTTGGTGCCAGAGCGGTTTTAGGCACGGTCATTGTGCGGCCAGTGGTGGCTGCGCCAAAATTTTTGCCACTCGCATCAACAAACTTGCCGTTAGCCGGGCTGTTCGGTGCTTTTGAGGTAAACAAGGGTTGGCTTGCCCCGCCTCCCATCATCCGGCCCATCATATAACCAGCCATTAATGGCATCCACATGCTGCCACTTTGCTGTGGTGCTGCTGCAGTGGTTTCAGACGATGTTGGCACCATACCTGCCTGAGCAGGAGCTTGAGTACACTGAGACTCACCAAATTCTGCCACGCAGTCTTCACGGGTTGCGTACTTAGGTGCGGTTTTAACCGCTTCCTGTAAGGCTGTATTGTAAGCAGTGGTGCACTCTGCACTCTGGGACGGATTCGCCTGTGAGCAATCATCAGCATTTTGGTACAAAGAGACGGTTTCATCGGTTTTTTCACAGCCAGCCAGCATAAATACAGCACTGACAGCTAAAGCTACGGGCGCAAGGCGGTAACTACGCCAGGATTTACGGAAAGTCTCTTGATTGATGTTTTTAGTCCGTTTCATCATTATTTATCTCTTTATCTGGGCATTCAATGCCCTTTCCCAGTAAGTTCCCTAAGAATAGGGGAAACATGTTTGAAATTAAAGCACAGGGGAGTGTGAGCGGCAGATTTTACAAAGTTATACTCATCGCTGAGAGTCACTTCACTTTTTTCATTGACGAAAAGTGCTTGCTAGCAAAACTCACTGTGCTAGCAAAACGAATAACGTTTGGTCATAAAATTGAGGGAGGCAAAAAATAAACCGGGTACAGCCAATGACTGTACCCGGTGAAGCCAAACCGATAACGGAGTGGGTTATTACTGATTACTGAGCGCGTGGTGTAGCGACAGTTTGGCTAGTATTCTCTGGTGCCAGAGCAGTCGCTGACGTTGGGACCGGTTTATCCAATACTGCGTTTAGTGTCATCAGGTCGTTCATATTCAACGTCCCTAGTGCCGACTTGATGTTTAACTGATTGATTAAATAGTTATAACGCGCATCAGCCAGTTGTTGCTTGGACTGATACAGGTTAGTCGTTGCAGTCAAAACATCCAGAATGGTACGGGTGCCTACCTGATAGCCAGCTTCCATTGCATCCAAAGAGCTTTGGTTAGAAATGACTACTTGCTGGTAAGCATTGATGCTGCTGATCGAGGCTGAAATATTATTAAATGATGAGCGAAGCGTTTGCACCATACTGCGATGTGCACTTTCCAACAACTCACTAGCGCCAACGAAATTGTACTGCGCTTGTTTCACCGCAGAATTGGTGGCACCACCGCTGTACAGCGGTAAGTTAAATTGCACGCCAATTTTGTTCTGACCGGAATCATTATTCACCTGTTGAGAACTAGGGATTCCGCCATTGTAACGGGTATTGGTTATCGAAGAGGATGCGGTCAAATTGACGGTTGGCATATAGCCTGTTTCCGCAGATTTAATTTGCTCACGTGCCAAGTCTTGGCTCAAGCGGGCAGAAAGCAAAGAAAGGTTACGTTTTTCAGCCTCTTTCAATAGGTTATTAACCGCATCTGGGCGTTGAGTCTTCAGTCGTTCTACATTCAACGACGCCAACTCGGGATAATAAACCCCAGTAATCTGGCGCAAGCTTTCTAGTGCGTTATCCAGATTATTACGGGCGGCTACTTCTGCCGCTAATACGGTATCGTAACTGGCTCGGGCGTTCTGCACATCAGTAATGGCCACTAAGCCCACATTAAAACGTTGGGTCGTTTGGTCCAACTGACGATAGACCGATTGTTTCTGTGCTTCAGTATAAGAAAGGCTATCAATCGCTCTGAGTACGTTGAAATAAGCTGTTGCAGTGTTAAGAATCAGTTGCTGTTCGCTGGTCTGGAATGTCACATCCTGAATCCCAGCTGCCTTTTCCTGTAAGGTCAGGGCGCGCCATTTAGACATATCAAATATTGTCTGGGTCAGTTGTAGAGAACCTGATGTGGCATTGCTATCTGGATTGTCAGACGCATCACGAAAACTATTGGTATGTGTATAGCCGGCACCTAAACCAAGTTGTGGCAACAGTGGACTGCGTACTTCATTGATTTTTTCATATGCTGCATCACGGTCAGCGGCTGACTTACGTAAATCTGGGTTACTATCCCTGGCTTGCTTATAAACTTGCAGCAAGTTCTCTGCCTGGCTCATGGTGCTGAAACCAGCCAGACTCAGCCCGATAAGAAGGGGGAGCAGTTTCTTCATTTGCAATCCTTGTTGTGCAGCAATGTTACATGGTAGCTGTCGATAGACGAATTGTTAACGATTCTATCAGAGTCTGCCAATGGGATAAGGTGGCCGATTGTGCCATCCTGCCTTAATTTACTTAAATCTATCACAAAGCTAAACGAGTATTCAGAAACTGATCGTTATCTAGCCATGTTTATCAAACAATTTTTATCCAACCACCGTTATTAAACCTTCTTTATCAAACAACTTAATTTCTACCCGCTGATAATGCCTGCTGTTTTAAAAAAACTGTTGCCTGCGTTAGTGCTGGGTTAAGTTCATGACGGTGATACCAGTAAAAGCGTGATTACCAAACCGTTATAGGGTAAAAACAGAATTCAGGCGCGTTATTTAAGTAAAGAGAGAAGTATATGACATCAAAGCAATCCTCACCGGTGACTTTCGACAAGAATGATGTGGAAATTATTGCACGTGAGTCATTGTATCGGGGCTTTTTTTCACTGAATTCATATAGGTTTCGCCATCGCCTGTTTAATGGTGAAATGAGCGGTGAGGTCAATCGCGAAATTTTTGAGCGTGGTCATGCCGCAGTGCTCCTGCCTTATGATCCACAGCGCGATGAAGTGGTATTGGTTGAACAATTACGCATTGCTGCCATTGACAGCGCGGTTTCTCCTTGGTTATTAGAAATGGTAGCCGGGATGATTGAGGAGGGGGAAAGCGTTGAGGAGGTCGCCCGGCGCGAGGCAGAAGAAGAGGCGGGAATTCAGGTTGGTCGCTGTAAACCCGTACTCAGTTATTTAGCTAGCCCCGGTGGTACCAGCGAGCGTTTATCCATTATGGTCGGTGAAGTTGATGCGACGACCGCGAGCGGTATTCATGGCTTAGCCGAAGAAAATGAAGATATCCGGGTGCATGTTGTCAGCCGCGAACAAGCCTATCGTTGGGTTGAAGAAGGTGTGATTGATAACGCAGCTTCAGTCATTGCATTACAATGGTTGGCGTTGCACCATCAAGCGCTGAGAGCTGAATGGCAGCAGTAGAAAACGCGGGATAAAAAAGCGAGATAAGAATGAATAAACGCTACACGCCTGATTTTCCTGAGATGATGCGCTTGTGCGAGATTAACTATGCACAATTACGTCGTTTAATCCTGCGTATCGATGAAGTGGGTGAAAGCGTGGCTTATCAGATTAAAGAAGTTAGTTATCGGCTGACAATCATCGAATCAACCCGCTACACTTCGGTCGTCGAGATTGTACAAACGGCCCCTGCTGCTAGTCATTGGAGCCTACCATCAATGGTGGTACGCCTTTATCATGATGCAATGGTCGCGGAAGTGTGTGCCAGTCAGCAGATCTCTCGCTTCAAAGCAAGTTATGATTATCCCAATAAAAAGTTGCATCAGCGGGATGAAAAGCATCAAATTAACCAGTTTCTTGCTGATTGGTTGCGCTATTGTTTGGCGCATGGAGCGGTGGCCGTTCCGGTTTGTTAGACAGACTTATGGCCTTGCCTACAGATAGTCATAATACGCATAACTATCTGATTGGGGGGCGGCAAAAACAAGGATACCATTTGGAAAGCCTGTTTAAACTGCCTGTGGCGAGTGGGGCCAGGGTTAGAATTTTACAAATAACAGATACCCACCTCTTTGCTGGCGAACATGAGACATTGCTGGGTGTGAATACTTCTCACAGCTATCGCGCGGTCTTAGACGCGATTATTGCGGAACAGTACCCGTTTGATCTTGTTGTTGCCACGGGCGATTTGGCTCAGGATCATTCTGTCGCCGCCTATCAGAATTTTGCGAAGGGAATATCTCGCCTGCCTGTGCCTTGCGTTTGGCTGCCCGGCAATCACGATTTCCAGCCAGCGATGGTCGATGCATTGGCTGAGGCGGGGATTGCCCCTTCAAAACAGGTTCTGGCAGGAGAACACTGGCAGGTCCTGTTGTTGGATAGCCAAGTATTTGGTGTGCCTTATGGTGAGTTGAGCGACTATCAGTTGGAGTGGATGGAGCGCTGTCTAATCGCGTATCCGGAACGTTACACCTTGATATTGTTGCATCATCATCCTATGCCGTCAGGTTGCACCTGGCTTGACCAACACAGTTTGCGCAATGCGCATATGCTGGCTGCGATCCTGACTCGTTATCCCCGAGTTACTACGTTATTGTGCGGTCATATTCATCAAGATTTAGATCTTGACTGGTATGGCAAGCGCTTGCTAGCCAGCCCTTCGACCTGTGTGCAATTTAAACCACATTGTACTAACTTTACGCTTGATGCTGTGGCACCAGGGTGGCGTTATCTCGATTTACTGCCTGACGGGGGGCTGGAAACTGAGGTTCATCGGTTAGACAGTGACGAATTTTGCCCTGATATGGACTCGGATGGTTATTGATGAGTACACTCTTATATATTCATGGTTTTAATAGCTCTCCCAGCTCAGCGAAAGCCACAGCGTTTAAAGAGTGGCTGCAGCAACACTATCCGCATATAGAGATGTTAACACCCCAACTTCCTCCTTATCCGGCACCTGCGGCAGAAATGCTGGAGAACATTGTGATGGATAAAGCCGGGCAATCTATCGGTATTGTCGGTTCTTCCCTTGGCGGTTATTTTGCAACCTGGCTTTCCCAGCGCTTTGGTATTCCGGCCGTTGTGGTGAACCCGGCAGTACGCCCGTATGAGCTACTCAGTGATTATCTTGGTAAGAACGAGAACCCCTACACAGGGCAACAATATGTGTTAGAGTCTCGGCACATTTATGACCTGAAAGCCATGCAAATTGAAAAGTTGGAATCGCCGGATTTACTCTGGTTATTGCAACAAACCGGGGATGAAATCCTCGATTATCGTCAAGCGGTTGCCTATTATACCCCTTGCCGGCAAACCGTAGAATCAGGTGGAAATCATGCCTTTGTTGGCTTTGATCACTATTTTTCACCGATTGTGACTTTTTTAGGGCTGGCGAACACCTGATGTTAGGCGGTGTAAGCGCGACCTAATGACTCCAGGGCCGGATGGCCAATGGGGTATGTCACCGCCAGCCTTCCAACCATTAGCCGAATATTAATCAAACCATGACTGAATCCAGCTATAACGCTGATGCCATTGAAGTACTCAGCGGTCTAGAACCAGTGCGCCGTCGTCCAGGAATGTACACGGACACCTCGCGGCCAAACCACCTCGGTCAAGAGGTGATTGATAACAGCGTCGATGAGGCGCTGGCTGGTCATGCCCGTCGTATTGACGTCATTTTACACGCCGATCAATCACTCGAAGTGACTGATGATGGCCGTGGGATGCCGGTTGATATCCACCCAGAGGAGGGGGTTCCTGCTGTTGAACTGATTTTATGTCGGTTACATGCGGGTGGTAAATTCTCCAATAAGAACTATCAGTTTTCTGGTGGTTTGCACGGTGTGGGTATTTCAGTTGTTAACGCCTTATCCAAGCGGGTAGAAGTCACGGTACGCCGTGATAGCCAAATCTACAGTATCGCTTTTGAAAATGGCGATAAAGTCCAGGATTTACAGGTTATTGGTACGTGCGGTAAGCGCAATACCGGTACCAGCGTACATTTCTGGCCGGACGTCTCTTTCTTTGATAGCCCGCGTTTCTCGGTTTCCCGTTTATCCCATTTGCTAAAAGCCAAAGCAGTATTGTGCCCAGGCGTCGAGATCGTTTTTAAAGATAAGGTCAACAATACAGAACAGCGCTGGTGTTATGCCGATGGCCTGACCGATTATCTAATGGAAGCGGTTAACGGCTTGATTACCCTGCCAGAAGCACCATTTGTGGGTTCTTTTGCCGGTGACACTGAAGCTATTGACTGGGCATTACTGTGGTTGCCCGAAGGCGGCGAACTGCTGACTGAAAGCTACGTTAACCTGATCCCGACCATGCAGGGCGGTACCCACGTTAATGGCTTGCGTCAGGGGTTGCTGGATGCCATGCGCGATTTCTGTGAATACCGCAATATCTTGCCTCGGGGAGTCAAGCTCTCGGCAGATGATATCTGGGAACGCTGCGCTTATGTGCTATCGGTAAAAATGCAGGATCCACAGTTCGCGGGTCAGACGAAAGAGCGGCTCTCCTCACGTCAATGTGCGGCCTTTGTATCCGGTGTCGTCAAAGATGCCTTCAGCTTATGGTTAAACCAGAACGTGCAGGCAGCGGAACAACTGGCCGAACTGGCGATTTCCAGCGCTCAGCGCCGTATGCGTGCAGCGAAAAAAGTGGTGCGTAAAAAACTGACCAGTGGCCCTGCACTGCCTGGCAAATTGGCAGATTGTACTTCGCAGGATTTGAGCCTTACAGAGCTGTTTTTGGTGGAAGGGGATTCCGCCGGCGGTTCCGCAAAACAAGCCCGCGACCGGGAATATCAGGCGATCATGCCGTTGAAAGGCAAGATCTTGAACACTTGGGAGGTCTCTTCTGATGAAGTACTGGCCTCGCAGGAAGTTCACGATATTTCCGTGGCTATCGGTATCGATCCTGATAGCGAAGACTTAAGCCAGTTACGTTACGGTAAAGTGTGCATTCTGGCGGATGCGGACTCCGATGGCCTGCATATTGCCACGTTGCTGTGCGCACTGTTTGTGCGTCACTTCCGGGCACTGGTACGCAATGGCCATGTGTATGTAGCAATGCCGCCATTGTACCGTATTGATCTGGGCAAAGAGGTCTTCTATGCGCTGGATGAAGAGGAGAAAACGGGTGTGCTTGAGCAACTGAAACGCAAACGGGGTAAACCTAACGTTCAGCGTTTCAAAGGGTTGGGTGAAATGAACCCATTACAATTGCGTGAAACCACCCTTGATCCCAATACCCGCCGTTTGGTGCAATTGACCATCAGTGACGATGATATTGATCAAACTCTGGCCATTATGGATATGTTGCTGGCAAAGAAACGCTCGGAAGATCGCCGCAACTGGCTGCAAGAGAAAGGGGATACTGCTGAGATCGAGGTCTGATCGATGAAAGTAACGCTGGAAGAGTTGCAGGCATTTATCTCGGTAGTGGACTGCGGTTCTATCACGGCTGCGGCAGAGCAGCGTAGCCAAACGACATCGGGGATTAGCCGGGCATTGAGTCGGCTGGAGCAAAAGCTGGCGACGACGTTGCTACGCCGTACTACTCGGCGTCTGGAGCTGACAGAAGAGGGGGAACTGTTCCTCAGTCATGCGCGGCAGATTATCGGCGCAGTTGATGATGCTGAAGAGCAAATTGCCCTGCGGCGGTTGAAGCCTGCCGGCCGGTTACGAGTTAATGCGGCAGCTCCTTTTATGCAACATGTCATTGTGCCGATGATCACCGGTTTCCGTGCGTTGTATCCGCAAATCACGTTGGAATTGAATACCGATGATCTCAATATCGATCTACTTGAGCAGCGCACTGATATTGCTATCCGTATCGGTGCGTTGAGGGATTCAACGATCCATGCCCGGCTGCTTGGTGCCAGCCGGGTGCGTCTGCTTGCCAGCCCTAACTACCTACAACGTCACGGTACGCCTCACACCATTGAGGCACTGGCAGATCACAGCCTGCTGGGCTTTACTCAGCCAGAATTTCTTAATCAGTGGTCATTACCCCATTTACCCGGCGGGCGTGCGTCAATTATTCCCAATCTGGCGGCTTCCAGCGGTGAGACTCTGCGTTTACTGGCTCTGCAGGGCGAAGGGATTGTCGAACTCTCTGATTTCATGACCCGTGAGGATCAATTAGCCGGGCGTTTAGTCGAGGTTCTGGCTGATCAAATTCTGGAGACTTGGCAACCGATCAACGCTGTTTATTACCGAAATACTCAGCTTGCTGCGCGCATTACCTGTTTTCTCGATTATGTTAGTGAACAGATTAAGTTACAGGGGAGTCATTGGCTAAGAATATAAATGAGGGGAGGGGCAACGTATAAAACGGCCCTCCACGGTGAGAGGAGGGCCGAACCGCTTAGCTGTTAAAGTTTTCAGCTAAGTGCTGACGATAGCGGGCAATATCCCCTTCAATATCCGGCTGTTTAATCACATCATTACACATAAATGTTGGTAATGGTTTCATGCCAAGGAATTGGTTTGCTTTGTGGAACGGCAGATAAACCCCATCGACTCCCACGCCGTGGAAGAACTGCTCCGGATCAGTAAAGGCCTCACGCGGTGCGTTCCAGGTCACGGATAACATATAGGTTTTACCCTGAATCAAACCGCCAGAACCGTAACCTTTAGTGGCATCGGAACGCGTACGGCCATCGCTCTGATACAGGCGGCCATGACCATCGGTAAAGACTTCATCAATATACTTTTTCAAAATCCAAGGCTCGCCCATCCACCAGGCGGGCATTTGATAAATAATGGTATCCGCCCACAGGTAATTTTCAATTTCACTTTCAATATCATAGCCCTGATCAACCGTGGTGATTTTCACCTGGTGGCCACTTTCACGCAGGAAATCGGCAGCTACGTTAGTGAGAGTAAGATTAAGTGCCCCTTTAGAATGGGCAAACTCTTTCATTGCATTAATAATTAGTATGTTACTCATTGATATCGACCTTCTAGAGCAAGAGGGGGCCTGAAAGCATTTTTGTGGCCTCCCCGGAATACTGAGTATGCTAATGGTTAACTGACCAGAGAAAAATAGACAATAATGCATAACACTGTTGCTCAAAGATCAATAAAGTACCGGTAGATCAATCAAGACGATCAATAAAACGCGAAACGATTGAGATTGATTGTGAACTGTGACAGTAACCCTGTAGATGAGGTACTATCGCGGGCAGAAATCGACAATGAACTTGCGGTGCCGATCCGCTGACGCCAGTGATCGTCATTCCAGAGTCTGAGGATAATTAAGTAATGAGTGATTTGACTCATGACGGTGCAGAACGCCTACCTCTGCACACCTTTACTGAAAACGCCTATCTGAACTATTCCATGTACGTCATCATGGATCGGGCGTTGCCGTTTATCGGCGATGGTTTAAAACCGGTACAGCGCCGCATTGTTTACGCGATGTCCGAATTGGGGTTGAACAACAGCGCTAAATTCAAAAAATCAGCCCGTACTGTGGGTGACGTACTGGGTAAATATCATCCGCACGGCGACAGTGCTTGCTATGAAGCGATGGTACTGATGGCACAGCCTTTCTCCTATCGTTACCCGCTGGTCGATGGGCAGGGGAACTGGGGGGCACCGGATGATCCTAAATCCTTTGCAGCGATGCGTTATACCGAATCTCGTTTATCCAAATATGCCGAAGTGTTATTGGGTGAGCTGGCCCAGGGCACGGTAGATTGGGTACCAAACTTTGACGGGACCATGCAGGAGCCGAAAATGCTACCTGCGCGCCTGCCAAATATCTTGCTGAACGGCACAACCGGTATTGCCGTAGGTATGGCGACGGATATCCCGCCACACAACGTGCGTGAAATTGCTCAGGCTGTACTGGCGCTGATCGATAAACCTACGACTTCGCTCGACGAGTTGCTGGAGTTTGTGCAAGGGCCGGATTTCCCGACTGAAGCAGAAATTATCACTCCGCGTGATGATATTCGTAAAATTTACCAGAATGGTCGTGGCTCCGTCCGTATGAGGGCGTTGTGGAAAAAAGAAGATGGTAGCGCCGTGATTACAGCGTTACCACATCAGGTTTCCGGCGCGAAAGTACTGGAACAGATTGCCAACCAGATGCGCGCTAAGAAATTGCCTATGGTTGAAGATTTACGTGATGAATCTGACCATGAGAACCCTACTCGTCTGGTAATTGTTCCACGCACCAATCGGGTCGATCTGGATCAAGTGATGAGCCACTTGTTCGCCACAACTGATTTGGAAAGAAGTTATCGCATCAATATGAATATGATCGGTTTGGATAACCGCCCATCAGTCAAAGGGTTGTTAGAGATCCTGACTGAGTGGCTGGTCTTCCGCCGCCAAACTGTGCGCAATCGCCTGAATTTCCGCTTGGAAAAGGTACTTAAGCGCCTGCATATTTTAGAAGGCTTATTGATTGCCTTCCTGAATATTGATGAAGTTATTCATATCATCCGCACCGAAGATGATCCTAAGCCGTTACTGATGCAGCGCTTCTCCATTTCGGAAACGCAGGCTGAGGCGATCCTCGAACTGAAACTCCGCCACTTAGCCAAACTGGAAGAGGTGAAAATTCGGGGTGAACAGGATGAGTTAGCGAAAGAACGCGATCAGTTACAGGCATTGCTGGCGTCTGAACGCAAGCTTAACACCCTAATCAAGAAAGAAATTCAAGCTGATGCTGCCGCTTATGGCGATGACCGCCGTTCACCGTTAACTGAACGTGGTGAAGCCAAAGCCATGAGCGAGCATGATATTGTACCTTCTGAACCGGTAACCATTGTGTTGTCTGAAATGGGTTGGGTTCGTAGCGCGAAAGGTCATGATATCGATCCAAGCGGATTAAGCTATAAAGCGGGTGACAGCTTCCGTGCAGCCGCGCGGGGCAAGAGCAATCAACCGGTGGTATTTATCGACTCCACGGGGCGCAGCTACGCATTAGACCCGCTCACGCTGCCTTCTGCCCGTGGCCAAGGGGAGCCGCTGACCGGTAAACTGACGCCGCCGCCGGGAGCGACCATTGAACACGTCTTAATGGCACCGGATTCGCAGAAATTGCTGATGGCATCAGATGCCGGTTATGGCTTCGTCTGTACCTTTAATGATTTGGTCGCCAAGAACCGTGCTGGCAAAACCATGATTACATTGCCAGAAAATGCCAAGGTCTTGCCGCCATTGGAAATTTACGGCCCGGATGACATGTTGCTATCGATCACGGCGGTTGGCCGGATGTTGATGTTCCCGGTGGCTGATTTACCTGAGCTTTCAAAAGGCAAAGGCAACAAAATTGTCTCTATCCCCGCAGCACAAGCGGCGGCAGGTGAAGATCGCTTAGCATGGCTGTTTGTCCTGCCTCCACAAACCTCGATTACCCTTCATTTTGGTAAACGTAAACTCACGCTAAGGCCTGAAGATTTGCAAAAATTCCGTGCTGAGCGCGGTCGCAAAGGCTCGCCATTGCCACGTGGGTTGCAACGGATCGATCGGATCGATGTCGATGCACCGCCACGGGCAATAGCCACCGATAGCGAAGAGTAAAAATAAAAAAACCAATCACCATCATGGCTTGAATTGCTGTGGTGGTGATTGAGACGTTAGTCAAACATGACCCTGTTAATGCGGCATACGGTAGGTATAATTTGCGCGCGCTGTCGTGTAACAGAGCCATGGCAAGGGTTCTGCACTGTATTTTGTGAGTAAGCAGTATTTTGCGAGTAAACCGTTATACTAGCGTCAGTTGTCTATTTAAGGGTGAGTATTTAAGAGGCGGTTATGCTATTAATTTTGCGCACGGTTCTGGCTGTTTTATATTGTTTTCTAGTGTGTGTGTTTGGTTCGATTTATTGCCTATTCAGCCCGCGAAATCCCCGCCATGTGGCAACATTTTCGCATCTATTTGGTCGGATGTCCGTGTTGTTTGGCATTACGATTGAGCAGCGTATTCCTGCAGAAGCAACTAAATACGGCAACTGTATCTATATTGCCAACCATCAGAATAATTACGATATGGTCACCATGTCGAATGTAGTTCAGCCCGGTACCGTGACGGTGGGCAAAAAGAGCCTGCTGTGGGTGCCCTTATTTGGCCCGCTCTATTGGTTGACGGGTAACCTGCTTATTGATCGTGACAACCGTGCCAAGGCTCACAGCACCATTGCTCAGGTGGTTGAACAGGTGCAGAAAAGAAATATCTCTATTTGGATGTTTCCAGAAGGCACTCGCAGCCGTGGCCGTGGTTTATTGCCGTTTAAGACTGGCGCGTTCCATGCGGCGATTGCTGCAGGTGTTCCTATCGTACCGATCTGTGTTTCTAACACCAATGGTATCAAGTTAAACCGTTGGTCGAACGGTAAAGTGATTATTGAGATGTTACCGCCCATTGACACCTCCGGCTACGCTAAAGAGCGCGTTCGCGAACTGTCTGAGCATTGCCGTAATTTGATGTTGGCTAAAATTGAGCAGTTAGATGCTGAAGTGGCTCAATAGTCAGTTACTGAAAAATAATGTATTTGTTTCTTCGGTGCTGACTATTGTCGCACCGTGTGGCGGTTATGTTTATCGCCACGAATTTGAAATGTTGGTTTAAGCGACTCTGGTCGTGAGCGTTTTGCCGCCCTTCAGCGTTATTCGCAGTCAGGCAAAATTTTGCAGTGGGTTTGATTGTGGTTTTCACGGAGAAGATATGTCACTCAGTCGTCGCCAGTTCATTCAGGCTACGGGCTTAGCGCTTGGTGCTGGCTCACTGCCGTTGAGGGCACAGGCTAATAGTACTCAGCAACCTCGGTTACCGGTGCCCCCCTTATTAGAATCTCGCCGCGGCCAGCCGCTGTTTTTAACTTTACAGCGGGCGCACTGGGCATTTAGTGGTAATAAGAAAGCCGCTGTGTGGGGAATTAACGGCATGTATCTGGGGCCGACGGTCAGAGTTTTTAATGGTGATGACGTTAAGCTCATCTACAGCAACCGGTTGACTGAGCCGGTATCAATGACGATCAGTGGGTTACAAGTCCCTGGTACGCTGATGGGCGGAGAGGCCCGGATAATCCGCCCCGGAGAAGATTGGTCACCTGTATTGCCGGTACGTCAGCCGGCGGCAAACTGCTGGTATCATGCCAATACTCCTAACCGAATGGCTCCTCATGTCTATAACGGGCTGGCGGGGATGTGGCTGGTGGAAGATGCGGTCAGTAAAGCGATGCCGTTGCCAAGTCACTATGGTGTCGATGATTTCCCTCTTATTATTCAAGATAAACGGTTGGATAATTTTGGTGTGCCGGAATATGACCCGCCTGCCAAAGGGGGCTTTGTTGGGGACACGTTATTGGTTAACGGGGCGCAAAGCCCATTTGTTGAAGTCTCTCGTGGGTGGGTACGTTTACGTTTATTGAATGCGTCTAACGCCCGCCGCTACACCCTGCAACTCAGTGATGGCCGTCCTCTGTATGTTGTTGCCAGCGATCAGGGTTTTCTACCTGCGCCAGTGGCGGTACAGCAACTTTCTCTTGCACCGGGTGAACGGCGTGAAGTGGTGATTGATATGTCACAGGGCAATGAAGTCTCGATCACTGCTGGTGAATCCGCCGGTATTATGGATCGCCTGCGTGGGTTATTTGAGCCATCAAGTATTTTGATTTCTACCTTGGTGCTGACATTAAAACCAACGGGGTTATTGCCATTGGTGACGGATAATTTGCCTATGCGTTTATTGGCAGATCAGATTATTGAAGGCAGTGTGATCCGTTCCCGTGAATTCCAACTGGGGGATAATCTACCGGGAATTAACGGCGCTATCTGGGATATGAACCGAGTAGATGTGCAGGCTCAGCAGGGGACATGGGAGCGTTGGATAATACATGCTGATATGCCACAAGCATTTCATATTCAGGGCGTTTCTTTCCTGGTGAAAAGTGTGAATGGTGCGGCGGCAATGGCGGAAGATCGTGGTTGGAAGGATACGGTTTGGGTGGATGGTACGGTTGAATTGTGGGTGTATTTCAATCAGGTTTCATCACCGCAATTCCCGTTCTTGTTCTACAGTCAGACGCTGGAAATGGCTGATCGTGGCTCGGCGGGGCAGTTAGTGACGGTGGCAGCACCGACGCTTTGATCACGTTTTGGTGACGTGGTGATCGGTTCGGTTGCTATGGCTTAGCTCAGCTAATCTCCGTAGCTTCAACCGCCAATGGGGCCATAAGCGTGGCCCCATTAGGATCCTGCGCTTACACATGTCTCGCTTGCCTGCTTAGCAGGTGTACTGATATGTACTTTTATGGTCAACAACTAATTTCAAAGCCATCCTTTTTGGCTTTCGCCTGATAATCAACCTGCTATCATCTCTATTTGGGGCGGTATCTAATCGCCGTTAACAAAAAAATAAAATTAACTTATGGGAGAATTAAACGAATATACGCATCTCTGCTGATAGAGAGGGTATACTCTTCCAGTTCATCAACTTTATTTTCTTTTAGATAAGATACTTTTTTATCGTTTGCTCTTTTATCTTCACCCAAGATCAAGGCTATAACATAGTTTATGTCCGTGATGTTATTTTTCTCATAAAGCGAAATAGCATCCTGATAACAAGGTAAATATTTTCTATCTATTTTTTCTTGCAACATGCATTCTAATAATTTTACACTTGGATTTTCTTTTTTCTCGTTAATTTTCTTGTATTCAATGTAAGCTTCTTTATATTTTCCTGTTGATGTGAGTATGTTGGCATACATATTGTTGAGAGTTTTATTATCTTGGTTTTTTATCGTTAACTCTTTAATCTCATGTAAGTATAAATTTAACTCTTCTTTGTTATCAGCCATTACGGCTTTTTTCATTAGGATGTTTGCTTCGTTTATAATATTTTGATTGGCAAGGCTATTATTCAAAGAAAAAATAAGAATGGCACAGAAGATAAATGTGTTTTTTAATGGTTTCATTTTTTAATCTCTGGTCTGAATGGGGTCAGCTTTATTTCTTTTTTCGTGCTCTTAGGCATAGGGGGCGCACCACTAGAATAGTCTTCATATGGTTATTTATGTCAATTATTTCCATAAATTCATCTAAAAATCAGATTTTTGCCCAATTATATTTTGGCTATCACTGTCGGCACTCTAACTATTCTTTGAATCAAAAATCCTTCTTTGAATCAAAAACTGTTCTTTGAATCAAGAAACCTTCTTTGAATGAAAAACTGTTCAGATCAGTGCCTCGGTTGAAAATCATTCGGTGATCACCTTCGCTGGGTGGCCTAAGCCAAACCCCTATCACCACACTACGATCAACTGAATCTGACAGCCTATCCATGTCATCAAAAGATATATCCTTCCTCTTCACATGGATAACCGCGTATAATCGCCGGCCGGTGATGATTTCTTAACCCGAACCACCTCAACTTTCCCCCTATTAAAGAGTGTTGCCATGAGTATCAGCTTGATCCAACCAGAGCGTGACCTGTTTTCTTATCAGCCTTATTGGGCTGAATGCTATGGCACCGCGCCATTCTTACCTATGTCACGGGAGGAAATGGACATATTGGGTTGGGACAGTTGCGATATCATTGTCATCACTGGTGATGCCTATGTTGACCACCCAAGCTTTGGTATGGCCATCGTAGGCCGTATGCTGGAAGCTCAGGGATTTCGGGTCGGGATTATTGCTCAGCCAGATTGGACGAATAAACATGATTTTATGCGTCTGGGAGAGCCGAATCTGTTCTTTGGTGTCACGGCGGGCAATATGGATTCGATGATCAACCGCTATACGGCTGACCGAAAACTGCGCCACGATGATGCTTATACGCCGGATAACCAGAGTGGTAAGCGGCCAGATCGCGCGACATTGGTGTATAGCCAACGCTGCAAAGAAGCCTATAGCCATGTGCCGGTATTACTGGGCGGCATCGAGGCCAGCCTGCGCCGTATTGCTCACTATGACTATTGGTCTGATACTGTACGCCGCTCGGTGATCGTAGATGCTAAAGCGGACATGCTGGTGTATGGCAATGGCGAACGGCCATTGGTGGAAGTGGCGCACCGTTTGGCTGCGGGTGAGAAAATTACGGATATTCAGGATGTCCGTAACACCGTTGTGATGCGTAAGACACCATTACCGGGCTGGAGCGGGGTGGATTCTACCCGTCTGGATAAACCGGGCCGTATTGAAGCCATTCCCAATCCTTACGGTGAAGACCTGCCGTGTGCGACCGATGATATGCCGACACCGGAGGCCAAACCAATAACCGTGCGTGCGGCCAAACCGAAGCCATGGGAAAAGACCTACGTTTTACTGCCTTCATATGAAAAAGTGAAGGCGGACAAAGTGTTGTATGCCCATACCTCGCGGATTTTGCATCATGAAACTAATCCCGGTTGTGCGCGGGCGTTGATGCAGAAACATGGCGATCGCTATATTTGGATTAACCCACCGGCGATCCCGCTGAGTACCGAAGAGATGGACAGTGTATTTGCACTGCCTTATCAGCGCGTTCCGCACCCGTCCTACGGAAAATCGCCGATCCCGGCCTATGACATGATTCGTTTTTCGATCAATATCATGCGCGGCTGTTATGGCGGTTGCTCCTTCTGCTCTATTACGGAGCATGAAGGGCGCATTATTCAGAGCCGCTCTGAAGACTCTATTATTCGTGAAATCGAAGAGATTCGCGATAAAGTCCCTGGTTTTACCGGTGTTATCTCTGATCTTGGCGGGCCTACCGCGAATATGTATATGCTGCGCTGCCAGTCCCCTCGGGCTGAACAAACCTGCCGCCGGGCGTCTTGTGTGTATCCCGAGATTTGCCCGCACATGGATACCAACCATCAGCCGACGATCTCTTTGTACCGTCGAGCCCGTGATTTGAAAGGGATCAAAAAGATCCTGATCGCCTCCGGCGTTCGCTACGATTTGGCAGTAGAAGATCCGCGTTATATCAAAGAGTTGGCCAGCCACCATGTGGGCGGTTATTTGAAAATCGCACCAGAGCATACTGAGGAAGGGCCGCTTTCTAAAATGATGAAACCGGGTATGGGCAGCTATCAGCGCTTCAAAGAACTGTTTGATACTTACTCGAAACAGGCCGGTAAAGAGCAGTATTTGATCCCTTATTTCATCTCCGCACATCCGGGTACTGAAGATAAAGATATGGTGAACCTGGCGCTGTGGCTGAAGAAAAACCGCTTCCGATTGGATCAGGTGCAGAACTTCTATCCGTCACCGTTGGCTAACTCGACCACCATGTATTACACCGGTAAGAACCCGTTGGCGAAAGTGGATTATAAAAGTGAAGAGGTGGTGGTTCCCAAAGGGGATCGTCAACGGCGGTTACATAAAGCATTACTGCGTTATCATGATCCGGCTAACTGGCCGATGCTCCGCAGTGCGCTTGAAGATATGGGGCTGCAACATTTGATTGGTGCTCGTCGTGAATGCCTGGTGCCGGCTCCGACCTTGGAAGAGCAGCGTGAGGCACGCCGTGCTCTGCGCCACCACACACCGGCACTGACCAAGCACACATCGATCACCCGCCAGCGCCAGCCGAGTAATAGAGCACCCGCAGCCTCTGCTGGCAAGAAGGCTCCGACGGTGGCTAATGGCACTTCTTCAGCGCACAGTACTTCTGCAAATCAAAGTACTTCTGCAAATCAAAGTACTTCTGCAGCCCACAGTACGCTCGCAACCAAAAAATCAGCGGGTAAAACGGGCGCAAATAAAGCTGCGGTCAATAAGCCATCTGCCGGATCCAGAGGGAAAAACAGGCAGCATTAATTGAGGTTATTGACAAAGTGCCCGCGACGGAGAGAACAGGCAGATCGTAAAGACGCCGTAAATACATCCATGTAGGCTCGAGCCGCGCCATCCTTGGCGCGGACTCTTTACTCCTCTGCCTATCCTCACCGTTCAAGATCGCGTCATCGGGGTTTGTCAGCAGTCTGATTAAGTGGTTCTTGCTGGCCTAAAATCAGCGGTCAGATCCGAAAACTTCCGGGTCTGGCCCCAGCCGTTTGCCGCAATCCAGTTTAGCAATTGCCACCAACTCCTCTTTTTGCAGTTTAAAATCAAAGACCTCAAAGTTTTCTCTGATACGCGCCGGTGTTACTGATTTGGGGATAACAATTAGCCCACTGTCCAAATGCCAACGGATCACGATTTGTGCGGGCGTTTTATTATATTGCTGAGCGAGCTTACGGATAACCTCTTGATCAAACACGCCTTCACCACCCTGTGCTAACGGGCTCCAGGACTCGGTTGCGATATGATGGGTGGCATTCCAGGCATGGAGTTGACGTTGTTGCAGCAACGGATGCAGTTCTATCTGATTGACAGTAGGGGCGATGCCCGTCTCATCAATCAACCGTTGCAGATGAGGAATATGGAAGTTACACACACCGATACTGCGGATCAAACCTTGCTCTTTTAGTGTGACGAGTTCACGCCAGGCACTGACATAATGGTCTTGTTTTGGATCCGGCCAATGGATCAGGTAGAGGTCAACATAATCCAGTTGGAGCTTTTGCAGACTGGTTTCCAAGGCTTGCTGAGGATTATGTTGATCATCATTCCACAGCTTCGTGGTGATAAACAGTTCATCACGAGCAACGCTCGCCGCCTTCAGTGCCTTGCCCACACCTTCTTCATTTTTATAAATAGCGGCGGTATCAATTGAGCGATAACCGATTTCCAGTGCCTTACTGACCGCAAGCTCTGTTTCTTGAATACTTGCCTGCCAAACGCCGAGGCCGAGTTGCGGCATCAAACGCCCATCGTGCAACTTGATAAGGGGTTGCATTGTCATGTTTATCTCCTTGGCTTACTGATTGGGCTGCATTAGCCTGTTGCTGATAACGTAAGTTTAGTCGCTATCATTTTTATTTATGACTTTGCTAATTATTAAGCCCTATCACATAAGGGTAGTAGGGTTATGTGTGAGTCATGTCGCTATGTACAGACAATATTATTATGGGCAGCTAATCATCATATCGCCCAGTTAATAGCAGGCGAAAAAAGTGAGTGGTAGGTGAAAAAGAAAATATACCTAAAATCATTCGGGTTGTCGGTAGCTAGCAACTGAGTGAGTAATAGCCGCCAACGTATATGTAGCCTGACGTCTAACGGGTATAAACAGGAGAACTGGCAGCATGACATGCGGTAATACTGCCAGTTCTAGTACAGGATAAATGCAGGTTAAATCTTATATAAAGCGGTTATACCGCCGCTTCATAGATACGTTTGCTGTCAACTAAGGTGATGTCACTGTGTTCACCCAGCTTGGTCATACCGTGCTCTTCCAGCTTTTTAATCAGATCTGGAATAGAACTGCCGTCTAGTTTGTAGGCGGATAAGCGAGTGGGCACACCCAGGCTTTCGAAGAAGTGACGGGTCGCTTCAATCGCCGCATCAATGCGTTGATCTTCACTGCCCTCACGCAACCCCCAGACACGCTCTGCATATTGCAGCAGTTTGGCGCGTTTTTGTTGTTTCTTCGCAACCAGCAGGGCCGGTAACACCACTGCCAATGTTTGTGCATGATCCAAACCATGGCGTGCAGTCAACTCGTGGCCCAGCATATGAGTCGCCCAGTCCTGCGGTACGCCGGCACCAATCAGGCCATTCAATGCCATGGTGGCGCTCCACATAATATTGGCGCGGACATTATAGTTTTCCGGATCTTGTAGTGCTTTCGGGCCTTCTTCAATCAGGGTCAACAATAGCCCTTCAGCAAAGCGATCCTGTACTTTGGCATCCACGGGATAGGTCAGGTATTGCTCAATGGTATGAACAAAAGCATCGACCACACCGTTAGCCACCTGGCGTGGTGGCAAGGTATAAGTGACCACTGGATCCAGCACGGCAAACAGGGGCTGGACATGGGGTGAGAAGAAGTGCTGCTTATCTCCGGTGCTACGGCGGCTGATAACTGCGCCATTATTAGCCTCAGAACCTGTTGCCGGTAAGGTCAGAACCGAACCCATTGGCAGCGCTTCAGTAATATCGCGCCCTGTGGTTTCCAGAATGTGCCATGGATCTTGCGGATAATTGACTGCAGCAGCAATAAATTTGGTGCCATCCAATACTGACCCTCCACCAACGGCCAGCAGGAAGTTGATACCTTCAGTCCGGCATAGCTCGACAGCTTTCATCAGAGTTTCATAGGTTGGATTGGGTTCTATGCCGCTAAATTCCAGAAAATCAAAGCCTTTCAATGCTTTATGAACTTGATCCAGCACGCCATTTTGTTTAATGCTGCCGCCGCCGTAGGTAATCAAGATCCGGGCATCCGCCGGGATCTCTTGAGTCAATTGCGCGATTTGACCGGTACCGAACAGCACTTTAGTGGGGGTATGAAGGGTAAAATTTTGCATGATTTCTCTTCCAGCTTATGGGATGAACAGTAAAAAATAGGTGTTGCTGCTTCGCTATAAGGTGATGCAGTGAGTATTTATCAGTAACCGCATCACTGTGCCCGGAGCGCTTTTTAGCCAATGTGAGTGCGATTTAGCCAATATTAGTACAAGTATAATAACGATGTACTTAATTTCATTGGTAACCATTGTCGGCAACTTAAGAACAGACCTCAATGCACATTTCTGCCTTGCTCTTGCCTATTTCTCCAGATCACTGTAGAAAACCCAGCAAATAAGACACAATCTATGTCAGATTGTTTTGAACAGTAGGTTTTTTGGTAATCGATCACTTGGGGTAACAAATAGCATGGTCTCTGTTATCCAAAGTCATACAAAAGCGGACGAGGGCGTAATGATTGATGTGATTGATATTCAAGCACAAATGGCAGATAAAATTGCGCGTCTGGCTCAAGGTGATGGTTTAACCCCCTCAACGGTATCTGGGGTGAAAATTTTGTACTCTACAGTGCATCAACCGCGAACACCGGTAATGTACACCCCCAGTGTGGTAATTATATTTCAGGGACACAAAGTGGGTTATCTGGGCAGTAAAGTGTTTCAGTATGATCCAAAAAACTACCTAATCCTGAGTGTTCCTCTGCCGTTTGAGTGTGAAACATTTGCTAGCCCTGAAATACCATTGGCCGGGATTTCCATTCAAGTAGACAGCCGGATGTTACAAGATTTAATGATGAGCATGGGGGATGACGAGCTGGAAAAACCGCCGGGCAATACCTCGGGTGTGAACTCCGCCCCTCTGACAGAAGAGATGCTGTGTGCAACCGAACGGTTACTGGATGTGATGTCCATTGCCCGTGATGCCCGTGTCCTTGGCCCCCAAATTGTGCGGGAAATTCTCTACTACGTATTGTGTGGGTCATGCGGTGGGGCCTTGCAAGCGTTAGTTAACCGCCATGGGCACTTTAACCAGATCACCAAAACATTGCGGCACATCGAAAATCAGTTTGCCGATAACCTCAGTGTCGAGCAATTAGCGGCAGAGGTAAATATGAGTGTTTCAGCATTCCACCATAACTTTAAAGCAGTGACCAACACCTCTCCACTGCAATATCTGAAGTCTTACCGATTACATCGGGCGCGCATGATGATGCTACATGATGGGCTGAAAGCCAGTACTGCGGCGATCAAAGTGGGTTACGAGAGTGCCTCACAATTCAGCCGTGAGTTTAAACGCTACTTTGGTCATACGCCGAGTGAAGATGTTGCCAAACAGCGTATTAATTGACCCTTGACTGAGGAGCGATAGCTGCAACCAAGGCCTCATAGAAACGGCGTATCAGACGCCGTTTTATTCACTTAGTTACGCTATTCGGTGGTGCTCTTGCGTTTGCACCATACCAAAATCAGTGTGCCGACTAAACCGGCCAATAACAGAACAATGGGTAAAATCATCAGTACTGTCATCACCTGATTTTCATACTGTTTAACTAACGGAACATGGCTGAGGGCAAAACCCAAGCCCACGACGCTGCCAACCCATAGCAGGCCACTTAGCCAGTTAAATAACTGAAAACGCATACTGTTTAGGCCAGAAATGCCTGCCAGTGTTGGTAATAACGTACGGACAAAAGCCAGAAAACGGCCCATCAACAAGGCGGCTAAGCCATGGCGAACAAACAGGGTATGGGCGCGCTGACGGTATTGAAGAGGGAGCTGTAACAACCATCTTTTCACCACCGACGTATCACCCAACCAGCGGCCTTGTAGATAACTTAACCAACAGCCTAAACTGGCGGCGGTGGTCAGAATGATCAGCGTGGGCAGGAAACCCATGACCCCTTTGGCTATCAAAGCACCGGCCAATAGCAACAAGCTATCTCCGGGGAGAAAAGAGGCGGGAAGTAAACCGTTTTCTAAAAATAGGGTGGTAAAAAGTATACCGTAAATCACCCAAATAACATTTGGGTCAGCCAGTTTACTAAAATCCTGTTGCCAGAGAGCATGAAGGATTTCACGTAATACATCCATTTCTCTTCCTGTTTGCCTAACGTGTGAGGATATCGTTGGTGGGTATCAGTATATCTTTAATGAGGTGAAATCACGTTGATCTTATCCCCAATAACTCAATTTGGCAGGCGATATAAACCTATCGTTGGTACTTTTATGTAAGGGAGCGTTAATGCACCAGGAGTTGATAGCGCATTAACGGAGTGGAGACATCTATTGTACGGTTTGAATTCGCTCAAATCCTGCGGCCAGATCGTCTTGCAAATCTTGCACATTCTCAAGGCCGATATGCAGACGGAATAATGTCCCTTTGATGCCTTCCGCATCATATTTGCGGATCGCACGAATATCCTTCGGCTGATAACCTAATATCAGCGATTCAAACCCACCCCATGAAAAGGCCATGCTGAAATGGGTAAAGTGATCCAGATAATTTTCCAGTTGCTGCTGGGTTAATTCTTCTTTTAATTCAAAAGAAAACAAACCATTACAGCCATGAAAATCCCGTTTGTAGAATTCATGGCCCTTGCAGCCTGGCAGTGCGGGATGATAAACCACCGCCACTTCTGGGCGCTCTGCCAACCAGTTAGCGATTTCAATGCTGTTTTTCTCATGTTGTTTTAACCGGACGCTTAACGTACGTAAGCCCCGGCTGGCAAGATAGGCGGTATCAGCATCGACCATCTGACCCATCAAATAAGAGTCTTCACGCAGTTGTTCCCAGCAGCGGGCATTGGCAACCGCAATGCCCAGCATGGCATCAGAGTGACCAATAATGTATTTAGTACCGGACTGAATAGAGATATCGATATCGAAATCCAGTGCTTTAAATAGCACACCAGCGGCCCAGGTATTGTCCATCATGATAACGACATCCGGAGCCACCGAACGGATGGCCGTAACCATCGCAGGGATATCCTGCACTTCCATGGTGATGGAACCGGGTGACTCAAGAAATATCACTTTGGTTTTCGGGGTAATCAGTGAAGCAATCCCTGCACCTATCATGGGATCAAAATAGGTGGTCGTGATATTCATGCGCGATAAAATTTTATCGCAGAAACTTTGGGCTGGCTCATAAGCTGAGCCAGTCATCAGCACATGATCGCCAGTAGCGACAAAAGATAAAATAGCATTACTGATGGCGGCGGCCCCACAAGGATAAAGCACACAACCTGCCCCCCCTTCCAGTTCCGTCATTGCCTCTTGCAACGAGAAGTGGGTCAATGTTCCTCTGCGGCCATAGAACAACTCACCATTGCCCCGATTGATCGTGGCATGTTTTTTCGCTTTTACTGATTCGAAAACCAGAGATGATGCTCGCTGGATCACGGTATTCACCGAGCCTTGAGTAAATTTTTTACTTCGCCCTGCGCTGACTAATGCTGTTTCCAGTTTTTCTGGGGCTGCTTTATTCACTGCCATAATTGTGTTGTCACCTTCGTATAAGCCAGACTAGTCAATCGCCAGCTAGCATTCATTTTGGGGATGTATTCCTACGTTAGCATGATGATTGTTGTCTGAGAGTAGCTTTTACCATGAAAAAAACTAAAGAGAGCGACTCGCTGTTTTCTGCTGTTTTGCGGCAGAAAAATTCTGTGTAAATAACCAAACAGAACATTTATTAATAAATAGCGCCTTAAGAGGGCGGCTACTGACTTAAGCGTTCTTCTATTCAATCAATCACTTCTTCCTTATGGATGGGCGGTTAGTTAGAAGCAACAGCTAACAACAACCGTTAGTTCGGCGTGGGGGCACCGTCGATATTGACTTCATTCTTTCTTGCGCTCAAAAAAAATCTTGCCAAATACTAATGATAATTACTATCAATCCGCTGTTTGTTTGATATGATCAAAAGCTGATTTTGTCCTTAAATTGACATGCATATTGGGTGGAGGCGCAGCGTGAAAATAGCTGGCAAAGAGATTAAAGAGACATCACTAGTGCAAGGCCGGGTGATGAAAGGCGTGATGGTATTATTACTGGCTACAGGTTTAGCGGGCCATGCACAAGCCACACAAGGCAACGGCAGTGCGGTTGCGGCTACGGTTACCGCACCCACAGCGGCAACGTCAACCCCGTTACCTGCACCAGAAATTACCTCGGTTGCTGCAATACCTGAATCAACACCAGAGTCAGTATTAACATCAGAATCAGTATTAACGTCAGAATCAATACCAGCACCTATGGTTCAGCCCGTTACGGCTCCAGTACCACAAAAGCTGGCGATGGATTTATCTGTCTGGGGTATGTATCAGAATGCGGACGTGGTTGTTAAAGGTGTCATGATTGGCTTGGTGCTGGCTTCTATCGTCACTTGGACCATTTTATTCTCTAAAGGAACTGAATTATTCCGCGCTCGCCGTCGGTTACGTCAAGAGCATGATGTGATTGGTGCCGTGACCGATCTTGATACCGCTTCAGAACGAGCAGAAGATTTTGCTCAAGACAGCGTAAGCAGTTTGTTACTGCGTGAAGCACTGAACGAGCGCTTGTTGTCGATAGAGTCAAATGACAATAATGGTATTAAAGAACGTACTGCTTTCCGTTTGGAGCGACGGGTAGCCGCCATTGGCCGCCAAATGGGCAAAGGTAATGGCTTCCTGGCAACGATTGGTGCGATTTCCCCCTTCGTCGGTTTGTTTGGTACGGTTTGGGGCATCATGAACAGCTTTATCGGCATTGCCCACTCACAGACCACCAATCTGGCGGTTGTCGCTCCGGGGATTGCCGAAGCGTTATTGGCAACGGCGTTAGGGCTAGTCGCTGCGATCCCTGCGGTCGTTATTTATAATATCTTTGCTCGCCAGATCGGAAATTATCGTGCTCAAGTGGGTGATGTTGCGGCACAAGTATTACTGCTGTTGAGCCGCGATTTAGATTTAGCCAGTAGCGCCGAAGTAAAGTCCCCTCGCCATCCTCATCAATTACGAGCAGGGTGATTTATGGCAATGCGAATGAATGATTCCCTCGACGAGAGTGGAGAACTACACGAAATTAACGTGACGCCGTTTATTGATGTCATGTTGGTGCTGTTGATTATCTTTATGGTCGCCGCGCCGTTGGCAACGGTAGATATCAAAGTGGATCTACCTGCATCTTCGGCAGTACCGCAGCCGCGGCCAGAGAAACCGGTATTCTTGACGGTTAAAGCGGATAACCAGCTTTATATCGGTGACCAGCCAGTTGACCGTGAAACATTAGCCACGGCACTGGACAAAGTGACCCAATCCAATAAAGAAACCACGATTTTCTTCCAGGCAGATAAAGTGGTGGATTATGAAACCTTGATGAGCGTGATGGATGCGCTACGTAAATCAGGCTATCTCAAAGTTGGATTAGTGGGTGTGGAAGCGGGATCCAGCGGCGCACAATAAATTTTTGCAAGCGCGGTTACTGTTACCGCGCTTGCATCAATCTCAGTTTTTAGGGATATTTCTCCCCACTTCATCATCAACAACCAGTGCTCGTTCGATACTAATTTCTAATTCGTGGGCATTTCTTGCCAGATAAAAATTACCGGCTCCTACACAGTCTTTTTCCCAATCGATAATATTATTATCGGGAACGTAGCCAACCCCTATAAAAACCATTTTTATGCCATTATCTTTAATTTTCTGACACATACCTTCAGTAATCAATTTTTGCGTGATATTGATGATGCCCACTTTCTGATCGTGTGGAGAACTCATTTTTTGCGTATTATCATCACCATCAGACAGGATAATCATCAGTTTATTGTTATTTGGGCTTTCAGTGAGCATTTTGTTACCCACTAATATTCCCGAGCTGGCTAATGTTCCCCCCTCAGCATTCATCTTGAGGATTTCGTCTATATCTCCTTTTGAATTATGATCAAAATTAAGTGATTTTGCGTTGGTCTCTTTTAGACAGAAAAATGGATCTAATATGTCATCCATTGGTATATCAATCGTTTCACCATTTTGGTCAATTGAGTTTATTGTTTCTTTATAATCAATATGTTCTTCCACAATTTTAGTGATGGTAGAAATTTGATTTACTTTATATGCTTTATCAATAAAATATTTGGCCTGCTCTCGGGTTTTAGTTGATATTATATTTTCTTTATATTTTTTTTCTATTTCAGTAAGGATGGCGTGGTGTTTATCTTCATCTAATTTACCGTAAGCGATATTATCGATCCCACTGAGATTTTCCAAACCAGGAATATACTTCAAATTTGAGGCAGTATAACGTTGAAGATAATGACCATTTCCATCAATTTTCTTAGGTGAATAGGGGAAGTGGCAATAAGTAGATGATAACTGCCCATTGGTAGACATTCTTTTGGTGCCCCATGAGAAGGGAACAAATCCAATTGTATTAATACCATCATTTGAAAATATTCGCTTATTTAATTTTACAAAAATTGCTTTTAGCTCATCAAGTTTAGTTATTCTGTTATTTAGCTCAATATCCCCGAAAGGTAAATTCATCGATCCGGAAAAATCGGTAACAAACACGACATCTATAGGTTCGGCTATTGATGATAAATACTTTCTGGCGGCCGCATTTTCGCTAACATCCCATGTCGGCGAGGGAGTTTGTTTTAAGTAAGAGTTTAATAATGCTAACTGATAATTCATCTGCAGACTGGCATTATATTCAGTGTAACCTAAAATCTCATTGTAGGTATTGACTATCCTTGGTTGCGAGAAACGCTCTGACGGTAAATAAGATTGTGCATACGATGTAACCAGATAATTATTTCTATTATTACTGGTTCTATCGTTCCTAAAATTATTTTCTGTTGATAAGGCTAAAGATGCTTGTTCAAGCGCATCAGAGAGTTTAGCTCTCTTTTGGATAAAGTGAGAAAATTCAAAAGACAAAAATATCAACCCAATAAAAACAGGTATTAACGCCACAAAAGAAAATAGAATGGCCCCCTGTCTATTTTTAAGAAAAAACTCACATTTCTCTAGTATGAAAGTTGCCATTGTTTTTTTTTGCATATATAACCTTTATTATATTTTATTTATACCCAAAAAATTCCAGGTGCAGGAAAGTGCAGCCAACGTACATGCAACTTGAAGTATGTTGGGTATATTCGTAGGCTGTTTAGCGCCCGATAGTGATAGCCGATGATTTCAATGTTGGCAGGGGGCTTACACTCATCAGGTCACGGTATCTCTGAGGGGGAGGCAGGCATATTGTGACCTGATAGAGCGGCACCCAGCGTTCACTTTGGCTTAATGGTGATAGTGCAACTAACCCACGGAGCGGTTGAACCGGGGAGCAATCGCCAGTGCTGAATGACAGGCTCTTGTGCTCATCAACTTGTTGCTGACGAGAACCTGGTGGCTCGATGGGGTTAAAATGTAATGTCTCTACTCGCATCGTGAGGTTATCAGCAGGTACACCCGAGTTGAGTAACGCACGCTGAACAAGATCTTTGAGTTGATCAACTTGCTGTTGATTCAATTCAGGATCATGTGGATATAACCGCCCCCTTTCACGAATGATACCCGCCGCTGAATATGAAAGACGATCTAACTTACCGGAAATCGACTGATATTCAGCGATAGTAATCAGCAGTTTTATAAATAAAACAATAATAAAAGTCACAAATGCAAATTCAACAATAATTGCACCACCTTGATTATTGATTAACGTATTATTTTTCTTGGACAAAAATCACCTCCCTGGACAATAACGTATTTACCCATGCCTGAGGGAAAGGTAAGAATATCGGCTGGTAATTTAATCGTACCTGATAGTGGGCGAGTGGTAGAGTGTGATTGTTTTCTTCACTATTGCCATTAATAAGATCAGCCACACTATGACTAAAATTAACCGTAAGTCTTGCGGAGGGGGGGGTATGAACCAATGCCCCCAGAACAGTAACTTGTTGATTAAAATGGCGGTCAAAAAGTTGTTGATAAGAGAGTTCGTTTTCATCATCCTTATTTTTAGCGGTTTTAGCTGCTTCAGATAATGCGAAATCAAGATTAGCCGATATATAAAACAAGCGAGAGGTTTCTACAACCAATAGCAGCATAAAGATAAAAAGGATAAAAATTAACGTAAATTCAACAGCGATAGAACCTCTATTCGCCGGCAATAAACGTAATATTGTATATCTCATCATTTTTCCCTAATGACGGATTGTTCTTGAGGGAGTGAATCAACCTGACTCAGCGCTAACACTAACTCGTCAGCATTATCAGATAACCGCTCAGCTTCAATAATGTTCTTTGCGTAGCGAGTATCACCAATTTTAATCAATGCAAATACCAGATTATGTAATATTAAACTGTTTCTTTTACCGGAAAGATAGTCCGGTAGTAATATCTTCACTGCGTCTTTATAACGTTTTTCTAACATTGAAATGACTGCAATATTATTTCTTGCAATATCTTCTTGGATAAACAGTGCCTGTGATTGAATAATAGCATTATGCGCTCCTGCTGTATCACCACTGTTAGCCAGAATAATACCTTTTAAGTTATGTGCTTCAGGATTATGGGGGGCAATAGATAATAATCTGTGCAGTACCGTGGTGGCACCAGAATTATCGCCTTTGTTAATTAAATTTTTTATCTGTAAAAGATAGATGGATACGTTGGGTATATGTGAAATGGGTTGTAGATAATATAAAGAAGAATAACTATCCCCGGAGATATAATAGGAATTAGCCAATTTAATTCTTATTGATTCGTCCTCTTTATTCTTTAGTGATTCGCGATAGAGTTTAATCAACCCAACTTGATTATTGGCTTTAATTAAAATGCTTTCACGATAAGAAAATTCTTTTGTGCTTAAACTCTGTTTACTCAAACAGCCGCTTAACAGAAAAAGCATCACTGGGATGATAAGAATAGTATTAAATATTTTTAACATAGTTAAGTAGCTCCAGAATACTCGGTGAGATAACCAATAAGACGAAAGGGATTAAAATAAATAAAAATAATGGAAGTGTTAGTTTTGTGGATAATTTACTGATGCTCTCTTCTGTCATCAGTAGCTGCATTTCTCTCATATCTTGTGATAAGTGAGTCAGTTGTTCGTACACCGTTGAGCCAAAACTAAGACTGTATTGCAGCGTGCTGCAAAACATTTTCATTTCTATTGCCGGTGAGTAATATTGAAGCTCTTTAATCGCATTTTCTAAACCATTTATTTCAGCACGCTTGGTCACTTTTGACATAATCAAGCATAGGTCGGTATTTATTGTTTGGAATTTTTGTGTAGTATAATTTAATGAGTTTTCTATTGTCATGCCAGATTGAACACATGCTGCTGTAATATCAATAAAGAAAGGCAAAGATTTCAATAAGGTGCTTGTTCTTTTGGTGAGTACACTTTTTATTATCATTTTGGGTGCATATAAGGTTGTGATAATAGATAACAACCCAATAATGATCAATGTTTTTTGAGTGATATTCACTATATTAAAAATAGCCAATATTGCAGTGACTAATAATATAAAAATAATAATTAAAACCTTTAGATACAGAATATTAGATAAAACAATAGGGAGTTTTATAAAATCAGACAGTACGGTCGGTTTATCTTTTGTGTCATTATTTGTCTCTTTGCTTTTATTTTCACGCGAGTTTATTTTATTATAAGTTGATATTCTTCTTGAGCGCGAGTTAACTTTTAACATTATAATCAAACCAAATAGTATTAATAACGTAAAGAAAATTATTCTCATAGGGATTTACCTAGCATTTTCCTAATAATTAATATACCAATAACCTCACTAGTAATAATATAATAGATAATAAATCTACCTGTGGGGTGTTGCCATACAAACTCTATCGTCGTGGGGTCGAGTAGATAAAGTAAAAAAGAAAATAACATTGGCATGATAGAAATAATATTAACCGACATTCTTATTTGAGCTGTCATGACGGCCTTCTTTTGTTCGGTTGTTTTTTTCTTTGTTATTATCTGGGATAATCGGGTAATCAGTTCTTTTAACTGCCCTCCTTGCTGAATATTAAGCAGTATGATTGTCACTAAGAAATAAAATTCTGGATAATGGAACCTCTCATACGCATCATAAAAAACGGTTTCAGGGGGTTCACCAAGATTTAATCGCCGACAGATCAACCCTAATTCTTGCCCTAGGGGGCCTCTAATCTCTTTCCCACAGCGCTCCAGTACTTGATTTATACTGGCACCACTGCTTGCTGCCATATTAATCATTAATAATACTTCAGGGAAATCTTGCTTAAATAATAAATAATGTTTTGAACGAGCATATTTTAGTTGTAAAAAAATAATAAAAATTATGTTGATAATAAAAATAAAAGAATAATTAACATTAATCCAAGTGCTGTTTATATAATAGACTATTGCCAGTGAAGCTAGTGGCAATAATATATGAGGTGTATTTTTACTATGGGTTGATAAATAATTAACCCATTCAAAAAATATTTTCTTTATCAGTATAGTAATAGACGAGGTACTTTTCGCCTTGCTCTTTTTGGTATTGCTTATTGAGCGCTTTATTTTCATCCATTTAAGGTTATTCAGTACAAGTAATAAAATACCAGATAACACTACGACGTAATAAATCATTTGCTCACCGTAGAGAAAACACTGTTTAACTCAGTGGCCAGATTATGGATATCGGCGTTTATTCTGACTGATGAGCGATTAAATAGCCCATGGTTGATAAACTCACCCTGAATACGCCCTTGATCATCACGAGTACTGGCTGGTTGAAAAGTAAATATATCTTGCAAAACAACATGTTCACCTTCCATTCCCATGATCTCGCTGATATTGCGAATTTTTCGCGAGCCATCATTCATACGTGATACTTGGACAATAAGATTAATTGCAGATGCAATATTACGGCGGATGGTAATGAGAGGCATATTGACCGGCCCCATCATAATCATACTCTCTAAACGGGCGACAGCATCACGGGGAGTATTGGCATGTAGGGTGGACATTGAACCGTTATGGCCAGTATTCATCGCCTGCAACATTTCAAAGGTTTCCTCACCCCGGCACTCACCAATAATGATCCTGTCAGGGCGCATACGCAGAGAGTTAATCACCAGATCGCGCATGGTTATCTGGCCGGTATTCTCCAGCCCTGCCAGACGGGTTTCCATCCTGACCACATGAGGTTGCTCCAGATTCAGTTCCGCAGCATCTTCTAGTGTTATCACCCGCTCATCTTCTGAAATATATTTTGAAAGCGCATTCAATAGCGTGGTTTTCCCTGAACCTGTACCTCCGGAAATAATAATATTTACCCGGCAACTGGCAGCAATAATCAGGAAATTTGCCATATCACTACTCATGGCTCCCATATCTACCAAATCTTCTAATCTCCGTTTATTTTTACTGAATTTACGGATAGAAAGGACGGTGCCATCTAAAGCAATGGGGCTGATAGCGACGTTTATTCGGCTGCCATCGATTAAACGGGCATCTGCTAATGGGCGTCCTTCATCAATGCGTCGATTAACCTTTTGCATTAAACGCTTTGCGATATCGGTGAGCTGAGTGTTATTAACAAACCGCCGATCAGTTAATTTTAACAGACCATATCTTTCGATGAATATTCTTTCTGGACCATTGACCATAATATCACTAATGGAATCATCCTCCATAAGTTCTCTTAATGGGCCAAAGCCGGTTATTTCATCGGCTATCATTTCAATAATATATTTTTGAGCTTGAGTCGTTAAGTTATATTCATTGTTATTAAATAAATCATCGAATGTTTGAGAGAGCAATCCGATAAGTTTGTTACGATCACCAACCAGGAGTTCAACTTTATTAATGTCAATATTGGCTAACATTCTTTCACGCATTAACTCTTGTATTTTTAAAGGGACAATCATAATAACCTCATTTATTTAAATAATTTATTGAGTTTTTCCCTAATCCACATATTGGTATGAGAGGATAAATTTATATTTATACCTAAAGATTGTTTTGCCAGTTCAACAATCTTAGTTTTCTTTCTGCCAAAATAGTCAGGGCTATTCAGTGATTTTTTCGCATTGTTGATATAAGGTATCGCTGTATCAATAGAATGGCCTAATAATGATTGGATATCAGAAACCGTCAACATATCTTTTGTTATTGGTCTGTTTTCGTTAAGGCAAATAAATAATCTAATGGCTTGCCTATTATCTCTCTTGAATCTTTCCAAAGTATCAATAAACTCTTTCGCTACACGAACTGACATCATGCTATGATCAATAAGTAGAATAATGCAATTTGAGTTAGAGATATAGTCTAGTGTTTTTTCTTTACGTGCATTATGAATTGTCTGATCGAAAATAATAAAGTTATGTTTTTTATTGTTATGCTCATTAACTTCACTGAGTTTTCTTTCGTTTCCTCGCATAAGATCAAAATTTTTCTGGTAATCAGTAATATCTTCGCCCATTTTTTTTTCAGTGATCAAATCGAGATCTTGAGAACCTTGATTGCCTTGTAATAACAAGGTAGGCGATTTTTTTATTTGGGTGATCACATGCGCCAGTTGGTAACTGAGTAATGTCGTGCCTATCCCCCCGCGGCAACCCAGTATACTGATAAAAAATGCTTTTCTATCTGACTCTATTTGGATACCTTTTAGTAAATTTTGCGTGAGATCGGGCAATTGTGATTGGATGTGAAGATATAAGATACCTCTCTCAATAAATTGTTGTGCAACACTAATAGAATCGATATCACCCACTAATATACACCAACTGTCCCGTGGTGTATGAATCTTCATTAGGTCAAAAATAGTGTTGATATCATGATTATCATTTATATCTATAATAATCCCTTTCACATTGTCGGGAAGCGAGATTGATGATGTACTAAAAATATCATCATCTATTTCTTTGATGTTTTTTATATCAGCCAATCGCACATGTTCAGATATTTTATCTTTTAACCATTTTCTGGTTGAGATAATCACAATAACACTTTTTTCCCTATTGTCTTTTTTGTTGATTAGATCTTTATTGAGAATTAATTGCATGCTACCACCATTATAAATTTTTATTCCATGATTCGATAATGGCGTAATGTCTATTTTTATAAACAGAACACCCATGAACATCATTATTTTTATTCCGGTAGTCCTTATTCATATAATTGCAATTTAATTCTAATGGCAGACTGTCATTTAATTTAAGGGGAAATTGATGTTTTTCAATTTTATTGGTGAGATATTCATCTATTAATATGTAAGAATACTCATTGGCGGATGGTTTAATTGTGACCGCAGTAGTCCCTCTATTAGAAAAGAGAATAGCCATTATGATGAATATCCATTTCATTTTATAAAACCTCCTTTTTGCAGAAAATCTTTCGCCTGTTTTCTACGCTTAGTATCTTTGATATTGGTCAGATTGAAAAAACGTTCTACCGTAGAGGTATGCATAAAATCAGGGAGTTCAATCTGTCTTGCCGATACCGGTTTTACCAGGTTTACGGTTGCGACTACCACCAATTCACTCTGATTCCTCTGAGTTTGTGCATTACGGAATAAAGCCCCTAATAAGGGAACATCACCAATAAACGGAATTTTTTTAAGTGACTCCCGTTCAGTACTACTGATCAGGCCACCGAGGATAAAACTTTCACCATCACCTAACTCTACTGTGGTATTTGCCTTACGTATGCGTAATGAAGGGTAGGAGTCCCCACCTCTAAGATTAAATACTTTATCGATACTGCTGACCTCTTCACCTAACATGACACGGATACGTTTCTTCTCATTCACTTTGGCACCAATGTTTAATTTAATGCCAAACTCTTTATATTCGACATTAATACCATTCTGATTGGTGCTAACAATCGGTATTTCACCGCCAACCAAGAAGGAGGCATATTCACCTGATAAGACCGATAGATTCGGTTCTGCCAGTACTTTGGCAATTGCCTCATCATTAATAGCATGGACTAATGTGCTGATGCTTTGTGCATTAAAATTTAAAAACTGAAAAGCGCCTGCTGCACTTTTTATCGAATTCCAATCTAGCCCTATGTTTTCAGTAAAATCTTTAGTTATTTCTACAATAGTGAGTTTTACATTAACTTGATTGGCTTGAGGTAATTTAATTTTATTAATAACACCCCGATATTCAGGGTTGCTTTGATAACTCTCTTCTCTCTCTTTTTCTTTTTTACTTGCAGTCGCCTCGCCGATAATACTGGTAATGGTATCTTTTGCTTCCTCGGTTTCGGCACTCCCCGTAAGTATATAGCTTTCGCCTATCTTATTTATTTCTATCTTACTATCAGGAAACTCTGTACGTATTCTTCGATAAGCATCATTGATAGTATTATTCACCAGCACTCGTGTTTTACTTATCGGCTGATGATTTTTGTTGAACAAAGTGAATTCAGCCAAGCCTTCTTTTTTAGCATAAATAATAACACTGTTATTATCGACTATTTCATAGTCAGCTGTTTTTGCGGCAGAGACAAAAACCGTATCTATCTCTTCCTGTGTTTTTATAATGTGTGAACCACCAATGGGCAGATAAATTTGCTTGGCAGTAGCTGTGTTTTCAAACAAAAAGTAGAGAATAAAGATAACCGAGAATATAATTATATTTTGTTTTTTATCTTTTAGTTGATGTCGATTCATCCTCTTAGCTCTCTTATTGTCTGTAATGTAGGGATAATTTCATCCAAATCTATTCGTTTGTGATCGCCACTCTTGGGGGTTAAAAACACCTCACCGGCTTTCTCCACCGTATGGATAAATTCGAGGTCTTGTATTTTCATTATCACTTCAATATAACCCAGGGAATACTCTTCAGTCTTATTGTTTTTGTTGTTTTTTACTGATAACTCTTCAGATGAATACGTTTTAATGCTTAATATCGGCATGTTAGGTATCACGTTATTAAGTGAATACTTTTGCCTTTGCTTGCTATTCATACTATTGCTATCAATAGCAATACCATTTTCCATTCCTTTTGCTTTATTCGTTTCAAGTGTCAGCAATTGGAATGAAAGAAAGTCACCCGGATTTAAGGTGTTCAGTAAGTATTCATTTTTTTTCGTAATAAAAAATTTATAAATTATCTCTCCGTTTTTTAAATTTAACTGGGAAAATTCATGGCTATTGGGCGAGATTAACATTTCATCGGTAATATATGAACCCGCTAAAATATTGTTTTTTAATAAATGACCATCAATTCTATGACCATGTGATAGATCATTTTTAACCAGACCGCTCGATTCATCTACAGTGATATTCTGTAATGAATAATCTTGTCTGGAGACTAAAGCACCGGCGCTAAGGTCATGGCGTGTTTGGGCTAATACAATGTTTTTCTCTTTTCTTTTCTCTGTCTGAGCCAGTAATTCAGGTATCTCCTTATCAGGATTTAACAGAATACCGGAGATTCCGATGGCAACAATCAGGAGTGAAAATAATATAAGAAATTTTCGATTCATTATTCGTACCTTTTGTCATGCTATCGTGATAAATCAATTTATTTCAGCCATTTAAATTAATACAGATAATAGAAATCCAGCAGTGATAGCAATGGCGTAGGGAATCCCGCGTTTTTGGATATCAGCGCGATTGATTAATAAACCTACTAACATAACAACTCCGCCCATGATCGCTGTGTAGATTATAAAATTTAATGACTGTTCTGCCGTCAGTGCCAGCAGGAGTACTGTGATCAATTTTACATCGCCGCCTCCCATCACGTTGAAATGAAAAATAATATAGCCGAAAAATAGTGCGACAATAGGAATAATGATACTAACAGTATGATGTGTTACCAGGATCAATATAATGGCGTTGAATGCAATGCTAATAACAAACTTATTGCTTATTATTCTGTGGCGGATGTCACTGTAACAAACAAATAATAGCTGAGAGACGATTAATACCATTAACGAGAATCTAATTATATCCATCGTCAGACCTAATATTAAGGTAAAGGATATGGCAGCCAACGGCTGCCATATTTATTGCTGATATTATGGAGCAATACTTGTTTTTGCTGCTGAGATGGTATTCTCAATCAATTCCTTCAACTCTGGTTTTGCCAGACCAATAAAGACACCCGCCAGTGCAATGATCATCACATATTCAATGATAGAACCACGGTTATCCTGTGCGAAGGCTTGTGCTTTAACTTGTGCGGTAACGTAAGCTTTAGTCATGAAGTTCATCATAATACTTTTCCTTTTAAAATAGTTATGGGTGTTGTACCCGTTATGTTTTGTATGAGCACCGTGGCGTTCATTTTCTACTGCCAGACTAGAGTGAATTTTTTCTTTCTTGCCTCGTTCGTAGTGCTAACTATTTAACGGTGTTTTTTGTTTTTTGGCTTCATGGCAATCATCATTTAGTCTTTTAAAATTACACTTATCTCACTCTTAATATTAACGATAAGTCACTCTCCTTTTAATAAGATAATAATGACCAAAGCTGAGAGAAATGAGAGCCAACAGAAAGAGAAAACAGCCAATAATGAGATCAGTTTTTTCCAACGGTAGCTGTGCAAAAAACTTTTCTTAGTGGCTGGAGGGGATAATGTCATTGTTCCGGCATTGGTGGGTATTGTAGCTACCGCCAACAGAGTAGGATCGTGCATGATAGAAACGGGGTTAGCAGTCTCACTACTCTGTTGATTTTCTAGACTGCTATTTATCGCTATCTGGCTAATCGACCCGGTATAGCGCACCCCTTTACGGGGGATGGTGTGTATCAGCGATTCTTTTAGGCCGACCTGTAGGAAGGCTTTACGCAGCATATACAACTGCCCATAGTAGCTGCTCTCACTGATAGCCCCTCGTTGCTCTTTCCACACTTCATTGATGATCTCTTCTTTTTCAGTGACGCCATTAAGTAAGAGTTGTAAAAATCTAAGATTATTTTCAGTTAATATCGCCACTGATCCATCGGGTCCGCTTAAGCAGCGTTTTTCCGGAGAGAATAGCACCGCGCCTTCTAATTTAAACACAATCTCATTTTTCTCCATACTGGTGGCTACCTGTTCTGTGTGAGTGGTCTGTGTATGTTTCTAATGTTTTTATGCAATTTATTATGATTTGTGTCGCATCGCTGTATTTAGCGTTGTTTTCTCCTTTCGACATATTGTGTGGAAAAAAGAAAATCTTGGTCATAATATGGTCGTAATAATGTTATTAAGATTGTGGTGAATTGTCTTTATTTTAACTTTCAATATTCTTAATGAGTTTTCTGGCGTATTTTCTCATGATGTAGTGATGAGTAACAAGTTGTATTCTATCTTGATTGCATCCATATTTATTATTTATCATTATCTGTTCTTATTTGTTTGTTTTTTATTTTCGTTGATTTAAATGTTATTTTATATAACTCTCAATATTGTTCTTCTATATTCATCTCGGTTCTTGTATTTCTTTAATAAATCTGTTTTCGTGAGGTGTTACGTAAGTAATATAATGGATACGTAAGATGTAATAAGTAGAGCGGGGGGGGAGAGATATTTAGGCGCAAACTACGTGGGGGTACGGTTAGGTAAAATAGGGGTTATCTGATCAGTAGAATGTTTTGAGTAAAGGAGTATGAATTTATTTGTTCTATTGCCCGGCGGTCACGGTATTGAACGATTGGCTTCTAGTGCTGTTGTTTTCTGTATCGCTAAACATGCAGTCAGGTTGAGATGTGATGAGAGAGCAACGGAAAGCCCTAAGACCTGAGAGGCCAGACTTAGGTCTGAATTAATAACAAATCATGAACCGCTAATCACAAGCTAGGGCTGGCGGTCTGCCTTATGCAGCAACATATACACCGCCGGGATGACTAGCATTGAAAGTAGCGGCGCACTGAGCATACCGCCTATCATCGGAGCGGCAATACGTTGCATCACCTCCGAACCCGCACCGCCACCCCACATTATGGGCAGCAGCCCCGCCATGATAGTCGCCACGGTCATGGCTTTTGGTCGCACCCGTAATACAGCACCCTCGTAAATTGCTGTTCGCATCTGGCTGGCACTCATGGGGACACCAGGTTGTTGATGTTTCTTTACCGCCTGATTGAGGTAAAGCATGTGTCACGTTGGGATTGATGTCAGTAAGGCAAAGCTACGACCAAAAACTCTTCCAGTAATTTAAACGAGAGGCTATCGATGGCCTGAGTAATTAACTGAGGGCGATCATAAACGGGCACAACTTCTGGCACTGTTGCAAATAGTCGCTGAGGGTAAGTTTCCTCTCAGGTTAAAACTTTAGAGACTGAAAACGTAGTTGCTCAGGCGCACTTCTCCCTGAGGGGGACGATAATACCAGGGTTTAGCCTGACCTTTACGCAACGCGCGCATCACCTCTATACCCTTGATTGTGGCATAAGCGGTTTTTATGGATTTGAAGCCTAACATCGGATTGATTATCCGCTTCAACTTACCGTGGCCGCATTTAATCACGTTGTTAAGATATTTCACCTGCCGATGCTCAACACTAAGTGGACACTTGCCCTCACGCTTCAGCAGCGCCAGTGCTCTGCCATATTTACAGTACCAGCGAACAGCCCAAAGGATTATCTCGCCTTGAAAATGTCGGCCATGGAAAGGGTTCATATGCTGCTCCTTCTGCAAAAAGAGAGCTCAGTTTATCACCACTGCCTATTTGCAACTGCAACAGTGCCGAGGGATGTCCATCACATCACTACACCTACAAATCTATGTGATGAGATAATTCCTACATGAAGAGGTATTCAATCTTATATCACTACGCTATTGTTTTATTATAGAATTATTATCTAGATATATTCCTAACCTAAGATTATTGTGAAAACTGACACGGCAAATTAAAAAATAGCTGCCATTGTATTTTTCAATAGTTACTACTACCTTAAATTAAGGTCCTTTTCTAAGATTAAATTAAATAATTACATTTTTGTTTAAATTTATTTTTATCTATTGATTAATAATATTTTTTAGTTACTGCGCTCGAAAAAACGAGTGCACAATCCCATTATAATAACTATGTGTAATGAATGACCTTTGTTTATTATCCTTAATAAAGAGTGATGTTCGTTATTTATGAGCGTATACATGATTAAATGTTTTTCTTTTTTTAAAAAACCAGAGCCTACTGTCGGTGTTTTACCGAACAGACAAAGTCATTATATTCTCCCAACCCACATCAGACGGGTTGCCTGGGGCACACTACTATTACAATTATTTGTCCCGCTGAGCGTCTCTTTCTCACCGGCAATTGCGGCAATGAAGGCGTCAAAAGCCGACACAATAGTCTCCTATTCATCTACTGAGCCTTATGTGCTGGGGTCGGATGAAACCGTCGCTATGGTGGCGAAAAAATACGGGATTACCGTTGACGAACTCAAAAAAATAAATATTTATCGGACTTTTTCCCGTCCCTTCACTGCCCTGACGACGGGCGATGAAATTGATGTCCCCCGTAAAGCCTCTCCCTTCTCGGTAGATAACAATAAAGACAACAGACTTTCAGTAGAAAATACATTAGCCGGTCATGCAGTGGCGGGTGCCACTGCCTTATCCAACGGTGATGTCGCTAAATCCGGTGAGCGGATGGTGCGTTCTGCGGCCAGCAATGAATTCAATAACTCAGCACAACAGTGGCTGAGTCAGTTCGGTACTGCTCGCGTACAGTTGAATATTAATGATGACTTCCATCTGGACGGCAGTGCGGCCGATGTCTTGATCCCGCTGTATGATAATGAAAAATCCATTCTCTTTACCCAACTCGGTGCCCGTAATAAAGACAGCCGCAATACGGTCAATATGGGGGCCGGGGTTCGTACCTTCCAGGGGAACTGGATGTATGGTGCCAATACCTTCTTTGATAATGATCTCACCGGTAAGAACCGGCGTATCGGCGTGGGCGCAGAAGCCTGGACTGATTATCTGAAATTGTCCGCCAACAACTATTTTGGTATCACGGACTGGCACCAGTCACGGGACTTTATCGATTATAACGAACGCCCGGCCAACGGTTATGACCTGCGGGCGGAAGCCTATTTACCGTCGTATCCCCAGTTGGGCGGTAAGGCGATGTATGAAAAATACCGGGGTGATGATGTCGCGCTGTTTGGCAAAGATAACCGCCAGAAAAATCCGCACGCCATTACTGCGGGAGTGAATTATACCCCCATCCCATTAGTGACTATTGGCGCTGAGCATCGCGCCGGTAAAGGTGGGCAAAACGACAGCAATATCAACTTCCAATTGAACTATCGCCTGGGTGAAACGTGGCAATCCCATATCGACCCCTCAGCCGTTGCAGCGAGCCGTACACTGGCCGGGAGTCGCTATGATTTGGTTGAACGTAACAATCATATTGTGCTGGATTACCAGAAACAGAATTTGGTGCGGTTGTCCTTACCGGACAGTCTGGCGGGCGATCCTTTCTCGCAGCTCTCCGTCACCGCGCAAGTGACGGCAACACACGGGCTTGAGCGTATAGATTGGCAAAGTGCAGAGCTGATGGCGGCAGGTGGCGTGTTAAAACAAACCAGCAAGGATGGGCTGGAGATAACGCTGCCTGAGTATCAGATGAACAGAACCGGTGGTAACAGTTATATTCTGAACGCCATCGCCTATGACACCCAAGGTAATGCTTCCAGTCAGGCAAGCATGCTTATCACGGTGAATGCACAAAAAATAAACATTGCCAACTCTACGTTGGTGGCAGCGCCGGTCAATATCGAAGCCAATAACAGCGATACCTCGGTGGTGACGCTGACGCTGAAAGACGGCAACAATATTCCGGTAACGGGTCAGAATGTGACCTTTCTTAGTCCCCTGGGAACACTGAGTGCCATGACCGATAGCGGCAACGGTGTCTACACCGCGACCCTGACGGCGGGAACGGTATCGGGCACCACCGCTGTCAGCTCGAATATCAACGGCATTGCGCTGGACATGACCCCAGCTACGGTGACCCTGAACGGCAACAGTGGCGAGCTGAGCACCACGAACTCTACCCTTGTAGCAGCGCCGGTCAATATCGAAGCCAATGGCAGCGACACTTCGGTGGTAACGTTGACGCTGCGTGATAACAACAACAACCCGGTCACCGGACAGACGGTGAACTTTGCCGGGACGCTGGGCACCCTTGGCGCAGTTACTGAGGGTAGCAGTGGTGTCTACACCGCCACCCTGACCGCCGGGATCATAGTGGGGACGTCCAGTATCACCGCCAGTGTGAACAGCA